>UGUC01000004.1 GCA_900455155.1 Providencia stuartii | reverse complement strand
GACCTTGCTGTATTTCGAGCCAAAAAAGAAAATATTCCCATTATTATGGGCACGGCAACGCCCTCTTTAGAAACCTTATATAATGTTCAGCAGAAGAAATATCGTCAGTTAAACTTAACATTACGGGCGGGTAATGCACGTCCTGCGACACAGCATCTTATCGACCTAAAAAAAGGGCAGCCACTAAAGTTTGGTTTATCCCATTTATTGATTAAACATATCCAAGATCACCTCGCACAAAATAATCAGGTGATCCTTTTCCTAAACCGCCGAGGATATTCACCTGCGTTGCTCTGCCATGAGTGTGGCTGGATAGCTGAGTGTCAACGGTGTGATCACTATTATACCTTGCACCAACAATTCCATCAGTTACGCTGCCACCATTGTGATAGCCAAAAACCTATCCCCCGACAATGCCTCAATGTGGCTCAACCCACCTTGTTCCTGTGGGGATGGGAACCGAGCAACTCGAAGAAGGGATCAATACGTTATTCCCCAATGTCCCTGTTACGCGTATTGACCGAGATACTACTAGCCGCAAGGGTGAATTAGAGCAGCATTTGAATGAGGTACACGCGGGTGGCGCGCGTATTCTCATTGGCACACAAATGCTAGCAAAAGGGCATCACTTCCCTGACGTCACCTTAGTTGCCTTACTGGATGTCGATGGGGCACTGTTTTCCAGTGATTTTAGAGCTGCCGAGCGCTTTGCTCAGCTTTATATACAAGTATCAGGTCGTGCTGGCCGAGCAGGTAAACAAGGGGAAGTATTTTTACAGACTCACCACCCTGAGCACCCGCTATTACAGACCTTATTAGAAAAATGGTTATGATGCGTTTACCCGTGAAGCGATGGACGAACGCCGCATCGCCATGTTGCCACCCTTTTCCAGCCATTTTAATCCGTTCAGAAGATCACAATAATCAGGATTCAAGGCAGTTCTTACAGAAAGTCCGTCACTATATTTCTGAGCATCCACACAGTGATTCACGCTTATGGATTTTAGGCCCAACCCCTGCCATTCAAGCTAAGCGTGGCGGGCGTTTCCGCTGGCAACTGCTTTTACAGCATCCATCACGAGGTTATTTGCAGCAATTTGCCGCACAAATTTTACCAGAGTTACAGAGCCAGCCAGAAAGCCGCAAGGTGAAGTGGAATATTGACGTGGATCCAACGGACTGCTAGGGGATGGTGAAAGGTACTCAGCGCTTCGCCTCTTCTACTGCCATGATAAAATATCATTTCTCGATATTATTTAAGAGCTTGACCTCTAAAAATGACCAATATCCCATCATGCACCAACGCTATCACGACTAAAATAACGTCAGCAAAAACCCGTTTAACCTGAACTGTGCGGCCTCCCCCAATAATTAGTGATAGATATCAATCAATTAAAAAATAAAGGGGAGAGATAGGCAATATCCGCCAAACACTCTCCTCAAGCAATAGCAACAACCTAACGCTTTGTTTATAAAAATTTAATACTTAATGACAGAATAATAACTCAATTTATTTCGCTTTATTAGAGATAAAAATCGCAGTCGTTAAAAAATTCCGTCCCTTTTTATCTCGTTTTTAGATGATATTTTTTATACTGATAAAACAATAGGTTAAAGCAATTAAACGTTAGGAATTTTTCTGGAACGTTTTTTCGCTCAATGTACATAGATTTTTGCTAATATTTTCGATAGTTAAGCGTTTTTCATCAAAATAACGAACAAAAGCGAAAATATTTCATTCTGTTTTCACGGCCTAAAATGCCATTTCGAAAGTAGCAAATATCGTCATGACAATTATTTTACGCTAAGTCACTTATCCTAGGCCGTTCGGATTATTCCGATATATTTACATCCCTACCCTCGATATATATCATTCACCCTAACCGAAATCACCGTGAGCATTGGCTGATATTAATGATATTGAGCAAGGAATATATTGCCCTTGTTGCAATAAACCATCGTTACTCATCACCTGACTTATTATGATAACTCAGGATAATAAAAGGACGCATTATGCCAACTCCATGTTATATCTCTATCGAAGGTAAAACGCAGGGCAACATCACTGCGGGAGCATTTACCCCTGAATCCGTCGGTAACATCTATGTACAAGGTCATGAAGACCAAATGCTGGTGCAAGAGTTTTCCCACATTGTGACCGTACCGGACTGACCCCCAATCCGGTCAACCTTCAGGCCAACGTGCTCACAAGCCATTCCGTTTTACGGTGGCATTAAACAAAGCGGTCCCTCTGCTGTACAACGCACTGGCGTCCGGTGAAATGCTGCCAAAAGTGGAACTGAAATGGTACCGCACGTCTGTTGAAGGGAAGCAAGAGCACTTCTTCCACCACCACACTGACCGATGCGACTATCGTCAACATCGATTGCCAAATGCCACACTGCCAAGATCCGGCCAAAGCGGATTACACGCAGCTCATCGAAGTGTCGCTTTCTTACCGTAAGGTCGACTGGGAGCACACCGTGGCAGGCACTTCCGGTGCTGACGGACTGGCGTGCACCGCTGGAAGCGTAATCGCCTCATTCGACGAGCTCACCCGGGCTCGTCCTTGTCTGTTTTAACGTGATGCACTCTCCCCGTTAACCCGGAGCCTGACCATGTTCTCAAAAGATCCGAAAAAATCATCCCCTGATCTGGCGTCGATGCTGAAGGACGAAGCCATTAACCAAGCCAAGGAAGCGGCGATGTCAAAGGCATCTGCGCGAACACAACAAGCCGTCAATTTGGCCCAACAAGCGGCCAGTGCGGCGTCCTCGTTGCAGGCCTCCACCGCGATGTTGACCCCCGGTGGCGGGCTGACGGGGGGGCTCAACCCTGCCGATCCGGATACCGCGCAAGCGGCCTTACGCAGCTGCGTTAGGGTTAACCGCCGAGCCGAGCGGTTTAGTGTTTACCTGTGAAATCGGCTTATTTCCTGCGGGCACCTTTCAAGTTCACCGATTTTACCCTCACCGAAGGGCTCTCTTCCTTATATCACCTTAGCCTGAATGTGGTGAGTTTGTTGCCTTATATTGAATTCCAAACGCATTTAGGCCAAGCCGCCTCACTGACGGTCAAACGGGGATGGGCAGATTGTGCGCACCGTCAATGGCATTCTTGCGGGCGGTGTCCAAGGCAATACCGATGGCGTGAAAACGTTGGTACCATTTTGATATCCGCCCTGAAATGTGGATCATGACCCTCAATCAGGACAGCCGTATCTTCCAAGGACCAAAACGCCCCCGCGATTTTAAAGACGTTATTGGATGAAGCGCACGTCAAATCAGACTGTCTTTTTTACCGTGAAGCGCTGCATCCGGAACGGACCTACACCACGCAAAAACGGGAATCCGCCTATGACTTTTGGTGTCGCTTAGCCTTTGGAGGAAGGGATCAACTTCTGGTTTGAAGAAGATCAGATGTTCTACAGTGATGAGCACATGGGCATGACCGCGGGGATCTCGTTGACTTACAACCCGCAAGCGAACACCGATATCACCGGACAGTACCGCCACCACATGGCAGTACGGGGAGTATCTGTGCCCCGATCAACTGATCCAAAAAGACAACAACTATGTGCGCCCCTCTTACCCGCTGATGCACCAAGATCAGCAAGCAGGCGGTGGGCAGCACAGTGTGTTTGAAAGTTACGGGCGTTTTCAATTGGATGCCGAAGGGGAGCCCCTGACCAAAGCCCGTTTTGAGCAGTTACGCAGCGGCAGCCGCGTGGGCAATGCCACCACGAACTGCTTTGCCTTGCGCCCAGGCAAAATTTTCACCCTGCAAAATCACCCACACGCCCCGATGAATGGACAGTTGGCAAGTCATCACGGTCACCCATCACGGCGTGCAACCCTTAGCCGACAATGGCGGGGGCGAAGGAACGCAATTAAGTAACACGGTCTCCTTTATACCGGGTCGTGAGGAGTGGCGTCCGCCACACCGTTATAAACCGACGGCCGATGGGGATGAATTGGCGACCGTGGTGGGGCCGCCGGGGGAAGAGATTTACGTCAATGGAGTACGGGCGCCGTCAAAGTGCATTTCCATTGGGATCGCTACGGCAAGCCCGATCACAGCGCTTCCTGTTGGGGTGCGTGTCGCCATGGGATGGAGCGGCAACGGTTACGGCTTTTCGGCCGTGCCCCGTATCGGCACCGTTGTGCAAGTCAGTTACCTGAACGGGGATATTGACCGCCCCATTATCACGGGATGCACTTACGATGGCCGCAATGCTCCCCCTATTCGTTTTCCTGAGAACAAAACACGCACCACGTTCCGCACTCAAACCCATAAGGGCGAGGGGCTTTTAACGAGTTACGTTTTGAGGATGAGGACGGTAAGCAGGAAGTGTTTATTCATGCGCAAAAAGACATGAATACCACGGTACTCAATGACCACACATTAACCATATTAAACAATAAAACCAAAAATGTTGTGGGTAATGAAGAAAACACCATTGAAGGGTATGAAAATAGCAAAGTCGTTGTTGCACAAGATATCGCGGTCAAAGGGAACTCCACCTTACTCACTGGGGGTTACCGAAAAGACCAAGCTGTTTGGGCGATATTTTATCGGTTCAGGGAGAGTCCATTCGCTTTAGAATGCGGGGACAGTGTCCTAGAGCTCAATGCTTCCGGCGCTATCCATTTAAAAGGAAAAACCTTCAATATCACCGTGGACAACAACGGAGAAATTAATACTACGGGGGGGTGTGTTGGGGTTAAACCCCTCGTCACCTTCTGCCACGATTTCCCCGGATGGCACGGGCAATAAAGGCATGTTACAAACCACCCTCGATAATGTTTTTGCAAAGAAAGGCTAATGCTATGTATACCTTGAATGAAGGGCAATTTATCGCTCCACCCCCAACGTGGAAAGACACGACCATGAATGTGTTTCGTGACCCAGACTCCCCCCGTACATTGGTGGTTCGCGCGCGCTGAAATGACAACCGGAAACACCTTGGAAGAAGAGCTAACACTGCAATGTCAACAGTTACAGCAGGTCGCCACAAACATCTCGATTGCCCCCTTCGAGAAAGTTGATTTACTGGCGGCACCGCACGTGGAAGCCTTAGAAACAGACATTCGTTTTTTTCGCAATGGTGGTCAATATTATCAACGGCAGTTGGCGATTTTACAACCGGATAAAAAACGCATTCTGCTTTTTAGCTATACCTCTGCCGCTCCGTTTGACGATACCGATAACACGTATTGGCAAGAGCTTAAACATTCATTCACCCTCAACGGCTAATTGAAAGGATTCATGCATGACAACCCCTAATGCAGCAAGAGAACAAGACGAAATCATCCACAGCAGTATCTGGGCTGATGTGGTTTCCATTGTGGGCTGAAGGGGTCGTTTATGCGGCGGCGGGGGTGGTCGTCGCGGGAGCCGCTCTTGTGGCGACGCCATTTTTTGACGGCGTTCGGTGCGGCCGGAGCAGCTGCAGCTGCGGCAGCGACTGCAATTGGCAGTAGTTGTGTCATGTCAGGCTTTATCGGCAGTATGATCATTCAAGCCTCGGATCTTGGCGACTCTATCTCATCTGCCTGTGCCGACTTTGGTAATTGGCTTTTTCCGCCATCTGCAGCCGGCACGATCAGTACTGGGCTCAAAAAAATGTTCACACCAACGGCAAACCTGCGGCGCGGGCTGCGGGTCGTTTGTTATCAAAGACTGAAATCGCCGCTCTTCCTTCGCCCCCCGAGGAGCATTCTTTTCTCGATTATGCGAGCTCCTTACTGAATACAGCCAAGAGCTTTGTTTCAGAGATGATCCAACCGACGGTCGATGCCCCCAGTGGCCCTACCGCGGAAGCTGAACATGATCGCATTGATTGTTTCCAAACATAGTCCTATTCAATACATGGCGGAAGGCTCCGATAAAGTTTCAATTAATGATTTACCCGCAGTACGCGCCAATGACCGCTCAACCTGTGAAGGAAAGGTGTCTGAAGCCGTCTCCCCGAATGTTCTTATTGGTGGGGGCACTGTAGTGGTACGCCCCATCAAAAGTGGGAAATTACCCGGTTTAGAATTCATCTATATGGCTGCTTCCCTACTGCGCGGTAAGCCCAAAGCCATCTTCAAAAGTTTACCTTGTATGCTTGCCATGGGCGCCATTGGTATGGGAGTCAATCGGATCAGTAACGCCATTCAATCCCTATTTAACCCAGTGCACGCCGCCACGGGGGCCAAAATCTTATCCGGTGAGGAAGAACTCGATTTTTCACTGCCTGCACGTTATCCTCTCTTTTGGCAACGTATTTACAATAGCCGTAATCATGCCCGAGGCCTATTTGGACAAGGTTGGCTGACCCCGTTTGAAGTGAGCGTGACCCGTGAAGCGAACCACTATTGTTACCGCGATATGAGTGGTCGTGAACTGCGCTTTGAACCGCCTGTCCCCGGGATCCAATATTTCAATGCTGATGAAGGGTTAATTATTGCCGCCAATGAACGCGGTGACCTCACAATCAGTGACAGTGACGGAGAATGCTGGCGCTTATTTACACCGCGAGACGATAATCCGGCACACCTTCGCCTGGTGTCGCTGAGCGATGAATATGGCAATGGGTTGATACTGCACTATGATGCACAGCATCGCCTTCACCAAATCACAGACACAGCACAAACACTGGCAGTGACGCTTGTTTACCACCATCCTGACCTGCCTCATTGTGTCACTCACATCGTCGAGCAACAAGACAACGAGCCTGACCGAGACTTAGTACACTACCGCTATAATGATCAAGGGCAAGTCAGCGCCGTTATTGATGCCAGCGGCGTTATCATTCGCGAATATGCCTACAATGAGCATAACCTGCTCACGCAGCATCGCCTGCCTGAGGGACTGCGCTGTGATTATGACTGGGCAAAATTTGATGATTGGCGGGTCGTTGAATATAAAACTAACGCAGGCGAACATTGCCGTATCGATTATGATATGGTCGCTCGAACAACCCATGTCATTCATGCGAATCAGCTCTCTCATACCCACGAATGGAATGAGCAATTCTTAGTCACCCGTTATACTGATGAGGCAGGCAATGACTGGTGGTATGAGTGGAATGAATTAGGCCTGCTCAGTCAAACTTCGTCACCACTGAATGAACAGTGGCATTTTCACTATGATGAAAATGGCTGCTTAACCGAAGAAACCGACCCATTGGGGAATACCACTTTAATACAGTGGCTAACTACACGAGATTTAATTAAGAGTATTACCTCTCCCGATGGGAGCCGCACTCTGTTTAGTTATGACGTGCATCATGGACTTATCTCAGAAACCAATGCATTAGGGCAAACCACAACATTTGAACGTGATGAGTTTGGTGAAGTGATTAAACAAATCGATGCCAAACAAGGGGTCAGACAGTTAACCTATAATTTACGCGGGCAAATCACGCGCCACCAAGACTGTTCGGGAAAAGTCACTCAGTACCGTTATAATGCTCAACATCAACTGATTTGCACCGAAGATGCCGAGCATGAAGAGACGCATTTTCACTATGATGCTGCGGGTCGCCCGCTTGTCATCACTCGCCCCGACGGTTGGTCAAATCGCTTCTATTGGGATGCGCTGGGTCGCTTATCGCGTTTTGAGCAGGCTGACGGCTCCTGCTATGAATACCATTGGTACGATTCAGGCCTACTGCAACGCACGGTCAATCCGCAGCAAGGCACCGTTGAGCGCCAGTATGATGAGCGAGGCCGTCTCGTTGCTTTGCGCAATGAGAATCACGAGCAGTACCGTTTTCGCTGGGGACCCGATGATGTGTTGTGTGATGAAATTGGGCTTGATGGTGTAGTCACCCATTATGAATATGATGCCTGTGGCCGCACTATTCAGCGGACTTTTGCTTTCGGTACCGACCACGCCTTGGTGCACCACGCCCGTTATAATGCCCTAGGCCAATTGGTGCAGCGGCAAACGGATGAAGGGCTCACCCACTATGAATATACACTTGGCGGGCAATTAGCCTCAGCCCGCTTTACATCTACCGGAGAAGCCTCCTATTCTCAATTTGTCCATTTCACCTACGATAAATTAGGGCAGCTAATTCAAGAGCACACGCTCAGTGGACGGGTGGATTACCAGTATGATGTGTTAGGCAATCGAACTCAGGTCGGCTTACCTAATGGTAAGCAGCTCAAAACACTGTATTACGGCAGCGGTCATGCCTTGCAAATTAATCTCGATGAGACCGTTATCACCGAATTTACCCGTGACAACTTACACCGTGAGGTGACGCGCACCCAAGGGCATATTCGCAGTCAACGGCAATATGACCGACTCGGTCGCCTAGCTCGGCAAACCCGTTATCACTCACAACAAGGCACAAAACCCCTGACCGAAACGCGCTGGGATTACGATTTACGCCACAACTTGGTCGTGACTCAAGAAGAAACGACGCCGTATGGTTGGAAAAACTACCAGTACGATACCAACGACCAGCTATTGCACCGCCGCAGTGACCGCTATTCACCTGAAACCTATTATTACGATGCGGCGGCCAACTTGTTACAGGACGCGCACGCCCCTGCCTGTTTACATAACCGCGTCACCCACTATCACGGGTATACTTACCGCTATGATGAGTTTGGGCGCACCATTGAAAAAAGCAGTGCCGGCGAACGTTGGTCTTATCGCTATAACAGTGACCATCAACTTATCGAGGTCTTACACACCACCCATCATCCGTATGAGCAGCGCTGCCAAGTACAATTTAGCTATGACCCGCTCGGGCGCCGCTTGCATAAGCAGGTGACGTACCTTCCCAATCCTCACGTGCCCTTGGCTTTACAACATCGCCCAACCCAGGCTCATCCCTGTGGCACCACCACCTTTTTGTGGGAAGGGTTGCGGTTGCTCAGTGAGCAGCGACATGGCATTGAGATGCTCTATGTGTATGAAGATGCAGACAGTTACGCCCCTTTAGCCCGTGTCGATAGCGTGGGTGAGCAGCGCAATATTTTCTACTTTCAATGTCAACCCAATGGCTTACCCGATGCACTTTACGATGTAGAAGGCCAGCTACAATGGCACGCACGCTTTACGTCATGGGGTAAAACGGAAATTGAGTTAGGCAATTTGCATTCCAACGGGTACGCTCGGAGCCAAAACTTGCGTTTTCAAGGGCAATATTTCGACAGAGAGACCGGTTTGCACTATAATACCTTTCGGTATTATGACCCTGATATTGGGCGCTTTACCCAGCAGGACCCGATAGGACTGGCGGGTGGGTTAAATCTGTATCAGTATGCGCCGAATGCGTTGGTGTGGGTTGACCCGTGGGGGTTACGTAAGTGTTCGTCTTCACGAAAACCTAAAAAAGTAAAATCAAAGTCAACAGGAAGAACTAAAATAAGAAATAAAAATGAAAAATTTGCAATGGATCATGTAAAGAAACATCCAGAGAATGGAGTGGAAATAATTAAGCCTGATCAAATTGGCGACCCTCATTTTAAAGGAAAGGGGTGGTCAAAAATGGAACAAAAAATTAATGGCGTTAATATTCACTATATGGCAAAAATAGATAAAACGGGTAAAATGACCCATGTAACTGATTTTAAAATAAAAGATTAATCATGAAATTTATTTATAGAAATGATAAAAAGAAGGATGAACATTGGAAACAGTGTGAGAAAAAACATGCTCCTTTTATCGAGCTAAATAGAATTAACAATGAATATGTTAATATTTTTTATGATGTAACAAACTATCAACTTGATTTAAATGAAATATCTAATAATATTAAAGAACTATATTCTATATATGTAGAGTTTTTTATGTTTTCCGAGCCTATGATTAAGGATTTATATGACCAATATTATTTCTTTAATTTTATAGTGAAAAGTGAGCATGCTGAATTTTTGGCAGAAAAATTATACGATTATCTTTTATTTCGATTGAATGGTTAGTAAAATTCCGGAAAGATTTCCCCTATTTTGGTCATGTACTCAAAGGGCGGGCAAATACTCAAATGGATCAGCCTCATATACCTATGAGTGAATCGCCATATTAGTTTGGAGAATAATTAAAATGATCGAAACTCTATTAAATAAATTACATAATGGCCCAACAATTTTGACGTTATCTCAGATTCTTTACGCTATGAAATATATTCATACTATTACGGAGGATGAAATAGTAAGAGATGAGGATCGTTTTTTGGAGATATTAGATATTTTGGTTTAATCTTTTTCTGACTCTGGCATATTTGAAGTTAATGATACCAATAAATTTTTACTGGATGAATTTAATAGTTGGTTGATTGAAATAGGTAAAAAATATTTAATAGGGACAAATAAAAATAACTTACTTGCATATGCAAATACATTTTCAGTAACAATATGATTATAGCTGAGAATTCCCCAGCTTTTTTATTTAACGCCCTATGTTCAGCCCACTAAACAACCGATTCATTAACTATCTTATAGCTTATCTCAATAGGGCTTTATTCCAAACAATATTGCCACAAGCAAAATGCAGCATCACCTCATAGTTTTTTTATCTTCTTTTTCAACGTGTGTCACTCAGAACCTCGGCTGACGCTTAGCCTTAAAAACCAAGCTTATTTTTTAACACTTCATACGGTGTTTTACCAGCATGAGCTGAGTGGGGACGATGACAATTATAAAATACTTCCCATTCAGCTAACTTTTCATGTAAATCGACATCATCTTTATAATCGATTAATTGATAAAATTCCTGTTTATCTGTTAAATGAGAACGCTCTACTTTCCCATTCAATCTTGGGGTAGCTGGCCTGATATAAACATGTTCCATCCCTAAATCATGAATATGCCAATTAAATTTTGATTGGAATTCGTGTCCATTATCCGTTCTAATCATTTTAATCCTAAAGGGAAATTTATCAACGACATAATTAATGAAATCAATGGCATTAGCCTGATTATGCCTCTCATAAATTTTAAGCGCTCTGATCCGTGTCGCATCATCAATCGCCGTATATTGAAAACGTTTAATTCATTGCCCGTCAGGTGTATTAAAAAATAGAAACTTCACATCAACCTGAACATGATGCCCTAGTACTTGTTTCTGATAACGTTTAAATAATGGTTTAGAGCGGCTTCGCTGATTTTGAGGGAGTTGATTTAATTTATTTCTAAGCAAGACATAATAGCAACCAGAACGTGATATTTTGATATTATGAAACCGCAGCAGATACCAAGCGATACGTTGGGGACCAAAATGGTAAGTCGTACGCAGATAAATAACTAGCTCTTCGATGTGTTTTGCAACTCTTCTGGTTGGGTTTTCAGGGCAGGGTTTATTGTTGATTAATCCTTTCTCGCCATCTCGTTCATAAGCTCTTTTCCAAGTATAAAAAGTTTCTCTACTGATCCCAAAATGACGACAAATTTTAGCAATATTTTTGCTCTTACGGGCATGATTTAAGATTTTTGTTTTATGTGCAATATCTCGTTTAGCTTTAATGTTCATCATATCTGACCTCCGGCTACAATTAGAAAAAACTAATTGTCAACCGAAGTCCAGATTTTCATAGAAACAGGTTCTTTACGTGATCTTGCTAATGGTCGTTCGTGAGAACTTCGTAATATAGGGCGTAATGTTGAAAGATATAACTCTAAAATAAGGTGTTAATGATATGAGTGAAAAATGGATTCCTCCATTGGAATTGGACTTCATTGATTTTTTAAATGATGGGAATAATATAATGGGTCTTGGAGTCGGTTCGCCGGAGTTATTAATAACGAAGGTGCTAGGTAATGCGGAATTACCTGTTTGTAGATTGACCAAGAAGAAAAAAGTTTTAAATTATTTATATGGTAATGTTAACATATTAACAGAATGTGGTTTTATTATCGGTATAAACATAGACTTTCTTAGTAAACGTAACAAAATGATTGTTAATAAAAAATCTAAGAATTGGATGGTTAATGATTGGGATGGTTTTTCTAAAGAGAATAATTGGAAGTTAAGTAATGTAAATGATGTGTTACAATTAATTGGTGATAATGTGGTTATTAATTTATCGTTGTCTGGAGAATTAGGAACGGCTTCAATAAGATAAGCTTTAAGATGATAAGAAAAATATAAAATTGCGTATTTACAGCAGTAACCCTTGATAAGCACAATAACCTGACAGAGCGCAGTGTCAGTTACGGCCAAGGGAATGATTTATTTACGTCAGGGCACGGGTACTATAACAGCTATCAGTATGACCCCAACATTTAGGCTCGGTGCAAACGGAACATTTTCGCTACGATGAAGCGGCAAATTTATTTAAAGACCGTCAGCAAAGTGCCCTGCATAACCAAGTGCACCACAGCGACCAATTTGATTATCAGTATGACGGTTTTGGGCGCATGGTTTCACGTTGTGAAAAAGGCAGCACTTCCGGACAGCATTATCATTACGATGCAGAGAACCGGATTATTGCGGTCGATA
Organism: Providencia stuartii; assembly: GCA_900455155.1. Classification (GTDB taxonomy): domain Bacteria; phylum Pseudomonadota; class Gammaproteobacteria; order Enterobacterales; family Enterobacteriaceae; genus Providencia; species Providencia stuartii. The sequence continues at coordinate 739,882 of UGUC01000004.1, read as the reverse complement.
TTCACCAAGGCCCACTGGGTTATGAGCGCGCGGAATACCGTTATGATATCCTCGGGCGGCGAATTGAAAAACGCTTATGGAAAGCCAGTGCGATAGCCAATACCCTCACTTACCCCACCCGTGAGCCGGATGAAGTGCAAACCTTTGGCTGGGTGGGGATGGTGCTTACCCATGAGCACAGTAGCACCAAACCGCACACCACGGTGTACCATGCGTACAATGACCACAGTTATACCTCCTTAGCCCGTATTGAGTGTACGGATACCCCCGCCAATCCACGGTGCGCCATCTATTACACGCACAGTGGCTTAAACGGATTGCCGGAGGCGCTCACCAACGGTGACGGTCATCTCGTTTGGCAAGGTCAATATGGTGTTTGGGGGAATTTACAGCGTCAGGCCCGCCCTACCGGTGAGTTTAACAGTGAACAAAACCTGCGTTTTCAAGGGCAATATTTCGACAAAGAAACCGGCCTGCACTATAATACTTTCAGGTACTACGCCCCGGATTTAGGTCGCTTTACCCAGCAAGATCCTATCGGGTTAGCGGGTGGATTGAACCTGTACCAGTATGCGCCAAATCCACTGACGTGGAACGATCCGCTAGGACTATCGAGTTGTGCCTTAGGTCGAAATATGGGAGCAAAAACTGGTGATGGCATGGCTAACCATCATCTTATTCCTGAAGAGTTAATGAAAGATAAGAACTTTAAATATCTTTTTGATCGACTTAAAAAGATTGGTTGGGATGATGATGGAGCTTCAAATGGAGCCTTTTTACCTGGATCAAAAGGTCTTGCTAGCAAAATGGAAATACCAGGCCATTGGTCTAATCATAATCAATATACCAGTGCTGTAAGGAATAAATTGTCTCAACTTGCAACCCAGGCAAACAAGTTGAGCGATACGCAATTAGCTCTGGGGATAAAAGAAATCCAATACTGGGCAAGGAAAGGACTTGATAATGGCTTGTTTAAAACTGATCCTAACACAGGTAGATTATTATGATTAATAGTGAAAATGAATTTTTTGTTATCGAATATTCTCCGAATGATGAAGGAATACCATATTTTATGGACCAAGAGTGGGTACCAGAATTACCTAATTATGACCTTTTTACTGCACCACCACTACCAGAGGATTTTTCAAATAATTATGCAGTTAAAATAAAGGCATATAAATTAGATAGTGATTACTTTTCAAATGATAACTTAATTTCATCTGATATGTTAATATTACTCTCCGAATTGAAGGTGAAATGTATCAGCATTCCTGTTAAAGTTAGATTGTATAAAAACAAAACCCCATCAAAAGAATATTATTTATTTTATATTCTAAGTTACTTATCTATAATGGATGAGTCTAAATCGATATTTACGATATCAAAGGATATAGAGACGGGTGAATTTAACACTCCAGATGAAAAAAAACTTAGAAAAAATATACTACGAAAGAATAGATAAATTTAAAATTAGAGATGATATTCATGAGCATTTATTCATTTGTAATGAAATATCAAAACCTGTATGTTCATCATTATTTAAGAATAAGTTTGAGTCACTAAAACTATGTGGTGTTAAATTTGAAAAAATCGACGATAATTATAAATATGATGCTTGGGAAGGCTGGTAATTATCACTAAAAAAGGGCTTGTTGCAAAAATTACTTAAGTGAAAAACACTAACGTTATTGATTGTCTTTAGAGACTGTAATTTAGATTGTGTATTTGCCTGCTTTTGATAGGTTAATTTCAACAACACAGCAGGTATATTATGGGACGAGAAAAAACTAAAAGCCCTTGCAGCAGAATTTGCAAAAGGGATTAAGACCGAAGCTGATCTTAATCAGTTCACTCACATGCTGACTAAATTGACCGTTGAGACGGCATTAAGCGCCGAACTGACTGAGCATTTGGGATATGAAAAAATAGTACCAAAACAGGTATTAACATGCGTAACGGCTATTCATCTAAAACATTACTCACGGACGATGGTGATTTTGAATTGAACACGCCACGTGACCGTGAAGGCAGTTTTGAACCTCAGTTGATTACGAAAAATCAAACTCGCATCACTCTGATGGACAGTCAAATTTTATCCCTCTACGCAAAAGGAATGCCTCCCGTGAAATCGTCGCTACATTCAAGGAAATGTACGATGCGGATGTTTCTCCGACCCTAATTTCAAAAGTCACTGATGCCGTTAAAGAGCAAGTCCAAGAATGGCAAAACCGACCACTCGAATCGCGGTATCCTATTGTTTATCTTGACTGCATTGTTGTCAAAGTGCGTCACGATGGCAGGGTTATCAATAAGTCTGTTTTTCTTGCATGAGCCATCAATACTGAAGGACATAAAGAACTTTTGGGAATGCGGATGGCCGAAAATGAAAACACTAAATATACCACGAATGCCATCAAGTCACTAAATAGCGTTATTCGTCATGCGATTAAAAAAACGTAAGGTATTCCCCAGCGATGATTTAATGCGTAAAGTGATTTACTTAGCGATTGAATCAGCTTCTAAAAAATGGAGCATGCCAATTCAAAACTGGAAACAGGCAATGAGCCGTTTTATTATTACGTTTGGCGACCGCCTAGACGGTCACCTTTAATAAAAGGCAAATACACAAAATTATTTACAGGGTCGCTCTGGTTAATAAAGGCAGTTAGAAGATGACCAGTCTTTAATTAATCCATTTTTATCGGTAATAAAGTTATCTACACATAAGCGAGGGTTATTAAGGTACGGGTCATTAGAACTGTTTTGGGTTTTCTTAAAGGTATACTGAGACCCCCCATCCTGTCTCTTATGAACCCCAAAAGGGCTGCCCCTTTGCATTATTAGGTCATCGATAGATTTACCAATCCAACTTTGGCGGCGATTTTTGAATTCATACTCCTCTTTTTCTCTTTCTAATTGTGCTTTTGATTTCATTGTAGTGCTATTGTTTCCATTGTTTTTGTGCTTTGCACCAGGGACACCTGTTAATGCATAAGTTATATCTGATATGGTATCTCTATGTTTCTGAGTACAACCACTTAATATGATCAGTGAAACTAAAATAATACTTAAATTGAATTTTTTATTCATCGAAGATAGCTCAAAATTAAGAATTTATAATTATTTCATATAGATATGAAATTCAAGTGTATATTGTACTAACTATAGTAATTATTAGACATATGAGAATCGTCCGATATTGAAGTAAGAATAACCTAATACCCCAATATTGCACCAATCAAAACGATACGAAAGATATTGTCCACTTCCGCTAAAATGAAACAGCGATAATTAATTTCAACCTGAAGCTTTTTGTAGTAGCAGACTGCGAGCAACCTTAACATTTATCAACAACAAACCATAACAATTGATAACAGGCAATTATTGCACAAATCCAGCCCAAAAAGGGCTTCAACGCTATATTTCTACTTCAGGATACGGGTACTATAACAGCTATCAGTATGACCTTTTAGGGTAATTACCCAGCATTTAGGCACCAAACCGCACACCACGGTGTACCATGCGTACAATGACCACAGTTATACCTCTTTAGCCCGTATTGAGTGCACGGATACCCCCGTCAATCCACGGTGCGCCATCTATTACACGCACAGTGGCTTAAACGGATTGCCGGAGACGCTCACCAACAGTGACGGTCATCTCGTTTGGCAAGGTCAATAGGGTGTTTGGGGGGAATTTACAGCGTCAGGCCCGCCCTCGCCCTACTAGCAATTTTAGCGGTAAACAGAACCTGCGTTTTCAAGGGTAATATTTCGAAAAAGAGACCGGTCTGCACTATAATACCTTCAGGTACTACGCCCCAGATTTAGGCCGTTTTACCCAGCAAGGCCCTATCGGGTTAGCGGGTGGGTTAAATCTGTACCAGTATGCGCCGAATCCGGTGGGTTGGGTTGATCCGTGGGGGCTGGCGTGTACCAGTAAGATGCAACCATACCAGTTTGATGATGTTAGGGTCAAAGGGCCTCATTTAGATATATCTGTTGATGGTAGAAAGATTACTGAAGCTAAGTTAGGGTTGGATAAATCCGGTAACCTTGTATGGGAACGTTTTGGTAACATGAAAGGAGCCAGTAATAAATCGCTAAATCAAGCTGATAAATATATTGGTGATTTAATGGGGAATCAAAAAATAATGGGGCAAGCCAAAACTCAAATTACTCAAACAATGAATGATTTTAAGAGAATACTAAGTGACCCAAGCAGCAGTAAAAACTCAATTGGGTTAGCAGAAAGAGGTATAGACAAGTTCTCTAAAATGTTGGAAAAATTTAATGAACTTAACTAGTTTTTTAAAAACAGGAACCTATTTATCATTAAAAATAGGTTCGCATGAAAAAGATGTATATTCTATCTTCTCAAAAAAAGACTTGGGACAGAAATGTTATTTTGATAATAAAAATAAGCATGAAGGGTTTTCGTATTTTCATGATGCATTAGAGATAATGATAATTAATTCAGTAGTATACTCTATAGGATTTGATTTGGCTCGTTGTCCTGTGTTTATATTGAATGACCTATCTATATGTAGTGAAACAAGTTTCGAGCTTATAATGAGATATCTTGACGTAGCAGATATAGAATGGTCTTTTGAAAACAAATACTGTAATGGCCGTGAATTAACGATTAAAACAGAGGGAAACGTTTTACTTGGATGTATTTATGATAAAGGAAATTATTGGTTATCAAAAATCAAGGTATTTTAATGGGCTGTAATTTAAATTGAACTCTGTAAATAGTTCGAGCCTGTATTACCTGCTTTGGCTACAACAGCACACCAAAGCAGGTAAATCACTACCACATCACTCCCCCGAACAGCGCCTTAATCTTAAGTTTAAATGCGGCAATCTGAGCTTGTTGCGCCTGATTTTGCTGCTTTATTGCCCAGATATCCTCATGGTCCGGTATTAATACCCAACAGCCGTTTAAAATCTTAACGGTAAAGGAGAAGCCGGTCTCAAAAACTGCCTCTTTCAGCCACTGACCTTTAAGGTTAATGGCGGGCGGTGGGTGTTGTTTTTGCCCTTCGGCGCATAGCCGACCGTGTAGAATCGTTCTGTTTTCAGGATGTTATTTACGGTGACGACTGACTTAGAATGCGCACTAGCTATAGTCAACGCTTTATTCGTTGATTACGGTTGTCAATGCTCATCGAAAACTACCCCTCTTTTTATTGACTTTCGACCAATCAAAACTGGCCCACTGTATTATTCGTGAAACCGACTTTACCAGAATGCTCAGGAATACCAGAATGACAGAGTCGCCTGATAACACGGAATACCGTACAGAATATGAGGATAGTCAGAACCCAGTGACCGTGCGTCAAGTGCCGATAGCGCGCTGACATGAGGCGCAACGGACGGGGACGACGGTGAGTTATGACGATGAATTGACCCTCACTTACGACACACTGGGGCAGTTAGTCAGTGATCGCAATGCCACTGAGGAATATCATCATCAATACGATATGTTGGAGAATTTAACCCAGACAAAACTGCCGAATAACCGAGCTTTTGAGTACCTCTACTACGGCTCCGGTCACTTACAGCAAACCAACTGGCGTGATAACGACCAACTCACCGTCTTAGCGGAATATCAGCGAGACCGTTTGCACCGTGAAACGGACCGCACCAGCGGGTTATTGGACAATGAAACGGGGTATGACCTCCGTGGGCATGTCACCCATCAAGTTAATAGAAGATGCAGGTTTAACAGCTTTTAATTTTCCAGTAAAATAGAGTTAACGTGTAATTTATTTAGTGAAATTACCTGTTTTATTAATATTAACCTCTTAAACCAAAACAGGTAAATCACAATATATTATTCCTCAATTAAAAAAACAAATTAGAATTAATATTTGTTTTTATTACTTACAATCTCTATTTAACATCTCATTATATTGTTGCTTTCCACATTATCAGATCGGCGATATTTCATACACCAATCCATCGCGATTACCGAGGTCCGGTGCATAGTAGGATTCTACCGGAAAATAGAATAGACGATTACGGACACCATCAAATAATACATTTTCCTGATAGCTTCTAGGGAATTTCTGCATCCGCTTCCAGTTTTTTCCGCCGTTGTGTGATACCCGGATATGCTCAGGGTCGTTAAACCGAAAAGTGAATATCAGACTATTATCTTTCCCTGCATACAGATCAGAAATCGAGTCTGTACCGGTTTCCAGTACTGGCGTGTAATTGCCGTTGCTGCAATCCAGCTGGTTGATGCTGTACCGCATACGTGGCTCGGTTTTAAGAACAAAATAAACCTCTCCTTCCGGTGTCACGGTCGGTTTACTAACTCGCCCCGGCAGCGACAGATACGCTTCCTGGCGTCCCGTCTGGAGGTTAATACAAGTCAGTGAGCTGGTGTCGCTTTCCTGCTTCCAGAAGATTGCCCGTTGTGAGGTGGCGAGCCAGCTGGGATCCTGTATATTGTAATGCTGATAACTACCGAGATCGGCACGTCCCCGCCCAGAGCGGTTCAGGTCGGCGAGTTTTTTCCAAGTCTGTCCAAAATCCATTGTCTGATACAATCGCTCATTCTGCGCCATCACGAAATGACCCGCCCCAGTAATCGCTAGGACATTCTCTTCCGCCCGCGTTTCTGGCGATGCCCATTGTTGTAGCCACTGCCAATGCAGACCACCGTCATTTGAATAAAATGCTGGTCTTCCTGGGGTGATATCATTCTTAAATACGATCAGGCAGCGCCCTTGATTATCACACTGCTGACTCAGTACGTTGCCGATAAAACGGGCCCGGACGCGCAGCTCCCCCTCCTGCTCCGTCATAATCTGAGTTAGCGGCAACCGTGGCCTGTAGGATTCAATTTCTCGGCCACTCCCTTTGCCAATCTGTTTTGCAATGTGCTTGTTGATTACCGCTTTGTCCGGATTAATTTGCAGATTAAGCAGCGGCACAGCGTTGTCATTAACGGGATCATCACGAAGCACTTTGTTGTAATGATACAGGAAATTACTGCGCTCAATATGATTCACTTTAATATCAATCGCATCGCTTAGGCCAGTGATCAAAACACCCTGTTCAACGCTACTGATAAGCAAAGATTTCATGATAATCGCGTTTTTTTCCGGCTGATAAGGACGAGTACGTTCCCATTCTCCAGCAAATCCAGCGAAATCACGTATGTACATAAAAGTTATGCAAATAATCAGCCCGACGGCCAATAAAGCAACTCGGATGCGACGATCAGTAAACATCAGGTCACCTCCTGAATATACGGAGCCTTATTCAAGCTACTTCGGAATGACACCAGATACTGTCGCACTTTCTCTATCCGTGCGGAGGTGACCGTGTATTTTTCGATAAAGCCGTTGGACAGCTCAGTTAACAGCATAATCAGGAAAAATATCGACATACTGAGAAAACTGCAATCAAGAAACATATCCCCGGCTTTCAACCAGTCCCATTTGTCAGGCATCACACCCGCTTGCCACCAGTCATGGAACGAAAAAAACAGCATCAACAACGGTAACACCAGACAGATGAGACCAATGGCTTTATACGCCCGTTTCATTTGACGGTTGGGCATCATTATGCCGCTGTATTTGAGATATGCCTGCCCGTCCCGTTCGTTACACAGGCCGACGATCTGACCGTTCTCACCCGTTAAGGATAAGCGTCATGGGGTCACCTTCGGTCAGAAAAAAATCCGGATGTCGGTAAAATATCGGATTTACATCTTCACTGAATGTATTGTAATAACAGCGGAAAGTGAATAGCACGCCCTCACAGAGAAACTGATAATCTCTATAATCGCGCCGCGATTTACCTGTACCAGTAAATCCTGTGGTCACACTGAGTGAACGAATTTCCCCTTGTAATGTGCTCAGAATGACCTGATCTGCATGGATCATATTATCCGGCGTCTGGGGTTTTGCTGTTTTTACCACTGCCTGTATATTTTTTTGCTGTGCGGCTATTGTTGTCTGCAGATCGTTTTGAGTGTGAAAGAGTGATAAATCTCCAGCCTGTACACGCCGAAGTCCCTCTTGCAAACGGTGTGTTCGTTTACTACTACTGACCAGCAATCCTTGAACACCGGAGCAAAAAAACCAAGCACCGATAATAAATGCGATCAACATGAGCAGAAATATGATAATACCAAATGATAAATTAAAAAAAAACATAGCCAAACGCCCCCATCAGTAGCGTTCCTATCAGTGTTTTCAGGGCATTACGGGCTTTATCGGTACCTTTAGTCACGGGTTGCAGTGTTCCGTGGTCTGGAGCGACTAACCAGTGCAACCAGAATGTCCCATCAGCCAGCGGATGTGCACCGATATACACACGCTCGCCCTCTGTTAATTTTTCCGCAACAGAGATATCTTCAAATTGCTTAGCATACATCCAGAATACCTTATCTCCGGCTAGAATCCGGCGGTAATTCGTTTCTGGTTCGGCGTGCTTATCGTGGCGCACAAACGGCAAATCAAAAAAGCAGACATTTTTCATAGGCAACAGCACCATCCATAAGTAATCATACTACCCAGTAACGATTCTGATTGAAATATTAGTTAATATTTATATTTTGAAGATTAAAAATTATAAAAACACTCGGGCATGTTGACCTTTATTGTATATATTTTATATTGCTCCACATAGTGAGCCACATAATTGAAAACGTCAAAACAACGACACTTTCATCATTTTTTGATAATTTACCATACCAAATAGCAACTGCTCAGTGTTTCTTAATACTCAGAAAGGTATTTTCAACGAAATAACGGCATTGATATAAACACCAATCAATAGCTATATTACCTTAATTGCTATTTCCTTTTCTAGGTATTATATAGTGAGCCTTAAGATTTTTAATCGAATCTTGTAAAGCTTGGCTATTAATCTTTATCCTCTCCCATTAAAATGAAACAGCTATAATGAGATTTTCTGCCCAAAATTGCAGAGGTCGTTATAAAAAAGCCGGTTTTACTGAAAGGCGAATCGTCAATATTTTAAAACTCGTTGATTCTGGAATGAAAGTCGATGATCTTTATCGGCAACGTGGTATCAGTGTGCCACTGGCGGCAATTGGAAATCAAAGTACAGTGGTATGTAATCCAATGATGTTAAACCATTAAAAGAGCTTGAAAAAACTCAACGCTTAAGTCAGCCTTGAAAACCATGCGATGAAAGCGCTTTTTGCAAAAAAGGTTGGTAGTAACTAACGGGGAAGACGTCCTGCGTTCAATCAATAAAAGAGGCAGGTTTATCAGTCAGTAAGGCTTGTCAGATGACTTTGTTGTCCGGGGCAACGTTTTATCGTCGGCAGTGAGATTGATGTGAAAAAAATCGAGCGGTGATCGAGGATATACAATCCGTTTTAACCCAGTCACCACAATCTGGATTTTGGAAATACGATTACCGTTTGCGATTTGAAGGCTATCCCTTTAATCATAAACGCGTTTATGGTCGTTTAGGACTCAATCTAAAATGTCGAGTTAAAAAAGCGCTCTGCGTACGTGAGAAAAGGCCACTAGCAATTGAAAAATACCGAATATTCAATGGGAACTAGTTTTGTTGCTTGATAACATGGGTATCTTCTCTGCCCGATATTCCCCCAGACAAGCATTTAACATATTGACGATAAAATGTGAAACCTGCTCCAACATCCGCTTCTTATTTCAACAAAGAGGTAGGATTACACTATAACACGTACCACTACTACGCCCCAGATTTAGGTCGTTTTATCCAACGAGACTCGATAGTGCTGGTAAGTGGACTGAATTGTACCAGTATGCACCGGACCCTTTAATCTGAATTGACAACTCATTGGATTAAACAAATTAGATATATAAGGGATGACAGAAAAAAGCGAATCCCTGTCTATTTATCGAGGTTAAAATAGTGTATGAATAACTTTCAATTCTGGGTTAATTGTAATGATATCATCAATTATTTGATTATAAATAGCAGGCATCGTTTGTTTCCACCCCACCATATCTGGACGGTGCTCTATAGCCATGGGGGTTCTTAATAGCGTATGATCAATAATAGGCGTTGTTAACCCGTATCGTGCACGGAAATTTTTTACGGCTTGGTATTCAAACGGCCACGCTAATAAAATTTCCATGTCTATTTCATAGCCTGTTGAACTTTGTTCATCAGTGTTGATACCGAATAGAGCTGACCACTCCACATGTTTATCACATAAAGTAATAAGCCATTCAGCGACAACATCATGATTTTCATTATAAAGTGCTTCTTGGCAAAAGCGTTGATAAAACGGATCAATAGGGATCCCCGCGCTTTCCCAATCTATAGTTTGATTTTTCTCACTAGCAAGCATTTCGATAGCTAGTACACCTAACTTCTGCGGTCGAGTATACATTGGGAGAGATTTTGCCATTTTACCTGATTGGATACTTTCAATGATTTTATCGTAACAAAGATGCCCAAATCTAAAATCATTACAGGCGAAATCCATTAATAATACTTGTCCTTATTCAGATAATTCCCAAAAAAAAACGGTCACTATTAAAATAGTTATAATAATTTAATAATAACGATATGTTTTTTTTGAAAAAAACCTCCTCAAAACTAAAATAATTATATTTATCTACTGAGTAAATTTTATTTATATAAAATAGATCCACTATCCCCATATTAGAATCTAAACATACAAAGTAATGAGTATATTTGTCTTTGCTACTTTTAGAAGCGCCAAGTTCGATATTCCTGAGAAATCTTTCCTCGATTTTTTCTTTAGTATAACATCATCAAATTCGATGTCTCTTAATTCATCTTTAAGATATTTATTTATTAAATCTAATTTTGACATTATTTGACAATCTCCATTATGAGTGTTTTATCACATATAGATGTACTAGCTACTAAAAATGTATCATTTATGCCAACTTTTAATTTGATAGCAACGACATTTTTTATTATCTTATCTACTTGTGAATAGATATCTTCATCTAATCTAGCTTTTATATCTAAAAAATTATCTATATCTGATACAGATATATTACATTCGTTTTTAGAATACATTCTTTTTTCTGCTTGAACCATATGTTTTTGTAAATTTATAAATAGACTTTTTTGAGCCTCACTGAGGCTTCCTCCGACTAATGTTCCTAAATCATCAAACTTTTCTCTCATGACCATTTTCGTTTCAATCGTAATCCAATAAGGTGGAGGAGAGTCAATTTTACAAATTAAATTATCCTCATAATTATTCGATTTTTTAAAGACAACATACTGACTAATAATAGTATTCACTCATTCTTTATTGTTTTAACCCCATGATTAAAAAAAACCACTCAAGATATTTTTTACTGCTTGTTTAACCCTCTGCAACAAGCTCATATCCGCTAAGACACCCACAAACCACCTTGTGTCCTTCTAATGCTACTGAGATCCCATGGTTTTCATCAAGTTGGCTAGCTCGACCAATAAATTCAAAGTGCAAATAATTTTTCTTTAATTGATTAAACAACGCCTCTCACTTAATTTTATGGTGTTCTAATACAGCTTGATGCTCCTCTTCAAAATAGTGAACTGCATCAAGATAAAAGGCTTGCAGCTTATTATCACGAATAATTTGTTTTCTTTCTGCCGTCAGCTTCATGTTCATGACATTATCTATATTCACAGGAGGTAAATCTCCGCCTATTAATTGTAATTAAAATAACTTGTGAATCACTTGAAGCTCTGGATTAATCGAAATCAAATCATCAATCATTTGGTCATAAATAGCGGGCATATTTTGCTTCCATCCTACCATATCAGGACGATGATCAATCGCCATTGGCGTTTTTAATAGCGGATGATCTATGACAGGGGTGGTTAATCCATGTTTAGCCCGGAAATTTTTAACCGCTTGATATTCAAAAGGCCAAGAGACTAAAAGCTCCGTGTTAATTTCATATCCCGTTGAACGTTGTTCATCGTCATTATCCCTAAACATGGCCGACCATTCGATATGTTTATCGCACAATGTAACAAGCCATTGAGCGATAACATCGTGATTTTCATTATACAATGCTTCTTGGCAGAAACGTTTATAGAATGGGTCAATAGGAATTCCGGCGCTTTCCCAATCTATTGTTTGGTTTTTCTCGCTTGCCAGCATTTCAATCGCTAGGACACCTAATTTCTGTGGTCGAGTGTACATAGGGAGTGATTCTGCCATTTTACCCGATTGAATACTTTCAATAACTTTATCGTAGCAAAAGTGCCCTATTCGAAAATCATTACAAGCAAAATCCATGAGTAAAATTTCACCTTGCTTGGCAAGATCTAAGAAATGTTCTCTGTTCTTATCGACATCATTATAATTCAAAATAAAGAGTAAATTATAATGGTAGTAAAGTTTTTCGAGTTCATATGGTGAATTGTTATCTTTTTTGTATATTTGCCGCATGTATATTGTATCTGTAGCTGTTAACAAATAACTCAATAAAATTTGATAGTCAATATAACGCTCTGAGTTATTTAACCCCTGTAATTTATTTAAACTATCTAACCTTGAGTTAGATATAAACTCATTGATTTTATCGACATCATTCGTTGAATCTTTCATTATTTTTTCTATATACTGAATAACTTTTTGGGTTCGCTTCATTTTTTTAAATCCTCTGCGACGGACATAGTATCATATTTATTATTAGATGCAGGATTGAAACTATTATCTAACCCCACTGTTACTTTATAACCAGCTATTTGATTTTTTACTAGCTACTATTTATTTCCTTTAGTAAAGTAGCTTCTTTAATAGTTAAAGAATAACTATTTTTATCATTTAAAAAAGAGTTTATAGAGGTATCAAGATGTAGCTTCATATTACCTATGTAATCTTTCCGAATTTCACTTAACTTCCCTCCGTTTGGTGTTGCATTTGACCCAAACTTATCCTTCATCGTCGTTTTGATTTCAAACGTGACCCCACTTAGGTGACGGTGATTCAATTTTGCAAATGAAATCATCCTCATAATCATTCGATTCTTTAAAGCTAACATACTGACTAACAACTGTATTCACTCATTCTTTATTGTTTTAACCCCTATGATTACAACAACCCGCTCAAGATACTTTTTTTACTGCTTGCTTGATCCACTGCGGCAAGCACACACGCACAAGCCACTTTGTGACCTTCAAGTGCGACGGGAATTCCGTTGATTTTCATTAAACCATCGCCCTCGACGATAGCACCTGTTGTTTTACACGAAGGGCAATAAACCGAGTCGCCCACACAGGAGACTCCTTGGATTTGTTTGGCAAGGGAAGACCCCGTAAGCACTGTACCACCTGTGTTGGTGGTATCATTTTTTAAAATAATTTTACGACCGTTAACTGTGCTACGCATTATTGACTCTATTTTAATGAGTCTATCTACATGGTTCAAAAACAGTTTAACCCGTCTAAATATTGTGCAACGAGACAGAGAAAGATAATGTTCTCTTTACGTATCTGCACTGTATTGATATTTTCCAGTGCTTGCTTTAAGAATAAGTCTTTTTCTTTATAGTTATCAGTAAATTGTTTATTCATATCCTTTAATAGAAACAATTCAATTCCTGATTTTAGTATCAAGGGTTCATTACCGATAACCAGATAGCATTTTTTGGCATAATCGATGATTTCACTGACGTTGTGTGATAAATCGAGAGTTTGATAATACTCAATCATACCTTCTAACCATACTTTACTTTTGAGTCTTTGAACAAAACTACTTGCTCAAGATGCTCTTGTACCGTTTGAAATAACGGTGACTGTGCGTAACATTTCCCACAATAGAGCATGAATGTTGTCTGCGTAACACACAAATATTGGCTCGCTCGACCAATCGATTCAAAATACACATAATTTTTCTTTAATTGATTAAACAAGGCCTCTCACTTAATTTCATGGTGATCTAATGCTACGCGATGCTTTTCTTCAAAGTAGTGAACTGCATCAAGATAAAAAGCTTGCAGCTTATTATCACGAATAATTTGTTTACTTTGTGCCATCAGCTTCATGACATTACCCATTTTAAAAAGCGGTAAATTAACCGCCTATTGTTCATGATTAAAATAGTTTATGAATAACTTGAAGCTCTGGATTAATCGAAATCAAGTCATCAATTATTTGGTGATAAATAGCTGGCATATTTTTCTTCCATCCTATCATATCTGGGCGGTGCTCTATTGCCATCGGGGTTTTTAATAGCGGATGATCAATAATAGGCGTTGTTAAACCGTGTTTAGCTCTGAAATTTTTTACGGCTTGGTATTCAAAAGGCCAAGGAATTAAAATATTCATTGATATCTCATAACCCGTTGAGCTTTGTTCATTGTCATTGTCCGAAAAAAGTGCCGACCACTCTATATGTTTATCACATAGCGTGATAAGCCATTGAGCGACAACATCGTGATTTTCATTATAAAGTGCTTCTTGGCAAAAACGTTGATAAAATGGATCAATAGGGATCCCCGCACTTTCCCAATCTATTGTTTGATTTTTTTCACTCGCCAGCATTTCGATAGCTAGTACACCTAACTTCTGCGGTCGGGTATACATTGGGAGAGATTTTGCCATTTTACCTGATTGGATACTTTCAATGATTTTATCGTAGCAAAGATGCCCTACTCTAAAATCATCACAAGCAAAATCCATTAATAAAACTTCACCTTGCTCTGAGAGACTATAAAAAGATTTATGCCTTTTATAAACATCATGATAGTCTAAAATTAAAACTAAGTTTTTATGAAAAAAGAACTTTTCAAGAGAGTAAAGAGATTCTTTTTTATTTCTATAAACTTCCAACAAATAAATAAATGCAATTGAAGGCGTATCAAAATCTAATGTTGATATATAGTCAATATATCTTTCTTCTTTATCTAGGCCTATAGATTCCTTAATACTTTTTGCAAAATCATCATCTATGCTGTCATTTACTTTAGATAGATCAGCCTTTGCATTTTTTATTTTCTTTCCTATATATTTTAGTACTCTATCAACTCTACTCATTTGTCTAAACCCTCTAGATAGTAAAAAAATAGATATTTATTGTTTCCACCAACATTAAATTTATCATCAACTACCGCCGTTAATTTGTAACCAACAATGTTATTTTTACTCATTCCCTTAGAAATACTATTTAATAAGTCAAACTGTTCTTTATTTAAATTAAAATCATTCCTTCCAAATCTCATTGACTCTGTTGATTCTTTTGAATGATCTCTTATATTTTTCAAGTAATCTTTTTGAGCTTCGCTTGCTCCACTTCCTTTTGGTGTTGTATTTGCCCCAAACTTATCCTTCATCGTCGTTTTGATTTCAAACGTAACCCACTCAGGTGACGGTGACTCAATTTTGCAAATGAAATCATCTTTATAATCATTCATTATTTAAAACTAACATACTGACTAACAACTGTATTCACTCATTCTTTATTGTTTTAACCCCTATGATTAAAACACCCCGCTCAAGATACTTTTTTACTACTTGCTTAACCCACTGCGACAAGCACACACCCACAAACCACCTTGTGTCCTTCTAATGCTACTGAGACTCCATTAATTTTCATCAAGTTGACTTGTTCGACCAATAGATTCAAAGTGCAAATAATTTTTCTTTAATTGATTAAACAAGGCCTCTCGCTTAATTTCATGGTGATCTAATGCTACGCGATGTTCTTCTTCAAAATAGTGAACTGCATCAAGATAAAAGGCTTACAGCTTATTATCACAAATAATTTGTTTTCTTTCTGCCGTCTGCTTCATAATATTACCTTCATCTAAAGATGGTAAACCTTCGGTGATTTACCGTGATTAAAATAGTTTATGAATCACTTGCAGCTCTGTATTAATCGTGATCAAGTCTTCAATCATCTGATCATAAATAGCAGGCCTATTTTGCTTCCAACCCACCATATCAGGGCGATGTTCAATTGCCATCGGGGTTTTAAGTAATGGGTGATCGATGATAGGAGTAGTTAAGCCATGTTTGGCGCGGAAATTTTTGACGGCTTGATATTCAAACGGCCACGCTAATAATATTTCCATATCTATTTCATAGCCTGTCGCACTTTGTTCATTTTCATCCCAGTCAAATAAAGCGGACCATTCGACATGACGATCACACAGTGCAATAAGCCATTGGGCGACAACATCGTGATTTTCATTATATAACGCTTCTTGGCAAAAACGTTGATAAAACGGATCGATAGGAATACCTGCACTCTCCCAATCTATGGTTTGATTTTTTTCGCTTGCCAACATTTCAACGGCAAATACGCCTAGCTTCTGTGGACGAGTATACATAGGGAGCGATTTTGCTATTTTACCCGATTGAATATTCTCAATAATTCTATCGTAGCAAAGGTGCCCAATTCTAAAGTCATCACAAGCAAAATCCATGAGTAAAATTTCGCCTTGTTCAGAAAAGTCTAAAGATATATTTTTATCCTTAAATAAATTATAGTAATTAACTAAAAAAGAAACATTTCTATGCCAAAAGAATTTCTCAAAAGCATAAGATTTTTCATTCACATTTGAGTAGATTTCTTTCGTATAAAGCAGCCCAGTAATTCCCATTGCAGAATCAAGAGCAACAACATAATTTATATCTCTATTACTCTTTTTTTCAGCAATAATTTTTCCTATATTAGAATAAAACCTATCATCAGATTTTTTTTTCAATTCACCTGTTTTAACTGTTATTTTTTCTAAATCAGTTTTGATATATTTATTGATTAGCTCCATTCTATTCATTATTTTATTCTTTCCATAAGAAACCTGTTATCAAATCGAGAAGTTTTACTAACAGAAAACGTCTCATCTATTCCAACTGTTATTTTGATACTCTTTACATATCAATATTAGCACGTAAATATTCAAAGACGATCAACGACCGTCTAATCGCCGTGGTTAAAATAGCTTATGAATCACTTGCAGCTCTGGATTGATCGTCATGAGGTCTTCAATTATTTGGTTATAGATAGCTAGCATATTTTGTTTCCAACCCACCATATCCGGTGGTTGCTGTTGCCATAGTTTGAGTTCAGAATAACTTTGCCAGTCACTGCGCTAATCGCGGCAGGTGAGAGACTAAAAGCATACAGTTCTTCAATTCTCGGCTAATACCCGAGTAACTCATACTCAGAGCAAAAAACGTATTATTTTATGCTCGACCTCATTCGATAATGTCGCTTGGTGCTTTTTCACCCGTTACGGTTCGAAAGAACCATTACGATCAGGTCTCGTTGCCAGTTCAACGTTACCCGTTGATATTTTGATGGTTTTCTTAGTGATACCATTTCGGCGATTGGCATTGATATCATTCGCCAAATAAGAGTCTCAATGGGGTCAGGATACCGCCTTTGCCGATCAATACCTGCCCCTCTTGAAGTAATTTTAAGGTTTTATCAAAATCGAAAGGTTGTGTCATCAGCCCTTCCTTTTTGAGGTCGTTTACTAGGATGACACAGAATTTCTAACACTCCCGATTTAACATTAATTTTCAGGTGCCACGACCAGTTGCCCCACTGAGCCTAAATCCGCTTTTTCTAAATTGTTGCTGTAGAATAAAAATGGAAAGTGCTCATAGGATGGCTGCATCATTTGTACCAATAGTTCTGTTTTACCATCAACCCAAACTGTATCTTTCCAGCCGAAATCCTCCGGTGGTGTCGGTTGTCCATTACGGTTAATCACTTTAAAACGAACCCCTTCAATATGAAAAGGTTGAGGAACATTACTGGTTACGGCCCAGCGCTCCCACCCACCTTGTTGGCTTGATAGATCAATACGACGAGTATCTTTTGTCGTATTATTGATGCCATAAGGTTCATTAAGGTGAATATCACGATTACGAATAGATGAAGTGATCTGAGTTTTATCTTCAACTAACTGAGTAGGAACATCATCAGTCACCAAAGACATTAACCCTGTTGCTTTGATAGTCAACACATTGGTCGATATGAGTGTTGTTGAAGGTTCAAATAAACTCTTCACTCTATCCATAAAGCTCGCTGATTCACCCGCTGTAATGGTAAGCTCTTCTGTTTTTGCCATATCAATCAAGACTTCTCGACGTTCACCCGGTGCCAACGACAGTTCAGGCACTTTGACTGGTGATGTCAATAATCCTTGATCGGAGGCTATCATCACAAAAGGACGCCCATCGCTAATTTTCATGACATAGCGCCTCGAATTAGAGGCATTTAATAAGCGTAAACGGATCCAGCCACGGGAAACTTCAATATAAGGGTCTTGAACACCGTTAACTAATAACGTATCCCCAAGAAAACCGTCCTCATTGGCTTGGTATTCAGGAACCCCAAAATTATCTAAGCGCTTATCTTGGATAATAATAGGAAAATCATCGACGCCATAATGTTTTGGTAGTCGCAGATTCTTCGTTGAATCATCTTCAATGATCCACATCCCTAATAGACCATTATAAATTTGAGGCCCCATTTTGCCTTCTGTATTCGCGTGATACCAAAGGGTCGCTGCGGGTTGACGAATAGGGATCACAGGAGACCAATCGGCTCCTGAAGAGATTAACCTTGCCGCTCCACCTATTTGAGTACCAGGAACTTGCAGGCCACTAACTGTCATGGAAACAGACTCAGGTAAGCGATTACTATAAATCAGCTTAATATCATCGCCATTTTTTACTTTTACCGTTGGACCTGGATAAGAACCATTAACCCCCCATATATCCGCAGAGTATTTCCCATCAAACGACCAATGTATTTTTTGTAATGTCAAAAATAACGGCTGTCCTGATTTGGATTCTAATAATGGAGGAACAGGGAGCGGGTTTTTGCCATTACCGCTCGCAAAAGCATAGTTTGATGTATTGACCAAACACAAAGCCAGCCCTGCAATAAGCAGAAACTGACGCCGACTGAATGACATAAATTCTCCACTAAACTAAAAATAGCAGCGCTAATTATTGTTAGATATTCGCAATATAAGCCAATTTAATCGTTAATTTTAGGTTCGCGCTAGCATAACCCATCATTGGGCCATAATCTTAAACTTGATACAAATGGGTTGTAATGATATCGCGAAAATAGATGAAACTCTAAAAATATCTATAACGATAAATAAAATTTAATAGTCAAAAATGACAAGATAAAATGTAATTAGACGTGTAAACAGGATCATGTGATTCATTAAATAAAAACGCCCTTTTCTGATGAGATAACCTATTCAGAAAAGGGCGTCATGTTAAGTCATCGTGCCGAACAACTTATTTATTTTGCTTGTCTATTTCAGCAATCTCTTCATCGAGCTGCTTAATTTTAGCTTCCATCAAATCATGGCAATATTCAGCGAGCTCCCTGACTTGCTCCTTGGAATAGTTTTTTGTCTCTATTGGCTCTAACATTTCAACGATCACATGACCATTATTCCAACGGTTGAGTTTGATCCTTCCTTGAGTGGTAGAAACACAAACCGGTACAATTGGTACACCCGCAGCAATCGCCGCATGAAATGCCCCTGTTTTAAAAGGTAGCAACCCACGACCACGGCTGCGAGTTCCCTCTGGAAACATCCAAATCGAAATTTGATGTTTTTTGATTTGTTCAGCCACTTGCGAAATTGTGTTATGCGCTTTTGAACGATTCGAACGGTCGATCAAAATATTCCCCGTGATCCAGTACAGAAAACCAAAAAACGGGATCAACACTAAACTTTTTTTCCCTACTGTCACCGTTCTTGGTTGAACACCATTCGACATTGTGACCATGTCATAGTTATTTTGGTGGTTACCAATATAAATGCTCGGGCCATATTTTTTCGCTTTTTCTGGAACGCGGTTAATAATTTTTATGCCAAATAATGTTGATAACCGCCCAAACATATGGCCAAAAACCATCACATGTTTTGGATTACGAGGGCTAAATAAACAATAAATTCCCCCAAATACACACACCAATATTGTATAAATAATCACAATAATGGCCCTAATCAGCGCTAGCATAGAGACCTCTGTCTAAATAATCAGAACTTGATTATCCTCGCCATACTTCAAGTGCAGCATTGTCAGCACGATTGATTCCGCTATCGGCTGGCTGACCTTTACGTATTTAGAGCATAATCAATCCCATAATAAAATTGCACTATTATTATTTGTCTGCATCCGCAGTTTCAACTTCAATTCGCTCAATATTATGCAAGCCACGGGGTAGTGATGTACCACGACGCCCTCTTTCTGCACGATATTTTTGCAACTCTTCCGATTTCAATCTCAGTTTCCGTTTACCGAAATAGAGCGTAATTGAAGCCTGTGCTGGCAGCACTAATAACCAAACAAGAAGGTCTTCACCACTTGCCGCTTGAGCACCGGTAATATTGATGATCTTATTACCTTTCCCTTTCGACAATTGAGGCAAATCAGCAACAGGGAACATTAACATACGACCAGCCTTAGTAATGGCTAACAGTACATCTTCTTGCTCATTATTGATCTCAATTGGTGTGAGGATCTTGGCGTTATCCGGCAGATTAATCAGAGCCTTACCTGTTTTGTTCTTGGTGACAAGATCATTAAAGGTACAAATAAAACCATAACCCGCATCCGATGCCATTAAATATTTTTGCTCATCTTGGGCCATCAGAACATGTTCGACGGTCGCCCCTGGCGGTAGTGATAAACGCCCGGTTAATGGCTCCCCTTGACTGCGTGCGGAAGGTAGCTCTAATGGGTCAACCGAATAACTACGCCCTGTCGTATCTAGGAAAACAACAGGCTGATTGGTTTTACCTCGAGCGGCACCTTTGAAACTATCTCCAGCCTTATAATTCAGGTTAGAAGGCTCAATATCATGCCCTTTCGCACTGCGTACCCAGCCCATTTCTGACAATACAACGGTAATCGGCTCTGAAGGTAGAATTTCATGTTCGCTCAATGCTTTTGCTTCTTCACGTTCACGCAGTGGCGAGCGACGCTCATCCCCATAAGCTTTGGCGTCAGCCTGAATTTCTTTTTTAATCAGCGTATTTAGCTTACGCTCTGAGCCTAAAATACTTTGTAATTCATCACGCTCTTTAATTAATTCATCTTGCTCGCCTCGAATTTTCATCTCCTCGAGTTTAGCCAAATGACGTAATTTTAATTCTAAGATAGCTTCTGCTTGCGTATCAGAGAGATTAAAGCGCGACATTAAGACAGGTTTTGGCTCATCTTCCGTACGGATGATCTCAATAACTTCATCAATGTTAAGATAAGCAATTAATAAACCGTCTAAAATATGTAAGCGTCTAAGAACCTTTTCTAAACGATGATTAAGGCGATTACGTACTGTTTGGCGGCGGTAAACAATCCATTCATTGAGTATATCTACCAACCCTTTAACTGCTGGACGATTATCAAGACCTATCATGTTGAGGTTAACGCGATAGCTTTTCTCGAGATCTGTCGTCGCAAACAGGTGATTCATCACTTGTTCGAGGTCAACACGATTACTACGCGGCACAATGACTAGGCGTGTAGGATTTTCGTGATCGGACTCATCACGTAAATCATCCACCATCGGTAATTTCTTCGCGCGCATCTGGCTTGCAATCTGCTCAAGCACTTTCGCCCCAGAAACTTGATGAGGCAGAGCAGTAATAACCGCATTGCCATCCTCTTTTTCCCAAACAGCACGCATACGAACTGAGCCGCGACCATTTTGATAGATCTTACGAATATCCTCTCGGGAAGAGATAATTTCTGCTTCGGTTGGGAAATCTGGACCAGGAACATACGACATAATGTCATCCAGCGACAGCGTTGGCTTATCCAGTAGAGCAACCAAGGCTTGAGCCACTTCCCGTGCATTATGAGGTGGGATATCTGTCGCCATCCCAACGGCGATCCCCGTTGTACCATTGAGCAAAATATTCGGTAAACGCGCTGGCAACATTTTTGGCTCATTCAAAGTGCCATCAAAGTTAGGGATCCAGTCCACTGTGCCATGCGCAAGCTCGCTCAATAATACTTCTGCGTATTTTGATAGCCGTGATTCGGTATAACGCATCGCGGCGAAAGATTTAGGATCATCAGGCGCCCCCCAGTTTCCTTGACCATCAACCAATGGATAGCGGTAAGAAAACGGTTGAGCCATTAGCACCATCGCTTCATAACAGGCACTATCACCATGAGGGTGATATTTACCTAGTACGTCACCGACCGTCCTCGCTGATTTTTTATATTTCGCCGTATTATTAAGTCCTAACTCGGACATTGCATAAACGATACGGCGCTGGACGGGCTTTAGCCCATCGCCAATAAAAGGTAACGCCCTATCCATGATCACATACATCGAATAGTTCAGATAGGCGTTCTCAGTAAAGGCGTGGAGGGGTAAACGCTCTACGCCGTCATGAGTAATTTCACTCATTCAATACTTTCCTTACTCTTTTTGATAGCGTGATGAATGTTAGACTTCAATTTCAGCCATATCGCCTTTTTCTTGTAACCAGTTACGACGATCTTCTGAACGTTTTTTTGCTAACAGCATATCCATGACGGCCACTGTTTCTTTGTAGTTCTCATCATCAATGGTTAATTGAACAAGACGGCGAGTGTTGGGATCTAATGTCGTTTCACGCAATTGAATTGGGTTCATTTCCCCCCAACCCTTTAAAGCGCTGTACATTGGGTTTGCCTCTCTTACGACTCAGCCTATCAAGCACGGCATTCTTTTCGCTTTCATCCAATGCATAAAACGTCTCTTTCCCTAAATCGATACGATACAGTGGCGGCATTGCCATGTATACATGCCCTTCTTTGACAAGCTTAGGGAAATGACGCACAAACAATGCACATAACAGCGTCGCAATATGTAAACCCATCAGAGTCAGCATCCGCAAGAATACACACTTTCCCGTAACGCAATTGGCTTAAATCCTCACTATCAGGATCCATACCGATGGCAACAGAAATATCATGAACTTCTTGCGACGCCAGCACTTCATCGGAAGAGACTTCCCATGTGTTTAGGATCTTCCCACGTAAAGGCATAATAGCTTGATATTCACGGTCGCGGGCTTGCTTTGCTGAACCTCCCGCAGAATCCCCTTCCACCAAGAACAGCTCTGTCATACTTAAATCTTGGGAGCTACAATCTGCTAACTTACCGGGTAAAGCGGGGCCACTGGTTAACTTCTTACGCACCACCTTTTTAGCCGCACGCATACGCCGCTGAGCGCTAGCAATTGCCATTTCCGCTAACTGTTCGGCAACTTGAACGTTTTGGTTTAACCATAGGCTAAAGGCATCTTTTACGACGCCAGCAACAAATGCCGCACATTGGCGAGAAGAGAGGCGCTCTTTCGTTTGCCCAGCAAATTGCGGATCTTGCATCTTAACCGAAAGCACATACGCACAGCGCTCCCAGATATCATCAGCAGACAGTTTTACGCCACGAGGTAAGATATTACGGAACTCACAGAACTCCCTCATTGCATCAAGTAATCCTTGGCGCAACCCATTCACATGGGTTCCCCCCTGTGCGGTTGGGATCAAGTTAACATAGCTCTCCGTGAGCAGTTCTCCGCCTTCTGGTAGCCATAAAAGCGCCCATTCAGCCGCTTCGCTCTCCCCCGAAAACTCTCCAGTAAATGGTTGATCCGGTAACAGCTCTAATCCATTAACGGCTTCCATTAAATAGTCTGTTAGCCCATCCGTATAGCACCAGCTTTGCTCTGTATTGTTGAGCTGATCCTTAAACGTGATTTTCACGCCAGGGCATAAAACCGCTTTTGCTTTTAAATTATGAGCTAAACGAGAAACGGAAAAACGCGGATTATCGAAATAGCTTTCATCCGGCCAAAAATGCACGCTAGTGCCAGTATTGCGCTTAGCGCACGTACCGATAACATGCAATTCTTCGACTTTATCGCCATTTTCAAAGGCAATTTGATAAATTTGACCATCACGGCGCACTGTGACTTCAATACGCTTAGACAAAGCATTAACAACGGAAATACCTACACCGTGCAAGCCACCTGAGAATTGATAGTTTTTATTGGAAAATTTACCACCAGCGTGTAACTGCCCTAAAATCAGTTCCACAGCGGAGACTTTCATTTCAGGATGGATATCAACGGGCATACCTCGCCCATCGTCAATCACTTCAAGTGACTGATCAGGATATAAAATTACTTCAATATGCCCTGCATGCCCTGCCAGTGCTTCGTCAACACTGTTATCAATTACTTCTTGTGCTAAATGGTTCGGTCGGCTGGTGTCTGTATACATCCCAGGGCGACGGCGAACAGGTTCCAAACCACTGAGGACTTCAATGGCCTCTGCGTTATAACTAGATTGAGTCATGTTGTCATTCTGCGGTAATAGGTGATTAATTGAACAACTCAAAGCGTTCAATCAGTGATTTACTGTTGATAATAACAGTGTACAGATGTTTTGGCATTATTTCTCTGCCAATCTCAGAAAATGGATGATTTGCGGAAAGTGATTCTCAAAACCAACAAAGGCATGATTACCTTGTGGTTCAACAGTTTGTTTGCATTTTGCAAGATAGGAAACCACTTGGCGATAATCGAGCACTTCATCCCCCATTTGTTGTAACAACCAGATCAAATCGGGATGATCAACTTGTGGCAGATGCAATGCTTTCAGTTCATGCATATGCTTAGGCTCAAGAAAATACTTTTCATGCGTATAAGGATTGATATTTTCGCCAAGATAATCCTGCAAAAGATCAAAAGGACGCACTGCGGGGATTCACCACAACGGCTGGGATCTGAAAACGCTGTGAAAACCAAATCGAAAAATAGCCGCCTAATGATGAGCCAACGAGCCCCATCGGCGCGTCTTTATGCTGTAGCACGATCTCTTCTAACATAGAAGCGGCTTGCTTTGGATAGTTAGGCAATTGCGGCACAATCATGTTGATGTGCGGGTAGCGCTCATTCACCCACTGTTTTAAGCCATTGGCTTTCGCCGACTGTGGCGAACTATTAAAGCCATGGATATAAAGAAGCGTCGACATTAGTAGCCGTCCGAATCAAAGTCAGGACTGAATTCTTTGGTATTTAAACGACACACTTGCGTACTAATATGCCTTTCCCCTTTCTCATTGATGGAGAGTTCGAGATAGCGCCAGCCTGGAGCGACGGTATCTAGTGCAAAGTTGGTACAATGAGGCTTAAACTGCACGCATGTCGAAGGCGTCGCTAATAAACGAATACCATGCCAGTATTCATCCATTTCTTGATGAATATGGCCCACAAAGCATCACTTTAACTTGAGGATACCCTTTTAGGTAATCCGCAAGAATATGGGAGTTACGCAAGCTGTGCTGATCAAGCCAAGTACAGCCCGAAGGTAAAGGATGATGGTGAAGCATCACTAAAGTGGTACGCTGAGGGCGCTTATCCAAACAGCTTTTCATCCACTCAAGTTGCTGCTCTGACAATTCGCCATGTGGAACGTCTTGCAATTGGCTATCCAGCATCAAAATTTGCCATTCATCACCAATCAAAATTTCTTTTGCGCTTGAAATCCCCGCTAACTTTAAAGAGCTGACCATTGCAGGTTGGTAATCATGATTACCTGGGAGCCAAACACAGGGAGCCGGTAGACGCTCAATCCCTTTTGCAAAATGTTGGTAAGCTTCTGGTGATTGATCTTGGACTAAATCACCGGTTGCAACGATCAGATCGATAGGCAAATTTTGTTCTAAAATAGCATCAAGGACGGCATGATAGCTCTTGTGCGTGTTAATCCCCAATAGGGTATTCGCTGTATCAGCAAAGAGATGCGTATCAGTAACTTGTAAAATCCTGACTACCTTCGCATTACGAGCAGTCACTTCGAGCTGGCTGTCCAAAAGTTTTCCTTGTTCCAATAAAAAATGTCACCGTTATTTTGCTATTCTACCGTTAACAGTAGGTTAATATCTGCTAAATAGCACACACTTCATTAGATTAATTGTTATTTAAGACAGTTTCACCCATTTTTGTTGCAATTTTTTGTAATTAAGCTGTAGCCACTGGAGCACAATGACCGTTGCCGCATTATCAATAATCCCCTCCTCAACCCATTGATAAGCCTGCTCACGGCTAACCACATGGACACGGATATCTTCATTTTCTGATTTTAAACCATGGATACCAGAAGCATGGGAACTGTCAACCTCACCAACATACACATACATACGTTCAGAGGTGCCCCCAGGACTCGATAAATAGCTTAATGCTTTTTCAGTGCGACCAATGACCAATCCGGCTTCTTCGTCAGCTTCACGACGTACTACTTGCTCTGCAGTTTCATCGGTTTCTATCATTCCTGCAACCGCTTCAAGTAACCATGGCGTTTGACTGGTTTCTATGGCAGGCAACCTAATCTGCTCAATAAGCACAACCTTATCGGCTTCAGGATCATAGGGTAAGATAACGCCGGCGTGCCCGCGTTCAAAGACCTCACGAGTAATTTCTTCGCTCCAACCCCCCTCAAATAATCGATGGCGAAAGCGGTATTCAATCATTTGAAAAAAACCATTAAATAATTTACGCTTAGATATAATTTCAACATCATTTTTATTATATTTAATTGGCTGCTCTACATTTTTTTGTCATAACAATCTCCTAAGCTGATGTTTTCCATATTAAGGAAAAATTATGGAATAAAACAGTTTTTAGGGCTTTTTCCCTTTATATGAGTTAATGTTTAAACAAATTGAGACAAAATGGCACAAAACGCTACCGTTAACCTATGCGATACTCTGTTACAATAAGCGTCAATATGAACTGAAATATATAGGCAACAACAAGGTCTGTTTTTGACAAGTATTTCTAGTGATGATGATTTATTTACATATAGGTTCCAGTTTGTCCTATTTATCTCGGCTCTCTCCTCACTTATGCCAGTGGGGCACAGGTAACAGGCTGAACTTATTTGCTGTTTAATCAAGGAATCCAAATGAAGAAACTGCTTCCCCTTTTTATTGCATTAAGTTTTGTGGGTCTCAGTACGAATAGCTACGCAGAAGATCTACTTCAGGTTTACCAAAAATCCAAAGAAAGTAACCCTGATCTAAGAAAATCATTAGCGGAACGTAACCAAGCTTTTGAAAAGATTAATGAATCCCGTAGCCCATTATTACCACAATTAGGTTTAGGGGCCGGTATAACATATGGCAGTGGTTATCGCGATACGAGAAATACTGAAAGCAACGGTCTCAATGCTTCTTTGAAATTGACCCAAGTCGTTTTTGATATGTCAAAATGGCGTCAACTCAGCGTCCAAGAAAAAACCGCGGGTATCACGGATGTTTCGTATCAAACCAGCCAACAGCAACTGATTTTGGATACTGCAACAGCTTACTTTAACGTATTAAAAGCGATTGACGCGCTATCCTATATCGAAGCAAATAAAGAAGCCGTTTACCGTCAACTCGATCAAACGACCCAACGCTTTAACGTGGGCTTAGTGGCTATCACTGACGTACAAAACGCCCGTGCAAACTACGATAGCGTGTTAGCACAAGAAGTTTCAGGCCGTAATGACTTAGAAAATGCGGTTGAAAAACTGCGTCAGGTCAGCGGTGTTTACTACAATCAACTGGCTTCACTGAATATCGATCGTTTTAAAACCGTGACTCCTGATCAGGTTGATGCAATTTTAAAAGAAGCGGAAGAGCGTAACCTAAGCTTACTGAGCGCTCCGTTTAGCACAAGATGTTTCACGTGAAAACATTCGTTTAGCGGAAACTGGGCATATGCCAACCATCAACCTTGATGCGGCTACCAGCGTTGCCAATACACATAACCATGGCAGCAACTTCAACGGGTTAGATCGCAATAGCTATACTGGTCAAAACAGCATTGGCTTAACCTTAAGCTTACCACTTTATAGTGGCGGTGCGGTGAGTTCACAAGTTGAACAAGCACAATATGGTTTCCAAGGTGCCAGTGAGCAACTTGAGAGTGTTTATCGTAACGTAATTCAGTTGGTACGTTCTTCATATAACAACGTGTCATCTTCTATCAGTAGCATCAATGCGTACAAACAAGTCGTTGTCTCTGCGCAAAGTTCATTAGATGCGATGGAAGCCGGTTACCAAGTGGGAACTCGTACGATTGTTGACGTGTTAACCGCAACTACCGCGCTGTATCAAGCAAAACAAAACCTGTCTAATGCACGTTATGATTACATGATTAACCAATTAAACATTGAGTTTGCTCGTGGCACACTCAATGAAGAAGATATTGCTCGCCTTAATGCAAGCCTAGGCAAAGAGGTTTCAACCTCACCTAGCAGCATTATTCGCAATATTGAAACACCACAAATTAGGTAATAACATCTTCTTTAAAGGGGTCGATAAGTCGGTCCCTTTTTATTCGCGCCAACCTCCCTCCTTTTTTAACTTTCCTTTCTTAAACACGTTGATGATCACCACGGCCTAAATTGCACGCTGTCATCAGTGAAAAATTTGTGTTTTCTCCTCCATCAATAAATTAACAAAATCTATTAACATAAAATAAATTCAATAGGTTACAATGAAATCTAGCATAAATTATGGAGTTTGCGTCAGTGAATGCAAAGCCATTTTTCTCGATAATTAGGGAGTGATATAAAACGGGCTCCTTAATTGATAGATAACAGATGGAAATATTATGAAGAGATTTATTCTTCTTGCATTATGCACGACGCTTATACTGCCAACTATGGGTGCACAAGCATCCCCACGCTCTCATCATACTGAGGCAAAAATTTCAGCATCACCAGTTAAAGCACATAAAAATAAAAAGCCAACACCACCGCCAAAAAAGAAAAAAGCCCCAAGAAAACATAAATCTAAAATTCCACCAAGACCATAATTGGGACTAATGTGCATGGGTGTGTTTATGAATTTAAACCACCCATTATTTAGCAAGCAAAGTATCTTTAACTGATAAAGCCCTTTTATTTAGTGAATAATCACCATAAAACAGGGTTTTTGATTTTATAAAAAGCCTAAAACATCATGTAGTAATAGTAGAAATTCGTATAAATATCGTTTTTGCTATCTAAAAGAGTGCAACCAGACTTTATTGATTATTTCTTTGTGCAAAATCAGCCAACTCTGATGAGAAACATTAAGTAATAAATCAAAAAACAAACAAAATATAATTTATTGAAATAAAACAAAAATAGTTATACTTTTTCTAAAATAACTTCTCTTGCGTATTAATTCTGACGAGGAATTTGCAAAATTTATTATTTAATCGCATTTCATTGGCATTTCTGCTTTAATTTTCAACGTATTTCCCCTATCCTAGAGTCAACAAAACTAACCTCTTACTCACTCTTAATTCAGGGTAATTACCATGACCATGAAGCGTACCAAGCATATTAATCAAGACGCATTTCGTAAGTCTTGGCGTTCATATCGCTTAGCACCCGTTGCTATTGCCGTTAGTGCTGTATTTATGCTCTCCGCTTGTGAAGAAAGCGATGAGACTGTTTCTCTGTATACCAATGCGCAGGATTGTAGCCAAGCTAATCCTTCTCAAGCTGAACAATGTACTTTAGCCTACAACAATGCATTACAAGAAGCGGCAAAAACAGCCCCTAAATATGCAACGAAAGAAGATTGTATCGCCGAATTTGGCGAAGCAATGTGTACTCAAGCACCTGCACAGGCTAGTTTCTCAAGTACCGCAGGTAATGGTGAACAAACAGCTCAAGCACAAAGTAGCTCTGGTAGCATGTGGATGCCATTGATGATGGGTTACATGATGGGTCGAATGATGGGCGGTAGTGCACCTTCACAACCTCTTTTTAGCTCTAAAAATCCAGCTAGCCCAGCTAATGGCAAATTTGTCGATGCTACAGGTAAAAGCTATGGTCCTGCTGTTGCAGGTGGGCGTTCTATCAGCGTACCAAAAACAGCAATGGCACCTAAGCCACCAACCACTTCCACCATCACTCGTGGTGGCTTTGGCGACACGGTGAATAAGCAAGCGATGGCACAGAAATCTTCCTCGTCTAAATCTTCTTCATCTTCCCGTTCAATGGGTGGTTGATAAGTAATGAAACGAGTACCAATTATTGAGCGCCCTGATTGGCGCGAAAAAGCAGCTGAATTTGGCTTTGGTTTTCATACCATGTATGGCGAGCCATACTGGTCTGAAGACGCTTACTATCAATTCTCAATGGCGCAAATTGAAGAAATTGAAGATGCCACTGCTGAATTACACCAAATGTGTTTAAAAGTGGTTGAACGGGTTGTTGAAAGTGATGAGTTACTTGCGCGCTTTCAAATCCCAAAACACTGTTGGGAGTTTGTACGCCAATCGTGGAAGACGAGCCAACCTTCGCTCTATTCACGCCTTGATCTGGCCTACGATGGAGTTAACCCTCCTAAGCTACTAGAGAATAATGCTGATACACCGACATCGCTCTATGAGTCAGCCTTTTTCCAGTGGATTTGGTTGGAAGATCAGATCAATGCAGGGAAACTACCAGAAAACGCCGATCAATTTAACAGTATTCAAGAGCAGTTGATCGAACGTTTCACTCAGCTTAAAGATCAACATGGTTTCCGTCTGCTGCATATGGCGTGCTGCCGTGATACCGATGAAGATCGTGGCACTGTTCAGTACCTACAAGATTGTGCTCATGAAGCAGGTGTCGCAACTGAATTCCTTTATATGGATGAAATTGGCTTAGGTGAAAGAGGTGAATTCACAGATACACAAGATCAGATCATTAGTAATCTGTTTAAACTGTATCCGTGGGAATTTATGCTCAGAGAAATTTTTTCTACCAAATTGGAAGATGCCGGTGTACGTTGGTTAGAGCCAGCTTGGAAGAGCATTATTTCGAATAAAGCACTGCTACCAATGTTATGGGAAATGTTCCCAAATCATCCTAATTTGTTGCCAGCTTACTTTGCTGATGGCGAAAAACCAGAGCTTGAAAGTTATGTGATCAAACCACTATTTTCTCGCGAAGGGGCGAATATTCGTGTGATTGAAAAAGGCCAAGAGATTGCCTCAGCAGATGGTCCATATGGCGAAGAAGGCATGATCATCCAGCAGTTCCATCCGCTACCTCAATTTGAAGGTAACTATACATTAGTAGGAAGTTGGTTAGTGAATGATCAACCTGCGGGTATCTGTATTCGCGAAGACAAAGAGCTTATCACTCAAGACCTCTCTCGCTTCTATCCTCATGTCATTATTGACTGATAGACAAACGGCATGTTAACCATGCCGTTTTCTTCCACTAAAAACACAAGGCAGTAAATTTACCTTCAACGCGGGAAAGTCATTTTTGTTTACCTTTCCTAGCCTGTTATTCACCTACTTGCACCGATAGCATGCTCAAAGAGCCTGATACAATCCCTTCTGTCGGGGTAGATATTACTTCTTTACCATCCCAGCTACCAATCACATACAACAAAGGTAAAAAATGCTCTGGTGAAGGGTTAGAACGCCTCCCATCTTCCCGTATAAGAGCCGCTGTCAAAGGGTGAGGTAACTGCTTGCTTGTTAGGTGCTCAATCACAAATTGCTCAAACGAACGCGCCCAAGGGTACGCCTCAACATTCGCATTTTGCCAATTCATTTCCCTCAGATTATGCACCACATTCCCACTAGCCATAATCATCACTCCCTGCTCTCTTAATGAGGCCAGCTTACGCCCCACTTCTAAGTGCCAAGCCGCAGGTTTTGTTCCATCAATACTCAATTGAACGACTGGAATATCTGCTTGAGGATACATACGAACGAGGATCTCCCATGCACCGTGATCTAGCCCCCATTCACTTTTATCTAAATAGACTGGTAATGGCGCTAATAAATCGGCGACTTGCTGAGCTAGTTCAGGGGAGCCTGATGCTGGATATTGCATTTGATACAAAGGTTCAGGAAAGCCGCCAAAATCATGAATGGTTCTTGGCTGAGCCATCGCGGTGACGGCGGTTCCTCGAGTATACCAATGTGCCGAGATCATCAAGATAGCTTTGGGTTTAGGCAGCGACTGCCCAAGAGCTGCCCATGCCTGAGTATATTGGTTATCTGATATCGCATTCATTGGGCTGCCATGGCCAATAAAAACCGCTGGCATTTTGTTCGCTGACATGAGTTTCATGCTCCATCTTACACATTATTATCTCAGCATACGCAGTTTAATAATAAATCACAGTAGATGGTGCTGAGCATCTTCGTCAAATAAATTGAATAAGCCACAAAGGTGTGCAACTTTGTGGCTTAAAATTCGATGCTAAATGTCTAACTCTCTGTTTGCTTAGCTCGCTTTCTTTTCCATCTGCAAACGGTATGCAACCAGATCTTCAATTGTTAAAACGGTCATACCATGTTCTTTAGCAAAAGCAACGACGTCCGGTGCGCGAGCCATTGTGCCATCATCGTTAGTCAATTCGCACAACACTCCCGCGGGTTTAAACCCAGCTAGTGTCGCTAAATCAATGCTCGCCTCTGTATGACCACGACGAGTCAGAACCCCGCCATCACGACCACGCAGCGGGAACACATGTCCTGGATGATGTAGATCTGCCGGCGTTGCATTATCAGCAATGGCAGCACGGATTGTTGTGATGCGGTCTGCTGCTGAAACGCCCGTCGTTACCCCTTTAGCTGCCTCAATCGTTACCGTAAAAGCAGTATTGTTTTGGCTGGTATTATTTTGCACCATCATAGGCAATTCAAGCTGTTTACGGCGTTCTTCCGTAATGCACAGGCACACAATCCCGCTACTATAGCGGATCGTCATGGCCATTTGTTCTGGCGTCATTGTTTCTGCGGCAAAAACAAGGTCGCCTTCATTTTCACGATCTTCATCATCGAGCACAAGCACACCTTGGCCTTGGCGCAATGCTGCAATGGCACGTTCAACACGTTCGATTGGATTACCGAATTCGGAAAGTAGCGTCTGATTCATGGTAAAAACCTCTTAAGTAATAATTTATTAGTTACCAGAATCAGGGCAGTCTTAGGAGTATGAGAACTGAATAAACAAAACAGCCACGAGTGTGCGCTCTGCCAATTCAGATATGAAAAGCAATACAGTGCTTCGATAGCACAATGATGCTAATACCGTTATTCTCTCCCATCCGGACTATAACCGTCGGCTCCAGATTCACACTGGATCTGCTGACCTTTACCCTAACAAATGATAAAGCGCTCGCGGGCTTCATACCTAGGCATGTTACCGCCGGTGGGGACTTCCACCCCGCCCTGAGATAAGCGCATTCAATATAACGCCAATAATTACAACGTGCAACGGGCAAACCCAAAATTAACGGCTAACTCACATTTTCTGTCAAAAAAAATCAATAAAAAACGAAGCGTTATTCATTCAAGTCACACATTAGATACGCTTAAGTGAGGATCAGCAATTGAGGAAGACAGGCCTATCTTGCACACCTTTATCTCAACTTGCTGCACAAGGTGCATATGGGCTTTATTACAAAGCATTCTAGTATTACACTATCGGCAAAATTGATCTTTTAAAACTTAAGGACCCGCGAATGCTCGATCCGAAAAAAATTGAACAAGTAGCCCGCCAAATTCAAGGTGCTTTACCAAAAGGCGTCCGTGATTTGGGTGAAGATTTTGATAAGAAACTACGTTCACTGCTTCAGTCACAACTCAGTAAACTTGACCTTGTAAGCCGCGAAGAGTTTGATATTCAAAACCCAAGTGTTATTGCGTACACGCGAAAAGTTAGCGCAAATGGAACAACGAGTGAAAGCATTAGAAGAGCGTTTTGGTGAATCAAAAGCGCTTGAAGAGAAGCCATCTGAACAAGAATAATTTCTTGCTCCCCTAGGCGGTAGCGCTATACGACGAATTTTGATAAGACCTGTGCCACATCTATCACAGGCCTTATCAACGGTATGTTTGTAGCTTATTTGCTGGTTTTCATAATATTTTTAATGATATTCGTCGTTGAAATACCATCTTCAAAGTTCAGTACTTTAACCTCACCACCCGCAGCCCAAACTTCCTCGCTCCCAGCTATCTCTTCAGGGCGATAATCTCCCCCTTTCACCAGAACATCAGGTAGCACTTCACTAATTAAACGTTGTGGCGTGTCTTCTTCAAAAGGAACGACCCAATCGACAGATTCCAACGCTCCTAGCACAATCATACGCTGCTCCAGCGGATTGACGGGGCGAGTTTCCCCTTTAAGGCGGCGCGTCCGAAGCATCACTATTTACGGCGACGATTAGCCTATCCCCTAGCTTACGAGCATTAGCAAGGTACGAAACATGGCCTGCATGCAGAATATCAAAAACAACCATTTGTCATCACCAACACGTTCGCCACGCAACCTCGCGTTTGCCACAGCCTGTTTTAGCTGCTTTTTCATCCATCCACACCCAAAACCGTTATCGGCACGGCCGCGGATCGCATTCTCTAACTCGATAGGGGAAACGGTTGAAGTCCCCAATTTTCCAACGACCACACCTGCCGCAGCGTTAGCTAGCGCACATGCCTCATGCAGAGGTCGACCTGAAGCAATAGAGGCCGCCAATACGCCAATAACCGTATCCCCCGCCCCTGTTACATCATAAACTTCTTGCGCTTCTGTCGGTAAATGTAGCGGTGGCTCATCACGGCGGATCAGGCTCATCCCTTGCTCAGAGCGTGTGATCAATAACGCTGTTAAATCGAGGGATTTCAATAAATTCATCCCCTTCTCTTCAACATCTTGGTTATCACGGCAGCGACCGACAATGGCTTCAAACTCAGACATATTTGGTGTCAGCAACGTCGCCCCACGGTAGCGTTCAAAATCACTCCCTTTCGGATCAATCAGAACAGGCACGCCGGCTTTGTTTGCCAAGGCAATCATTTTTTGTACTTGCGATAATGCCCCTTTAGCATAATCTGACAATACCAATGCACCAATATGTGGCAAGGCTTGTTCAATACGTTCTAGCAAAGGTTGAACATCAATATTTTCAAAGCCTTCTTCAAAATCAAGGCGGATCAGTTGTTGATTACGTGACAACACCCGTAATTTCGTAATCGTGGGATGAGTTGGGATTGCCACAAAGTCACAACGTACTTTTACAGCATTCAAACTTTCAGTGAGTGCTTTTGCCGCATCGTCAATTCCCGTCAAGCCAACAAGGCGAGAGTTGGCGCCTAATGAAGCAATATTCATGGCTACGTTAGCAGCACCACCAGGACGCTCTTCAACCATATTGACTTTAACCACCGGCACCGGTGCTTCTGGTGAGATACGACTCGCTGGGCCATGCCAATAGCGGTCTAACATGACATCACCAACAACAAGTACACCTGCTTGTTTATAATCAGGGAGTGTTACTTTCATCCCAAAACTCCAGTTTTCAAAAGGAAGCTGTAATTAATTAACGCGATATTATCACAAAGCAATAGGCCGCGTTAATGATGCGATTCGACCGCCCCTAGCCATTTTTTTCCAACTCGCTAAAACCTGTTCACGCTCAACGACAAACTGGCTGATATCCACTCTACTTGGCAATGATTGCAAAGCAAGATGATGTAATTCATCACGCATAGTCACATACGCCTGAGTTAAAGCATTGGCTTCATTTTCAGGCATCAACGCATGTTGAGCCATAAGTTCAAAGATACGGACATTATCAGACCAACGAGTTAACGATGGGTTTTCAGGTGCGTAGCGTAAAACAAGGTATTGTGCGATAAATTCAATATCGGTAATGCCACCCGGATCAGCTTTCAAATCAAATAGGTTACTTTGATGGCTCCCTAAGTGTTGATGCATTTTCAACCGCATATCACGTACTTGCTGACGTAATGTTTCTGCATCTTGTGGAGTACATAAGGTTTCATGGCGAATACGATTAAACTCTTGTTGTAATCTAGCATCGCCAAATACCATTCTAGCTCGGATCAATGCCTGATGTTCCCATGTCCATGCTTCATTTTTTTGATAATCATCAAAGGCTTCAATGGTACTGACTAACATACCAGACTCCCCTGATGGCCTTAAACGGGCATCCACTTCATACAGTACCCCAGAGGCTGTACGGGTACTAAATAGATGAATAATACGCTGTGCAACACGTAAATAAAATTGCCTTGCGTCTATTGAACGCTCACCATTCGTGACAACCCCGATAGGGCAATCGAATAGAAACACCAAATCCAAATCGGAACTGTAGCCAAGCTCCCAGCCGCCTAATTTCCCATATCCCAATACCGCAAAACCATATTGTTTTTCATCTAATTGAGCAAGATGTGCTGGCTCACCGTAGCGTTTCACCATTTTTTGCCATGCTTGATGAACAACGGCATCAATGATCGCTTCAGCCAAATAGGTTAAATGATCACTGACTTTCATCACTGGCAAGACGCCCGTAATATCTTCCGCAGCAATACGCAATAATTGTGCTTGCTTAAATTGCCTTAATGCCTCTAGCTGTTGCTCTTCATCTTCTTCAGGCACTCGCATTAAATATTGACGCAATTCATCACGATATGCGGTTAAAGGTAGAGGTTGGTAAAGGGACTTCGGATCGAGTAGCTCATCAAGCAATAATGGGTGGCGGGCAAGCTGCTCCGCAATCATTGGGGATGCGGCACATAAGCGAATAACGTGAGTCAATACTTCATCAAATTCAAGCATCAACTCTAAATAGGTTGTTCGGCTAACTATGCTTAATAAAAGTGGTGTTAGACGTTCAACAACTTGGCCTGCATCCGCCCGCTCTCCCACTTTTGCCAACAATTTAGGCATTAATTCATCAAGAACATCTCGCCCACGCGGCCCTATCGTGCGTTTATTGAGGTCGTGACGAAACATCAAAATGCCATGAATGATTTTCTGGGCAACTTCCTCGTCCTGAGAAGGCAAGTAAGGGGCTAACTCCTCTTTAGTAAGCTCCCCTTGCCACAAGGTGATATAGATCTCATCGAAGCTATCTTGACGCTCTTCTTCATCATCCTGACCAATTTGTTCAGTAAAAATATGATGAACCATCGCCATTTTCTGCATGAGTTCTTGATAAAAAGCCTGCCAGTGTTCAAAGCCCATCCCCCCAAGCTAAACGGGCTTGATTGAGAGCATCATCTGGTAGAGTCTGGGTTTGCTGGTCATCAATACTTTGCAATAAATTTTCCACCCGCCGTAAAAAGAGATAATTCTCTTGTAGCAGTTCGACTTGCTCGGCAGGAAGCAGTTCAAGCTCTCGAATACCTTTCATGGCTAGCAGTAATGATTGTGATTGCAGTGCCGGTTCGCGGCCGCCACGGATCAACTGAAAAACTTGAGTGATAAATTCAATTTCTCGAATGCCACCAGCCCCAAGTTTAATATTATCGACCAGCCCCCGACGGCGAACCTCTCGCTCAATCATATTTTTCATATTACGCAGCGATTGAATCACACTAAAATCGATATAACGGCGATAGACGAAGGGACGTAGTAACTGACGCAATGTATCTGCATAATGTAGGCTATCTGGCCCCATAATACGTGCTTTAACCATTGCATAACGTTCCCAATCTCGCCCTTGCTCTTGATAATAATCCTCTAAAGCAGAGAAACTGAACACCAAAGGTCCACTGTCACCAAATGGGCGTAAACGCATATCGACACGATAGACAAAGCCCTCAACCGTGACTTGATCGAGGACGCGGATCAACTTTTGTCCTAGACGGGTAAAAAATTGCGCGTTATCTAGCTCTTTGCGTCCACCGCGTGTTACGCCATTTTCGGGATAGGCAAAAATCAAATCGATATCAGAGGAAAAATTAAGCTCTCCACCACCCAGTTTCCCCATCCCGAGAACCAGTAATGGCTGTGGGTTACCTTCGCTATCACAAGGCGTTCCCCACGATTGACTATATTGCTGATATAACCAATCTCTTGCGGCAACGATCACGGTTTCCGCTAAATGACTCAGTTGCTGTAAGGTTTCTTTTTCCGAACTGATCTTTAAGGCTTGCATCCAAGCGGCTCTGACTAGCATTTGATGGCGAAATGTCCGCAATACTCGCATCAAATGATCTTCATCTACCACCGATTCCAAATCCTTTCCAAGCCACTGCTCATAATGTTGCCATTCGCTAGGGCTAGGTCGTTGCTCACGGATCTGCTGCAAAAAACGTGAATGCGCTAAAACCTGCTTTAACACAAAGTCACTAAAACTTAGTACGATGGCTTCTTCATCACTCAGAGGCAGTAATTCACTTCCATGATCGGCCAAACGTGCGATAACCCGCTCTCGTTGGCTGTGTAGCAACTCAGGAAAAGGATGCATATCAACACCTTAATGAATATCAGTATATTTCAAGGCAATTAACCACTGCGTGAAGGCCAATTTACATTTTAACCAGCGGCTGCTGTAGCAAAAGGTTTCTGCACTCAGTTTATCATCGGCAAGATCCGCGCGAAGCTGCTCTAAAGGAATATCCTGCACAAACTGGGGGGCAGAGTTGCGATAATGCACCAAAAACGCTTGGACAAAGCGTAAAAAGACATCAAGCCCTTCACGGGCACCCGCCTCATCGGCTAGCCAATAGGCTTCATGCTGTTGGCTTAGCTGCTGCATATGCATCAATGCTTGTTCTATGGGCTGTTGCTCATAATCAAACACCGTTTCTGGCTGTTGCAATGGCGCGCGCGCTGTTTGCATCAATGAATAGCCTCTCGCAGCTTTACTGGTGGAAGAGAGGCGCAAACCATCAATGTCGGCTAGCTTTTTCGCTAAATTCAGTACATCTGCAACGAAACCTTTTTTAAGTTCTAATTCAAATTCTTGAATAGGAAGATCTCGGGAGCCAGCAGAAATTTCCCCCTGATCGAAAACAATTTCGATTTCACTGTCTTCAAATGTCACTAGCCATTTTTCACGGGTAAAATTAGTACTAAAAAGGATCTGTAATTGTGACTGTAATTGCTGGACATCGGTGCCTTCTGGCCAAATTTCGACGGGAAAAGCGGGTAAATTGAGCTCTGGTGCATCAATATCAACATTATATTCAGGACGTTGATGCAATCCGCCAATCACTTGTCCTGCCGTTTTAATGGTCATTTCATAACGACCATCACAACCGCGAATACGCAATCCCATATCCCATTGGCGCAGTTGACGTGTTTCGGTGTCGAAATAGATATTAGTCAGTTTCTTTGGTTCAGTATGTTGGTGGGAAAGTGTCGATAAAAATTGGCGTACTGGCTCGATTGCCGTGGTTTGAGCAGCCAATTTCAGTTCAACTTCTAGGTGGCTCATACATTTCCTTAATTGATAATTTCTCTGCAATTATATTACCCCAATCAGCGCCGAGTGAGAAAACAAAGCGCAAAGAAACCAAAAATTCTATGCTCTCAATTTATTTCAGGTGTTTATGTCAAGAAATGCAAGGAATTATACGCTATATAGTGAGTTAGGATAGTTCCCATTCTGGTTTTACATTTGCACACGCACACTTAACTCTTTAGTATTTGTACTCGTCGTACTTCAAGTTGTCGCAACACGCTGAGTTTTTGTTGACTAAGTCATCCGCGCGAATGGCATCGCTATCTATTTCGCTCACTCACCGTCTAGCCGCAACTCGAATGATCTAGAGTATGTCTACACATATGCCGCATTCATTCACCATAAATAATAGAAAGTAAATACTATGCGAAAAATACCATTATTACTCCTTTCAATCATGGGGCTAAGCCTATCAGTCAGCACCGTTGCCGCTGAAAAACGTTATATTTCTGATGACTTATCAACTTATGTGCATAGTGGGCCAGGAACAAAATATCGGATTGTTGGCACACTCAATGCGGGTGAAAGTGTTGAGCTTATCTCAACGGATGGTAATTTCGCTCAAGTCAAAGACGAACGTGGGCGTACAGTATGGCTTCCAGAAAACCAACTCAGTGACACACCGAGTATGAAAATACGTATTCCTGAGTTAGAAGCCGAAAATCAAAAATTACGTCAGCAACTCGAAAATATTGATAATACGTGGAATACACGCACGGCGGATATGCAACAGCGCGTT
The DNA here is from genome assembly GCA_900455155.1 of Providencia stuartii. Lineage (GTDB taxonomy): Bacteria > Pseudomonadota > Gammaproteobacteria > Enterobacterales > Enterobacteriaceae > Providencia > Providencia stuartii. The sequence goes on along the minus strand of UGUC01000004.1, from coordinate 699,909 downwards.
GCCGATAACGATAAAATCGTCAACCAATTGAAAGCCGAAAATGAAAAATTGAAAAATGAGCTTATTAAGTCTGGCAAGAAATTAGAAATTGCGGAAGTTAACCTTGATGACCGTCGTCGTGAACTCATATTACAATGGTTTATGTATGGTGGTGGTGTTGCGGGGGCTGGGCTTATTTTTGGTCTGATCCTGCCGCATATTATTCCGCGCCGTAAAAAACGTAATGATCGTTGGATGAGCTAAAAATTAATGATGAAAGTATATCTGGTCGGTGGAGCGGTACGAGATGAACTGCTTGGCCTTCCGGTCTCAGATAGAGACTATGTGGTGGTAGGGTCAACACCTGAAACGATGTTGGCCCAAGGTTTCCAGCAAGTGGGGAAAGACTTCCCGGTATTTCTTCACCCTCAAACCCATGAAGAGTACGCTCTAGCAAGAACTGAGCGCAAAACAGGCGCAGGGTATACTGGATTCAGTTGCTATTCCGCCCCAGACGTGACCATTGAAGATGATCTTCTACGCCGTGATCTCACTATCAATGCCATCGCTAAAGATGACCAAGGACAGTTGACCGATCCCTATAATGGGGTCGATGACTTAAAGGCGAGAGTCTTACGTCATGTGTCTGAGGCATTTGCTGAGGATCCACTACGCGTTTTACGCGTAGCGCGTTTTGCCGCTCGTTACGCTGAACAAGGTTTTCATATTGCCCCCGAAACCCTATCGTTAATGCAAACCATGACGGCATCTGGTGAACTTACTCATCTAACCGCTGAACGTGTTTGGGCAGAAACCGAAAAAGCCTTGAAGTCCAAATCACCGCAGGTCTACTTTGAGGTACTCCGTCAATGTGGGGCCCTTGCCGTGCTATTTCCCGAAATCGATAATTTGTTTGGCGTGCCAGCTCCTGCCAAATGGCACCCAGAAATTGATACGGGGATACACACCCTAATGGTGTTACGTATGGCCGCCCAACTTTCCACTGATGTTGATATTCGCTTCTCTGCACTGTGCCACGATGTCGGTAAGGCACTCACTCCCAAAACTATCTGGCCTAGCCATCCTCATCATGGCGAAGCTGGTGTTGCCCTAATCGATAACTTGTGTGATCGCTTAAAAATTCCTAATAGCGCGAGGGAGCTTGCACGCCTAACCGCTCGTTTCCATGATAAAATTCATGTCATAAATCGATTAACAGCCCAAAGAGCTGGTTCAATTATTTGATGGATTAGACAGTTGGCGTAAACCTGAGCGAATAGCCCAATTGGGGGTGATTAGTGAAGCTGATGCGCGTGGTCGCGCTGGCTTTGAACAGCAAGCGTATCCACAAGCGGAGTTTTTTCGCCAAGCTTTTCATGTTGCCCAAACGGTTAGCGTTAAGCCTATTGTTGAGCAAGGGTTTCAAGGTCCCAAAATCCGAGAAGAGCTGACTCGCCAACGCATTGAACAGATTGAACAGTGGCGGCAACAGCAAACACTGTTACCTATTAATGCCTAACCGATAGTTGGCGGCGATACACCGCCCTATCTTTCTTTTCAGTTTTAAGCGGGTCTAGTGCCTCTTTCAATAATAACACCCACACTTTTCGCCCGCACAACTGCGCCTGGCTTAGCAACTTTAATGCGTACCCAAGGGCAACAAAAATGACCTAATAGAAGTTGAGCGACTTCTTCCGCGACACGTTCTACTAAGCCAAATTTGTTTTTACTGACATGATCCATAATGGCTTGGCTAATTTGCGCGTAATCGAGACAATCGGTGACATTATCGCTCCTTGATGCTCGTTTGTTATCCCATCCCATTTCGATATCGAGCACGAGTTTCTGCTCAATTTTTTGTTCCCAGTCATATACACCAATGGTGGTGATGACTGATAATTGTTCAATAAATACGATATCCATCACGTCATTTTCTCGTTTATGTGCTGAATTGATACCACTTCATGGAAAATATGCGTATTATCCAATGAGTGAAATAAATTGTGTATATATACCCCAACTGTTTTGGAGTTTGCTATGAGTGCAACCGCGCTTGGCATGATAATCTTTGCCTACCTTTGTGGCTCAGTTTCAAGTGCTATACTGATCTGCCGATTGGCAAGATTGCCCGACCCTCGTCAACACGGCTCAGGTAACCCTGGAGCAACCAACGTCTTGCGCGTCGGCGGTAAATTAGCCGCAGCCGCAGTGCTCATTTGTGACGTCCTAAAGGGGATGATCCCGGTTTGGTTGGCTTATTATCTAAAAGTTCCTCCATTCTATCTTGGCTTTGTCGCGATTGCAGCTTGTCTGGGACATATTTACCCCGTTTTCTTCCGTTTTAAAGGCGGGAAAGGTGTCGCAACGGCATTTGGCTCTATCGCCGCTATCGGCTGGGATCTTTCTGGCTTAATTGCGGGCACTTGGTTACTCACGGTACTTCTTAGCGGCTACTCTTCATTAGGTGCCATTATCGGTGCACTACTTGCCCCATTCTATGTTTGGTGGTTTAAGCCCGAGTTCACCTTCCCTGTGGCGATGCTCTCCTGCCTCGTCTTAGTGCGCCATCATGGTAATATTCAACGTTTATGGCGCGGGCAAGAAAGCCGTATTTGGCAAAAGCTCAAAAATAAGAAACAAAAAACCCCGAAAGAAATCGCTCAAGAAGCAAAAGAGCAGGAACAAGAAGATTAATATTAAGAGGCTGTCATAACAGCCTTTTTTATGCTTTCAACATAATTGACCTACTCCTATCCAAACTCTGTACCAAACTTAAGTGATATTGCGGGTAAAAATCAGATAAACATCAAATTATTATAAATAATGCCTAATGATAATTTGAAATAAGTCGAAATATACCATTGAGAAACTCAACAATTATAATGGTGTATTTATGACGAGCATTCCCTTTATTACACAAAACGAATATCAATTAGAAGACGATACCACACTGATGACCACGAGTGATTTGGATGGCAATATCACTCACGCAAACGATGACTTTATTAAAGTAAGTGGTTATTCACTCTTGGAACTGATGAACCAACCTCATAACATCATTCGCCACCCTGATATGCCTAAAGCAGCCTTTGCGGACATGTGGAGTACCTTAAAAAAGGGGGAGCCATGGACTGGTATTGTAAAAAATCGCCGTAAAAACGGTGATCACTATTGGGTTAGAGCCAATATTTGCCCAATGATGAGAGAAGGTGTTATCACGGGTTATATGTCGATTCGAACAAAAGCCTCACGAGAAGAAATCGCCAGTGCTGAGCCGCTCTATCGGGCATTAAACCAAGGGCGCCCCCCTCATAAATTACATAAAGGCCTCGTGTTAGCAAAGCTCTGGTTTGGACAATACCCTGCGCTGTCGATACGTTGGCGTATTCGATTACTGATGATCCTATTATTTACGGGTTGGATAAGCGTTGCTGCACTCTCGGGCCTACAAGGCTTGTCTTTTCTTCACGCAACCGTTCTCACCTTAATCACCTTATCCGCTAGCAACGTTTTACTTGAACGTATGGTGGCGAAGCCTATCGAAAATGTTGCTAGACAAGCCCTTGATGTGGCAAGAGGCGAGCGCCACAGTATCAGCCATCTTCATCGTGTTGATGAAATTGGGATGATATTACGATCTATTGGTCAACTCGGATTAGTGTGCCGGTGGTTAACCAACGACGTGTCTTACCAAATCAGTAATGTGCACAACGAGAGTGAACTATTAGTTAACGATTGTGATGAACTAGAACAGCATACCCAAAAAACAGTGGGCTATGTGCAACAAACGGTAGCGGCGATGAATCAAATGTCAGTGTCCGTACAAATGAACGCAGATAATACAATACAGGCGGATAAACTCTCTAGTCAGACAAGTGAAACCGCAATTCATGCCGCGGAAGCCATGAAAAATGTTGTCCAAACCATGGATGAAATTGTTCACAGTACGAATAAAATCAACGCTATTACCGATGTGATTAAAACGATCGCTTTTCAAACCAATATATTGGCCCTTAATGCCGCTGTTGAAGCAGCTCGAGCAGGAGAGCAAGGAAAAGGTTTTGCGGTTGTTGCAGATGAAGTGCGTAGCCTTGCCAGCCGAAGTGCGAGCGCCGTAAACGATATTCGTGACCTTATTGATGACTGTGAAAACAAAGTACATTCAGGCAAATTGCACGTACACACCACGGGAGATACATTGCAAGAAGTGGTCAAGCAAGTACAGGATGTCACCCAACTGATCAGCCATATCAGCAACGCAACTTCCGAACAAGCAGCCGGACTCACTGAAATCACACAGGCCGTCTTTGAACTCGAATCCATCGCCCAGAAAAATACCGTGTTAGTCGAGCAAAGTGCTAATGCCTCTGAGGTCGTCAAAAAACATGCGATAAGATTGGATGATGCGATAACTATTTTGCACTAATCACCGTTTCTGGATCTAAAAAAGAAAACGAGATATCGGGAGACAATAAATTAGCGGCGACTCAATTGACAATAAATGGGCCGCCGCGCTAATCACACTTTCGATACTATTCGCGAGTTTCGACTAATGGTGGAAGCTCCGCTAATGGCCAACGCGGGCGCACTGTAACGCCTAAGCCTGTTGTCGCGCCGCCTTTTAAGCGGATCAGCCCCGCTAATGCAATCATCGCACCATTATCAGTACAGAACTCTGGGCGTGCATAAAACACCTCCCCCCCACGCTGCTTTAGCACCTCTTCCATTTTAGCGCGTAGTGTACGATTGGCACTCACTCCCCCCGCCATAACTAGGCGTTTAAAACCGGTTTGTTCAAGTGCACGCTTGCATTTTATGGCTAATGTATCCACTACGGCATCTTCGAAAGCGCGTGCAATATCTGCGCGAGTTTGCTCATCATCCGCATTTTCCCGAATGGTATTAGCGGCAAAGGTTTTCAGCCCTGAAAAGCTAAAATCAAGCCCTGGTCGGTCGGTCATTGGTCGAGGAAAAACAAAACGACCTTCTGTGCCTTGTTGTGCCATACGCGATAACACTGGACCACCCGGATAATCTAACCCGAGTAGTTTTTGCTGTTTTATCAAATGCTTCACCCGCGGCATCATCAATAGACTCACCGAGTAATTCATATTCACCAATACCAGTCACACTAATTAGCTGGGTATGTCCCCCTGACACTAATAAGGCAACGAATGGAAACTCAGGGCTTTTTTCCTCCAGCATCGGTGCTAGTAAGTGCCCTTCCATATGATGAACAGCAACAGCAGGAACGCCCCATGCAAAGGCTAGCGAACGTCCCACGGTGGCACCAACCATTAAAGCGCCTACAAGCCCCGGCCCCGCTGTATAAGCGACCGCATCAATATCGGCACTCGTAAGATTGGCTTGTTTAAGCGCGGCCTGAATGAGTGGAACCGTTTTGCGAATATGATCGCGAGAGGCCAATTCAGGAACCACGCCACCGTAGTCAGCATGAACTTTTATTTGGCTATATAATTGATTAGCTAATAGACCGGCCTTATCATCGTAGATTGCGATCCCGGTTTCATCGCAGGATGTTTCGATACCTAAAACGCGCATTGCACTACCCTTGTTTGTTGCATGAGCCAAAGTCTATCATTAAATTCAGGCTATCGTATAATTTATGATGCCAAAAGGCTGACTTTTCCTGTTGTATAGTCTATAATCAGTGCCCTGTAATAAATTTCGTGTGGCTAATTTTCATTATTACCTAAACTCGTTGTTTTTTTCATCAAAAAAACAACGAAATGGTAATCTTGTGTGTTTCAATTTTATACGGCACTTTACAAACCCGTACTCATTGAAGTAAAAATTCCGCACCATTTTAAATGACGGCTGGTGGAATAAAGCCAGCAACAACCCGATTTCTATTGAGGTGAGAGGCACATGCCGGTAATTAAAGTACGTGAAAACGAGCCATTTCGACGTTGCATTACGTCGTTTCAAACGTTCCTGCGAAAAAGCAGGAGTCTTAGCTGAAGTTTCGTCGTCGTGAATTCTATGAAAAACCAACGACTGAGCGTAAACGCGCTAAAGCATCTGCTGTTAAGCGTCACGCTAAGAAACTGGCTCGCGAAAACGCACGCCGTACTCGCCTGTACTAATTGGTCGCGGTAACCACCGCAATCATCACAGGCAGTATTAGTAAGCAGTTAAAGGCCGTGCTTTCCTGAGGGAAGCGCGGCTTATTATCGTTCATCAACAGGCGAAAAGAGGCTTATGGCTGGACGAATCCCGCGTTCATTTATCAATGATTTGTTAGCGAGAACCGACATCATCGATTTAGTCGATGCAAAAGTCCCGTTAAAGAAACAGGGTAAAAATCATCACGCGTGCTGTCCGTTCCATAACGAAAAAACACCATCTTTCACGGTGAACAGTGAAAGGCAGTTTTATTACTGCTTTGGCTGTGGTGCACATGGTAATGCGATCGATTTCTTGATGAATTACGACAAACTCGATTTTGTTGAAGCCATCGAAGAATTATCCGCCTTACATGGCCTTGATGTTCCTTATGAAACGGGAACTGGCACAAGCCAAATTGAACTTCATCAACGGCAAAATCTGTATCAGTTGATGGAGAAAATAAACCATTTTTACCACGCTGCCTTAAATCATCCATCGGCAAGTAAAGCCAAAGATTATTTAAGCCAACGTGGTTTATCGGCTGACGTTATTGAGCATTTCTCGATAGGTTTTGCCCCTGTCGGATGGGACAACCTGCTCAAAAAATTTGCCGTAAACCCAGAAAGTCGCAAACAGCTTGATGATGCAGGTATGTTAGTGACGAATGATAGTGGCCGTACCTATGACCGTTTCAGGGAACGGGTAATGTTCCCCATTCGAGATCGTCGTGGGCGTGTTATCGCTTTTGGTGGGCGTGTTTTAGGTGACGCATTACCGAAATACCTAAACTCACCGGAAACCGATATTTTCCATAAAGGCCGGCAGCTATTTGGCCTCTATGAAGCAACGCAACACAACAGTGAACTTGATAAATTACTGGTTGTTGAAGGCTATATGGACGTTGTTGCATTGGCACAATACGGTATCCGTTATGCGGTTGCCTCACTTGGAACCTCAACAACCTCTGAACATATTCAGTTGCTCTATCGTTCAACAGATACGGTTATTTGCTGTTATGACGGCGACCGTGCTGGGAGAGAGGCAGCTTGGCGAGCCCTTGAAAATGCATTGCCCTATTTGACCGACGGTCGTCAATTACGGTTTATGTTTTTACCTGATGGCGAAGACCCTGATTCTTTAGTTCGCAAAGAAGGTAAAGAAGCATTTGAATTACGAATGAATGACGCACAAACATTATCGTCATTTCTATTTGATTCACTCGTGCCACAAGTTGACTTAAAAACACAGGAAGGACGAGCAAAATTTAGTAAGCTCGCCATCCCTTTGATAAAACAAATACCTGGTGAAACATTGCGCCTATATATGGCTCAAGAGCTAGGAAATTTTATTGGTATACCGGATATTTCTCAGGTTCTTGCTATGATTGATAGAGAGAATGCAGAACCGGTAAATTACCAAGCACCGAAATTAAAACCAACCACAATGCGTATTTTAATCGCGTTGTTGGTACAGAATCCGAGTTTTTCGGAATTCGTTCCCTCGCTAGAGGGAATAGCCCATATCCAAATGCCGGGGCTTTCTCTATTTCAGGAATTGGTTGATGTTTGCCGTTCCACCCCTGGTATGACGACTGGGCAGTTGCTTGAGCTGTATCGTGACAATAAATTCGCGAGTCAACTTGAAAAACTGGCAACTTGGAACGATATAGAAATAGAGGAGATAGCGGAAAAGACATTTAAAGATGCTTTAAACCATCTATTTAATAGCGCGCTTGACGAGCGTTTTGACTACTTGATAGCCAAAGAACGAACTGAAGGGCTGACCCCAGAAGAGCGCGCAGAAGTCCGCCTAATCACGCTTTCACGTGTGAAGACATAACTGAATACCAAACGGCTTAAGTGCCGATTTACTAAAGGCAAATGCCTGTAAAATGCTACGATTTTAAAGGGGCGTAGCGTAATAATAAAAATCCCCTTTGAATGTTCTTGTTGGCCGATTGTTTCGCCGACCGACACCAATCTAAATACTCAGAAGTGTGGATACCGTCTTATGGAGCAAAACCCGCAGTCGCAGCTTAAGCTACTCGTAACCAAGGGTAAAGAGCAAGGTTACTTAACCTATGCTGAGGTCAACGACCATCTGCCGGAAGATATCGTCGATTCAGATCAGATTGAAGATATCATCCAGATGATTAATGACATGGGCATCCAGGTCATGGAAGAAGCACCTGACGCCGATGATTTGATACTGGCTGAAACCACATCCGACACGGATGAAGATGCGGCAGAAGCTGCAGCACAAGTTCTATCCAGTGTTGAAAGTGAAATTGGTCGTACTACAGACCCTGTGCGCATGTATATGCGTGAAATGGGAACGGTCGAACTCTTAACCCGTGAGGGTGAGATCGACATCGCAAAACGTATTGAAGATGGCATAAACCAAGTTCAATGCTCTGTTGCAGAGTACCCTGAAGCCATCACTTATCTCCTTGAACAGTATGATCACGTCGAGGCAGGCGAAAGCCGTTTATCCGACCTGATCACCGGTTTCGTCGACCCTAACGCTGAGGAAGATCTCGCACCAACTGCAACACACGTTGGCTCTGAACTTCCACAAGAAGAGTTAGATAAAGACGACGATGAAGACGAAGATGATGAAGACGGCGATGACAGCGATAGCGATGATGATAACAGCATCGATCCTGAACTAGCCCGTGAAAAATTCAGCGAATTGCGCGCGCAATACGAAAAAAACACGTCAGCACATTAAGCAATTTGGTCGTAACAATGCACAAACCGCACAAGCGATTGAAGAGCTTTCTGAAGTCTTCAAACAGTTCCGCTTAGTGCCAAAACAATTTGACTATCTGGTCAATAACATGCGTGAAATGATGGATCGCGTTCGCCTTCAAGAGCGTACCATCATGAAACTGTGTGTTGAACAGTGCAAAATGCCTAAGAAGAACTTCATCACGCTATTTAGCGGTAATGAAACCAGTGAAACTTGGCTAACAGCCGCCAAAGCGATGAACAAGCCTTGGTGTGAAAAGCTGGTTGAAGTTGAAGAAGAGATTTTGCGTTGTCTGCAAAGATTACGTCAAATTGAAGAAGAAACAGGCCTGACTATTGAGCAGGTGAAAGATATCAACCGTCGCATGTCTATTGGTGAAGCCAAAGCTCGCCGTGCGAAAAAAGAGATGGTTGAAGCGAACTTGCGTCTGGTTATTTCGATCGCGAAAAAATATACCAACCGTGGTTTGCAGTTCCTTGACTTGATCCAAGAAGGGAATATCGGTCTGATGAAAGCGGTTGATAAGTTTGAATATCGCCGTGGTTATAAATTCTCGACCTATGCAACTTGGTGGATCCGTCAGGCAATTACGCGTTCTATCGCGGATCAGGCTCGTACCATCCGTATTCCTGTTCACATGATTGAAACCATCAATAAATTGAACCGTATCTCTCGTCAGATGCTACAGGAAATGGGCCGTGAACCTTCACCAGAAGAGTTAGCCGAACGCATGATGATGCCGGAAGATAAGATCCGTAAGGTACTGAAAATAGCTAAAGAGCCTATCTCTATGGAGACGCCAATTGGTGATGATGAAGATTCACATCTCGGCGATTTCATTGAAGATAATACTTTAGAACTGCCATTAGACTCAGCAACTTCAGAAAGTCTACGTTCGGCAACTCATGAAGTATTAGCTGGCTTGACTGCACGTGAAGCAAAAGTACTGCGTATGCGTTTTGGTATCGATATGAACACTGACCACACGCTAGAAGAAGTGGGTAAACAGTTCGATGTTACCCGTGAGCGTATCCGTCAGATCGAAGCAAAAGCACTGCGTAAATTGCGTCATCCAAGCCGCTCAGAAGTTCTACGTAGCTTCCTTGACGAATAATTCAGTCTTTAAACACCTGCTTCGGCAGGTGTTTTTTTTATTCGCCTAATTAATACACTAAATGTTCACTTTTCGACGTTTAACAATCAACCATAGCGTGAAAACCACAACACCCGCCCCACCTATCATCGCCACATTAAACCCTGATGTCATTGCCGCTCGAACAGCTTGAGCAACATAAGGTAAGGTAACAGAGGAAGAATTATTAATAAGTAAACTGACTTCTTGAGTAGGTACGGTTGCCATTAACATTTCATCATGCTGTAATTGATTGAGTGCTTGATGCGTCATTAATGTCCCTAATAGTGCGATCCCCAATGTCATGCCTGTTTGCCGTAACGCATTCATCACCGCGGAGGCAACCCCTGAATAGGCTTTATCAACACTCCCCATAATCAAAGCTCCTATCGCCGGTGTCGCCATTCCCATCCCAGCCCCCAGCACAAATAAAAGCAAAGCAATAACCGTATAAGCCGTATCTGCATTCACCAAACCAAGCGCAGTAGATGTTAGTGCAATAAGCACAAACCCTAAAATCATTAAATTTCTGACACTCGTCAATCGAGTCAAGTGACCGAAAGAGAAAGAAAATAGTGCCATGGCAACAAATTCAGGAGCCATACGCAATCCAGCCTCAAAGGCTCCCCAACCCTGCCCTTTTTGTAGAAATAAGGCGATAAAAAATACATTGCTGTAGGTCGCAAAACCAAGCGTAAAAGAGGCCACGTTGTATTGAAAAAAGTATTGATTAGTTTTAAACAAAAAGATGGGAAATAAAGGCTTTGCGACTTTCATTTCGACTATCACAAAACTGATCAAAGCGAGAAAACCTACAGTTAATCCCCCTATCGTCATAACGCTTCCCCACCCTTGCGCTCCTGCTTCAATTAAGCCATATGTCACACCCGCAAGCGCAACAATACTCAAGCATTGGCCTAATGGATCAAAGGCGGCTTTCTCAGGATCTGCACTTTCATCAATACCTATCCAACCCAACAACAAAGTGACTATTCCAAGAGGAAGATTAATTAAAAAGATCGTTGGCCAATCAAACAGTTCAACTAATAACCCACCTAAAATAGGACCAATTATCAATGATAATGCACTCACAGCAGACCAGATCCCAATTATCTTCACTCGCTCAATATCATTCAAAAATGCTTGGGTAATAATAGATAAAGCACCGGGGATCAGTGCTGCTGCCGCAATGCCTTGGGTCACTCTTCCCCAAATCAGCATATTTGTTGTCGTCGCTATCGCGCAAAGGGCAGAGCCAAATGTAAAAATGGCGATCCCTGCTAGCCACACTTTTTTACGCCCATAGCGATCACTAATCGGCCCCACAGACAAAATCAATGCAGATAAACAAAGCGCATAAGCATCAATGATCCACTGGAGCATTCCCATATCAGCATTGAGATCCCGTTGAATTGCAGGTAATGCAACATTGACGATGCTGATATCTAATGTCGCCATAAACGTGCCTAAACAGACGGCAGAGATCAAAAAAAGACGTTTCATTATTCTCACCTTCCCATCAAATGATGCCTTTATCATAATTATCGACCGACCGACGGTCAATAATAAATGAGATTGAATATCATTTAATGCTAGGGATCAATAAGATCACGCCTGTGGGTTTAATGAAAAGGGATCATTAACTAAGTTATGGGGGACGTTGATAAACCAAGCCTACTTTATCAATTCATAAAATAAGACCATCACTAAAAGGTTTAGTAATGGTCTTATTAAACGGATATAGCATAAGTCAAAATTATTCACTGCCCAGTATGATTTCACAGGCAATTCTGTTCACTTCAACAAATTCATGCCATGTATATTGATCGTGATAATGAAGCAAATACTGTTTATCGACACGACAGATATCTGGGCGCTCTTCGTAAATAGTGCATAACATGCTAGTTTCATTATAATGTTTACAGATACCGTCGCCTCTATCAAGAAATTGAGTTTCATTAGCGCGATCAACATGGCGGCAGCATGCCCCACATTTATCACAAGGAAATAGCTCGGTTTCTAAAATCATAATGAATCCAGCCAATCACTGAATGAATCATCACTATCTACATCATAGGGTAATGCAATATTGCTCCGTTTAATTTCCTGATTAAGAATAATTTTTCGCTCATATTCTGTATTTGTCGCCTGCAATGCATGGGTAAACGTCTGCATTTCAGCAACATTAAAATTAAATTCAAGCTGAGCAAGTTCTGTTAGGTATTTATCTAAAGCAGCATTAACATCTCGGTAGTACTTTAATGTTAGCTCATATTTATTGCGGAATTTATTTAAAAAACGCCAAATCTTTTGCATTAAATTACTGTGCTCTAAATAATAGCACATCGCCAATGTCAATAAACCAGAGACTAAAGCCCCAATGAATAGCGCAACATCATTACCGAATGGGAATGATAATATTCCATTCAAGTATGTTGTTATCATTGAACCGAGTACAACAGAAATACTGGTCGATATAATTTTAATGGCTGATTTTAGTAAATCCCCTAATGCTAAATTTTCTGGATTAAAAAAGAGCAGCTTCACAGCAGAAAATAGGCTATTTGCAGACTCTCGGATTAACTTCCCTATCATTTTTGTCGATGTTAGGAAAATATTCAACATGGTGGTTGTAACACTGGCTAATAACCCACCAAACAACCCATTATTAAACTCAGTCCAAAAATCTTTAAAACGAGCTTTTAATCTTTCCCAAATATTCGTAACAACACCTTTCAAATCCTCCAAGAAAAGTTTAAATTTAAAGTTTGTTTTATGCTGTTCAATCAATTTAGGAATCGAATCTTTTAATTCAAACCAAAGCTCTGCAAATACAATCCCTAGCATTTGCCTTGCTCCCATTCTCAACCCAGTGTTAATAGCCGCTGATGCCGTATTCACAAAAAACTTACTGCTACTGTAGTACTTGCTACTAATTTCTGCATCATACTGTTTTCTGGCCTTTTCATCGACAGCCTTCATGGCATCAAAATTGGCTTTCTGCTTATTCTTAAGTGTCTTGAGTTTTTTTAACTCAATATCGGTTAGTTGCCCTTTACTTTCTAATGCACTAATTTCTGCTTTAAGCAGTGTTTGCTGTGACTTTAGATTCGAAATAAAGTCTGCCATTTTTTTGGCTTTTTTCGACTTATTTAATGTTTCATTCGTAAAGGTCAAATTTGAGTCACGGTTAGCTAAATCCGCACCGTCAATTTCAGCAAGAACACGTGCAGGGTCATTATGCACTTCATAAGCCGCAATAATATGATCAAGATTAGTCACATCATGTTGGCTAAACGTTTCTCCTGTATAGGAGTCCGTTAACTCACCCGCTAACTTTTTTTGTTTGCCTTTGCGGTTTGTCTCTTTGTAATTCTCGTGGCTGTGGTATGCATGTGAATCATATTCACCACGATCCTGATAACGATTTTTTTCTTCCTCGGTTGCCCAAATATCATTTCTGACATTATGCACCGTATCAACATCCCCCCCCTTTTTTATCTTTTAATAATAAAAAATCCAAACCAAAGGAAGTGACTAAACTTTGAACAATCGTATCATTCACTTCTTTTTGCCAATTATAATTTGTCTGTTGCATATGTCTTACCTATAAGTAGCAGTGAAAGTACTGCTACTTATGATTTATGATGCCATCAAGATAACGTAAAACGCTTAGTTTCATCTAATCGCTTATCTAAACATTCCTGATTTAATATTTTCAGACCATGGCTATCTGTTTCAATCTCGATAACCTCATCAACAATAATAGCCTCATTATTTTGATTTAATTTCGGCTTAAATAATGGTGTCGTAATTAGGTTAGTCATAATAGCTGCAAGTTTATAACCATTATTAATAGTGAGCTTTAACTCATCCGTAATGCCATGGGTGTTAGCCTGACCTAATGCTTTATTACGTTGAATCATTTTGTCGGCTTCTATGAGTGCTAATAGATATGGTTTAAACACGGTAAATTGTGCTTCTAAAACATGATAAATAGCGACAACGTACTCTTTGGTTTTGGTTAAATTTTCATAAGCCAAAGTCATTTTTGCAACGGCACCATTAACTTCAGAGCGAATTTTTTGGGCATTATCTAATGCTTTTTCAGCGTGAGAATTATAAGCCCAACCAGCAATCGCTAAGATAGGAGCAACAACAGCACCACCTAACACCATTGCTCCACCTGCCATCCCCCAACCTCCAGCAGCTAGAGAACCACCACCGATAGCCGCCATTGTCGCATTATAAGCAGCCGCACCTGAAAGCGCTGCAATTGGTGTTCCTGTAGATGCAGCCGCGAATGCCATAACACCACCATAGACAGCAAACCCCGCAGCAGCACTTGATGCACCGGCTCCCACTAAGGTTCCAAGATACTCTGTCGCTGAAATAGCGAGGTTTTCAATTTTATTGATTTCATGACGTGGAATCGAAATTGAAATATCCTGTCCTGATTCATTAAGCTGCTTTAATATTGATTGTGCGATAGTGTTAAATTTATTGAAACTTTTACCGATTTTTAACTCAAGCGTACCTAACTTTTCTAATTCCGTTGTCGTGCTAACATTTATTGACTCTAGCACTTCTTTTTTTTCATCATAACGACGTTTAGAGCTCTCTAAAATATCGTCAGCTTCTGATTTTGTTTGGTATCCGTCATAAGCTTTCTTTCCACCAAACGCGGCGGCCGCAATAGCTGCACCAGCAATAATAAATGGTATTGCCATACAATCCTCTCAGTTTTAATAAAATGAAAATAACTAGTTACAATTGACTAATATAATCCCGTAGGTTTTGTTCAAACTTTATCTTTAACCATTCTGGCTCTAAAACTTTAATATTTGGGATCCAATATTGAATTAAAGGTAAAATTTGTTTTTCACTCATCGCAGAGCATGAAATAGTTAGAGAATCACTACTTTCATCAACAATACACTGATTAGGTAAAACATCTCTTCTTTTGAAGTAATCAGCTATCGACTTTGAAACCAAAACTCGAGCATGAAAATAATTATGGCTAGTCCATGGGTCTTTACTCTCCATTAACATATTGACAATATTATTATCAGGTAAAAAAGTTTTTTTGCTGACATCTAACCATTCAATCCTATTTAGTGAAAATGATTTAAGCTTCCCCTCTTCAATGGCATTCAAGTACCAAATCGTATTGTGACAGATGAGCTTATATGGATATATTGTCCGATTTTTGCTTTTATACAAAATATGACATTCTCTTTTATTATCAATTGCATACCTAATTCTTTCATAATGTGTTTTTAAGTAACTCTTGATCTTATGCTCAATGCCATTAAATTTAATGAGAACACTTCTGTTCTGAATAGTCTCAGGAATACTCTTCAAAAAAGACTGACTAAAATCAGGCAAATACTTATCTATACCAAAAAAAGAAATCATTTTATAATATTCGACAACTGTCGAAAAACCATACTTTGAATTCCCTTTATGCTCTAAAATTAAGTTTAGCGAATTCAAATCTCGATAAATCGTCCGCTCGCTGACTTTAAAACGAGAGGCTAATTCATACTTATCTACTTCACCATAAAGATATGCTTCGAGAATAATTGTTGCTAATCTGACTCCTTGATTTTTTTTATAGTCATCCATTTTATCACCAACTATGATTTAGGTTAATATTGATTACACAAAGAATATCAAACTCAGTGACAAATAGCGTCAGTACAAAACTTTTTATCGTATAAGATAACTCTCATTTTTATATCATAGCAATTTTTCAGCTACCTTTAATTAAAACCCTTATTAAGTGTAATTACCTTTCATTTAAAAACCACTGTAATTCTGTACAGACTATTTAAGAGTAAATAGCCAATAAAAAACATTAATAACAAAATTACGCTTAATAGGTGATTTTTATTCTAACGACAAGTTAAAAATGCTCATAAACCAAACTGTGATTATCTAATTCTTATTATCTTAGTCTTTTAATAAAGGGAAAACGAGACCATGATTAAGTAGCGTGATGACTTTAACTGGGTTGGAAATAGTGATAATGATGGCAGCATAGTCGCTCGCACATGTGAGCAACATTTTAATGTATAAAGGAATATCTTAGTTATCCCCAGCCAATATGTCGAAAATTCGATTAAAAATGATAATGAAGATGAAAAAACGTTAGCCTACTGTTCAAAAATACGCTAACGCTTTAATAAGTAAGTTAGTTTTTATTTATAGGAGTTTCATGCAAATATACCCAAAAAACAACGTTCCCCGAGTACCTTAATACAAACCGTAGCAGTTCGTAACAGCCTTGATTCAGGGGTTTCATGCAACTCTTGATACTGTATCCAGCAATACTCACCTAGCTCAAAAATTGGTTTAATATCTGATAATGTGATTGTAAGTGAAGGTCTTGTGCCTATATTTTGGCTAAACAACTCATTCACTTGCTCTAAACCAATACGTTCTCCCTTAATTGTCACCATTGCAAAAGCATCATCAAAGCTAGCTAATAAAGGGGTTAATGCATGCGTATCTTTGCCAGTAAATACATTTTCAATCAAGATATGTAGATCTATAACACTCTGCAACGCTTTTTCCATGTGACTCATAAATTATCTCTCTTTTAATACTGCGATTAATGATAGTAGGCCGACAACCGCTGCTATCATGAAGGTATACTGATAGCGTAATAAATCATTTTGTACGGTGACGACACTAAAAATAGATACCAACACGACCGTTCCCACACTGAACGAAACTTGGCGATTAATATTCCATAGCACACTCCCTTGCAATAAATCCTTCCCTGAAAAATCAATTAATGCACTGATCTGAGCGGTATTAGTACACAACCCACCACCAGCCCCCATTAATAAATAAGCAGCAATGAGTAGAGGCAAATCTGAATAACTTGATACCCAAAACAGCAACATTATTCCTAAGCTATGAGTCGTCATTCCTGCAAAAAATAGCGTTTTCTTACCAACTTGGTGATAGAGGTAACCACCACTTAGCATTGATAGTAGTGCCCCCGCGGCATATAGCAGCATAAACATACCCGTCTGAGCTGCACTAAAATGCAAATTGCTTTGTAAGTTAAAAATATTGAGTAAATTGACACCTGTAAATACACCAGGTACTGCGTAATAAACAATAAAAGCATTACGCAAATTGCTATTTACGAGTAACTGAAAATTTAAAATGGGCGCCGAACATTTTTTGGCGTATTGAAGATATAAAACCAGAATAAAAGCGGAAAATAGAAAGCTACTTACGGCCAGCACAAGGCTATGATAGTCGTTATAAAATGAAAAGGATAACAATAAGAACAGTAAGCTAAAGCTCACCAATAATCAACCCTATCACATCAGGTTTTTCTCTTTGTTGCCGCCCATCATTATTCACCCACCACCATGCTAAGATTGCCGCAAAATAATGAGAAAGGCAAATTAGCATAAAATACCCAGCGCCACGATAATGAATCAATAATCATTCCCCCTACTGCTGGAGAAAATGCAGGGGCCGTTAAAGCGACAACCATAATTAAAGTTGAAATACGATGGCGCTCTTTACCTGGAAATAGCTCAAAAACGAGAGCCTGTCCCACAGGGATCAATAGCCCACCAGCAACGCCTTGAATAAAACGCCAAACTACCAAGCTATAAATTGAATGACTCAGCCCACACAATAAAACACTGACTGAGAATAACAGCATAGAAATACTGAGCAGTTTCTGGTTACCTAATTGCCCAGCGAGCCACAAACTCAATGGCATGATCAGGACTAAACCTAAGATATAACTATTAGCGACCCAAGCCACCATTGATTGGCTGGTAGAAAATGCTGAAGCAATATCAGGCAATGCAATCGCTGACATAAAAATATTAATACAGTCGATAAAGAAGCCGATTAAAAAAACAGTTGCGATTTTATATCGATAAGACATACCTACCTCCGGCGCACAAGAGTAGGTATTCCCCCTTTCTTTGTCGATATAAGAGTATTAAACTCATTGTTTAATAATGACAAACAATCAGACTGATTATGCAAAAAAACCTTAAGCAAATAACCACTTTTCTGCAAGTGGTGGACTCAGGCTCTTTTACTAAAGCCGCTGATATTTTAGGCATGAGCCGGTCTATGGTCAGTATTGATATCAAGCAGTTAGAGATACGGCTGAATGTCAGTCTGCTCATACGTAATACGCGCAATATTGCCCTCACCGAGGCGGGTAAGCATTTTTTATGATGACTTTAAACGTATTCAACTAGAGATAGAAGAAGCGTTTGAAAGAAGCCAAAATTTAGCAACAAACGTCACAGGCTTACTGCGTTTTTCATCCACGAATGAATTTGGCCAACGTTATATTTTGCCTTTACTACCTGAATTTTGTCGCCTTTACCCGAAGTTACGCCTGCAATACAGCTTTAATTCATCATTAGATGATTTGGTCACCGAAAAATTAGATCTCGCGATACGTTTAGGGAATTTAAAAAGCTCATCACTAAAAATACGTAAAATAGGTGAATACCAAATCTATATTGTGGCGACCCCTGAACTATTAAAACACTATCCCGTTAAAGGTATTAACGATTTAGCACAAATTCCTTGGATAACCCATTCATTACTCAATTGGCAAGATACACAATACGTTCTAAAAAATACTCTAGGGGAAAAATACCCTCTTCCTATCATAAAAAGCCAATATGAATCGAATTCAGCAGCAGTGATCCAGCAAATGGTACTGGCCTCTCTTGGGGTCGCTATCTGTCCTGATTGGCTAGTTAATGATGATATTAATGCAGGGCGTCTCATTCGTTTATTACCTGAATTTTATCTACCTTCACAGAATATTCAGCTACTTTATCCCAATAGCACCACTCTACCTGCGAAAACACGCGTCTTTATTGATTACTTAGTTGAAAAATTTAGCCTATAAAAAAAGCCGTGTCTCATCGAAACACGGCCTTAAAATAGCATCGCGACTGTCAATAACGCTGGGTGCAGCTAGGCAACAAATGACTAAGGCGCTAGAGCACAGACTTGTGTGAGTGTGAGTCAGCGTCATCAGCAAAGCGTAAAGTATGACGAGTATATTAAAGGGCTATCCAAAACACCCCATTCGCTTTAATAGCCGTAAACTGCTGTAAGAATTCCTGCAAATTTTGCTCTGGCTCTAAGGTTGCAAAAGTCTGCGGATGCATAAACTTAGCCATGGCTTCAATAGCAAAAATATTCATTGGGTTATTATAGAAATTATGGTAAACCGCCATGACATGCTTATCTTTTACCGCTGTCAGCGATGAAATCCCTTGGCGATCGACAAGCTTAGCCAATTGCTTTTTTAGCAACCGTTGCATCTGCATAATAACCCAGTTTAACGGCTGTTGAACGGCGATTAAAATTCTGCCAATCTGCACCGGTTAATAAATAAAAGTCAGGGTTTAAGGTAATAATGTTTTCAATTGAACTTTCAGCACCTTTAGCCGGAAACTTGTCTTCCACTAAGTTTTTACCACCCGCAAGGCTTGCTAAAACCCCAAAACCTGACCGACCGTAGAGCTGACAACAACTATCCGTGAATAAACCCGCATTAGCCTCAATTAATACCGATGGATAAGGTTTTTTCAATTGCTCTTCAATGGCGGCTAGCTTTTCTTGATACAATTTTGCAAAGCGGTTTGCACGTTCCTGAGTTCCTAATAATTCACCTAATAACACAATACTTTTTGGCGTGTTATTGGCGATATCCATACGGAAATCAATAAAAATAACCTTGATCCCTGCTGCTTCCAATTGTGGCATAAATTGGCTATCGCGCATCGCTGCATAATTAGATTTATGCATTAATACCACTTCTGGCGCCAGCTCAAGTAATTTCTCAATTTGAATGCCCGTCTCACGGGTTTTTCTTAGTGTTGGTATTTTGGCTAACTCAGGAACCGCAGAAAAATAAGCCTGCTTTAAATCAGGCGCGTACTGTTCTAACGAATCACTCCAGCCAACAATACGTGAAAAAGCGTCTTGCCCCGCGGCAATATCGACCGACAAAATATCTCTTCCATCAATCAAAAATAATTTTTCGACAGGAAGATCAACACTCACTTCACGTCCTTGTAAGTCCGTAATTAATGTAGGCGTTTTAGCTGACGCAATTACACTGACTAAGCATAATAATCCGGTTAATAGCCATTTCATTCAATAACCTCATTGAGTCATAAAGATGAGCCATCAATAAGATGGCTCATAAAATATTCAACTTAAAACGTCACACTATAATTCAACGCAAAAGTTCTTCCTCTACCTTTATAGGTATACAGATCTGCTGCCCCATAACTCGGGCTATATAATTTAGGCGCACGCTGTCCCCAAAATGGTGGTGTAATCTTCATCCAGTAAATTTTCTACCGCAAAACTGACTTTACCAACTGGCAATAAATAACTGCTTAAGAAATCCACGGTATTATAGCCATCGAGCTTGTTACCATCCGCATCTGAAACATTAAAGGTTTGCTGGCTTTGTAAACGTAGAGACCAATCATTAGGTTCCCATCCCACATAAGCAGTGACTTTTGATGGGCTAGCAAATTTAACGCTCCATTTTTCCCATTTACCATCCACTTTGGTTTCTGACTTTTGCAGATTAAAGTTACTACCAACACTCCAATCACTATTATCGAAGAAATAATCAACCGCCCCTTCCACACCATAAATACGACGTTTATCTGACTTCATATAAATCGTCATATCCGTATTATTAATGTCATAACTTCTGTCTGACAATGAATAATATGCTGCAATCTGTGTACGTAGGTTCTCGCCGGTATAACGCCAGCCCAGCTCATAAGAGTCAACTTTAATGCCTTTAACTTTAGTATCATTAATATTAATACTATTTTCTAATGCCAAATGCCCATTAGCATCAGGGGCTGCTGCATATTTCCCTGTACCATAATATTTTGCAATATCAGGAATTTCGAAGCCTTGAGAGAAATTAAACCATGTTTGCTGATCTTCCGTTAAATTAATTAGTAGACCCGCATTAAAGAGTAAATTGTTATAATCAGTGTTCCCCCCAGGTACTGCATCGGCGGATTTTATCTTACCTTCTGCAATTTGCTGCTGTTGAGCATACCCAACAAAGTCATCCACTTTGTTTTCGGTATATTGATAGCGCACACCGCCGCTTAAAGTGAATATTGGATTAATATCGTAGCTGCTTTGTAAGAAAGCGGCCATATTGGTTGTGGTATAACTTGGATAACGCCCAACTTGATAGGCTTTTTTCAAATCCATACCACCTGATTCTTTCGCTTTATCTAAATTAAAGAACATTTGATTAGCACGAAATTGTTCGTGCTCAGCGTCAGCACCATAAGTCAGCGTCAGATTATCGACAGGCTCACTATTAAACGTCAGCTTAGTGCCATAGAAATTGGTTTTTTGATCGGAAGCACTAATGCTGGTCACATCCTTTGCTTTATTTAAAGCGGGGAATGGGTAAAATTTTTGTGATTCATCACGATAATAAACTTGAGCAACAAAATCTTGCCCCCAAAGGTCGCCATTTGAATATTGTAAATTCAACATATGGGCGCTCAGTACCCGGTAAACGATCTGAGTTTAATTTGCCGCTATTATAGGCTTCGCCTTGGCCTTTCACCGCCGCAAAATCTTTGCCTAAATAAAGCCCATGTTTGCCATCGGACTCACTTTTATAATATTGAACCGTGGCTTGTAGCTGCTGATTATCATCAATATTAATAACCCCAGCGCCCATTACATCTAAGCGGTCAGAAAATTGTAGGCCTGTTTGTGTATTATCAATATTAATTGCCTTACCTTTGCCATCATACCAACCGCCATAACGTTGATAGGCAACAGATAAACGACCATGGGCGTTTTCATTACCCCCACTCATTGCCGCAGCAACATTTTCATCATGATCTTTGCCATTACTGAAACCGGTTTTTCCACCAATTTGCAGGTCAACTTGTTTTTTCTTCTTGGCCTTTTTTGGTGACAATATTAATTAATCCACCACTACTACCGCCACCATATAAAGAAGTCGCGCCAGAAATCACCTCAATATGGTTAATATTAAATGGGTCGATAGAGTCTAATTGGCGGCTGTCACTACGCGAAGAATTTAAACGTACGCCATCCACCATCACAATCATTGAGCGGCCACGCATATTCATGCCGTAATTAGTACGTCCTTGACCGCTAACACTCATACCGGGGATCAATTGTGACAGAATATCTTTTAACTCTTTTCCACCTTCTGCTTGCTGTTCAATTTCAACATTATCAATAACCCATGTGGTTTGGGCCATCTCCGACACACTTCGATAAGAACGCGTTGCCGAGACAGTCATTTCATCTTGTTTGTTTTCTGCTGCGAATGTTGCTGGTGCAATAAATGAAGCAAAACATGGAGAGAGTATCCAAAGATGCTTAATTTTCATGTGCCTAAGATCCTAATAGGTTGTCGTGTTTTTTTTAAAAGCCGCGGCCGATAGCATTACGGCTTTTTATCCGGCTAAATTAGCGGCTAATTTTAACTGATAACAAACATACTATTAAGAACTATTATCATTATTATGTCTTTTTTTAGACGCTTTCGGCAGATAAGAAGATAGGAGAAGCAAAATATTTATAAATCAGAAAAAGAAATGCTGGAGGAGATCAGACAAAAAGCAGGTTTATCGGATTTTGAGCTACCATCAATAACAAGTTATGACTAAGTCGCTATGTCGTCGTCGAGCCAATTAAAACGATATATAAAACGAATAGTAAGGTGTTTGCCTTTGATTAAACTAAAAACAAACACCACATTAACAAGGCTTTGATTTTGTACTACCCATAATATTTCAAGTGACAACGTTATTGATTAGGTCGCTCGTATTCACCACAACATTTTGTCTGTGCCTAACGACTTGCTCACTTATCAACTAACCTAAATTGAAATTATCTAGGGCATAAATTTAACTTATTTTTTTGACGCTAAGTAATCTTGTAACGTACCTTCAGGGTGCTTCTTACAGAATTCAACAATCTGTGGCGCTTCAGCAACGCTTTGCTCTGTTAACGCAACATAATCACCACCTTTAAATTGTGTATCCATATTGGTGATCCACAATGCAACAGGTGCCCAGCTTTGCGGGTTCAGGTTAATATATTCCTGACAAGTCATTTTTTCAGGCGTGACAATATTCGAGTCCGCAGCCATCGCATTAAAAGAGAATGCTGCCATTGCAGCTAAAACGCTAGAGATAACAATCTTTTTCATTATAAACCTCTTATGTGTATAAATAATGCATAACAATGTGGCTGTTTATTTTTATCACAAACTTATTAAAGTTTATATAATCTTATTTGGATGATAAAAATAGAAAATAAAAGACTTAACTTGACCATCTTTTTATAATTAACTTAAATTGATAAAATAGAAAAAAAAGCTTTCATTTAAGTTTCTATAAGAGTAAATAAAAATAATAATATAAACCTATCACTGAACCTAATATTTAAAATATAAATTGTTTATTGGAATAAATGAGCATAGAGATTTCATTATTTTTCTGTCCCCGGAAAATAACCGGCTAGCTTACTTAATGACCTAATTGATGATACTGCCACCTCTTTGTTAGGATCCTTGCATAGCGCCATTAATCTTACAACAGCATTATGTTGCTCAATCGTTGCTTTATAATCCCCTAATGCAGAAATAGCCGCAATTTTGACATCATCGTTACCTCTAAAGGTAAGCTCAATCAATGTGCTTATTATTTGTTTTTCCATGAGTTAGCCTGTTATAGTAAGAAATAAGTGAATGTACTTGGTTATTTTAAGTCAAATAACTAATTACATCCTACTGTATTCAAGAACAATTTAAGTGGCTAATTGGAAATTTACTCCCATTTATTATGTTTTTTAATATTTATAGCGATAGTTCAAATTAGACGTAAGATTTATAACATAAAATACTCATCGTTGGATGAAAGGGCACTATCCTTCGTTAAAAAACACGACTCATAGTTTAAAATCGCCATCCATACTCATTGCGTACTCAGAGAAGATCGCTATGTATAAAACCTAATTGTTGAACATCAAGTTGTTGTAATACTAAAGCCCGTTAAAAATGGGAATCAATTAACGATACCAGCCGTAAAATTGATATATTCAGGGCGAATAGATATAATGTGGAGTTATAATATAGAAAAATATGAAGGCAAAAATATTATGAAGTTAAAATCTATTGAAGATTAAGACAGGCACCTGAAACTACTAATTCCACCACATGAATACTTTAGAAGAGGTAACTTAATGATATTAATATAATTTCCATATAAACAAACCGTTTAAAAACAGCAAAAAAAATCTACTTAACCATTTCAAATTAAGAAATAAGTAACATTTGTTATATTTTAACTTACTAGTTATACTTATTAAATTCCAACACTTAATTAAGTGATTTTTTATTTAAAAAATCAACCAAGAATATATTAGCAATAACTCAATTAAATATTACCAAAAAAAAAAAAAAAAAAAAAAAAAAAAAATAAATAAATTAAAATAGCAACCTCTCATATTAAATCAATATGAGAGGAATTACATTACTTAGCAAATATAGATAAGTCTAAAGCACCATAATAAACACCAGGCTCAATATAGTGTTCATCTTTGCATAAATTCCAATCTATAGTGAACTCACCACTATAATTATCATATTTATGTTCTAAATCAATATCAAAGGCTTCACCATTAAATAAAATATCCCCCTCATCATCACAGTCTGAACCATTCTGATTGATTATCCCTTCAATATATAAACCATTATCTTCATAGTCTTCATTAATTAAGTAAAACTTATTTGGTTCGTCTTTTATTAGCCCAGTTTGCAATCGAACAGAGCCTAGAACTGTATTACCAACTTGGCTATCACAATCAATTTCAACAGTCACTTGTTCATAATCAACAAGCCCTGTTGACTCATCAGAAGCGAGATAAAATCTAGGTGAAGTATTTCCATTTACATCAATAGTACAAGCATCTAATACATTGATATTAATAGAGCTAATTAAAACTTGTGACAAATCCCCCTCAGGCATAGGAGACAATGAAGCCGCATATAAATTATCAATGCGCTCTAAATTACTTAACGCGATAAAATATTCTCCAGGCGCTGCATCTTCAGGAGACAAAAATTTAATCACGCCACCTGTCACAGTAATATCTACAGAACGATCGTCATCAGCATCAAAAAAGTCATCCCCTGAGTCAGGATTAGGGGGCGTTAAACAATATGGATTACCTCTGACTGGCTCTAAATTATCAATATCAATCACTTCACCATCATGGACTCGAACAAACCCTTCATCTGTTGAACCATCATATTCAACCCATTCTGCTATTGCTGAATAATTTAAGGAAAAGTATCCTACATGATTATTATATTCATCTATTAAATAAAAATAATAGTGCCCATCCTCTTCGTATAGAATATCGTCACCAATACAAAAATATACGACATCCGTAATAGCGATCAACCCATCGAAAGATCTATTTGCAGTATTATACCTTGGTCCACTTAATGACACGCTTGCATTCGTCGAAACATAGGCAATTTCTGTATCCGGTGGAATGGTAACATCAATAGTATTAGCAAACCCTAATGAGCTATTCAGTAAACATAACGCTAAGATGGCCTTAACGACGTTTCTTTTTAAAGTCAATGCCATTATTTAACTCCTAAATTTAATATTCGCCATTTCACGCTGATTACTGACACGTTAAGTTAATTTTTCTAATTGGGTTGTCTTCCGTTACTGCAATATCTTTCAAATGAGAATAATGAGCACCACACGATGCACTGTGGCTATTTCCCCATTGGATCAGCAATGTTCCGGAATCAGGTAACCCACTCATATAAAGTTGGCCGTTATCACCCACAATACTGGTGTTTTCTTCATTTGTTTCATCATCAACCAGCTTAGCAATCGCCCCAAAAGGGATCACACCGTCTCGATAGGTTAGTGAAATCAGTGCCTGCATCCCGACACGTGTTGGGAATTTCGCTTTAACCACCGCGCCTTTCGTCGGGTAAACGTTTTGCGAGGTCTTTGGTAACGTCACATCATCGGGTAACGTATTTACATTCAAACCAATGGTATTTTTGGCGTATTCGTTCACGTTCGGGGCAACCGCATAACCAAACATATCAATTTTTGCATTACCTTGATTTAACGAGGTCCCATCCGCATCCGGTGCTTCAACTAACACCACGGAATTGCCTAATGTTCGTGCTAATGTCAGGCCACCTGAATGGATCACCATCCCACCATTGACGCCCGCATTCACAGAAGAAGAACTTGATGAATAGTTATATCCCCCAGAAAAGCTGCCTTTTGAGGTGTTGTAATTCAGACTAATGGCGCTATTACTTTCTTGGTTGTTATTTCCCATACTCTGTGAAACAGAATAAGACAAGTCTCTGTCCAATAATGAACCGTGCAGCCCGACTTGCTGGCTATAGTTACCGCGGTTGTTTTTGGAAATATAATAATTACTGCTCATATTTCGTAAGTGCTCTTCATTGGTAAATAAACTGAAAGGCACATTCACATTGAAAGAAATTTGATGGTTTTTAGGCCAATCATTACGGCTATCGGATTTTCTGTAGTCAATCGCATAACTGACGTTGTAATTCACCCCTTTAAAATTACCGTTATACCCTGTCGATAATTGGGTAGTTTCAGTATTGGAGTCCCAATAATCGGTACGACTGCCACTTAAATAAATCGAGCCATATTTGCCCCAGTGATTGTGAAAGCGCGGTTCGGAAACTAGAACGTTGGCGTAATCCTAACCAAGGTGCCACACCATCATTGAGCTGATAATTATGTGTATTAAAATCAGAGAAGCTGAAGAAATGACGTGTGGAATAACGTAATGCGGTTAAATCGACATTAGTTCCTGTAGAGGTTAAGCTTTTTGAATATTTAATCCTAAAAGATTGACCTTCTTTTCGATCACCAGAGACAAAAGAAGCTGCTGCATGGGTAATATCGACGGACAAAGCGCCAAAATTCCCTAACGAAATCCCCGTCCCCATCACCCCAGAAAAATAATCTTTGGAGAATAAAGAGCCACCGTATAAGGTCACATCATAAGGCAAGCCATAAACCAAGCTACCCAACAAAAATTTAGCGCGTTTAGAAGAGCGCGTTAAATTGCCGTTATATTCTCCCGCCGTCACTTCATATTTCATGCCACCCGGTCTTAACATCACGGGTAATGAAGAATAGGGATAAACAAAGGTTCTTTCAGAACCATCTTCTTCACTGATATTGACCTGTAAGTTCCCTGAAGAGCCCGTTGGGTATAAATCTTTAATACTAAAAGGCCCCGGTGCAACATAAGTTTGATACACCACATTACCATTTTGGCTGACAGTGATCCGCGCATTAGATTGTGCAATGCCATTAATTTCAGGAGCAAAACCACGCATACTGGAAGGCAGCATTTTTTCATTCGAAAACAGCTTAATTCCTTTAAAAGGAATACTGTCAAATACATTACTGCCCGTTGAACTTTCCCCCACCAACACCTCCCCCCGTAACGCGTTAATGGCTCGCATCACATAGGTGTTTGAAAAAGTCGACGTGCGGTTAGTGTAATTACGCCTTCCTTCTGAATTCGAATAGTAATAACGATAATTTGAACGCAAACGCCAAGCCCCTAAATTGACGCCGCCACGCAGGCTTAAAAAGGCATTATCATTATTTTGAGTTTCTCGTTGGGACTTATTACGGCTGTGACTCCCATTGAGCTGATAAGAAAGCAAAATTGCAGGGATCCCATTTTCCAACAGCCCTTCAGGCACATAACCATTAGCACGGTTATCCATATAAATTTGCGGAATACTGATTTCCATGCTCAGTTTAGACAAATTTGTTTTCACAAACGCGTCGGGAATATAATCCCCTAATGCGGTGATCGCTTCATCATCCGAAAGTTTTTGTAACGTTGGGGTCGAGGCTACATTCACACCAAACTCACCGAGCATAGACTTAGTGAACTCAGCGGAAACATCACCATCATGGCCTTTTACGAAAGTAACATCCATGCTTCCCATATCTTTTTTATTGATAAATACCGTAATATTGTATTTACCTTCAGGAACCGTATTGGCTTTTTCAAATTGAGATAAATCGATTGAGTTCGGATCCATTCCTGACTGCAAAGATAATAGTTTTGGGTCAAAGTAATCCTCTGCATAAGAATAACCAGCAATGCCAAGACAATAAGAAATAAAGCTCAGATAAAAAATTCCACTTTTCATCTTAGACGAATGATATAATTTCATAGTTATCTCTCAGTGATTTTTTTTATAGTTTTTGGGTTTGCTCTGGCATTTCCAGCATGAATTCATTTAATAATCGCCATTTCACAGTGGCATTCGCATAATTCCCTTTCGGTAATGAATAACTTTGTTTGCCAAAAGGTGGAATTAATTTAAACAGTTGCATATTGTCAATTTGATGTTGACCCACCGCTAATTTCCCAAAGGTTAAATAAAGTGGAGACTGGTTATCAACGATCAGTTTTCCATCAGAAACAGTAAATTTAAATTTATCTTTAACATTAACCATTTTAAGATTTTTAATCGCTTCTGGGCGATAATAAAACTTATAATGTAAAACTTTTGATAGAGTTAAGCTTCTATCCATTTTTTTAAATTTAACAGTATTTTTAGTTCCTTTCGGGGGAATAGACTTTAATCGAATAAAAAACACTGACTCCCGGTCTTGAGGTAATTTTTTTAAATTATCAATTTTTTTGATTTGCCAGTTATATTCTGACTTGGCCTCTAGCCGATATAAGGGTGGTGTAATCATAAAAAGAACTGAATCCGCTTTTTTCGCATTCAGCCCTGTCGACTCATCAGGAATGGCAATATCAGCTTGAACAAGATACGCATTTTCATCATTATTTTTTAATAAAAATGATAGTCCTCGGCTTTCTTGATGAAAAACCAATCGTTCATTAGGAAAGCGCAAGCCACTGCTAGTATTTTTTGCAATAGCTTGATGAAAGTTTAATAGACCTAAAAATAATATGATTAATGAAATTATTTTCATTTTTTAGCCTTACTTTCAAATATAAAAGGTTTGGTTGTGCCGCCATAATCATTCATTATTCGCCATGAAAAAGAACTAAGCCCCGCCATATCAGGTATCGTTATATGTGAATATGGAGCAACCATTTTATTCTTTATTTTACGATTATTATTCACCTTCATATCAACTAAAGTAGTATAATAAGGTGTTGGATTATTAATGGTTAATGTATTATTTTCATAGCTCACTGATATCTTTCCATACGAGTCTTTAACTGCCATATCTAAGTTTTTAGGCCGATAATAAAGTTTAATAACCAAATTTGTAACTATGGATAATTTTCCACTACCTTTTTCATCATTTTTCTTTGGTGGAATAGCTCTTGAGCTAAAATAAAATACACTCTCACGATCTTTTGGCAACAAGCTTAATGATGCAGGAAAAATACGCATCATAAAGGTTGAGTTTTTTTCAACTCTAAAAATATTAGGTGTAATAATAAAAAAATCGCTTTTTTTATTATCTACATCATAAATTTCATTTTGAACAAGAAAGGGAGATCCCACATTATTTTTAAATGTCACAGATGCAGATTTATCACCTTCATTGAAAATGATCCGGGTCTTATTTAAACTTAAACCAGCAGAATAAGTAAAAAAAGAGAGAAAAAATAAGAAGACAGTAAGCGTTATTTTTTTCATTATAATCGCCCTAATCTGAAAAATAGCTAAAAGTGACATGAGCGGTAAAGTCACCAACATCATCTTCCGAACAGCTTTGTCTAAGATCATAACAGGCTAATACTGCGGTTAAGATAATATGTTCATCTCCATCATCAATATCATCAAAAACGATATCTCCAACTGCAAAATTCTCTTGTTCATCTTCATCCATGATAGCGACACCAAAATAAGCATCGGGATCGCTATTAAAGACATAGCCATCAGAGCCATCAACAATACTTCCAGACGTCATTTGAATATAGCTGGTTGAAAAATCACCTTCACAATCTTGAAGAATAATTTCAAACTTTCTCCTCTGCGTTTGCTCAATAATGTCCTGCATTGATACAATGCCAAAATCAATTTCATCAGAAGCTTCATAAAGATCTTCGACAATAATGTCACAGGGCTCTTGATCAACATAAGCTGTAAATTCAAAACGGATCGAATCATTATCAGCTTTCACTGAAATGGAAAACAATAAACAAAATAAGAAAGAAAAAGTAACCCAATATTTTTTCTTATTATGGTATTTGTAATGAGAGTTCAATGGCAGCATCAATATCACCTGATGTTATGGTTTGATTGTCAATTTTTGCAGCAACAACTTCAAAATAATGCTCACCAGTCCCTGACTCGACGATTGCCTCATCGCCAGAAAAAATCACTTCCTCACATGCACCATTGTCATCACCGCAATTCATCAATAAAAAACCCACATTGATCGCGCTATCTTCATACAACACGTTATTTTTTATGTGTGTACTGCTTAATGGTGTAATCACAATATCGATGGATTCGGTGTCCTCTGAGATCCCTTCACAGCTATATTCCACCGTGAAAGACTTGCGATAATTACTTTCTTCGCCCGGCTGCAGCGCGTTCAGTACACTGCTGCTAAAAGGCTCATCAAAAATAACTTCCTGATCGCTATCTGCGGCGAATTCACAAGTTGCATTAGCTACCGTACCACTAAAATAAATCGTCGCACTTTCATCAGCCAAGCTGACCTTAGATAGTAAAACTGCTGGCAATAATACCCCTAAAAAATACTTATTGAATTTCTGCTGAATAGCCATCATAACCCCCTAAATCATTAATTGCAGTCCATTTTGCTATTGCCCCTTTTGGCGTTTTTAGGTCAAAATTAATACTTGAAAATGGTGCTATCATGTTATTTTTATTATCTGAACTAATAGTCATCACTTTATTATTCAGCGTAACGCTAAATAGACTGATGTAATAAGGTGAACGATTGATAACCTCAGTTTTATTACCAACATTTTTAAATACTAGCGATGACTGTGCTTCTTTGGCTGTTTGCTTTAAATCTGTAGGTCGATAAAATAATTTGATAATATTATCAAAACCGATAATTACCC
This sequence comes from Providencia stuartii, assembly GCA_900455155.1. Classification (GTDB taxonomy): domain Bacteria; phylum Pseudomonadota; class Gammaproteobacteria; order Enterobacterales; family Enterobacteriaceae; genus Providencia; species Providencia stuartii. The sequence continues at coordinate 668,711 of UGUC01000004.1, read as the reverse complement.
CTTCGCTATTTTTATCTCTCGCTGGCACCATTCGTGCTTTAAAGTAAAAAACAGACTCTCTATCTTTAGGTAATTGATTATTGATCAACATAATGCGCACATCTTGCCTGCTCATTTTTTCTAAACGAAATAAAGGTGGAGCCACTTCAAAGGCATCGGGATATTGCTCACTCACTATCGTGATTTGTGTCAGATAATTAATCTTTTCGTCATTATTTCTTAGTGTCACAGAAACACTTTTTTCACCTTGAGGATAAATAATGCGTGTTGCATCAATACCTACTCCAGCGGAATAAGCAAAGTTATTTAACAATAAAAAATTAACTAAAATAATAAACAACCAAATTTTTAATGACAGTGTATTTTTCATAAATTTTTATTAAGGTGATTACAAAATTTGTAATCACCTTGCTTTAATTAGTTATAAGCTACGCTAAAGATAACAGGTACATTCAGAATATCTGTATCATTAGCACCATTGAGTGCGAACAGGTCTGCCTGCATTGGTAATAAATTTACTGCGTTACCATCAACATCAGTTGCAGCGCCTTCATCATCCGTACTCATAGCCAGTGATTGATTAACACTGATTAATTGGTTTGGTTTAATTTCAGTGGCTGTGCCTGAAGCAGGATTGGTTTTAATTCCCACTGCTAATGTTTTTGCATCAGTGTTAGCAAAGAGATTAGGATTAAAGATACTTGCTTGACCATCTGCGTATAAACTTAATGCACCAGAAGTGGTTTCAGCACCCGCACAATTAGTTAATACTAAGTTGAAATCTTTATTAGCAATGGATGTTGTTGGACCTTGAGTCACGCTCTCAGTTGTGAAAACACCAAAGTCAACAATAGAGCCAGAGCTTGTTGCAATATCACAAGTTCCTTTCTGCAATTGTGCTTTAAAAGTTACCGTTGTTGTTGTTGCTGCCATAGCAGAACTTGCAACGCCAGCCGCTAACATTAATGCAGCGATAGATGCTAATTTAATTTTCATATTGAACCTCTTTTATAATGATATAAACGTGCGACACCACATAGAGACAGAGTTATTCTGACCCTAGATTTTTATAGAAATTACTTTATTACCCTTCAATGGGCATTTTGTTTAAAATAAATCACAATATTTGGATTTTTATATAGCATCATCAAATGATAAACAGAGATCATCGAGAATCATTTTTGATATTTTTCTTCTGCTAATTTAAAACTCAATTTTATTGATTTATTACTAATATCAATTACTCGAATTCCAATCGAACGATCATCGATTTACTGTATTCTCCTGGAATAATATTCCCGACAGACTGAACCATTCCATAAATGGATTTCCTATTCAGTATTCCTTCACGTACAATCCAGCTTCCACTTGTCCCATTTATTGAGTTTTCCCATGGTACCCAAATTGTAACGCCACCTTGTGTATAGGGATTACCAGAACCATCAGCAGTAACAATAGATCCTGTAATTGTCGCATCCCCATTGCATTGGGTTGTTAATACCGTTGATTCATATTCTCCTGCCGAATTACTCGAAATAGTTCCTAAGTTAATATCGCCATCAATGTCAAAATTACACACAAGGTCATTATTTGGATCCACAATTGGTGGAATATATATAGGTGGATCGCCAAGATTATATTTCATTCCACAAGGGCCATTATGATGGTCAATATATGGAACTACATCAGGAGAATTTCCAGCACTAAATACATAAGGAGAACCTTGGTTTGGGCCCCCGGGAGGGCGTCCTGTTATTGGTGAGTAAAATCCTGCTGGCCCAGATACAACATAGATATTACCTGTAGAAGATTGTGCCTGATATCTAACAATGACAGGGTTTTCAGGCCCAGTATTACTAATACTGTAATAGGAACCTATAGATACTCCTCCTGAGTTATTGGGGCCATACATTGCTTTATATGACTCTTGATATATAGGTCCCATACCTGGTCGAAGTACAACAATACCAATAAATGCCTGACCTCCTAAGCACTCATTTGGAAGTGCGACTTCCATTGTTCCTGGAAAGGAGACTTGTAATTCACTGATAGTTCGAGTAACTCCATCACTGCCACGCCCTTGCCATGAGCGTCCTGTTGGTATTGATTGTGCATAACCAGTATGAACTATCTCATATTGAGGGTCTAGTACTGCACCAGTTCCTGCACCACCTCCTTGGCCGCTCCATAAATAGTCTGCTGAACCACCGTAACCATACGATGATATCATTGTAAAAAATAGAATAACTAATCTATTCATATTGTCCCACCATATTACCGAGTCAATAACTCAATACACATGATTAAAATAAATATTTATTTCTGTTTTCAAACAAAGGTGTTAATAAAAAAACCTAGCATCCATTGAAGAACGAAATACCAATAAAGAAATAGATATAATGAGTAACACCATTACATTATCTATATTCTATTACTCATAACTCAACGTATAAGTCATTATTGCTTCAAAATTTCCTGGCACTAAACTTTTATTCGCCAGTGCCTCTCGCTCACCTTGTACATAAGCCTTTAAACGAATGGTCATATCTCCATCTCTTAGAGGTACGGCATAATCAGTTGTTCCGTCTATCGGAATAGGACGCCCATCTAAATACTCCAAGCCAATTCCTGCCCCTTTTGCTTCGCTACTAGGAGTAAACATCAGTAACCCCTCACTGTTCACAGGGCCTGAAAATGAGGCTTTTACTGTACTACCTAATGAGGTATCACAATCCTTTAGCTCAAACGTAATCAAGAAACCCGATGTGCGTGTAAAGCGGTATAGAGACTTAGTTGGTGTGACCCCTAAATAATAATAAGGATCTTCAGTACCTGGGACGATAGTGCAAGGTAATGCAATCAAGGTGCCTTTGTAGTGAATGTCGACTGTGGAATCCGCCCTTGCTGACCATGACGAAAACAGCAAACTCGACAATAATAAGGTGCAACTCCCTCTAAAAACTTTCTTCATCATCATCTCATTCACCTTACGGATAGCGTATTTCGACTGTGCCTGTGGCATAAAAATCACCTTCCAGTAAATCCACTGCTGGGTCTCTGACAGGAACAGCTGACAATGGAATGACAGCAGAGCCACCACTCGACATCACAATCGGGATATTGGCATCATCCGGCGCAACGACTTGTCCTTGATAATACAAACGGATTGCAAGGCCATCTCGATTAGTCAGCACGGCATTATTATCGAATGATCTGGCCTCCATCCCTGTATAACCCAGATAAAGTCGTACATCGTTCCCGAGGTCATCGCCGCAAGTGACTCTCAATGAGAAATTCTGCATGTAATTGACGCCATCAATTTTGGTGATCCCGACTTCATCAAAATCCACCATAATGGGATCATTGTCCCCCGTGATATCACAAGGGGGGTTGCCAATGAGATTGCCAGTAAAATTGACGCGTGTTGATGCATTCGTAAACGGTGCATTGAAGCTAAGCAGCAATATTGCCATCGCACACCAAGCCGCTGACTGATTGAATCGCTGAAGTTTCATTAGTTATACTCCACCGTCAGTAATGCGGAAGCGTCAAACTCACCATCATCCAACCCGACATTCGCATTTTTCACGGGAACAACCGTTAATGTGGGCTCATTGCCATAGGTAAACGGGATCTCATCATTAAATGAGAAAGGATGACCATTTTGCTTCACCAGTAGTCCTAAACCTGTTCTGTCAGTTCTTAACAATCGATAGCCGCCCGCCGTAAAATTTGCCCCTGAATTATTTTCAAAAAACAAATTCAAAGACGTTCCATTGACCGCATCATCGCAATGCAAGCTGTACGGTATAGGCTGCTCATACGCCACACCATCAATGTTATTGATGATCATGTCACCAAAATCGACCTCAATGGTTTGATTATTATTGATATCGCAGGTTTTCAGCTCCACAGTAAACTTCACCTCAAATGACAATCGATCCGAACCCGCTTGGCTTATCATTGAAAAAGCACCGCTGAGCCCTAATGCTACTGCACACAACCAAAACCGATGACTTACCATCCCTTTCATTGTTGACAGCTCCTATTACTCATACAGCATTTCAAAAGAAATCAGCGCAGAGTATGCGCCCGGCTGCATTTGTGCGGCAGTACGTACCGGTGAAACATAATAGGTCAACGTCGATTGCCCTGATGGTAGTAGCTCGGGGTTACTGTTACGATTTAATGGCAAGGTGTGCCCTGCCTTATCGCTCAGTACTAAACCAATTCCTTGTGCGCCCATCACTTTGGCAAAATCAGGCATCCACGGCACCGTTGGCGCAATAAAACGGATTTTAACCGCCGGTTGGGTGCTACTCCACGCGGTTTGCCCAGTTTGGACGTTTTCCAAGGCACTGTTCACTTCGATACAATCTTGCAGTTCAAGGTGAAACGCCGTTGCACGCCCTTTATCCCCCACGGCTTTCAGTTCCGCGGTTTCGGTATTGCCCAATTCAACCGCTTGATACGCCGAGGTCATCGCTAAACGGCACGGACTTTCGGTCAGTGAACCCGACACATACAGCGCACCGTTGGCACCATCGACCTGCCAGTTATCCACAGGACGATACAAACGCGTATTGTTATCTTCGGCCTGACTGCCCCATGAACAGACAAGTACGCTGCCAAACAACACAGAGGTGACAGCATGATGGAGTAATTTGTGTGTCATCGGTTATTCCTTATCGTCATGATGCAGACAAAGCAAATATAATGGTTTACGGTGTCGCAGGCTTATCGTTCGGTACCACGTGACATTGGCTACCTTGACATTGGAAGGTCAAGTTTGGACGCCCGCCGTAATCATTGATGTAAGTCACGACCGGACGCTGCCCTAATGCATTGGCACTCACCCCCCAACGCGCTTTCACCAAACGGTGGCAACATGATGGGTTTAAATTCTTTTTTATCTTTGTTGTCCAATGCCTTAAGGCTTTCTGCTGCATTAATCACTGTCACATAATACGGCGTGGGATTTTTGACCATTACCGTATCGCCTTGTTTTTGCAGGGTTAATTTTTCTTGCCATGGTGTGCCCATTTTGGCCGGCACAATCGCTTTTGGTCGATAGAACATTTTTACGCGGGTTTGTAAGGCAATCTGTAACGTGTTGGGCTTATCGCTTTTAGGCGGTATTTCACGCAAGTTAAAGTAAAACAAGCTCTCGCGATCTTGTGGCAAGGTACTAACCGCTGGCAGGGCTTCGATTTTCACTTGGCTAGATTTGCCGGGCTCCACACGCTGCACTGGCGGCAATACCACCAATGGCGACGTAATTTTGTTGCCTTCAGCATCATCAATCCACGCCTGTGCTAGATACGGTAATTGTTTATTGTTGTTAGAAATGTTGAGTGACATCGATTTTTGGTCACCATTAAAAATCACCCGAGTACGGTCAAGACCAATCGCCGCGTGTGCCATGCTGCTTAACCACATCATGCCCATCACACCCGCTATCAAAGCGTATTTTTTATTCAGTTTCATGCTGTTATAACCTTTTTAATGTCATCTCGGAGACACCATCGCGTCACCGCAAATTCTGTTCATACCGTGCTAACGCGTGTTATCGCTGCGCTAACTGCTTTGCTGCTAGCGGAGTACACTGCAACAACAGCGATGGATTGTTGATATCGATACTCTCAGGGAAAGCCACTTGGCATCCGTCCTCGTCTCCCCACTGTATGGTCATTAGGGAATTTGGTTCAATACCGCTGATATACGCACTGCCGCTATCCCCTACGATGCCGGTGCTTTGGCCTTTTGTATTGAATATTTGCGCCCCAAACGGAGGGTAACTGCCATCCGGTAAGCGCAACACCGTCATCGCTTTTTGCCCTGCCACAACCGCAAATTCGCGGTAACCCACCGCCCCTTCGGTTAAGGTCACTTGCACCACCGATTGCTGTGCATCCACATCATCTGGCAGCGCGTTCAAGTCAATTTGTGCCTTGCTGCGGTAGTAACTGTTCATGTCACCAACCACCGCTTTACCAAACATATTGGTGGTAACCGGAGCTCCAAACCCTTTGACAGGCACATTAGCAATGCCATCGGTGTCCACCAGTAAACGGGTTCCTCCAGGGATGCTCATGCGATGTACACCACCACCTTCTGCCGTCAGCGTGATCCCACCAGTTGCTGATAATCCAAACGCGGTATATTGGTTATTGGCGTAACTCGCATTACCCGAGACTCGCGCGGTATCGCCTTGGTGAGTCAGATACGCAGTTCCACTCGCTCCTTTACGGTTTGATCCTACGCCCAATTGATAATTGGTACGCTCATCAATGCGGTCATGGTAAGTCACTCGATTGACCGTGTCATAACGGCTGCTATTTAAGGAATACCCCACATTAGCACCATTACTCAGCGGAAATGAGGTCGATAAATAAATACTGTCATCCGTCACCCCGTTATACATACTGCGGTTTGCCGACAGGTTAACGCTGACATTCTTAATCGTTCCCACATCAAAATATTTGGATAACGTCAGGCTGTAATAGTTGTTTTCCGGTCGATCCCAATAGGTTTGGTGGTTGTAGTTCAAATACACAGACATACCGATATCACGGAAATTTTTGCTCAGTGAAATGGTGTACAGCTCTTTGCTACCACCATAACGAATACCTGTTTTCCTTGCCTGTAAGAAGTCTGACATACTCATAAAGTCTCGCTCCGAGAAGCGATAACCCGCGAATTGAATTTGACTGTCAATAGCATCAAAACGTTTTGCGTAGCTGACACGATAAGATCCACCGTTAATAGTGTTTTCACCTGCCAAACGCGCAAACGACTGAGTCACATCGAATGACAACGCACCGAACGCCAGTAAGTCTCGACCAATACCCGCTGAAATCGCTTGGTAGTTTTTGCTGCCAAGCAAACCACTGAACAGTGACCAACCGTTATTCACCCCCCACGAAAACTCACCAGTGATAAAGTTATCACCCTCTTTGTGCCGGTTAACATCATTCGGCTGACCCAATGCCAACTTATATTGAAGCTGTCCCGGACGAGTTAGGTAAGGTAAGTTAGCTGTATCGAGTTGATACTCTTGTACCGTACCATCTTGCTCTTCAATTTTGACGTCCAACGTACCACTAATCGCATCGCTCAAGTTTTGAATACGAAACGGCCCCGGTGCCACTTGTTCGGTATAAATCACACGCCCTTGCTGGCTTATCGTCACCGTCGCATTGGATTGTGCGATCCCTGTTACTTCCGGTGCGTAACCGCGTAAATTCGGCGGCAACATGTTCAAATCCGAGCGCAAACTGGCGCCAATAAAACGGAATGAATCAAACATATTTGAGTTCAGGTAATCTTCACCCAAAATCAGTTTGGCTCCGAGAGCCGGCAGCGCACGAAAGGCGTAAAATCGATTCCATTGAAAATCACGATTGATAGCTTGGTTTGAGCCTGTTGCATGATTTAAACGGCCTTGCCAATCTGCACGAAAACGCCATGCACCTAAGTTTACCCCGCCACCCCGTTACCGTTTAAGGTGTAGGTATTATGACCTTTGTTGTGCGGGCGATAAGTGTTACCGTTAATGTTGTAATCCAACAAAATCGCAGCAATCCCTTCATCCCAACGCGATGGTGGATCCCAATTAGGAGCCGTATACTCCATGTAAGCTTGTGGAATACTCACGTATAAGGATGAAGTTGAGAGATCCCCACGCACCTGTATTCCCGGCAAACTTTCCAAATTTAAGCATTGGTCATCGTGCCACCATGTCAGCTTTTTCAAGCTGTCTGCGGTCAGCCCTAATTGGGCAGTGATATCGGGTGATAAGCACGGCTCACTGCCTTGAGGATCATTCTCAGGGGGATAAAATGGTACTTTCACTTCTGGTAACGTATCGTCATTGACCTTAAGCGCTAAGCTATAGGTTCCTGGCATCACATAACCAGCACGCGAAAAATGTTCTAGATTGATATTTTTTTTGTCTTCCACATCCAATACATCCATATTGAATTGGATAACATCAGATGATGCCAATGCTATCTGGCTTTCACCCAAAGCAAACGCAATGGACAGCGACAGCAATGCAAGGCGAAAATAAGTAGCCTTTGGTGAAGACATAAAAAATATCCCTCGTGAACATTCACAATAACAATAAAGAGAAAAATAAATTCAACCGGCTTAATTAGTAATAATCGACTTTAAAACGGATCAAGCTTTGGTAATATCCTGCTCTTAGTGGGCGAGAGTCAGAGACTAACCGTAATTGATAAGCTAATCGCATACTCGGCGGTACAATATCTTGCTCCGGAGATGCTTCCCCCGGTACCACTTGACGCGATTGTGCATCTTGCATAAGTAACCCTACGCCGCGCGCTTCACCAAATACTTGAAACAACCCGTTATCGGAAGGTCCATCAAAGGTCATGCGCAAGGCACGCCAAGTTTGAGTCGGATCACTGTGTTTGACTAAATCACAATTAACTAATTGAATTTCAAAATCTTGTTTGGGGCCTTGGCCTTCTTGACGGATCGTACCAATCGGCAACACACCCATATCAATGATTTGGTCACGTGATTCCATGGCAATTGTGCAGGCAGCATCGGTGATTTCACCGTTCATAGTCACCGTACCTGCACCTTGCCCAGCTGCGTGCACCAAAGGTGAGGTAAAACTCGTAGTGAGGAGTAATACACTCCATCCGAATACAGCTTGACACCCCATGGTTTTACCCTCCTTTGAATAACACACTAGTGTTCTGATTACTCGTAGCTCATTGTGAAGTTAGCGAGTGCTGTAAATTCACCTGGAACAATAGTTTTGCCATCACCTTTCAAATAAGCAGAGAACAGCAGTGAGTTATCACCATTTTGAATTTTTAAGTCAGTTCCAGCAGAGCCATCTAATTTCACTGGTACACCACCCAGACCTGCAATTTGAACACCTGCGCCAGATGCTTGACCTTGAATAGCCAGTGAATCAGCTAAGTTAGGATTCACACCACCCGTAAAGGTGACGGTCGCCGTATTGTCTGTCAGCGTGGTTGTATCACAGTCAACCAGCTCAATAGTGAATGGCACTGGACGAGAAGTACCACCATCGGCTAATTGTGCTGATGCTACCTGACCTAGGTTAACCGTTTGGTCTGTAGACTCTGGCGCGATACCACATGCTGCTTCAATGATTGAGCCGTAGAATGTCACAGTACCTTGACCTGCGCTGACTGGAGCAGCCATAGCTGATGCGCTCATTGCGCCAGAAATCAGAGTTGCTAAAAGAATCTTTTTCATATTGGTTACGCCTTTACGATGAACACTAAAAAAAAGTAAGCTATTAATTAGCTCACTTGGTTAAATAATTAATAGAATTTATTTATTAAATAATAAATAAAAACAAATAAAATACTTTCTGAGAACAGAAAGTATTTTCTTTATTCTCAGTTAAACATAAATCTTTAATGGTTTATTATTTGGTCGACTATAATTAGCCAACCAAATTATTCATCTTTACTGAAAAAGCATCCTCACCTTTATAGTAAGGAGATGGAGGTAAAAACAAATTAATATAATGAGAACCAACTTTTTTTTCTGTATCATTAACATTAAGATAAACAGCACTAAAGAAATTACTTAAACTACAATCCAATTCATGCAAAATAACAAAGAGGGTATCAACATTAATATTACACACACCTCTTTCATATCGAGATATTTGCTGCTGCGAGACATTTAGTTTTTCAGCTAACTGTTTTCCTGTTAACCCTCTCTTTTTCCTTAAACGAAATATCTCTTTACCAACAGCAATCATAAAAATATTTTTTGACACTTCATGTTCCACTATCATATTAGGCCCTCAATTCCTGATACAACAAACTTCATTTATTAAAGCCCGCTTGCACGAAAATATTTACGCCTTGCTCTGTTGCAGATAAATTTACTGTACCTGCTGCTCAAAATCAAACAAAGCTATATCTACCAAGCAGTTATTGATATAAGTCAAATATCCAAATAATGAGTAATTCAAACACAAAAAACCACATTAGCTTGGTACATTCAACACTCCTATTAAGAGAATACAAATTAGACCAGAATTATATATTACAAGAATCCCAAAAAGATTTAAAATTAGATTTATAATTCTGAAATTCATATTTTTTCAGAATTTAAGTAATAACACTTAACAAAAAAAATATATGGAAAAATACATCAATCCAACAAAGCAAAATAAACTCAATAAAATCAATACATTGAATAGTGTGGTAATTTTAATTAACACTTCAATTTTAGATATAATATTTTGCAATATCTGTAATATTGTTCTAACCAAACTAATTGTTTAGGATTAAATAAAACAGAAGTTTATTTTTACTTCACGTTTTTTATTTATATTCTTACAGAGCTATTCTTAATTAAAAAATCATTATTGCTAACTTCATCACCTTTAGAGAAACCATCATTAAATGACAATCACTTTATTATTTTCGAGATCATATTATGAAGATAGCTGCTCACCATACAAATTATCTATTAATATCTTTACAACTCTTATTTTTCATATTCACTATCCTTGAATAAAAGCTCCCCCCTCTGACCTATTGACATTTACTCATGAATACAATAAAAAATGATGAAAAATATAAATTAGAATGAAATTAATGATATTGCTCAAAGTGGAATTCAACTACCGAAATGGAGATGAAAATCGCTAAACAATAAAATTTAAGTGCTAGATATCTTTAAGAAGCAGTATAAAACCCCATATCTAGAAATAAGAAAAAATGAATATTTTAATTTGATTGATAATATAAACTTGTTAAGTCAACGACTCGAAGAATCAGAAAAAACAAAAACCAGCGCTGAACTGGGCGATAAAGATGCACAGCTCAACCTTGGCTTAATGTACTATCAAGGAGATGGAGTTCCTGTTTCCATTGAACAAGCACAGAAATGGTTTATGCGTGCAGCAGAACAGGGCAATGCATATGCACAATATAACCTTGGCTGGCTCATGCAAAAAGGTGAAGTCGAAAATGCTTCTCCTTATGCGGCACGCTACTATTTTGAGTTGGCCTGCAAAGGGGGCTTAGAAAAAGCCTGCTTCGCGCTAGAAAAATCGCATAGCGAACATTTCTAAAACAGCCTCTCTATTTAAACGTTAATGGGAACTTAAATCCCATTAACTTTTCCCAATGTATGTTTATTCAACCTATCAGATAATCTGCAAATTTCTTGATGTTGCCGCTAAAAAACAAAAAAAGCCCTATTTTTCGTTCTTAAGAATGATAGTCACCTTTCGTTATTTCACCCTAAAATCGACAAGTAATTATTAACTTTTTATTAACATTCACCGAAGGTACTGCTTATTATTGACGAGGTGCTTAAATGAACGAATCGCTGCACACACAAGATGTCAATGCCATGCCACCAAAAGTCATCCTAAAATCTTCATTGAGTTTACTACTCGCAATTATTATTTTTGCGGCCATTGCCCCAGGTATTTTGATGACAGCGCCGGCAGTTGCAACTCAATTGGGCTCTCAATGGCAGTTATCGGCCGATAAAATAGGTTATCTTTTTTCAGCAGAATTAGGGGCTATGAGCTTTGCAACTGTTCCTGCTTGGTATTGGATCAACCGTATTAATTGGCAAAAAATAGCCATTATCTCTGCCATTATTTTTATCATAGGTAACCTACTCTCTGCTTTCGCGGCCACCTATATCACCTTGTTAATTTTTCGCGTCATAGCATCATTAGCTGGTGGTACATTAATGATACTGTGTATTTCATGTGCCGGAAAAACAGAAAACCCGAGCCGCATGTACGCTTTTTGGGTTTTAGGTCAACTCGCATTAGGTACACTTGGACTACTTGTCTTACCACCGTTATTTGAACTCTACGGATTACGTATCGTTTACTTTATTCTCGCTGCTTTTATGGTCATCTTTTTTCCATTAATTCGAGCATTTCCTAATGTGATAATGGAAAAAGATCAACATCATCACTCATCAACTCACCCGCGAAATGCATTTATTAATAAGGCGATGGCCATTATTGCGATACTCATTTTCTATATTTGTTTGAGCCAAGTTTGGACATTCATAGGTGTATTTGGCCAAAATAGCGGGCTAGATGCTGAAGAGAATGGTCAGATTTTAGCGATCGCCACCATTTTAGGTATGGTTGGTGCGGTGATTGCGGCAACTGTTTCTAATCGGTTTAAAACCAATAAATTAGTGTTTTTAGGATATGGATTATTAATGGCAAGTATCTTGTTATTGATTGGTTCACCTACCGTAATACGGTTTATTGTTGCCGCCTTATTGTTTAAATTCACATGGACATTTGTCTTACCTTTTATTATGGGAGCGGTCTCCCAGCTTGATACCAGCGGTAGGCTCATGAATAACATAAATTTGGTAATTGGTGGTGGAATGGCTATTGGCCCTGCCATTGGTGGATATATTTTAGTCAATTCGACACAAATGTTGACCTTTATTAGTTTTGCAGCGTTATGCACTCTATGCTCATTCGCCTTAGTTGCTTACTTTATAAAACAGTCGAAGTCATAATTTAAGTTATAAAATAATAATTTTCTTACTTTTGATAAGTCGAGGTTTTCTTCACATTAATGATAACGTATGACTCTATCCATTTTCAGTAAGCTCATTTTGTCTTATGAGGAAATATTGGAAAGTGGTTTTCTCTCAAAAAATTGTCATGGTCAATAAAATTTGCCCACAGCACTTGAGCTATCGCGAATTATACAGAAGGTCTAGTATCAGCAGTGCGGTAGCTTTCTTGAATTGTATTGTGTGCTTGCAACCGGCTGATTTTTTTATTCATCGGTGAGGCTTATTGTGAATGCCTTTTAGGCTTTCACTTGAACTGCCTGCTATTCATCTATGGTTGATTAACGCATTGATAGCTTTAGATACAGTGTTATTTTAGCCTAGACCCCGTTAAGTGACCCCAAGTTAAAATTCAGCACTGAGATTACATGAACCTGATATGTTATCAATATCCTCTGTTGAGTAATGAAATACTCGTTCCCTAGTTCAAGTTGCTAAATTAGCTATATCACGACAATCGCACCATTTCCTTCTGTGTGAAAACAATAATACCGCCAAGGTAGCAATTCAAATAGATAGTCGCTATCAAAAACAATTTATTTATCGAAACGTTCAAATATTTATAGCTGTAAAAATATACCGACCGATAACGAACCTATAAAATCACTCATTCTCAGTTCGCTTTTGTCAACTTGATAAGATTATGATTGTATGATTAAGGTAGGCGCTTTAACATTAAGGAGCTTTTTACCTAACTCCTACGGTTATTTTCAAAAAGAAACTATTTCTACAACACAAAATATAGTAACCAAGCGTTAATAAATTATTGTAATTGTAGAAATAGTAACATGGACAAAAAATTAAACTTCAGAGTGCACAACAACCATATTAAAGTAAAACCTGGGAGGACAACACTTTATATACATTTATGTGCAAACTAAATTTAAACAATATATTTCAATCGTCGTTACACCTAATTCGGGATTAATAATATTCCAGCAATTTTAAATATTCAATAGCTTAAAATTCCCCAAAAACCCTTTAAAGTTGTAATATTTAAATTATAAAATTAAAAATACTCATTAATAATCATGAAGTTAAGAGGCCAGAATAAATTAAAACAAACTTATTACAAAAGATTTCAAAAAAATAAAAAAACACCATTTAAGACTAATCTCACCACAGAACAATAATCATATAAGTAAAAACAACTATAAAAATACGAAAAACCACAATTACAGACTATAAAAACGCAACAAAGGATAACTAAATAGATTTAAACACCACATAAATACCATAATATATTTTTAAATTCCATTAATTATAAAAAATTAGACCAATTAACAAGAAAAACACTTCTTTATATAAAAATATTTCTTTCTCACTTTAAATCTTAATTAATAATATAATTTAAAATCTTAACAGATATATGTTTTTTAAAATTAATCGTGATTTTTATGAGGGGATTTTCTTTAAACCAATGTGCATGATTAAACATACAACAAAGTTGTCATCACGAAACACCTATAAAATCTATCAATCTGATCACTATTAAGAACATTCTCAATGGTGATTTTTATAATTAATTAAACACTCATAAAGGAATAGTTTTAATGATTATGGGAATACTTCTTTCTCATTTAAAAATAAATATTACTCAACCAACCTTAAATAGATAGTCTATATATGACAATTAAATAAAAATAAACCATATCTTGTAGAAGTCAAACTCCCATTAGCAGCATAAAGAAATACTTTTATCATTAGGTTCTTAACTGGAACGGATACCTAATTAATCTTAAAGCGAATAGTTTAAATTCATTATTTTCAATAGATAGGGAGAACTTCAGTGAAGAGATTTCTTGAACTAAAGGAATAGGATGGAAACAAAAAAGCCACTTGCTAAGAAGTGGCTTAATGCGCTGATTTAACAGCTAAAATTTGGTGGCCCCTACTGGACTTGAACCAGTGACCAATCGATTATGAGTCGACTGCTCTAACCAACTGAGCTAAGGGGCCAAAGTGGAAGCGATTATACGTGCTGTTTTCTCTCAGGTCTAGTCTTTCAAAACTGTATGGTGATTTTCTACGCAATTCCATTTTCTGCTTTATCATTCAGCAAGATATCATTACTCAAAATGATAACTCTTGTTCAAAGAGCCGCATTTATCCCTCTTCCCTCTGCCTTTTAAACAAGTATTTTTACAACTCAGCACTGATAACAACCAAACGCTATGCATAAAAAATCAAAAAAAATTAGTCTAACTATATAAAAATCAAACGATTTAATTGATAATGACTATTTCTTAAACAGAAAACAGCACCGATTAACCAACCTCTCTTATTGATTAACCACAGAGACTTATTTTTTATAAACTCAGCGAATGGCTATTAGCGAGGTTTCTCCAATTGCCACTGTAGATGGTGTTTTATCGATGGCCACTCTGACGCAATAATACTGTATACGCAGGTATCCCGTAATTCACCAGTACGAGTATACATATGACTTCTTAGTACCCCGTCAAGTTTAGCGCCCAGTCTCTCTATCGCCCTTCGACTTTGCTGATTTAAAAAATGAGTTCTAAATTCCACGGCAACGCAAGATAAGGTTTCAAACGCGTGTTGGAGTAACAAGAATTTCGCTTCTGTATTAATTGCAGTTCGTTGAACTTCTCGACTATACCAGGTTGCACCAATTTCAACTCGACGAGTCTCTTGGTCAATTTTATTGTAGGCGGTCATCCCAACAGCTTTACCTGATTTTTTATTCATCACTGCAAAGGGTAACATTTCTTGTTGCTGATATAGCTTTAAACGCCGTTCAACATCTTTAGCAAGGTTTTCTGGTTCAGGTACTGAGGTATACCATAGTTTATGTAAACTATCTCGTTGAATAATTTCCATAAACTCAGAGTCATATTGGTGGGACAGCAGCTCCAGTTTTACAAAGCCCCCTTCAAGTTCTATAGCCTCGCAAATCGTTTTCATCGTAACCATCCTTTTTCGTACAATGGTAAAATAGCTTTACTGGTTAAGTTCCCTAATAGCCACCCTGTTTTACACGCCAATTATGACAAAAAAATAAAATCGCCTGTGCCGACCTAGACTACCTGCAATTTACCAATAAATCATATGATAAATATCACATTTTTTTAACATATTTTTCTATTGTCCCCATCATTGCGCTAGAGTTAACTCATCTGACCTGTTAATAAAACCCCGCAGGGGAGCAAAAATATGAGCAATTTTCCACATCTTTTTACCCCACTGAATTTGGGGCACACAGTACTAAAAAACCGTATTTTAATGGGTTCCATGCATACGGGGCTTGAAGAACATCCGGAAGGAAGCCAGCGTTTGGCTCATTTTTATCGGTTACGCGCAGAAAATGGTGTTAGCTTAATAATTACAGGAGGGATCGCACCAAATAAAGAAGGTGCCTTAACCGCTCATGGCGCGGTGCTCAATACTCCGGAACAGTTGCCTTTTCACCAAGAAATCACCCAAGCAGTACACAGCGCTGACGGTAAAATTGCTTTGCAGATCTTACATGCGGGTCGTTATGGTTTTCATCCTCATATTGTTGCCCCTAGTGCCATCCAAGCTGAGATCATTCCATTTACCCCCAACGCTCTCACAACAGAACAAATTAATAAAACGATTAATGATTTTGTCATCACAGCAAAACTCGCACAGCAAGCAGGCTATGATGGTGTCGAAATAATGGGCTCAGAAGGCTACCTTATTAATCAATTTATCGCCAAGCGCACAAACCATAGAACTGATGAATGGGGAGGAAGTTACGATAATAGGATCCGTTTCCCTCTCGAAATTGTCAGTAAAATCCGTCAGGCAGTGGGTGAAAACTTTATCATTATTTATCGCCTCTCAATGTTAGATCTCGTAGAGGAAGGTTCCAACTGGGAAGAAATTGAATATTTAGCGAAAGCGATTGAGCAAGCTGGCGCAACAATGATCAACACAGGTATTGGTTGGCATGAAGCGAGGATCCCAACTATTGCAACACAAGTACCACGTCATGCATTTAGCTGGGTAACAGAAAAATTAATGGGAAAAGTCACCATTCCTTTGATCACAACGAATAGGATCAACGATCCCTTTGTTGCCGAACGGATCATTAGTTCAGGTCAAGCGGATATGGTATCGATGGCTCGCCCATTCCTTGCCGACGAAGCATTTGTTCGGAAAGCACAAGAAAATCGTGCTGATGAAATCAATACTTGCATTGGCTGCAATCAAGCCTGCCTTGATCAAATTTTTAATGGCAAGCTCGCTACCTGCCTAGTGAATCCTCGGGCCGTAAAAGAATTGAATTATCCCGATGAACAGGCGACACAAATAAAAACAGTAGCCATTGTTGGTGCAGGCCCTGCCGGACTCTCTTGTGCCATTTATGCAGCCAAGCGCGGTCATAAAGTGACTTTATTTGAAAAAGCCAATCAAATTGGTGGCCAATTTAATATGGCTAAACAGATCCCCGGAAAAGAGGAGTTCCACGAAACAATCCGCTATTTCTGCCGCCAACTGGAAATTCTAAATATTGAAGTCAAGCTTGAACATCAAGCGCATATTCGTGACCTTATTGGTTACGATGAAGTTGTTATTGCAACGGGGGTTGTGCCCAGAACCATTAATCTAGAAGGGCGTGAACACGAGAAGGTACTCTCCTATATTGATGTACTAACTGGAAAGCGCTTGGTAGGCCGTTCGGCTGCTATCATTGGTGCCGGGGGAATTGGCTTTGATATTGCTGAGTTTTTAAGCCAAAAAGGCCCAAGCAGCAGTTTGAATATATCGTTATTTAATCAAGAGTGGAATATTGATACCAGCATCAATTCGACCGGGGGAATATTGAGCCAATCTCCTCATCCTATCCCCTCTTCTCGCCAACTCTATTTGTTACAACGCAAAAACAGTAAAGTTGGCGCTGGGCTAGGTAAAACCACAGGCTGGGTTCATCGTTTATCACTCATGAAGCGTGGCGTGCAGATGTTTAATGGTGTTGAATATATGCGAGTTGATGATGATGGCTTGCATATTCGCTATCAAGATAAAATACATTGCCTCCCCGTCGATAATGTCATTCTTTGTGCAGGCCAAGAGCCATATCACCCATTAAAAGAGCCTCTCGCAGAGCATGGGATTCAAGCTCACGTCATTGGTGGCGCTGATGTCGCTGCTGAGCTTGATGCAAGAAGAGCAATTGAGCAGGGAATGAAAGTAGCCTATCAGCTATAAAAAGCGCCATATTTATAATGCTAACCTATAAAAAAACCCGCTATCCGTCAGCGGGTTTTTCTATGGATATTTATCGAGACTAAACTAGTCTTTTTGTGATAATTGCGCTGTAGGATCAGCCAATTTCTCATCTTCAGCAAGGCAAACCGCTGCTGTAAATAGTACGTCAGTCGAAGAGTTAAGTGCTGTTTCTGCTGAATCTTGCAGCACACCAATCATCACCCCAACAGCAACTACTTGCATAGCGATTTCGTTCGAAATACCAAACATGTTACAGGCTAATGGAATGAGCAGTAAGGAGCCACCCGCAACACCAGAAGCACCACATGCGCAAACCGCAGCAACCACACTCAGTAAGAGCGCTGTCGGAATATCAACAGGGATCCCTAAAGTATGCACTGCCGCTAAGGTCAGTACTGTAATGGTAACCGCAGCCCCGCCCATATTGATCGTCGCACCCAGAGGAATAGAAACCGAGTAGGTATCTTCATGCAAAATTCATGCGACGACACATCCCCATATTCACTGGAATGTTTGCAGCAGAGCTACGCGTAAAGAAGGCGGTTACACCACTTTCACGTAAACATGCGAAAACGAGTGGATACGGATTACGTTTAATTTTCCAATATACAATCAGAGGGTTAACAACTAATGCCACAATCAGCATACAACCAATAAGCACAGCGAGAACATGGAAGTAGCCTTTTAATGTTGCAAAACCTGTTATTGCGATTGTTGAAGAAACGAGACCAAAAATCCCAAGAGGCGCTAAGCGGATCACCACTCTAACAAGCTGTGTCACACTTTCTGAGAAGTCTTGAATCAGGTTCTTAGTCGTCTCGCTAGCATGGCGTAAAGCGATACCTAAACCAATCGCCCATGCGAGGATCCCGATATAGTTCCCCTTGATCAATGCATCGACTGGGTTAGCAAAAATATTCACTAACAAGCCTTTAAGCACTTCTGCAATATTTCCAGGAGGTGTTAACTGAGTATCACCGAGTGCTAATACCAGTCTGGATGGGAATATAAAAGAACCAATAACGGCTACCAACGCCGCGAAGAACGTACCTAATATATACAATACTAAGATAGGACGGATATTGGTTTTTTGCCCTTTGCGATGATTCGCAATGGATGCCATGACCAGTACCCAAACGAGTATAGGAGCAACCGCTTTTAGCGCACTAACAAACAAATCGCCCAATAACCCAACATTTTTTGCTGCTGATGGCCATAACCATGCCAATAAAATACCTGCGATCAGGCCTACGAGTATTTGCTTAACTAAGCTACCGCTCGTAATAACCTGCCATAACCCTGTTTTGTTTGTTTCCATAAGAGACCCATACATTATTTATCTTTATTAGGAATTAAATGTGTTTGCTCTGCCAGTATAAGGAATAAATACCTTATGGAAAGGCGATTATTTTAAATATAGACAATAATTTTTTTATTTTAACAATATATTTACATATCTGTGATCCTAATTGTATTTTGTTTCTTATAGTAGGATAGGAAACTGAGAAATCTATGATATTTTTCAGTCTGTTAAAGAGAAAAAGCACTCGGTTTTTATGCCGAGTGCTTGAGTTAATTAAGCAGTGAAAGATTAGCAGTTAGAAGCGTTTCTTTTATTAACGATAATATTAATCACTAAAGTGGCGACTAAAATTGTTGCAACCGTCCCCAAAGAGATGATCGTTGGAATGTGATAAATATCCATTAAAAGCATTTTCACACCGATAAAGGTCAAAATCACCGCCAAACCGTACTTAAGCATAGTGAATTTTTCAGCGACCCCAGCCAGTAGGAAATACATTGCACGTAAGCCTAAAATAGCAAAAAGATTTGAGGTTAATACGATAAACGGATCCGTGGTGACAGCAAAAATAGCGGGAATGCTATCTACCGCAAAAATCACATCGCTGATTTCAACAAGGATCAAGACTAAAAAAAGTGGTGTAGCAAAAAGTAACCCATTTCGTTTAATGAAAAACTTTTCACCGTGTAATTCATCAGTCATGCGTAAATGAGAACGAACCCACTTTACCAAGGGCTTATCGGTAATTGGAGAGTCATCTTCCTTTGTAAAAGCCATTTTGATACCTGTAAAGAGAAGGAACAGGCCAAAAATGTAAAGAATCCAACTAAATTGAGATACGAGCCAACTGCCTGCAAAGATCATAATGGTACGCAGTATAATCGCACCGAGTACCCCATAAACTAAAACACGTCTTTGTAGGTTCGCTGGGATCGCAAAATAGCTGAACAACATTAACCACACAAATACGTTATCAACCGCTAAAGCTTTCTCTAATACATAACCCGTTAAGAAAGCCGTTGTTTGGCTATTAGCAAATTCAAGGCTTACCGTATCTTTGAGATACCACCAAAATCCCCCAGCAAACATCAATGCTAGCGTCACCCACACCGTGCTCCAAATCGCCGCTTGTTTCATCGACATAACTTGGTCTTTATGTTTGCCTTGCCATAATAGGTCAACAAGCAACATTATGAGAATGATAACCGCGAAACTTCCCCATAAAATAGGGCTACCAACAGAGTGCATATAATTTCCTTAATTACAAAAAAAACGGCTGACACCTCAGAAGGCATCAGCCGCTTAATTGTTTTTAACCTAGAGTGACTATCTTTTGGTTGTAAACGATGAGCAAACCTTGCCTTCTGGCAAGGTCTCACTTACAACACAATAATCCTAGGTTAGGAAATTGTGGTGCTCGGCTACCGGGTGCAATATGATGAGCACCGTAATGACGATAAACCGACAAGAAGAAGTTACTCCCCTTTGCTATGACTGATAAATTAGGGTAATTAGTCCTAAAAATCAATAATCCATAGGTATAATTTGAGTAAAAATATTTAAAGACTATTGAATAAGGAAACACCTTTTTTTACCATTTTTGTCAAGAAACATCTTGGTAAAGCCCATTTTCACACCATTTATTGTAGAAAAAACGCGAGGAAGAAGATTGCGTTTTTCCGCAAAACTTAAATGAATTCTAAAAATAGAACGAGAATTCGCTGTTTAGTTATTTTTTGTTTTGTTAAAGTGGAGAGGCTTTGAACTAACAGCCTGAGGAAACATGACTTTTCACTTAGGTATTCGCATAATCCATGTCTCCCTACCCAACAATAAAATTGTTGCTGTTATTGCCGTTTAGGAAACATTAATGGAATTAGTTAAAGAATTATTTTTTGCCCTTTGGCATCAAGACTATGTCACGCTCTCCAACCCTACGTTGGTTTGGGCTATTTACCTTATGTTATTCGCTATTCTTTTTCTTGAGAATGGGGTTCTCCCTGCCGCATTCCTACCAGGTGACAGCTTATTGATCCTCGTTGGTGTTCTCATAGCAAAAGGTACACTAAGTTATCCATTGACGATTGTTATTTTGACTGCGGGCGCTAGCCTTGGTTGCTGGGTTGGTTATATTCAAGGTCGATGGCTTGGCAACACGAAACTGGTGAAAGGTTGGCTAGCCCATCTTCCTGAGCATTATCATCAACGTGCTTACGGCTTATTCCATCGCCATGGTTTAGCAGCATTATTGATTGGTCGCTTTTTAGCTTTTGTCAGGACGCTCCTGCCTACAATTGCTGGTCTAGCAGGGCTACAGAATGGCCGCTTCCAAATATTTAACTGGCTAAGTGGTCTTCTTTGGGTCTTAATCTTAACAGCTATTGGTTTTGGTTTTGGGAAAAGCCCAATATTTCTACAGTATGAACAGCATATTATGAACGTGTTGATGCTGATCCCTGTCGGCCTACTTATCATTGGTCTTATCGGAAGTATTGCCGTCGTCATTAAGAAAAAACTTTCCACAAAAAAAAGTTAACTGATCACATCACGAGGCGAGAGGCAAATTACGCCTCTCGTTTATTCTCTCTGACAGCAAATGCATCTTTATTAGAGCATCCGTCTTGGATATAAATTCGTTTTTTATTTAACATAAACATAATATTATTCTCTCTTACTTGAAATAAAACATTCTTTTACATTAATTTAATCAATAATTCCCCCTCTCCTCATTGCACTTACTGTAAAAATAGCTATTGTTAAAGCTGCTAACTATATTTTTCTATTGATAGGAGGTTCCATATGTCATCGAATAACTCATCAGAAGATCTACGCGCAGAACTAAAAGCACTGGCTGACTCTCTCGAAGCGATGCTAAACGATACTGGAAACAAATCGAAAGAAGAAATAGACAGCCTGAAGCAAAAAGCTCAAGATGCCTTACACGCTTCACGCGCCAAACTGAGCAACGCGGGTGATAAAATCACCGAGCAAACAAAAGAAATCGCGGGTCGTGCGGATAATTATGTGCGCGAAAATCCGTGGACTGGCATCGGTATCGGTGCTGCTGTTGGCGTCGTTCTTGGCGTATTACTCGCTAAGCGTTAATTTTTATGGAACAACAAGAGCGTCAGGGCCCCGGAAAAGGGGTCCTTAATACCTTACAACGCATCGCCGGTATCGCCGTGCAAATGGTGGAAACTCGGATCCAATTAATCGCAGTTGAATTAGAGGAAGAAAAAACCACTCTTATTCAACTCATTTTAATGGCGGGTATCACCCTACTTTTTACTGCCTTTGGTCTAATGTGCCTCATTGGTTTGATCTTTTGGTCAGTTGATCCTATTTATCGCTATCAAGCCCTTGCGATTACTACAGGCGTTTTAATATTACTCGCTATTATTGGCGCAATTTGGACCTTAAAAAAAGCGAGACAATCGACCTTACTCGGCGCAACTCGAGAGCAGTTAAAGGAAGATTCTAAAGCGTTAATGGGGTCAAAAGATGAATAAAAGCAAGCGCCTATTATTGGTTAAAAAGAAACAGCGTTTAATCAAACAAATTGAGCAACAGCGTTCTGAACTCTCTGCGGCTTCCAAAGATTGGTTACAGATGACAGAGCCTTACGATCGCTCATGGCAAATCTTTGTCACCTTCCGGCCTATTTTTGTTGCCGCTGCCGGTCTTATTTCTCTTTATACCATTAAACGGCCTCAGCGTATTTTTTCCCTAGGCAAAAAAGCGATTGCCGCTTGGAGTTTAGTGCGAACCCTCCAAGGCGTTGTTAATACGGGTAAAAAATAACCTACTCTGCTCCAAACCTGAAATCTGACCATTTCAGGTTTCCTCTCCCTGCCATTATTCAATATTTTTGTCCATCTTTGTTAATAACCTTTGCTTTTTATTGAACCCGCAAATCACTACCATAGCGTCGTTAGGTGATTTCTTGTCATTTAATGCTAAAAAAACAATTTATATCGCGATGTGTATCTCATTTTATTGACACTTGCTGACCTAGTTAGCTGGAGAATCTTAATGAAAAATTTAGAAAATAGCGTGCTATTACTTGCCCGCATTATGATGCCGATTCTGTTTATTGTTGCTGGGTATGGTAAGTTAGGTGACGCTTATGCAGGCACTCAACAATATATGCAAGCGATGGGTGTTCCCGGCTTTTTACTTCCCCTGACTATTTTATTAGAACTGGGTGGCGGGCTTGCTGTGCTTTTTGGTTTTCTCACCAGAACAGTGGCTATTTTTACTGCTGTTTTTTGTGTATTAACATCCCTGCTCTTCCACATTAATTTCAGTGTAGAGCCAAATAGTTTGATGTTTATGAAGAACATGACTATTGCAGGTGGCTTTTTATTACTGGCAGTCACAGGCCCTGGTAAATTTAGTATTGACCATTTATTGAATAGAAAATGGTAAAAGTTGCTTTTTCATCATTAACCTTTACTTGATAAATTGATAACCGAATTTGGTTGCACCTCTATAGTGCTATATAGAGGTGCTTTTTTACTCTTTATTTATTAGCAAATAATTTAGGTATTTCTCGTAAGCACCACGATTTTGCTTCACCCATACTGTCTCTGCGCCACGCCATAATAATATTCGTCTGATGGCTATATTCTGCACTGACTACACGCAAGCGCCCTTCACGAATATCTTGCTCTACCATTGGATATGGCATCGTTGCTACACCTAACCCTGCTAATAGCGCACTACGCTTATCTTCAATAGTGGAGACCGTTAATCTTTGCTGTTTATCTAATAACTGTACTGTAATAACTGGTCGTTCACGTGCGGTATCGGCCACCGCAATACCTCGATATTTAATACGTGTCGTATCTGACAGCGGCTCTGGCTCTTGGGTGGATCGGGTGATCAGGGCTAGCAACATAGACATGGTTAACGCTGTATAACGACTTAGAGTTTATCTCGGAGGAGGAACGAAAGTGCATATCCGGTGCGATAACAATATCCGCCTTTCCACTTTCTAACCGTTCCCACGCCCCTGCAAGTACTTCAGTTAAAATAGAAAGTTGCGTTTCGGATTTTTCAGCTAATTTATCCACTAACGGGAATAAGTAATACGCAGGAACTAATGCTTCACAAACAATGGTAAGGTGAGTTTCCCAACCTTTAGCGAGCGCTTCTGCATCGGATGTCAATTTTTCTGCGGCTTCAAGTAATACTCGACCTCGTTCTAACAACATCCTACCGACATTCGTAAATTTTGTTCTATGTCCTGAACGATCAAATAGAATAACATCCAACTCTTCTTCTAACTTTTGCATGGTATAACTGAGTGCTGAGGGCACTCGGCCCAATTCGTCAGCAGCAGCAGCAAAGCTACCACGCCGGTCGATTGCATCCATCACCCTTAATGATTCAAGTGTTAATGCTCTCTCTTTACTCATGGGATATCTCTTTCAGGAAATTTGAATGAAGTAAACAGATTAACTGGCTAACAATTCAACGTCCAGCTATTTATGATAACTCTATAAATTTATCAATTTTTGTGTATTTTTGTCGAGCGAAGGGAGGGTTAGCCACCATGATGACATTAAGGGCAGTTAAGCACTGTGGAAAGGCTGACTATGGCTGGTTACAGGCACGTTATGCGTTTTCCTTCGGCCATTATTTTGACCCTGATTTTATGGGGTTTAAGACACTAAGAGTACTCAATCAGGAAGTTATTGCGCCTGAAAGTGCGTTTCAGCCTAAAAGCTACCCACATGTCGATATTCTTAACTTTATACTACAAGGAAGTGCCGAATATCGCGATAGTTTAGGTAATAAAATCAATGTAAGTGAAGGCGAGTGTATTCGTTTCTCACCTCGTCCTGATTTAAGTTACAGTGAACATAATATGTGTCCATATAAGCCGTTAACTCGTTTGCAGTTTATGGCTAAATGCTTGCCCACAGCAAGAGTACTATCCGGCCCAAAAAATTCAATTACCGCCTGATAGTAATATGTTAGTTGCTTCACCTGATGGCGAAAATGAGAGCATTCAATTACGTCAACAAATTTGGATTACACAGCTCAATATTACGCCTGAAAGTGCTCAACATATTAAGCTTAAGGGGAAAAATGCTTATCTCCAATCCATTCGTGGAGGAGCGACTCTCCAAGCAGAAAATGGCGAAACCATAGAAATGAGTTGTAATGATGGTGTATTTATTCAAAATGAAAATGCACTAACACTCTCATCATCAAAATCAATGCGCGCTTTACTCATTGACCTCGGTGCATGATCTTCAACGGGCCAAATGACCTTTTTGGCCCATACAAAAAGTGCACTATTTCTTAAAATCTCTCGGTTTTTGCGAAGATATTCTCAAATTTATGATCTGCCATACTCGGTATGTTGATAGGCTTATGATAGAGTCCAAATCCATAGTCAGCCAAAATAAAAGAACTATTTTGGCTATTAAGCTTATGGTTTTAGGTCGAGAAGGTATTTTCGTGGCTTTATTCACTCAACAGCGACTCAATCAAATTTTTGCAAGTATCCTTGATGAGGTAGTGCCTCAAGATGAGCTAGCTAAGCGTTTTTCGGTATCAACCCGAACAATTCGCTCTGACATTAATGAGATAAATGCACTCATACAAAATTACAGCGCTCATATCCTCTATGAGCGAGGCCATGGTTACCGTTTAAAAGTCGATGATGAAGCGCTTTTTGCTAAACTTACCCAGCAAAACCAAGTCGAAAATAGTATTCCTCGTACCAGTAAAGAGCGTGTTGATGCGTTATTGCTAAAACTATTGATGCTCTCTTTACCCGTAAAATTGGACGATATCGCGGAAGAGTGGTTTATTAGCCGTGGAACGCTACAGCAAGATATGAGTGTTGTCAGAGAGCATCTACAAAAATACCAGATCTTATTAGAAAGCATTCCACATCAAGGGATCCGCCTTAACGGTAGTGAGTGGGCCATCCGAGCTTGCATGACCGAAACCCTATGGCGCCGCTTTTCACAGCAAATTAATCAAGACTTATCCATTTTCCAGCCAGAATGTTTAGATAACCTTGATTTGACCTATATCGATAAAGTTCTCCATAACAGTATGAACCGTTTTGATGTTCGTTTAAGTAATGAAGGGCATCTATATCTGGTATTTAATTGCGCTGTCACTATTTTACGGATCACTCGAGGCCATGAACTCACATCTGTCGTTAAAAGATCATGATAGTGAAGAGACGCTACGTAAAGCCTGTGAAGAAGTTTCGAAAGGGCTTATTTATTTTCTTGGCAGTGATCTATCAAGTGCAGAACTCAGCTATCTGCATGATCAAATCATCGCACAGCGCATTAGCCACCAAGATATTACTCAACAAAAAAATCATCATCATCATGAATTGGTTGAATATATTCTTAATTATATTAATGAATTATATAATTATGACTTACGTGATGATGAGAAACTCAAAAAGGATCTCAATACCCATATTGCGGCCCTGATGACACGTCTGCAATATCACATTATTACCCCTAACCCTTTGTTAAGTGATATCAAGCAATATTATCCTTTCGCCTATGATGTCACGCTCAGTGCACTGACCAGTGCAAGTAAGCAATTACTTCCTTATCCAATCAATGAAGATGAGCTTGGTTACCTTGCCGTTCACATTGGTGTCAGTTTGGAAAGGAATTATGGTGCCGGCTCTATTCGCCAGACAGAAGTGCTGGTTGTCACCGATGCGGGAAATTCCACATTTCGAGTCGTTGAATCAAAAATCATGCGTGAGTTTCCACAACTCAAATTTAGCCGAGGGTTAACTCTACAAGAATATGAGTCATTAGATGAAGTCGAAGAAGACTTTGTGATCACCACCGTTCGTATTTCTGAAAAAAATAAACCCGTGATCAAGATAGCGCCATTTCCGACGCCTTATCAACTAGAGCAGATCGGCAAATTAGCCATGATAGATCAAACCCGTCCCTATATTATTGAGCGCTTCTTTGATGAACGCTACTTTATGGTGATTAATGACAAAATCAGCCAAGAAACATTATTCCAAACGGTTTGCCATAAATTACAACAAGATGGCTATGTGACTGCGGATTTTTATCCATCATTACAAGAGCGCGAATCGATTGTTTCTACATTATTAGGCGAAGGAATTGCGCTTCCTCATTCACTGGGATTATTGGCAAATAAAACGGTTGTCGTGACGATTGTTGCCCCTAAAGGTATTGAATGGAACAAAGAGACGAAAGAAAACGCCTACGTAGTTTTCCTATTGGCGATTAGCAAGGCTGACTATGAGGAGGCTATGGCGATTTATGATCTTTTCGTTACCTTCGTAAAAGAGAAAACCACCCGTAGGCTGATTACGGTTAAAAATTTCAATGAATTCCAAGTGATCGCGAAAGACAGTCTGGCGCGTATCTAGTGGTTTGCTCGATTTATCAATCACTTTGCCTATCTCACTGCGTATTAAACGATAGGCAAAAATTCAGTGTGATAAAACGGTAGCTTCCTACTCTCGAATCACAAGGGCCTCCGATTGCCTGAAATGAGTTCAACATCTTTGTGGTTACAGCAACTTTTAACGCAGATCATCGCTCGCTTCCACTTGTTAGCGGAAAAGGGAAGAATCGACTATTTTGCGTGATCATAACCGCAATTCTGTTATTTTGTTTTTCACCAAAAATCGCCTGTTTCAGGGCTAATCTCTCTAAGTGGAAATGCTCAGTTCCCTTTTATACCTATTTCCACTTTTCGATTTCCACTTTATTTTACAGCGGCTATTTCGCCTTTCCAGTTCTATCATTACATTGCTAATAATTTGAATTTCAAAAGATTTAATAAATAAATTACTTAGTTATGCTTATTTTAGACACTCCAATATTGAGTTGTTTTCCATTTTATTTCCGGTTGGTTTAATTTTTATACGCATTACACTTATTTTCCCTTCCAATTTATTTCCACTTACAAGTGGAAATTCAATGTCTGCACAACTCCTATAGAACCGACTAAGGTATTCATCATGAAGGAACAAAGCGGTTTAATTGCATTATTACCTTGGATTTTAAACAGTTATGAGTGAATCAGTTGTCGTTTTCAAGATGTCGGAAGATAACCTCGATATCGATGAAGTAACACAGGAGCTGTTGGTCATCATTAGTGGCTGGCTTCAACAAGAAGATTGCTACACCACCGATGTACAACAACAGATGTTGGAGTCTCATCTGAGAGCCATGGTTGCGAGAGCAAAAACGGGTGAAGCGTTACCAGAAGTCGATATCAGTTTGTTCGATGAGATTTCGGCGCACTCGATAGCATTATCACAACGTGTTGTCGATGCACTTCCTGGATTAGCGCCAGAAGAGACATTTTTACTCTCTGTTCACTTTGAAGTTATCCGTTCGAATGATTAATTTTTGGGGAATATCACTATGAAACAAGTTGTTGTTGCTATCGGAGATCGTTTAGGGAAAGGCCAAAAAGTTGCCGCAGGTGTAGAGGCAGCAGGTGGCAAAGCGATTGTTGTACCTGGCGTTGCCGCTGATATGAAGCTAGGTGATGTCATGAATGCCGAACACGCTGATTTGGGGATCTCGTTTTGTGGCAGTGGCGGCGCTGGAGCCATCACTGCACAAACCAAATATGGCTACAAAGCACGTTACGGTATGCGTTCAATTGAAGAAGGAGAAACCGCCATCGCAGAAGGCTGCACTGTATTAGGTTTCGGTTTTATGGATAAAGAAGAATTAGGTGAGCGCTTGGTTAAAGCTTATATCAAAAAAATACGGCGACGCGTAATGAAGAAATCTATCGAAACGGTTGTGCGAGTCTCGGGGCAAGGTGACAGCAAGCAAAAAGCGATCGCTGATGCACTGAACTCGGTTCAACGCACGGTACTAAAAGAGAGCAATGACATAATCCTGCGAATCGAACCTAAGGATGTTGCCGTTGTAAGTGCACACTCGCACTCGCGGACAGAAAAATTTCTTTTCGTCTTTCTGCCGCGTAAACGTGAACATTTCCGTGTGGTGCTCGACGTTTCGCTAGATGTCACCCTACTTTCTGTCAACGAAATACCATTTACAGAACAATAAAAACAATTCAGGTCTGGAGGCATTTCTATGAGTGAAACTGCATCTTTCTTAGAAATATTGGGTATGTCCCTCATCATCGGCGGCCTATGTGGCTTTGGCCTTGGTGCAGGGGCTGCTCGTATGTTCCATGCCCCTACAGTGCAAGGAATGGGGGCATTCCGTACACTTGGGGAACTTAATGCCTGTGAAGGAGATCCCGCATCTCACTTCTCATTCGGTTTAGGATTCTTTTTCAACGCATGGGCATCATCCGTTGCCGCGGGTGCATTCACACAAGACGTTGATCACCGCATTATTCCTAACTGGGGGGCAGCCGCTTTATTATCCAAAAATCGTAATGTGGCTGAAACACTGCATAACCCGAAAAAAATGGCGATTGCCTGTACCGTGATCGGGGCCTTAGTCGTCGCGTTCTTAAATACGACCGCTTCTGCTGTTCCTGCTGCGCTGCAAACAACCGCAATTAATGTGTTAGTTCCTGCGGCAAACCTGTTGGTTAACACAGTGATGCCTGTGATTTTCTGGCTAGCCGCTATGGATGCAGGTCGACGCTCTGGCTTCTGGGCAACCCTTTTCGGTGGTTGTGCTCAGCTGATTATGGGAAATGCTATCCCAGGTTTAGTCCTCGGTATCCTGATCGGTAAAGGTGTTGATGATAACGGCTGGAACCGTGTGACACGCACAATGATGATCACTGTCGTATTGCTGTTTGTTTTGAGTGGCTTCTTCCGTGAATTTGACTTGAAGATGATCACCTCTTTCCATCTGGATAAACCTCTGTGGCTTGAATACATCCATGGACTATTGAGCGGGAAATAATCATGACAACTGAAATTAACAAACAAGATTTTTGGTACGCGGAGTGGTCCTTCCCAATCTTTGTCGGACTGTTATCTGCTGGAATTTTTGCCGGTACTCATATGTATGTTGTTTATGGGTTCGGGGCATTTAACGAAGTTGCGTTCGTGGCAATGTTAAAAGCCGGCTTAGATACGGGGGTTTACGGTGCGGTCGCCGCATTTGGTGCCAGCTTCCTATTTGCTCGTATTATCGAAGGTTCATTGGTTGGTATTTTAGATATTGGCGGTGCACTACAAACAGGGATAGGCCTCGGTGTTCCTGCACTGTTCCTTGCCGCCGGATGGGATATTTTAGTTACCAATTTCTGGATCTCACTGGTCACGGGTTTAGTGCTTGGTTTAATTATCGGTCTGATCATTATCTTTGCGCGTAAATTTACCATTGCACAAGCCAACTCCACCTTTGGTGCAGACATCATGATGGGGGCTGGTAATACCTCAGGTCGCTTCTTAGGGCCTTTGATTATCCTCGCCGCTATGGCTGCATCGATACCAATTGGTATTGGGTCACTAATTGGTTCATTGATCTTCTATGTATGGCAAAAACCCGTCGCAGGTGGCGCAATTTTAGGGGCGATGCTATTTGGGTATTTCTTCCCTCTTGCAGCCTAACCTCATGATAAAAAAGAAGGTAACTATGTATTCTCTAATCATCAAACAGGGTAAACGTATCGATGGAACACACATTGATATTCTTATTAAAGATGGAAAAATCGAAGCTGCAGGCCCTGAGTTGGCCTGCAATCAACAAGCTGAAAAATGGATTGATCTGAAAGGAAAAATCTACGTCAGTGCCGGATGGATTGATTCACATGCTCACTGTTTTGTTGAGTCTCCTATCTATTTCGATCAACCAGATTTAGCCGGTGCTGCTGGAGGTGTTACTTCATTAGTTGATGCAGGCAGTGTTGGTGCTGATGATATCGACAAATTTTATCAATTAACCCAAAAAGCCCAAACCAACGTCTTTTCATTATTAAATATCTCTCGTATCGGTATTATCGCGCAAAATGAGTTATCAGATATGAAGAATATTGATGAAACCTGTTTTCAGCAAGCGATTGAGCGCCATGAGGGTTTTGTCGTTGGTATGAAGGCTCGCATGAGTAAAAGTGTTGTTGGTGATAACGGTATTGAACCGCTGCTTAAAGCGAAACAAATGCAGAAAAAACATCGACTGCCACTTATGGTACATATCGGTAATAACCCACCCAATATTGATGAAATTGCCGATCTCTTAACACGCGGCGATATTATTACTCACTGTTTCAACGGTAAACCGAATCAAATTCTCGGTAGTGATGGTAACTTAAAACCCTCTATTGCCCGAGCATTAGCTCGAGGAGTGATTTTGGATGTGGGTCATGGCGCTGAAAGCTTTAGTTTTAAAGTCGCCGAACAAGCCATGCGTATTGGTACCTACCCAGACATTATTAGTTCCGATATCTACCACCGTAACCGCGTTAATGGCCCTGTCTACAGCCTTGCATTTGTGATGACGAAATTCCTTTGCATGGGCTTTAGTGCTGAAAAAATAATTCGTTGTGTAACAGAAAAAGCTGCCGATTTATTAGCGCTTCCCGCAAAAGGTTACTTAAAACCTGGTTTTGATGCTGATATCACGCTATTTGACCTGAAAGAAGAACGCACAGAGCTGACGGATGCAGAAGGAGAATGTCGTACTGGCACTCATCGCTTTGTGCCTATAGCGGCAATTATTGGCGGAAAACATATTGTTCATGCAGAAGGTGAATCTGAATATGCAATCGATTTATGAGAAATATCAGCTAAGACATGTGATTAACGCCTCTGGCCGCATGACCATACTCGGCGTCTCTACGCCGAGTCCAGAAGTTGTCGAACGCGTAGCTTACGGCCTAAAACCATTACTTTGAGATCAAAGATCTGGTTAATAAAACGGGCGATTATATTGCCAAATTGCTCAATGTCGAAAGCGCCGTTGTCGTCTCTTGTGCTTCAGCAGGGATAGCACAGGCGATTGCTGCGGTGATCGTGCGTGATGATGATGATTTACTGCTAAATCTGCACTCATCGTCAAAAAACGTACCACGGGAAATCATTTTACCGAAAGGCCATAATGTGAATTTCGGTGCGCCTGTCGATACTATGGTGGCACTAGGTGGTGGTAAGGTTATCGAAGCGGGCTTTGCCAATGAGTGCTCACCTACACAACTATCAGCTAAGGTAACGCCACAAACAGCAGCCATCCTCTATATTAAATCTCACCATACAGTTCAAAAAAGTATGCTCAGTGTTAGCGAAGCGGCTGCCGTTGCTCGCCAACACAATCTTCCTTTAATTGTTGATGCTGCTGCGGAAGAAGATCTCACCAGTTACTACCAATCCGGCGCTGATTTAGTTATTTACAGTGGCGCAAAGGCCATTGAAGGCCCTACAAGTGGGTTAGTGATCGGTAAAAAAACCTATGTGGAATGGGTAAAACGTCAGAGCCAAGGTATTGGCCGAGCCATGAAAGTCGGAAAAGAAGGGATTTTAGGCCTGACGCTCGCGATCGAGCAATATTTGACAGCCACTAAAGAAACTGGCGCGGAGATGGTTGAGCGCATGGGTGAATTTATCGAAGCACTCAATTCGCTGCCTGCCATTTCAGCACGTATCGTTTGGGATGCGGCTGGACGTGATATTGCACGTGCTGAAATTAGTTTCGATGAAAAAATGATAGGTAAAACAACTTACCAAATCATGAATGAATTAAAACAAGGGGATACGGCAATCTATTTCCGTGAATACAAAGCGAATGAAGGCAAAGTGGAAGCTGATATTCGTAGTGTTAGCAATGAGCAACTTAATACGATTGCTGAACGTATCCGATTGTTAGTTAAAGGAATGTAGTATGAAATTATCACCAAATTTTTATCAAGATCGGGTATGTTTAAATGTACTCGCAGGCAGCCATCAAAATGCCAAAGATATTTATGAAGCCGCGGAAACCTTTGTGGTCGTTGGCGTGCTCTCTAAAAATTACCCTGATTTAACCAGTGCCATTGCAGATATGCGCATCTATGCAAAAGAAACCAATAATGCGCTTTCTGTTGGTTTAGGGGCCGGTGACCCTAACCAATCCACAATGGTTTCGTTGATTTCAAAAGCGATCCAACCGCAACACGTTAACCAAGTCTTCACAGGCGCTCCAATTAGCCGCGCCCTGCTTGGGCAGGATGAAACCTTTGTCAATGCGCTGGTTTCACCAAGTGGAACAAAAGGCATGGTGAAAATATCAACGGGGCCATTAAGCTCCCAAGCACCTGATGGTATCGTGCCGGTAGAAACGGCGATTATGATGCTTAAAGACATGGGAGCTAGTTCAATCAAATTCTTTAATATGAAAGGGTTAACTTATATTGAAGAGTATAAAGTCGTTGCACAAGCCTGTGCCAAATTTGACTTTTCCCTTGAACCTACAGGGGGGATTGATTTGGAAAACTTTTCCCAAATTTTACAGATTGCATTAGATGCTGGTGTGAAAAAAATCATCCCTCATATCTATAGTTCAATCATTGATAAAGAGAGTGGAAATACACGTCCAGAAGATGTACGCCAACTGCTCACAATGGTTAAACAAGCACTAAAATAGCGTTAATCACTTTGCCTCAAAGAGTAGAGGGGGATATTTTCCCCTCTACAATAAACATCTATTATTTTGTCTATCATAAAGAATAAAATTCATATCCATAGCTCCCCCTATTAATCGCCCATAACTATGTTGACTGGTATATCGCTTTTCCACCGGAACCAAAATCAGACCGATAATTTTTTATCTCGCTCATTTTTCTAATAAAGTAATGAGTATCCTTATTCGCAAAAAACTCTATTAATTTTTTACTGCAACAGGCTATATCTAAATTAAAGTTTTTTCATCGCGATAGTTGCGTATTTTTCTTTCTGTATCATTAATAATGACTGGCTCACCTATTTATTACTTCTTAAACAAACGACACTTTTAAATTCCATCTAACTGACTTAATCCCCATTCATGACTAAATATACTATTTTCTACTCATCACTTTTCCAGCATTACTTTATCTTTAATAGTGATAACGTTTTTATTATTTTTAAAGCGCTCAACTTACACATTATAAAAAGGCAAAAAAAGAAATACACAAAGCAAAAATATAGCTTATTTGACGGGCAATACGCTATTATATATGAGTTATTTAATTAGCTATTCATATGCAAATTTTTTCACTGGGTATTTGCGCTTAAGCTCTTTCGATAATATCGTTGCTTTTCTTAGTTCATCAATGGTCATCTGTTTTTCCATGTTATTTAACGTATCCTCATCGTATTTAACGGAATAAGCAGCTATCGAATACCATGCGTAACCTGTAACTTTATCTCCCATGTTAAAAGTTTGTCGCCCCAATTCTGTTTGAGCGCGCTCATTTCCTTGTTCCGCCGAGGCTTTCAATAGTAATAATGCTTTTTGCGGATCTTTTTTAAGATAGCTCCCAGTTAGATAATGTTCAGCAAGATGTTTTTGTGCAACGGGGTCATTTTGAGCGGCTGATTTGTTTAAATATTCAATGCTGAGGCGTTTCATATTGACCTTATTTTTAACATTAGCCATCCAATAATCGTTTTCACTGGTGATATATTGCGCAATAGCATCCCCATGATCTGCCGCCTTTTTATGCCATTCAAATGCCATATCTCTATCACGCTGAATATGAACGGTATCCTTTTCATACATGTTACCTAGCTGATACTGCGCCTCAGCATTCCCAGTATCTGCCAGTTTATTGGTTTTAATAAACAGCTTAGAGGGTTCTCTTAATTTTTGCCCTTCCATTAATGGCTTATAATTAGGCGATAATAACGGAACGATAACATTGACTTCTTCGTCAGGCTTTAGCCAATGACGATTCACATTAGAAGGATAATTATTGAATATGGGGGCAGATGTACTTGATACACTTTGATAATGCTTATCACTATTATTTTTTAATTTAATTAGAAATAAATAGTTATGAGCAATTTCATTGAGCTTCATCATCCATTCATCATTGACGTCTAATCCAAATTCATCGTTACCATTTGCATGAAGTGATAATGTCTTTGGTGATGAACTTCCCCCTAAATCAATCGACGTTTCAAGCACAAGGAAATCTCGCCCATCAATCATTGAACAGTCAATAAATTTAGTATTTTCTAATTCTGTGGCTTGTTCTTTTAATAAATTAACATTATCGCAACTTTCAATTATTGAAAAAAGATTAATTTTTTGTGTTGTCGCTTTTTCATTTATTATTGATTCTATATCAATTGGCTTATAATCAAGTAAATAAGCATTCGCGTCTATCACTATAAGACTTAGAAATAAAGCGAGATATTTCATTGTATAAACTCTCTTTTAGAATGGGATATTTCTCTTATCGGACTTCATTATATGGTATTACCAATATTATTCGAATACGATAATTTACTATAAAAATTTGGTATGCATGACACCCTATAAAAACGTACCAATGAAAAAAGATGCAGCCTTTAGGCCCCCAAAAGATAGGCACTATCGCATATGAGTATAAAAAATGCCCCACCGTACTCATGCACGTTGGGGCGTTTATTTGAGGAGTCGGCCGATAAGCCGGGTTCTGTCGTGGACAACCATTCATCTAGGCCAGCACTTGCGCACTGGCTCCAGCAACCTACCCGAGTTCAATGCGGGCCGCACCATATGAACCCCTATTTGGTCTTGCTCCGGGTGGAGTTTACCGTGCCACGGACTGTTACCAGCCGCGCGGTGCGCTCTTACCGCACCCTTTCACCCTTACCTGAGCCTGTAAACAGGCCATCGGCGGTTTGCTCTCTGTTGCACTAGTCGTAGGCTTGCGCCTCCCAGACGTTATCTGGCACCCTGCCCTGTGGAGCCCGGACTTTCCTCCCCTCTACCCGTCTCCCAAAGGACAACGATAAAGCAGCGGTTGTCTAGCCAACTCCGAGGCGGATTATAGGCACTTTATCTATTCATGTATAGGGGTTTGTACCGTTATTCCTCGTCACTTGATTGTTCAAGCATCAATTTATATAAGCGGTTCTTTTTCAACCCGTATATTTCGGCGGTAATCGCAGCCGCTTTTTTCGGTGGCAACTCTTGCTGTAATAAGTTTAAGGTACGGATCACTTCCGGTGAAATATCATCCTCATCTAGATTCGCTTTATAGCCTTCAACAACCAGCACCATTTCGCCTCGATGACGGTTTTCATCTTCTTTAACCCACGCTAATAATTCACCGACAGGGCGCCCTTCGATTGACTCCCAAGTCTTGGTTATTTCACGAGCAAGTACAACATGCCGTTCTGGCCCCCCACACTTCAACCATGTCTGCTAAACTATCGAGTAAGCGATGTGTTGACTCATAAAAAATTAATGTGCGAGTTTCTCGTTCAAGTGCTTTAAGGGCGTCTTTACGACCTTTACTTTTTGCGGGTAAAAAACCTTCATAGCAAAAACGGTCAGAAGGTAACCCCGCAGCACTGAGGGCAGTGATAGCGGCGCATGCTCCCGGTAATGGAACAACGCGGATCCCGGCTTCACGGCAGCGAGTGACTAAATGATAACCAGGATCGTTAATTAAAGGTGTACCTGCATCGGAAACTAAT
This sequence comes from Providencia stuartii, assembly GCA_900455155.1. Taxonomy (GTDB): domain Bacteria; phylum Pseudomonadota; class Gammaproteobacteria; order Enterobacterales; family Enterobacteriaceae; genus Providencia; species Providencia stuartii. The sequence continues at coordinate 632,010 of UGUC01000004.1, read as the reverse complement.
GCGATACTATCACCCTGTTGAAGTCTGCTAATTAATTGATCTGCCTTCTGCTGTTCATTATGATCATGTAAGGCAAACATGCGTGCATTAATGGCAAAATTCTGCAACAGCATTCCTGAATGCCGTGTGTCTTCTGCAGCGACAAGGTCAACATGTTTAAGAACATCCAGCGCACGTTGCGTGATATCGCCCATATTACCGATAGGGGTAGGCACAATATACAGCGTGGATGCCATAACCACTGCTTGATTAGGTTGATTCATTGTTTCATCCGAATAGCCGGTTTAAAATTAAGCAACTGAAAATACACCACTGGATACAGTATGCGTCCTTCAATTTTTTTGCATGTAAAAAAAAGGGTTAATCTGCACGGCAATGCTATCTGCTTTAGTGTTGTCAGGCTGTCAACTCACAGGGGATAACAGAGCACCGATCACCCCAACGACACCTGAGCAAATCAGCTCTGAAGTCAGTCGTTATCAGTCTATCATTGATTCTGCACAAGGTAAGCCTTCCGTTGAGGCTTTACGTGCCTATATCAGCCAAGAGCCATTGCTAACAGAACAAGCTGCTCATCAGGCAAATATCGATGGTACGTGGCAAATGTTAACACAAATGACACCTAATCAGGTGGAGGGAATTGGAGTCGAAGAAAATACCCTCGCTGGATGGGTTGATTTGTTGGATATCTACCTCAATAACCGTGACGATATTGATGCACTACGTGCCGGTATTAATGACTGGAAAATCCGTTATGCGGATCACCCAGCGGTAAAAACCCCACCAAATCAACTTACTCAGTCATTGCAACCACCAGTTGGAACCTCACCAAAAATTGCGCTTTTCCTTCCTATGAGCGGTCAAGGGAAAGTCTTTGGTGAAGCTATTATGCGGGGCTTTATGGATGCACAAAAAGGCTTACCACAAGCCCCTGTAGCAACCAGCAATAGTGCACCAGTAGCAACACCTGAGGCAAATAGCGGTAACGATGTATTAGAGCAAATCTATGCGGAAGTTGCAGCAACCACAGGTAATAGTAGCCCAAGCAGTGAGTCTGAAGTGGTCAATCCTTCGTTGAACATTGCGCCCGCGCCAACCAATACCCAAAGTGTCAAAGTCTTTGATACGAATGGGAAGTCACTGCCTCAGTTACTGCAACAAGCACAAAGTGAAGGCTTCACGTTAGTGGTTGGTCCACTATTGAAACCTGAAGTACAAGCGATTGCGCAAGCAGGATCGCCATTAAGTGTATTGGCACTGAATGAATTAGATGCCGATAAGCTACAGCCACGCCCAAATCTTTGCTATTTTTCCTTGTCGCCAGAAGATGAGGCCAAAAATGCTGCTGCACATATGATGGCCGATGGGAAACGTGCACCATTGCTTCTCGTTCCTTCAAATGCCTTTGGTGAGCGTATTGCTAAAGCATTCGCTGAAGAGTGGCAATCAAAAGGTGGCGCAACCGTACTCAAACAGTCCTTTGGATCTACTGCATCGCTCAAAGAGTCGATAAACCGCGGTGCGGGTATTCGCATGACAGGTATACCTGTTATTGTTAATCAGCAAGTGGCGGGCAAAATCAATCGATGGACAAAATTATCCTGAGCTTACTCAGCCTGAGCCGCAAGTAAGTTCAGCGAGTGCCGTTGATGCGGTCTATATTGTGGCGACTCGTGATGAATTAACTTTAATCAAACCAATGATTGAAATGGCGATTAGTAGCCGCCAACGCCCTGCGCTCTATGCTAGCTCACGCAGTAACCAAGCAGGTAATGGCGCTGATTTCCGTTTCGAAATGGAAGGGGGTTAAATTCAGTGATATTCCATTGTTAGCGGGTGCAAATAATAATTTGCGCAAACAAGCTCAACAAAAGCTCAACAATGACTATTCCCTATTACGTCTTTATGCGTTAGGGGTCGATGCTTGGGCACTCGCGAATAACTATGATCAATTACAACACAATGCTCAATTCCGCTTACAAGGTGCATCTGGTGCCTTAAGTGTCGATAAAAACTGTGTTGTATACCGCGATCTTCCTTGGTTGCAATTCAATCAAGGGCAAATCAAATTGGCAAAATAAATTTTGTCGCGCAATTAGGATAATTGCCAAACTTTAAGACAAGGACGTCATGCAACCTCTCAAAAAAACATTAAAATGGTTAACTGGCCGGTACTATGAAAATCGGGTACTGGCTTTCCTGCAACAACAGGGGTTAACATTTATTGAACGAAATGCCAGAAATCGCCATGGTGAAATTGATCTTATCATGCGTGATAGCACTGGTTGGGTATTTGTTGAAGTACGTTTTCGCCAAGATAAGCAATATGGTGGAGCACTGTTATCAATTGATCGGTGCAAACGCAGAAAACTGATTGCCACCGCTAAATATTGGCTTGCCGAAAAACAAGAAAGCTTCGAAACTACCGCATGTCGTTTTGATATCTGTGCGATTACTGGTCGTCAGTTTTGAATGGATACAGAATGCCTTTAACGATAGTGAACATGTTGGTTAATTTCACAGGAAAATAAGCAAGTGCTGGATAGAATTAAAGTCTGTTTTTACAGAAAGTATTCAAACTCAGATAGCAGCGGCAGAAGCATTGCCGGATGCAATATCACGGGCAGCAATGATGATGGTTCAATCACTGCTAAATGGTAATAAAATTTTGTGCTGTGGAAAATGGTGCTTCAGCGGCAACAGCACAACGTTTTGCCGCGAGTATGATCCATCGGTTTGAAACTGAGCGTCCGAGTCTTCCCGCACTCGCACTAAATACGGACAATGCCGTTTTAACCGCGATTTCTGGTAGCAAACAACCAACTGAAATATATGCTAAACAGGTGAGAGCACTGGGTCAGCATGGTGATGTTTTAATGGCTATCTCAACACATGGAAATAGTAGCGATATTATCAAAGCGGTTGAAGCTGCTGTGACGCGGGATATGACGATTGTAGCACTGACGGGTTATGATGGTGGCGAGCTAGCTGGCCTCTTAGGCCCTCAAGATGTGGAAATACGCATTCCATCACAACGTAGTGTCAGGATCCAAGAGGTCCACCTTCTTACCGTGAATTGTCTTTGTGATCTCATCGATAATACACTTTTCCCCCATCAGGATGATTAAGGAGCAAAAATGCGATTACTCCCAATAGTAGCCATTGTTGTCAGCATGACAATGCTACAAGGCTGTATTGGCGCTGCCGTTGTTGGTTCAGCGGCGGTTGCCACCAAAAGTGCGACAGATCCTCGTACGGTCGGTCAGCAAGTTGATGATGGCACGTTAGAAGCTCGTGTCAGTGGTCAACTCAACAAAGATAAAGACATTACAGGCAAAGCGCGCATTATTGCGACAGCATATAAGGGAAATGTTCTGCTAACCGGCCAAAGTCCTGATATGTCATGGGCTGAGCGAGCGAAGCAGATAGCAGCAAATGTCGAGGGAACCAATGCGGTTTATAATGAGGTCCGCCAAGGAGAGCCCGTTACTTTAGGAACAGCGTCAAAAGATACTTGGCTCACAACCAAAATCAAATCCAAAATTCTCACTAGCGATGCGGTGAAGTCCTCCAGTGTGAAAGTGATTACTGAAAATGGTGAAGTATTCTTGCTAGGTGTTTTAACTAAGCAAGAAGGTGATGCTGCTGCAAAAAATTGCCAGTGAAACAGATGGCGTCCGTCGTGTCACGACCGCTTTTACCTATCTCAATTAATCATAAACAATAATATATTGTTATAAAAACAAAAGTCATGAGTAAAAATTCATGACTTTTTTATTTGGTCGGACCAATAGCGTTGCTTTTCAGATAATTCCTACCTCCAAGAAGGTACATCTGATTCAAGATCCAAGCCTGCCGCTTTAACACATAAGAAGAAGGTGATTCTACCTTAAATCGATGAGGATTTGGTAGAACTGCTGCTAATAGTGCAGCTTCCTCCATAGTTAATTGATTTACTGACTTTTTAAAGAATTTTTTTGATGCCTCTTCAACCCCAAAAACCCCATCACCAAACTCAACTATGTTTAAATAAACAGTAAGGATTCGTGTTTTAGACCACATAACTTCCATAATAGGAGTCATTGTTGCTTCAAGCCCTTTTCTTATCCAACTTCTCCCATTCCATAACCAAAGGTTTTTTACTGTTTGTTGAGAGATAGTTGACGCGCCTTGAATCGTCTTTTTTTTACTCATATTATGCTTATAAGCCCTCTCTATCGCTTCGAGATCAAAACCCCAGTGATGAGGAAAATTTTGATCTTCGGCGGCTATTACCGCCAAATACAGATAGGGAGAAATGTGATTTTCATCAACCCACTCAGAATGAGAAACATAAGAAAAGTTTAAGTTTATCCATGCGGATATTTGCTTTTCTATCATGACGGCAGAAAATGGCACTGGTAAGAACTTAAATGCAATCACAGTCAAAAACCAAAAAGCGGCTAATGAAAGAAAAACTTTCCTTAACCAGCGCCATAATAGAGAAATTTTCACTCTCATTTAGTTGATCATGCCATTTCTAATACTTTCTCAACGAGCTTATTAATACCGATTTCAGCCTCTGAGATCGATTGAGCCAGCATATAAGCAGGTGTTGTAACGACTTTGTTAGCATGATCGACCACAATATTATCGACAGTACAGGTAATGTGCTTACCTCCCATCTTTTCAATGTGGGCAATCGTTTCCTTATCGTTACCAATTGTTAATTCAACTGATGTATTTAAAAGCTTAGGAAGCATAACGGGCGCAATACATATTAGGCCTAATGGCTTTTTCTGTTGGTGCATTTGTTGGACTAAACTTAATAGTTCTTTATTAATTTCACAGTCACTTCCTTTAACCGCGAAATCACATAAATTCTTTGCTGCACCAAAACCACCAGGAATTATGAGGGCATCTAGCTTATTTGCATCCGCAGAGGATAAAGGCGCTATTTTCCCACGAGAAATTCTTGCAGCCTCCTCCATTTGATTGCGTTTTTCTGTTTTTACTTCACCAGTAATATGATTTATAACAGTAGGTTGATCTTCATCTGGTGCAAAAAAGTGGACTTCGACATTTTTTTTACTTAAAGCTAGCATAGTTAATACTGACTCATGGATCTCGCTTCCATCAAAAACACCACATCCACTTAAAATAACCGCAATTGATTTCATATCTCGCTCCATTTGTAGTAAATTATCACTGAACCGCAAAAAGGGAATAAACATCAATCTTCATCACAGATTTTAATGAATCTTGTAACAAATTCGCTAATATTTGGTATCTTGGTATTATTCTCTTAAGCAGTAAACAGATTCTAAAGGTCTGCCCAAAAAGAAAACCATAGGTAGATCAACGATTTCCCTGGTGTTGGCGCAGTATTCGCGCACCCCAACTTCGGTTGGGGTTATTTTTTTGCACGCCCGTCAACGTAGTTTCTCAAAGTTTCTATATCCGACTTCCAATCCTGTTTTAACTCATCCACCCACTCTTGTACATTATCCCACCAAGCAGGTAGTTCAGGTGATTGAATTTGTTGTGCAATTTTTTGCAAATTTTTCAATCCTACAGAGCCTGCGGCCCCTTTAATTTTATGCGCTTCTTCGACGATACCTTTCTGATCTTTTGCCACCATATTGGAATCTAAAATCGCTAAATAGCTTGGTAGCATTTTTTCAAAGACTTCGAGGCCGTCATAAATAACTTGCGGGCCAACCAACTCCATATACTGTTCCAGCATCTCACAATCTAGCACGGACTCATCAGTATCGCCGCAAACGCTTTGTATGCCCTTCTGAGGCGTTTCATTCGCATGCTCACCCCAGAACTGCTCAATGACCTGTTTAAGGGCTGAGACGGCCAATGGCTTGCTTAATACGCCATCCATGCCTGCATCGAAATACTCTTTCTTATCTTTCAAAACATTCGCCGTCAGTGCGATTAATGGAGGGAGATCCTCTTTCTGGTAGCGTTGATTCAATTCACGAGCAATATCAATTCCCGTCATATCTGGCAGTTGAATATCTAGTAGCACTAAATCGTATTCACCAGGAGCGAACATCGTTAATGCCTCTTTACCGTTCATGGCAACATCAACGGTATTTCCTAATTTCTCCAGCACAGAGCAGGCTACGACGACATTTAGCTCAATATCTTCCACAAGCAAGATATGTAAAGCAGGTAGTGGATACTCATCGTCATTGACTTGTGAATCAATCACTTCTTCTTCAATAACAGGTGCTACAATGGATAGCGTAAAAATTGAACCTTGCCCAATTTCACTTTCAACTTGAATATCCCCGCCCATATTTTGTGCAAGGCGGCGTGATACCGACAGCCCGATCCCTGTGCCTGTTGCGGGTTTGCCACCCGCACTGTCTGTTACTTGGTAATACATCGCAAAAATTTTATCTAGCTCATCTTTCGGAATACCAATACCGCTATCTTGAACACGGAAGAATAGCTTATCTTCCCCTTCTCGCCAGATACTCAATTTAACTTCACCTTGCTGAGTGAACTTGACGGCGTTTCCAATGAGGTTCCAGAGAATTTGACGAAGTCGGGTGCCATCTGTCAGCACTTTTTCAGGCAGTCCAGCCGCCACATCCATGACAAATTTCAACCCTTTCGGTTGAACTAAAAGACCACTGAGATTTTCTAAGTCATTGACAAATTGAGGTAAAGCAACAGGTTGATTATCTAATTGAACTTTACGACGTTCTATCTTATCCATTTCGATCACGTCATTGAAAATGTTCCCTAATGTGACCGCACTAACATGAATGGTTTTCAGATAATTCATTTGTTCCGCCGTTAGGTCGGTGTCTAACAAAATACGGCTTAGCCCGACAATACCATTGAGCGGTGTGCGAAGTTCGTGGCTAATTGTTGAAATAAATGTCGTTTTATCGCGGCTTGCGTTCTCCAATGCCTCTTGATAGCGCTTACGCTCTGTAATATCACGCCCAAAGCCCATTAGACCATGTCGCTTACCAACCCGATCATAAAACGGCACTTTACGTAGCTCAAAACACGCTTTTCGCCCATCCGGATAAACGAGCCACTGTTCATAGGTGAGAGAAACATTGTGGCGGAATACCTTTTCGTCGGTTTCCATCACTTTAGAGGCGATTTCAACATCATAAATATCTAACGGGGTTAACCCAACAAGGTGTTTTTCACTCTTGCCTGTCAACAGCTCCATTGCCCGGTTACACCCTGAAAACTCATTGTTTTCATTACGGTAATAGACCAAATCTGGCGATGCATCAAGAAACGAACGTAATAATGTGGACTGCTGCTCAAGCTCAATTTGTGTTTGCTCGCGGTGTTTTCATTTCTTGTTTTAATTGCTCAAGCAATTCAAGATGCGCGCTTTCCGCTTTTTCCCGCTCAATAATTTCCTGATTAAGCTGCTCTATGTTGCCTTGCAATTGCGTATTAAGTTCAGCATCGCGCTTACGCATCACTTCCAGCTTATCGACCATGCGAGAAAGGCGCTGCCGAGACTCTTCAAGTTGTTCAACCACCACCGATAAAAAAATAGACAGCTAATGGTGTAATAATTAAACCAAAGAAAATAGAGCCAACCAAATCAAGGCTATCAACTTGACCACGCAATACAATTGTCACCGCCATTTGCATTATCATTGCGAGAACAACCAATGCAGATGCGAGTAAGAGCGAAAACCGGACGAGTCCGAGCTTCATCATTAAATCGACATAATATTGCGCAAGACCGCGAAGTACTTTCATAACCACCCCTTAATATGATACTCATTGAATCATATATCAAATAAGGCAAATCCGAGTCATTGTTGATAAGAAATGTCGATCCTGCTCATCAATAAAAGGGATTTTTTGTTACTCATACGATTACCACCCCTCTTTATTCACGGTCTTTATGCTCGATACCTTATTATTCAAAAATAAAATAATACACGATATTCTTTAATTGAAGCACGTTCCTTATCTGAAATACACTTTATTTTTCAAAAATATAAGCATTTATAATAACAAACAACTACATTATTAATTTTATAAAACAACAAAAAACAGAATAAAAAACCAGCCTAACTCTTAAACTAAAAACATTTAATTATTTAATAAGTAAAACTCGATAGAGTTAGCGTAAAAAAAATCAATTTATTAGTGATGTATATCACAGTATTTACAAAAACAAGACGTGCATCACAAAAGCATTTTTGATAAGTTTTTCTTTCTTTATCAAATAAATAACATTATTTTATCTTGCAAATAATGCTTATTACGCACTATTTGACCTAGAAAAAGAATCTCGCTAAGTTAAAACCTGACCGTGTACCGCCCTCTCTGCTGATGACGTATACATAACAATTACTCCCATACACTGTTTATTTTTTATTAAGAATAGAAACAGCGACTCATTGGCGCTGTTGTTTGGTGTGCTCAAAAGATAACCAGCAAAAAAGATGAGTAAATGAATGAATTAACCCAAAGCAATAAGCCAGAGTAATAAATAGAAGAAACCAAGATAACCCATTGAATTTATTTACAGTGAAGAGCAAAGAAGTACGCCAATACAGTTGTAGTTAAAACCTCTACGGTAGCTATTTCCTAGATATTTCACGCTACAACTAGGCATAAAGAACCGGTTCCCTGAAAGTAGAGCAACACTCTCTATTCAGCGGAAAAAACATAGCAATAACGTTGTAGTACGAAAGACGACGGAGAATCTATGCTGTACGATAAAAGATTAGAGAAAGACAACTGTGGCTTTGGCCTGATTGCCCATATCGAAGGTGAACCTAGCCATAAAATCGTCAGAACCGCTATCCATGCACTCGCCAGAATGCAGCATCGCGGTGCAATCCTCGCTGATGGAAAAACAGGCGATGGTTGCGGCTTATTGTTACAGAAACCTGACCGCTTTTTCCATTTAGTGGCACAAGAGCAAGGGTGGCGTTTAGCACGTAACTATGCCGTTGGGATGATCTTTCTAAGTCAAGATGAAACCATTGCAGCAGATTGCCGACGTATTATTGAAGAAGAGATCTTAGATGAAACCTTAGCGATTGTTGGGTGGCGTGAAGTTCCTATTAACCGTGAAATTCTTGGCAGCATTGCACTTTCTAGCCTCCCGAAAATTGAGCAGCTATTTATCAATGCCCCTGCCGGCTGGCGACCACGAGACCTTGAAAGACGCTTATTCGTTGCCCGTCGTCGTATCGAAAAACGTATTCATGACGATGATTTTTATATCTGTAGCCTATCTAACCTTGTCACCATTTATAAAGGGTTATGTATGGCAACGGATCTGCCCCGTTTTTACCCTGATCTCGCCGACTTACGAATGGAATCTGCTATCTGCCTTTTCCACCAGCGCTTTTCAACCAATACCGTACCACGTTGGCCACTGGCCCAGCCATTTCGCTATTTAGCGCATAACGGGGAAATTAATACCATTACAGGCAACCGCCAATGGGCGCGGGCGCGCTCATACAAGTTTCGTACCCCCCTGATCCCTGATTTGCAAACAGCGGCACCTTTTGTCAATGAAACCGGATCAGATTCAAGCTCTCTCGACAATATGCTCGAATTATTGCTCAATGGAGGGATGGATCTTATTCGAGCGATCCGTTTACTTGTTCCCCCCCGCTTGGCAAAATAACCCCGACATGGATGAAGATCTCAAAGCCTTTTTTGACTTCAACTCCATGCATATGGAGCCTTGGGATGGCCCAGCAGGTTTAGTCATGTCTGATGGCCGTTATGCTGCTTGTAACCTAGATAGAAATGGCCTACGCCCAGCCCGTTATGTGATTACCAAAGATAAGCTCATTACATGCGCTTCTGAAGTTGGCATTTGGGATTACCAACCTGATGAAGTGGTTGAAAAAGGCCGTGTTGGCCCCGGTGAGCTAATGCTAATCGACACCCAAGAGGGGCGTATTTTACACAGTGCGGAAACGGATAATGACCTAAAGAGTCGTCATCCGTACAAAGAGTGGCTTGAAAAAAACGTTATTCGGTTAACGCCATTTGAAGCCATGGAGCAAGCGCAAGATGCGGTAGGGCAACGCTCCATGGACAACCAAACCCTTGCCTCATATCAAAAGCAATTTGCTTACAGCAGCGAAGAGTTAGAGCAAGTTATCCGAGTCCTTGGTGAAAATGGCCAAGAAGCCACAGGGTCAATGGGGGATGACACCCCATTTGCCGTGCTTTCACAGCGTCCACGCATTCTTTATGATTACTTTCGCCAGTCATTTGCACAAGTCACTAACCCCCCTATCGATCCACTTAGGGAAGCACATGTGATGTCGCTTGCCACCTGTATTGGGCGAGAAATGAATGTGTTTTGTGAAGCGGAAGGGCAAGCGCATCGGCTCAGTTTTAAATCCCCTATTTTGCTCTATTCTGATTTCCAGCAATTATGCCAACAAGATAGTCGCTACTATCAAACAGCCACTGTCGATATTACCTATCCACCTTCTGTTTATTCATTAAAACAAGCGATTGAAAATCTGTGCCAAGAAGCACAGCAAAAAGTGCGTGATGGCGCCGTATTATTAGTGCTTTCTGACCGTAATATTTCACCAGAGCGCTTGCCTATTCCTGCCGCAATGGCCGTAGGTGCCGTCCAGCACTGTTTAGTTGAAAACCATTTACGTTGCGATGCTAACTTAATTGTCGAAACAGCCAGCGCCAGAGACCCCACACCACTTTGCGGTGTTATTAGGTTTTGGAGCAACGGCTATCTACCCTTACTTAGCCTATGAATCACTCGCAGCAATGGCGGAAAAACAGCTGTTTGATAAGCCTCTTGGTAACGTTTTGCTGAATTACCGCAATGGTATTAATAAGGGGCTATATAAGATCATGTCGAAAATGGGGATTTCGACAGTGGCCTCATATCGCTGTTCAAAATTGTTTGAAGCCGTTGGCTTACATGAAGAAGTCACCCAACTGTGCTTTGACGGTGTAGTCAGTCGAGTTAGTGGAGCTAACTTTAGTGACTTTGAATTAGACCTATTTAATTTATCCCGTAAAGCATGGCTACCGCGTCTACCTATAGAGCAAGGCGGTTTACTCAAATATATGCACAATGGTGAGTACCATGCCTACAACCCTGATGTGGTAAAAACCTTACAGCAAGCCGTCCACAGTGGTGACTACAATGATTATCTAAAATATGCGCAACTGGTGAATAATCGCCCAGTCACGACGTTCCGTGATTTACTCACCTTAAAATTTTCAGATAATGGAATTTTGCTGGACGATGTAGAGCCTGAAGAAGCGCTATTTTCACGTTTCGATACCGCTGCAATGTCGATTGGGGCATTAAGCCCAGAAGCACATGAAGCGTTAGCCATCGCAATGAACACGCTCGGTGGTTTTTCCAATTCAGGCGAAGGTGGAGAAGACCCCGCACGCTACGGTACACAAAAACGTTCACGTATCAAACAAGTCGCTTCTGGGCGTTTCGGCGTCACTCCGGCTTATTTAGTCAATGCTGATGTCATTCAAATCAAGGTGGCTCAAGGCGCGAAACCGGGTGAAGGTGGGCAATTACCGGGAGACAAGGTCACCCCGTATATTGCACGTTTACGTTATTCCGTGCCCGGTGTCACCTTAATTTCACCACCACCACATCACGATATTTATTCAATTGAAGATTTGGCACAGCTTATTTTTGACCTCAAACAAGTCAACCCTCACGCTCTTATTTCCGTCAAACTGGTATCTGAGCCGGGTGTTGGCACTATAGCGACGGGGGTTGCAAAGGCATATGCTGATTTGATCACCGTCGCAGGTTATGATGGCGGAACTGGAGCGAGTCCAATTACCTCGGTTAAATACGCTGGGTGCCCATGGGAGCTTGGCCTTGTAGAAACGCAGCAAGCTCTTGTCGCCAATGGGTTACGTCATAAAATTCGGCTACAAACAGATGGCGGCCTAAAAACGGGCCTTGATATCATCAAAGCCGCTATATTAGGCGCCGAAAGCTTTGGTTTCGGCACAGGCCCCATGGTTGCATTAGGTTGCAAATACTTACGCATATGCCATCTCAATAACTGTGCAACCGGTGTTGCAACACAAGATGATTCCCTGAGGCAACATCACTATCATGGGTTACCTGAGCGGGTGATTAATTACTTTCGATTTATTGCAAGGGAAACCCGCGAGCTAATGGCGGCATTGGTGTGACTAAACTGACTGATTTAATTGGTCGCACAGATTTACTTGAAATTATTGAAGGTACTACGGCAAAACAGAGCAAAATTAACTTGCAAAGCCTATTAGCGACGAGCGTACCACAGGCTGGCACAGCGGTGTTTTGTACTGAAAAGAACCCTTCTTTTGATGAAGGTTTATTAAACCAACGTATTTTACGTGATGCAGAGCCTTATTTAGCCCAAAAAACAATCAAAAACCTTTTTCTACGATATCATGAATACCGATCGTTCCGTTGGTGCCGCACTCTCTGGTGAAATTGCTCGTCGTTTTGGTGACCAAGGCTTTGCAGCAACGCCGTTACAACTCTATTTTACAGGAACAGCGGGGCAGAGCTTTGGCGTGTGGAATGCAGGTGGTGTCGAGTTGATTTTAACGGGTGATGCTAATGATTATGTTGGCAAAGGCATGACGGGAGGGATTATCGCGATCCGTCCACCGGTAGGCTCTTCCTTTGCAACACATAAAACCACCATCGCGGGTAACACCTGTTTATATGGCGCCACAGGCGGTAAACTCTATGCAGCGGGTCTAGCTGGTGAACGTTTTGCGGTACGTAATTCAGGTGCAACCGCCGTCATTGAGGGGATTGGTGATAATGGTTGCGAATATATGACAGGTGGGATCGTCTGTGTGCTTGGTAATACAGGGATCAATTTTGGGGCTGGTATGACAGGCGGATTCGCTTATGTTCTTGACGAAGAAGATAACTTTTCACGTCGAGTTAACAATGAAATGGTTGAGTTGCTATCCGTCAATGAGTTGCCTATCCACGCAGAGCATTTACGTGGGCTCATCACTGAACATGTCCGCTTAACACATTCATCCCGTGGCGAAGCTATCTTAGCTGATTGGGAGTACTGGGTAAGCCGTTTTGCATTGGTGAAGCCCAAATCCAGTGACATCAATGCGCTCTTAGGCCATCGTAGCCGTTCAGCAGCCGAATTACGCGTCCAAGCACAGTAAGGAGAGAAAAATGAGCCAGAATGTTTATCAATTTATCGACTTACAGCGTGTTGACCCGCCGAAGAAAACATTAAATGTTCGTAAGATTGAATTTGTGGAAATCTATGAACCTTTTAGCGCGATCCAAGCACAAACACAGGCAGATCGCTGCCTTTCATGCGGCAACCCATACTGTGAATGGAAATGCCCTGTACACAACTATATCCCTAATTGGTTAAAACTAGCGAATGAAGGGCGTATTATTGAAGCTGCTGAGCTTTCTCATCAAACCAACAGCTTACCTGAGGTATGTGGTCGAGTGTGTCCTCAAGATCGCCTATGTGAAGGCGCATGTACCCTAAACGATGAGTTTGGTGCTGTCACTATTGGTAATATTGAGCGTTATATTAATGACACTGCCTTTGCAATGGGCTGGCGTCCCGATCTTTCCCATGTTGTGCCAGTCAATAAACGTGTTGCAATTATCGGGGCTGGCCCTGCTGGTCTCGCCTGTGCCGATGTTTTAGCGCGCAATGGTGTTCAAGCAACCGTGTATGATCGCCACCCTGAAATTGGGGGATTACTCACTTTTGGTATCCCTGCCTTCAAGCTCGAAAAAGAGATTATGTCTCGCCGTAGAGAGATTTTCACCGCTATGGGAATTGAGTTCAAACTGAATACGGAAATTGGCAAAGATCTGACTTTAAGTGATTTGCTCAATGAATATGACGCCGTATTTATAGGTACAGGAACTTATCAATCAACGAAAGGGCAGCTAGCCAATGAAAATGCCCATGGCGTCCATGATGCCTTGCCGTATCTGATTGCCAATACGCGTCATTTAATGGGGTTTGAGGAGTTACAGGATGCACCTTATATCGACCTCAACAATAAGCATGTTGTCGTGCTTGGTGGTGGTGATACTGCAATGGATTGTGTCCGTACTGCTATTCGGCAAGGTGCAAAAAGAGTTAGCTGCGCTTATCGTCGAGATGAAGCGAGTATGCCAGGGTCGCCTAGAGAGGTAAAAAATGCGCGTGAAGAAGGCGCTGAATTTTTATTTAATGTGCAGCCAGTCAGTATTGAAGTCGATCAACAAGGAAAAGTATGTGGTGTTAAGGTGGTGAAAACCAGTATGAGCACATCTAAAAATGGTCGTGCTCAAGCTGAAATCATTGAAGGGTCTGAGCATTTGCTCCCCGCAGATGCCGTGATCACCGCCTTTGGTTTTCGTCCACATGTTATGCCTTGGCTCGCAGATCACGATGTGCAACTCGATAATCAAGGGCGTATTATCGCGAGTCATGATGCGCTTTTGGCCTACCAGACTTCAAACCCCAAAATATTTGCAGGGGGGGATATTGTCCGAGGCTCTGATTTGGTTGTCACCGCAATCGCTGAAGGGCGTAAAGCTGCCGATGGTATTTTATGTTTTATGGGAGTCTAATTGCTAACGCCTTAGTAAGCGACCGATAGGCCGTAGTGATACCCCCTCCTAATGCCAGTCAGCTAAACTGACTGGCATTTTCTTGTCAGGATATTGATCGGATTTAGATTTTATGGCTTATCCATGTATTGCAAAACACCGATTTTCGCGTTTTCTAGTTTGTTTCGTTTTCAACCTAAAGATCATCTATCTCGCGAGTCAATCTCATCACACAAATACAAACCCATAAAAAATAGTGCGGTTCGATTTATCAATAGTCATGAGAGCCGCTATTTCATTATATTAGGAATGGTTATATAACGTTCATAACAAATATTGATGAGCGGCTTCGACTACTTATTAGTAATTTTAGCTATATGTGTTTGTCCCATCTAAAGTGCTACAGCACGATACTATTTTATCTAAGCCTTAAGCTTCGTTAAATGGCTATAGAGGGTAACTCGTCTCATTTACTGATAAGGGATAATAAAGTCTACAATTCATCAGACGCTTTCTTTCTCGATAATATTTTTCAATTATGCGTAATTACGAATAAAACCATTTGTATAAAGATAATATCAATATACAAATGGCTATCTCGAAGTGATCGCCTAAATAGGTCACTGAGAGTGTTTATCGGCATGATTTAATCGCTATCTATACCGATTATGTTGAAATAAGTGACAATATTATTGATATTTATCTCACTCAACGAATAAAAGATCAGATCCACTTCTCGTGATATCAGTTGGGATTATTATATTGGTGCCCAAGATATATGTGATTTTTGGCTAAGAAATATAACTGTAGAAGAGGCTAGATAAAGCCAAAGTAAAAGTAGCTCTCAGTAATTATACGTATCGCCCAGCATCGCTAGTTGAATTATTAAAAAGGTTTATCTGGCTGGAAAATTGATGCTGTAGTTCTTCTTGAACGCGATAGCAAGCAGCTTACTGATTAACTGGGTAATATAAATTAGTGTATCTCAATTAATAAGGAGTGGACAGCATCACCGATGCTAGAAGTAAGTAGACTCAATCAGCAACACCATAAAAAAATCCGATATTATATTCCTTAATATCGGATTTTATATATTCAAAGGGTCATCAGCCATTTCGCCAATTTTTTCTTTATTGATCAGCGTCGAAGATGCTCTTCCCTCTATTTTTTAACCTAGATAACTTACCAACTATTTGATAACTCTGAGAGATGGCCTACCTTTAGGGGGTGGCGTTGGTTCATCATCCGATGCTGTAGATTCATCACTTGTCGGCTCTGATTCGTGAACTAACATGATGTTTATCCGCTGGGTTATCTTCAACCACTTCTGGCTCACCTGATAATTGCTCTTCATAGGCTGTTTCAGGTTCGAACATCATGCCAGCCCATTTTCACGAGAGTAGATAGCGATAATCGCAGCCATCGGAACATACACCTGACGAGGTACGCCACCAAATCGTGCGTTAAAACGTACTTCATCATTTGTGATCTCAAAATTACCAACCGCACGCGGCGCCACGTTCAAGACAATTTGCCCATCACGAACAAATTCCATTGGTACGTTGGTATTAGGAACGGAGACATCAACTACCAAATGCGGCGTCATATCGTTATCGAGCAGCCACTCGTAATGCGCGCGTAACAGATACGGGCGTCGAGGTGTCATTGGTGCCATTTCCATCATGACACTTAGCCTCGTGCCGAAAGACGCATTTCGCGCTCTAATTCAGTCAGTGAAGCCAAAAATGCGTCACGTTCAAAAACACGTTGCATATACATTTGCAGGTGCTTGCTGCTTGAAGGCTTCAGTTCAATACCCAATACAGGTAAACGCCATAATAGCGGTGCTAAATAGCAATCAACGAGACTGAACTCTTCGCTCATAAAGAAAGGCATTTCAGCAAAAACGGGTGACACCGCAATCAGCTCTTCAGCTAATTGGCGACGCGCGTTATCGGCTTCCTGTGCACTTCCCTTCTCAATTTTGTACATCAGAGAATACCAGTCTTTTTCAATGCGATGCATCAGTTGACGGCTAGTACCACGCGCAACTGGATAAACAGGCATTAATGGAGGATGAGGGAAACGCTCATCAAGGTATTCCATGATGATATGTGGGTCATATAGGGTCAGATCACGGTCAACAAGAGTAGGAACACTCTGGTATGGGTTTAGATCAATCAGATCTTGAGGCAGATGACCTTGTTCGACATGTTCAATCTCAACGCTAACCCCTTTCTCAGCCAAAACGATACGGACTTGATGACTAAAGATGTCGGTTGGCCCTGAAAATAATGTCATTACCGAACGTTTGTTAGGAGCGACAGCCATTAAAACCTCCAAGTTGCATAAAAATGAACTAAACTGTAATAAGTTTTTTAATAATTACGAGCCCGCTCATTTTAAAATCCCCTGTGCTAAAACTCTCATTTATCCATATTGAAAGCCAGCACAACCCTCTCGCAATAATGCTGCGAGAAATAAGAAAATAAAAAGCAGTCGCATATTCTAGCAGATTTTGTGCAACTTAGGGGGATGTTGATGAAAAAATCATAACTAAATGTCTTTTAAGACAAATAAAAACATAAAAAATAGAGCATTAACATACTTAATGAAAACTTATTAGCATATAAACCTTGAAGTTAACTCCAAAGTTATCACTTTCAGAAAGAAAATGGTTTTTCTCAAAAGTGAGTAAATTACCTAAAGCTCAGTAATTGAGACTAACAATATACTGTTTGCATAATTTTTATATGCAATAGATTTATATTAGCGAATCACTTACCCTTTTTCACCACAATAAATAATATTCAATCTCTTCCAGCCTAAAAAGATAAAGCGTTACAACATATTGGATACCATTCCCCTAAAAGATCCGCTCCCCCACAACGATAAATTCAAGGCAATAAAAAACCCGCCATAAAGACGGGTTTTGTCATCAATTTTATGCCCAAAGGGCAACAAATTAACGTTTGGAGAACTGTGGACGACGACGTGCTTTGCGTAGACCAACTTTTTTACGTTCAACAGAACGCGCATCACGGGTAACGAAACCAGCTTTACGCAGATCAGAACGAAGAGTCTCATCATAAGCCATCAGTGCACGAGTGATACCGTGACGGATTGCGCCTGCCTGACCTGAAATACCACCACCTTTAACAGTGATGTACAGATCCAGTTTTTCCAACATTTCAACCAACTCTAGCGGCTGACGAACGACCATGCGCGCAGTTTCGCGGCCAAAGTACTGTTCCAGTGTACGCTGATTGATTGTGATGTTACCGCTACCTGGCTTAATGAAGACACGAGCGGAAGAGCTTTTGCGGCGACCAGTGCCGTAGTATTGATTTTCAGCCATTGCCTATAATCCCGATTAAATGTCAAGAACTTGCGGTTGTTGTGCCGCGTGGTTGTGCTCGTTACCTGCGTAAACTTTCAGTTTACGGTACATTGCACGACCCAGAGGCCCTTTTGGCAACATGCCTTTAACCGCGATTTCAATCACACGCTCAGGACTGCGAGCAATCATTTCTTCGAAAGTCGCTTGCTTAATTCCACCTACATGGCCTGTGTGGCGATAGTAGATTTTGTCTTCGCGCTTATTGCCGGTAACAGCAATTTTTTCTGCATTCAGAACGATGATATAATCACCAGTATCCACGTGCGGAGTATATTCCGCTTTATGCTTACCGCGCAGACGGCGAGCCAATTCAGTTGCAAGACGACCTAAAGTTTTGCCATCTGCATCAACAACGTACCAGTCGCGTTTTACGGTCTCTGGTTTAGCTGTAAAAGTTTTCATTAAAACTTACCCAATATTGAAGTTACACGTTGGTGAACACTCATGTTCATAAGCTTTGTGAGGTTCACACGACTCTTGTCCAGCAAACCTACCCCTTCGAGCAGCCTAGCCGGCATTATGCGATATTTCTTGGGAAATAAGAAAATATCGCTGTAACGTGGGGTCGCAAGATTATAGAGAAGTCAGCAATAAAAATCGACCCCAAAACACATTTTTTTTTCACCACGCGGTGAACTGCGTCTTTTTTGTGCGAATAGCATGCCGGCATTTAATCGACTTAAGCCAAATGCGGGATCTTTAAATACTCTTCGCTTTGCATTTCCTGTAAACGAGAAAGGCAGCGCTGATATTCAAAGGCTAATAAATTACCTTGGTAAAGCGATTCCATCGGCACCTGTGCGTTAATGATCAACTTAACCTTACGCTCATAAAACTCATCCACTAACGCCAAAAATCGCCGTGCTGCATTTTCTTGTTTGGAATCTAACGCTAGCACATCATATAAAATGACAGTGTGATAACAATTGGCTAGATAAATATAGTCATTTTGGCTACGAGGCTCATCACACAATGCTTTAAAACCAATCGCAAGTACCCCTTCTGCGCTGCTGATAGCCTGCATTTTGCGATGATTCACTTCTAATACAGGTTGTTGTTCGCCTTGCTTACCTGCCAGCTTCACGAAAATTTCATTGAGATGCTGGCGATTTTCTTCATTTATTGGAGAGAGGAAAAGATGAGCCTGAGTTAATGTTCTTAGCCGATAATCAACCCCAGCATCAACATTCATCACTTCGCAATATTTTTTAATTTGTTCAATTGCAGGTAGAAAACGAGCGCGTTGCAGACCATTACGATACAGCTCATCAGGGATAATATTGGATGTCGCAATAAGCGTGATGCCTCGGGCAAATAGCCCCTCAAGCAATGTGCCTAAAATCATCGCATCCGTGATATCAGAAACAAAAAACTCGTCAAAACAAAGGACATCCGTCTGTTTTTTAAACTCATCAGCAATAATATCTAGCGGGTTTTCTTGACCTTGCAGAGCCATCAAGTCTTCTTGGACTTTTTTCATAAACCGATGAAAATGCAAACGAAGTTTCCGGTTTCCCGGTAAACTTTCATAAAACATATCCATAAGCCAAGTTTTACCTCGGCCAACTCCCCCCCACATGTATAACCCTTGTACAGGTTCAGTCACAGCAGCATGCTTTTTGCCTAGTAGACGTTCTAAGCGCATTTTCAACCCAGAAGGCTTTTCCTTTTGTTCATTTGAAGAGGATGACGCGATCAGTTGCTGATAAATTTCATCTAAACGCTCTACAGCACGTTTTTGTACGTCATCAGGCTGGTAGTGACCTTCAGCAAGAGCCTGCTGATAACGCATAGTAGGAGACATCGGCGACATTAACTGAATAATCCTTAAAAAATTTTCGGTTTTTTTACCGTTATATGGTATACACTGCCCTTATTATAACCAGATTCATTTATTATTTAACGTCTAGTTAACGAATGCTAAATAGAGTAAGGAATTTCACCTTAGTATTCCACTCTTTAGTGATTAACAGGTATAGTTATAGGTAGCCAAGCTTAATTTCTGCGAACAGTGAAGTAAACGAAGGAGTCAGCATGACCTGGGAGTATGCACTAATTGGATTAGTTATTGGTTTCATCATCGGCGCATTAGTTGTCCGTTATGGGAACCCAAAACTTCGTCAACAAAAAACAGCACAAGCTGAATTAGACAAGAAAAACACTGAGCTAGAAGAGTACCGTAAGGAGCTAGTCGGTCATTTTGCTCGCAGTGCAGAATTACTTGATAATATGGCTCGTGATTATCGTCAGCTATATCAGCATATGGCTCAAAGCTCATCTGAGTTAATGCCAGATATGCCAGCGCAAGATAACCCGTTCAATTATCGCTTAACAGAATCAGAAGCGGATAATGACCAAGCACCCGTCAAAATGCCACCAAGAGATTATTCCGATGGGGCATCAGGGTTATTCCGTCCTATTGACGAAAAAGAGAAGTAATTATTCATTTATGCTCTAAAGTATTTGAGGGGCAGCGCGCGAACAATAGCTTCATCCAGCAAGCTGCAACTTAAAATATAACGAGTCGAACCACCAGCAAAGCAATTTGCTGGTGGATACCAAATATCATTTTCTATTTACACTAAACCAACGAGTTTGCTGCTGTAAATTAATCAGTTAACTCTATTTCACAATATATCGTTTCATATTAAATATTTCTTTTTATTTCAAAACTGTATAGAAATTAAGTCCTCATCTACAATACATGTAAATAGATGTAAAATAATGGATAACCGCTACCCGTTGTATGAACTTTTGCGCATAATCCATGGTCATAGTTATCAGTAAAATCAAATCTGATATGAGAAAAATATCCTGATTGGTGTAGCAAGGCTACAACCTGATAAATTTTATTCTTGAGAGAATCTACGGAATGATGAAAAGAAAAAATTTCTTTCTCACTGCAGTCGCAATGAGCCTAGGGTTATCCCTTTCAATTTTACCTTCAATTAGCAGTGCTGCTTTGCCTGCGACATTACCAGCAACGGCACAAAGCCAAAATATGCCAAGCTTGGCACCTATGCTTGAAAAAGTACTGCCAGCGGTGGTGAATATCCATGTTTCTGGTACGCGCGTTCAAAATCAGCAGATCCCAGAAGAATTAAAATTCTTCTTTGGCCCAAATATCCCTTCACAACAACAAAGTGTTAGGCCATTTGAGGGCTTAGGCTCTGGCGTTATTATTGACGCACAACAAGGCTACATTTTAACGAATAATCACGTGATTGATGGCGCGGATAAGATCCAAATCCAACTGAATGATGGGCGTGAAATTGATGTCAAACTCATTGGTAAAGACGCGCAAACCGATATTGCGTTACTGAAAATCACCAATGCGAAAGATATCAAAAACCTTACCGCCGTTAGCATGGCAGATTCAGATAAACTCCGTGTTGGTGACTTTGCCGTTGCCGTTGGTAACCCATTTGGTTTAGGGCAAACAGCAACTTCAGGTATCATTTCGGCACTGGGTCGTAGTGGTCTAAACCTTGAAGGGTTAGAAAACTTTATCCAAACCGATGCTTCTATCAACCGCGGTAACTCCGGTGGTGCTCTGGTTAACTTAAACGGTGAATTGATTGGTATCAATACCGCAATCTTAGCTCCGGGCGGTGGTAACATCGGTATCGGCTTCGCTATCCCAAGTAATATGGCGAAAAACCTCAGTGAGCAGTTAATTAAGCACGGTGAAGTAAGACGCGGTATTTTGGGTATTAAAGGCACCGAAATGAATTCAGATATTGCTAAAGCCTTTAATATCGATGCTCAACGCGGCGCATTCGTCAGTGAAGTTCTGCCTAAATCTTCTGCCGCAA
The DNA here is from genome assembly GCA_900455155.1 of Providencia stuartii. Lineage (GTDB taxonomy): Bacteria > Pseudomonadota > Gammaproteobacteria > Enterobacterales > Enterobacteriaceae > Providencia > Providencia stuartii. The sequence continues at coordinate 610,223 of UGUC01000004.1, read as the reverse complement.
AAGCAGGCATTAAATCAGGCGACGTCCTCGTGTCTGTTGATGGTAAACGTATCAACAGCTTTGCTGAGCTGAGAGCCAAAATTGGTACTAGCCAGATTGGTAAAGAGATCACGATTGGTTTGATCCGTTCAGGAAAACCAATGGATGTTAAAGTGGTTTTAGAAAACAATGAAGGCGAAGCCACTAAAGCGGAAAAACTGAGTGAATCATTACTTGGTGCAACATTATCTAACGCAACAGTTAATAACACCAAAGGTGTACAGATCGATAACGTAACACCTAAATCACCAGCAGCGGCTGTCGGTTTAGTGAAAGGTGACCTCATTTACGGTGTAAACGATGTTCGTGTCGAAACCATCGAACAGTTCCGTAAAGTCATTGATGCTAAACCACCAGTACTTGCTATGAAGGTTCTGCGTGGTGGTGAAACCTTATATCTGTTGATGAAAAACTAATTAGCCCTCTGTACTTCGAGTGACTGTCGGTTACATATGGCTTCCTTTAACTCGAAATATTTAGAGCGTTACACAAAATTGTTGTAAAAGATCAAAACAGGTACAGGACAAACTGCTGTGCCTGTTTTTTTATGTTATGCTCAAGTTCCCTTTATTAACATCAACAACCTGAATAATTCGATATCTTATGGTGAAAAAGCTTATCTGGGCAGCAATGCTAGGCCTATTAATCGCTATGATTATTATCGTTGCGGTTCCTTCCCTACGTCCTCAAGGCTTAGCAGATTTGCTTTATGGTAAAATAGATAGCGAACCTGTCAGTTATAATAAGGCTGTGCGTAAAGCCGCTCCAGCCGTTGTTTATGTTTATAGCAGCTCAAAAGGCAGTTTTTCTCAATCAGGCCGCGAATTGAAATCACTTGGCTCGGGGTGTGATCATGAGTTCAAATGGCTATATCATCACCAATAAGCATGTGGTTGATAACCCTGATCAAATCTTAGTCGCCTTACAGGATGGCTCTATTTTTGATGCGCTATTAGTTGGCTCGGATGCTCTGACTGATTTAGCTGTACTAAAAATTGATGCAGAAAATCTTCCCGTTATCCCAATTAATAAATTCCGCGTCACCCATGTAGGCGATGTCGTGCTCGCTATCGGCAACCCATATAATATTGGTCAAACCGTCACCCAAGGGATTATCAGTGCAACAGGTCGTGTAGGGTTAAGCTCCACTCGGAGGCAAAACTTTTTACAAACCGATGCATCGATTAATTCAGGTAATTCAGGGGGAGCTTTGATTAATAGCGAAGGAGAGCTTGTCGGTATTAACACGCTTTCGTTCAGTGCAGGCCAAGGGGTTAGTTCAGAAGGCCTAAGTTTTGCTATCCCAACAGCACTGGCTACAAAAATTATGGAAAAACTGATCCGTGATGGGCGTGTGATCCGAGGTTATATTGGGATCACCGCACGTGAATTACCGCAAATTAGAACCAACAACAACAATATCGATCAGATTAAAGGTTTGCGCGTTTTCCAAGTTGCTCCCAATGGCCCAGCGGCTAAATCCGGCATTCTCCAAGGGGATATTATTTTATCCGTCGATAATAAGCCTGCAATATCAGCCGCTGAAACGATGGACTTAGTGGCAGAGATCCGCCCCGGTAGCAAAGTACCAGTAAAAATCTTACGTGATGGTGAAGTAAAAGATGTCGATGTGATCATCGAAGAGATACCTGAAGGGCAAGCGGGCTAGGCTATTTTCTGAGAGTCTCCCCCACCAGCAATACAAAAAAAAGTTGTTCAAATTGAACAACTTTTTATGTTTATCTTATCGCTCTCATCCACGAATTAATCGTCAGATTTGATCCGTTCGATATTCGCGCCTAAACCACGCAGCTTATCTTCAATATGCTCATATCCGCGGTCGATATGATAGATACGATCAACCGTTGTAGTACCTTCCGCGATACAACCTGCAATGACTAAGCTTGCTGATGCACGCAAATCTGTCGCCATGACTTGTGCTCCAGTTAGCTTTTCCACACCATGGCATAACACAGTATTACTTTCGATTTCAGCATGCGCGCCCATACGAATTAATTCAGGAATATGCATGAAACGATTTTCAAAAATTGTTTCTGTGATCATCCCTGCACCCTCAGCCACTAAATTCAATAGGCTAAATTGAGCCTGCATATCTGTTGGGAAGCCAGGATGCGGTGCAGTACGCAAAGTAACCGCTTTAGGGCGTTTGCCTTGCATATCAAGACTGATCCAATCTTCGCCTACCTCAATTTTAGCACCTGCTTCGCGCAGCTTCGCCAAAACGGCATCTAGTGTATCTGGACGGGCGTTACGGCAAACCACTTTCCCTTTTGAAACTGCTGCTGCAATAAGGAAAGTACCTGTTTCAATACGATCAGGCAGTACACGATAGTTACCACCACCTAGGCGCTCAACCCCTTCAATAACAATGCGGTCAGTACCAGCACCGGTAATTTTGGCACCTAATGTATTTAAGAAATTAGCCGTATCTTCAATTTCTGGCTCGCGAGCGGCATTCTCAATAGTTGTCGTGCCCTCAGCTAATGTTGCCGCGGTCATAATAGTCACCGTAGCGCCAACACTCACTTTATCCATGACAATACAAGCGCCTTTTAAACGCCCATCAACCGTCGCTTTCACATAGCCGTCTTCTAGGATAATGTGCGCGCCGAGCTGCTCTAAGCCTGAGATATGTAGGTCAACAGGACGAGCGCCAATCGCGCAGCCTCCCGGTAAAGAAACTTCCCCGTGACCAAAACGAGCGACTAGCGGTGCGAGAGCCCAAATGGAAGCACGCATGGTTTTGACCAGATCATAAGGTGCACAGTATTCAGTGACATTTCTGGCATCAACATAAATGGAACCATTACGTTCAACTTTCGTTCCGAGTTGATTCAGCAGCTTAATCGTTGTATCGATATCCCTAAGCTTAGGTACATTTTGGATCTCTACCGGCTCTTCAGCCAACAGCGCAGCGAACAGAATTGGTAATGCGGCATTTTTCGCACCAGAAATTGTTACCTCACCTTCTAAGCGGGTAGGCCCTTTAACTAAAAATTTATCCATTCGGTTACTCTCGTATTCACACTCGCCATACTTCAAGTTGCGGATGTAATCGACTTCCTTAGTCCAGTGGCTTGCTAGAACTTCCTTTCATTGAGCGACGACAGGCAACGTGAAATATTTGGAGTATAGATTTTAAATACTGTTCGCGGATTTTTTATCAAAAACCGTTTAGCTTGCGGTCGCGAGCCCACTCTGCTGGGGTATATGCTTTTATTGAAAGCGCATGAATACGGTTATCCGCGATATACTCCATTAAAGGGGCATAAACAGCTTGTTGCTGTTTGACTCTGCTCATATTTTCAAACATGGCACCGACGGCAATAACCTGAAAGTGGCTGCCATCACCATTAACAATTACCTCATCCAGAGATAGCTTATCCATCAATACTTGTTTTATTTCGTTGGGTTCCATATATGACTCAATTTTATAATCATTGGTTACGGGTATAAATAGACGTCTATCCTAAAGGATCCGTCACAATTCTTAAACCAAAGAAAACGCCTCTGGTGCACAAAAACACGCAGAGGCGCCTTTCTTTACACAAACTGACCTTAACTTAGCAATAATGACTTAACACCATAAAGCTCCATCAAGGTTGTTAGATTATCACTCATACCGACTATCTTCAGTGAGCGTTTTTCTGTTGCCAATTCGCCTTTTAGGCGCACTAGCATTGCTAGCCCTGTTGAATCAACGTGTTCCAAGCCCGAAACATCGATTTGCTCAACCTCAGCAAGTAATGATTTTCGCTTTTCCCAGAACACCAGCAAAGAGTCTCGGCCTAATGTGCCGGACAGTAACAATGCCGATGATGACTTTTCCCACGTAAGATCATGACTCATTTGACTATTTCTCTTCCAGCGTAATAGGTGCTTTCGCACTGATTTCTAACTGTTTTGTTAAGCCATCAATGCCTTGTTTACGCAGGATATCACCCCATTCGTTTTGTTTGGTCGTGATCATACTGACGCCCTCTGCAATCATATCATAGGCCTGCCAGTTACCTGTTTTACTGTTTTTGCGCCATTGGAAATCAAGGCGTACTGGTGGACGGCCATTTGGATCTATGATGGTGACTCGAATAGCAACAATGTTTTTATTCCCAATAGGTTGCTCTGGTGCTATCTGATAAGTTTGACCATGGTACATCGCGAGTGCTTGACCATAAACTTGCTCAAGATACGCTTCGAAAGCAGTAAAGTAAGCGTCACGCTGCGCAGGCGTCGCGTTCTTATAGTAAGTGCCTAAGACTAAAGCCCCTGCATATTTAATTTGTACATATGGCAATAATTCTTCACGAACAATAGTTCTCAGGTAGTTAGGGTCTTTACGAATTTGCGGCTGCTCATTCTTTAAACGGGTAAAGGTTTTTTCAGCCGCTTCATCCATCAGCTTATACGGGTTGGTTTGATCTATCGCCATTGCAAATGGTGCAATCGCTAACATTGCTATCATCATTAAGCGCTTAAACATAAGTTATTCCTTCTAAATTCGTCTTAACATCGAATCAATTAGCAGCAGGAGCAGGTTGAGATTCAGCGCCTTGGCTATCGCCGCTCTTATACAAGAATTGACCTATCAAATCCTCTAAAACCATCGCAGGTTTGGTATCTTCAATACGTCCACCATCTTTCAATAATTCTGCATCGAGACCTTCACCATAGGGCCCGATATTCATCGCAATATATTGCTCACCGAGTAAGCCGGAAGTACGAATAGATAATGAGCTGGTATCAGGAATATTATTATATTCACTTAGTAGGTCAATTTTAACATCAGGCACATAGGTCTCTTTGTTAAGCGTAATGCTAGCAACGCGCCAATCACAACGCCCCCCACTTTCACTGGGGAACCTTCTTTTAAGCCACCAATATTTTCAAAAGAGGCCGAAATCTGATAAGTCGATTGGCTACCGAGCGATTTTATATCCGCCACTTTTAGGCACAGAAAAATAATTGCCGCAATCGCTAGCAATATAAAACAACCTACCCATACTTCACTTTTTTTACTTTGCATGACTTAGTTCCCAAACATCAGTGCTGTAAGTACAAAATCTAGACCAAGAACCGCTAACGATGCATGGACCACGGTTCGTGTTGTCGCTTGGCTAATCCCTTCCGATGTTGGGATAGCGTCATAGCCGTTGAACAACGCAATCCAAGTCACCGTTATGGCAAACACTAAGCTCTTGATAAAGCAATTTACAATGTCCATCCGCCAATCAACGGAGGATTGCATTGAGGCCCAAAAGAACCCTTCATCAATCCCTTTCCAATCAACGCCAACCAATGCACCACCTAGGATACCTACTGCAACAAATATCAGTGATAGCAATGGCATGCTAATAAAACCAGCCCAAAAACGCGGTGCTATCACTCGACGAAGAGGATCCACCGCCATCATTTCAAGGCTAGAAATTTGTTCTGTTGCTTTCATTAAGCCAATTTCAGCCGTCAATGCAGAGCCTGCCCGCCCTGCAAACAAAAGGGCTGTCACAACCGGACCAAGTTCACGCAACAACGATAGTGCCACCATCATACCAAGGCTGGCTTCTGCGCTAAACGTTGTCAGAACTAAATAGCCCTGTAACCCAAGCACCATACCAATAAATAGCCCTGAGACAGCGACAATCAAGAGTGATTGCACACCAACAGCATATAACTGCTTAATTAATAATGGCCACTGCTTGGAAAACTCAGGTTTCCCAATTAATGAGCGAAATAGCATATAACCCGCTCGCCCAAAGGCCGAAAAAATTTCAATCCACCGACGTCCGAGGGCAGCAATTGCCTCTACTATCATCTTATTTTACCCTAATAAATCAGCCAGATAATCATTGGCGGGGAAACGGAATGGTACAGGCCCGTCAGCAATACCATCTAAAAACTGCCTAACACGCGGGTCTTGGTTGTTACGTAGTTCATCCCCCCGTTCCTTTCGCAATCACATGCTGCTGAGCCACAATATAGGCTTTATCCGCAATGCTCAGTACTTCAGGAACATCATGAGAAACCACAACACAAGTCACGCCTAACGCCTGATTAAGCTCATCAATCAATTTGACCAAAAACTCCCATCGTAATGGGGTCTTGCCCAACGAAAGGCTCATCAAACATGATCAGTTCAGGATCAAGTGCAATCGCTCGAGCTAATGCAGCTCGTCTTGCCATCCCGCCTGATAACTCTGAAGGCATCAATTTCGCAGCACCACGCAAACCAACCGCCTCTAGTTTCATCATCACCGTTGTGTGGATCAATGACTCAGGTAAGTTGGTATGTTCACGCAGCGGAAATGCGACGTTATTGAACACATTCATATCCGTAAACAGCGCACCAGACTGGAAAAGCATGCTCATCTTTTTACGCGACTGGTACAATTTTGAACGTGATAACGCTGGAATATTATCACCATCAAACCAAATTTCACCTTGTTCTGGGCGTAACTGACCACCAATGAGACGTAATAAGGTGGTTTTACCAATCCCTGAAGGCCCCATAATTGCCGTTATCTTACCGCGTGGTACGGTTAGGTTAATATCCTCGAATATTTTCCGACTACCACGGGTAAAAAGACATGTTACGTACTTCAATTAAGTTGTCTGTCTGTGCTTGCATTTGTTTGATAGCTCATTACACCATGAATTTTGTCTTTTAGACGCACCAAGAGCACGATCTTACCAGAAAGATAAACCGAAAATCGTCTAATATCGCATCTGATTGTATTTATAGTATTATAACGTTCGAAATATGTCTGTTGATGTTCAAAATGTGTATTTATATAACTAAAAGGAACATAAAACAGTTCAACGACTTATAGTTAACCAGATTTTTACGCAATTAAAGCAGATAGCTCTTAGACTTTAAAAATTTGTTATCGTTTGAGAATACTAAAGTTTATCATCTTTTATTTGGTTTATGATGCTAATAAATGCAAAGCGCTCTTTGACTTAAGTTTTTGTTAATCACAACACCGTTAGTATTCATTAATGTACAATGAATATTCGACTAATTTGACAAAGCACTTACTGATAGTAAGTATTCGTTATACAATTCGCGCTCGCTAATCCGATTAACTGAAAAGCTACGCATGGAACAGAAAATGTCAAACATCGATTTTCAGCAAGTAGGCAAAGAAGTTCTCCATATCGAAAGTGAAGGCCTAAAAAACTTAGAACAATATATCAACGATGACTTTACTCACGCTTGCCAGCGCATTTTTGCCTGCCAAGGGAAGGTTGTTGTGATGGGCATGGGGAAATCGGGACATATTGGGCGAAAAATTGCAGCAACATTAGCCAGCACAGGTACCCCTTCTTTCTTTGTTCACCCCGGAGAAGCCAGCCATGGTGACTTAGGGATGATCACCAATAAAGATATTGTATTGGCGATTTCTAATTCAGGAGAGTCAAGTGAGATCCTTGCGCTGCTGCCTGTTTTAAAGCGAATTAAAGTTCCGCTGATCTGTATGACCAATAATCCCAATAGCAGTATGGGCAAATATGCAGATATCCATCTATGCATCAAAGTACCAAAAGAAGCTTGCCCACTGGGACTTGCACCAACCACCAGTACAACAGCAACGCTGGTAATGGGGGATGCTTTAGCTATTGCGCTACTGACGGCAAGAGGCTTTACGCCAGAAGATTTCGCCCTTTCCCACCCAGGTGGCGCACTAGGGCGCAAACTTTTACTACTAGTTCGTGATTTAATGAACGTTGGCGATGATATTCCGCATATTCCTCAAACAGCAACGTTACGTGAAGCTTTAATTGAGATTACTCGCAAAAAATTGGGGATGACGGTTATTTGTGATGACGAAATGAATATTGCTGGTATTTTTACCGACGGTGATTTGCGTCGTATTTTCGACATGGGCATCGATCTTAATAATGCCAAAATCGCCGATGTAATGACCCGTGGTGGAATTAGAGTGTCACAGAATATGCTAGCAGTAGAAGCACTCAACCTAATGCAGTCTAAACATATTACTTCGTTAATGGTTGCTGAAGGTAATAAATTAGTGGGTGTCTTGCATATGCACGACCTCTTACAAGCAGGCGTGGTATAAAAAGGAATGATTATGGATCCGCACTATCAGGATACCTGTTATGGCCCAGTCGCCGAGACAGTATTGCAGAAAGCCGCTAAAGTTAAATTATTAATCTGTGATGTCGATGGCGTTATGTCTGACGGACTGATTTATATGGGTAATAACGGCGAAGAACTCAAAGCCTTCAATGTCCGTGATGGATACGGTATTCGCTGCTTACTCACCTCTGGTATCGAAGTGGCGATTATCACCGGTCGAAAAGCCAAATTGCTTGAAGATCGCGCGAAGACATTAGGGATTACATATCTTTACCAAGGTCAAAGCGATAAGCTTTTGGCGTATCATGAACTGTTAGATACACTGAAGATAACAGAAGAAGAAGCGGCCTATATTGGGGATGACCTTATTGATTGGCCTGTTATGGCAAAAGTTGGGCTATCGGCAGCGGTTGCTGATGCACATCCATTATTACTACCAAAGGCAGATTACGTCACACGTCTTGGTGGGGGTAAAGGGGCGGTACGTGAACTTTGCGACCTCATCCTTCTAGCGCAAAATAAACTGGAAGAAGCTAAAGGCTTATCGATTTAAAGAATAAAGACACCCATGAGTAACGCTAAAAAGTGGTTAATTATCCTGTTATCATTGATAGCACTTGGTCTGATCGGCTGGAACCTTGCCGGTCTTGACACAGACACGCCCACAAACAGTGTCCTTGATAACAGCCAACCTAATTATCAAACCGATGATTCAGTGACATTTGTCTATAATCCAGCGGGTGATTTGGCCTATAAATTAGTATCAGATAAAATTGATAATTATACGGCTGAAAAAATCACTTGGTTTGCTAACCCTGTTTTAACAACATACAACGAAGTCGGTGTACCCACTTGGACTGTACGGGCGCTAAAAGCCAAGTTAACAAATGATAGAGTGCTCTATCTGTATAACGATGTACAGGCCGATAGTTTAAGCCCGGATTCCCAAATCCAACGGATTTCAACCCAAAGTGCCGTCGTTAACCTGATAACACAAGATGTTTCATCAGATGACAAAGTCACTATTATCGGGCAAGGCCTTAATTCTACCGGTCTAAAAATGCGCGGTAACCTGCGCTCAAGAACCGCAGAGTTAATTGAAGATGTAAAAACACATTACGTGCTACAAAAAGAAGAGCAAAAAAATGAATCAAGTAAATAAAAAGCGTTTTATTCAAGGAGCCGTTGCCAGCGCAATTTTTGCTCTTAGCGTACCAGCTTCTGCATTAAAAACTGACACGCAACAGCCAATGACGATTAATTCAGTCAAGCAATCCCTTGATTTAGAAAAAAATGTCACCATATTTACTGATGATGTCGTTATTAAGCAAGGCTCTATTGATATCCGAGCAAATAAGGTGGTTGTGACGCGCCCTAGCAGTAATTCAGATAAAATTACGATAGAAGCGTTTGGTAACCCAGTGACCTTCTATCAATTACAAGATGATGGTAAGCCAATTAAAGGCCGAGCGTCAAAAGCACGCTATGAGGTGGATAAAGAGCTCCTCACATTAACTGGCAATGCTTATCTTGAGCAGTTAGACAGTAATATTAAAGGTGATAAGATCACCTATATCGTGCCAACGCAGCAAATGGAAGCGTTTAGTGACAAAGGGAAACGTGTCACGACAGTATTATTGCCATCACAGCTACAAGAAAAAGGCCCAGCGGCAAACAACGGAAAGAGTAAATAATCGTTATGGCGACATTAACCGCAGAGAATCTGGCAAAAGCCTATAAAAAACGCAAGGTCGTTGAAGATGTTAGCCTTGAGGTGAAATCTGGCGAAATTGTTGGTCTTTTAGGCCCTAATGGTGCGGGAAAAACGACCACCTTTTATATGGTCGTCGGCATCGTCCAGCGGGATGCAGGCAAAATTACCATTGATGGTGAAGATATTAGTCTCCTTCCGCTTCATGAACGTGCGCGCCGTGGTATTGGCTATCTTCCTCAAGAGGCGTCGATTTTCCGTCGTTTGAGTGTTTATGATAATCTAATGGCAGTGCTAGAAATACGCCATGACCTCAACACTGAGCAACGCAAAGAGCGTGCAGAAGAGTTAATGGAAGAATTTAGCATTACCCATTTGCGTGATAGCATTGGCCAATCGTTGTCTGGTGGGGAACGTCGCCGCGTAGAGATTGCTCGTGCATTAGCAGCAAACCCGAAATTTATTCTATTAGATGAACCGTTTGCAGGTGTTGACCCGATTTCGGTATTAGATATTAAAAAAATTATCCAACATTTACGTGATTATGGCTTAGGAGTACTCATCACTGACCATAACGTACGTGAAACGCTCGATGTTTGTGAAAGAGCCTATATTGTCAGTCAAGGGCACTTAATTGCTCATGGCACACCTGAAATGATCCTAGAAAACGAACAAGTAAAACGGGTATATCTAGGGGAAGGTTTCCGGTTGTAAGTCATTGGTTAAGCATTCAATTGAGGTGGAGATAAAAGCACATTCATGAAGCAAAGTTTGCAGCTCAGAATCAGTCAACAACTTGCAATGACTCCTCAATTGCAACAGGCTATCCGTCTGTTGCAACTTTCTACGCTTGAGCTACAACAAGAGATCCAACTCGCCCTAGAAACTAACCCGCTTCTGGAACAAGAAGAAAACGCCTCTGACTTAGACTCCCTTGATAGTCTCGATATTCATACTGACAGCAGTGAAATCGATACTAAAGATGCCCTTGAAAAAGGTGATATGCCAGATGAGCTTCCTTTGGATGCGAATTGGGATGAAATTTATACTGCGGGTACGCCATCAGGTACAAATAATGACTATAGCTTTGATGAGTTACCCGTCTATCAAGGGGAAACCACACAAACGCTGCAAGACTATTTGTTATGGCAATCTGAATTAACGCCTTTTACAGACACAGACAGAGCGATTGCTACCGCGATTATTGACTCAATTGATGATTCTGGCTATCTGACAACGCCAATAAAAGAGATCCACGAAGGTATCAATAACCCAGATATCACACTTGAAGAAGTGGTCGCTGTTTTAAAACGCATTCAGCATTTTGATCCGCTTGGTGTGGCAGCACAAGATCTGAAAGAGTGCTTATTGATCCAGCTATCCCTTTACCCAAAAGGTACTGACGGGCTAGATGAGGCTCGGTTGATTATTAGTCAACATATTGATTTACTGGCTAATCGTGATTTTCGCCAGCTCAGTAAACTCACCCGTCTAAAAGAGGATGCTTTAAAAACCGCTATTGACCTGATATTGACGTTGAACCCTAAACCGGGCCAATCTATCAATACCGGAGAGTCGGAATATGTTATTCCCGATGTTTTGGTGAAAAAAATCAACGGGCACTGGCAAGTTGAATTAAATACAGATAGCATCCCTAAATTAGGTATCAATAATCACTATGCTTCTTTGATAAAAGATTCCGTGAACGAAAGTGATTCACAATATATTCGTAGTCACTTACAAGATGCCAAATGGCTGATAAAAAGCTTAGAAAGCCGTAATGAAACTTTGTTAAAAGTGGCGACTTGTATTGTAGAGCAACAACAAGAATTCTTTGAGTTCGGTGAAGAGTACATGAAACCCATGATATTGGCAGATATTGCTTATCAGGTGGATATGCACGAATCAACGATTTCGAGAGTGACAACTCAAAAGTTTCTCCATAGCCCGCGAGGAATTTTCGAGTTGAAGTATTTTTTCTCTAGCCACGTCAGTACCGATACAGGAGGTGAAGCCTCTTCAACGGCAATACGTGCGTTAGTGAAAAAACTGGTTGCTGCTGAAAACCCAGCAAAACCATTAAGTGACAGTAAATTGACAAGCATGCTAGCCGAACAGGGCATTCAGGTTGCACGTCGAACTGTCGCTAAGTACCGTGAATCGTTATCTATTCCGCCCTCAAACCAACGCAAACAGTTGGTTTAATTGATAAAATAAGGAAGGTTGTATGGAATTTCAGATTACTGGACACAATATTGAAGTCACCCCTGCATTACGTGAAACTGTTGAGAAAAAGATCAGAAAATTGGAACAATTGTTTGATCGCATTAACGGTATTCAAGTCATTCTGAAAGTTGAAAAAGTTCAGCAAATTGCTGAAGCAACTGTGCAGGTTAATGGTGCTGAACTCCATGCGTCAGCGGAAGAAAGTGATATGTACGCTGCAATTGACCAACTGGTAGACAAACTGTCACGCCAATTAACTAAACATAAAGAAAAACTGAGACAACACTAATACATTTATGGTGAAATCACAGGTTGATTTCAGGCCTTCACCAGACCTTCAATGTTTAGTGGCGGTCATTAGGGATTGTAAAAATAAGCGTCGAAAGCCAAACGGTTGGTTTTCAACGTATGAAACAATGCGAACAACAGTATGCGTTCTCAGTTTGTTAACAACAATCCCAAATCATACTGTGGTGTATAACTAATAAATGGCTTAAACCAGATGGTGGCATACACCATCTGGTTTTGTAGTCCTAAGTGAACAATAAAATGAACAGTGATATAGAAATCCAATTAAGCGCCGTATTATCTTCAGCTTGTACACGCAATAACCTTACTTGTACTAGTAAAAAAAGAGCACTTGAGATTATTAGTGAACTGGCTGCCGCAGAGTTGGGATTACCGGAAAACACGGTATTTGAAGCTTTACTCACCAGAGAAAAAGTAGGAACAACAGGTATTGGCGGAGGAATCGCCATCCCTCACGGCAAGCTAGCAGAAGGTGAACATACACAAGCTGTTGGTGTTTTTTTGCATCTGGAAGAGCCAATCGCCTTCGATGCCATTGATAACCAACCTGTTGATCTGCTTTTTGCGCTATTAGTGCCCGCAGATCAGTGTAAAACGCATCTACACACTTTATCATTAATCGCGAAAAAATTAGCCGACAAATCTCTTTGTAAGCGTCTGAGATCGGCACAAAGCGATGCAGAGTTATATAGTATTATTACTGAGTAGCCTATAATTAAATAACTTCGTCATCACAGGGTTACATGTCTATGAAATTTTGATATTTTCTATATAGCTGTACTGACATAGACTGTGATGTTCTGATAAGTAAGCAAACGATCTATTCAACTATCGGGGTCCTATGATCACCGAAAAGAAACAAAAGGGAGTTAGCTCATGGTGCTGATGATTGTCAGCGGCCGTTCCGGTTCGGGAAAATCCGTTGCCTTACGTGCGCTGGAAGATATGGGTTTCTATTGTGTGGATAACCTGCCGGTTGTGCTGCTTCCAGAACTGGCCAATTCACTCGCAGATCGTAATATTTCAGCTGCTGTGAGCATTGATGTGCGTAATATGCCTGACAACCCAGAAATCTTTGAAGAGGCTTTAGGTAGATTACCTTCTAGCTTTTCGCCGCAATTGCTATTTCTGGATGCCGATCGCAACACATTAATTCGCCGCTATAGTGATACTCGTAGATTACATCCACTTTCGAGCAAAAACTTGTCACTTGAAAGTGCTATCGATGAAGAAAATGAGCTTTTAGAGCCTTTACGGTCACGCGCTGATTTAGTGATTGATACCTCAGAAATGTCAGTCCATGAATTAGCCGAGATGCTCAGAACGCGTTTGATGGGTAAACGTGAACGAGAGCTAACCATGGTATTCGAATCTTTTGGTTTCAAACATGGTATTCCTATCGATGCAGACTATGTTTTCGATGTGCGCTTTTTACCGAACCCACATTGGGATCCGAAATTGCGCCCAATGACAGGCCTCGATCGCCCTGTTGCCGCATTCCTCGATAGGCACACAGAGGTACACAACTTTATTTATCAAACACGTAGCTACCTTGAATTATGGCTGCCTATGCTTGAGACCAATAACCGTAGTTACCTCACGGTGGCAATCGGCTGTACCGGAGGGAAACACCGTTCGGTCTATGTCGCTGAGCAATTAGCTGATTACTTCCGTTCTCGTGGTAAGAATGTACAATCTCGCCACAGAACCCTAGAAAAACGCAAGTAATGACCTTAAAAGCGACAATCACATTAAAAAACCGGCTTGGTATGCATGCTAGGCCGGCAATGTTACTTTATGAATTAGTTAAAAAATTTAACTCTAAGGTTATTTTACGCAATAATAATCAGATTGAGGCTGAGGCCGATAGCGTTATTGCGATGTTGATGTTAGACTCAGAGCAAGGAAGTACCATTGATATTGAGGTTAGCGGCCCTGATGAGGATCAGGCTTTATCCGCGATTATTAACCTGTTCGAAAGTGGATTTGATGAAAGCTAGTATAATCCACCATTTATTTATGAACTAAATATCAATAATTTTACAAGTATTGGCTCAAAGATCGTGATCATGATCTCTTCCTTTTGGAGCTTGAAGAGCCTAATATTTTATACAATTTTATCACAGCGACACCCCCTACCTTATTGGGTGGGGGGTGTTTGCTTTGTACGTCTCTATTGGAGTGTGGTATGACAAAGCCAACAATTATTATCAATGATTTAGATGCAGAACGCCTAGATGCACTGTTGGAACAAGCAGCTTATGCGGGTACCCCAGTTGCTGACGCACTGAATGATGAACTTGATCGTGCAGACATCCTGTCACCACAGGAAATTCCTGCTGACGTCGTCACAATGAACAGTACGGTGCGTTTTCTTGATTTGATTAGCAATGAAGAACGCACACGCACTTTAGTTTACCCAGCCTCTTTAAAAGATAGTGCTGAGCAGCTCTCTGTTATGGCGCCAATCGGTGCGGCTTTGCTTGGTCTGCATGTTAATGATGAGATCAGTTGGGCATTGCCTAATGGTGTTGAAACACGCGTAAGAGTACTCGAAATTATTTATCAGCCAGAAGCCGCGGGTGAATACCATCGTTAATGGTATAAAATCGCCTAACTTAGCAATAACATCAATGTATTAAATAAGCAGGCTGACGTTAACAGAATAAAAAATGGGTTTTCCACGATAGGCTTTGCAGGCAAAGCGCTTGAAGCCACTTTATCAGGCAAAAAATAAATCTATTCTGTTTATTGATAAGGCACTTCAAAAGGAGTGCCTTATTCATTTGAGCAAATTACTCTCCCGCAATACTCATTTCAGGTAACAATACAGAGCCACACTGAATATTACTGCGAGTTTCAATATCATCGGCAATCGTGACGATATTTGCCCACATATCTTTTAAATTACCTGCTATTGTGATCTCGCTGACAGGATATTGGATCTCACCATTTTCCACCCAAAAACCGGAAGCACCACGTGAATAATCTCCGGTGATCCCACTGACCCCTTGCCCCATCAGTTCAGTAACAACCAGTCCTGTTCCCATTTGTTTTAGCAATGCTTCGAATGACAGCCCCTGACCAGCAATACGCCAGTTATGGATCCCTCCAGCATGCCCTGTACTTTGCAAGCCTAACTTTCTGGCTGAATAAGAGGTCATTAGCCACGTTTGCAACACACCATTTTCAATAATATTGCGCTCAGTGGTGCGAACCCCTTCACTGTCGAATGGCGATGACGCTAATCCACCGATTAAATGCGGCTGTTCAGTGATGGTTAACCAATCAGGTAAAATTTGCTTACCTAAGCTATCGAGTAGAAAAGAAGATTTGCGGTAAATACTACTTCCACTAATTGCCCCAACAAGATGACCAAACAACCCTGTCGCCACTTCAGCAGCAAAAATAACAGGTGCCTTCATCGTTGGCAGCTTTCTCGGTGAGAGGCGTGCCAATGTACGACGAGCGCACTCTTGCCCCACCCATTCAGGCGATTTCAAAGCACTTAAGCTGCGCCCGATGGTATAAGCATAATCACGTTCCATTTCACCATTTTGCTCTGCGATCACACAACTCGACATCGAATAACGGCTTGAGCAATAGCTTTGTAACATACCGTGAGAGTTACCAAAAACCCGCACGCCATAATGACCATTAAAGCTTCCCCCTTCCGTATTCACAATACGCGGGTCAACCTTAAGTGCCGACATTTCCGCTTGTGACGCCAATTTAATTGCTTCTTCAGGAGTGATATTACTGGCTTGGAATAGTTGTAAATCAGGGGCATCAAAGGCTAATAGTGACTTCTCAGCAGGGCCTGCACATGGGTCTTCCGATGTGTAACGGGCAATGTCTACCGCAGCTTGCACTGTACGCTCAATCGCTTCGGGGCTTAAATCTGTTGAAGAGGCGCTCCCTTTACGTTGGTTGTGATAAACGGTGATCCCAAGTGCGCCATCACTATTGAATTCAACATTTTCGACTTCTCCTTGACGGGTACTGACACTAATTCCAGTGCTTTTGTTCACAGCAACTTCAGCGGCATCACAACGACTTTTTGCAAAATGAAGCGCCCGTGCAACCGCCTCTTCTAAATTTTTACGTTGTTCGCTGACTTGTTCAGTTAAATTCATCGATTCAATCCACATAAAATGGGGGAAACCCGGCTTTTTTTACACCAACTCACAAATGTCGGGTGTCATCAGGGCTTTTTCCCAGTTACAATACATAATATATGAATGTTAACATCCACAACGCGGCAGGTCATGCAATTACACGCTGCGTTCTGTAAAAAGGAAATCGATATATGGCCAAACAGCCTGAAGACTGGCTGGATGATGTCCCAGCGCCGCAAGATGAAGACGATGATGAGATCATTTGGGTCAGTAAAAGCGAAATTAAACGCGATGCTGAAGTTCTCAAAAAACTGGGGGCCGAACTTGTTGAATTAAGCAAAAATGAACTTGAGCGCATTCCACTTGATGCTCAGTTACTCGATGCCATTGAACTGGCACAAAAAATCAAGCGTGAAGGTCGTCGTCGCCAACTACAATATATTGGTAAGTTGCTACGCTCTCGAGACGTTGACCCCATCACAGAGGCTTTAGATAAACTGAAAAATCGCCATAATCAGCAAGTTGTCATTCTGCATAAGCTTGAAGACCTGCGTACACGCCTTATTGAAAATGGTGATGATGTTATCGAAGAAGTCGTTGCTCTGTTTCCCCATACAGATAGACAACAACTTAGGGCATTGGTACGTAACGCTAAAAAAGAGCGTGAAGGCAATAAGCCACCAAAAGCCTTCCGCCAAGTTTTTCAATATTTAAAAGAGCTGTCCGAAAGCGCTTAAATCACCATCCCCTATACCACTCACAATATGCTATAGGGGATGATATCAAAAATAGATTAAAAACTAACCCCTAAACATTGCCTTGCTTCTTTTATATCAACTTCATATTCACCCATAATGAATTTTTTAAGGTTCTCTCTGAGTACGATTGCATCAATAATTGTTTGATCTTCTAAGACACTATCAATAACCAATGTATTCCAATTTTTGACGGCTAATAGTGCTTGAACCACCTGATTACCATAGAACGGATTATCACTCTTTAGAAAATTAGCGATATATTGTAGCTTAGGAAGTTTTTGTAAAATATTGATATGACTTTCTTCCATATAGAGAATTGAAAAAGAGAGTTTTTTTAATTTTTTTAACTCAGAAAACTCATCAGGTAGCCATCTCATTTTATGATTATAACTCATATCCAAGTGTGTAAGATGTGTTGACTTGGTTAATGCAATTGGAAAAGTATCCATTAGACAATGGCTGATATTCAGTTCATATAATTTGGGTTGTGGTGCAGTAATATTGATATTTGCATTACCCGATAGCAGTAACACCTTTAAACTTTGAAGTGCTTTGTCGATAAGAAATAAGGTTTCTTCATCTTGAAAACCAAGATCTAAATATTCTAAATTGACTACCTGATATAAAATACAAGGGAACTCGGTAAAATTACAATGGCTTAACAATAGTTTTTTCAATTGATTGAGTACAGGTAGTTCTTCGGGTAAACTTGAAATAGTGTTAAAACTTAAATCAATGGATTCTATCTGATTGATATTTAATATATCTATTGGAAATTCAGTCAACGAGCAGCACGCTAAATTAATGGATTTTAAATGGTCAGTCTGCATGCCCTTCAACGATAATTCTTTTAGCGGATTATTTGATAAGTCTAGCTCTTTAATATTTTCAAGCTGAAATATTTCTTCGGGTATTTCTGTAAGATTTAGGTTAGACAAATTAAGTTTAGCATTTTTTGATGCTTTAAACTTATCTATTGCCTTCTGAACTTGACTTACTATATTACCATTTTTCTTAATCGAATTACCTTTTTTTATCGCCTCAATGATTTTATCTATTTTGATATTTTCTTCGGCGTCATCATAATACTTTCCAGATAATACGTCTTTTGCATGATACCTTAAATCTTGGAAACCTAAAAAGATACCTTTACTCCCCTTATCATAGATTGAAAAACAGTGGTCATCCGAAATAATATATTCCGCTGTGACTTTACCTGTTATATTTATCACTCCATGATTATAAATTCCTATCATGGTTTGCTCAACGGTCACATCCCCCTTGATGATAATACAAGCTCCCCCAAATGCTATGTTCTTAGCTGATACATTCCCTTTTACAATAACGGTTGGACCATAATCTACATTACTTTGAGTTAACGCATTTTCGATAATAAGGTCTTTTTCAAAAAGAATAATAGTCCCTCCCATCTCGTCTATATCATCAATTTCTAAAGAGTCCAATGTGACACTTTCTTTGACCCGTAAAAGTCGACCGTTATAATAATCCTCAAGATAACTAGGTAGAAACTCGAGATGGTATTTTTTAACACAATCGGAAAAACTGATGTTTATTCTTTCAAAAAAATTCATTTCCCTTACCTTATTTAGCATTATTTTATTATAATAAATCTAGCTTTAGTCATAAATATTCAATTATCATTAACTTTGCGATAAATGTAAAATGATTAAACCCAATAACAGTAGAATAATCATTATTAGGATATAAATAACGTAATAATCCTAAAAAACGTTAGCTATCTTGCATTTGCTTGATAGTCATACAATGTCTCCGTATGATACTGACGTTAATCATATTCTTACCCGTATTATCGCGGCTGCTATCCCCGATAACCTTATGTGGAAGATATGGATAATTCAAGAAATCGAGCATGGCGTAGAGCCAAAAATAGAATCCACTCGCCGCGAAAAAAAACGAGATCGCTTTCCCGCTGAGAAAAACTGGAAACAGATGTATGGGCGTAGGAAGAAAATTATTCGCGCGACACAGCTAGGTATGGCATACCCCCAAATCAGTAACAGACAGCTTGCTCTGAAAGGTTTGGAGGAAATACATAACAGTAAATGAATATTTTATTTATTTGTAGTCGTAACCAATGGCGTAGCCCAACCGCAGAGCAAATTTGGCGCCACCATCCAAGCTGGTCGGTACGCTCTGCTGGCACCAGTAGCAATGCAAGACGCCGAATTACCGCAGATTTGCTCCGTTGGGCTGATGTTATTTTTGTCATGGAGCAAAAACATAAAGATCGGCTAAAAGCCAATTTTACTCGCCTACTCGAACACAAATCACTTTATGTACTCGATATTCCTGATGAGTATCAATACATGGACCCGCAATTAATTGAGATACTTAAAGATATTGTTCCAAGTTATCTCAGCGAGTTTATCCCGTAAGAAATGACGATAAGTGAAACCTTTTTTAATTACCCTTAAAGAAGGTTTTATCACAAAATTGATTGAGCCAACATCGAACCTACCGTGTTATCTATTTTATGATTAAAAAAACATTTTATTGGCTTATTCAATATAAAAACCCATAATTCAAACACAATAGGATGTTATCAAAAATGAAAAAATGGTTAGCCTCTCTTTTTAAAAAAGGACAAGAAAATTATCCTGTCGTTTGGAATACGAATATCACGCCAATCTATCAGCATTTATTGCCTTGGATAAACGAATTATCCCCACTCCCTGAATCACTGTCTGAGCTCCCAGATACAACTGAAGTCGATGAAAATACAATTCGTTGGGCTAATGGCGCTGAAGATGGTGTATTCAGCCACCACGGAATGGGGGCTTCTGAAATCACTGCTAGCGAAATTTACACTTCACTAAAAAGAGCGCTGGAGAAAAACGACAAAGAATCGGTTTATCATTTCTATCAGCAAGTCGCCGAACAAAGCCCGTTATCTTATATCGACGATCTAATCCATTTAATCGTCGATAAACAAGAGATCCATGCGCCAAAATTGGAAGCCTTTACCGACTGGTTACTCCACAATAGCCCCGATACTAATGTGGTTAAATTGGCCATTTCCTTTACTGTGTTTTTTCCAAGTGATGAACGCCTTAAGACACTTTATTGTCTTGCTTGCCATGATGAATTCACGCTTTACACTATTATCCCAATCCATGCGATGCTCACATCCACATCTGAATATGATGCAATGTGGCTAAAGTTAGCAAAACGTGTTGAAGGCTGGGGGCGCGTACATCTTATTGAACATCTACCCGATGAAATAAGTGAGGAAACCAAGCAATGGATACTGACTACAGGCTATCAAAATAGTGTTATGGTTGAATATACCGCTTGGCACTGTGCAACCTATTGCCACTTGGCAGATGCATTAGAAACACAAAATGATAGCCAATTATTAGTAGCCTCATCCGATATTATTCAAGCGTTGCTAGGCGGTGGGCCGGCACGTGATATCAATGACTATGATGATGCTTTTCGTTGTTGCTTCAATTACTTGAGCCGCATTTTAGAACAAGATTATTTATTAGACTATTATTTTACTGTACTCGGCATTAATGATTATTTTCAAGAAAATAGCGAGAAATTTGAAAATAGCACAGCCATCACTTCATTAGCACAAACTATATTGGATAACCCTATATGGGATAAATTAATCGCTCAAGGTTTAAATAGTGATGATGATATCTTATTCCGTAATAGCACCAGTATAGCCAGAGCCCGTGGTCAAGATATCTTCCCTTATCTATACGAAAAACAGTTAAATCATCCTGAGAATGATTTGTGGTTTGAGTTAATGAAAACGAACGATATAGACCAAGTCAAACAAGTGATAGCCTTAGCAGAGCAGCAGCTCCCATTAGAAGCAATATCGACAGGGCCGAGTGATAGCCTTGGTCTTGGTGCTGGCTATGCACAACATGGAAAACTTGATTTTATTTTACAAGAATTACCGCGTTTTCCTGGTGTCGGTTTATCTATGATCCTCTGTGGGTTGCAAAGCCCTGTAGTGCGCAACCGTAATATGGCTCTTAGGGCATTAGCGAATTGGAAAAGAGAAGATTGGCCTCAAGACTTAGAGCCATTGCTGACTCAATGTCATGCCATTGAGCCGGATAACGAAGCCAAGGCAAGATTTGCAGCCCTCTTACGGGGCGAGCCACTTGAAGATTAATAAAATCAGGCTGGTTGACTTCAATCAGCCTTATTTTATATTCAGTTAAATTGAGTTTTTATTGAGTGAAGTAATGTTGGGAATTCTGTATACCCTTCTCTATCAAGGAAATGCCCAGCTTCTTCCTCAATAATCACTTCGGTTTGTAATGCCTTGGCGAGTGTTTGTGATGATTGTGGTGAAACGACCCAATCATTGGTAGAGATAATTGAAATCCTTTTATCTGCTATATCAATTAAATATGGGTAATCTAATCGGCTCAACGTGTGAGGCTTTAATTCAGGTAGTGTGCTTTGCTCCTGATCAAAACCCGCTACTAAAATATAGCCACCGACTTTATTGCCTTTTGCAACCTGCTGCTCTAAAAAGCGCAATACGGTCACACACCCTAGGCTATGCCCAATAAATAGGGTATTTTCATCAATCTCAATTGCTAAGTTTTTGAGATGTTGTTGCCACTTTAATGGCTCGGGTGATAGCGGTTCAGGCATTTCAGGTACATACACTAACGCGCCTAACGACGCTAACTCAGCCTTTAACCATGGAAACCAGTTTTTTTCTGGTGAAGCGGTATAACCATGCACAATGACAAACTTCTTACCTTTCAATGACTCATTTTGAGAAACGTCATTTGCCATTTTTATTTCTCCATAACCTTAATCAGTTGGCATATACTATACCATGCATAGTTTAATGGTTATTTAGAATTTTTCGTTATATCTAGGGCGAAAATAAACTCATCTTCCCACATATCTTGTGCATCATTCATTACATCAATAATATCCGAGAATTCTATCCGCTGAGTTGATGTCATGTGGCTAAAAACAATGGTAATAGGCAGCTCTAGCCCCGCAGAGACCATATCCCAAAGGGCATCAAGATTGTGACCAAACCAATTTGGCAGCGAAAACCGTTGTGAAAATTGCAAATAAAAGTCTTCAACTGTTTTGATCTGCCGAAAGTCAAAAACTATTTTTTGGTTCATCGCTGCTATCTCTTAGTTTACCTGCTGGAAGCTTTTATAGTGATCTGTGGTGACATAAATCATGCCATCGGAGGAGTATAGCAAACGGTCTGCACCACGGTGCCCACAGTTGTAATTGATATCAGCCTCATACCATTGACGATTCGGAGCGATGGGTAACCGCTTCTCTCGATTAGAGAACCTATCTCCCCCAATCGCTTTCCCAGGTAGTACATCACACAGGTTCCCCTGTTTCGGCTCCCAACCAGCCTGACGAGCCGCTTTTTTCGTGATGTAAAAACTCGGCAATTGCTGATGTTTTTGCATATAGCTCACCACATTTGCCTGTTTGGTTAGTTCATCAATTTTCTGGGGATGCGCCTGTTGTTCTGTTGTTTGCGCTGGCACTGAAACAGGCCTTTCGGCCTGTTTTTTGTCTTGTTGTTCACCCGCATTAAAATATAAGCTAAGCGCGATCAAGACCGCCATCAACAGCATTGAAATAATCCGTTTATTCATTGCTTAATTCCAATTTATGCGGTGCCGCCAACAGTCATTTTATCCAATTTCAGTGTCGGTTGCCCAACACCAACAGGCACACTTTGCCCTTCTTTTCCGCACACACCCACTCCCTTGTCGAGCGCAAGATCGTTACCTACCATGGAGATTTGCTGCATTGCTTCAACGCCAGAACCAATGAGCGTTGCGCCTTTAACCGGAGAGGTAATTTTGCCATTTTCAATTAGATAAGCTTCAGAAGTTGAAAAAACAAACTTACCGGAAGTAATATCAACCTGACCACCACCAAAATTAGGTGCGTAGATGCCTTTATCCACGCTAGAGATAATCTCTTCAGGCGTTGACGTACCTGACAACATATAGGTATTGGTCATACGAGGCATTGGTAGGTGCGCATAAGATTCACGACGCGCATTTCCGGTTGGTGCGACCCCCATTAAACGTGCATTCAATTTATCCTGCATGTAATTTTTCAAAATACCATTTTCAATCAAGACATTATACTGACCCGGTACACCTTCATCATCGATGGCTAAAGAGCCTCGACGGCCTGCAATTGTGCCATCATCAACGACAGTACAAAGAGGAGATGCGACCAGCTCACCAATTTGCCCTGAGAAAACAGACGTGCCGCGACGGTTAAAATCACCTTCTAAGCCATGTCCTACCGCTTCGTGAAGCAATACGCCCGGCCAGCCTGCCCCCAATACAACAGGCATCATACCAGCTGGCGCTGCAATCGCTGACAGATTAACCAGTGCCATACGTACCGCTTCTTTCGCATACTGCTCTGCAAGCACTTGTCCTTGATGAATTTCAAGAAAATATTCGTAGCCATAGCGCCCGCCGCCGCCGCTAGCACCGCGCTCACGCTTACCTTCATGCTCCACCAGCACACTGACAGATAAACGAACTAATGGGCGAATATCAGCCGCTAACGTACCGTCCGTTGCTGCTACTAATACTTGCTCATAAACACCCGTTAGGCTTGCATTGACTTCGATCACTCGCGGATCTTCTGCTCTTGCAACCTGATCAATACGGTGCAATAACGCAATTTTGTCCTCTCGTGACAAGCTTTGCAGTGGATCCGTTTCTGAGTATAGCTTCTTGTAGCCCACTTCAGTCAAAATTTGTGATTTACCGTTACCTTGCTCGCTGACGATGCTACGTGCCGCAGTCGCGCTTTGCTGTAACGCCATCAACGAAACCTGATCGGCATAGGCAAATCCCGTTTTTTCGCCACTTATCGCTCTAACACCGACGCCTTGGTCAATGTTATAAGAGCCGTCCTTGATGA
This sequence comes from Providencia stuartii, assembly GCA_900455155.1. Taxonomy (GTDB): domain Bacteria; phylum Pseudomonadota; class Gammaproteobacteria; order Enterobacterales; family Enterobacteriaceae; genus Providencia; species Providencia stuartii. Next base: position 585,989 of record UGUC01000004.1, on the reverse strand, counting down.
TGCGATCTTCTAATACCCACGCTTCGTGGTAGCTTGATTGAAAATAGAGATCCGCATAATCAATTTTACGCTCAGATAACAAGCCTAGTGTGTCGTACAGTTTTTGATGGTCAAGACCATTGGCGGCCAGCAAATGTTCGCTGACAGAAGCTAAACTCATATTGGTTACTCTTTTATTGTGTCTTTTTTAATCAATGAAGTCAGTTGCGGCCTAAAGCGGTTATGTTTCACCACTCGGATTTGTTCCCGCATCCCACTTAAATTTTCAGTTTGAATATTTAAAACCGTCGATGCTACAGCATCAACGTTCTTTTTCATAACTTTACCCCAACCATCGACGGCTAAGGTGTGGCCCCACGTTCTGCGCGTACCATGTACACCAACTTGAGCGGGCGCTAATATAAAACATTGGTTCTCTATCGCTCTTGCACGCAGCAGTGGCTCCCAATGTGCTTTACCGGTATAACGCGTGAAAGCGGCAGGTACAGAGATAATCTCAGCCCCCTGCTCACGCAAGGCTTGGAATAAACCAGGGAAGCGGAGATCATAACAGATTGTCATACCTAATCGACCTACAGGCGTATCAACCACCGTGATATGTTCACCACGCTGATAAATAACCGATTCATTATAGGTTCCCTGCTCATCTTCAATATTCACATCAAACATGTGGATCTTGTCATAGCGTGCCTGAATCTGCCCTTGGGAATCAATTAAAATACTGCTGCTCGTAATGCGTTCAGGATCCTCACGGCTGATCAATGGCATTGAGCCAATTAAAATCCAGACATTGTAGCGCTTCGCCATATTGGCAATAGCTTCTTGTAAAGGGCCTTGCCCTTCTTTTTCGGCCTGTTTACGGTAAGTCGCCGCATCTGCGAACAACAAGGCATTTTCAGGTGTCAATACTAGCTCAACAGTCTCTGGCAACTGCTTAATTTGCTGCTCAATCTGTGCCAAATTATGTTTCGTATTTTTACCGCTGCATAACTGCAAAAGTGCAACATTGCCATTTTTCATTACTCTTGAGTCTCCTTTAGCTGACGCAATACTTCATCAATTTTGGGTTCATCCAAGCTTCCTGTCACACGGTAACGTATCACAGAAATTTTGCTCCATAGCGGACCTAATACTTTTGATGCAGCAAAAAACCGCTGCACCCGCAATCGGGTTAACTGCAAATGCCGTTGCTACTCCTACTGTAGCAGATATTTCGGGCGTCACGACCGCTTCACCGTTAATTTGGCGTTTCACCAAATCAATTTCCCCACTTAACGTAATATCGGCAACTAACCCATCAATGTATACATCTTTTGCTGATAGAATACCATTACGGATCTTGGCATTACCTTTAATTGAGTCAAAGTCAAAGTCATTACTAAAGGTATCGCGAAAATCAAATTGAAGTTTGCGTAATAGTGCATCAAAACTCACTAGCCGTAACAGTTGGCCCGCTCGCCCTCCGCCCATTTTAGCGATCGCGCCTTTACCAAGCTTACTTGATAACGCGCCATTAAGGGTTGCAATATCTGGCGACCAAGGCACATCTTGCCAATTGAGTTCGAAATCAAGCGTATAAGGTGAACCGATAATAGGAACTAAAATACCATAGTAAGCGGCTGTTTCATCAAATTGCTCCCCACTTAAGGAGCCTGCAATTTGTGTACGGTTTTGTTTACCGCTTTGCCATAAAGCATCTAATTTTAATTGAGTGGCGCTATTACTTAATGTTCCACCACTTAGTTGCAATGTATTTCCTTGCGGCTTCAAGTGGGCACTCAATTTCCCTAATTTTTGTCCACCTGCCCAGCAATCTTGGCAATTAACCGTCATTTCAGGCCAATGGCTAAAATTGAATGAGGAAGAGTCATTGCTACTGGTTGTTTGTTCTCCAGGGAATGCCATTGGGTTGTAATACAGGTAATCGATATTCAGCACCCAAGGCTGTTGAGCAAAAATCTGTAATTCCCCTTTAAGATTTTCGCTTGATACCTTAATTTGCTGCTCTTTAGCCAACAAATTAAATGAGAGGTCTAAATTTTGCCATGCTTGTCCACCTAAAGATAGGGATGGTGTCTTCACTCTCACTGTTTCAGGTAAGCCAATATTTATCGATTTACCACCTTGATCTGCTGAAAAAAATGTATCGACTGTTTTTAACCATTGTGGGTTAGTAATCACTGGCAAATCAGCAAGTAGCATTGATGATTGCGGTAACTCTGGTGGCTTGCCATTCCATTTTGCCAGAGTGCCTTTTTCTAAACGTAATTGTGGTGCTCTCAGATCCCAACGCGTGTTGAAACCAATACGACGACCAATATCACCGCCTATATTTAAATGCGTCGATGAGCCTTTAGCTGTTGCATTGAGCGTCCCTAACTCTTTAAGTAAGCGATCGTCCAATGCAGGGAGGCGGCTTTTCAGTTTTTTTAAACCAGCGGAGAATTCCACGGCAAGAGCCATATCATCGGACGGCGAATGTGGAAGTGTAATTTCAATATGACTGTTCCAATCGCTGGTTCCCGCCACTTTTTGCTTTAATGAATCAGGCAATTGAGCAATTTTTGCTATATCCCAATTTCCCCCTAGATCCACCTTCACTTGGTAATCTTTAGGGTTATCAACCGTTGAAAAATTGACGTCGACAGGTTGCCCTAGCCATTGTGCTTTTAATTTATCACCGACCAAATCGCCGTTGTTAAATTTAAACTGCCCCGTCAACTCCGTGAGCTTACTGTCGATAGGCTTAATCAATAAATCATTTTTATTCAGATTGATATTCCCTTTCGCGTTAACTTCCTTGCCGTGTGCTAACGGAATAGATAAAGCGAGATCACCTGTTACCATGCCTCCAATTTGCAACTCATCTAACGTATTGCCAATCGAGCTTTTCAGTGGTGTCATACTAAAATACTGCTGTATTTGTGAGCCTGTACCCGCTAAATCAGCCTTAATAAATAGCATTTCATTTTGATAATTCGGAATATCAGCGGTTAGCTGTGTGGCTGTTGCTTCACCTAATTTGACACTGTCTGCACGCATTGCCAGACCTGAACGTTTAAAATCAAGGTTAATGTCTAAATTAGATAAAGCAGGCCAACCTTTATCATACTCAAAGGTCGCTTTGCGTAAGGGCACAAAGACTTGGAACTGGCCATCGTTCTGATTAAATGGGAAATGTTTAGGGTCACCCTTGAAGACGACTGTCGCATCTTTCGCTTGCCCTGCGATGATAGCGTTTGATAGGTAGTCCGCGAGGCTTTCCCCCATCAACTGTTGCGGGAAATAGCGCCACGCTTCTCCCGCATTATCAATATTGACGCCCGCTAAGATGCTCAGGTCAGTATCATCACTTTTTTTCGACTGATAAAAACTAAACTGCCCATTCGCCCATAATGAAGAGGCCTGTATATCCAGTTGGTCGCTCCACAACTTGAATTGATTGTCATCATTTTGCCAATACAGTTGTCCGCGTGCTTTATCAATTTGAAAAGGGGCTTTAAATTGAGGCTCATAGTCAACATAACTCTTATCTAATGTCGCAGAGAGAACCCCTCGCTGCGCATTCCCGACCAAGACACCCGTGAAGTGATCAACCGAAGGGAGTTGTTTCCATTTTTTCCAACTGACATCCTGCCAGTCCATATCAATTTGCGTGTGCTCAAGTTGATCGGGAGTAATATCTAGAGCAAAAACGGATAATAAACCTTTCGGTTGGCGATGCTGCCATTCTTGCACCGTTTCTGGCGTCACAAATGAAAAAGTAGGTAAGATTTCACTAAGGCGCTCTAACTCAATATTTTTAGCTCGGATCCGCCAGTGATCTTTTTGGTGGTATTTCATCGATGAAGGCAGATAAAGTACCGAAACACTCCCATTCGGCCAAATATATTCATTGGTTTTTAATGTATCTAACTCAGGAATATTAAATAACCAGCCTTCCCCTTGCCTTCTCATGCGGATGAGTAAGTCATTAACTTGTAGGTTTTGCGCTAAAGGGGCTTCCCCCCAATTCGCTTCGCCTTGTCGTAACTGCAAGAGGCCGCTATCAATACGATTATTTTTGATGGTAACCCAAGAGGATAAGCTAAAATTGGCATCGCGCAGCCCAGTATTTTCACGTAACCAGCGACTTAACCATGGCTGCATATCTATATTGTCAGCTTGTAGATAAATGGTGCCGTCGCTCAAGATGCCGTTTTTATCTTTAATATCAATTTTGACTTGCAAAAAACCATGCTGTTTGTTGATCGTTTCTAAGCTAACAAACCCTTGGGCACGGTGGCGGCGTTGCTCATTCAACCAAGTTAATTCAGGTAAAATCAGGGTTGTTTTTTGCTCTGATGGCGTCAGAAAGGTCAGTTGGCTATTTTTGAGAGTAAAATGGTTAAATTGCTTTAGAAATAGCCCTTCAATACTATCACTATCAATGGGTTGTGCACGGCCTTCAAAACTAAAAGGCACTTTATAATCGACATTGAGCTGGTAGAAAGTGATGTCACGAAAACGCCATGTTAAGGAAAGTAACGAGCTCCAAATATCGAGTTCAACGGCGATTTTGCTGGCTTTTGCATCGACTTCTTCATTGCGAACAACCACATCGGTTAAGGTCAGAACCGGCCCAAACGATTGCCATGCCCCCTCAATTTCACCTATTTGTAAGGTGATATCCGTGTTTTTTTCAATATAGCCAATGATATCTTGCCGGTAATAGTTGATATTCGGTAAGAAGAAACGTAGCCCAGTGAGCAGCAATGCACCAAGCAGCAGCACGATAGCCGTCGTCATCCATACTACCCGTGGCAGTCGTTTCACCCGTTTCTCCTTCACGTAAAAACTACATCATGATGACATCAAACTGTTCCTGACTGTATAACGATTCAGTCTGAACTTTAACCTGCTTACCGACAAAAATTTCCACTTCCGCAAGGGCATGAGACTCGTCACCAGTCAGTGCATCAACCACTGATTGGGAAGCATAAACTAAGAACCTATCTGCATCGATCGTGCGATGAACACGAACAATTTCTCGTAAAATTTCATAACACACGGTTTCAACCGATTTTACTGTGCCACGCCCTTGGCAAGTTGGGCACACATCACACAAAACATGTTCAAGGCTCTCTCGGGTACGCTTACGCGTCATTTCCACTAGCCCTAGCTGAGAAAAGCCATTGATCGTGGTTTTTACTTTATCTTTACTAAGCGCCTGCTCCAAAGAGGCTAAAACACGGCGACGGTGCTCGATATCACTCATATCAATAAAATCGATAATAATAATACCGCCCAAATTTCTCAGCCGTAACTGACGAGCAATCGCTTGGGTCGCCTCTATATTGGTGTTAAAGATGGTCTCCTCAAGATTGCGATGCCCTACAAACGCCCCTGTATTGATATCGATTGTCGTCATCGCTTCAGTTTGATCGATAATCAAATAACCACCTGATTTCAATTCAACTTTCCGATCCATCGCGCGTTGGATCTCGTTCTCTACGTCAAACAAATCAAAAATCGGCTGGTTACCTTGATACAATTCAAGCTTAGCTGTCATTTCAGGAACATATTCTTCAATAAACTCCTGTAACTCCTTATAGGTTAGACGAGAATCCACACGAATTCTATCTAATGAAGCCCCCGCAAAATCACGAATTATCCGGTAAGCGAGTGATAATTCGCCATAAATTTTGGTGCGAGTGACATTACGTTTCTTCCGTTCAATGACTTTAGCCCACAAACGTTTGAGAAATGCCGCATCTTGCTTCACTTCATCTTCACCCACCCCTTCAGCAGCGGTGCGTATGATAAAGCCACCATTTTCATCGCAATATTGAGACACGCACTCTTTTAAACGCTCACGTTCACTTTCAATGCGCTGTGACACACCAACATGTGAAGCTCCCGGCATAAATACCAGATAGCGGGAAGGCAATGTAATATCTGTCGTGAGCCTTGCACCTTTCGTGCCTAAGGGATCCTTCACGACTTGAACAATCAAGTCTTGGCCTTGTTTAACAAGTTCAGCGATATCTCTAACATGGAAATTCTTTTGCTCATCCCCAGCAATGCACTCGGTATGAGGCATAATATCGGAGGCATGTAAGAAGGCAGCTTTATCCAGACCAATATCAACAAAGGCCGCCTGCATACCGGGCAACACACGGCTCACACGACCTTTGTAGATATTCCCTACAATTCCTCTTTTTGCTTCTCGCTCTACGTGGATTTCTTGCAAAATCCCACCATCAATATAAGCAACGCGCGTTTCAGATGGTGTAACATTTACTAGTAACTCAGCCGTCATGACATCCCCTTACCATCACTTAACGCTAAAAAATCGTTGTATTAATTCATCTGTTTCTACTAACGGTAAACCAACAACTGCATGATAGCTGCCATTTATACGCCTTACATAACAGCCACCCTTACCTTGGATCCCATAGGCTCCAGCTTTATCCATAGGCTCCCCTGACTTTATATAATCCTGTATTTCAGTTAAAGATAACTCGCGGAACGTCACATCTGTCACAATCAATGCGCTGAGTGTGCGATCCATATCCGAGATTGCGACAGCCGTCATCACTTGGTGCGTATTTCCCGAAAGGGCTGACAGCATTTCTTGAGCATGCTGTTCATGGCGAGGTTTCTCTAGGATTTGATTATTAAGAACAACAATGGTGTCTGCCCCAATTACCGGGTATTTTTTAGGCGCTATTTTAACCCCCGCCTGTGACTTTTCCCGTGCCAAACGTTGAACATACGCTTCAGGAGTTTCACCCGGTTGCCATTGTTCCTCAACGTTGGGAAGCAAGATATCAAAATGATATCCTAATAGTTGCACAAGCTCTCTTCTTCTCGGCGAACCAGAAGCCAAATAAATATAACTCATAAAACGATATTCCAGAGATAATTGCCAGCCGGTAAAAATCTTAACACACTGAAAACTGACGACGAATTTTCCGTAATAGCAAAAACAGCCATGGCCACAGAATACCATTTACGAGACTATTCCAGAATACTTGAGGGTGGAATAATACCTGAGAAGAGACAAATTCAGCCCAAAAAACAGTCATATCCAGTATGATTGTCAGCAACACAATGATTAAGGCTTGCTGCCACAGCGCCATATTTCTCAGTAATTGGTATTTATAGGAGACAAGATAACAAATAATACTGTATGAAAGGGCGTGAACCCCCAATGCCGAACCTTGAATAGAGTCAACAATAATGCCAAGAATAAAGCTCGTTCCCACACTTACACGGTGCGGTAACGCCATAACCCAGTAGATAAGGATCAAAAGTAACCATGATGGCCGATAAAACGTAAATTGTTCCGGCCATGGGACCAATTGCAAAATCAATGCAATGAAAAAAGAAATCCAAATAATACTGCGACCATTACCGCGATATTCATCCATTTAACTAACCCTCTTTACCCATAGCCATTATACCTTCCTTTATGGTTGGGCTTCTTGAGACATTGATGGAGGTAACGGTGGACCCTGAATTTCACTCGGGTTTGGTAATACTTGTGGGAGCACCTTCATCAGACGCTCATTGGCAGCGCGATAGACCTCTGAAGGCTGTAATGGTGTAACGGCATCGTTATCATTACCCCATAATAGTAACAAATAGCGTAAGCGCTGCAACTCAGCACTTGGCCTTGCGCTAATAATCGTATAAGCCCGCTGAGTATCGTGCTTAACATTAGAGACAACGGCCACAGGGTAGCCTTCAGGGAAACGACCACCTAAACCGGATGTGACCAAAACATCCCCAACGCGAATATCCGTATTTTCAGGCAGTGGCTCTAACTGTAAGTCATCGGCACACCCCGATCCCGCGGCGATCACTCGGATATCATTACGTAATACCTGTACCGGTAGCGCATGGGTCGTGTCACAAATCAGCAAGACGCGACTATTAAATTGGCTAACACCAACGACTTGCCCTACAACCCCTTTATCACTAATGACGGGCTGCCCTTCGTACACATTATCATTTTCACCTTTATCGATAACGACTTGGTCTCGATAAGGCGTGTTCGCTCCCGAGATCACTTGTGTGACCATCATGTGTTCATCTTGACGGAGCGGTGAGCCAAGTAATTCTCTCAGGCGAGCGTTCTCTTGCTTTAATTGTTCGAGCAAAAGACTATCTGCTTTTTTCAACAACAATTCCTGACGCAATGCCTTATTTTCAAACTGGAGTTGTTCACGCGAGGAGAAATTTTCCGAAATATTATCAAGAAATTGACGTGGGCCATTAGCCAAAAAGTAAAATGGGCTAACCGCCGTGTCTAGATAGTTACGGATTTTATTGAAAGGCTCAAAGCGGTGATCGATCACGACCAGTGCGATTGCGGCAATAACAGCAATAAAAATACGCAGCTGGAGCGATGGACCTCGCCTAAAAATCGGCTTCATGTATGGCTGTGTTTCACTAAGTTCGGAGGAACAAAAATAGGCAAATCAGCAGCCGGAGCCAAAGCCCCAGCTTGCCTATAGCGTTATTTAGTCATCGCTAAACAGATCGCCACCGTGCATATCAATCATCTCTAGTGCTTTACCGCCACCACGAGCAACACAGGTCAAAGGATCTTCAGCAACGATAACAGGTATACCTGTCTCTTCCATTAGTAAGCGATCGAGGTTACGTAGCAGAGCACCGCCGCCAGTTAATACCATACCGCGTTCTGAAATATCAGAAGCTAATTCAGGAGGGCACTGTTCTAATGCTAACATGACAGCACTAACAATACCGGTTAGTGGCTCTTGCAATGCCTCTAAAATTTCATTTGAATTCATTTTGAAGCCGCGCGGCACACCTTCAGCGAGGTTACGACCACGAACTTCTATTTCATAAACTTCATCAGTTGGGTAAGCAGAACCGATACCATGCTTAATACGCTCAGCGGTTGCTTCACCAATTAAAGAGCCATAGTTGCGACGAACATAGTTAATGATCGCCTCATCAAAACGGTCACCCCCAATGCGAACAGAAGAAGAATAGACAACACCATTCAACGAAATAACCGCTACCTCGGTAGTACCACCACCGATATCAACAACCATTGAACCTGTCGCTTCAGAAACCGGCAACCCAGCACCAATTGCCGCAGCCATAGGTTCTTCAATTAAAAAGACTTCACGTGCACCCGCACTTAACGCAGATTCACGAATTGCTTTACGTTCAACTTGAGTTGCGCCAACAGGAACGCAGACCAGCACGCGAGGGCTTGGGCGAAGGAAACTATTGCTATGAACCTGTTTGATAAAATGCTGAAGCATTTTTTCAGTTAAGAAAAAGTCTGCAATAACACCATCTTTCATTGGTCTTATCGCTGAAATGTTACCTGGTGTACGCCCCAGCATTTGCTTAGCTTCACCACCAACAGCCGCGACGCTTTTTGGCGTACCTGAGCGGTCTTGGCGAATAGCGACAACAGAAGGTTCATTTAATTTTACGCCTTGTCCTTTGACATAAATAAGGGTATTGGCCGTACCCAAGTCAATTGACAAGTCATTAGAAAACATGCCACGAAATTTTTTAAACATAACGAAAGGGTTATCCTGCAAGCTGGGGACGAATAAAAACCCGTCTACTCTACCAACCACTTGAAGCTGTCTCAAGGCGTTAATGAGCCGCTTCGAAAAATATGGTTAATCCATCTGTTGTTACAGCACAAATGACTGTACATGCCTCTTTAGAAAACGAAGCAGATAACAACCTTTAAAAAGGGCCATTTATTGGTGAGTAAATTTAACTTATTTATGCATAAATTTATCAACAGACAATAGCACTTTGGTTGTTATATACGCCGTCTTCTCTTCCACCCTGTGTTGACAAGTTTTTATAGCTACAAGTTCAAATAATATTTTGTTATTTTTTTTATTGTTGCACATCGACTAGCTTCACAGCTAAACACGTGCATTTTCTGTATGTTAGTTCCATTACTCACTAAAGAAACTAGGTAATGGTACTTATTCACAAACAGAAATCTTCGTAACGTGATATTTTGCACGATAAAACAGTGTTTATGCCAGAAAAAATTACATTTTTACAAATTAATTACAATAGTAATGATACGAGCGTCACAACTCACTCGGTTGCGATAAAGTTGCCATGATAGATATCATTCATTATTCTTAAATTGACTAAAAAACCCCCTCAAAATTAGGAGCGAAGTATGAAAGCCCTCGTCCTACAGAAACACGATGACCAACTCACATCCGATATCCAATCCATTCCCACTGAACAACTTCCTGCTGGCGATGTTATCGTGGATATTTATTGGTCCACATTAAATTATAAAGATGCCCTCGCTATCAGTGGTAAGGCAGGGATTGTACGTCAATACCCCATGGTGCCTGGCATTGATTTCTCGGGTGTCGTACACCACAGCGAAGATCCTCGCTTTAGTGTCGGCCAACATGTTTTACTCACAGGCTGGGGTGTAGGCGAAACGCACTGGGGTGGACTGGCGACACAAGCTCGTGTTCCCGCAGATTACCTCACCCCGCTTCCTGAAGATTTATCATTACGTCAAGCGATGATTATCGGTACGGCAGGCTTCACCGCTATGCTCTGTGTCAACGCATTAGAAGATGCTGGGATCACGCCAGAGAGAGGGGAAATTATTGTCAGTGGCGCTAGCGGCGGTGTCGGCTCTACCGCAATACAGCTTTTATCATCGTTAGGCTATGATGTCGTTGCCATCTCAGGACGCGCCGAAAACAGTGACTATTTGCAGCAAATAGGGGCGAAAAGAGTGCTACCACGAAGCCAATTTACCTCCCCGGCCAAACCACTTGATAAGCAATATTGGGCTGGTGCAATTGATACGGTAGGCGCAGAGGTACTCGCGAATATATTAGCCCAAACACAATATAATGGCGCTGTCGCGGCTTGTGGCCTAGCCGGAGGATTTTCATTACCGACGACTGTCATGCCATTTATTTTGCGCAATATTCGCCTGCAAGGCGTCGATTCTGTTTACTACCCTGCCGCGAAGCGCTCCGCCGTTTGGCAACGCCTCACGCAATTACTTCCTGAGTCATTTTATACACAGGTTACCTCAGAAATTACCTTAACGCAGTCCATTGAGTACGCACAAAAGATCTTAAAAAATCAGATAACAGGGCGTACACTGGTGAACATTTCGCGTTCATAATTTGAATTTGTGCGGAGATATTCAGAAATTTGGATTACCGCACAATTCAAAAAATAAATTCGGGTAATTTCTCTGATAAGACCAGTATTTTGCTGTCATATGCCACGAAATAATTATAATAGCGTTTTTTATCGATAAAGATTTCATTTATTTTTATGATAAAAGATGACAAACCGCCAACATCAGGTTATGTTGTCAGGTTATTGACATATCGTCGGAGTTAGCACCACAATGACAGAAGATATTCACATTTTACTCCTCAATGGACCGAATCTAAACCTACTTGGCACAAGGGAGCCAGAGAAATATGGTAATCAAACTCTGGTAGATATTGTCTCCAAGTTAACCGCAGAAGCGGAACAGCTAGGTGTAAAATTGAGTCATTTTCAGTCTAATGCAGAACATGAGTTGATTGAAAAGATTCATGCTGCAAAAGATAACGTAGATTTTATTCTGATTAACCCGGCGGCATTCACACATACAAGTGTTGCCCTACGTGATGCATTATTAGCAGTTGCACTCCCGTTTATCGAGATCCATCTGTCTAATGTGCATGCCAGAGAACCGTTTCGCCATCACTCCTATCTTTCCGATAAAGCTGTCGGTGTGATTTGTGGTCTTGGTGCTGACGGTTACAGTTTCGCGTTACAGGCAGCGGTTAACCGTCTGTCATAAATCAATTAAATCCAAATATAAGAGTACGGAATCATATCCATGGATATTCGTAAAATTAAAAAGCTGATCGAACTGGTCGAAGAGTCTGGTATTTCTGAACTGGAAATTTCTGAAGGTGAAGAATCAGTACGCATCAGTCGCGTTTCAGCTACTTCTCAGGTCATGACGGCTCCTCAACAATTTTATTCAGCGCCAGCAGCTCAGCCAGCATTAGCTACCGCTGTTGCACCTGCTCAAGAAGCGGCGGCGGCTGCCCCAGCTCCAGCAGCGGCTGCTGTTGCGGGCCACCAAGTTCGCTCACCTATGGTGGGAACTTTCTACCGTTCACCAAGCCCTGAAGCAAAACCATTTATTGAAGTTGGCCAAACTGTCAACGTCGGTGATCCACTTTTCATCATCGAAGCAATGAAAATGATGAACCAAATCGAAGCAGAAAAAGCAGGTGTTGTGAAAGCAATCCTGGCAGAGAACGGCGAGCCAATTGAATATGACCAGCCGTTGGTGGTTATCGAATAACGAGGCGTTTCCATGCTGGAAAAAATTGTCATTGCTAACCGTGGCGAAATCGCACTGCGTATTCTTCGTGCCTGTAAAGAGTTAGGCATTAAGACCGTAGCTGTGCACTCCGCGGCAGATAGTGATTTAAAACATGTGCTGTTGGCAGACGAGACTATTTGTATCGGCCCAGCAGCCTCCGCAAAAAGCTACTTGAACATTCCCGCTATCATTTCAGCGGCAGAGATTTCAGGGGCTCAAGCTATTCACCCAGGATATGGTTTCCTGTCTGAAAATGCTGATTTTGCTGAACAAGTTGAACGTTCAGGCTTTATTTTTATCGGACCAAAAGCTGAAACCATCCGCCTAATGGGCGATAAAGTTTCCGCTATCGAAGCGATGAAAATTGCCGGTGTTCCTTGTGTACCAGGTTCTGATGGTCCACTAGGCAGCGATACTGATAAAAACAAAGCTATCGCACAACGTATCGGCTATCCTGTTATCATCAAAGCCTCTGGCGGCGGCGGTGGTCGTGGTATGCGTGTTGTGCGTAACGAAAAAGATTTGGAATCTTCCATCAATCTGACGCGTGCAGAAGCTAAAGCGGCCTTCAATAATGATATGGTTTACATGGAAAAATACCTTGAAAACCCTCGTCATGTTGAAATTCAAGTTATGGCTGATGGTCAAGGCAATGCCATTTACTTGGCAGAGCGTGACTGCTCAATGCAACGTCGCCACCAAAAAGTCGTTGAAGAAGCCCCAGCACCAGGTATTACTCCTGAAGTTCGCCGCAATATCGGTGAGCGTTGTGCTAATGCTTGTATCGAAATTGGCTATCGTGGTGCAGGTACTTTCGAATTCCTCTATGAGAATGGTGAATTCTACTTTATTGAGATGAACACCCGTATTCAGGTTGAGCATCCAGTAACAGAGATGGTCACTGGCGTTGACTTGATCAAAGAACAGTTACGCATCGCATCTGGTTTACCATTATCAGTAAAACAGGAAGATGTTATCGTTCGTGGTCATGCGATTGAATGTCGTATCAATGCTGAAGATCCGAATACCTTTATGCCTAGCCCAGGTAAGATCACCCGTTTCCATTCGCCAGGTGGCTTTGGTGTTCGTTGGGAATCTCACATTTATGCAGGCTATAGCGTGCCGCCATACTATGACTCAATGATTGGTAAATTGATCACCTACGGTGAAACACGTGAAATCGCCATTATGCGTATGAAGAATGCGCTTAATGAGCTGATCATCGATGGCATCAAAACCAATATTGAACTGCACCAAATGATCATGAATGATGAAAACTTCCAAAAAGGTGGCACTAACATCCACTATCTGGAGAAAAAACTCGGTATTCAGGAGTAATGACTGAAACACTGAGATTCACCTCTCATTCATCAAATACCGGAAAGTCACCTTTCCGGTATTTTTTTATCTCATAATCAAGCTATCATGAGTCACATACCCCAAACACCACCACGACAATCAACATAGTGAAAAAACCATGTCTTTTAAACGTAATAAGTGGAAAAACATTGGAAAAACGCCAGACTATCGATTCTCATTGGCGAATGAAAGAACATTTCTAGCATGGATCAGAACCGCGTTAGCACTATTAGCGGGTGCTATTGCCATTGAACAGCTCCTACATGAGGCTGCCGCCCCTTGGCTAAGAACCTTATTAGCGGTTTTTCTTGCATCTGCGGGAGGGATTACCGCCATTATGGCCCTTTATCGCTGGCGACAAAACGAAATCGCTATGCGTAAAGAGGAGCCGTTACAATACACATCCTTTCTTACTATGATGACGCTATTCATTACCGTCATTGCCGTCATTTCACTCTTCTACGTTCTGCTATAGGCACTATCATGCGTGATCCTGGTTTACAGCCGGAAAGAACACAACAAGCCTGGAGCCGTACTTTGCTCCTGTTAGCAATCAATGGGTTATTGTTCTTACGACTAGGGCTAATACAGTCGTCATGGCTAGCGTTATTAGGAGCTGTCATTGCGATCGCCCTACTGTGCTTAATTAGCTTCAAAAGGAGTATTTCAACAGCGTATCAAAATAGTGGACTTAAGATAGATAGCTCACTTTTTCTTTATATTACGGCTTTTGCTATTTTTACTATGTCCATCCTATTGATTGTGCACCTGCTGGTAGATAAATAATACTTACTATCCTACATACTCAAAATTATCTTTGGTTGTAAACTAAGCACCTTGGCTTTCCTTGGTCTGTTTTTTTACACACATTCCTAGGTTTATCGTACAATCCCTGATTATTTTTATTTCTATGAGGGGGAAATACGTATGGATAAACGTTTTCTTCAATCAAACAGGGAAGCTCGCTGGTCACTCTATCTGACGCTCGCCTATTTAGTTGGTTGGGTTATTTGTGCCTATCTTCCGAGTAATGCGATTGGCTTGACAGGTTTACCTTTATGGTTTGAATGGTCATGTCTCATCCTACCGGTCATTTTCATTTTACTGTGTATTATGATGGTCAAAATTATTTTTAAAGATATTCCGCTGGAGGATAGGGATGCAGACTGAAGTTCTACTACCTCTAATTGGTTATCTTGCACTCGTATTCTTGCTATCTGTGTACGCTTATCGCAAACGCACAAAGGGAGAATTCCTCAATGAGTATTTTTTAGGGAATCGCTCTATGGGGGGTTTTGTGCTCGCCATGACGATCACAGCAACCTATGTCAGCGCCAGTTCATTTATCGGTGGACCAGGAGCAGCCTATAAATATGGGCTAGGTTGGGTACTACTTGCCATGATCCAGCTTCCTGCTATCTGGCTATCACTGGGTGTACTAGGGAAAAAATTTGCCATCTTAGCTCGCCGATACAATGCAGTAACACTCAATGATATGCTTTATGCACGTTACCAAAGCCGCTTTTTAGTTGGGTTTGCAAGTATCAGTTTGCTCGTCGCCTTTTTCGGCGCAATGACCGTGCAATTTATTGGCGGTGCACGACTACTCGAAACCGCTGCGGGTATCCCTTATACCTATGGCTTAATGATTTTTGGTATCTCTATCGCACTCTATACCGCTATCGGTGGCTTTCGAGCTAGTGTGCTCAATGATGCCTTACAAGGCCTCGTTATGTTGTTAGGTACGGTTATTTTGCTTGTTGCGATCATTTACCATGCAGGTGGGCTTGGCGCGGCAGTCGAAAAAATTCAGGCCATTGACCCTAAACTGGTTTCCGTAGAAGGTGCCGATGATATTCTTAGTGGCCCTTTCCTTGCCTCTTTTTGGATTTTAGTCTGTTTTGGGGTGATTGGTTTGCCACACACGGCTGTACGCTGTATTTCCTACAAAGACAGTAAAGCCGTTCACCGTGGTATCGTAATAGGCACAATCGTGATGGCAATACTCATGTTTGGTATGCACTTTGCCGGAGCCTTAGGCCGCGCCGTCTTACCTGATCTCACTATTCCAGATCAGGTTATTCCAACATTGATGGTGCAAGTGCTACCACCTTTTGCGGCGGGTATTTTCTTAGCCGCACCAATGGCAGCAATCATGTCAACCATCAACGCACAGCTATTGCAGTCATCAGCTACGATTGTAAAAGATATCTATTTAAGCGCCGCCCCCGAACAAATTAAGAATGAGAAAAAGCTCTCCCGCATTTCGAGTTTTTCAACCTTAATACTCGGTATCTTGCTGCTGTTCGCGGCATGGGATCCCCCCAAAATGATCATTTGGCTCAACTTGCTGGCCTTTGGTGGACTGGAGGCAGTGTTTTTATGGCCACTGGTTTTAGGCCTATATTGGCAAAAAGCCAACAGCAAGGGAGCGATTAGCGGTATGATTGTAGGCGGCGTCTCTTATGCTCTACTGGCATCATTTAAAATCGAAATCATGGGGTTCCACGCCATCGTGCCTTCACTACTATTTAGCTTGATTGCTTTTATAATTGGTAATCTTTTCGGTAAAAATCCAGTACAATCGGCGCCCAATGAGCAGGCTACGCCCGCAAAAAATTAAGTTAAAAGAGAATAACTATGCCTTGGATACAACTCAGACTCAACTCAACAGGCCAACAAGCCGAAGCTCTCGGCGATGAACTTATTGAAAGTGGCGCAGTGTCAGTCACCTTTCAAGATAGTCATGATACCCCTGTTTTCGAACCGTTACCGGGAGAAACACGACTATGGGGCGATACGGATGTTATCGGCCTTTATGATGCTGAAACTGACATGAACATGGTTGTGGCACAACTTGAAAACAGCCCTCTGCTCGAAAAAGGTTTTGTTCACAAAATCGAGCAACTGGAAGATAAAGACTGGGAAAGAGAGTGGATGGACAATTTTCATCCTATGCGCTTTGGGCAACGCCTGTGGATCTGCCCAAGCTGGCGTGATGTTCCAGATCCTAACGCAGTCAATGTCATGTTAGACCCTGGCCTTGCCTTTGGTACAGGTACTCATCCAACAACGTCGTTATGTCTAGAGTGGCTGGATGGACTTGATCTTGAAGGTAAAACCGTCATCGATTTTGGTTGTGGATCCGGTATTCTTGCGATCGCCGCATTAAAATTAGGTGCAGCACAAGCTATCGGGATCGACATTGATCCACAGGCGATTATCGCAAGTCGTGATAATGCAGAGCGCAACGGTGTCTCAGAACGCCTATCGCTCTACTTGCCTAAAGACCAGCCAAAAGAGCTACAAGCCGATGTCGTGGTCGCCAATATCTTAGCTGGCCCATTACGTGAGTTAGCGCCTATGATAAGCGTATTGCCTCGTACAGGAGGTTTATTAGGGCTTTCAGGTGTCCTTGCTACCCAAGCAGAAGGGGTGGCCGATGCTTATCGTCAACTGTTTGAGATAGACCCTATCGCTGAAAAAGATGAATGGTGTCGTATCACTGGTGTCAAGCGTTTTTGACAAATTTATAATAAAAATCAGTGAATAATTTCTTTGAAATTAGGGCAGGAATAGATTATCTTATAGCTCAAATATTGTTCAACTGCTGGTGATATTCTATCCTGCTTGAGATTTGAACGGACTAACAGCGGTTTTCGTGTGCTTTTTTACAAACATACCTAACCCATTGTTATAAAAGACTAATAGTTGTATTTTGAAAAAATCAAGATAAAAAAGTTAGTGATAAATAACGGTTTGCTCAAAGTTTGTCCTTTCATATCTCGAAAAAAATGCGTAATATACGCGCCCTTGCAGTCACAGTATGGCCCCCTTTAGTTATGCGAATCGGACAATATCAGTTGAGAAACTGTCTTATTGCTGCCCCCATGGCAGGCATTACGGATAGACCATTTAGGTCCCTCTGTTATGACATGGGTGCGGGGATGACGGTATCAGAAATGCTTTCTTCTAACCCACAGGTTTGGAAGACTGACAAATCGAGACTAAGAATGATCCATCGCGATGAACCGGGGGTGCGTTCCGTTCAAATAGCTGGCAATGATCCCGATGAAATGGCTGCTGCGGCTCAGATTAATGTTGAGAGTGGTGCCCAGATCATTGATATCAATATGGGCTGTCCAGCTAAGAAAGTGAATCGTAAGTTGGCAGGCTCTGCACTCTTGCGCTATCCCGATTTGGTGAAGTCTATCCTGTCGGCAGTCGTAAAAGCAGTAGATGTGCCTGTTACACTGAAGATCCGCACAGGTTGGTCACCTGAAGAACGAAACTGCATAGAAATTGCCAAATTGGCCGAAGATTGTGGTATTCAAGCGCTGACCATTCACGGCAGGACCCGTGCCTGTTTGTTTAATGGTGAAGCTGAGTACGACAACATACGGGCAGTTAAGCAGACTGTTGCCATACCGGTTATCGCCAATGGTGACATTACTGACCCGCTTAAAGCCAGAGCTGTCTTAGATTACACGGGGGCTGATGCCCTAATGGTAGGACGAGCAGCTCAGGGAAGACCCTGGATCTTTCGGGAAATCCAGCATTATCTGGACACAGGTGAAATGTTGCCCCCCATGCCTATGGCAGAGGTGAAGCGCATTATGATTGCGCACGTACAGGAGTTGCACGACTTTTATGGTCAAGGCAAAGGAGCCCGTATAGCGCGCAAACATGTCTCTTGGTATTTAAAAGAGCATGCACCTGATGACCAGTTCCGGCGCTCATTCAACGCCATTGAGGACGCCAGCGAACAGCTGGAGGTGTTGGAAGCATTTTTTGAATATTTTGCGTAAATAAAGATAAGAGCTGACAGAACTATGTTCGAACAACGCGTAAATTCTGACGTACTAACCGTTGCTACTGTAAATTCACAAGATCAAGTAACTCAAAAACCATTGCGTGATTCAGTTAAGCAAGCACTGAAGAACTATTTTGCTCAATTAAACAATCAAGATGTTAATGATTTATATGAGCTGGTATTGGCTGAGGTAGAGCAGCCTTTGTTGGACATGGTTATGCAATATACCCGTGGAAACCAGACCCGTGCAGCCCTGATGATGGGTATCAACCGCGGTACTCTGCGTAAGAAGCTGAAAAAATACGGCATGAACTAATCCTAGTCGGTTAATGCAGTGTTTTTAGAAGCACTTTCTGGTTCTCAGGAAGTGCTTTTTTATTATGGTTAAAGCCATAGTAAAAAGGCACAGCAAAATTGCTGTGCCTTTGACAGTTAGCTTAAAAGGAGACTAAACAATTAACGATATATTGGTAGCAAATTAAACTGAGCAAGTAGCTGGCAAATAATCCCTACAACCCCAAACACAATGACTGCATATATTAACCCCTTCCCTCCCCATACTTTAAACGTTGATTCAGGAAAACGCTCTCTAGCTTTAAGTGCCATCACCGCAGGACAAATAATCGCCCAAATACAGGCCGCCATACCGGCATAGGCAATTGCAACTAAAAACCCATTAGGGAATAACATGCAGAGTATTAATGGAGGTAAGAAGCAAAGTAGTGCAGATTTCATACGTCCAGAGCTGTTATCTTGGAAATTCAACGATGCTAAGATGTAGTCAAATAAACCGATTGCTACCCCTAAGAATGAGCAAAATACGGCGCTGATTGAAAACCACAATAAAAATGTCGCAATATGCTTGCTATTCAGAACTGCGTAAAGTGACTCAATAAAAGCATCAAGATTGCCACCTTTATTGATGATGGTTAAAAACTCTGTTCTAGGTAAATTTCCCATCGTTCCTAATACCCATAGGAAATAGAGAACAAGGGCAAGAATACAACCGATGACACAGCTTTTTACCACTTTTCTTTCATTTTCATGGTACAGCTTATATAAACTACACACATTACCATGGTAGCCAAAAGAAGTGATTGCATAAGGAATGATAATAAAGACAAACGGTAAAAGAGAGGTTTGTGTATCTCCTGTTGGAAGTTTTAAAAGTAAATCCGTTTTTACTACAAAGAAAAGACCTGAGAAAGCTAAGACAAATAATACTATTTTTATCAATAAGAATATTGATGTTAAACGGCTAGCTCCAATACCACTCCACCAAATAGTTGCACCTAATATTAACGTAAAAATAATAAATATAATTCTTAAATTAATATCGAAGCCATAAATGGAGGCTGATTCTTTAATTACAGATCCAGCAGCAGATATATACGCATAGATTAAAATATAGAGGACAAAAATCAATGCTGCATTTGCAATATAACAAGCCCATTTAGGTAATAGTTCTTTTGATATAAAAAAGTAATTTGTTCCTGCTCCATATTTAGAAATACATTCGAGAATATATATCCCTGAATGAAACATAAAAAAACAAACAACGAATAGAACAATGACTGAATTTATAAACCATGCTCCTGCCATAATTGTGGGTAAGCTAAACATGCCCGCCCCCTATCATAGCGCCACCGAGCACAAAGCCCCCTACCAATATGGAGGGTTCCTTCTTCTCTGACGAATTATTCATGGTTATTCACCTTAAAAATAAGGGTAAAGTTCCCGCATTGCACGGGAACCTGAAGTATTGACTATTATTTAATAGGTTTTAATCTAGCGGTAAAATGCCTTAATACGGGTGGTTCATATTCAAAATCCAGCCCTTTTAACGTTGCAAATCTATCTTTAAGGCCAATCAAGGCATCTGCGATATAGTCCATATGGTCGTTGGTATAAACACGCCTTGCTATAGTGAGTCGCATGAACTCCATATCAGCATGTTTCTGTTTCCCTGTTTCAGGGTCACGACCAAGTAAAAATGAACCAATTTCAACAGCACGAACACCGGACTCAAGATAAAGTGCATTAATCACTGCTTGGGCTGGAAATTGCTCGCTCGGTATTTGTGGAACTAACTTTTTACAATCAACAAATACCGCATGTCCCCCTGTAGGGTACTGAATAGGGATCCCCCCTTCACGTAAGCGATCACCTAAGTATCTCACTTGACCAATACGATAATGTAGATAATCCTCCCTAGTTCCTTCTTCAAGCCCTTGTACCATCGCCGCTATATCGCGTCCGGCTAAACCGCCATAAGTGACAAACCCCTCCATTGGAACACAGCGTTGCCTTGCTAAGGTGAAAATATTTTCATCATCTTTAATAGCAACTAAGCCACCAATATTTAATAGCGGGTCTTTCTTCGCAGACATGGTTAATGCATCAGCATATTTGTACATGTCAAAAATAACTTCTTTGATTGTGGCATCTTTATATTTTGGATCACGCTCTTTAATAAAATAGGCATTTTCACAAAAACGAGCGGAATCCATGACAACAAAGATATTATGCTGCTTAGCGATTTCATAGACTTCTTTTAAATTCGCCATAGAAACGGGCTGACCACCAGCACTATTACAAGTGACGGTAGAAACAATCGCGACAACGTTTTCAGCCCCATATTTAGCAATATTATCTTTTAACTTCTGAATATCAAAATTACCTTTCCAGTCATCATATGTTTCCGAATCGTAAGCCTTTTCGGTGACAATATTAATCGCTTTACACCCATTTAATTCAACATGTGCGGCTGTTGTATCAAAATGGAAATTAGAAATAAAGACTGGATTCTTAGCCCCTCCCTCCTGTTGTTTAGCTTTCAATAATACGGGGAACAACATATTTTCTGCACCACGCCCTTGGTGAGCAGGAATAGTGTAATCGTAGCCAAACATCTCTTTAACTTTATTTTTTAAATCATAATAGTTACGAGACCCTGCATACGCTTCATCCCCTGTGATCATCGCGGCCCACTGCTGATCACTCATTGCGTTAGTACCGGAATCGGTTAATAAATCAATATAAACAGCACTACTCGGTAATAAGAATGGATTGTAGCCAGCTTCTTTTAATGCAGCTTCTCGCTCTTCCCTAGATGGAATACGAATATTTTCTACCATTTTAATACGGAACGGTTCTACGATTCTTTTAGCCATGATAATACCTTTAATTTTCATTAAATAATAAAAACAGAAATTCGTACTTATTATGATTAATAAGATAACGATTAATTAAGAGAAAACGTTGGAATTATCGATGAGGAAAAAAGAAGGCTAAAGGAATATCAATATTGAACCATTTCTTCATATAGAAGAAACTCCTCGATATTACTAGCTTATGTAATGATAACATACTATGCCTCCTCAATTAAGGGATTAGTACTACCGTCGAGCTTAGATATATAACAACTATTTGGTTATTTTAATCTCTGTTGTCATTATATTATACACGCATCACAATATTGAATAATTTATCGACAACAACATGACGCTCATCACATTATTTATTGAAATCAAAAACCCGTAAAAATAAAAGTAATACACTGAATTTTATAACAATTTAATAAAAACATTAACAAGGAAATTTTATTATAGCTTGTTAAGATTTAAGTTTATTTTATTAAATTAAAGTAACATCTTACTTAAGTTAAAATAGATTTAAGTCAAATAAAATCAATGAAAATACCTTATATAACTTAATAAAATTTGCGATACGTTATTCATTATTTTTTATGTTTTGGCAAACTTCCCCCTTAATAAAACACCAAGTTCACCTATTATTGAGTCTGTAAAATGGTGTGTCTATTCCCTGCATTACTCACGCCATAAGCTTTAAATGGCCTTTTGGTTAATGGAATAGCCAATTCAACCAATCAATTCGATCGATTTGCTTTCCGTACAACTCACCAATTTATTGCCACTTTTAAAATTTTTTCAAAAAATATTGCTATTTTTAATAACTTTCAAGAGTAAAAAAGAATACTAAATCAGATGCTATCAATCGAACCCTACTTTTGGGCTAACATACCGATAATCATACTCGGATAAAGTGGCATAAAAGTACTGCCCCCCATACGTAGAGCCTATCTTATTGATTAATATTTCACTATCATAGTCAGGGCGTGTTATGCACCTAATAAAAATTAGACTTTACTAATAAAATTCAGGTAATTACAGTGTTTCTTATTTTAAATAGCATTACGGTACTTTAATACACTTTTTTGTCACAATGATGCAGGTTTGCTGGTAAACTTGGGCAAACCGCCGATTAGGTATGGTAACAACTGAAGATTAACGGATTCTTCTAACACCTTATTATTAATAAAATAATCACGATGACTTCACAACCAGCATACAAGCAAATTCAATCTTATATTCTGCGTAGTATTGATTTAGGTATCTTCAAACCTGAAACTCAAATACCCACAGAGCTAGAGCTTTGCGCCCAATTTAATGTCAGCCGCATGACGGTGAATAAAGCCATTTCTGAGCTAAGCCAAAAAGGTATTCTGAATCGTATTGCTGGGAAAGGCACCTTTGTTGCGACCCAAAAGCATGAGCTGCCTGTAACCAAAGCTTTTGATATTTTTGATGAAATATCATTAAGCGGTAATAAATATAGCGGTCATCAATTACAACTTAAAATTATTACTGCTTCGCCTGAAATTGCGTTACAACTTGGAGTGATGGAAGGAAGTGATATCGGCTATTGCAAGGTACTCCATTTTGAAAATGACATTCCTTTGATGCTTGAGGAGCGTTATGTCAATCACGCTATCGTTCCTGATTTCGTCAAACAACACTTTGGCGATACAGAAACACCAAGTGGATACTTGCAGCGGCATTTTCCCGTTAGTGAAATGGAGCATACCATCGAAGCCGCTTTAGCGACTAAGGCCATTGCCCAATCCCTCTCTATTAAAGAAGGTTCCCCCTGCTTACAACTTAGCCGCCGTACTTGGACAGGCTCTATTTTAATTAGTTATGTCAATATGATAACAGCAGGCTCTCGTTACAAATTAAAGTTACATTCACGCATTGATACCCCATAACACATAAACAAAAAAAATGGGGCAAATTCACAAAATGCCCCAAAGCGACTGATAAAATAAAGCACAACCACACCCGCGCTTCTATTGGCGGGAATACATCACAACAAAACCAGTTACATCCCTTGATAAATTGGCCCTTCTCCCCCTTGTGGTGCTGTCCAACAGATATTTTGCGTTGGGTCTTTGATATCGCACGCCTTACAATGCAAAACAGTTTTGCGCATTGATTTGTAACTTTGGTTGTTCTTTTTCACTCATTATTTCATAGACCCCCGCGGGGCAATAACGGGTCTCTGGTGCCGCATATCGAGGTAAATTAACGCTAATAGGTATTTGACTATCCTGTAATTTTAAGTGGCACGGCTGCTCTTCTTCATGATTAGTGTTTGATAGAAATACCGACGAAGGCTTATCAAAAGTCAAAATGCCATCCGGTTTGGGGTATTCAATCGGTTGAAAGTTTTTAGCCTCTTGTAAACTTTCATGGTCTGCTTGCTTTAGCTTTAACGTCCACGGTGTACGCCCCTTTAAAAGCAGCTGTTCTGCACCAAATAATAACGACCCTAAGTACAAACCTTTTTTCATATAGGGTTTGAAATTACGAGTTTGGTATAACTCACGATAGAGCCAACTCTGTGCAAATTTTTGACGATATTGTGTTTTAAATTCCGCATAATCGATAGATTGATCGCGCATTGATTCGAACAGGGCTTCTGCCGCAAGTGCACCGCTTTTCACTGCACAGTGACTACCTTTGATCCGAGCCGCATTCAAAAAGCCTGCATCATCACCAATCAATGCTCCTCCAGGAAAGCTCAGTTCTGGTAATGCGGAAAGTCCTCCAGCAACCAAGGTTCTAGCCCCATAAACTCACTCGTTCACCACCTTGTAAAAAAGCGCTAAACGCTGGGTGAGTTTTGAGACGCTGGAATTCATCAAACGGTGATAAATAAGGATTTTCGTAGTTCAGCCCTACCACTAAACCAACAGCAACCAGATTTTCACCATAATGATAAGCGAAGCCGCCACCATAAGTATTATTACCTAAAGGCCAACCAATTGAATGAACGACCAAACCGGCTTGATGCTGCTCTTTAGGTATTTGCCAAATTTCCTTTAATCCAAGACCATAGGTTTGCTTTCCACGGCCAGCTGATAAGTCAAAATGTTCAATAAGTTGCTTCCCTAATTGCCCACGGCACCCTTCTGCAAAAAACGTCATTTTTGCTAATAAATTCATGCCCGGTTGATACATTGAGGTTGGATTACCTGATTTATCAAGCCCCATATCCCCCGTCGTCACCCCTATCACTGAGCCTGACTCGCTGTATATAACTTCTGTTGCCGCAAAGCCCGCAAATACGTCGACCCCGAGCTGTTCGGCTTGTGATGCTAAGGCGGAACATACCCGCCCTAGACTACCAATTACATTTCCTTCATTTTTTAAACTGGTTGGTAACAGAGCAAGTGGTAACCGGTTCGCTTTATGCTCTTTTAGGAGCAAAAAGCGATCTTCAGTGACTGCCGTTAAGTCACTGGAGACAAAGTGCTGCCAGTCGGGTAGTAGCTCATCAAGGGCACGGGGGTCGATCACGGCACCCGATAGAATATGCGCTCCAATTTCAGCACCTTTATCGATCAGACAGACAGATAATTCACTGTTTTTTTCTAAGGCAAGTTGCTTTAAGCGGATTGCCGCAGATAGTCCCGCAGGTCCACCACCGACAATCAGGACATCAAATTCCATCGATTCGCGCTCTGGAGCCTCATTGATATTGACACTATTGTCGATAGTCATATTTCCCCCTAATTAGGCTAATGCTTTATCTAATTCAGGTAAGATCTCAAACAGATCACCAACAATGCCGTAGTCCGCAACTTGGAAAATAGGAGCTTCTGGATCTTGATTGATTGCGACGATCACCTTGCTCTCTTTCATGCCAGCAATATGTTGGATCGCCCCAGAAATTCCAACGGCAATATAGAGATCGGGGGCAACAATCTTACCTGTTTGTCCAACCTGATAATCATTCGGCACATAACCTGCATCAACAGCAGCCCTTGATGCCCCAACCGCAGCCCCTAATTTGTCGGCAATGGTTTCAAGTAAAGCAAAGTTTTCACCAGAACTTAGCCCTCTTCCCCCCGATATCACCACTTTTGCCGAACTAAGCTCAGCACGGCTCATTTGGGTTAAAGATTGGCTTTTCAGTTGAGATAATGGGTTAAAACTGTTTGCACAATAATCTTCGATGGCAGCCGCCGGCTGAGTTTCCGTCGTAGCAGAAAAAGCAGAACTACGGATTGTTAACACCACTTGGTTCCCATTATTTTGTACTGTGGCTAATGCGTTGCCCGCATAAATAGGACGCACAAAGGTTTGTGCATCAATAACGTCAGTAATATCGGAAATCTGTGCAACACCTAGCGTTGCCGCTACACGTGGAGCAACATTTTTACCGTAAGTGGTCGCGGGAAAAACTAAATGACTGTAATGTTTAGCTATCGAAACCACTGAGTCAGTCACAGTTTCTGCGAGTTGATGAGTAAGCTCTACATGGTCGATAAGGATCACTTTTTCGACCCCTGCAATGCTAGCCGCCTGCTCTGCAACCCTAGCGCATTGGCTACCAGCAACGAGTAGATGCAATTGCCCTTGGCCTGCAAGGATCTGTTTAGCCGCTGTCACGCTATGGTATGTTGACGATTTAATAGTTTGGTTGTCATGTTCTACCACAACTAATACTGATAATTGGCTCATGGCGCTCTCCCCGATTAGATAACTTCTTTAGCTTGCAGTTCACTGACTAATGCTTTGACATCATTAAATAATGTGCATTGTCCTGTACGTTTTTTCGGCTCCGTAACCATCAATGTTTTTACTTGCCCTAATGGCGTAAAATCCAGCGCTGAAATATCGCGCACTTCAAGCGGTTTTTTCTTTGCTTTCATGATATTAGGGAGGGTTGCATAGCGAGGTTCATTTAAACGTAAATCGGTTGTCACTACCGCTGGTAACGCTAATGTTAATGTTTCTAATCCACCATCAATTTCACGAGTGACTTGCAGTGATGTACCATCAATTTCAATCAAGGAAGCAAACGTCGCTTGCCCACACTTAAGAAGTGCAGCCAACATTTGCCCTGTTTGGTTGCAGTCATTATCAATAGCCTGTTTACCAAGCAAAATTAAGTCCGCCTGCTCTGAAACCACCACCTGCTGCAATAAGCGAGCAATATCCAGTGGCTCTAACACTAAATCACTCGGCTTCTGAACCAAAATGGCTCTGTCGGCACCCATCGCCATCGCGCTACGCAACGTTTCCTGTGAGTGAGCATCACCGATTGATACAACAACCACTTCATCCGCTTTTCCAGCTTCTTTTAGGCGCACCGCTTCTTCAACGGCAATTTCATCAAACGGGTTGATTGCCATTTTGACATTCGTTAATTCGACGCCTGAACCATCCGCTTTTACTCGTACTTTGACGTTGTGGTCAATAACTCTTTTAACAGCCACTAAAATTTTCATAATTACTCCTAATTACTCTCTGCCAGAAAGTGTTTTTCAGGCTGAGGGGAGCCTTAGCAGTGAATATTCACTGCTATCATCCCCTCTTATTTTTGTTTTAACGTGATTTGTTAATTAGCTGATTTGCTGTCCAGTATTTCATTTGACGACGGCAGTATTAGCCTATCTGCAACGGACATTGGCCATATTTTAATCGCAGCATAGTAGATAATACTGGTGGCAACGAGGCCCACAATCCATGAGATATCAACGCCTCCCAGCTTCTCTACTAATGGTCCGGTGTAAAAACCTGTCGCAATGAAAGGCAATTGAATCATAACGCCAATCACATAAGTGATGATGCCAACTTTATTCCAGCGCCCATAACGACCATTCGGGTTCGATAGCTGAGGCACGTCATAACGACCTTTCGTTACCCAGTAGTAGTCAACAAGGTTGATTGCGCTCCATGGGGTAAAAAATGCCAGTAAGAACAGTAGGAAAGCTGAAAATAGTTTTAGGAATGAATGTTGCCCAGCTAAGCCCAGAGCCGTTGAGAAGCTGACCATCAATATGATGAAAAACAGCCTTTGCCTGCGAGAAATTTGCTGCTTGCCACGGAAACCACAGAAGATGGCTGCCATCGACATAAAGCTACCGTACGCGTTTAGTGCAGTGATCGTCACCTTACCAAAGAAAATGCTGATATAGAGCAGCGCGGCAATAAGCCCTGTGCTACCCAGACCAACAATATAAGCCACTTCATGACCTGCGAATGCGTTACCGGCTAAAGCAGCAGCGAAGACGCCTAGGATCATAGATGCTTGAGTGCCAATCACCGTTCCCGAACCTACTGCTAAGAACGCTTTGATTGTCGGCGTTTTGGTAGGTAGATAACGAGAGTAATCGGCAACATAAGGGCCAAATGCAATTTTGCCATGATGCTGAGAGTGACATTGCAAGTAAGAAATTGGTCCACGTGAAATGACGGTTTTCTAATAAGACCGAAACGTCATTCATATAAAACAAGCGGAAAATAGATAAAAGAATGCAACTACACCGATCACACTGGCCGCTTTACCTAGCATATGGATGATACGATAGCCACAGATCGTAATCGCGATGATCACAGCACCGAAGATCAAGATACCGACCCAATCACTAACATTGAGCAATTGCCCAACGGCCTGACCCGCTAATACTGTGCCACTCGCTGAAAAGCCAACATACATCATGCACACTAGAAGGATCGGGATCACCGCGCCATAGACACCAAACTGAACACGGCTTGAGATCATCTGTGGTAACCCTAGCTTTGGCCCTTGAACAGCATGCAGTGCCATCACTGCACCACCAAGTAGTTGCCCGATAAACAAACCAATTAATGACCAAAATACATCGCCACCTAACACGACAGCGAGTGCCCCAGTCACGATAGCGGTAATCTGTAAGTTTGCCCCAAACCAGAGAGTAAATTGACTTGATAATGTGCCATGCCGTTCTGATTCAGGGATATAGTCAATAGAGCGTGCTTCGATTAAAGGAACATTATCCTGCCGATGTTTTTTATCTGCGATTATGTCGTTTGAAACTGTCATGGTAACTCCTCTTTAAGCAAGGCTTGGCTTAAAGAATGGACCAATTTGTCGCAATGGTTGTCGTAGGATACAGCCATGAGACGTTAAGACGGATGTTATTGTTGTTTTATAAACTACCCGCCATTAAAAATTGAAATACATTCTTAAACCTGGTTGTTGTTGTGTTTTTAATTCCATGATCCTGTTATCAGGTCGTTTCATCCTATTGCAGTTTTTACTCATTACGAGTGGACCCTGTCTGCCCACTCGCATTTCCCTATCTCACATTAAACAGCATCTAAAACCGCACGTGAGATAATGATTTTTTGGATTTCTGAAGTACCTTCAAAAATACGTAAAATTCTTGCATCACGTACATAGCGTTCCAAAGGTAGATCCCGAATATAGCCATAACCACCATGAAGCTGTAATGCTGCATCGGTAACAAAACCAGCACACTCCGCGGCAAATAATTTTGCTGTTGCCGATTGCAAGCTAAAACGTTCGCCTGAATCTCGACACTCCGCAGCACGCCATGTCAACATACGCGCGGCTTCTAATTGAGTATGCATATCTGCAAGTCGCCATTGTGTTCCTTGGTAAGCCGCTAATGGCTTTTTACCGATTTGGCGCTCTTTCACCCAATTTAAGGCACATTCCATGGCAGCACGAGCAATACCTAATGAAGTCGCCGCAACTTCCACGCGACCTTTATCCAACACTTCCATTGCGGTATGGAAACCTTTATTTTCTTCACCTAATAGCGCCGACTCAGGCAGCCAACAATTCAGAGCTAGTTCATAGATTGTGCTCCCTCGTAGCCCCATCGTTTTCTCAGGTGAAGAAAACTCGACGCCTTCAGTGCCCTTTGGGATCATAAATGCACTAATGCCACGAGCGCCGGCTTCTGGATTCGTTTTGGCGTATAACACGATAAAATCAGCTTCTTTGGCATTGGTAATGTAGTGTTTATTGCCACGAATTCGCCAACCACCATTTTCACGGGTCGCGATAGTACGCATGTCAGCAGGGTTTGATCCCGCCGCTGGCTCTGTTAGGCCAAACGCCCCTAGCATTTCACCGCTTGCCGCTTTCGGTAACCAATACTGTTTTTGCTCCTCCGTTCCCCCAATCAAAATTGAGTCTGTTGCGAGAAAGTGTGCCGTTAAAGCCGATGATGTTGATGCACAAGCCGCTGCCACTGCTTCCACGATCATACTCATTGCTATACTGCCAATGCCAAAACCGCCGTATTGTTCCGGTAAGTTGATCCCCCAGCAGCCCATTTCACCCAGTGCTGCTAGGCTTTCTGCACAAAAGGTTTCTGTTTCATCGTAACGCTGCGCATTTGCTTGCAGAATATCCCGGCAAACCTTTTCAACAGCATCTACAATTGCTTGTTCTGTTTCATCAATTTGAAAGCTCATTGTATTGTCTCCGCATTTTTTATTGTGAGATTTGCCGATTTATAAACAGCATTCGCTTCACCTAAGCTAGGTGCCCTTTGCGTCACATGAGGTTTGTACCCATTAAAGAAAAACAGGTTGAGACACTAATGGTGTTCCCCCCATCATCAAGATGAGTAAGAACAGCACGTACCTTTGCATGTTCGCTCTGAGTTGCCTGCTGCAAATCATGGATTGGCGAAGCAGGAACCCCAGCGTTTAGCAGCAAATCACAAACTTCTTCGACCGTTTTTTGTGATGTCCAACGTTCGATTTCTTTTCGAAGTTCAGCCTGATAAAGCGTTCTTGTAGGATCGTCTTTATAACGAGGGTCATTGCGTAATTCAGGTTTTCCCCATACACTCACAAAAACGCTGAAATAACTTTTCACTGGCGATAGCAATAACCACTAAACCATCCTGTGCCTGATAAGTATCAAACGGTGTGGATACAGGGTGTCGATTACCCACTAAGCTGGGTGCTATACCATTTGCAAATAGGTTAGATAACCCTGTTAGTTGCATACTTAGCAACACATCAACCATAGCAACATCAATATATTGTGCTTTTTCTTGGTGAGCTTCCCGTGCAAATAGTGCACTACTGATCGCCCAAGCAGCGAATATGCCAGCGCAAACATCACCTATCGATTCTCCACTACGGGTTGGGCCTGTTTGCGGAAAGCCTGTCACACTCATTAACCCTGACATCGCTTGTGCCACAATGTCATAAGCGGGGTAATTAGCCAGTGGGCTATCTTGACCAAATCCGGAAATACTGGCGTAAATCAATTTTGGGTTGTGCTGTTTTAGGCTGTCAAAATCAATGCCTAACCTCGCGGTTACCCCCGGTCGAAAATTCTCAACGACGACATCACTCTCTTTGACTAACTGATAAAGGATTTCGCGGTCAGTCCTCTGATTTTAGATCTAACTCAATACTGCGTTTGCCTCGATTAATCAGCCCGTAATAAACGCTCTCACCATCAATAAATGGCCCCAAATGGCGGCTATCATCACCATGATCAGGCACCTCAATTTTGATCACCTCAGCCCCTAAATCGGCCATCATGCCTGTGCAATAAGGACCGGCAAGTACGCGACTTAGATCAATAACTTTGATCCCTGATAATGGCCCTACTCTTTTTGGCTTTGACATCGTATTCATACTGATCCCCTTCTAAATAAGGCCGCCCCTAATCTGAGGCAGGCCAAAGGTGCTACTTGACCATCGGCAAATTCAGACCTTGCTGTTTTGCACAATGTATTGCGATGTCATAACCCGCATCAGCATGGCGCATCACCCCTGTTGCTGGGTCATTATGTAAAACTCGTGCTAGACGTTTATCCGCGGCATCAGTGCCATCACAGACAATCACGACACCCGCGTGTTGTGAAAAGCCCATTCCGACACCACCACCGTGATGTAAACTCACCCATGTCGCTCCTCCCGCGGTGTTCAATAGCGCATTGAGTAAAGGCCAATCAGAGACTGCATCAGAGCCATCTTTCATCGACTCGGTTTCACGATGTGGGCTTGCTACAGAGCCTGAATCTAAGTGATCACGACCGATCACAATAGGCCCTTTTAACTCGCCATTTTTCACCATTTCATTAAATGCTCGACCCAATCTTTCACGATCTTTTAAGCCAACCCAACAAATACGAGCAGGCAGCCCTTGGAATGCGATGCGTTCACGAGCCATATCCAGCCAGTTATGCAAGTGTTTATCGTCTGGGATCAGCTCTTTTACTTTTTGATCTGTTTTATAGATATCCTCTGGATCACCCGATAATGCCACCCAACGGAATGGGCCAATTCCTTCACAAAATAGAGGGCGAATATAGGCAGGAACGAAGCCAGGGAAATTAAAGGCATTACTCACACCTTCATCTTTCGCCATTTGACGAATGTTATTACCATAGTCAAAGGCTGCTGAGCCACGTTTTTGCATAGTCAGCATAGCGTCAACCTGTACTGCCATACTCTTCTTCGCAGCTTTAGTCACTTCATCGGCAGCAGTCTGTTGTTTTTCACGCCATTGCGCCAATGTCCAACCTTGAGGTAAGTAGCCATGAACGGGGTCGTGTGCGCTCGTTTGGTCGGTTACTGAGTCTGGAGTAATGTTACGTTTTACCAATTCGCTGTAAACATCGGCAGCATTACCTAATAAGCCAACTGAAACTGGCTTACCGCTCTGTTTCGCTTCCTCAATATAGTGCAGCGCTTCATCTAATGAAGTGGCCTTTTTATCGACATAACGTGTTCTTAAACGAAAATCAATGCGGCTTTCATCACATTCAACAGCAATCATACTGAAGCCGGCCATGGTCGCAGCAAGAGGTTGTGCGCCCCCCATTCCACCGAGTCCTCCCGTTAGGATCCAACGTCCGGCTGGATCACCATTAAAATGTTGCTTAGCTAAAGATACAAAAGTCTCATAGGTCCCTTGTACGATGCCTTGTGAACCAATATAGATCCAAGAGCCAGCCGTCATTTGGCCATACATCATTAGGCCTTTTTTATCTAGCTCATTGAAATGTTCCCAATTCGCCCAATGAGGGACGATATTTGAGTTAGCAATTAATACGCGGGGGCATCAGGGTGAGTCGGGAAAACACCAACAGGCTTGCCTGATTGCACTAATAACGTTTGATCATCTTCAAGCGTTTTCAATACTTCTAAAATCTTGTCATAACATTCCCAATCACGAGCAGCACGTCCAATTCCGCCATACACCACTAGACTTTGCGGATGCTCAGCAACATCCGGATCTAAGTTATTTTGGATCATGCGATACACGGCTTCTGTCAGCCAGCTTTTGCAAGTTTTTTCGCTGCCACGTGGGGAGCGGATAACGCGTGTAGAGTCAGTACGGTTTAGCATCGGTGTATCCCCTATTTATCCTTTTCATTTAACTTTTTTGTAACAATCAATGATATTTCTCATTAGTCATTATTTTTTCACTGATAGATTTATTGATTTCAAACCTCCTTCAACTTATTGATATTCAATCAGTTGAAGTTATCTCAGCACTAATTTTCTATCATTTTTATCAAATCATTTATCTTGTTGCCTTTAAATATATATACATTTAATTCACAAAGTATATACATTTAAATTTGAATTTTTGCACAAAGATTAGATAGCTAGGGAGGTGATGAGCTATACAATGAGTGATAGCTTGCTGTTTATTCGAAGGAAGATGTATAGACAACTAATTTAATATGCAGAAACAAGTAAATAGCTGAAATGCGAGACGCTTCACATAAACTAGTCATGAAAAGCCCACTATGAGCGATAGGATGCTCGATTATTGCAATCTTTCGCATCAAACCTATTGTAAGTTATCGCAAATAAATTTTATTGGTGATAACTTATGAAGATTAAAAATCCATTTTATAGCCTTACTTCTTGGCTCAATAACGATCACACTCATGAATCAAAAATAGCCAAAGTAAAAAATAGTGATCACTCTTTTCCTGTTAAAACTTCAAAAATAAACCAAGCTGAAAATACACATTGGCAACCTAAAATCACGGATGAAGAGTCTGCCATTGATTTTATTAATCAATATTTTCACCTACCAGAGAATATAGCAAATAAACCCGATACAAAGTTAAGTTTAAAGTCATTATCATTAGATAACCAAAAAGTTACTATTGAATTTAACAAAGAGATCTTCTCTTATTTCAATGAGGAAAATCAAGGTAAAACAGATATTCTGATGACACAAAATGAATTGATTGCTGCATTAAACTATCAGATAAGGCGGTGGGGTAAAGGGGATGAAATTATAGAGGATGAAAATTCAAAAATAACAATAAAATCAGAAGATAAGATTTCATGCCTTGAGCAGATATCTCGTGATATAGGTGCAATGAAGATTATTTTCAAATCAGAGAATGGCTCGTCAATTGTATTAGATTCAATAAATGACATTTATTATGCTTTTAAAAAAATTACCACCTGAGCACATTAGTCATCTATGTAACATTGCGAACCAAAAGCATATTTTAAACGCTTATATCGATATATATAACACAAATCAAAACCGTGATAAAATCAATATCTCTCAAAGAGAGAATAAAGGAACAGTCCAAATCGAAATAACGGAAAATGGATATTTAATAACATCCCATTGCCGTTATCAACTTGAACAAATTGAGCCTCAACGATTAATTTCCGGATCTATTATTGAGATAAAGAGAGCAACTTGTTTCAACGTGAATAAAGATCATACGTTAAAATTTGATAATCTAGATAAGCTCACCATAAAGATTGAACTCGAAACCAATCCGACATTAATAAAAATACCTTAAACTATTAAGCCCCTTCAGTATCCAATAGAGAATATGAAGGGGGATTGTTTAGCCGCCTAAGTAGGCACTACGTACTGCTTCATTAGCGAGTAACGCTTTACCACTATCTTCCAATACAATACGCCCATTCTCAAGAACATAGCCGCGATCAGCCAGTTTTAATGCCTGATTGGCATTTTGCTCCACAAGGAAAATAGTCATTCCCGCTTCGCGCAGTTGCAAAATGGTATCAAAGATTTGCATGATAATGATTGGCGCTAGACCTAATGATGGTTCATCAAGTAGCAACAACTCAGGTTGAC
Source organism: Providencia stuartii (assembly GCA_900455155.1). Classification (GTDB taxonomy): domain Bacteria; phylum Pseudomonadota; class Gammaproteobacteria; order Enterobacterales; family Enterobacteriaceae; genus Providencia; species Providencia stuartii. The sequence continues at coordinate 551,211 of UGUC01000004.1, read as the reverse complement.
TCATCAGCGCACGACCAATCGCTAACATTTGCTGCTCACCACCAGACATGGTGCCAGAGCGTTGACTACGGCGCTCATGCAAACGCGGGAACAGCGTATAAACGCGCTCTATGCGCTCTTGATATTGTTGGCGATTAGCAAAAAAGCCCCCCATCGCTAAATTCTCTTCGACGGTCATTCGTGAAAAAACGCGGCGACCTTCGGGTACTAATGCAATATCTTCACGCATAATTTTCGCGGTCGGCAACTGAGTAATATCGACATCACGGTAGAGAATTTGCCCTTCTGAGGCTCGCGGGTCACCGCATAATGTGCTCAGTAGCGTCGTTTTACCCGCACCATTAGCACCGATTAATGTGACGATCTCCCCTTTTTGAATATTCAGGCTCACTTGATGTAATGCTTGAATTTTTCCGTAATGGGCAGAAACTTGTTTAAATTCTAACATCAATAAGCCTCCCCCAAGTAAGCTTTGATCACATCAGGGTGCTGACGAATTTGATCAGGTGTTCCATTCGCCAAAGGCGTGCCTTGGTTCACCACATAAATGCGATCTGAAATTCCCATCACTAGTTTCATATCATGTTCAATCAATAAGATAGATACTTGGTGATGAGAGCGTAACTCAGCAATTAACTCATCAAGGTCATCAGTTTCTTTCGGGTTTAGGCCGGCCGCGGGTTCATCTAACATAAGAATTTCAGGCCGTGTCACCATACAGCGAGCTATCTCTAACCGACGCTGTTGACCATACGCTAAGTTACCAGCTTGACGGTTAGCAAATTGCAATAAATCGACCCTTTCAAGCCACTTTACTGCATTGTCGATCGCTTCTGATTCCGCTCGTCGAAAGGCTGGCGTTTTCAGTAACCCGGAGAAAATACCACTTTTCAAATGTTGATGTTGAGCAACTAACAGATTCTCAATCACGGTCATTTCTTTGAATAAGCGTACATGCTGAAAAGTTCGGATCACCCCAAGCCGAGCGATCGCCTGACCCGATAAGCCTTCCAAATGCTTTTCTCGGTATAGAATTGAGCCGCCAGTTGGCTTATAAAACCCGGTTAAGCAGTTAAAAATTGTCGTTTTTCCTGCACCATTTGGCCCAATCAAGGAAACGATTTCACCTTGATTTAAGCTCAGCTCAACGTTATTTACCGCTAATAGCCCACCAAAACGCATGGTTAGACCGTTGACTTGTAATAGAGGAGTCATACTTTTTCCCCCTCACTGGCGACTTGCTCGCTATTTTTTAGCTTCATTTGGCGACGTTTCATTGGTAATAGCCCTTGTGGACGCCAAATCATCATCAGCACCATCAATGCCCCTAATAGCAACATACTGTAAGCATTCAAATCACGCATCATTTCTCTTGAGACAACCAGTATAATCGCCGCTAATATCACCGATGTTTGTGAGCCCATCCCTCCGAGCACGACAATGGCTAGTACAAAAGCAGACTCAACGAAAGTGAATGATTCAGGGCTGATAAAGCCTTGGCGAGCCGCAAAAAGCGTTCCCGCAAACCCAGCAAAGGCAGCACTGATCGTGAAGGCGGTTAACTTGATCTTTGTCGGTGATAAACCTAAAGAGCGACAGGCGATTTCATCTTCCCGTAATGCTTCCCAAGCCCGTCCTAAAGGCATACGTAATAATCGATTGATCACAAACAGCGTTAATAGCACCAGCAGCAGAGCCACAAAATAGAGGAAAATAATCCTATCGCCTGCGTTGTAATCAAGGCCAAAGAAATTATGGAAAGTATCCCAACCCTCTTTTGCTGTGCGGCTAAACTCTAAACCAAACAACGTTGGCTTAGGCAACTGGCTAATCCCGTTTGGTCCTCCCGTGATTTCTGTGTTATTGAGCAATAAAATACGCACAATCTCACCGAAACCTAAGGTGACAATCGCCAAATAATCGCCTCTTAGCCGCAATACAGGGAACCCCAATAAAAACCCAGCTAAGGCCGCTGTTAACCCAGCAATAGGTAGGCTTTCCCAGAAGCCAAACCCGTAGTAATGGTTTAATAATGCAAAAGTATAAGCACCTATTGCATAAAACCCTGCATACCCCAAAACCAGTAAGCCTGATAGCCCGACAACCACATTTAAACCAAGACCTAACATCACATAAATTAAGGTTAATGTCGCAATATCGACGCTACCTCGAGAAACAACAAAAGGCCAAATAATTGCAGCAATAACAATAACTAATGCAAGGATCTTTTGCCTCGCTGTCGAGCCATCAAAATCAGGTATAGACCACGATTGTTTCGGAACACCTTGCCACACTCTCACCAATGAAGGGCGTATTAGCTGAAAAATAAAGATCACTGCAATCCCTGCAAAAATCCAATTCCAGCGTACCGAATCACCACTTGAAACAACCAGTTTCGTGCCATCAAGTGTCAATTGCAGACCCATCATAAAGACAGAGAGAATAAAGAACATCACAGACGCGACAATGGCATTAATCCAATTTTCTTTTCTCATACTTTCTCGACCTCCGGGCGCCCCAGAATGCCGGTTGGCATGATCAGCAATACACCAATTAATAAACCAAATGACACAACGTCTTTATATTCCGTGCTTAAATAAGCCGATGTCATTGCTTCCGCAACACCGAGAATGATGCCTCCTAGCATAGCGCCAGGAATACTACCAATTCCCCCCAGTACGGCTGCGGTAAAGGCTTTCATTCCAGCCATAAAACCGATATAAGGGTTTATGACCCCATAAAACTGCCCAAGTAGTACTCCCGCTACCGCTGCCATTGTGGCACCAATCACGAAAGTTAATGAAATCACTCGGTCTGTGTTAATGCCTAATAAACTTGCCATTTTTAAATCTTCAGCACAGGCACGACACGCCCTTCCCATACGGGAATAGCGGATAAATAGGGTCAATGCCAACATAGCAAGTAAGGTAACCACCCAAATGGTCAGCTGCATTTTTGTAATGCTCGCTTCAAAGCCATCGCTTTCGCCTAATACCCACTGACCTGTGATCAAACTCGGTAATGCCAGATCACGTGATCCCTGTGACAAGCTGACATAGTTTTGTAGGAAAATTGACATTCCAATTGCAGAGATAAGTGCAATCAACCTTTTTGAATGGCGAACAGGCCGGTATGCGACGCGTTCAATACTCCAACCATAGGAGCTTGAAACAACAATCGCAGCCACGAATGCCGCAGCAATAAGGATCCAACCAACATCAATACCTAGCATCATTAGCCCAGCGATGACAATGAAGGAGACATAGCTACCAATCATGTAAACTTCACCATGAGCAAAGTTGATCATACCAATAATGCCATAAACCATTGTGTAGCCAATCGCTATCAATGCATAGGTACTGCCCAAGGTTAAGCCATTGAGGAGTTGTTGGATAAAATAAAGAATTTGATCTGACATAGGACTATCCTTTAATACTACCATCCCTAAACAGGGCAGGAGCCGGAAGTTGGTAAGCCAACTCCCGGTTCAGCGCCTGAATAGTGAAATTACTTCACTGCAGTGGATGTACCATCCGCATGCCATTCAAATACGCCAAATTCAAAACCTTTCAGGTCTCCATTAGGCTGCCAAGTCAATGACCCCATCACTGTGTCGACTGGATTTGCTTTTAGATCCTTAACCAAATCTTCTGGCTCTCGGCTCCCTGTACGCTCCATTGCTGTCGTCAAGCCTTGAATTGCCGCATACGTAGTCCAAACGAACGGACCGGTTGGATCTTCTTTTTTTCGCTTTAATCGCATCCACAATAGGTTTGTTAGTTGGGACTTGGTCATAGCGTTTAGGCAATGTTACTAACATCCCCTCTGAAGCTTCCCCAGCAATATTTGAAAGTGATGAGTTACCTACTCCTTCTGGCCCCATAAAGCGAATATTCAAACCCGATTGCTTCGCTTGACGTAAAATTTGCCCCATTTCTGGGTAGTAGCCACCAAAATAGACAAAATCCACATTCTCTTTTTTCAGTTTGGCTACCAGTGCAGAAAAGTCCTTATCGCCCGCGGTGATCCCTTCAAACATCACTTCTTTAACGCCCGCTTTGTTTAGATTTTCACGGACAGAGCGCGCCAAAACCTTCACCGTACTGCTGTTTGTCATGAACAACAGCGATACGTTTTGGTTTGATCTCATCGACAATATATTTCGCTGCGGTAGGGCCTTGGTCTGAATCTAGACCTGTTGTACGCATGATCATTTGATAACCACGCGTGGTTAGATCAGCATTGGTTGCAGCCGGCGTGATCATGATAATCCCTTCATCCTCATAAATATCGGATGCAGGTTGTGTTGAAGAAGAGCAGAGATGACCAATAACATAACGAATCCCATCATTGATCACTTTGTTAGCAACAGCGACAGCTTGTTTTGGGTCACAAGCATCATCATATTCAACTGCAACTAAAGTATCGCCGTTGATCCCACCTTTTGCATTAATATCAGCGACTGCTTGGCGAGCACCAGTGAACTCCATGTCGCCATATTGGGCAACAGGGCCAGACATAGCACCAACAACTGCGATCTTCACCTCTTTAGCCCATATCGGCTGGCTAAACACCATCGCAATCGATCCTGCCAGTAACATTTTATTCATTTTTTTCATTCTGTCGTCCCCATCTTCTGTGGTTCTGCATGTTTGTGTTTGATTTATAGTCAATTATTATGATTGGCATTATCGAATGCCTAATATTTAAAAACATAGCCAATAAGGCTATATATTTCATGACATTAAACAAGATAAATATGCTAAATAGCAAATGTATATGGCAGGTAATTACATAATCAGCAGAATAAAAATCTAATGTTATTACGTGGGTTTTTGGTAAATGCCAGTGTTATATTCTAGTTAAATTTAAATTAATCCGAGCTAAACTCGGAAGATCAACCAAGACAAAATCTTCATCTCTAAAATCAAAAAATCGGTTACAGATCACTCTGTCGATGAGTATGAATGAAAAATAAGCAAAGGGCATACTCTAAATAATGCGAGTTGCAGCTTGGTAGCCATTAAGCATATCCTTAATGACAAACATGGCTATGTGATTACATACAGCAGCAATAATCAATGAGTTACAGCTTGGTGTCTCACTAATATAGATAGAAAGATTATGAAATTAACAATCATTCCTTTGGTCAATCCTACTGAGCAACAATATCTTGACCTGTACAAAATCTGGCCTGACCAGACGCCAGAGCAACTTGCTCATCAATGCCAATCAGGGCAAAAAATCTATGCGGCCCGCTTTAATGATCGCCTATTAGCCGCAGCCAAAATTCATCGAGAACAACACACAGGTACTATCTACGATTTTTTAGTGCGCGAGGTCACTCGTCGCCGTGGCGTAGGGCTCTATTTACTCGACGAAATATGCCGACAAGAGCCTCAAATAACTCATTGGTATTTCAGCTTAGAGGGGGTTTTAGATGCGGATAAAATCGTGATGGAGCAATTTTTATTAGCTTGTCGCTTCACACCAACACAAGAAAGTCATCGATGGGAAAAACGAGTTTAATACTATGAAATTAAAGCGGATTCACCATGTTGCCATCATTGCCTCCAATTATGCTGCCAGTAAACATTTTTACTGCAAAATTCTTGGATTAACCTTATTAGAAGAGCATTATCGAGCAGAGTCTGATTCATGGAAAGCAGATTTAGCGCTCGGCAACCAATACCAAATTGAATTATTTAGTTTTCCTACGCCACCAGCTAGACCAAGTTACCCTGAAGCTTGTGGTTTGAGGCATTTGGCGTTTAGTGTGGACGATCTTGACGGATGGATTGAATATTTAAAGCAGCATAATGTTAATTGTGAAGCACCACGAATCGATCCCTACACACAAAAAAGGTTTACTTTTTTTGCCGATCCGGATGGACTCCCCTTAGAATTATACAGTGAATGATACTGCGTATTCTGCATTTATTGCCCCGCGCGTGGCGGCGACAATAAATGCAGTAACAGTGAATCAGGAAGGAAATCGATTTTAATAACTCTCTTCTTCGCCTTCTTCCATTGCGGCACGCAATTTTTTCATGGCATTTTTTTCGAGCTGACGGACTCGTTCGGCAGAAACGCCATATTTATCGGCTAATTCCTGTAATGTTGTCTTATTATCATCATCTAGCCAACGAGCACGAATAATATCTTGGCTACGCTCATCTAATGAATCTAATGCGTCGGCTAACCGATCTGTTGCGTGACTTTCCCAATTGTCCTCTTCGATAGAGCCTGCAAAATCAGATGATTTATCTTGTAAGAACAGTACGGGTGCAATAGGTTGCCCTAAATCACCGCTATCATCATCATCAGACATATCAAAAGCCATATCTTGAGCCGCCATGCGTGATTCCATTTCACGTACATCCTTGGTACTCACGCCCAGCTCTTTAGCCACCATATCAACTTCATCTTGATTAAACCAACCGAGACGCTTTTTATTTTTTCTCAAGTTAAAAAATAACTTACGCTGCGATTTTGTTGTCGCGATCTTAACGATACGCCAATTGCGCAACACGTATTCATGAATTTCAGCTTTGATCCAATGGACCGCAAAGGAAACTAGGCGAACACCAATTTCAGGGTTAAACCGACGCACTGCTTTCATCAGGCCGATATTCCCTTCCTGAATTAAATCTGCTTGCGGTAAACCGTAACCTGCGTAGCTACGAGCAACATGTATCACAAAACGTAAGTGCGATAAGATCAGTTGCTTTGCCGCATCCAGATCACCATGGTAATGCAGCCGTTCAGCAAGTTCCTTTTCTTCCTCAGCGGTGAGCATAGGATAAGCATTGGCAGCCCGCATATAAGCTTCAATACTTCCCTGCGGAACAAGTGCTAATGATTGCATGTCTTTGGTCATTCAGATCCTCTTTGAAAAATAAAGAAAAGAGATTAATTTGATGCGATATATAAGATTAGAAAACCGTAGTTTACCAGTTTTACTGAGTTAAATAAATTCTACTTGTGCGATAGCGACAGGTTAATATCAGACAAACCAAGACTTCAAAAGTTCCCAAGCAGTGCCATTTTTATCGGCATAGCGATAAACTATGCCGATAAAAAGGATTATTCAGGCGTAAAATGACGTAAGTGCTGGACTGTCGCTAGCCAAGCTGCCACCCAACCAATCATGGCTGACATAAGGATCACTAATAAAGATTCCTCCCATAGCAAGCCTTCTATATGAAATTGCGTACCAAAAACACTCGCAACTTGTGCTACAACATCGGATAACTTCCACACCAGTAGCGCTGACATAATCAGCGATACTACCGCGCCCAGTGCCCCCATTAACAAGCCACCGTGTAAAAATGGCCGCATAATAAAGCCATCTGTCGCACCGATGAGCTTCATCACATTGATGGTGTCTCGACGCGCAAAAATATTCAAACGCACACTATTACCAATAACAAGGAATAGTGAAATGATCATTAGAATACCAATCACCGAAGCGACTTGCCCGACAAGTTGTGTTAATGCCGCCAGCCGAGAGAACCAGCTATCGTCCATACGAACTTCTTCAATGCCATTAACTTGGCTTACTCGATCACGCAGTGTTGTTAACACTTCAGAACTTTGAAAATCCAATTTTGGCGTAATAATTGCCACAGCAGGTAATGGGTTTTCCTCTAGCATGTCTAAGGCGGTACTAAAACCAGACCAACTACGGAACTCACTCATCGCTTGGTCGCGAGATAAGTAGTTTACGTGCTCTACCCCATCAAGCGCTTGCAACTGAGTTACCACATTTTGCCCACCTTGTTCATCCAGTGATTTATCAAGGTAAACAGTTAATTGTGGTGTTGGATACCATTGAGCAGCTGCTTGAGCCACATTTTTCCAGACAATATAACAAAGGCTTGGTAAGGTCAGAGAAATCGCAATGACCATCACCGTTAAAAAGGTTGCTAACGGCTGTCTTAACATATCCGCCAATGTATTCAACCAAGCATAGCGCCATTGTTCACGCCACCCACCTTTCAATGCCTTACTTTTTGATTGCATAGGGCGTTCAGACTTAGATTTGCGAACGTGTTTAGCCATGTTGACCTCCGATCATTCTCCCTTCACTCAGAGTCAGTACACGGTAATTACGCCTCTCAATCAAAGCAACATCATGGGTTGCCATGAGAACCGTCACTCCAACACGGTTGAATTCTTCAAATAACCGCATGATCCCCTCTGATAGTTCACCATCAAGGTTCCCCGTTGGCTCATCCGCAAGTAACATGGTTGGTTTGTTTACGACAGCACGCGCAATCCCAACTCGCTGCTGCTCACCACCCGACAACTGAATTGGAAAATTTTTCGCTTTATCAAGTAGACCCACTTTGTCCAATGCTGCTGAAACTCGTCTGCGAATATCTTCGGAACTTGCGCCCGAAATGATCAATGGCATTGCAACATTGTCGTACACCGTTCTATCAAATAACAGATGATGATCTTGAAAAATCATCCCAATTTGCCGACGCAAAAAAGGGATCTCCCGATTTTTCAAACGACTGATATCATGGCCATTAAACAATATATGCCCAGCACTCGGGCGCTCAATACCACAAATAAGCTTCAGTAGCGTACTTTTACCAGCTCCTGAGTGACCAGTAAGAAAAGCCATTTCCCCTGGTTGTAGATGAAAATCTACCCCTTGGAGAGCCTGCCGGCCACCTCGATAAGCTTTACTGACGTGTTCAAAGCGAATCATCGAAAATTATTCCTCTCGGGCAAATAGAGCCTCGATAAAGTCATCGGCTTTAAATGGACGTAAGTCTTCAATACCCTCACCAATCCCGATATAACGAATAGGAATACCGAATTGATCAGCAATGGAGAAGATCACACCACCTTTTGCTGTGCCATCGAGTTTAGTCAATGTGATACCTGTCAGACCTACAGCATCATTAAAAAGTTTTGCCTGACTGACAGCATTTTGTCCAGTACTTGCATCTAGTGTTAGCATAATTTCATGTGGCGCTTCTTCATCCAGTTTTTTCATCACTCGGACAATTTTTTTTCAATTCTTCCATCAGATGTGCTTTGTTTTGTAAACGCCCAGCAGTATCTGCAATCAGAACATCCACGCCTTTAGCTTTAGCTGATTGGATTGCATCAAAAATGACTGATGCAGGATCGGCGCCAGTATGTTGCGCAACAACAGGGATACGGTTACGTTCCCCCCAAACTTGTAATTGCTCAACAGCCGCCGCGCGGAAAGTATCCCCTGCCGCTAACATGACGGTTTTACCTTCAGATTGATATTGGCGAGCTAATTTACCTATCGTGGTCGTTTTACCAACACCATTGACCCCAACCATAAGAATAACATAGGGTTTCTTGTCTTCAATGACTAGCGGTTTATCCACTCCCGCTAAAATATCAGACATTTCTTCACGCAATTTACTGTATAGCGCCTCTGCATCTTTTAGCTCTTTACGGCTTGCGTGAGCGGTCAGGTTATCAATAATTTTACGTGTTGTATCAACACCCACATCGGCAATCAATAATTGTTCTTCTAATTCATCAAAAAGATCATCATCAATTTTCTTTGCCAGTAAATAACCCAAGAAAACCTGAGCCTAAATTTTGACGTGTTTTCAGTAGCCCTTTCTTTAATCGAGCAAAAAAACCTTCCTTTTTAGGTTTTTCTTGCTCTGTTTGTTTCGGCTCTTCTTGCTCACTCAGAACCTCATCGCGTAACGCGACGATATCTTGAGCTTCCAGCTTAGCTTGTTCTTCTGCTTGGTGCTGACGTTCTGCTTCTTCCTCAGCTAAACGTGCTGCCTCTTGGCGTTGGCGTTCTGCCTCTTCTTCCGCCGCTTTGGCTGCCGCTAGTTCAGCTTGGTGCTGGCGCTCAGCCTCTTCCTCAGCTAAACGTGCTGCCTCTTGGCGTTGGCGTTCTGCTTCTTCTTCCGCCGCTTTGGCTGCCGCTAGTTCAGCTTGATGCTGACGCTCTGCTTCTTCCTCTGCTAAACGTATCGCCTCTTGGCGTTGGCGTTCTGCTTCTTCTTCCGCCGCTTTGGCTGCCGCTAGCTCGGCTTGATGCTGACGCTCTGCTTCTTCCTCTGCTAAACGTGCCGCCTCTTGGCGTTGGCGCTCCGCTTCTTCTTCCACCGCTTTGGCTGCCGCTAGTTCAGCTTGATGCTGACGCTCTGCTTCTTCCTCTGCTAAACGTATCGCCTCTTGGCGTTGGCGCTCCGCTTCTTCTTCCGCCGCTTTAGCTGCCGCTAGTTCAGCTTGATGCTGACGCTCTGCCTCTTCCTCAGCTAAACGTGCCGCCTCTTGGCGTTGGCGTTCTGCTTCATCTTCCGCCGCTTTGATTGCGGCTAGCTCGGCTTGGCGCTGACGCTCTGCCTCTTCCTCTGCCTTTTTAATAGCAGCTTGGTCTGCTTGATACTGACGCTCTGCGGCTTCTTCAGCCGCTTTAATTGCAGCCTGCTCCTCTGCTTTTTTCTCTTGATACTGACGTTCAGCTTCTTCTGCCATTTTTGCAGCATCAATGTCTTGTTTTTGCAGCTCTATCTCTTTGTCTGCATCTATCTTTTTTTGTTGTTCTGCTTCTTGCTGTTGAGCCTCTTTCTCGTCTTTACGACCAAAACCCAACCATGAGAAAAAGCCTTTTTTCTTGTCTTTAGCCATCAGCCACTACACTCCTCGCGGTAAAAACATGGCGCTTCATAATTAAATCGCAATAAAATTACATGCAGTCTATCATTTCATCGCGCCGCAACACATATCTGAAAGAAAAATCATGACAATTTAATCTGATTTTTTAAGTTAAAACTGTGAAAATGGCGCGTTACAATAAGACAACACATTTTATAAAGCTCAACAAAACTGAGTAGCAATGGATATTATGGCAAAAAAACCACAAAGCGCCTCTTTAGGTCAGATACGCATTATCGGTGGCAAATGGCGCGGGCGAAAGCTCCCTGTTCGTGATAGTGAGGGCTTACGTCCCACTACAGATAGAATCAAAGAAACTTTATTTAACTGGTTAATGCCTATCATACGTGAAGCTCGTTGCCTTGACTGCTTTGCTGGTAGTGGTTCATTAGGATTTGAAGCACTATCACGCTTTGCCGATAGTGTGACGTTTATTGAATTGGATAAACAAAACGCCCAGTTACTAACAGAAAATAAAGCGCGCCTGCAATCTGATAATGCTAACATTATCAACGGTAACAGCCTTGAAATACTGGGTCAAAATGGTACACCTTTTGATGTTGTATTTATTGATCCTCCTTTTCGTAAAGGACTCTTAAGCGACACTATCCGGTTGTTAGAAAAAAAACCAATGGCTGGCAGATGAAAGCTGGATATATGTTGAGTCAGAGGCGGAGTCACCACTTACTGACATCCCCACTAATTGGCAACTGCATCGTGAGAAAATTGCGGGGCAAGTGGCTTATCGTTTATTTATTCGCCATTCAATTGAGGAAAACAGCCATGCTAGTTAATGCAGGTCGAGTGCTAATGATTTGCGTTTGGGGGTTTATGATATTTAATCTAATCCAGCCTTTTCCTAAGCCATTTAAATATTTTATGGATATTGCCATGATATTTATGATTGTTATGCATGCACTGCAAACTGTCCTCCTGAAAGCAACACTCGCTAAAGGAGAAAAATTATCCGGCTGGTTACAGACCCGAATTTTTTTCTTCGGTGTCTTTGAAATGTTAGCAATGCAAAAAAAGCAAAAACAAGCGCTTGAGAATAATAAGAAAGAATAATTAGGTTATTCGTCAGGCTCAAAACTTAAGAACCGGGTTCCTTGCATACGGAGCGTTCCTTGGCGACCCTGTTCAATAGCTTGATATTGAGATTCACTGACGATCACTTTAATCACAGCCGTATTATTTAGTGGTTTAAAATAGACCTCATAACGAAAGGTTTCAGGTGAAACCACATCCCGTTCACGGGAACGCATATTGGGATAAGGGTAATCTTTTTTACTATCAACAACCACCGAATAACTGACTGGCACAGCATTATCATTGATCTCATTTTGCTTGCGTTGGTCAAAAAAGCGTTTTGTTGCCAAGACAGCAATAATCGCCAATACGATAATAAGTAAGATAGGTTTATTCATAAAGTTAACATTGTGCTTAAAGTGTTCATCAGTATAGTTTATCTTAATCATACAGAAGGAACACCACCCTAGTTGCTTCATTCATTGAATTTATAAGGATGTGTTTATGATTAGTTGGCCATTCCTTGCAGTACTTTTTTCTGGTTGGCTGTATGTTGATGCAGCATATCGTGGCCCTGAGTGGCAACGTTGGTTATTTCGTCCCGTCACACTGATACTGTTATTGCTCTGGGGCTGGAATGCAGATTTTCTCACCACACAAGGATATTTGATCCTTGCTGCATTGGCAGTTTCATTACTCGCCGATATGATGAGAATGTTTTCAAGTGAGCGCTTACTTGCATCTGTAACCTTGCTGTTTGTAAGTTATCTTCTTTATACCATCAGTTTTGGTATGCAGTTAGATTTCAGCCTATATCTCCCTTGGCTCCCAATACCTCTGATTATTGCAGCTATCACTTTAGGTGTAATTTGGACAAAACTCAAAGAGTTACAGGCAATGATCTTTGCATTATTAATCATGAGTATGATTATGGCTTGGGTAGCCGGTGACCAATTCTTTGGCCTAGGTCGCGATTACAACTTCTCAATCATGGTCGGGGCATTTTTGCTGTTTATTTCTAACTGTATTTGGCTAATTGCTCGTTTCCGCTTTCCTTTTAAAGCGTCGAAAGCCATTGTCGCGGCCCTCTATTTCCTCGGACAATTCTTCATTATCCGCGCGGTTTATTTATAACTTTCTTCACTGCCAATTGATAAAATTCTCAAATAGCATTTTTTATCAATTGGCATCCCCTAATCTATTTGACTCTGGAGTAGACTCCAAAGTATAGACTTATCAATATTGATTAAGGTCATTGTTTGATAAGGGGGGCGCATATGCACTCACACAACCATAAAGAAGCACATCAACATAATAGCGCTTGCTGTTCGAGCAGCAGCTGCTCTTCAACTGCGGTTCAAAACAGTAAAAATGTAAGTAATGACTCACATACTCACGAACACGATACTGTCGAGAAACATCCTGACGATGATGAGGAGGCTCATCAGCACCAGAGCTGCTGTTCAACCTCTCATCAAGCACATGATCATCAAGAACATGAGCATAGCCATCAGCATACGGCATGTTGCAGTTCTTCAAGTGAGCTGCAAAATGATGTTGCACCTGCACAAGCCGCAGGGCAACGTTTCAATTGGATAATTCGCGGTATGGATTGCCCTAGCTGCGCTCAAAAAATCGAAAATGCGGTAAAACAAATCACTGAGGTAAAACAGGCTAAAGTCCTATTTGCCACAGAAAAACTCGTTGTTGATGCCGATAAAGATATTAGTTCCGCTGTCCGCGCAACCGTAGAAGCGGCTGGCTATGAGCTATTAGATGTTGGTATCAATAGTGCTGCTACTATTACACCTCCGCCTAGCCTATTGAGCGAGTCGAAGCCTGTGATCATCTTAGCCATCTTAATGGCTATTAGCTGGGGGGTGGAGCGCATTAACCCTCAAATTGGTCTCATTGCTTTTACACTAACGACTTTATTTGGCCTTTATCCCATTGCGCGTAAATCATTACGTTTGATCCGTACTGGTACACCTTTTGCGATCGAGACCCTGATGACTGTCGCCGCTATCGGTGCCATCTTTATTCAGGCAACAGAAGAAGCCGCGATGGTTATCTTACTATTTATGTTAGGGGAAATGCTGGAGTCTTACTCTGCTGGTCGAGCACGACGCGGTGTCAGTGCTCTTATGGCACTTGTACCAGAAGAAGCTTTATTAATTAAAAATGGTCAGAAAACCACAGTTCCTGTCTCACAGCTACGCCCAGGTGATATCATTGAAATTGCACCCCGGTGGTCGCTTACCAACTGACGCGGAATTGATCTCCGGCTTCGCCAGCTTTGATGAAAGCTCACTCACGGGTGAATCTGTTCCCGTCGAACGTAATGTTGGCGAAAAAGTAGCGGCAGGCTGCTTATCTGTCGATCGCACAGTACAGATGAAAGTGGTTTCAGAGCAAGGGCAAAACGCGATTGACCGTATTTTGCAATTGATTGAGGAAGCTGAAGAACGTCGAGCACCAATTGAACGTTTTATCGACCGCTTTAGTCGTATCTATACTCCACTGATCATGCTATTTTCAGCATTAGTCGTGGTGATCCCTCCCGTATTCTTTGGCGTACCATGGGAAACGTGGATCTACAGAGGTTTAACCTTGCTGGCTGATTGGTTGTCCATGTGCTTTAGTGATTTCTACACCTGCGGCAATCACCTCTGCGTTAGCAGCCGCCACACGTCGTGGTGCATTAATTAAAGGCGGTGCAGCGCTCGAACAGTTAGGTTCAGTCACCACTATTGCACTAGATAAAAACAGGAACGTTGACGGAAGGTAAACCTCATGTTACTGATTTGGTTCCTGTCGACGGTATAACTGAAAATGAACTAGTACAAATCACTGCATCTGTTGAGGCAGGCTCTCATCATCCTTTAGCAAAAGCCGTTATAAATAAGGCAGAAGCCTTATCAATTAACGTCGTTGAAGCCGAAAATCGTAAGGCTCTCGCTGGGAAAGGGGTTGAAGGTTATCTTAATGGTAAACATGTGTTAGTGAGCGCCCCAAGCCGTTTGGATAGCCCACTTGATGGGATTTGGCAAAATCGAGTTGAATTACTAGAGGCGGAAGGCAAAACAGTCGTTATCACACTGGAAAATAACCGAGTCATCGGCTTAATCGCGCTGCAAGATACATTACGAAGCGATGCGATAGATGCCATGAGTATGTTAAGGGTTTTGAATGTTAATGCGGTGATGCTAACAGGCGACAATCCTCGCGCAGCCGCAGCTATAGCTGGTCAACTAGGTATGGAATACCGTGCAGGTTTACTGCCTGAAGATAAAGTCACTGCTGTGATGGAATTAAACCGTAACCATAGCACTATGATGGTCGGCGATGGTATTAACGATGCCCCAGCCATGAAAGCATCAAGTATTGGTGTAGCAATGGGTAGTGGAACGGATGTTGCTTTGGAAACTGCCGATGCTGCCTTGACTCATAACCGTTTAACTGGATTACCTGAAGTGATTGCTTTATCACAGTCCACTCGTAAGATTATTCGTGAAAATATCACAATAGCCTTAGGGTTAAAGGCAATCTTCCTAGTTACCAGCCTACTGGGAATAACAGGGCTTTGGGTCGCTGTTCTTGCTGACTCAGGAGCAACAGCTTTAGTGACAGCAAATGCGGTACGTTTACTAAAAGTAAAACTACCACAAATTAAAAAATAATATTTATTGTATTATTAAAGAAGCGCCATAACGGCGCTTCTTTGTTATAAATAGAACGTTTAATCATTATTATCTAGTAAACTATCATTTCTTACATTTTAATTTTTATTAAATAGTAATAAAGACTTTAAATACAACAAGTAATGAGATGTCGCTTATAAAAAATAAATTATTTTTTCACACTAAATTAGGAGTAACTTTTTTCTATTTTATCTCTATATTCGCTAATATCTTCGTAACATAAGGACATTGATGAAGGTAGCGAGTATGATACAAAAAGCCCCTACAACACCACATGATGCCGCTTTTAAAGGTTTTTTAACCCAAATAGATAATGCTCGCGATTTTTTCGACATTCATTTGCCAGAACATATTCGGTCTTTATGTGACTTTAATACATTAGCACTTACTAACTCTTCTTTTATCGATAAAAAACTGCGCTCTCGATTATCTGATGTTCTTTATACTGTACAAACAGAAGTTGGTGATGGCTATCTTTACCTCCTTATTGAACATCAATCAACACCTGATAAATTAATGAGTTGGCGCTTAATGCATTATTCATTTTTGGCAATGAATCAACACCTTCAGCAAGGCCATAAAAGTTTACCACTCGTAGTACCTATTTTATTTTACCATGGAGATAGCTCCCCCTATCCCTATTTGAAAACATGGACTCACTGTTTTTCTTGGCCCGAACTCGCTGATGAACTGTACTTTAATCCATTTCCATTAGTGGATATCACTGTTATTGATGACAATGAGTTAGTTAATCATCGAAAGATTGCAGTAATGGAACTTGCATTGAAGCATAAAAATCTACGTGACGAATATCAGCAAGTGACTAGTCTGCTCGCCCAAGCATTAAATAGGCACTATAATAGTGAGCAAGATACCAGCATTATTATTAATTATCTGCTCACTACGTTAGATTCATCTCAGTATTTTGAACAAATAATTCAACAGTTAATTGAACAAATCGAAAACCATCAAGGTGTTGCTATGAATATCGCTCAACGTTTAAAAGATAAAGCCAAACTAGAAGGTAAGATTGAAGGTAAGATTGAAGGTAAGATTGAAGGTAAGATAGAAGGCAAGATAGAAGGCATGCAAAAAGCCAGGCATGAAAATGCACTTTCACTCCTAAAAAATGGTGCAAGCTTCGAACTTGTGATGAAGAGCCTAAATTTTAGCTATGAGGAGTTACAACTTATCATTCAAGGAGGATAAGGGCACTTACCAGTAATAATGCCATATTCGTGCGATAGCCTTTAAGCTCACCGCACGCAAGCAGCCTATTTAACTAAAAAAGGCTTACAGGCCTTCCGTTTTTTTACGTAACAAATAACGGTATGGGGTTTGTTCCGTTTCAACTGCCAGCAATTCATGCTCCATAAAACGGCAAAAACCGGGGATATCACGTGTAGTTGCAGGATCATCTGCAATGATGAGTAAAGTATCGCCAGCATTCATTCCTCGAACAGTTTTACGAACTAGCATAACTGGCTCAGGGCAACGCAAACCAAGTGTATCAAGAGTTTTAGTGGCATTTAAAAATAAATCAGACATAACTACGCTTCTAAAAAATAAAAGATGCTCTAATTATATAATAAAATTATCCTCTC
This sequence comes from Providencia stuartii, assembly GCA_900455155.1. GTDB lineage: Bacteria > Pseudomonadota > Gammaproteobacteria > Enterobacterales > Enterobacteriaceae > Providencia > Providencia stuartii. The sequence goes on along the minus strand of UGUC01000004.1, from coordinate 534,197 downwards.
TGACGTAACAGTTTTGCTTTTGTTGCGCAACAAGCGTATTATGCGCACTTCCCAATGTCGGGAAAGTTTTTTATGGGTTCCCTCACCCCATTGCTACTTAAAAAGGTACAATATGTTTTCATTCACAGCACAGCAAAAAGCCAGTGCATTAATTTGGCTGTCTTTATTTCATATTTTAATTATTACCTCTAGTAACTACCTTGTACAGTTGCCGATTAATATTTTCGGTTTTCACACTACATGGGGAGCGTTTACCTTTCCATTTATTTTCTTAGCAACTGATCTTACTGTACGTATTTATGGTGCACCACTTGCACGTCGGATCATCACTGCGGTCATGTTGCCTGCTCTACTCATTTCCTATGTTATATCAGCTCTATTTTTTCAAGGTGAATGGCAAGGAGTAGCAGCATTAAATACATTTAACTTATTTGTGGCTCGAATTGCCGCTGCTAGCTTTATGGCTTATGTTCTTGGGCAAATAATGGACGTCAGTGTGTTCAACCGATTACGTCAAAATAAACGTTGGTACGTTGCCCCCGCCTGCGCCATGTTCTTCGGTAATTTAATTGATACCATTGCCTTTTTCTTTATTGCATTTTATCAAAGCAGTGATCCTTTTATGGCTGCGAATTGGGTAGAGATTGCCTTAGTTGACTATACCTTTAAGCTATTTATTTGTATGCTATTTTTCTTACCTGCTTATGGTGTTTTACTCAATTTTATTTTGAAGACATTTTTTGCCAAAACTGCCGAGCAAAAACTCGCCAATCAACATTAGTGCAACTGCGAAGGGGAAATAGTACTCCCCTTCGCTCACCTCTGAAAAATTACCGATCTAACTCTCATTTTATTGGTTTTATTCATCAATAATCTCACAGCCGTGATAGTCTGGTTGCACAATCGAAACGAACCGCGCCAATTCCGTTTTAATTCAACCAAAAAAGAACACAAACGAACAGAAATAACCATCATTCTCTATCTTTTGGAGTTTATAAGATGAAAAAACTGATTAACCGTGTTGAAGATATTATAAGTGAAGTCAATCAAGGGCTTATTGCTGCTCATCCTGAATTACGTTTGAATGTTGACCCAACCTACCTCGTTCATAGTAATACACCTATCAAAGGCAAAGTTGGATTACTTTCCGGTGGGGGTAGCGGTCATGAGCCGATGCATAGCGGATATATTGGTCAAGGAATGTTAGATGGGGCATGCCCAGGAGAGATGTTTACATCCCCGACACCAGACCAAATGATGGAATGTGCAATGGCCATCGATAGCGGCGAAGGTGTATTAATGATCATAAAAAACTACACTGGTGACGTCCTAAATTTTGAAACGGCCGCTGAACTCTTACACGATGCAGGGATCAAAATCGCTACCGTATTAGTTGATGATGATGTCGCAGTAAAAGATAGTTTATACACAGCAGGACGCCGAGGTGTCGCTAATACCGTTTTGATGGAAAAAATACTCGGCGCGGCAGCGACCAAAGGATATTCTCTTGAGCAATTAGTGGAACTAGGCCACAAGATCAATAATCATGGTTATAGTTTAGGTGTTGCCTTACAAGCCTGTACCGTACCCGCGGCAGGAAAACGCTCATTTGAACTTCCGGATAACGAAATGGAATTTGGCGTGGGGATCCACGGAGAGCCCGGCATTGAACGGCGCAAATTTACTAATTTAGACGATACTGTCGATCAAATGTTTGAAGCTTTGCTCGAAAACGGTCACTACGAACGCATAATCCGCCAATGGGATCGTGAAAATGGCTGCTGGCAAGAGCATAAACACACTAAACACCCTCTGAAAAAAGGCGATCGCGTAATTGCATTAGTTAATAACCTTGGCGCCACACCATTATCTGAGTTGTACGCTGTGTACCACCGACTACAAACTTGTTGTCACGATTTTGGTTTGACTATTGAACGTAGCCTTGTCGGCTCCTATTGCACCGCACTTGATATGCAAGGCATCTCAATTACGCTATTAAAAGTGGATGATGAAGACTTAATGTTATGGGATGAACCAGTCAATACCCCGGCTTTACGTTGGAAGTGTTGATAACACAAAACTTCTACTCCCAATAACCAATAAATTAAGCAGTAAAAATGGAGCCAAAACATCATGAACTTAACACAACCGCAAATTTATCATTGGTTGATACAGTGTTCACAAACTTTTGCTGATGAACAAGATCGGCTTACCGAGCTAGACACCGCTATTGGTGATGGCGACCATGGACTCAACATGCATCGTGGTTTTCAGAAAGTAGCCGAAAAATTACCTTCTGTTGAAGACAAAGATATTGCTACCTTACTGAAAACCACCGGAATGACACTCTTATCTAGTGTCGGTGGCGCAAGTGGTCCACTCTTCGGCACATTTTTTATTAAAGCTTCGCAAAGTGCTGCTGGTAAAGAAAATTTAAGCATTGCTGATTTAGCTGAGCTGTTCAAAGCAGGAACGGAAGGTGTTGTATCACGAGGCAAAGCCGAACCTAATGATAAAACCATGTGCGATGTTTGGTGGCCTGTTTGTGAATCACTTGAAAAAGCGACTTCACAAACCTTAAATGAAGCAATAAGTGCGGCTGTAGAAGCAGCAAAACAAGGTGTGGCATCAACAATCCCTATGCAAGCACGAAAAGGCCGAGCCAGTTATTTAGGTGAACGCAGTATAGGCCATGCAGATCCTGGTGGAACATCAGTGTTGCTACTACTGGAAACTTTACAGAAATCACTTTAACTCTCCATCACGCTGGTATAGTTTACTCACCACCAGCGTGATGTTTTATCGATTTAATTCATAACAAATATCATCATACACAAAACCATTAATCTCATAGTTTGCAGTAATCACTTTTTGTTTAGAAAATCCGTTTTTAACCAACACTTTTTCAGAAGCAATATTACCTTCGGTCACTACTGCTATAAATGTGCGAATTTGTGCATAATCAGGGGATGATAACAGCATTTTCAGAGCCGACGTCGCAATGCCCTTACCTGAAAAAGTAGGGTCAATCAAATAACCAATTTCACCAACTCGCTGTTGATTTACTAATGATAAACAAAAGCCAATCAATCCCATAGGCCGGTGAGTTTCAATATCTTCAATCACTAAACATAGCCAATGTTCAGAATGTAAATTCCATTCGATTAATCGACTTTCAAACGCGGCAAGAATTTCTTTTTCCGTTTTTGGGTTAGAAATAAAACGTAAAACATCGAGGTTCGTATACAGTTGAAAAAAGAAGTCCTTATCTTCTCGCGTCAATTTTCTAAGTCTAAAGGAGGGATCCGTGCCTAACATGTCAAACCTATCATTATGCATTAAATCATAAGGTTACTACGACATGATAGAATATGGCAGTACTATTACAAAAAAGGGAGAAAGGTGGGCTCCTTTCTCCCTAACGGGTTAACTAAACAGCTCATTATTTTTATTATAATGCTTTGGCTAACAGGCTTATCGGGTGTTCACATTTTTTACTGGTCGACATCTCTATCTGCCATTTACAGGTTTCGCAATCTGTAATCACCATATCAACCCCACTGTCTTCAATTTGGCGAAATAACCCTGCGCCAATCCCTTGAGAAACTTCATAGTTTTCTTTTTTAAAGCCGTATGTTCCTGCAATACCACAACATTGAGAATCGAGTACGATCAATTCAACGCCAGGTACACGCTTAATCAACTCCAATGTGTATGATGTCCAACCCATTTTTTCCATATGACAAGGCGTATGATAAGCCACTTTCAGAGGTGTATGCTTGAGTTTAAGCTCTCGGCCTTGCTCTAATAAGCGATAGATATAACGTGTTGCTAATTCAATGTTATCGCGCATTTGTGAGGTATCGACATCTAAAACATGTGTATACTCATCACGGAGTGTAAAAGTACACGTCGATGACGTTGCAACAACCGGAATATGTTTCTCAAGGATGGTTTCTTGTAGCGATTCTAAATTAACATTTGCTTGCCGCTTAGCTTGTTTCATAAAGCCATTCGCAATTAACGCCACACCACAACATTTTTCGCGTTTTAATAGTTGAACGCCAATTCCCATTCCATTAAACACTTTAATTAAGTCTTTACCGAGCTGTGGATGGTTATAATTGACATAGCAACCATGGAAAAAGGCAACTTGCTCTGCAAATTTTTGTTGTTCCGCCGCTTGTTTTGCATACCAACGTCTAAATGTTCCAAAGGAATATTTAGGCAACTCCCGACGATGGTCAATTTTTAAAGCTTTATCGAGAATTTGACGAACTGGTTTTAGCCCCGTGATGGTATTTACCACTGGAGCAAAAGGTGTCGATAGTGATCCCATTAAATCGGTATGACTGAGTATTGCATCACGTAATTTCGGCTTTTGTTGGCTGTATGTATTACGAGCACGAGCAATAATATCGCCTATTTTAACATCCGATGGGCATGCAACTTCACAACGTTTACAGTTAGTGCAATATTTCAATGCCTCATCATATAACATTGGGTCTTTTAAACGTAAACGCTCACCATCAGGACCCGCTTGTTTTGGCCCAGGATATAACGGATTAACTTTCGCTACAGGGCAATAGGTCGTACAAACAGTACATTTAATACAACTTTCAAAGCTTGCATCCTGAATACTCATTGCGCCACCTCCGCCTGCATGGCTCTTTGTCGTTCAAAATAGCCCACAATTTCATTTGCTGCATGTAAGCCACTTATCAATGAAACTCCCGCGCCACAACCTTCAGTTAAAGGGTCAAAACCGCCTAAAACCGCGCCTGCCACATAGAGATTTTCGAAAGTTTGCCCCTCTTTTTGTGCCCGTAGATACTCATCTGTTTGAACACCAAACGTCATATATGGCTGTGAAGCAAAAAATGCTTTATTGGTCCACTGTGCACGCTGAGGAATATGGCATAAATCAAGGTTCATTAATGGCTCATAAATACGATCGAACTCAGCAACAAGCCCCATTATTAAAAAAACTGCCGGTGGCTAAGACAAACTGAGAAGCCTTGAGTGAAATATCACCATGATTACGTGTATTCACTGATTCTATACGTGACCCAATACAATTCACTGAAGTCACCTTATCACCCGGCATGATGATCCCACCTTGACGGCGAAATTGACGTAACAGCATCTCATGCAATCGGATCCCCAGTAATGAAGGGGGTAATGTAGGCAACAAGTAGATGGGTTTACCAAGCTGCTTTTGTAGCTCAAGCAAAGGCTCTTCACTATCTAATCCGATACACGCTGGCATAAAAATAGTATCAGAATCAACGACTAGTGGTGCTATTTCAGCCACTATTTGCGCCATGTTTTCAGGCCTATCTAACCAACGTGCCACATTGATAGCTCTAAATTCGCTGGGGTTTTCTCTAAGTCTATCAAGGAGCGGCAAATGAACATAATAAGCACTCGCGCTGACGCCCTCTCTTTGCAACTCATCAGACACCATTTGCGGCTGAAAATCTAAAAAACCTTCAATACCAACAACCGCTATTTTTCCCATATCCATTTTTTTTATGGAGGTTAACTGTAGGCACAAACTCAGGACTCAACCATGTTAGGCGCTTATGACCCAATGGCGTTATGCGATAATGATTTTCATCGCTAGAACCTTTAAGTTTCACGCCACTTTGCTGTAGTAGTGTCTCTGCAAGATGAGTGAGTTTAATCACCGAAAGTTTACCAAGCCGGCTATACGGGTGTTCTGGCGCCTGCTCACTCAGTTTATCTAGGGCATCTAATGGTTTTTCTACGCTTTGGCCATCGGGTAAATGCGTTAATAAATCCAAAGATCCAGATGAAAAGTGCAACGCATTTTGCCCTGCGCTCACAATGGCACAAGATAAACCTGATTGAGTTAAGCGAATACCACAGATAAGCCCAGCGAGCCCCCCCGCCCATCACGACTGCATCATATTTCATGGTCAGCCTCCTCGTTAGAAACCTTATCTAAGGTACTTTCATTCATGCCACATAAGCCATGGTAAACCCAACTAGTAAATTCACTTTCTCGCAATGCATCCCCCCAAGCGATAGGTCTTACGCCTTTCCAACGCTCATTCAAAAAATGTCCTAGCTGCTGTTCGGTTTCATGTGGTGTTGTCACATTAAAACGGTTTAATAACCCAGCGGCTCGGCAAGCACATAACTCACCTTGGCATGTTCCCATGCCAACGCGAGTCCGACGCCGTAAATCAAGTAAGTTATTAACTGTTAATGAGTTAACAGCATAACGTACTTCACCTGCGGTAACCGCTTCACATTCACAAACAAGGCTCTTATCTAGTCTATCGGTCGTTAATATCGCGGTAGCACGGTCACCATGACGATAGACTGCAGAACCACGAATGGGGGCTGGAATTGAAATAACGTTACGCAGTGCTTCTTCAGCACTATGTTGCGACCCTGGTAAAGGGGGCATCTGCTGTAGTGCATTTTGGCGGTATGCCCTAATTTTTCACACACTTTATCTGTTGCCCATTCAGCCATGAGGCGATAAGTCATTAATTTACCACCAGTAATTGTGATAAAGTTTTCAAGGCCATCGCGTTTCGCATGGTCCAACAACACAATACCGCGACTCACATTACGACCAGAAGGATCATCATCGCTGGCAACTAATGGCCTAACCCCCGCATAAGCGCGCAATATGCGTGTTTTCGCTAATGCAGGTGAGAGCATTGAACCTTCGCGGATCAAAATATCGACCTCTTCCGGTGTCACATACATATTATCAATTTGATCATATTCGATATGTGTCGATGTTGTGCCGATCAGTGAAATCGTATCTCCAGGTACCAAAATATCCGCATCAGCAGGCTTGCGGCAGCGGTTAATAACCATGTTATTTAATCGGTGGCCTAAGATCAGAAGCGCACCTTTTGCAGGGAACATTTTGATTTTCAGATCTGCGTATTCTGCGATTTTTTGTCCCCAAATCCCCCCAGCATTAACCACAATTTCAGCATAAATATCATATTGTTGTTTAGCTTGATGATCGTAAACTGTTACACCGCGTACTTTATCACCTTCTCGAATTAGTCCGATGACTTCATGATAAGTGAGCACTTTCGCACCATGTTCGCGAGCATCCAGCATATTAGCTGCGGTTAAACGAAAAGGATCAACAGTACCATCAGGCACTCTCACAGCACCGATCAATTGGGGATTGACTGACGGCTCAAGGCGGATCGCTTCTGCGGGGTCGAGAGCATGAGCATCAATACCTGCCGCTTGGCAAGCTTGAATAAATTGCTGTTGGTATTCGAGAGAATCTTCAGGCAACGTAATAAATAAACCGTCAGTTTTCTCAATACAATGATGTGCAATACGTTTTAGTATCTTGTTTTCTTCAATACACTCTCTTGCTGATTCCCCGTCCGTGACAGCATAGCGAGCACCACTATGTAGCAAGCCGTGGTTGCGTCCTGTTGCGCCTGTTGCAATATCATGCCTTTCGAGTAAAACTGCTTTCAATCCTCGGCGGGCGCAATCACGAGCAACACCTGCACCTGTTGCGCCACCACCGATAATGATGACATCCGTTTCAGTCACAGATGAGCCATTCATGTCGCATTCCTCACATTAATCAACATTACTTTTAGTATGGTCTATTTTTATAATCTATAACTAAATATAGACAAGAAACGTGCTTGATGTTTGATAAAGAACAAAAACGAAAGCAATCAAACCAAAATTAGCGATAAAAAGACAAAATTCGTGATGTTAATCACAATAATTTCATCTGTTATGGTTTCTTTTCCTCCTTAAATGACTTTAACTATGCCTCCCATAAATAAAACAGATATTTGTGCAGTAGATTACAGATAGAATGTTTTTTTATGACTATCATAAGAGCACTTATGAAAGAAATTGCTCGAAATTAAATTCGAATACTTTCGTTTTTATCACTCTATCAAGAATAAACACTCACAGTCTTTTATATAGAAATATAAGAGATAAGAGTAAATAACGATTAATAAGCCATCGGAGGCTATATGTTAAGCATTTTTAAGCCAGCACCTCATATATCGAGGTTGCCAGCAGAAAAGATAGATCCAGTCTATCGCCGACTACGCTGGCAAATCTTCATGGGAATTTTCTTTGGTTATGCAGCCTATTATTTGGTAAGAAAAAACTTCGCCTTAGCGATGCCTTACCTTGTTGAACAAGGCTTTTCCAAAGGCGATCTGGGCTTTGCATTATCAGGGATCTCTATCGCGTACGGTTTTTCTAAATTTATTATGGGGTCTGTATCAGACCGCTCTAACCCACGGGTATTCTTACCGGCAGGCCTAATCCTTGCCGCAGTCGTCATGCTCATCATGGGCTTTGTACCATGGGCAACCTCTAGCATCATGGTCATGTTCGCGTTGCTGTTCCTATGTGGTTGGTTCCAAGGTATGGGCTGGCCTCCTTGTGGTCGTACCATGGTTCACTGGTGGTCACAAAAAGAACGTGGAGGTATTGTTTCTGTTTGGAACTGTGCTCATAACGTAGGGGGTGGTATTCCTCCTCTACTATTTATGCTAGGTATGGCATGGTTCAACGATTGGAAAGCGGCTCTGTATATGCCAGCATTCGCAGCAATCCTTGTTGCAATGATTGCTTTTGCTCTCATGCGTGATACGCCGCAATCATGTGGTTTACCACCAATCGAAGAGTATAAAAATGACTATCCACCTGACTACAAAGAGTCAGATGAAAAAGAGTTAACGGCAAAAGAGATCTTCATGAAGTATGTGTTCCCGAACAAACTGTTATGGATGATCGCAATTGCTAACGTCTTTGTTTACCTATTACGTTACGGTGTGCTTGATTGGTCACCTACCTATCTACGTGAAGTGAAACACTTTGCAATGGATAAATCCTCTTGGGCCTATTTCCTATACGAATATGCAGGTATTCCGGGTACGTTGATCTGTGGTTGGATGTCGGACAAAGTGTTCCGTGGTAACCGCGGAGCAACAGGCGTCTTCTTCATGCTCTTAGTTACAATTGCTACGATTGTATTCTGGCTGAACCCTGCTGGTAACCCAAATGTTGATATGGCTTGTATGCTAATCATCGGCTTCTTAATCTACGGCCCTGTTATGTTGATTGGTCTACATGCCCTTGAACTTGCACCGAAAAAAGCAGCGGGGACTGCTGCTGGCTTTACGGGTCTATTTGGCTACCTTGGTGGCTCCGTTGCGGCAAGTGCTATCGTTGGTTATACCGTTGACTACTTCGGTTGGGATGGTGGCTTTGCCGTCATGATCGGTGGCTCTGCACTCGCTGTAGTTTTACTCTTTATTGTGATGATTAGCGAATCTAAACACAAACGTGAATTAGCGAAAATGAACTAACACTTCATTAAAGATTCACGTTAACGCACTAAGCTCTGGGCTATATCAAAAAACGATATAGCCCTTTTTTTACCAAAAAAGTGACAAGGAGATACAATCATGCACTTCCCATTAAAAACATTGGTGGCAAGTATGGTTTTAGTGATGTCAGCTTCAGCGGTGGCACAAGCCGCCGAGAAAGTCGTGATCGCACACCGTGGTGCCAGTGGTTATCTACCAGAACATACATTACCAGCAAAAGCGATGGCTTATACGCAAGGCGCCGACTTTCTTGAACAAGATTTAGTCATGACTAAAGACAATGAGTTAGTGGTACTTCATGACCATTACCTTGATCGCGTGACAGACGTCGCTGAGCGTTTTCCTAATCGAGCACGTCAAGACGGCCGCTATTATGCTATCGACTTTACTCTTGATGAAATCAAATCATTAAAGTTCACTGAAGGGTTTGATATTGTCGATGGCAAGAAGGTTCAGAGCTACCCTAACCGCTTCCCCATGGGCAAATCTGATTTTCGGATCCATACCTTCCAAGAAGAAATCGAATTTGTTCAAGGTCTGAATAAATCGACAGGGAAAAATATTGGTATCTACCCTGAAATTAAAGCCCCTTGGTTCCACCAGCAAGAAGGCAAAGATATTACGAAAAAAACACTCGAAGTCTTGAAACAGTATGGTTATACCGATAAAAACTCGAATGTTTACCTTCAATGCTTTGATGCAAATGAACTCAAGCGTATTAAGAACACCTTAATGCCTGAAATGGGGATGAATTTAAAACTTATCCAGCTGATTGCCTACACTGACTGGAACGAAACACAAGAACAGAAACCAGATGGAACTTGGGTTAACTATAGTTATGATTGGATGTTTAAACCCGGCTCAATGAAGGAAGTCGCTAAATATGCAGATGGTATTGGTCCTGACTACCATATGTTGGTTAGTGAAGATTCAACACCTAACAATATTAAGCTAACGGGTATGGTAAAAGATGCCCATGCCAATAATATGGCGGTACACCCTTATACTATCCGGGTCGATAAATTGCCAAAATACGCTAAGGATGGACAACAACTCTTTGATATTATCTACAATCAAGCTGACGTAGATGGTGCATTCACTGATTTCCCTGACTTAGGTGTACAGTTTCTCCAAAAACAGAAACAGCATCCATAATCACTAAAAAGCAGATTGCAGCCCTTTGGCTGCAATCTACACTGTTAAGCAATTGTGACAGGGAAAGCAATCACATCACTGATCTTTTCAGCCTTTAACGCTATCATAATCAAACGATCGACGCCAAGAGCCACACCAGAGCACTCAGGTAAGCCATGGGTTAGCGCAGCAAGCAAATGCTCATCAATTGGATGAACAGGCAACCCCAAGGCTGCACGTCGACGGTTATCTTGCTCAAAACGCTGGCGTTGCTCTTTCGCGTCGGTTAATTCACGAAAGCCATTCGCCAATTCCATACCTTTAAAATAAACTTCAAAACGTTCTGCAACACGATGATCTTCAGTACTAATTTCTGCTAAAGATGCTTGAGTTGCAGGAAAATGATACACCACAACTGGTTTTTCTTTACCGATATGAGGCTCTACGCCCATCGTAAATAACAGTTGCAACAGTGTATCTTTATCTTCTTCGTGCTCAGCGACATTACTCAAATCCAACCGAGCAGCGACTTCTTTTAACTCGCTTTTTTCTGCCGAGAGAGGGTCGATATCTAAATGACGTAAAAAGGCTTGTTGATAAGAAAGTAATTCAGCACTTTCACAATCCAGCACCTGTTGAAGCAAGTCATCCACTTCATTAATTAAACGGTACATATCATAATGTGGACGATACCATTCAAGCATCGTGAACTCAGGGTTGTGGTGTCTCCCTGCTTCCTCATTACGAAAACTACGACAGAGTTGGTAGATCGGTCCACTGCCCGCTGCCAATAAACGTTTCATGTGGTATTCGGGGCTGGTCATCAAATAGAGATCGATCCCTTGTGCTGCACCGGGCCCCACAAAGCGGGTATTAAAAGGTACAAGGTGAATATCTGTGATGGTCGCCTGACTCATGGCAGGAGTTTCAACCTCAAGCACACAGCGCTCTGTAAAAAAACGTCTAATTTCAGCGATGATTTTTGCTCGCTGTAGTAGGTTAGCGATGGGTGCGCTTGGCTGCCAGTCCGCTACTTCACTCATTAATATAACTCCAAAATAAACACAGTCGTGCAGTTTACTCACCTCTTGCCTGACAAACAATCCATTCGCACTAATCAAATGTAATTGATGTATAAGCTGCCGTAATAATCGCTGTAGACAAACAAAAATATAGCAAGGTGAGCGAAATAATGCGTGATTATCCTCGGCTTCAATCGATTAAGCAAAAAAACGTTTTTATACCATTAATCCTTAAGTCAACTTGAGAAAGCAATCATGATTATTTCTAATATGATGTTAACCTGATGTTATAAATGACATTCATTATTAATAAACAAATAGGTTATTATTTCGTGAAAGGAAACGTCAGAAATAACAGCACAAACATACTGTATTTAATTTTTGTGTAAATCTTTAGGACAAAAAATACAAGCTAACAACATTTTTGTTATTATTCTCTTTAGGCTAGTCGATTCCCAATCGTACAAATAGATTTCCCCTCCATCCATTTTGCTAAAGATGATGGTAATTATTTGAATTTATGTTTTTTTTACTCCATCACCATACTTAAAATGCCACGTATGAAAAAACAATTAATAAAAACTTGGCATAGATCACACTTTATAGGCTAAATCACCTAAAACCCCCCTCTATATCAAATTTATCATGAGGACTATTCGCTATAATTCAAAGCATGATAAGTCATTATTAGCTATTATATTATTTACTATTAAAAAAGAGAGTTTTTGCAGTATCACATTACGTGGCACTGACAAGCAGATAGCTAAGTATCAAAAGTATTTAAAAGAATTTATCAATTTACACTTGAACAATGGAGAAGCGCAGTGCAAACCTTCAATGCCGATCTAGCGATTATCGGGGCCGGGGGCGCAGGCTTACGTGCAGCGATTGCTGCCGCAGAAGCAAATCCCAACATCAAGATTGCTCTGATCTCAAAAGTTTACCCTATGCGTAGCCATACCGTGGCTGCCGAGGGGGGATCAGCCGCAGTAACTCAGGCCCATGACTCCTATGACTATCATTTTAATGATACGGTTGCTGGTGGAGACTGGCTGTGTGAGCAAGATGTCGTCGAATATTTCGTCGAACACTGCCCAACAGAAATGACTCAACTGGAACTATGGGGCTGTCCATGGAGCCGTAAACCAGATGGTTCAGTTAACGTCCGTCGTTTTGGCGGTATGAAAATTGAACGTACATGGTTTGCAGCCGATAAAACTGGCTTCCATATGCTCCATACCCTCTTCCAAACCTCATTAAAATATCCTCAAATTCAACGCTTTGACGAACATTTTGTCCTAGATATCATCGTCGATGAAGGCCAAGTTCGCGGTCTTGTCGCACTCAACATGATGGAAGGCACAAAGGTTCAAATCCGTGCCAATTCTATCGTCATGGCAACTGGCGGTGCTGGACGTGTTTACCGCTATAATACTAATGGTGGTATTGTAACTGGTGATGGTATGGGCATGGCTTTCCGACATGGCGTACCACTGCGTGATATGGAGTTTGTTCAATATCACCCAACTGGCCTACCTGGTTCTGGTATCTTAATGACAGAAGGTTGCCGCGGCGAAGGCGGTATTCTTGTCAATAAAGATGGCTATCGCTATCTACAGGATTACGGAATGGGCCCCGAGACGCCACTCGGTAAACCTGAAAACAAATATATGGAACTCGGTCCTCGTGACAAAGTTTCACAAGCGTTCTGGCATGAATGGCGTGCTGGCCGCACAATTAGTACCCATCGTGGTGATGTTGTCTATCTAGATTTACGTCATCTTGGTGCAGAAAAACTACATGAACGCCTACCTTTCATTTGCGAACTAGCGAAAGCTTATGTCGGTGTTGACCCAGTCACTGATCCAATTCCTGTTCGTCCGACCGCTCACTATACGATGGGGGGTATCGAAACAGATCAAAACTGTGAAACTCGCATCAAAGGCTTATTTGCTGTTGGCGAATGTTCTTCTGTCGGTCTCCACGGTGCAAACCGTTTAGGCTCTAACTCATTAGCTGAGCTTGTTGTATTCGGTCGCTTAGCGGGCGAGCAAGGCCGCAAAACATGCAGCAGAAGCAACCCCAGCGAATGCAAATGCTATTGAAGCACGTACTCGTGATATCGAAGATAATCTGAACAAACTTCTCAACCAAAAAGGTAAAGAAAGTTGGGCGAAAATCCGTGATGAAATGGGTATGTCAATGGAAGAAGGCTGCGGTATTTACCGTACCCCTGAATTAATGCAAAAAACCATTGATAAGATTGCAGAGTTGAAAGAGCGCTTTAAACACGTTGAAATTACCGACCATAGCAGCGTTTTCAATACCGATCTGTTGTATACCATTGAGCTTGGATTTGGCTTAGATGTTGCCGAATGTATGGCACACTCCGCACTCAATCGAAAAGAGTCTCGTGGTGCACACCAACGTCTCGACGAGGGTTGCACTGAACGTGATGATGTGAATTTCTTAAAACACACATTGGCATTCTATAACCCAGAAGGCGCACCTCGTCTTGAATACAGTGATGTGAAGATTACTAAATCTCAGCCAGCAAAACGTGTTTATGGTGCAGAAGCTGAAGCTCAAGAGAAGGCAAACAAGGAGCAAGCTAATGGATGATATGAAACACTTAAAAATGGAGATCATGCGCTACAATCCTGAAACGGATAATGAGCCCCATTTAGTGGCATATGATGTCCCTTATGATGAGCAAACCTCATTGCTGGATGCTTTAGGTTATATCAAAGATAACCTTGCGCCTGATCTGTCTTATCGCTGGTCTTGCCGTATGGCGATTTGTGGTTCTTGCGGCATGATGGTTGATAATGTTCCCAAACTGGCGTGCAAAACTTTCCTACGTGACTACCCTGAAGGGTTGAAGGTAGAACCGCTAGGCAACTTCCCGATCGAGCGTGATCTGGTGGTTGATATGACTCACTTTATTGAGGGCGCTTAGAGGCTATCAAGCCTTATATCATTGGTAACGATCGTAAGCCTTCAGAAGGTCCGAATAAGCAGACTCCGGCACAGATGGCAAAATACCATCAGTTCTCTGGATGCATTAACTGTGGCTTGTGCTATGCCGCATGCCCACAGTTTGGTTTGAATCCTGAATTTGTTGGTCCTGCTGCAATTACCTTGGCTGAGCGCTACAACTTAGATAACCGTGACCACGGAGCAAAAGAACGCATGCCATTATTGAACGGTGATGATGGTGTCTGGAGCTGTACATTTGTAGGCTACTGCTCTGAAGTCTGTCCTAAGCATGTTGACCCAGCAGCTGCAATCCAGCAAGCGAAAGCAGCCAGCGCGCAAGACTTTATTATCGCCATGCTGAAGCCACGATAAGGAGAATTGAAGTCATGACTACAAAACGTAAACCCTATGTAAGGGAAATGAAGGGCGACTGGTGGCAAAAGTTAGGTTTCTACCGCTTTTACATCGTACGTGAAAGTACCTCCGTTCTTCAGCTATGGTTTAGCCTTTTAGTGTTATTCGGCGTATTCGCATTAAAAGGTGGTCCAGAATCTTGGGCAAGCTTTGTTGGATTTTTAAGTAATCCAATCGTCATTATTATCAACATTATTACACTGGCTGCGACGCTACTTCATACCACAACATGGTTTAATCTAGCTCCAAAAGCCGTCAGTATTATCGTTGGTGATAAAAAAATGTCACAAGAGCCAATTGTTAAAGGTTTTTGGGCATTAACGATCTTAGTTACGGCAGCGATTTTAGCGATCGCACTGCTATTTTAATCAACGGAGGATCTGATGAATCTAACGCCTAAACGTTCCGATGAACCGGTTTTCTGGGGATTATTTGGTGCCGGTGGTATGTGGAGTGCCATTGTTGGACCTGCTATCATCATTCTCTTGGGAATATTAATCCCATTAGGTGTTGCACCTGAAATGCTAAGCTATGAGCGTATTGTCGCATTCTGCCAAAGTTTTATCGGGCGTATTTTCTTACTGCTCATGATAATTCTACCAGTATGGTGTGCTATGCACCGTATTCACCACACACTGCACGACTTTAAAGTGCATGTCCCAGCATCAAAATGGGTATTTTATGGTGGTGCGGCGATTATTAGCGTGATCGCTATTATTGGTGTCATTGCTCTGTAACAGCTTTACTGATCCCTCATATGCCTCACCGCTATGAGGGATTTTTCATTATACTGTCTCTCATCTCCCTTTCTATTTCCACGTTATTAAGCCGCTCTCTGGCTACTGTAATGACCGTTTCTTTATCAAAACTAGCGATTTCAATAAATCTGTTATGGCATGAATGATTACCCTACATGGTGCTATCCAAACTAGATTTGGCGATACCTGTATTATCCACTATTGCGTAAATCAATATGTTCGACGCAACGGCTTAACCCAACACTAGGGTGTCCTATTGGCACTCAACATCTTGGGCTATTATTTTTCTCACCAATTCTCGGGAAATGGCCCAATAAATAAGAGCATCATCCTATTCTTTTGCTCCCTGTTACAGAGTCTCATTGATAACAGATGTAACAGCCTTCTCAACCTACTGAGAGATTTAATTAATAAGGTGCCGCATTCCTGTTAAGTTAATTGCTACATCTAGTATCGGCAAGATTACCGGACAATATTCACCTTATTCACCGTTTATGATTATCCCCATTTTTATGCTTACTTTTTTATGTTTGACTTGTTGTCTTGAATCAGCGAAAAATCAATAAAGAAGAAGAAAAATAACATATCTGAGATATCACGTTAGTGTATTTCCCTCAATGATAAAACTGCTTTGATTATTACTGGTTGTGTTTTTTATCATGTAATTAATGGATCAATTTTAATTATTAAAAAATAGAGAGGGGATCCCAATTTTAGACATCGAGATCCCCTCTATTTTATCAATAGATTTTTAATCATTTAGCAAAATGATTTAATTATCTAAAAAGTCTTTTCTCATTGGTACGAATATATCTAAAATTTCACCATTAGATAAACATTCACAGCGATGTTTCTCATTTGAAGGAATATAAACAACATCGCCTTCTCCAACTTCTTTAGTCACATGCCTCACTTGATATCTAAATTTCCCTTTGAGTATATAACTCATTTGTTCATGTGGATGAGAGTGTAAGTCACCTGATGTACCGGCTGTGAAAGATAATCTTGCTATCATCATATTTTCACTGCCAGGGAACAACTTACGTCGCGTACCTGAGGCAATGTTTTTTGCCTCTATTTCCTTATCGAAAATAAACATTATGATCTTAACTTTAAATAATATAGCTGTTTAATTTGATTTTTCTAACGATTCATTATCAGGCGTAATCGGCTTAATATTTCTTAACATCACTAAATAAACCAATGCCCCTATTGCACAAGCAATACCAGATACAATTAATGCCCAAATAAACGAACCGGTTGCTGCAATAATATATCCAGTCACAATAGGTCCTAAAATACCGCCACAGTTAGAAACAGCGCTTTGCATTCCACCTAAGACCGACGTCATATTTCGTGGTGCAACATCTCCTGGTAAAGACCATATTGCTGAGGCTGCAAATGCGAGTGCCGCATAAGATAAGCACAGTAAAAACATCATTAAAGTAACAGATTCAACTAACCCCGAAAATGCGATACTGGTTGCAATCAGCATGCCGCCCACAATCGGTAATTTACGAGCAAGGTTGATATTATTATATTTAATATACAGATAATCTGTCGTCCAACCACCCAGCCATTGACCTGCGATCCCACATAGTGGTGGTAACATGGCAGCAAATCCCATTTCTTCTAAACTCATGCCTCGTTCCATCATTAAATAAGCAGGGAACCAAGTAATAAAGAAATAAATGGCGTAGTCCAACATAAAGAAGCCGATACACATAGCTTGTACATTGCGATAACGGATCAACTGATACCACTTCATCGGCTGGATATTATCAATACCATCTTTTTTAATTTGCCCATCACGAATATAAGCAAGTTCTTCAGCACTAATTTTTGGGTGTTGTTCAGGATCGTGATATACCTTTAACCATGCAAAAACCCAGAGAACCCCTAATGCGCCGCAAATAATAAATGCTGATTCCCAGCCCCATTTTGCAATGATCCACACCACTAATGGCATTGCGAACGCTGTTCCAAACTTAGAACCACTATCAAATAATGCCGTTATTCTGCCGCGTTCACGATCTGGAAACCATTTTGCCGCAATACCACTATTACATGGATATGCCCCCGCTTCCCCCATTCCCATTAGAATTCGCGTGGAAATAAAACTCAGTGGTGTTTTGGCTAATGCTGTGGCAGCCGTTGCTAATGACCACCACAACACAGACCCTGCCAACGTTTTTCTTTGACCATATTTATCCGCAATAAAACCCGCTGGTATTTGGCATAATGCATAACTCAAGAAAAACGCCGACATTATCCATCCCATCATCTCTGGCGAAATTTGCAGTTCTTCTGAGATAGTCGGTGCTGCCGCAGACATAACAGTTCTATCTAAGTAATTAATAACAATCGCAAGCGTCATTAATATCGCTATCGAAAACCTTATTTTTGTACCTTTGTTCTTATTTTTCATCGTAACCATACCTTTTAATAAGGAGAGGAAACCAGATAGTGTTGTCACTATCTGGCTTATGTATATGAAGTTACTTAAACAAACGCTCTGGATTAACTGTGAATTTCGCTAATTTATCGATGTCTAGCTCAATACCAAGCCCCGGTAATTTGGGGATCGTTAAATACCCTTGCTCATCCACTTTAAATGGTGTTTTAACAATGCCATCAATATATTGGCTACCACCGATAAACTCGACAAAATCCACTTGTGGGAAGGCTGCTGCCATTTGTAAGTCGGCCGCCAGCCCCATTGCGGTATTCCAACCGTGTCCAACATACTTAACACCAAACTCATCAGCCAGCCATGCGATTCGACGTTGCTCTGAAATGCCGCCCACTTTCGTCACGTCAGGTTGAACAATATCGAATGCCCCCTGAGAGAGCCATGGTAAGAAAGATTGACGACGGGTTAACACTTCACCACCCGCAATCGGCACTGGGCTTTCTTTACGCAGCACTTTAAAGTCCTCAAGGTCATCCGGACGTAACGCTTCTTCAAACCAACCAACTTGATATTCCGCTAACATATGCGATGTTTGGATTGCCCATTTCAAGCCATTTGGCCAATATGCATCACTTGCGCCCGCATCAACTAACAAGTGTGATTCGTAACCTGCCGCATCCCTTGCTGCCTCAACAATTGCTCTATCTAATTTGGCATCATTGTTACGTCCAAATGGGCCCCAACCAATTTTAAATGCTTTAAAACCAAGCTTTTTATAATCAGAGATCACGTTGAACATCGTCTCTGGTTCTTCCATGAGTAAAGAGCAATACGGCTGTACTTTGGAACGATAATTACCGCCAAGTAACGTACTTACGGGGAGTCCTGTTGCTTTACCTAAAATGTCCCACAATGCAATATCAATGCCGCTAATCGTATGTGTTAACGTTCCCCCGCGCCCCATCCAAAATGTATTTTGTCTAAGTTTTTCAGACACTCTTTCTGGCTGTAATGCACTTTCACCAATACATAAAGATGCTAGTACAGGGATGGCGGCTTCAACTAAGCGACCATCAGTGAATACGCTGCCGTACCCCGTGATGCCAGCATCAGTGTGCACCGCAATAATGGCGTGGATCGAATCTTCTGGTTTGATTTCATTGGACCATCCCCCTTTTGGGCTCTCCCCAAATAAAGGCACGGCAACAATTTCAGTAATTTTTATATCTTCAAGCATGTTGTTCATGTCTTTTCCTTCTCTTGCTTAACTGAATTTGAAGCATTTAACAACATTGTAAGATTGTATACAATATTCAATTGTTGAATATGTGATCCATTCTGGGTTTATCTCCCCCTCGAAAAAATATCGCAATAGTGGGTTTTTTATTGGTTTATTGCTGGCCAATGTGATAATTTTGATGCATTAAAGGCGCAATCAACTACCAATTAATTCTTTGATTAGTAACAAATTTAATAGGCTAAACATCATGACAGTTGGAAAAGGGCAACAATCGCAGAAAATCACCTCGCAAGAAGATTACTGGAAGCCAATCAAAGCAAGGACACTCACTGATGATGTGGTAGATAAAATTGTTGAGGCGGCAACCCGTGGATTTATCCTGCCAGGGGATCGTATTGTTGAAAAAGAAATTGCAGAAAAAATGAATGTCAGCCGTGTTCCTGTTAGAGAAGCCTTAAGAGTATTAGAAAGCCAAGGGATCGTGATTAATGAGCCATTTAAAGGCATTCGAATGGCCCCTGTTTCAGAAGAGAGGCTGGATGAACTGATCGAAGTCAGAATTCTATTAGAACGACAGGCTATTAAAACCTTTATCGCCAAAAATAAGCATTTAGATCCACAATCTATCGAACAGTTAAACCAGTGTATTGTGCAAATGGCACGAGCAGCAAAATTAGCGGATAGCTATGAATTCTCGCTTTGTGACGTGAATTTCCACCGAACATTATGCCAATTAAGCGGTAATAATACCCTAACCGCATTATGGGAAAACGTCTCTAAGCAGTTGACCATTATCATTGGGATATCAACCTTTACCAAGCCTATGGAAGAAATTATTGATGAGCACAAAGTGCTATTAGATAAAATACGCTCAGGGGATCTCAATATTCTAGAAATTGAAATCAAAGAGCATATTCGCAATCAAAATAAAGAGATTAACTTCAATCAAGCTATTGATAAAAAAAGAGAACCCAAGTAAGTAAACCTAGCATAGCTTCCTGATAAAGAGACAGTGTTAATGAGCACACAAGTGAAAACACCTAGCACCTAACCCGAAAAAGAGCATGTTGACTAATGAATAAATGTCTCAGGGAGATTATTTCTACAGGATTTGGAAATATAACGGCGAATTTGGGATCTTCAACGTACTAAAGAACACAAACATCTAGTCTATATTTTTCGGTACATTTTCACTGATTGAAACTTTATCATCTCCCGTCAATACGGGCGCCTATTTGCCCCCGTATTGACGAGCATATTTATTTTAGCTTGAAACTTTTAAGCCAATTAAACCAATAATAATTAACCCAAGGCTAAGTAAGCGGAATATATTGGCTGATTCACCCAAGAAAATAATCCCGACAATGGCCGTACCAACAGCGCCAATACCTGTCCATATTGCATAAGCGGTTCCTGCTGGCAAATCACGCATTGCGTAAGCTAATAGCCCCATACTCGCAATAATCGCGACGATTGTAATAATACTTGGGGTAAGACGTGTAAAACCGTGAGTGTATTTTAGGCCAACGGCCCAAACAACTTCTAATAAACCGGCAAATAAGAGGATGATCCAAGCCATTGCTTTTCTCCCGAATGTAACCGGGGTCGTCCCCATTATTTAATTAACGTGTGCACTCATCCATATTTGGCTTACAGTATTGTCGACTAAGCCCGATTGTATCGGTTTATATGCTTCTATTGTCGTTCTACTGCACTTCAAACGGTTTAGAGTACATATTCAGGTCGTCCTGAAAACGTGAAGTGAAATATCATTATAAATCCTCAATTTCCCCAACTCAAGTAATAAAAAATAACAAATTAGCTGCAATCAACAATAGAAATTTACATATTTGTACTGTATTAAAATTTCTATCGCGAAATTATACAACCAGAGGTAGAGTAGAAAGCTTCACTTACGACAGCCATTGAGAGTAGCATGAGCTTCAAAGATATATTACTCGCCCTGTGTGTGGTTATCATTTGGGGTGTTAACTTCGTGATCATTAAGCTCGGCGTTACCGCGCTTCCACCATTATTATTAGGGGCATTGCGTTTTATATTCGTGGCATTTCCCGCTATTTTTTTCTTTAAACGCCCAAAGATCCCCTTCAAATTATTACTCTTGTATGGGTTAACGATTAGCTTTGGTCAATTTGCTTTCCTCTTTTGTGCCATTCGTGTCGGTATGCCCGCTGGGGTCACATCCGTTATTTTACAATCCCAAGCCTTTTTCACCTTACTCTTAGGTGCCGTCATCTTAAAAGAATCTCTACAAGCCACCCATTTCATAGGAATGTTAATTGCCGTCGTTGGGCTAACAATATTGGCTAAAGGTGCAACAGCCGGTGGCTTGGATGATATTCCATTATTAGGATTAACTTTTACGCTAATCGCAGGGCTTTCATGGGCATGTGGTAATATCACCAATAGGATGATTATGCACAATCAGCAAGAGGAAAAATGCAGTGCACTCTCCTTGGTCAGTTGGAGTGCTCTCATCCCTATTATCCCTTTCTTAATAAGCTCATGGCTATTTGAAGGTGAAGAGGCCATTGTACAAGGCCTATCTGATTTTAATTGGTCAGTATTTGGCACCATCATTTACCTTGCTTATCTATCTACTTTTGTGGGTTATGGTTTGTGGGGTGTTCTATTAGGCCGCTATGAAGCTTGGCGGGTTGCTCCTTTTTCTCTGTTGGTGCCCGTATTCGGCCTAAGCAGCAGTGCATTATTCCTTGATGAGCATATAAATAGCATACAATTTGCTGGGTTGATACTCATCATGTTTGGGCTGATTATTACCTTATTTGGTAAAAAGCTCATCCAACGGATCAGAAGCCATTAAGCCAAACTAGGCAGGGTATAGACTTTCAAGCTCTGCCTATGATTTCGCTCTTTATATGCACCAACCACACCAGCGTATAATAGCAACATAAAGAAAATAAACAGCATTTCTCACAAATCAATCGCTTTCCCTCTAGCTGAAATCGAAATAAAAT
The DNA here is from genome assembly GCA_900455155.1 of Providencia stuartii. GTDB lineage: Bacteria > Pseudomonadota > Gammaproteobacteria > Enterobacterales > Enterobacteriaceae > Providencia > Providencia stuartii. The sequence continues at coordinate 511,852 of UGUC01000004.1, read as the reverse complement.
CCAGTTAACTGCTATTATTTAGTGATATTAATAACAGTTATGAAATTTATTTTTACTCACTGTTAGGTTTCACGTTTTAGCTATCTTGCCTTTCCGTTAACTCTAGCTATATGTGTCAGTAATCTGCAAATACAAAAATGCAAACGGCTTAATAATAAAACGGATGGGATGGCTATGGGTAAACAATTAATTTGGATTGTGCTAGCGATATTAGGCGCTTTTGCTCTCGGTTATATCGCATTAAATCGAGGCGAGCAAATTAATGCGCTATGGATCGTCGTTGCAGCGGTTTGTGTCTATTTAATCGCATATCGTTATTACGGACTGTTTATTGCTAAAAAGGTACTACAAGTCGATTCAACACGAATGACACCCTCTATCCGTCATAACGATGGCTTAGATTACGTTCCGACAGATAAAAAAATTCTCTTCGGTCACCATTTTGCAGCAATTGCAGGAGCAGGACCACTGGTAGGCCCGGTATTAGCCGCTCAAATGGGGTATCTGCCAGGCATGTTATGGCTGCTAGCAGGGGTCGTATTAGCGGGTGCGGTTCAAGATTTTATGGTGCTTTTTGTGTCGACTCGTCGAGATGGCCGCTCACTGGGTGAATTGGTCAAAGAAGAGATGGGGAATACTGCGGGCATCTTAGCCCTTATCGCTTGCTTTATGATTATGGTGATTATCCTTGCAGTGCTTGCGATGATCGTCGTCAAAGCCCTTACACACAGCCCATGGGGCACCTATACAGTCGCCTTTACCATTCCTCTTGCGATATTCATGGGAATATATACCCGTTATATTCGCCCTGGTCGTATTGGTGAAGTGTCTATTATTGGTCTGGTATTCCTTGTATTTGCAATTATTTCAGGTGGCTGGGTTGCCGAAAGTGAAACCATGGGCACCGTATTTTGACTATACCGGTGTGCAACTGACATGGATGCTTGTTGGATATGGGTTTGTTGCCGCAGTTCTGCCTGTTTGGCTACTGCTGGCACCTCGCGATTACCTTTCTACCTTTTTAAAGATTGGTACCATCATCGGGTTAGCCATTGGTATTCTTATTTTAAACCCCAATTTAGAAATGCCAGCGCTGACCAAATATATTGATGGCACAGGCCCTGTCTGGGCAGGTGATCTGTTCCCGTTTTTATTTATTACTATTGCTTGTGGTGCTGTTTCTGGTTTCCATGCTTTAATTTCATCAGGAACAACCCCCAAAATGCTTGCGAATGAGAACCAAGCTTGCTTTATCGGCTATGGCGGCATGTTAATGGAATCGTTTGTCGCGATTATGGCATTGGTTGCCGCTTGTGTGATTGATCCCGGTGTCTATTTTGCCATGAACAGCCCTATGGCGATGTTAGCACCTGCTGGTACTGAAGATGTCGTCGCTTCGGCTGCGCAAGTTGTCAGTAGCTGGGGCTTCCAAATAACACCTGAGCAGCTAACAAATATCGCCAATGAGGTCGGTGAAAACAGCATTATTTCTCGAGCAGGTGGAGCTCCAACACTGGCGGTAGGCATGGCCTATATCTTACACGGCGCCCTCGGCGGTTTAATGAATGTGTCGTTTTGGTATCACTTCGCTATCTTGTTTGAAGCGCTGTTTATTTTAACGGCTGTCGATGCGGGAACCCGTGCGGCACGCTTTATGCTACAAGATTTATTAGGCGTGATCTCACCTTCTTTGAAACGAACCGACTCACTTCCTGCAAACCTAATTGCAACAGCATTATGTGTACTTGCATGGGGGTATTTCCTTCATCAAGGTGTTGTTGACCCCACTCGGTGGTATCAATACACTCTGGCCACTTTTTGGTATCGCAAACCAAATGCTAGCAGGTATGGCCTTAATGCTCTGTGCAGTAGTCCTGTTCAAAATGAAGCGTCAACGCTACGCATGGGTTGCTTTAGTGCCTACTGCGTGGTTGCTTATTTGTACAATGACCGCAGGATGGGAAAAAACATTCAGTGAAGATGCGCGCGTTGGTTTCCTCGCTGTAGCCAATAAATTCCAAGCAATGATTGATAGTGGAAATATCCCATCGCAATATACTGAGTCACAACTAACACAGTTGATTTTTAATAACCGTTTAGATGCTGGGTTAACAATTTTCTTTATGATCGTTGTCGTGCTACTCGCGATATTCTCAATCCGTACAGCATTAAAAGCATTGAAATCTTCTGAGCCAACAGCGAATGAAGTTCCATATGAACCAATGCCAGCTAACTATCAGGAAATTGTTGCGAATACACGCCATCACTAATTCATCGTGTATGGACAAGATACGCTTAGATTCAACGAAAACGAGCCACCTCATCCTATTTGTGGCTCGAGTTTTCAAATAACGCTCAAGCGCTCTAAAGTTAGAAGCGAAGTAAGGAGATTAAGATGTTTGGTTCACTCGGCAATGCGGCTCGTTACCTTGGGCAAGCAGCCAAAATGATGATTGGTGTGCCTGATTATGACAATTACGTTGCTCATATGCGACTTAATCATCCAGATCAAACACCAATGACATATGAAGAGTTCTTTAAAGAGCGCCAAGATGCTCGCTATGGTGGAAAAGGTGGGTTTAAGTGCTGTTAAATTCAGCTTCTCTTTTTGGGTAAAAAAAACCGTAATGTCTTACAACATTACGGTTTTTTAGCTTCAAGCAAACAGGTATTATTTCACGCGTGAAACGTATTCGCCTGAACGAGTATCAACTTTGATCACTTCACCAATCTGAACGAACAGAGGAACTTTAACCACTGCACCCGTGCTTAAAGTCGCTGGCTTACCGCCAGTACCCGCTGTATCACCTTTCAGACCTGGGTCAGTATCTGTGACTTCTAACTCAACAAAGTTAGGTGGAGTCACCGCGATTGGGCGGCCATTCCACAGAGTCAAGATACAATCAGCTTGGTCGATCAGCCATTTAGCGTTATCACCAACCGCTTTTTCGTCCGCTGCAAGCTGTTCGAAAGTTTCGTTGTTCATGAAATGCCAAAACTCACCGTCGTTATAAAGGTAAGTTAAGTTCATATCCATGACATCTGCGGCTTCGACAGAATCAGTAGACTTAAATGTTTTTTCCAACAGTTTGTTAGAAATCAGTTTACGAATACGAACACGTGCAAACGCTTGACCTTTACCCGGTTTAACGAATTCACTATCAAGAATTGCACAAGGTTCGCCATCTAACATGATTTTAAGACCTGAGCGGAATTCATTGGTACTATAAGTAGCCATGGAGATCCTCTAATTTATACACTAAAAATGGCATAGCCAAAAAATGGTCGATATTGTAACTCAAAATACCTCATCCAGAGAAGTCTGGATACAACAACTTGCTGAAGCAATCACTAATCCTGATGAATTGCTTCAAATACTGGGGCTAGAAAGCCATCAAGCATCGAAAGATGGCAACGACGCACGTAAATTATTTCCATTACGTGTACCAAGGCCGTTTATTTCGCGCATGAAAAAAGGCGATCCACAAGACCCTCTGCTATTGCAAGTATTAACTGCAAAAGCAGAATTTGATACCTATCCGGGGTTTTCTACAGATCCATTAGATGAACAAAATAATGCGATCCCCAGTTTACTCCACAAATATCACAACCGAGCATTGATGTTGGTGAAAGGGGGCTGTGCAGTAAACTGCCGTTACTGCTTCCGCCGACATTTTCCTTATGAAGATAATAAGGGAAACAAAAATAATTGGTTGATAGCTGTGGATTATATAAAAAACCACACTGAACTCAATGAAATCATCTTTTCAGGGGGTGATCCCTTGATGGCAAAAGACAGTGAACTGGATTGGTTAATTGGGCAACTCGAAGCGATCCCCCACATTAAGCGGCTGAGGATCCACTCTCGTTTACCTGTAGTGATCCCCGAACGCATTACCACTAACCTGTGTCAGCGACTTGCCCACTCACGTCTTCAAGTGATCATGGTAACGCATCTCAACCATGCTAATGAGATAGATGATCACTTTAAAGCCGCGATGCAAAAATTAAAAAATGCCGGCGTGACCTTACTCAATCAAAGCGTACTGTTACGTGGGGTGAACAATGATGCAGATACATTGGCGAATTTAAGTAATGCGCTATTTGATGCGGGTATCCTGCCGTATTACTTGCATGTTTTAGATAAGGTGCAAGGGGCTGCGCATTTCTTAGTGAGCGACCAAGAAGCTAGGTTGCTAATACAACAATTGCTTGGGAAGGTTTCTGGCTATTTGGTGCCAAAATTAGCACGGGAGATTGGCGGAGAGCCGAGTAAGACGTTACTCGACCTAAACCTAAGACAGTGCTGAAATAAAACGCCCGCATCGTCTATACGATCGGGCGTCAGATATTCATTTTAGGGGCACTTATAAACTTGGCCGACCATTTTACTATCAACTGGGATAAAACTAGAGAGGATAGTTTCACTTGGGCTAGTCGCACCAAAAATCACATTTCCGCCCATTGCGCCTGCTTTATTACGCAGATCATTTGCCGCGCCGCGCATAGAGCTTGATTCACTATTGACACCGCTCAACCAGTTGCTTTGAGTTCCTGTGACTTGACCAAGAAGCTGGCAATCACTTCCAGGTTGGTTTTCAACAAAACGAACTTGTGAGCCCGCCGCAGTTAAATTAGTTGTTGTCGAACAACCTGCTAAAAGTAGTAATGCAGCAGCACCAAGCAATACTTTAATACGCATGTTTTCCCTCATTTATCATAGTGTTTTTGCAGCTGGTTTGAGAACCACTCATTCCCTTCTTTGTTCAATATACCGTTGCTATTAACGGCATCATTGAATTGATCTTCACTAGCGCTACTAAATTATAGTCACTCGAGCGCCTATTTACAGCCAAAATTCGCCAGATCTATATTGAGAGATATGGATAACGGTTCAAAGTATCAACAAAGGCATGACCATAAAATTTGCCCACCCTCGTCAGCAAACAAAGCTTACCATAAAACGCGTATACTCTAAATAATTCGAAACATCACATGAAATATAAAGAGCCTATAACGCTTTCACCTTTGGTTACTCACCAAACCACCTTTTGCCTTACTCCAAATATAACCTGCCGCACGGTCTTTGCGCAAAAATAAATGCACAATTATACAATTAGCAAACTCAAGGGCTTTTACTCAAAATAAGCGTATCGAAATCTTTCGCGTCATTTTAGATTATCGATATTCTCCACTTTAGACATTCGGTCGGCCTACCATCAATCAACTCAAACATATTTATTCATATAAAAAACCGGTATTGTCGGTTAATACCAACAATACCGGTTAGAAGGCTTAACAGTCATTATTGACTGTGTGAGCGTGATGCGGCCAATTGGCTTACATCATACCGCCCATTCCACCCATACCGCCCATGCCTGCAGCACCTAAATCAGGGCCTTCATCTTTAGGCATTTCAGTAATCATCGCTTCAGTTGTGATCATCAGACCAGCGATAGATGCAGCGAATTGCAATGCAGAACGAGTTACTTTAGTTGGATCCAAGATACCCATCTCGATCATATCACCATAAGTGTCAGTTGCTGCGTTGTAGCCTTCGTTGCCTTGAACTGCTTTAACTTTGTTAACAACAACAGAAGCTTCTTCACCTGCGTTAGTGACGATTTGACGCATTGGTGCTTCCATCGCACGCAGTGCAACGCGGATACCCACGTTTTGCTCTTCATTATCGCCTTTCAGTGAAGCCAGTTTAGCGGCAACACGTACCAGTGCAGTACCACCACCAGCAACAACACCTTCTTCAACCGCTGCGCGAGTTGCGTGCAGCGCATCGTCGACGCGAGCACGTTTTTCTTTCATTTCAACTTCAGTTGCCGCACCAACTTTAATTACAGCAACACCGCCAGCTAATTTAGCAACGCGCTCTTGCAGTTTTTCACGGTCATAATCAGAAGTTGATTCTTCGATTTGTTGACGAATTTGTGCAACACGACCTGCGATAGCAGACTCTTCACCAACACCATCAATGATAGTTGTTGTGTCTTTGTTGATGACGATACGTTTTGCTTGACCCAGATCTTCTAATGTCGCTTTTTCAAGCTCCATACCGATCTCTTCAGAGATAACAGTACCGTTAGTCAGGATAGCGATATCTTGCAGCATTGCTTTACGGCGATCACCGAAACCAGGTGCTTTAACCGCAGCAACTTTCACGATACCACGCATGGTGTTAACAACCAGTGTCGCAAGTGCTTCGCCTTCAACATCTTCAGCGATGATCAGAAGTGGTTTGCTCGCTTTAGCAACGCCTTCTAATACTGGCAGCAGTTCACGGATGTTAGATACTTTTTTATCAACTAACAGGATGAATGGGTTTTCCAGTTCAACAACACCCGTTTCTGGCTTGTTGATGAAATAAGGAGACAGGTAACCACGATCGAACTGCATACCTTCAACAACATCCAGTTCGTCTTCCAGACCAGTACCTTCTTCAACAGTGATAACGCCTTCTTTGCCGACTTTATCCATTGCTTCTGCAATTAACTTACCAACGGTTTCGTCAGAGTTTGCAGAAATTGTACCAACCTGTGCGATAGATTTAGAGTCTGAACATGGAACAGACAGTGCTTTCAGCTCTTCTACAGCTGCAACTACTGCTTTATCGATACCACGTTTCAGATCCATCGGGTTCATACCCGCTGCAACGGCTTTCAGACCTTCAGTAACAATAGCTTGCGCCAGAACTGTTGCAGTTGTTGTACCATCACCCGCTGCATCGTTAGCTTTAGAAGCAACTTCTTTCACCATCTGTGCGCCCATGTTCTCAAATTTATCTTCTAATTCGATTTCACGTGCAACAGAAACACCATCTTTAGTGATAACTGGTGAACCAAATGATTTATCAAGAACCACATTACGGCCTTTAGGGCCCAAAGTTACTTTAACTGCATCTGCTAGAATATTCACACCACGAAGCATTTTTACGCGTGCGTCATTACCAAATTTAACGTCTTTAGCTGCCATTATTTCTTTCCTTTAAATTCTTTTCGTTAGTTGAGAAGATCTAAGTGAAAATTACGCTTCAACAATCGCGAGGATGTCACTTTCTGACATGATCAGCACTTCTTCGTTGTCGATTTTTTCAGCTTTCACGCCATAACCGTCGTTAAAAATAACGATGTCGCCGACTTTCACATCCAACGCTTTGATTTCACCATTTTCAAGGATGCGACCATTACCAACGGCGAGGACCTCACCACGCGTAGATTTACCTGCTGCAGTGCCAGTCAGAACGATACCGCCTGCAGATTTTGATTCAACTTCTTTACGCTTGACGATAACACGGTCATGCAATGGACGAATTTTCATTAATAGTTCTCCTATAAATAAAGTCCACACTAGGTAAAAGGACGATACCAGTATGCCTAAATAAACCAGTACCATGTTTCAGCAGATTGGGGCTAATTGGAGTGACTTCAAGGGGGGGAAGATAAAATTTTTTTGTTTTTACCTTCCCTATTTTAATGGAGGCTCTTACTTATAGCGGTTATCTTTTTCTGATTCGTTAGAATCATCGGATTTATCGAGTTTATATGATGGATCATCCTGTTTACGTTGGAATTCCCCTTCAAATGTATCCCCTTGTTGAAATGGGTTATTACGCCCTGCACTAAAACCATTTCCAGTTTGGGAAAAACGGATATGTGGAATCAAACGCATGACGAACAATTTTTGCACAGGAGGTAACAATAACAGCAAACCAATAAAGTCAGTAAAGAACCCTGGCAGGATTAATAAGAAGCCAGCAAGTACCAACGCAACACTTTTAATCATTTCTGCTGCGGGGCTTTCACCTGCTGCCATTTTTTGCTGGATCTGCATGACATTTTTCATTCCCTGATTTTTGACCAGAGAAATTCCCAAACAAGATGTCAACACAACCAGTATGAGTGTTGCCAATACCCCAATTTCTGAAGCAACACGAACGAATATGACAGACTCAATATAAATGAGAAGGCATATCAATATTAGCGGTAACCAGCGCACAAGTTCTCCTTTATTTCAATCAGCTATCTCCTTCGTTCTTCTTATTGCTCAAGTATCGACCACTCTCTATTCGAGTCATGTTCTCAGAGAGTTTGCCACCTATTCACACCCAGAAGTTCGTTGGATATAGGTTAGTTCTCGCCTCTTGGAAAACCTTTGTGAACTGTATCTAAGAGACAAACAACAACATTCGCTTTTTCACATAGTATAGACATAATGATGGAGGTCACTATAACGCTTTTCAACTCATGGAGATTTCTAATTTTTTTGGTTTCATCTGTGAGTATGTTCACATATTTTGAAATCTGTTTCATAAATCAAACTATATAGTGATCTAGGTTCAAGGTAATCATTAAAGAACCGCATATCATCTACTCATAAATCAGTAGATCATCATGCTGATAATGGAGTAACAGGTGTTTAACACCTAGAATGTTTTGTTTTACGGTATATATTTTTTAAAAGCGCATAATAGACAGTAACTGTAATCTAATTAAGAAGGTTCTCATGTCAAACAATACTCGTATCGAAGAAGACCTGTTAGGTCAGAAAGAAGTCCCATCTGATGCCTATTACGGTGTTCATACTCTGCGTGCGATTGAAAACTTTTATATCAGCGACCGCACCATTAACGACGTGCCCGAATTTATTCGCGGCATGGTAATGGTTAAAAAAGCGGCAGCAATGGCGAACAAAGAACTTCACACTATTCCACGTAACATTGCAGATACCATTATCAAAGCATGTGATGTTGTACTGGATACCGGTAAATGCATGGACCAGTTCCCAGTTGACGTATTCCAAGGTGGTGCAGGTACATCACTAAACATGAATACCAACGAAGTCCTTGCAAACATTGGTCTTGAACTGATGGGTCATAAAAAAGGTGAATATGAATACCTAAATCCTAATGACCACTTAAATAAAAGTCAGTCAACCAACGATGCCTATCCGACAGGTTTCCGTATCGCCGTATACAACTCTGTTGTGAAACTGATTGAATCGGTTGAATACCTGAAAAAAGGTTTTGAGAAAAAAGCAGAAGAATACAAAGACATTCTGAAAATGGGTCGTACCCAATTGCAGGATGCTGTACCAATGACCGTTGGTCAAGAATTCCATGCCTTTGCAACGCTCTTAAAAGAAGAAGAGAAAAACCTAAAACGTAGTATTGAATTACTGTTAGAAGTGAACTTAGGTGCAACGGCAATCGGTACAGGTTTGAATACTGCGCCGGGCTACCAAAAATTGGCTGTTGAGAAATTAGCAGAAGTGACTGGCTTACCTTGTGTACCAGCAGAAGACCTGATTGAAGCGACATCTGACTGTGGTGCATACATCACCGTTCACGCTGGCCTAAAACGCCTTGCCGTTAAGCTATCTAAAATTTGTAATGACTTGCGCTTACTGTCTTCTGGCCCACGTGCAGGCCTCAAAGAGATCAATCTGCCTGAATTACAAGCAGGTTCTTCAATTATGCCAGCAAAAGTTAACCCAGTTATTCCTGAAGTGGTTAACCAAGCTTGTTTCAAAGTTATCGGTAACGATGTTTGTGTTACAATGGCAGCTGAAGCGGGTCAGCTACAGTTGAACGTAATGGAGCCAGCTATCGGTCAAGCGATGTTTGAATCCATTTCTCTGATGAACAATGCGTGCCGTAACTTAGTTGAAAAATGCATTAACGGTATCACAGTGAACAAAGAAATCTGTGAAGCGTTTGTTTTTAACTCTATCGGTATTGTCACTTACCTGAACCCATTCATTGGTCACCATAATGGTGATATCGTAGGTAAGATCTGTGCTGAAACAGGCAAGAGTGTCCGTGAAGTCGTTCTGGAGCGCGGCCTACTGACCGAAGAGCAGCTGGATGATATTTTCTCTGTTGAGAACCTAAAACACCCAGCTTATAAAGCGAAAAGATTTGATGACTAATCGTTTATGCTAACCATAAATAACTCTTAAAAATCAAGGCACGCCTCTCCTTCGGAAAGCGTGCCTTTTTAGTTTTATGCACACACAAAAAATTAACACTACAGTTTCATATTTTTAATTTTAAATTTGTCGAGGAGTAAACACTATGTTAGCCGTAGAATTTATCATTGTTCTGCTGGCCATATTTTTGGGGGGCCCGTCTCGGTGGGATAGGTATCGGCTTTGCCGGTGGCCTAGGTGTACTGGTACTCGCTGCTATTGGCGTAAAACCAGGTACTATACCATTTGACGTTATCTCTATTATTATGGCTGTGATCGCTGCCATTTCTGCAATGCAAATTGCAGGTGGACTTGATTACTTAGTCGATCAGACAGAAAAACTACTGCGTCGTAATCCTAAATACATCACCATCCTTGCACCAATCGTGACCTATTTCCTAACCTTATTTGCTGGTACAGGGAATATCTCTTTAGCAACTTTACCCGTCATTGCAGAAGTGGCAAAAGAACAAGGCGTCAAACCTTGCCGCCCACTTTCAACTGCGGTTGTTGCGGCTCAAATTGGTATTACAGCGTCCCCAATCTCAGCGGCAGTTGTGTATATGGCCTCTGTGATGGAAAACTCCGCCATGGTCGGTGCAGGTAACACTGTTAGCTATATTACGTTGCTCGCTATTTTACTGCCATCCACTTTCCTTGCTATCATTTTGATGTCATTCATCATCTCTTGGACGTTTAACTCGAAACTGTCTGATGATCCTGTTTACCAAAAACGTTTAGCAGAAGGCTTAGTTGAACTGCGTGGTAGCCAAGTTAAAGCTATCAAACCTGGTGCAAAATCATCTGTATTTTTGTTCTTGCTAGGCGTTGTCGGTGTTGTTGTCTACGCTATTATCAACAGCCCAAGCTTAGAAATAGTCAAAACACCATTGATGAACACCACTAATGCTATCTTAATCATTATGCTGAGTGTAGCGACCCTCATCACTATTTTATGCCGAGTCAATACTGATGCGATCCTTAACTCAAGCACCTTTAAAGCCGGTATGAGCGCATGTATCTGTATTTTAGGTGTTGCATGGTTAGGTGATACATTCGTACAACATAATATTGATTGGATTAAAGCAACAGCGGGTGATCTGATCCATGAACATTCATGGATGCTAGCCGTGATCTTCTTCTTCTGTTCAGCTCTACTGTACTCACAAGCTGCAACAGCAAAAGCATTGATGCCTATGGCTCTCGCGCTTCATGTTAGCCCACTGACAGCTATCGCATCATTCTCAGCAGTATCTGGTCTGTTTATTCTACCAACATACCCAACACTGGTTGCTGCTGTACAAATGGATGATACCGGAACCACACGCATTGGCCGTTTCGTCTTTAACCATCCATTCTTTATTCCGGGCACTATTGCCGTGATCTTAGCTGTTACCTTCGGTTTCCTATTCGGCGGTATGATCCTGTAGTTATTGGATATTCTACCCATACAAAAACCCGCAATATTTTGCGGGTTTTCTTTTAAAAACTAAATAGCGTTGCACGGATAACCCAGACCGTATCCTACTAGCAGATTTATTCATACGCCATTGCACAGATAGCAGGGCATGTTTAGATTTGAATGTGCAGTCATCAAGCCATAAATCGCTATCATTCACCTCATAAAAGCAATTAAGTCATCAAAACAGCTATCCGTGATGAATTAACCTATCGTCGCGCGATTAAAGCTTCTGCCCTATTTTTAACACCTTCGCCACATTATAAGCAGTCTGCTGTAAATTAATGGCGCCTTCATTTAATGCTTCGTCGAGCGCACATAAGCGAGGCAATATGCTAAAGAAAGCATCAATGCCTTCTTGATGTAAAGCGTCCACACCTTTCCCTAACACACCACTTAATGCTATCACTGGAACATGGTATTTTGCCGCCACTTTGGCAACACCAATCGGTGCTTTTCCCCCTGCGGTTTGCCCGTCCATACTCCCTTCACCAACGATCACTAAATCAGCATCCATCATCTCTTTTTCTAAATCGACCGCTTGAATCACAATATCGATGCCCGGTTTTAGTTGTGCTCCCAAAAAGGCGGCTGCGGCGACAGATATTCCTCCAGCCGCACCACCTCCTGCTAAGTGACGGTAATCTATACCTGTTGTGCTTTTTATTACATTTGCCAGTTGATTCAGCCCACGTTCTAACATGGCAACCATTTCAGGTGTTGCCCCTTTTTGAGGACCAAATACTGTAGCGGCACCACGCTCACCAACAAGAGGGTTGTCCACATCACACGCCACATCAATGTCACAATCTTTTAAACGAGGGTCGAGACCTGAAATATCAATACTGGCGATCTTATTGAGTACTTCCCCCCCTTGGCCTAGCCGTTGTTGCTGCTCATCATAAAAAACAGCCCCTAAGGCTTGCAGCATACCAACGCCACCATCAACCGTTGCACTGCCACCAATACCTAAAATAATCTGCTGTACGCCTTTATCTAAGGCATTTTTAATTAATTGACCTGTGCCATAACTGCTGGTTAGCATCGGGTTACGCTCTTTTGGCGGAACTAACATCAATCCACTTGCAGCAGCCATTTCAATCACTGCTGTCGTTCCTTGATGAAGCAAACCATAAGCTGCTGTTATAGGTTTATTGAGTGGATCAAATACCTCAACAGATACTCTTTCTCCGCTCGCAGCGGCAATCAACGCATCAACCGTACCTTCCCCACCATCTGCTATGGGTAAACTTAAAAATGTTGCATCAGGAAATACCGCTTGGAAGCCTTGTTTCACGGCATCGGCAGCAGATTCTGCACTCATGCTCTCTTTGAATGAATCTGGAGCTATAATAATTTTCATGATGAGTACCTATGAAAAACACGATAATTATTTAATCGTATCATGTTGATAGCTCTCATACTGCAAATTGTCTGACAGTTACCCTGATCACACCTTACCTATTTTTGTCATCAACAATATTGCTCACAAAGCAAACTGCTATAAATCAATAATGATCATTGTTATGATGGGAAGATGAGAACAATATTGTGATGGAGCTAACAATGTCAGTACAGCGCGAACAAATTTTAAGCCATGCTCTAAACCAGTTAGAAAAACAAGGCCTCTCTGCCTCTACCGAGCATCTTCTCCATGAGATAGCCCCTGATTTCAACATGATCCGCCAATTTTGGCCTGATGATGAGGCCTTAGTGTACGATTGCCTGCGTTATCATGGGCAACAGATTGAAATTTGGCAACGTCAAACACGGTTAGATGAGTCGTTAAGCCCCCAACAAAAACTTTCCGCACGCTACCAACAGCTGTACCAACGTGTTAGCGAAGGGCGTTTCCCTGGATGTTTATTTGTCTCAGCCTGTAATCACTATCCTGATCCACAGCACCCTATCCATCAATTAAGCCGAATACAAAAAGATAACTCTTTTCTATATACCAAAGAGTTATTAGATGAATTAGATATTGAAGACCCCGTGCTCGTGGCAAATCAAATGGAATTAGTTTTAGAGGGCTGTTTGAATCGTTTACTGATTCAAAGAGATATTAAAGATGTCGAAATTGCTCAGCATCTCTCAGAGGATATTTTAACTATTGCGTTATGCCGTAAAAAAGGAGCTTTAAGTTAATAAAACAGTAATCGCGCGTTAAACCAACAATTTTTTGCTGAAAAAGAAAACACTCAGTTAAAAACTGCGTTTTTTTAGCAAAAATTCGTTGACGCCAACCACCTAATACGGTTTAATGCGCCCCGTTGCCCGGATAGCTCAGTCGGTAGAGCAGGGGATTGAAAATCCCCGTGTCCTTGGTTCGATTCCGAGTCCGGGCACCATCTTTCCTTTCGGAAATGGTGTAACCGTTTCCCTAGCACGGTCGCTGGAAGTGAGATCTCCAACGCTCGGTTAAAACTTGAATTTCAGTTGTAATCACGCTCATGACTTCTCACGTGGTTGACAATGATTTATCAAGTAAGGGTGTTTTCCTAGAACACCCTTCTCAATCAAATCCAGCTTATACACAAAGTTGATAAAATAGTCAACTTTGTGTAAATATTTTTTATTTATATCACATCCTCTGTCTTTTTGATGCTAGCCTTGTAAGTTCACCACCTAATCCCATTGTTAAAAACTCACCTAACTCATTCTCCAAGATCCTGACTGTACTGTATGCATCCAGAGCAATATATTCCATAGTTGAAGAGAGACTACGGTGTCCTAACATCTGTTTCGTCAATTGCATATTACGTTCAGGATGTTTCATTAATGTCGTCGCCAGTGTATGTCTGAAACGATGGGGACTGACATGAAATCCACATTCCTTTGATAAACGACGGAAAAAAGAACGTATCGTCTGACTGAGTGGAGTTTCAGAGCGGGATAGTCGTTTATGATAAAGACGATGAACATCAAACAAAATATCGTTTTTATCCGCCCCGTGACAACGCATTTCCTCAACCAAGGGCGCCAGTAAACAACGTAGTGGCTGAACAAAAGCAATCTGATATTCCCGGTGATTTTTACTGCTTTCACTGCGCAATGTGATCGTACACTCCTCAAAATCCAGATCACCAATATGCAGGTTAATCAGCTGGTTAAAACGAATAGCCGTCAGCCTCAGCGTTTCCAGCACAGCAAACCAGAATCGAGTGGGATAAACCGCACATGCCTGAAAGTGAGCCTGATCAGGTGGCAGCATATTTTCCTGTTGCTGAAATTGTTCCAGAATACGATAAATCGTTCTCAGTTGTGATTGTGTATAGACTTTTTTCTGTTTTTCACCCGGTTCAATTTGTGTTTCTGAGAACGGGTTTTCTTTAAGTGAAACAATCCCTTTTTTGATCCAATAATTATACAGAGACTGCATATGCCTGGTTTTTGTGTTCCATGTCCGTTCCCGGACTTTCTGAATATTCAGCTCATTTCTTCGCCATCTCAGCACATGCTCATGTGTCACTTCATCCGGTAGCGGTAACGCATTTTCACAAACTCCGCAATAACGCAGAAAAAGACGTACCATCTTACGGTATGTTTTCTCCGTATCCGGCCGTAATACTTTATTGTAAAAGTAATTACTCAGCATTTGCTCCCATACATCCACTTTCTGCTGATGTTCATCAGAACTGTGATTATCTTTCATAAACACCTCCTGCTTTTAACTTCCGACAATACGAATAAACAATGATTCCTCCGGCATATTCATGCCAAAAATCTGACGTCCTTTAATCATGTAACCATTGATTTTTTTATGGGATAACGTAATTAATGTTTTGTTATCACTCAGCGGATTCAGTTTTTCACCATAAATTCGAGCCCTGAAATGCCCTGTTTGTCGGGTATCATGACGAATAATCCGGTGCAATTTAAGGGATTCAAAAGAAGAAATAATATGGCCGATATCATCCGGATTTTTACCCGCCTCCTGTATGTACTGATAAAAAACAGCCGGACTCTGGCAAAACAAATACTCCATGACACAGTGAACCTTCGCATCCGGCGTATTTATTGCCAGTTTTCCGCCCAATAATCCGGACTTAAACCACGCCCAGAAAGCCTCTCCTTCATTTTTTATACTCAGACAGTTTTCGCGCTGTTCATCCTTCTCATCACGATTGCCCGTCTGAGTATCAGATAAGATTTCCGGCATTAAACCTGATAATTCAAGTGCATATTTCATATCCTCAGATAACGGAGGAGACATATCTGAGACAGTTTTTTCATCAGCAGAATCAAGTGCCCCATGGACAACCGCACCTTCTGCTTCTGCAACTACCATTAGCGGTATATCGCAGTGAATTCCGTTCTCTGTTTTTTCTGAAGTAACAGACTCCGGAGGCAATACAGATGTTACAGACGGAGTTTCAGGTTGTGGCTTTTGCGCCAATTCAGCAGGCGCCAATGACGCGATATCATTCTCCGGCTGCCCTGATAGCACTGAAGACGAAGCATCAGGCGCTGACATAGAAACAACGGAAGAAAATGCCGGCAATGCACCGGCGGGGAACGCAGCCAGAGCCTCATTCAGCACACGCTGTAAATCATTATCACCGTTTACCGGCTCGGTCACCACGTCAGACAACGCCTGAAGCGCCTTTGGTGTACCCGACAACCAGTGGATTACCTTCTCCGGTAATAGCCGGAAAGCCATCATGGCCCCCGTCGTCCGGCGAAAATGCGTCATATCCGGCACCGGCTCATGAAAGCGAAAACGATACGGTACGGTGGGCGCACTCATCCCCGGCTGCCACGCCGACAGGCTGTTCAGTTGTCCCTCAAACTGTGCCGTTAACGGTAACCAGTAAAACAGTCCGGTATAAAAAACACACACATTCCAGGCGCTGAACTGACGGCTCTGCTCTTCCGACGGAAGCCCGCGGGGCAGCATCTCTTTCTGGGACATCCGCATACACCAGGCTGTCGTATTCAGCGTTAAATCCAGCAATCCCCCTTCGCCGGCATATTTCCCGGTTTTTGATGCCGGCACACACTGAAGTCGTTCTGCCAGCGTCTGCAAAGGAGACAGGCAAAGTGCCCGGTACTGGTTATCCGGTAACGCTACCACCCGGCTGATTTGCTGTAACCAGTTTTGCCGCTGCGGTGTGGTCAGCAATACGTCAGCTGCCTGCGGTAAATAAAAGCCGTCACTGTCACGGATAAATAATGGCCTTTCCTGCGTGTTTCCCGGGGAAACACGCAATGTTTTCTCTTCCGCTTTCCGGGAAAGCGATTTACGAAACCACGGTAACATCGGTGTTACTGCCTCTTTAATTCGGTAAAAACAACAACGCAACATTAAATAAAACATAAATTATTTTAATATCAGGATAAGAATAAATAATAAATGCACCTTATTTTCATTACGTTAACTCATCCACAAAAATAATTCCGGCAACAAAACAGAAGATTACATGAATAATGTTTTTATTATTCTGTCTCTGTCTGTTTCTGCTGCCAGGCACGGATGGCCTTTTCATACGCGTCCGCATTCACATGCTCCCGGGTCATTCCGCATTGCAGAATATTTTCCCGACCTGACCAGAAGCCCGCATTTCTGTTTCTTTCCACCAACTGACATTCCGTCAGGTAATAACGCCCCCACTCAGCCTGGCGCTGTTCATCCCAGACCAGGAAAACGCCCACAACCAGAATCAGTGGCAACAAAAGTCCGGCTGTGACAAAAAAAGGAAACAGAATTTCATTCCAAAAATCCTGAGCCCACTCCCTCACACCCTGCCCAAATTCACATCTCATCACACTCTCCCCCATCTCATTCAATGACGGCATCACGATAACAATGCGGGAATAAAACAAAAGCCGAAATTAGTTTTTCCGAAAAAAATAAAAAAAACCCGGTATCACTACCGGGTTTTCAGTCAGTTAAATCAGTACGGAAACCTCACCCTCCGTAATGTGGCAATGAATCAAGAATATAGTCCGGTCCCGTCACATCCTGGAAACCGTCCTCATTCTCTTCATCACTGAACTCAATCTCATCAGATTCATGGTCGGTTAACCGGCCATGGTCATACTCGCTGTATCCGCAGAAACCACAGCCTTCTTCGGCATAGACATGACGGACCTGACAGCGGAAACGCGCAGACAGAGCACACAAAACCGCTGCTGACGGCGGCCCCCACGGAGTATCAAACTCTGCGGATAACTCCGTCGCATACCCGCCATCAATACAGTGAAAACCACTGCCGTTCGGCCATTTCACACCATAACGGCACTGATAAAGGTGATATGTACTGTTACCGGGGGCAAACGCCTGCCAGCGCGCCTGCCGCCAGATGACCTCCGGTGTTTTCCATAAACAGCCGTTAAAACCGTGTAATTCAGCCGCAAGGCTGGTCGGTAACAGAGTCCGCATATCCATCGGTATGGCTTCTCCGGTACTGCGAAGGTACTGAATATCCTCCCAGGCTGTCGCCACCCGGCTCTCATCCTCTCCGGTAAACCGGTTAAGCCAGTCAAAACTGCTTCCCGATAACAACGGGGACAGTCTCGCTTTCTGCGTCGCCGTCAGCGAGTCCCAGGAATGGTACGCCCCGCCTTCAGATAACCACATCTGATACCACTGATGGATTTGCTGACAACATGACGGTGTCAAATCCGGTGCAGTCATCAGCAGGTCAACCCAGTGCGTGAAAGCCGTGTTTCCCGGGGAAACAGGCCCGGTTGCACCGTATGAAGTCAGTTCCGGTAACGGCGGAAAAGACAGCGGTCTGACCGGTTTCAGTATCCCCGCGCAGCCGGCCAGCAACAAATGCAGACTTTGTGCTATCGCCGTCTGCCAGGCGGGTATCCCATCATCCGCATATATCCAGTGTTTAAGAGCCGGCATATCCGCCGCGTTGTGTAAGGTGATGTCAAGTCGGTTCGAGCACCAGTTTGGCATGATGATGTCCTCTTTTCAGAATAAAAAAGAGGGCTTATCCCGTGAGGAACAAGCCCTCACGGGAAAGATGTCAGTCGTTAATCGTTAAGGATTATCCGGCATGACATCCGGGTTAATGGCACCGCTCAGCTGAGCCTGTGCAAGTAAGGCATCGCTGTCACTGACATACGGGGATGCCGGCAGATAACAGGATGCATTCAGTTTATCCAGGTGGTACTTATCCACCAGACGGTTGACCACCGATACCGGCGATATCCCGAGTTCAATCATCCGGGACACCTCAGCATCATCGGACAATCCGGTATCACTCAGCGTAATGCCGTAATGCACTTGCAGTAACTGATGTACCAGTAACTGAAAGCGGATAATGGTCATTTTGTTCATCGCAGTCTCCTACGCGGCCTGTCGGGATGCGGCCACATTCAGTAAAAACTCACAGGCCTGGCGGGCCTGCCCGGCGGCCCGGAACAACGCTTTTTTGTCCGATTTCAGTACCCGCAGCCAGCTGTCAAGATAGCTTTCATGGTTCACTTCTCCCTCGACGCTTAACTGCGCACAAAGAAAAGCGCTGCCCATTTCCGCAACCAGCTCCTCAAAACTGTACAGCGGGTCACCAAACTTCAGGGACGATGAGGTGATGCCTTCACGGGCCAGCCTGGACGGATGACCGGTACTGTGCACCAACTCATGCAGTAAGGTGGCCTGGTAATCGGCATTCCGGTCAAACTGTGACGACAGCGGCATCACAATCCGGTCCTGTGACGGACTGTAATACGCCCGGTTCTGCGCCGCACTGGTCACCTTCACGCCGCTGGCATTCAGGATATCCAGCACCCGGTGCGTGGCCGGCAGGGTTATCCCTGCTGTCTCCTCTCCGGGTAGTCGCCGGTTTTCGTAAAAATGCGCCGGCAGGTCATCACACTGGGCTATGTTAAATAACGGATTCGCCTTTATCATCGGCACCTCCGTCATCACCACCTCACCGTGTTCATCCCGCAGCAGCTCACCGTGACGGTCTTTTGCCGGCACCTTCACCGGTTTGAATATCACAGTATTCGTCGCCATTTCGCCTTTACGGACATGGCCACCCAGTTGCTGTGCCTGACGGTAAGTCAGCCAGATATCGTAACCAAAGCCCTGCTCCGCCGCCGACAACCATAACAGCAGCACATTTATCCCCTGGTAGGAATGACCGGTCAGGGCGTTCACCGGAAAACCGGTGCCTGTCCCTTCCGACGGCCGCCATGGTCGTTTCCACGGACGGGTGCCTTTTTCCAGCGCGGCCACAATACGGTCAGTCACTTCCTGATAAATATCGCGAACCGGCTTATCCGCTGCCGGACGGCGTTTACGGTCAGATTTTTTCATCGGAATACCCTCAATAAAAAAGGTGTATCCCGTCCTGACGGTGAGATACACCATCAGGTGAAAAAACAATATGGTTAATTTTCAACCGGCGTTTCCAGTGGAAACACTGATTAAAATGTGTTCAGTGCTTCCCGGGGAAACACCTTACCTGATTACCACCAGGCCACAAAAAACAGTGACTCTGCGTCAAAGTCAAACGTCTCCGTTATCTCTGACAGCCAGCGTCTGACGCCTTCCACATCAGCCCAGTACGCCTCATCATAAGCCGTTGAACCAAAGAAAAAGCCCTCCAGTGGTCGGGAACCGTGTCTGACAGTTTTCCGGTGTCAGTGCCTGCAAGTCCTGCTGTAAAGCCCGCAGATGGGCCTCTGTCACCAGCACCTTTTCACAGTTCTCAAAAGCCCCGATATGGTCATGCACCCACTTAAACAGCGCATTAACCTTACGGAAATACCCGACTTCAATATCGCCGTCGCTGTCCGCTTCTGCGTAACGTGAGGCGGGTATCCGGCTTTTGTCTGTACCACGCTTTTCACTGGCATAAAAGTAAATATCGAGTCCCTTCTGCTCAGCATCTCTGACACACGATAACGCACACGCCAGCGTGTCCCAGTTGATCCCCAGCTCCGCATCAAAATGATGTGCAACATGCGTTAATGTTGCCCGTGTCTCTGCCGGACAAGCCGTTTCATCAACATAGGTAACATCATCGGGGAACCACATCTCACACAAGACGAATGCCTCCGGATTGCAGCGGGATAAATCCGCTATCAGTTCCCGTATCGTACAGGCTCTGGCCATTATCCTGCCTCCGGTAAACCTATCCCTTCCGGTAACGTCAGGATAAGATAAGGAAATACCTGACTGACATAGTCCAGCACCGGCTGCCAGTCCCGGATATCCCCGTCAGAAGAGACCGAAAAATATCCCGGGCACAGGTTGTACAACAACAGTAATGCCGCGACTACAAACACGTCATAGGGTTTGTATGCTGTCTTGCAGAAATCCCAGTAGTCCTCTACGGGGATTTCGCGCTGAACAATAAACGTCTCATGATTCATGTCATCAGCCGCATTACCGTTAAAACAAAGCGCCTCACCGTCGTCGGTGAATAATGAGCCATCATTCAGCCGTTTTTCCTCCAGGCCATCACACAACACAATAGGTTTATCTGGGTATCCGCCGCAAATCTGCTCTGCGGATATGGGATTGGCCAGATAGTGGTGATAGAGCTTGTCCAGATGTTCACGGAAGTTCTGCCACATCAGGGGGTCAACGCTTTGTTTTTGTGTAAAATAATGTGTATATCCCATGTGATAAATCCTCATTCTGATTAAAAAAATGGCGGATTCATCTCCTGACGGAAATCAATCCGCCGGGCGGGGTCATAACAAAAAGTCAATGGTGCTATCAGTACAACAAATCAGCGACACCAGGCATAACGCACCTGTGCCAGCTGGTATGTCAGTGCAAATCCGGCACGGGAGGCCGCTTTTATGGAACAAAATGTCCTGCTGTCCAGCGAGGTTATCAACGAATGAAAGCGGTATTCTTTCGAATGCGCGCCCAGACGTACAGTAATGCGGATCCTGAACTGCCGGGGATTCACTTTCACCACCGTCGCACGGTAAGCGCGCCGGCCGGTTCGGTTACTTATCCACGGTAATTCACCGGGTATCCCTGACGAAACAAACGGTATACGGTCATAAAAACGGTACAGCCGTTGCATGATCAGACTCAGAAATGAAAACGGTTTGTTTTCTGGCAGTAAAACAGACATGTGTGTTTCTCCGGTAAAAAAAGACGGAGAAACGTCCACCTGACGGGGAGTTTCCCCGTCGGGTAGGTAAGTAAAAAAAGAATGAATGCCGGCAAATCAGTCGCTCAGTTCGATACCGACAAGGTATTCATCAGCCATCTCCATTGCCATCCATTCACTGACGGTCTCATCCAAGCCGGCTTCACAGCCTTTCTGCCAGATCACTGCATCAATCCGCTGACCGATATCCGGTAAACGGCGAAGCAGACATGCCGGCCAGGGTCTCATCAGACCATCCGCACGCCACAGTAATAATCTGCCGTAAGCAAATCCGGCATCATAAAGCGTACACTTCATCAGCGAAATGGAATGAGGGCGGTTTTGCTCACCGGCATACCTTTCAGCCAGTTTCAAATCAGCCTCAACATTTCGCAGTGTCCGGGCTTCCTCAACCAGCCACATCAGCCATTCCCAACTCCGGGAATAGCGACAGACGTGATCGGCCACAAAGAACAGTCCGCGGGTAATGCCATAAATCATGGTTATCAAACCTGATCAGTAAATGGAAGCAGCCCCATTTCAGGGTAGCTGACTGACACCTGTGAGTCCGTTAAATCAGTCGGTTACATGCTTTTCATTTTCGTGTTGCAGGCAGCAGCGGTAACCCCAGCGCCAGGCTTCATTCCAGATTTCCGGATCGAGCCGCTCAGCGATGACTGTCAGCCGGTGAAGCAAAAATGCGGGGGCACCGGTTTGCGAGTCCATAGTAAATCAGGGCGCCAAAACGAAATGCCGTTGTATACAAATCAAGCTCAATAAACGGCAGTTCTCTGTAATCTCCGCTCTGATACATCCGTTTTTCGTCCAAACGTATCACCTCCAGTTCTTCTGCGGTGATTTTCAGCATCCGGGCATCATTAGCAACGGCCTTCAGTTGCTGAGAAACACGGGAATGCGGAAATAAATAACTGGCAATACCAGACATTACGTGGGCAACACCATAATTCAATGTAAAAAGAGTCATAAGGGCTATCCTCAGATAAGGGAATACAGCCCTCACGGGATGTTTTCCCGTATGGGTCATAAAATCAGTGAATGTCCGCCGTTAAGCACCAAACATCAGCGCTTCAACCGGATCTTCAAACTGTGCATTTTTGATCGCATCGTTGTAGATACGGCGAAAGTCAGACGCATAAGGCGTTTGCTCAGCCGCTTTCCAGACAGCGCGGACCATTTTCTCAAGATGTGGACGGGTAAAATCAGCCTCCACAGATAACGCGCCCAGTTGCTCTGCAACGGCACTGATTATCCAGAAGTTTGGCGGAAAATTATCTTCGTCCGGGTGCTCGCCAATATCCAGACGGACAAAAGCAAGAACCATGTCGAGCTCACCTGAGAGGTGATGCAGTTGCGTGAGAGAGTGCAGATCGTCAAAAAAAGACGATTCCGGAAATGTAGATACCTTCATTGAATTTCTCCTGAAAAAACGGAGAAATTCCCTGATGACGGGTGATTTCCCCGTCAGCGGGCAGGTTATATGAAGCGTTGCGTAAAAATAATCCTGATGATAACGCTATTCTGTTATCACCCTCCGTCGATTTCAAGGACGAACGGAGTTCTGTCATCGCCCGTAGGCTCCCGTCTCAGATGACCCGAGGATTGGCAGTGGCAATCACCCGTAGGCGTTCCTCTCAGATTGCCGGAACATTGGCATTGTTGTCACCCGTAGGCGCTTCTCTCAGACAACCGAAGCATTGGCAAGTTGCATTACGCAACGAGATAAGCAGATTCATTTTTAGCCGTTTTTTTATCTTTGTCAATCCTGCCCATTCAGGATTTTTACCACTTCTCTGATCACCCGTACTCCCCCTTTACGGGTAATATGTATTCCATCATCAGTTCGTACAGTTTCATTATGAATAACAGATTGCCATTGCGTTCCTAATATATGAGGCTGATTAATATCCAGATAATGAATATTTAATAACATCGCACTGTGTTTAATTATATGCCGGGTATGTATTAAATAACGTTCATGTTCCGGATTTTTTAAATGTGGTGGAGATATCCAGACAATTGTCGCTAACGGATTTTCACTTTGAATTTCAGCAATGAATTGAAATACCAGACTGTAATATTTCAGCCATTCATCCGAACCATATTGAACAAAATCATTTGTTCCGAGACTAATAATCACATTATCAAACTCCCGCAAATCGAAATTATTCACGAAAGCGATCCAATCTTTTTTACTTTTATTTATTAACCCCGAACCGGAAACATATTCTGTTTTTATTTTTTCATCCAAAACATATTTTGCTGACATTTCATAAACAGCCGTTAATGAATCACCTAAAAATAACGTCTTCGCCATTAACGGAAAACAAAAAGCAAAATTAATAAACAAAATAATTAAACAGACTTTCATTTTTATCTTATTCCTCAATATCTCCTTTCTGACTATAAACCCGTTTAATATAATCGCCACGACCGTCACCATGCCCTAAATCCATGGAGGTTAATGCATAGGCTTCCTTTTGACTGAATCCCTGACTGAGATAATATTTTTCAACATCCTGAGCATAGGCATACCGTAAACCATGATTTGATTCTTCGTGAATAAATCCGCCTATCCGTCGCATCACATTAATATAACGATCTTTGGCAGAATGTAATGACGGACGATTAATTAAATAACCGTTATGTTTATCCGCATATTCAATGGCTTTATTAATTAATGTTAATACACGGGCTTTATCCGGCACTAATGCTTCACGGGGTCTGCCTCCTTTTGTCCCAAAAACCACATGAACGCGATCTTTACCGTTTTTAAGCGCCTGTTGCCAGGTCCGTAATGATTTTACTGACTGCACGGCTTCTTCATTTCTCAATCCCAGACTACGGGATAACTGCATAGTTAATGCCACCCCCTGATCATAAGGCTCAATCCGAGCGAGCGCTTCGTGAAAGCGCTCGTCCGATATCGCGGTACGGGTGCCAGCCCTGCTGGCACCTGAAAGCCCCAGCGCCTCATTACTGAGGCGCTCATGTTTAGGGTCAGCCAGTTTATGACGTCCGGCAACACGAAATATCGCCCGGATAGCCGACATTTCGTTTTGACAGCTGCGTAAACTGATATTCTGTTCTCTGCGGGCATGGATATACATTTCAATATGGCGGGATTTCAGTTGCTCAACAGATCGTATCTGAATATTCAACCCGGCCAGCTCTGCCGCAACCCGTTCTGCAATTTTGACCCGGTCTGCAATGGTTTTAAAGCTCCCTCCGGCCTGACGTGCAAGGATATGCATTTCACGGGACAGGGCTTTTGCTCTTCTGGACATTCTCTGATTCTCCGCCTCTTTCGCTCTCAACTGGTTACCTTTTCCCGGCGCGATGGTTTTATATTGCGCATCCTGCGACCTGACAGATACCTGAGCACCGGGGCGATAAAAGGTTGAGTTGTTGAGAGGTATCAAATCAGTTCTCTGAACTGTTTGCGGTCATCAGACCGGCCCCCGTTATCAGGGCACCTCCGTCCGTCAGTTTCCTGACGTCGCCTTGGTATCGTGTCGTTTTTTCTCCTTTTTTCATAATGTTATACGTTTTTATCATCATATAAACGTTGAGCGTTGAAAGACTTTCAGCCGTTCTGAGCAATGCATTACATGTCTGTCAGATTGTCAGTTTTGCTGTAAGACCAGTATTGAAGCGTTCTGAGCGTATGCACTTGCGTGCGTCACTTTGTCTTCGTTTCACTTGACGAAAGTGACGCACGCCCATCATTCTGCTGCTCAATGTATTGCTCCGAAGATGCCGCTTTCCAAAGCTGCGCAATGGAAACGCGTCATACCGGGCATACAAAGGTTGCAGAAAGCAGGACGTATTCGTCAGAACACATCAGAAGAGGCAGATACACGTTATCGCATACTCTGCTTTTTTGTGGATATCCGGGTGACCGGATAGCTGTGACATGGTCACTGAAGTGCAGTTAATCCTGATGATAACGCTATTCTGTTATCACCCTCCGTCGATTTCAAGGACGAACGGAGTTCTGTCATCGCCCGTAGGCCCTCGTCTCAGATGACCCGAGGATTGGCAGTGGCAATCACCCGTAGGCGTTCCTCTCAGATTGCCGGATTGGCATTGTTGTCACCCGTAGGCGCTTCTCTCAGACAACCGAAGCATTGGCAATGTTGCATTAAGCAACGGTGTAACGTGGTAAATTTAATCAAACTTTCTTTTTTCGTCAATACCCGATAAAGAAAAAGGAGAATATTTTACATCCTCCTTTTTCTCTTTATTAAATATCCCCTTGTTGGTTCTTCATCGTATTAATAATCAATGCCATCTTTAATCACGAAAACTCAACAATCAGATATGTTTTTATTTGGATTTATCATAAACATCCCAAACAGGCGGTTTATTTTTCATAGAGTCAACAGAAACACGTAAGAAGGGCATATTAGTTTTAAATGTTAAAATAAAATCCAAGGACATTCTATTACAAACAGAAAAAAAACGTTTTTGTTCTTCATCAGTAAAATTTTTTTGTTTTGGGAATATAAATAAACTCCCTAAACTAACCTGACAATGTATATAACATTTCTCACCAAACCAGCTCACTAACTTATCATGATATTTTTTTCAGTAATCGTAGTCAAATATTCTTTTCTGTAAAATTTAATACCTCTCTCGATCATTAACCAAAAGAAACTTTCTTTATTCTCAGAATAAAAATTATTACAATCCCCATTACCTTCCAAAGCATCATTGTCATTTTTTTTATTATATAAACATCCTTTGTTACCATTTAATGTTGTTTTTCTCCTTGAGTATTGCTTCCTTATTTTACTGAACCAACCCCTCCTCCTCCACAAATATCCCGCCCCTATTAAGACCACAAACCAAAAAATAAAATTCATATTATCATCTCCTATATACAAGGACTCGGATACATATTAAAAACTTACTTAAACTGACATAAAAAATCAAATTCAATAAATCCATCCAGATGAAAGAATAAGATTTTTATATGAAGGCAACAAAAAAGTTATACACATACCCACCGCCACCATCAGGGCCGATGCCCTGTACGCTCCCGTTTACCCGATTGCTTGTTGGCATCGGGTTGCACTGGCTTGGTGACCGTGGATATGTGCATAACTCACAAGATGTAGACAATGATTAAAAATCGACCTAAAATTGTATTAACGATAGACGACAAGCATGAGATAAATCAGACTCACTGATTACCGGAGGGGGAAATGAGTGATAAAACAGCCGCTTCCAGAGGAGAACGCTGGGGCATAAAAGCAGCTTATAAAGCAAAATGGCTAATCAAAAAATTGAAGGCTTTCGATAAGAACTGTGTGGCAAGCGCCAAAAGCAAAAATATGCCGGGTTGGCTGGGGCATATTCCACTGGTATCTATAACTCTCGCAGTCATCGCGTTACTGGCTTATTTCAGTTTGTACATCCTATTTACCTTTGGAGCGTTGGTGATTTTATTTTCTGTAATAGAACACATTGATATTTCTTCAGGAAATAACATTCAATCCACTGATAACAATAATGAATGGCAATCCAATCTCGTTGGCAATAGTGACGACTTTAGAAATGGCAACCAAGGTTTTGGATATTATATGAACGGAATAAATATTGACGAAGATTAGCCAGCCACAAAACTAAATTTTGCAGCTGGCTTCAAAATATTATTAGTTAACTTTTTTAGAAATAGCTTGTTCTGCTAACTGTCCTCCTTTCCCCCCCCGCACTATGCGCAGGTGAAGTCGCGTTAGATGTCATATTACCTAGCTCGGACCCAACTTTAGCTCCAGCCCAACCAAATGCTGTCAACCACAACGCCGGCAACACCAAAAAACATCGTTCCCATTACCAGGTTCATAATGACATCATCAGACGTGTTCTGAAGCCCGTTCATATTCCACTGACTGTGCGTATCGGAATTATACAGTGCCTCCATCATCCAGCTGTCTATCCAGCGTGCCAGCTCCCACCAGAATGTCAGAAAGTTCAGCGCAAATATCACAAACGTCACCGTTATCGCCGTCTTAAATTCATACGCCGAAAACATCAGCACCATCGGGATCATGATATACACCGCCATTAACATCAGCCCCTGCACCATCGGTAAGGACTGTCGCATCGTATCAAAGGCAGGGAATGCCCCCAGTGACGCCAGCGAAGTCCCGGCTACCCCTCCCATTCTGGCCAGCTCATTCATCACCGTCATATCCGCATTACCCCCGTATCCCCGGTATACCCGGCCGCCGGAGACATCCAGATTCGCCGGACTCACCAGCCGGCGGACGATGGCCTCCTCAAACTCTTTCGAGTTTTTATTAATCAGCTTCATCGCCGCCCGGGCACGCAGCCACATCCCTTCATCGGTCTGCTCTTTGACAAGTTTCAGTAACCCTGCATTCGCATCATTCCACCACTGATAACAGGTCGGGTAACCGTTGCCGTTGACATTCGCATACCCGTCATCCCGGTCGGCATCCCAGGGAAAGCCCGCCCGCGGTGTCCGTGACTGGATCTGATGATATTCCCCTTTCATAAAGGTGGCCGAGCCTATCCAGGTGATATCCTGTAACGTTTTTTCATCCTGTGTTTTTCCCTGATCTTTCGCTTTCCAGTCATACAGGGCACGTGAGTAACAGTCATCCGTAAAATCCTGAAGTGCGGCAGCCAGCGCCGGATTTTTAATGTTGCTGTGCTGCACCTCAAAACGCACCTGACGCAAATCCGGCCGGCACGGAATGCTGGCCACCGCCGCCTGAGTCACCCCTTTCGACAGCTTATGTACCAGCATCCACCACAGCGGGATTTTGGCTGTCTGATTATCCAGTGACGACACCACGCCGCTGTAACCGGATTCCGCCGGCTTCACCGGGGTCCAGGTGCCGCAGGTTTTGGTCCGGCTGGTATCAAATTGCAGGGTACTGACACTCACCTCCATCAACGGCACACAACAAAACAGGATCACCACAAAGGCGCCGTAAAGCGCGTTCTCGATACGCACAATTGCCAGTGAACCTTTGTTACCCTCATCCTCCCCCTCTTCCCGCACTTTCAGCCAGATCTCCAGCACTTTAAAGACCAGCGGCAGCGCAAACAGCCCGGTGCTGGTCAGTACCGACCACAATCCGTTATTCACCACCCAGGCCAGCAGCGTGAGAAAATACTCGAGATAACTGTTTGTCATCATAAGCCGTCACCTCCCGCCCAGACTGACCATTCACTCACCGCCACAAAGGCGGCCATCGCCAGCCCGCTGCGCTTCAGACTGCGCCGGGCCGTCTCACTGACTTTCGGGTGGTGATACAGTTTCCATAATCCAACCGCCACGGCTCCGTACAACACACACCGCCAGACCAGCCAGAACCAGCGGGCACGGTAAAACGCCCGGCGCAGACTGTCCGCCTCACCGTAATAACTCAGCCCCAGCTGAGCCACCGCCAGCAACACCACCATACTGAGCAGGGTCAGCCCGGTTACTTTCAGCACCGGCCATAACCGGCGCCCGGTTTTTCCTTTCGTCATTTAACGTCCTCCGGTGTCACTGTTTTGCTCCAGTCCCTGTACACGCACATCCGTATTATCTGGGGTCTGGGTGGCAGGGTTCGCCTGTGTCCGTTGCTGATCACGCTCAATCACCGTCAGCATCGCGTTATTGGCAATGGATTTACGCACTTCCATTTCCGTTTGCAGCATCCCGATTTCGCGATCCAGCTGGTCAACCGACTGGTTACCGATCTCCTGGGCTTTCGGAAAATTACCGGCATTCGGCTCCCCCTGGCCGGTGATCAGCATCCGGCGCATCGTCAGCGCCAGCTCCATCGTGTCCGCCATCGCCAGCTCACCGGCCAGACGCTGTGTTAATACCGTTTTATCCGGATCCCGGCGCAGCGCTTCAATCACCCCCCGGGAGACCGTCAGGCTGCCGGTTTTCAGTTTCGCCAACTCTGCCGCCCCGACCGCGCCCCGGCTGTTCACCAGTTTATGCAGCTGTTCCAAATTTTCCCGGGTGGTGGTCTCCAGCACCGGTGCCAGCCCGGTTCCTGGCTGGGAACTGCCCGGTTGCTCCGCCTCACCGCCGCTCTGACAATCCGCCGGATTGGTGCAGGTGCGGACCGATTTGCTGCCCAGCACCTGTGTGACCACCTGAGCGGCTTCCTCACTGTTGGCAAAGCGCCTGCAAGCGGCTCCGTTACACTGGCCGGCCGGCACCGGGGCCGTACTGGTTGCCGGCAGACCGTTCATGATATTAAAGCCGGCCTGTGCAAAATCCTGCGCCGGCTGAATCGCAGGCTGACCAACCCCACCGCGCTGTTTCCCGCCTATCCATACAACCCCTTTATCGCCACTGCTTTGCTGAATTTGCTGGTCAGTTTTTACCGCATCCCCGTCACTGTTATTGATGATATTCTTTGCTTCTTCGAGGATCGCCGCCTGCGTCCACTGATTATTTTCTGAAAAGTCCATCATCCGTTTAGCCATGTTCTGACAGTTCAGCTGCGCCTTATCAAACGCCACATTAGCCTGCAACACCCCGTTGGTCAGCATTTCATACAGGCCGGGATTCGCCCGCTGGATAGCCATCGCCGGCAGACTGGCCACCGCCCCGGTGGCATTCTGGATCACCTCACTCATCAGATTCTTAAAGCCGGCCGTCACCCCGTTCAGCTGGTTGCCCACCGTGGTTTTGATATCAAAATTGCCGCACATCAGATCACTGTTCCAGCCCATGCTCATCCCCAGACGTTGCAGATTACTGCGCCCCGGCGGCTGGGATAACACCGTGCCGCCGCCCAGGTTGTAGTACAGTTTGTCGGAGACCGCGCCGGAAACATTTGCGCCGTAGCCGATATCATTCGCACCGGCAGAAAAATCCAGCCCGGCCCGGACAGAAAATGCCGGTACACTGCATAACACCATCAGTGTCAGCGCCGGCGGAAAAAACGTGTGTCGTTTTGCTTTCATCATCTTAAAATCCCTGCTTAAAACGTTGTGCTGTACAGAAATTTTTGCCCCATGCGCTTGCAGCAGCTGTACGGCTGCCACAATGCCCAGGCATAATTACCGTCCTGTGCCTGTGCTCCGCCCTCATCCGGAAACACCGCACAGCTGTTTTTCAGCCCCGGCGACAGGCGCTGCCATTTATGGTTTTTTGTCCCGGTATTCTCCGTCACCGCGTCCGGCGGCCAATAGCCATCCCGGCGGTTGCCTTTCAGGGGCACATAGGTATGCGCCTGCCCGGTGCGGGTCATAATATCTGCCACGCGCTGCGCCACCACAGCCGCCGCTTTATCCCCGTCCTGCTGGTTGACAAAACCGCTGCGCGGATAGAGATTTCCCCACATGTTGCCCCGGCTCTGCCCCCCGATTTCCCGTTTCCCGGGAATTATCGCTTCCGGATACGCCATTTCCGGCACACCGAGCCGCCACGGCACACTGTCGAGCGTGCTCAGGTAATAAGGAAACAGCGGTGTGGCTGCGCTGTCACAGGAATACCCCGGAATACTGCCGCCGATAAGGGTGGTTGCCGGATGACCGATAGCATCCGCATAAAAAAAGTGCAGGGCGGTTTTACGTTTTGCCTCAAACTTCTGTTCACTGTTTCCGCCCCCGGCAGATACCCCGCTCAGCACGCCGGTCACGGCATTTTCAATCCCGCCGGCCGCCCCGCTGACCAGTGACATTTCCCGCCACGGGTTTTCACCCGGGGCATGGTAGGCCGAGACCACCGCCTGCGGAATAAAATGTGACACCCGGACAGATGTCCGGATACGGCAGCCGCCCCAGCCACACTTCAGCCAGTAGCAAATCCCGCTGATACGCCAGCTGATACACGACGGTGAGGCCGCAGAAGCGACCAGAGTGGCGGTACTCAGACTGGCTTCCGCCACCGGCACCAGTGAACAACCGAGTAACAAAGCCCCCGCCAGACGCCGGCGATGTGATTGTCGGGTCATGGTTGACCTCCTCCTTCCTGTTGTTCCCGGTACTGCTGTATCTGCGTCACCGCCTGTGCAATATCGGTGGTGCCGTAAACCACCCACTGCGCATCAACGACGACCGCCGGCAGAGATGACACCCCCAGCTGCCAGGCCTGAACCACGCCCTGATAAGCCTGCCGTAATGCCGTTTCTCTGGCCTGCCAGGCCGGACTTTGTAACAGGGCGGTGATGTGCGGGGCATCCGCTTCACTCAGTTCCGTCCCCGGCTGAAGCAGGGCCTCATCCAGCAGGCGTTCAGGCGCATCCAGATACACCACCTCAAACGGGATGTCCGTCTGCGGCAGAGCGTCATCCTGCGTGGTATACAGCACCACTGCCGCCCCGGCGGTCAACGGCAGGCATGACAGCGACAGCATCAGCAATCCGGAAAGAGATAAAAATCGTTTTTTCATTCGGTCAGTCCTCACAAACGAACGGTGAGAGAAGAAAAGCGCATCAAAACCCGCCGGTGATCGGCGGGTTTTCACCGGTTACCAGCCCACCGCAAACCCGGCGCCGATACTGGTATCGCCGCCGTTATTCCATGACGCATTCAGGCGCACATTGGTATTGGCCGTCGGCTTATACTGCACCCCGGTGGCTATCGCCTGTGCATCACGGTAATGCCCCATCGCCATCCCGAACGAAAAACGCTCACTGTTCACATACGGAATGGAAGATATTGCGGTCACCCCGGCAATCCCCGCATTGGCCCGTTTCTCCACCTGACTGATTTTATTGTCCAGCTGACTGAAACGCTGGTCGGTATACTGCCGGGCATTGTCCAGCACCGTGTGGGTCACCTGCCCGAACGTCTCATCGGTATAGCGGTTTGCGGCCGCCAGGGTCTGTTCCTCCCCCTCAATACGGGCCTGCTGCTCTTCCGTAATCCGCTTGTTTATCTTCGCCTCACTGTACTGAATGCTCACATCGGTGTAGTCCATGGCCTGTTTCAGCGTCTGCTTATCGCCGGCAATACGCGCATCCCGCTCCTCATCCAGTTGCCCTTTGTTGACCGCATCCGTTTTTGCAATGCCGGCCGCCACATGCGTCAGAAAACGTTCCTGACCTTCACGGCCGACGGACACGCTGTTATCCCGGTCAGCCAGGCTGCCGTCCCCCAGTGCCACACTGTTTTTCGCCAGCGCCCGGGCATCCACACCCAGTGCCACGGATTTTTCGCCCAGCGCCAGACTCTTATCCCCGACCGCAACAGCCTGTTTACCCTGACTCAGCGTACTCTGCGCCTCATTCAGGGCTTTATCCGCCGCCTGATATTCCGCCTGTTTCTGCGCCAGTTCGGCTTTCACCTTCTCCAGATCCCGGATGTTTTCCAGCTCGGATTGCGTCGGACGCAAATCAGACAACTTTGTATCCAGCGCGGAGAGATCCTTTTCCAGCCGGGAGAGTTGCGTTTCTGCCTGCTTCAGTGCCTGATCGGTGACGGCTTTTTCCGCCGATAACTGCTGTTTCAGCTGTGTGGCCTGTGACGACATGGCCTGTGTGTGACTGAGCGCATTGTCCTGAAGGTACTGATCCACTTTTTGTTTCAGCGCCTCCGGGTTGGTATTCAGCCCGACGGTGTTATCCCGGGGACGGCTTTCCAGTACCAGCAGTTGCTGTAACTCTTTGGCATAATCCGGGCTGTCCGGCGATAAACTGTTGACCTTATCCAGCTGGATCAGGTAGTTCAGCTGATTCTCATAGCGGGTGAAAATACCGCTGACCATCTGATTAAAGGTGCCTTCATCGATGTTATCCAGATACAGCTCTGACAGGATCTGCTTCCCGGCCTCTGTCACCCCGGTGAGCCCCTGCTCAATTTGCTGCCGGGCATTTTTCTGATAAGCCTGATACAGATTCTTTTTCCCGTCCGCAGAGGTGATCAGGGCGATTTTGGCCAGCTCTTCCTGATAACCGGCAACGCCCTTCAGGGCCGCGGTATTCAGGTGTAAACGGGATAATTGTTTCTTCTGCTCGCTGTCCGTGACCGCATCCGACCACAGCATCGCTTTATCACTGTGGCCGGCACTCAGTACCGGGGACAGGGCCACACCCTGATAGTTGGTCGTAATCTGAGAACCGGTTTTCTCTTTGATGGTTTCATTAACCAGAGCACTTCTGGTTTTCGCTTCAATATAGGCATTAACATAACTGACATAAAACTGCGTGTCATTACTGACCGACGTATCCTGCTCAACCCGTTTTTTCACTTCCTGAGCCAGACGGTCAGCCTGCCCCTGCTGCCACAACGCCACAAAATTCTCATCCACAATCTGTGAAACCGCCCCCAGATTGCGTTCATAAATCTGTGCCATCCGGTCAGCGACCTGCTGTGCCTGTGTCACCTGCTGCTGTTGCGCGGTACGCTGACCCGCCAGGGTCTCCTGTTGCTGCAACAACGGTTTCATCGCTTCCTGACGCTCCAGAATATTGCTGTTCGCCAGCGATTTACTGTCAAACAGGGCCTGCGTCTGCATGTACTGCTCATGCGCCTGCGCCCTGTTCTGCAACAGGGCATTCTGGGCTTTCATCGCCGCCTGCGCCTGTTCCGCCGTCATATTGTTCCCCAGCGCCATACTGCCCTCACCGACAGCCGTACTGTGCTGCCCCGTGGCCACGGCCGTGTCCCCCAGTGACACGTTTTTGGCCTGTAAAGCGCAGGAATAACTGACAACCAGCGACAAAAGCGTTACTTTAACTCCCGTCGTTTTCATGACGTCATGTTTCCTCTTTTTAACATACCCAATGAAGCGGCCGGGTAAAGCCGTGCTGCAACACGGTTTACCCACTCCCTGCTCCACCCGTTTCATCATCCCGGCACCCGGGGCGGTAACCCCCGTTTCCGGTCAAGTTCATCTGCCACCCTGAACGCCGCTTCCAGCTCACTGCATCCGTATTGCTCCATCAGCACCCGCCGTTGCTGCTTCTCCTCTTTTTCCGTCATCCCCAGCGCCAGATATAAGCTCGGCTGTACCACCCGGAACAGCGCCTCCACTTTCCGCGCCAGCACCACCCCTTCCGTGTAACAGCCGGAGAGTTTGGCTGCGGACAGCAGCACCTGTTTCTGCTCCTCACTGAGCGTCTTAAAGCGGGCGATTGCCTCCACCTCTTTCTGCGGCATCGTCAGACACACCCACCACTCCGCCATATTGAGCATTTTCTCGGCACAGTCCGGATAGTCATCGAGGTTCTGGGTCGCCAGCCACAGCCAGGCCCCCAGTTTCCGCCACATTTTCACCACTTTGGTCACATAGGGGGATAACAGCGGGTTGACCGTCACGATATGCGCCTCATCCACCACAAAATTAATGTCCCGGGCCCGGTACTGATCCCGCTCGGCAATATTGTTGATGGAGTTGATAAGACTCACCATCGTCAGCGCCATCTGGGCCTCATACCCTTCCCGCGCCAGGTGCCCCAAATCAATCAGGGTCACATCCGCCTCCGGCCACAGCTCCCCCGGCAGATTAAACAGCTCATGCTCAAAACTGCCCAGTTCGGTAAACATCCCCAGGGATTCCGCCATTTCGGCCGCTTTCGCCCGGCGCTGCGGATTTAATGCCCGCCCTTCCTCTTCACCTTCCCCCCCGGGAGAGGGCATACAGCGCCTCCTGCAAATCCGCCGGCAGCATCTGCCGGTCGGCGGCATAAGACGCCCGGGCCCCCGCCATCAGCGCCCGGCGGATCATCGCCCGGTCAGCCCGCTTCAGCTCCGCTTCTTCCCGCACATCCCCGCCGGTGATCATCATGCGGGCGGAGATTTCCATTTCCCCCAGAATGTCACGCTGCCCGTCATCATCCTCAGATTCACTGTCCGTCTCTGGCAGTTCATCCGCATTCAGTGCCAGACGCTGTTCATCCATCATCAGCAGCTGATGCGCATCCGCAAACAGCGGCAGACGCACCCCGCTGCCGGGCTTGACACTGACCTTATTGACACTCAGCCCCAGACTGGCGTAATAGTCCGCCAGTAAACCAAAGGAGTTACCGGCCTCCGCAATAAACAGACGCGGACGGCGGGACCCGCCATCAGCTGCGATAACTGTGCGCATAAGGTGGCGGATTTACCGGCCCCGGTGGGACCGAATAACAGCAGATGCGCATTCTGGGTACGATCCTGTTTATTCTGCGGATCAAAGGTCAGCACCCCGCCGCCCCGGTTAAAGAAACTCCAGCCGGGATGCCCGGTGCCGCTGGTGCGCCCGGTCACCGGCAGTAATCCGGCCAGGTGCTGTACCCAGGTCAGCCGGGTATACCAGTGTTTTTTATCCGTCTGCGGGTCAAAACACATCGGCAGGGCACGCAGATACCCGTTCAGCGGCGCCACATCATATTCCGGCTTCACCGGCTCCAGACCGGCATTCAGCAGCGTGGCCGTCAGATCCACGCGCTTTTTGTTCAGTTCCTCCACCGAGCCGGCACGCAGCAGCAATGACAGGGAGGCCCGGTAAAGCTTATGGCGGTGCCCCAGTAAACCTCTGGCGGTTTCCACATCCCGGCGGGTACGTTGCGAGTCGGTGTTTTCCCCCACCGAGTTTTTCCCCCAGCCGGGTAAATTCCTGCTCCAGCGTATCCTGAGGCTGTGTGACGATGGTCATCGACAGCATCGTCCCTTCCGGAAACAGGTCCATCCAGCGCATTGATATTTTTGTCACCGCGCTTCTGCTCCCCGGTCAGGTGGCCCCGGCCCCGGGGCTTTACGCAGTTTTTCGATATTCACCACACCGTGCGCCAGGTTATCAAACCACCACACGCCGTTTTCCACATCCGACCGGGGGCGGGGTAAACCACAGCGTTTCCGCAAAATCCTTCAGCACCGGCAGGGTGCCCGGGGCTTCCTCCGCCGCCGGCCAGTACGCCCCTTCCCGGTACAGCGTCTCCCGGTCCACCCAGTCAGGGGCCGGATTGAAATGACGCAGCAGCCACTGATGCACCCTGCCTCCCGTCCTGGCGGACACACTGCACGCCGGCACTGCCCAGACTGCTGACCAGCCGGTCACACATCTGATTGAGCATCGCCACCGGCGGCATCGGATCGGTATAGCTGTTCCCCAGCCGGCGGTAAACCACCATCCGGGTCCGGCGCTGCTGTCCGCGCCAGGGTTGTCCGGTCACCTCCGTGTCCTTAAACAGCCCTTCCGGACGGGCAATCCCCCGTAAATGACGCGCCATTTCGGTCAGCCAGGCTTCGGTAAACGCGGTGCCCCGGGCCGCCGGCAGGATATAGTCCCGCAATGTGGCCAGTGTGACGCTCACGTCGTCCTCATCCTGACAAAAAAACTGCACCACCCACGGGTTATCATCATGCTCATCCAGACTGTCCTGAAGCGCATCCTCCACCGCATCCCGGATTTCGAGCAGACGGCCGGCAGAGCGCCCTTCCGTCGGCGCCGGCTCAACGGCATACACCGCCCCGACCGACACCCCGTCATCAAGCAGCAGGCATTGCTCCTCATCCAGAAATTCCACCCAGGGCAGGTAATCAATAAAGGACGGATTCGCATGGTAAATCTTCTGCTCATCCGCCCGGGTCATTTTTCCCGGCCGGGAAAGCGGCTGACGGCCTAAACCGGCATTCTCTGCCGGTGTACTGCGGTGTACGGTTTTGTCAGCCTTGTTTTCATCCGTTTTTTCAGCAGAAACCGCCTGCGCTTTCCGGCGTGAGCGGAATAATGAAAATCCCATCACAAGCCCTCCACACGCTCACCCGGCAGGGCATACTGCACTTGATGGTAAAACGGAAACACCGTACTGTATCCCGGCACCGGCAGATTGCCGGCCGAGAGATGCGGGAACACATACATCACCATGTCCGGGTTCGGCAGACGCGGAAACTGCTGATGGATCTCACTGCTTTGTGTCCGGGTATACGCGGTGTCCGCCTGCTGAAGGCGCGCGGCTTCATCATTCGTCAGGGCGCGTCGCAGGGCGCTGCGGGCGGTCTCCGTCACCGTCCGGCTGTCCGCCGCACCGTTCGGATCAGCCTGTCTGCCGGACCAGATGGCCATCATGTCGCTGTTTCCCGCCGGCAGCAGCTCCTCTTTGGAGGTGGCACAGCCGGCCAGCAACAACACCAGTGCGCACAGCACTCTGCTTTTCATCACACATTTCATCATTCTCATGATATGACGCCTCCCGCGCCCTTCAGGATCGCCCCCGGCAGGTCAGCCGGGCAAACTCACCGTGACAGCTCAGTTCAGATAGTGAAAAAGGCACACATTGCCAGCCGGCTTTATCCGGCGCCTCCCCTTTAAAAACGGTGTACAGCAGGCGATCCCAGTCACTGTCCTGCGGCCACGCCTCATCCCGCGGGGCAAACCGGTAAACGGTAATGTCGTTGTCACTCAGCCCCACCCGGTGACGGCCCACAGACAGAACCGCCCCGGGCGTCTCACCGGCGGTACTCTGCCACGCCAGCTGTATCGTCGCCGGTGACATGCCGGCAATCAGCTGCTGTTGCTCCTCATCAAACACCTGATGACCGGCCACCGTCAGGCAAAAATGACTTCCAGTACAACCGGCCTGTCCGGCACTGAACACAAACACCAGCGGAAACGTCACCGGCGTCACAGCCAGCACCCCCGGCTTTGCAAAATACGTCACTCCAGACCTCCTTCCTCACCCTCTGTCAGTGAAAAACCGTAATTCACCCGGCGTCCCTGCGATTCATAATCCACCGGGATCTGACGGCTGATATGCACCGCGACTTTCTGCCCCGGCGGCACATACACCGCATCAAAGGTCTGCCCGTAGCGGGATTTCACCCAGTCCGCCACATCCTTAAACCCGCCGCCGATGGCACTGCCCAGCGCCGCTTTCCCCGCATCCCCGGAGAGCGAGGAGGTGATACCGTACCCGTTGTTCTGCGCGGTATACTGACTCTGCGACATCGCATCCCCGGCCGAGGCCGCTGCCGTCAGGGCAAACAGGGTCGGCAGATAGGTGCCGGCATTGGTTTTACGTTCACCGCTGATACACGGGATCCCGCTCTCATCTGAAATCCAGCCGAGCGACCCGCCGTTATTACGGGCATTCTGTCCGCTGTTGGCCTGACTGCCGCCGTCCGTCCGGTCAGCCGGCTTCGGCACCGTGCGGATCGTGCCGTCCGTAAAAACAAAGGTGATCGAGGTGATATCCCCGCGCACACAGGACAATGTCCAGTCACCGGTGGCCGAGCCGCTGATCACCGCCCCTTCCACATCCGGTAACTCAATGCCGTTCGCCGTGAGGTTGTCTTTTCCCACCACCACCTTGAACGGATACGGATCGGTCACTTTACCGTCAATGGGCACCCGCCCCAGCAACGCCGTCATCGCCTGGCTGCCCACCAGGGTGGCATTCTCCGGTATCGTGTACGCCGGTTCGGTATGGGCCTCACCGTCCACTGTACCGGAGAGCGTGCGCTGATTTTTGGCCACCCGGTCCAGTTCCGCTTTCTGACGGGTAATGGCGTTATCCTCCAGAAAAGAGGTCGGAAACGCCGGTTTAGCCGGTTGTCCGTTCACCATCCGCCCCGGTTCAGCCGGTTGTGCATCCTGCGGCTCAGCCCACAGCAACCCGTCTTTCACCGTCAGTCCGCTGCCCCCGGTATCCAGCCCCAGTCCCAGCGGAATATCGCCTTGTCCGCTGCCCTGAGCCGGCTGACCACCTGATGCTGTCAGCGTTTCCCCCAGGCTATCCAGACGCCGCATCAGTGTCTGCTGCTCCTGTTGCAGGGCACGCTGCTGACTCTCCGCTTCCTGACGGACGGAAGCCACCGCAGACTGGATCTGCCCCGACACATTCTGCTGCCGGTTACGCAGCTGCGCATTCTCTTCCAGCAATTTCTCATTCTGGGCGATCAATTCCGCCTGACGGTCACGTACCGTTTTCATAGTGCCAATCAGCGTCCTCAGTGTATCGGCCGGGGTATCCCCCTCAATCCCGAGTGACTTCAGCTCCCCTGGGTCAAGGTCATTGATTGACTGAGACAGGTTGTCCTGTCCGCTGCCGGTGACCGGCGTGTCGGGCTGGCAGCTTTTGATACCAATCAGCACCGCCAACGCCAGTGCGGACGGCACCAGAATTTTGACCAGCGTATTGGATTTCACTTTCATCGGGCTTTCCCTCCCGTCCTCCGGACAGGCGGCTCCGCAGGAAACGCCTTATCCGGTTTGCCTTTCATCACCAGATACACTGTGGTGGTATCCTCCGGTGTGCCCTTCGCGTCCAGCCACTGATGCTGGAACGTGGCGCTGACAAACTGCCCCTGCAACTGACGGGGATCCAGCACGACTTTCTGAGCGGACTGATTGGTCAGTTTCACCGCCACCACCCGGTACTCCGCCGCCTGCCAGCCGGCCAGCGGCCGCGCGATCAGTGGTTCAGACGGGTAGAGTGCTGTCAGTGTTTTTGGTAAGGTCAGTGGCAAAGGTTGTACGCCGGACACCGGCTCCACTGTTCTTAACGGTGCATACAGACTCTGGGCGGCATAACGGGTCAGTAAGACCGGTAACGGCGCCGGATAACGGGTTTTCGCTTTGCGGTCCACGCTTTCCGGTACGGCATCGGCTGCTGCCCCCGCAGCCTGCCCGCTGCGTCTGACGCTCTGACTGTCACGCTGCGTACTGACTTCACCGCTGTACACCACCCGCACCGGCTCCAGCTTCCCTTTACCGGCAGTGGCCGTCACATCCAGCAACAGGATTTCCCCGCTTTCCACATCCTGTAACTGAAGGCGGGTCTGCGGGAAGGCGCTTTCCGCCCGCAGGTACACCGCCCCTCCGGTACTCTGGATCCGCAGTTTCTCATTCAGAGACGGTGGAAAACCGACACGCACATTTTTTTCCACAAACACAATGCGCTCTTCCCCCACATGCAGAGAAACCGGTAACGGAATACGCTCCCAGCGGACCAGCTCTACCGCCTGCACCGGCAGCGGCAGAGCGGCCACAGAAAACACCGCCGAAATCCCCAGAGCACAGGCCGTCAGATGACGTTTTATGCTCATTGACTGACCTCCTTATTCTGCTCCGCCGCTTCCAGACGCTGAGGCAGCCCGTCATAGCAGTCCAGGGCCAGACCAAACGGATTACTTTCCGGATCGCCCTCCCAGCGCACCACTTTCACCGGATAACGTACCGTCGCTCGCTTGACCGGCTCCGCGCTAAAATATTCATCCGCTACCAAATCCAGGCGCACGATCCAGTTATCCCGGTCAATCACCCGGACTTTATCCTCACTGAACCCGCGTCCCGGGATCTCATACACCACCCGGGAACGCCCTTTCAGCTCCCCGAGCGTAGTACGGTAAGCGGCCTCTTTCTCAAAATACGCCCGGCAGGACGGCGTCAGATAGGCACTGAGCTGTGCAATCTTTCGCGGATAATCCACCTCGCCGTCTTTCGGCCAGGCATTCAGTTGCTGAAAAATATAAAAGCTGAAAGCGTACACCGTCGGCAGCGGCACTTCCCACCATGCCCGGGTACTGCCGGAGCGCAAATCCGGCGGATTATGGATCGTCAGTTTAGCCGGCGCCCGCATCCAGCCGGCAAAGGCCACAAACAGGCAGAGCACCAGCACCCCGCAGATCATCCGCAGTGTCAGAATGTGCTGGTCCCGATTTTGCAGGGCATGACGAAATTTACTCATGGCGGCCTCCGGCGATATACCGGCACAGTGACAGCGCCTGCGTCCGGCGTAAAAACCAGCCCTGAGATACGGTGATGAGGGATTTTTCAGTCAGCCGTCCGGTCAGCGGCAATGTGCGGGCAAACCCGGTTTGCAGTTTCCAGGACAATCGGCGGTAGAGATAATTTTCCGGTTTTCCGCGTTTGATACGGGTCAGAAAAGTGCCGCCAAAAAACACCACCAACAGCGGCATTATCAACGCGCCGGTCGGCAGGATCACCCACCCGGCCAGCGGTAACAGCGGGATACTGATAACGCTCCCGCCCACACAACCGACACCGGCGGCGGCAAACATTTCATGGGTGGTAAATCCGCGAAAGACGGTGGGCTCTGCATTTAAGCGATCCGGCATAAAATCGATGGTCTGCATCGTTGCCTCCGCTTAAAAAATAATAGTGGCGGATTTTCCGGCCAGCCAGACGACCGCCACAATCAGGACGACACCGACTACAATAATTGTACCGAATTTACCCCAGCCAGCCTTTTGGTCGCGCACTTCATTGAACGTGGTGACCGCGGCAATGGCCACCACGATAAAAGCCGTCGCAGCCACAACCAGCCCGCCAATCACAATGCCGTCATTAAGATAGCCTTTAATGGTGTCCATCAGTCCGCCGCCGCCACCGGAAGAAGGGGGTTCCACCGAAGGCAGTGCGGCATACGCCGGCATCAGACTGAATAAAGTGAATAACGTCACCACTGACGCACCAATACGACGGACACCACGTCCCCAAAATGATTTCATATCCATAAAATGACCTTTCATTCTGTAAAATAAATTAAACAGCACACTCAACTGGCAAACATCCAGATGCAGACCACCAGTAATATCACTGCCCGGACAGCAAACTGCCCCACCCTTGCAGTACGAACATTTTCATTTGCCCAGCCCCGGTAAACATCAACCAGTCCCCAGGCTGCCCATAAAAACAGCACCGCCAGTAATGCCCCGATACACAACAGATTCAGAACAGCCGGAGACATCCCCGAGCCGGCAGCAGCCTCAAATGCCGCCTGCTGTGACGGATTCATCGCTGCTCCCGGCGGTAATCCCCGCGCAGCGGCTCCGCCACATTAACCGGCACCGTGGGCTGGGCCCGGGAAGGCTCCAGATAGCGGACAATCCCCTGCCGGATAATCTCCACCTCTCTGGAGGCGCGGGAATAATCAAAATAAAAACGGGCGTGATTGTCCTGATTTGCCTGAATACGGGCGCGCTCCAGGCTGGCCTGGATGTGATCGAGCTGCTTTAACGTCAGCGCCAGTTCATCTTTTTCAGCGGCCTGAGCAGGCAATACCCCAAATGCACTGACAACCAACGCAAACAGGGAAATAAGCGGAGAAAATAATCGCATAACGACTCCTTAAAGACGGTTAACGTGGAGTCAGGGTAAAAAAGGCGGACAGAAAAAACAGCAAACAATTAGTTTTTCCAAATTTTTTAATTTTATATTGCTTGCTTTTTGCGAAAATAGCTGAAATGAATAAATAAAAGTGAGCCTATGAGTCAGACCATCACCCGAAAAACTGGGCATTTTGCCTGGTGTGCACTGGTTGCCCTGCATCTGGCCCGCAGGGAGGGGCTGGTGCAGTCCGACATGCAGAAAAACCTGTTTTTAATACGCTGGCTGGCAACCGCCAAAAAGCAACGCCGTTTTGACCGTGACGTTACGCCGGATATTGACTGGCTGCTTCAACAGGGACGTACACTGGGGAGCCGGGCCAAACTGCCACAAAAACTGGATTATCTGTACCGCTCCTGTACAGGCGCATTACACGAGCAGAGCGATCTGTTCCGGCTCACTTATGCGCTTGAATCGGCCAAGGAGGCAGGCTTTGCCTATCAGTTATTGAGTGATAAATCGTGGCACAGACGACATGCGGTGAGCCCGGATACGCTCAGCAACACCATCTGTTTATCCAAAAATGCACTGGAGCAGGCTTTTGATACTGACGGTCATCAGACCGCACACCTACCTGTAAAAATCGGAGGTGATATCGCCGCACTAGCTGAACTGCTGACACAATGTGGCTGGCAACTCATCACGACAGACAACCCGCCACTTTATTTACTGCTCACACTCATCAATCCATCAATCAGCGCAGGATAACCCCATCACACCACTGACGCGCGGCCTAGCCGCTTGTCTGCTGACAGAGACACACAAAAAACAAGTGTTGTGTGTCTCTGCCCAGCGCCTATAAATATTTTTTAAATGACGCGGTAGCCACTGCCACCGCAAGCCCGAACAACAGAGCCGCCGGTAACAACACCAGATTAGGGTAAATGGCAGACGGCCAGGACAGATA
Organism: Providencia stuartii; assembly: GCA_900455155.1. Classification (GTDB taxonomy): domain Bacteria; phylum Pseudomonadota; class Gammaproteobacteria; order Enterobacterales; family Enterobacteriaceae; genus Providencia; species Providencia stuartii. The sequence goes on along the minus strand of UGUC01000004.1, from coordinate 468,371 downwards.
AATCATGCACGGAACAAAAAAGGCCGGCTTAACAAAACGCTTGGCGTGGTGATACACAAAACTGGATTCATACCCGGCACCATAACGCCGCAAATCACGCCGGTTAAAGCCTTCCACCATGCCCACCAACAGCACCATAACAAACAGGGGCATCGACAGCACCAGAATAGTCACCCGGATAAAAAAGGTCAGCGTCACATAAACCGTCGCCAGCAGATAGTCTCTCAGCTCGGACACAAACCAAATCCGCCAGTCATCCAGTTCACGGGCAACTGCATTCCCGCTGACAGGATACACGTTCTGCCAGCTCTCCATCAGCCCGGACTCCACAAACAGCCACCGGTATGCCTGTTCAACGGTATGAGCCAGCCACTGCGCCGGACTGGACATCAGCAGACTACGGGTAAACCCTTCTGACAGATACCCGCTCTCGGTTAACATCACCTGCCGGCTGTGCTCCGCCCCCTTCGTCCGCCCAGAAAAACGCAATCCCGACCCACTCAATCAACAGACTGCATACCCAGGAGGCCAGTAATACCCCGATGATGGCCCACGGCCAGTGCCACAACAATTTAGCCGGCAAACCGGGGTCTTTTGCCGGGTGACGCGGGGTTTCCTGACGTACCTCAGCAGTTGCCATCGTTGCCCCCTTCGGTATCCGGTGCCATCTCAGCCACATTCATACCGCCGCTGTCATGCCGCGCATCCGAAAATGATGACGCAGTCCACCAAGTTTCGCCGGTACGGTAATTTTTCTCCATATACTGTGCGATTTTTTGTAAATCCGGTGGCATCAGGGCATCAGCCTCTGCCGCCGGCAGGGGCATCCTGATTTTCCATAACTTCCCGCCTTCCAGCAGCGCAAACGCCTGTCCTTTCGGTAACTGAATAATATCTGCCGGTAACAGCAGCGGTTTAGCCACCATACTGACCCTGTCCTGGGTATTGGAGGTAAAATCACTCCCCTGCCTCGGATTGGAAATATCGGTGATCCCGGATACCAGGGTTTTGGTGTAAATATCCACTTCCGGTAACTGTTCCGTCAGTAATTTCGCGGTCATCAGTTCACGGACACGCAACATCACCAGCGTATTAAAGTTACCGGTGACCTGCGCCGATTTCGCCGCATTCCCCAGCCGGGGCTTCAATATCAGACCAGGTCTGTGTGTAGGCCGTCACTTCAATCCCCGCGCCGCCGCTCTTGTTCAGTAACGGAATAAATTCATCCCCCATCAGTTCATTAAATTCATCGCAATGCAGGCTGATCGGTAATTTTCCGGCGTGCTCATCCTCCGGCAGTCCATCCTGAGTCCCGAATTTATAAATATGCCCGGCTACCGAGACCAAATCCGCAAACATGGAATTCCCCACCGCTGCCGCCACTTCCGCATCCGATAACGCATCCAGCCCGACATATACAATCCCTTTTTTCCGAATCACCTGCTGCCAGTCAAAAATCGGACGGGGATCCTGCATATTGGTGTAATCCGGCGACAACAGGGCGGCAGTTTTTCCGGTAGTCAGTTTTTCCAGTAACGGCAGCAGAGAAGCCACTATTTTATCAAAATAGGTCCGGTCATAACGGGATCGCACTGCGCAGCCCGTCCAAAATCGGATCATAGATTTTTTTTCCCTTTCTCACTACTTAACGCCAGCTCCGTTGCCCAGATAGCCACAGCTTTCGGATCACTTTGCAGATGACGGGGCACATCCTCGACCGTCAGCGCGTTCTGCGCATTCTCGATTTGGGCAAACAAATCAGGTAGTTTGTGCTTTAATCACCTGCATCGAATATGTCTGATAGAGTTCCCCGATATTGGTGACATAACGTAAAATTTTGGCATAATCCGGACGCTCCCCCAGAGCAACCAGTGCCCGGGCAATGATATTAACAAACCGCCAGGCAAACTCCCGGAACGCCGCGCTGTTCCCTTCCCCGGATAACTGGCCGGCAACCCGCCCCGCGACTTCCGATACTCGGCCAAAACGCCCGATGGCGTTATAACGGGCACTGATATCAGGCCAGCCCAAGTGAAAAACATAAAACTCCTCACTGCGCCCCGCACGATGCGCTTCCGCCCACATCCGGCGCAATAAATCCGCATCCCCTTTCGGATCAAAAACAATCGTGATATTCCCCCGGCGGATATCCTGAGTGATCAGCACTTCCGCCAGACGGGTTTTGCCGACACGGGTGGTCCCCAGTACCAGCATATGACCAACCCGTTCACGCAAATCCATGGTCACATTCACCTCATCCGGCTCCACACCGTGTAACACCGGATTCCCCCCCACCGGCGTCAGCGGGCGGACCGGATTCAGCCAACTGTCTTTTTGCAAAAGCCGGCAAACCGCCGGAAAACGGGATTCAAAACGGAGTTCAAACTGCCGGGCCAGCCGGTAATGTGCCGGCGGCTGAACATACCGCTCCACTTCCGGACGCTGGGTTTCCAGCAGGCGTTGCGTGTGTTTTTGCTGCCACTGAAACCCTTTTCCCAGAAACAGACGCTGCCGGCTGACCGGCACCTGTGCCGACGTCACCTGATAGCGGGGCAGACGCCGGAGATTCCGGCGGTAACGTAATACCCGGAATCCCTGATGTGCCCGCAATGCGGAAAAACCGGCAAACGCACCGGCGGTGACATAACTCACGGACGGAGACAATGCCACTGCCCAGGGCGCTACCGCACACACAAACGCCGCCCCGCCGGACACCAGAGCACTGTTCAATTCCACGGCCGGTCGCAGCCAGGCCTCTATCACATAACGATCACTCATTCTCTCAAACTCTTTTTTGGTGTTACCCCGGAAAACAGTGTTTAAAAATTCACCGGTGTTTCCAGTGGAAACAGTGTTCAAAAATCATCCAGTGTTTCCACTGGAAACACTGTTTGAAAATTCACCGACACGTCCGGAAAACAATGTGCTCACTGCACTCAACCCCAGGGAGGATCTGACGGATTTTCTTTTTCCGGTACACGCGATTCTTTCCCGTGACAGTGACGATGACGGCGGGCAGGACGGTTTTTTTTCCCCAGGAGTCTCATCACAACAAAGAACACGCACCACATCAGCACGGCCAACCAGAATGCCGGGGAGTCAACCCCATCTGAAGGCCATATCGGCGGTAACATTACTTCACCTGCTGGGTCAACCCGGTTTCCGTGATCAGAACTGGGTAATGTGATAACTGAAGACGGTGAGCTAAATCGGTGCCAGAAGCTGGGGAGAGCAGTCCTCCCTGAGCCAGCGCCTGAAGCGCCTGTAACCCGGTTTCCGATTTCACATTCACCACCATCCCGGCCGCATTCATTGCATTCAGCTGGGCTGCGTGCTGTGTGAGCCATGCCCGGGATAACGGATCATCCCCCACCAGATACAGTGCCCCAATCCCCGGTAAATGCAGGACGCGGTCATCCACCTCCCCCGGCGTCATTTCCGGTGTCTCAACCGGCAACACCATTGACGGGGCCATCACGGACGGCAGAGGGCGGGACGCCGGCTTTGCTGTCCATTCATTCGGGGCATTATTTATCGCGTCATAAAAAGGTGCTGCCGGTTGCCCGCCATAATCCGCCACCACCGTTAATGCCGCCTGACTGCCGCCGGCTGCGCAAAACAGCAGCATCCCCAAGACGGGCAGGGGATAAAAGGCTCGCGTTGTCTTTTCTTCAGGATTATTTCGCATCGGTTTTGTTCTCCGGTTCTATCCACACAAACGATACAGCCCGATCTGTACTGACTGCCGGTAAATGAGCGGGAACGGGTTGTGTACCGCCCGTCAGTGTCGCCAGCTGACGCCGGACACTATTTTTATAGCGTACTGCGGGCTGACCGCCCGCCGGATGGTGATAACAGCCGGCGGCACGGATCCAACTACCCGGTGACGCCTCATAACAGCGGCGCAGGATGCGGGCGGCCACATGCAAATTGGTATAAGGATCAAAGGCCTCCCAGGCGGAACGGAAGTGATGCCCGTTCCAGCCCCAGTTCACCTGTGCAATCCCCACATCAATACGTCTGGGGGATGTCGTCTGTAAAAACGACTGTAAAGCCTGCCAGGCGGCCCTGCCGTGTCGGATAACGGTATCCTTTACCAGCCACATTCAGCGTCCACGGCCAGGGATGGATTTCACCGGCCTGCGGGTGATGTGCCGGTAATGTCCAGGATGACTCCGTCAGTGCCAGGGAATACAGGGCTTCTGCTGGTACATTCTCCTGCCGGGCCACCTCACGGTAGCCCGGCGGCACCTCCCGAGCCGGTAACGGCACGGAAAACAGCAGCAGGACAAGAGTGAGCAGGGAATTTTTACGCATCACGCCTCCGGATTAAGGTGTGAGCGGACGCCACCGCCCATCCGGTAACTGTTGCATCACCACCGGTGTGGTGGTCAGTCCGTACTGAAGCGAGAGACCGCCATCATGATTTAACGTAATTTCCCGCTTTCTGACGCGCTCTGCCGGGATATTTTTTTGTCTGGCCCAAGCCCTCAGGCGGTTATCATCCCCCTTTGTCCCCAGCACATAAATATCAAACGGCTGTTTGCCGGCCAGCAGAGTAGCCAGACGGGCATCACACGCGCTACAATTTTCCGCCTGCACAAACAGTGCCTGCCGGCGCTGCGCTGTTCCCTGTTCCATCCTGCCGAATGTTCCCAGACTGACCGGTAATACCTGACCATAGAGGCCGCTTCCAGGCAGCATCTACTTCCCGCTGAAACGCCAGCTCTTTTTCTGCCCTGGCAAATTCCTGCTGTACCCACTTTTCAGCCAGCCGGCGGCGCTCTTCGTCTGACCGGGCCTCAATACCCAATGTCGTCAGGGGATCCAGTCCGGGAGACTGAATACCGCGCCGCCCTTTCATCAGCGCCTCAAAACGGGCATACTCCTCCGCACTCAGTCCCCATTCCTGCGCCTCATACTGCAATGACTGTGTCTGACTCTCAGCCGATTTCCCCGCCTCAATCTGAACCGGTCGGGTTGCCCCGGAAACAGACTGTGCAGCTGTCAGCGGTGCGGACATCAGACACCCACCCAGTAAAACCACGCATCTTATGTTTTTCATCACGGCATTCCTTTTATGGCAGGCGCAACGTCACTGTGCGCCCCTGATAACGTAATGTCACACGATCAGTCTGAATGTCGGTCATTTCCCAGCCCTGATAACGTCCGCCTACCGGCAGTAACTGTAACCTGCCCCAGCTGACGAATATCCGCAGGAGCCAGTGCGGCAAGAAGACGACCGCCCCGCTGTTCAATCGCGGTTAACTGAAACGGCACGGTCCGGGATGGACGGACAGAAGCCCCGAGACGGGAAGTTTCCGGCGTGGCGGGTTTTTGCCCTGACAACCGGGGGATTGACCGTTTTTTGTTCCGGCTGACGCTGTTCCTGCAACTGATGTAACGCCAGTGCCCACTGTGCCTGGCGGGTTTCCAGTTGTGCCAGCCGTTTTTCCAGCCCCGTCAGACAGTACGGCGATCTGTTCATCCGGTTTGCCGGCCACCGCCAGCTGTGCTGTCACCGTTCTGAGGGTGTCGCGCTGTGATGCCACATCCTGTTTTAGCGTCGTCAGCCCCTGACGGAGCACGTCCAGTTGCGCATTCATCCGGTCATCCGTGACAGAGTCAGCCCATCTTTCATCTCAATCGCCTGTAATCGTTGTCCGAGTTGTGACAGAGCCTCTGAGTGTGAACTGATAACATTACTGTGGATAAACAGCGGGATACCGGCCACCAGAGCACAGGCGACCACGCCCGTCACAATCACCCCTCGGTAAATTTTTTTTATGTAATGGGGTTACGGACAATTCTTCAGAATGAGTCATTTCAGCCCACCCTCCGCGATGAACCTTATTCACATCGGTATGACCAGTGGAAGTGTTAAGCACCGGTGGCACCGGTAATGGCGTACTGCCCGCAGAAAGTGGGGGTGACCACAGAGACGGATGAAGCGCCGCTCATTCCTGCATCCGGCGCAGATGGCGTGTATTCCGGACGAAGTCGGTAACACACTTCCCGTTGCACATCATCCACCCACAACTGCCAGGCCGGACCGACAAGGATCTGTAACGCCACATTCAGGCGGATCGATCCCATCTGATAATGAACAGCGGGTAACGGCAGACGATAAAGGTGGTTCGCCTGTCCATCGGACGTGCACAGACGATATCCGGAATCACGCAGGGCATAATGTAGCGCATCCCCGACTGTCGGGGAGACGGAAGCAGGAATACGCAGATGAACAATTTGTTCCAGCGGGTAACGCTGTGCCTGTGAAGGCGAAATATCAACCAGCCGGTAACGGTCATAACGCACCACTTCCGGGGCTGACGGATAAATATCTGGGAGCAGCGGCTGAGCATAACCGACGTTGAGCGGAATCGCGATGTCTGCCGCCGCTTCCGTAGGCTGGGCTGGCTTGTCTGCACAGCCCCCCAACAACAGTGAGGTCAGGGCAAGACATATCGGGAGAGTTTTCATACGCATTTTCTGTCCTGAGTTAACAAAATAAAGTCACAGGCACACTGTGCGCAGAAAAGCAAGCGCTCTCAATAGGAAATTAGTTTTTCCGAAAAAAAAGAAAACGGCGGGTGTAAAATACCGCCTCTAAAAGAGGTGGTTTTAAATTGGGCCCCCTATAAGGGGGCTATATTCTTTATTAATCCCCCAACAATTCCATTTGTTGGTCGAGCTCTTGATCAACTTTATCCTGATGCCTTACATAACGCCTAATGATGACTTCATTAACCCCCACCGTATCAGCAAAATATCCCCTAGCCCAAAAATGATTACCCCAAAGTTTCTTACGTATATGTGGAAATCGATTATATAACCTTATCGTACTACGTCCTTTCAGGACTCCCATTAGTGTTGATATTGATAGTTTAGGTGGGATCATTACAACTAAATAAGCATGGTCTGGCTGAACATTTAGCACCAATACTTCACAGTCTTTCATAATGCAGAGAATATAAATTATTCTATAAAGCTCTTTTCCTACTTTATCTTTCAATATATTATAACGATATTTAGGAGTCCAAACTAGATGATATTTGCAACGTCAATACACATGTGATGAACTTCTGTATAAACCCATGTTATTTCCTCTTTACTTGTGGTGAGTAAGAGGTAGTTTTTTAACATGGGTTTCCTTCAGGCTATAGCCTCACAGGGTCAATCATCACCTGCTTAGGTGGTGGTTTAAGGCTGACAATAAAAACCCGCTTTTTGGCACAGGCGGATTTTACTATACCCTAAAAGTTAATACTTCCCTGAACCCCGATCTCTCTCGGATTACCTAGCTGTGCTTTATTACCAAATGCATACGTTCGATATAAAGCATCACCAATATTTTTCGCATAGATACTAAGTTCATATTGCTTTGTAGGGTGCCATGATATTGATGCATCAACAACAGTATAATGCCCTTGTTCTAAATTATTTTGCTCATTAAAGTAAAATGGTCCATTAAATCTGACTGCAATCCGAGAAGACCACTTTTGCTCCTTGCCATATAAGCCCTCCCATGAAATTAATGAACTATAACTAGGAGTATAAGCAGGTCTTTTATTTTTATGTTCTCCACTGGTAAACTCTGATTGATTGAACATGCCACCCAGTGAAATACTATGATTAGGGGTAAGCTTTGATTTCCAAAGATATTCTATCCCTCGACTTCTTGAATCTCCCATATTAGATAATGCCTGATAACCAATAACACCTACATATCCTTGAACATCTTTACTATCTATTTGATATAAAGTAATTTCGGCCATATGGTTATCATTAACACTGTGCCATTTCCAACCTAATTCCATTTCCGTGGCAATTTCCGATTTATAAGAAGTCAGAGCTAGTTTATCAACCCCTTCTTTGTTAAAACCACCAGGTTTAAAACCGCGGCCAACTCCAAACCATATACGATTCTGCTCATTTGGAAGCCAGGCGATACTTGCTCGTGGAATAAAGGCATTAAAAACTGCATTATTATTATAATTAGACTCACCTTTTCCTTTTTCTAAAATAATCATTCGAGTTTTTGCTTTTTCGTGAGAAAAACGAGCCCCTGCACCTAACTCCCAATTGTCATTTATCCTGTATGCACCATCAAAATATCCAGAGTAATTATAAATATCATTATCAGATTTTTTTCCTCCCATTCCGACTTTCCCTACAGATAAATTATCATGTCTATAACCCATCTTTTGAAATGATACCCCTATAATTCCACTTAGATCCCCCCCCCTCATAATTAGCTCTTGCTTCTGAATACAAAATATCCTGAGAATTATCTTGTAACGTTCCGTCCATAAAACAATCTATCTATATCCATATTTTGATAAGAAAGTATCGTTTTAAACTTCCATTCATCATTAAAATCATAACCTGTATTCCAGGAAATATTTTTTAATTTACGTTTAAGATTAGGTGTTTCATATAACCATTCAGTATCAATTTTTGAACGTGAAAGAGGTGAAAAAGGAACAAAATATTCCTCATGAGAATGGTAATTTTCTCCACCTACTTTTAAATTAGACTCAAATAATGTATCAGGGGAAATATAATTAGCAGACAACCATCCAGCTTTTATATCTCTGCTATCAACATTTTTTTTATCCCATGCTGGATTGTTCAAAGAACCATTATTTCTATCGAGACTAACATTCCCCTGAAAAGCCCAGCCGTTTTCCATGTAGCCAGTGCTTCCTCCTGTATTGATTCTTTCCCCTTGACCAAAATATTGCCCCCCTAACCATGCTTCAGCGTGACTACTGGGTTTTTTGGTAATAACACTGATAATCCCTCCCAATGTGCCACGCCCATAAATAACTCCTTGTGGGCCTTTAAGTAGCTCAACTTGCTCAACCCCTTGAAGAGATTGAGCATACGATTGAGAAAGCTGGGGAGCACCATCAACAAACAGTCCCAAACTTGGAGAAAAGAAATCGGCCGAAGATTGGCCCCGAAGAGTCATATTGTTATAAATACGCGAACTTCGGTTTGCAGATAACAACTCAGGAAAAACTGCGCTCAAATCATCAGTTTGATTAACTAAAGATTTTTTTAACTGTTCATCAGTTTGAACATTCACATTACCAATTACATCAAAACTACTTTGAATGCGCTTAGTTGCAGTAACAGTTATTGTATTATCATGCTGTTCTGTGGCAGCTACAGAGCTTACTGTTACCATTGTAGCCGCTACAAAAGATATAGATTTAAATAAAGTTCCTTTATTTTCCATATAAACCCCAAAATGTGCAATGGCACTTCACGCCGAAATGTTAATGCGAATTAATATCATTTGCATTGTTATTATTATTTGAGGTTGATCACATTTTGAGCATGAAAATTATATATACTTATGAAAGTGTGCTGAGTAACAGAAAACATGAATATTAAGGTGGGTTAATAGAGTGCAAACCAATGACAAAAAACAAAAGGATCATTGCTGCTATAAATCAATCTGTTATGAGTTATCAGCCAACAGAAGGATCATTATGGCTATAGGTGGGGTTTATATCACCCAAACCCTTATATCAATGATTATCATGCAATCTGTACCAACCTTACTAAGAAGTGAAGGATTTTCTCTCTCTTTAATTGGATTGACTTCACTTTTTATGCTTCCTTGGACACTTAAATTTTTATGGTCTCCATTTATTGAACGCCTGAGATTACCTTTTGGAAAAAAATTTCGCCGTTCACGTAACTTGATTCTTATTGGTCAATCATTGGTTGCTCTTTTAGTTTTTTTACTTATTCTAATAAACCCTAACGATAATATAAGCAAACTGAATAATCTTTGGATTTTTGGAATATTTATCCTATGTGCATTCTTAACATCGACTATTGACATTGCATGTGATGGCATGGCGGTAGAACAGATTAAGGCAAGTAATAGAGGGTGGGGAAATATTGCCCAAGTTGGCGGAGGAGAAATAGGAGCATTATTAGGCACTAGTGGTTTTTTATTAATTTCCAGTTATTTTAGCTTAAATACTGCATTTGCTATATCAGCTCTAACCATCATATTACTTACAATTCCAACACTCTACTTTAAAGAATCAGATAGACTAACCACATCTGAAACTTACCATATACCCAAATTATCATATGCATTTAATCGAAAAGAGGTAAGAATTGGTATTTTATTAGTAGTTTTATTAGAAGGAGGTAACAGAATCACAGATATGATTACCGGACCTCTATTAATAGATATAAATATTACATTAAATAATATTGCACTATTAATAGGAAGCTTCAATTTTTGTGCAAGCCTATTTGGAACACTTTTAGGTGGTATATTAATAAAAGTATTTGGCATATGGAAATCAATTTTCATTACCTATGGTTTACAAGGTTTAATTTTTACTTTCATATCCATGGCTATAGGAATAAAATATATCCCACATGAAATACTTTTTTTACTTATAGGGTTCAAATATATTCTTTTTTCTGCAGGACTAGTTTCTTTTTACACTGGTTTAATGAGCTTATCTTCATTGAAACAAGCTGGTATTGATTTCACTATTTTCCAATGTACAAATGCTTTTACAGCAATCATTGCTACTCTATTAGGCACTTGGACAGCGGAAAACTGGTCTTATCATTTTGTTTTTGCAATATCATCTATTTATACTTTTATCGCAGTACTAATTTCCATTAAATTAATAAAAAAACGCCTTAAACTAAATATTTCATCAAACAATTTTGAGCAATATGTATAATTAGTAGGAAATTGAATAAGGTAATTACAGAATGGATAACTATGAAGATTATTATACTCAGTCTGCTGAAATGTATGATATTTTAAGCGAACCTCATTGGGAAACTCGTAAAGATACATTTATAAAATCCTTGAAGTTTATGGGAGTAAAAACAGGCAACTGGTTAAATATAGGTTCCGGCACTGGCCAAGAATTAAGTATAATTGCGCAAATGTTTCCAGACATACATATTTTTTGCAATTGAACCGTCTGCATCTATGCGTATTGGCCTAATGACAAGAATTATGATGTTACCTGAAATACAACACCAAGTAACTGTGATTGCTGATACATTTCAAAATACCATTCTACCAAAATCATTTTCTGCCGCTATTATATGTGGCTGTATAGGATATTTTAATCAGAATGATAGAAAAATATTATGGAATAAGCTTGCAAATGGGCTAGAAAAAAAAGGTGCTATTTTGGTAGATACAATGCCGTTTAATACGCCTTGTAACATTTCTAAGATACTATTAAATAGTAAAAAAATAGGGAACCATATCTATGAAATTTATTTAAGTGGCAAACCTATAGATCAAGAGGCTATTCGTTGGAATATGAATTTTAAAATCATAGAAGACGATAAAGTCATACGAAATTTTAATATAGAAAGAGATTGGTATACTTTTGGAATTGAACAAGTAATTAAGGAGGCATCAAGAGAAGGATTGGTCCATGAAAACATTAGCTCAAGTACTGTACCAATGGCAATCCTCCGCCATAAATAACTCATAATTAAGGTATAGAAATGAAAATATTAAGTGATATTAATAACATAAAAGAATTATGTTCCAAGCAAATAAACATTGACAAAAATAAATTTTCAGATAAGGACAATCTGATAAAATTAGGTCTTGATTCAATTGGATTTATGCAATGTTTATATATTTTCCAAAAAAATGGTTATGCTATAACATTAAAAGATTTGTATTTAAATCCAACAATAAAAGGATGGTATAAAATATTAAAAAAATCAGATATAAATAAAAAAGAAAGAAAAGATAATATATATACACATAAAACAATAAAAAATGCTGGTGAGTTTTCACTTACACCTATACAACATGCCTATTTTGTCGGCCGTTTGAATAAACAAACTCTTGGTGGTGTTGCTTGCCAAATTTATCAAGAATTTGATGGCACCCCTAAATTTACTCCGGAAAGTCTAGAGAAAGCATTAGTATTATTATCAAAACGTCATCCCATGTTGAATATAGTATTTCACCAACAGGGTACACAATTTTGGTCTCCTAACCCAAATAGAAAATATGTTACATATCATGATTTTAGTAAATTACCAAAAGATGAGTATGAGAAAAAACTTTTACAATTACGGGAAAAATTAAGCCATCAGGTACTAAATGTTGAAAGCGGTCAGTTAATTGATTTTCACATGATATCGCTACCTAACAACAGATATCGTTTATGTACTAATATTGATATGTTGATTGCAGATGGTACAAGTTATTCATTACTCTTTACTGAACTTTGTTTATTATTGAGCGGAGAAATACTGCCTCAGTTAGATGAGCACTATGACTTTTACCATTATTTACAAGATAAAAAACAGTATGAAAACAAAGAATCAGCATATCAATATTGGAAAAATAAAATCCCAAACCTACCAGACTCTCCTCTTCTGCCATTATATATGGATCCAGAAAAAATAAATAAAATAAAAATTAAACGCCTTAGCTGGACATTTAGCTCAAAAGAATGGAAAAACTTTAGTAATTTGGCTAAAGAAAATAATATTACACCTTCCATTGCATTAGCAACCTGTTTCTCATCTGTACTTGCAAGATGGACTGGCCAAAATAGCTTATTACTCAACTTTACATTATTTGATAGAAAGCCATTAGCCCCTGCAGTTAATAATATTATAGCTGATTTTACTAATGTCATTCTTTTAGAAATGAAAACAGACAATCGACCATTAATTTCATTATCTAAAGACAATCAAAATACATTTATTGAAGCTTGGCAACATTCTGATTATTCTGGTATTGATATCATTAGAGACCTTCGTAAAAATGGCACCCATCCTTATGGGTGTCCTGTTGTCTTTACTAGCCATATTAATCAACCACTTATTGATAAAAATATAGAATCTGTATTAGGTTCTATAGGATGGGGAATATCACAAACCCCACAAGTTTGGCTTGATCACATGGCAATTAACAAAAGTGGAAATATTGTTTTACAGTGGGATTATAACAATGACTTGTTCCGGAATGATGTTATAACAACAATATTTGATGTTTATATTTCTCGTATACGCCAACTTGCCAACGATCCTAATGCCTGGATTGAAACCCAACCTGATTTAATTCCTAAAAAACAATTAAAAAATAGAATATCAGTTATCAAAAAAGATAATTCACTATTACCACATACACTGCATAAGTCTATTTTCCATAATTATTCAAATTCATCAAAAATTGCTGTCATTGATATCGACTCTCAGGAATGGAGCTACAAAAAATTATTATCTAAAGCAACAATACTCAGTGATCAAATAATACAACAAGGTTATAAACCAGAAGACAGAATTGGTGTATGTATGCCAAAAGGAGTAGGGCAAATCATTAGCGTTCTGGCTATTTTATTAATGGGGGGAACTTATGTTCCGATTGATGTACTACAACCAGAAGAACGTATAAACCGCATTGCTAAAAATGCTCAGCTTTCATTACTCATCGTATCTGATAGCGATCCATCCTATTCAATCTATGCTACATTTTGTAACAGGATTGTTTGGCAAAAAGTTCAACCCTCCGAGAATAAACCACTACACAATATAGATATATCTCCTCATCAAGCAGCTTATGTTATTTATACTTCAGGTTCTACTGGAGAGCCTAAAGGTGTTGTTGTATCCCATGCCAGCGCAATGAATACCTGCCTTGATCTCAATCGGCGATATAACATTTCAGACAAAGATCGGGTACTTGCCATATCAGCACTACATTTTGATCTGTCTGTTTATGATATTTTCGGTGTTTTAAATGCCGGAGGGACTCTTGTATTAGTTAAAGAAGATGAGCGCCGTAATCCTGATGCATGGTTACGACTTATTAACCAACATAAAATAACACTTTGGAACAGCGTACCTGCACTGTTTGATATGTTACTAACCTATGCAGAAGGAATAGGGTCATCCATTCCACAATCGCTGCTATTAATCTATCTCTCTGGAGATTGGATTGGGCTTGATCTCCCGACACGTTACTATAATTTCTGCCCTGATGGACAAATAGTCGCCATGGGAGGTGCCACAGAAGCCGCTATTTGGTCTAACTATTTTAATGTCACAACATTAGACCCATCCTGGAGCTCGATACCTTATGGATATCCTTTATCCAACCAACGTTATCGTATTGTTAATGCTAGAGGAGAAGATTGCCCTGATTGGGTATCAGGAGAACTTTGGATTGGTGGTGCAGGCGTTGCGTTAGGCTACCTAAACGATCCCGAAAAAACAGCACAACAGTTTGTAAAACAAAATGGTGAAAATTGGTATAAAACAGGTGATATGGGAAGATATCTCCCTGGCGGTATACTTGAATTTTTAGGAAGACGTGACCGCCAAGTTAAGATTGGCGGATACCGTATAGAACCAGGGGAAATTGATGCTGCATTCAATAAGCTTCAGGGTGTGCAAAATGCGATTACACTATGCCTTGGTAATGGTAATAAAGAAAAAGCATTACACTCTTTTGTGATACTAAATTCGGGTAATTACCAGGATATTATCAGTTCAAATAGCACCTTTTCTCCCCTCTACTATCTGCGCTCAACCCCAATAAATGTACAACAACAATCCCAAGAAACGGCAATCATAGCTGGATTTTTATATGATTATCTTACTGAACAAAATATTGATTTCGACAACCTCTTGTCAGAAAAAAAATCAGCAGATGACCATAGCATTATCGCTAGCTATCAGTCATTAATGGCTAATTGGCTAAATTTAATAGCACAATATCCACAAACTACACTCAATTCCCCCCCAACTAATAGTACCCAGCGAACGCTAATAGAAAATTTGCAGCGCCACAAAAACAATTTAACAGACATACTCAAAGGTAAAAAATCAGCTCTAACACTATTTGATGATCCCTATTGGTCACCAGAACAAGTCACTATGCGTATTGATGGAATGCACTACTCCTTAGAAAATTTACTACAACAAATAAGAGAACTTCATCATTCACTAAAAAGGCCAATAAAAATCATTCAATTAGGTGCTAGAAGCGGTATTTCAGCAAATTATATTCTGCAACGATTACCCACTAATATGGTTACCCTACTGCTAACTGATGAGTCTCTTTCAATGGTAACGCAAGCTAACCAAAATTTATCAGATTATCAAAATAGTTATGCTGAGCCTCTTACAGAAGTATTTCTTCATAAAAATCGATATAGTGCAGATATCATTTGGATGAACAATTATCTTCATCGATTAGACAGCCCACAAAAAGAGATACAAAAATTCGTTTCACTCTGTGCTCCGAGTGGAATGATTTTTATACAAGAAGTGTTACATGCCCCTGCACAATCACTGATAAGCATCTCTTTATTACAACAAAATGGTAGTGATCCTGCTGATGAATTATTAACAGCAAAAAAATGCAAAGATATCTTTAGCGCTTCTACTGCGACTTATAAAAGTGAAGGAGTTAACGGCGAAATATTGACACAGTTATACCAAGCACCAGAAAAAATTTATTTACCAGATAAAAATAAGCTAGAGCATGATTTGCGCCAATTTTTACCAGACTATATGATCCCAAAACATATTTATTTTCTAACTGAGTTCCCCTTAACCGCAAATGGCAAAATAGATAACCAATCATTAAAATTGTATTGTCAGGAATACCAAGAAGAATACCTAAATCAACAACCTATCAATGGTAAAGAACAGATCATCATAACAATATGGCAAAAAGCTCCTTGGCACCAACAAGATACACCGTCACAGTCATTTCTTTCGTGAAGGGGGAGATAGCCTAGTTGCTATTCGATTGATCTCTGATTTAAACCATATTGGCTACCAAGTTGAACTGGAGCATATCTTTGCTTATCCGATCCTTTCTGATTTTGCACAAAATATAAAGCAGAGCGAAGTTTTCGAAAAACAGCCAGCAATTTCACATAACGAGGCGTATAGATACAATCCATTTCCACTCACTGATATTCAGCAAGCTTACTTAGTTGGACGGCAAAATAATTTTACACTTGGGGGTGTTGGTACACATTTTTTTATCCATTTTATAGCGGAAAATTTAGATGTACCTAAATTAGAACGTACAATTAATCAGTTGATTTCTCGTCATGATATGTTACGTGGTGTCATTATTAATGGACAACAACAAGTACTTAAAAAAGTTCCTTATTATTCCGTTAAAACGCATTATATCCCTACAGAAAAAAGTGACGCTTTTCTAGTATTACGAGCTCAACTTGCTAACATTGTTTATGATCCAGAAATTTGGCCTTTATTTACTATTCAAGTTATCAAGACCAAAGAACAACCAGATCATATTTTTATTAGCCTTGATAACTTATTCCTTGATGGAATGAGTATGCAGATATTTTTCAGTGAGCTAAAAACACTGTATATGGAGCCAAATCACCAATTTATCCCTCTAGATATTACTTTTCGAGATTATATTGATTGTGATGCCTATCCGATTAACACACAAAATGATTGGGAATATTGGTTAACGCGTTTACCACAATTACCACCAGCCCCACAATTGCCACTAATAAAAGATCCAGCACAGATTGTGCAACCTCGCTTCTCGCGTTTACAAACATCATTATCTACTTCTGTTTGGCAAGCACTACAACAAGTTGCTCAGCAAAATAATGTTACGCCAGCAGCACTTTTGATTGCTGCTTATTGCGCCACATTATCCGCATGGAGTAAAAGCCCTGAGTTAACAATTAATTTGACATTATTTAATCGGCATCCTGTACATCCTCAAATAAATGAAGTACTTGGTGATTTTACCTCATTACAATTACTCGATTGGTATACCTGTGATCTTTGGTCAAACAGTATCTCAATGATGCAAAAACGTTTACATAAAGATATGCAACATCGTAGTGTTTCAGCCATTAAAGTAATGCGTGAAATGGCAATTCAACGACAGATGTCTCATATAGAGATACCTGTCGTTTTTACCTGTGCATTGGGCTATAAACATGATGAAGGTTTTCTTTCTCATCATTCATGGCTAAAACCTGTTTGGGGAATATCACAAACACCACAAACATGGCTAGATCATCAAGTATATGAGTCAGACGGTGAATTATATTTAAACTGGGATTTTGTCGAACAATTATTTGACTACACAACCATTTTTTCCATGTTCCAGCAATATGAACATATACTCACTAAACTGGCTACTGAACCACAATCTTGGCAATTGCCACTAAATAAACTTATACCAAGATGCAATAATCTCGTCATCACCCCAGTTTTTCAATGCCAAAAATAATCAAAACACACATTATAAACAATCTACTGATACACAAAAAACAGGTCAGACAATACAAAAACTACAACAACTTGTTAAGCAAGTTATTGGAATAACGTTAGCACCTGAAACAAATTTTTTTCGAAGCAGGTGCCAGCTCTTTACAATTGGTTCAACTTCATGCAGCACTACAAAAAAATGGCTATAGCCATATTACAATTACTGATCTGTTCGCTAGTCCAAATCTAAGTACATTAGCGCAATTGCTTTGGCAAAACACTTCACCAACATGTGAGCAATATTCCGACCGAGACAAACACAAAAACAAGAGAAAGAAACGGTTACAACTACGAACTCATAGTAGATAAAGGATATTAATCATGCTGAATTTTGAAACTTTCTATGGTAATAGTGAACCTATAGCTGTTATTGGTCTTTCTGGTCGCTTCCCTGATGCACAAAATATTGATCAATTTTGGCATAACATAATTAATAAACACGATAGCTCTCGTCTTTTTTCTGAAGAAGAACTAAAAGCCGCAGGTGTCGCTGAACAAACTTATCATTCACCTGATTTTGTTAATCGTGGCGCGCCGTTAGATGAAGCGGAATATTTTGACGCTACTCTATTTAATTATTCACGCTCAGAAGCCTGAACTTATCGATCCCCAGCAAAGAATTTTTTTACAAGGTGCTTGGCATGCTTTAGAGCATGCTGGATATGCCCCTTGCAATATAACCATCAAAACAGGCGTTTTTGCTTCAGCAAGAATGAGCAGCTATCCTGCCCAGCAAGATTTAGCATTGCACAATATTGGCCATGTCCGTGGCATGCAAAAATTATTAGGGAATGATAAAGACTATCTCGCAACACGTATTGCATATAAATTAAATTTAACTGGTCCAGCATTAACTATACAAACCGCTTGTTCTAGCTCCTTAGTTGCCGTACATATGGCTTGTGAAAGTTTTACGCTCTGGTGAATGCAGTATGGCTATTGCTGGTGGAATTGGTATCACATTTCCACAAACCGGTGGTTATCTATATCAGAAAGGCATGATCTTCTCACCAGATGGTATTTGTCGTCCTTTTGATGCAGAGGCAAACGGTACTTTTGCTGGTAATGGATTTGGTATTGTAGTGTTACGTCGTCTTGAAGATGCCTTAGTGGATGGAAACACAATTATTGCTGTATTACGTGGTAGTGCCATTAATAATGATGGTCATCAAAAAGCGGGATTCACAGCTCCCTCCGTAGCAGGCCAAGTTTCAGTTATTAGAGAAGCAATACAACTGGCCGATATTAAAAATGAAGATATTGAACTTATTGAAGCACACGCAACAGCTACACCATTAGGTGATCCAATTGAGTTTAGTGCATTATGTCAGGTTTTCGCTGATCGCTCTCTTACTGCTTCTAAATGCGCTATTGGCTCAGTTAAAGGCAATATCGGACATCTGGATACAGCAGCAGGTATCACTGGCCTAATTAAAACGATATTAGCGGTAAATAAAGCACTTATTCCTCCATCTATGCATTTTAATCACCCAAATCCTCAATTACAAATAGAAAAAAGCCCGTTCTACATTCCTAAAAACCCTAAAGCTTGGTCTAGCAGAATACGAACTGCTGGTGTTTCTTCATTTGGTATTGGTGGAACAAACTGTCATATCATTGTGCAATCATTGCCTGACTCATTAGTATCAATCAAACCTGAACAAGAGGTAGACAATAATTTTGAATACTCATTATTGCTTAGTGCCGCCACAAAAGAGAGTCTAAAAAAACTTGCTGGTGATTATGCACCATTAATAAAAATTACCCCAGCAAACATTCTGGCTCATAATGCATTACAGCAAAGACAACTCAACTTACCATGGCGCTTATCTATCCCCTTAACAAGTGAGAGTGATATTTCACTGTTAGCTTTCTCTCAAGGAAGTGCTGATTCTTTAATACAATATGGTCATACATCAACAAATAAGAAAATAGCGTGGCTATTTTCTGGTATGGGATCACAATATCCTGCTATGGGTAAAGTGATGTACCAACATTCAACAACATTTGCCGAAACAATCGATCGTTGTGAGCAAGCATGCCTGCAACACTTAACATTTCCGTTAAAAGAAGTCATGTTTGGCCTACATAGCGATAAACTTGTTAATGCCAGTTATATTCAAGCGGCTATTGTCGCCTATGAAATCGCAATGGCAGCACATTGGCGAGCAATCGGTATTTTACCTGAAATAATTGTAGGTCATTCTTGCGGAGAATATGCCGCAGCCGTTATCGCTGGTTTCTATACAATCGAACAAATGATGCCACTTGCTGTATATAGTGGACAATTAATGGAAAGTCATGTTAATGGTGAAATGATTGCTGTATTTGCAGAATATCAAGATATTCAAATCATTGCTAAACAATGTCATGTTGAATTAGCTGCAATTAATGGCCATAACAACTTATCATTCGCGGGGCAACCCGATGATATGCAAAAGTTTACTCAAATATTGAAAGCAAAGAATATTCGATTTAGAGAAATGAATAACGTGTGTGCTGCTCATACCTCTTATATTGATAATATTCTTGATCAATTGATGGAATTTACTGAGTCATTATCAGCCTCACAAGGAAAAATAGCCTTAGTCTCAGGCTATACAGGGCAATTAATTTCTCAAAAAGAACTTCAACATCCATCATATTGGGCTCAGCAACTACGCAATACAGTTATGTATCAAGATGCAATACAAACGTTAGTCAATCATGGTGTCACCCATGCTATGGAATTAGGACCAACTTCTGTATTAAGTGATCTTGGTGAACGTGAAGGCATTACTGAGATTAGTTGGATACCAACTGCCAGAATGGGAGTTGATGAAATTCAGATGAAACAACAGGCTGCAACAACCCTATTTATTGCAGGCTATGATTTACCATGGCAGTCACTGTTTAAAACTCAAGGAAGTTATATACCATTACCTCTCTATCCCTTTGAAAAACAATATTATTGGTATGAAAAAAAGGATAGTGAAAAATATCAACCACAAAAAAGCGCATTTGATTTACCTATTAGCCAAGGTCGTGAAACGGCATTAAAAGCGCTTACAACACTCGATCTTCCTCGTTTAAACTCATTTAATTCAACACTTACCACTTTACATAATTATTACGTCGATAAAATGATATGCTCGTGTTTAGGCCATGAGTTGAATACCCCCATGTCTGTAATCGATATTATGCGAGCAGGACGCATTTTACCCCGCTATTATCAATTATTAGTACGTTTATTAGAGGCCTGTGTTGAGGATGGATATTATATTTACCAACAGATAAATCAGCACAACTACTATAAAAAAATAAAATCTATTTCTAGTGATAAATTACCATTATTATTCCATCAATTACAATTAGATAGCGAAGGTCTTCAATCTATTCCTGACACCGTCAAGCGAGCAGGAGAGCAACTCTACGATATGATGACAGGCGTGATTGAACCTGTTTCAGTGATCTTTCCTGAAGGTGCATCTCAAGGTGTTGAAGTTCTCTATCAAGATTTTAGTTTTGGTCGTTATTTTAACCAAATTGCTGCCGCGGTACTTAAAGGATTACTTTCTCACTACCAGCCCACTGTGGCTAAGCCTTTGCGAATTATTGAAGTCGGTGGTGGCACGGGAGGAACCACCTCTTGGCTGCTACCTATTTTATCAACCATACAACATGTTGAATACGAATTTACCGATATTTCACCTATCTTCACCCGACGTGCCGCACAAAAATTTAGTCAATATTCATTTGTTAACTATCGAGAGTTCAATTTACAACAATCCCCTGAAATACAAGGTTTTCAATCTGATTATTATGACATTATTATTGCTGCTAATGTTATTCATGCCACTCAACATATTGGAGATACATTAACTGCTCTTCGTACTTTACTGCGTTCCAATGGTCATTTGCTTATGCGCGAAATAACCAAACAAGCTCGCTTATTTGATTTTGTTTTTGGCCCACTGGTGTTACCCCTCCATGATGAAAAGATCCGTAAAGGAAAACTATTTTTATCACCAGAATTATGGCATCAACAGTGTCGCTTAGCAGGATTTCAACATATTCGCTGGTTACCTGATGCATTACCAGAAACCAAAGATATGTGTGAACATATTATTCTCGCCAGTGTTTCGACAGAAAACGATCACTTTGATCAAGAGTTACCTAGTGACACCAAGATACAACAAAGTTCACACTACCAATGGCAATTAACACCTTGTGTGGAACAAGATCTTATCAAGCCAACATTAATATTTAACCATCAACAAACATTGCCTTCTGAAATCACAGCTATTTTATCCGCTATTGGATGTCTTTCTGAACAGGGCGAAAATCAATTAATCGTTGCCAACCTTGCAGATCCTTTAATTATCGCCGAGCAGATCCGCCAAATATTACTGTCATCGTCTGATGGGTTTGTTGTTATCACGCAACAAGCCTGGGCATTAACTGCCATAGAAACGGTTAATCCAGCACAACGTAGTATTCGAAGTTTATTAAAAACTATTCAAAAAGAATATAGCTCAAGGTTAATTGCCATTGTTGATTTAGGTATAAATGCCTCATGGTCTGAATTAGTTCCTGCTTTTATACAAATAGAACAAGGTAATAATGAAATTATTGTTCGTAACCATTGCTGCTACTTACCACAATTAACCCCACTGCCCTCATCTTCTACGATCATAGCGCAGAACATCATGGTATCCCCGCGCTGGCATATTATTACTGGTGGTTTTGGAGGCTTAGGTCGAATTACAGCAAGTTGGTTAGTAAGGCAAGGTGCTAAACGTATCGCTATTTTGGCACCACGAGCTGATAGCAGCGCATTAGATTGGATGAATAACTTACAGAAATCTAACCAGCTAGAAATAAAATGGCTAACATGTGATTGTCGTGATAACGCTCAATGTCATGCAGCACTCACTCAGCTTGAAAATGAAGGTGGCATTGAGGGGCTTATACACAGTGCAGGTATTTTGGATGATGCACTTATGACACAACTCACCCCTAAGCGTATGTCTGACGTATTTTCTGTTAAAGCGATATCTGCCAAGCAATTTTGTGATGCTTTAGAAAAAACAGATGCCAGTTACCTTATTTTATACTCCTCTGCCGCTGCAACTATAGGCTCTGAAGGACAAGCAGCTCATTCCCTCGCTTGTGGATATTTAGATGGATTAGCTGAATATGCACGTCGCAATATCAAGGGATTAACCGTCATTTCTATCGCTTGGGGGGCATGGCAAAGTGTTGGCTTTGTGGCAGAAAAACAACTCCATGATAAATTACAACACAAAGGTATGAGTACGCTTACTACTGAGGAAGGACTGGCACATTTAGATGCTTGTCTGCTAGATAATACCTCTTGTCGCCTTGCAATGCGCTTAGCGACTCCACCTTTAATGACACAAAAAACGCCTTTATTTCATCAGACTAATCATAATGATCATTATGATAACCATGAAATTAATCACACTCGCCAGCTTTGTGAAACCCCAACTCAAACGGATCAAACAGAGCCGGTAAGCCCTAACAGGGTTGATTATCGCGTTGGTGATAACTTAGAACAGTGGCTAACAGCATGTATCAAACAACTGTTGCGTCTTGGTGATGAACATATTGATACTCACATTGAACTATTCCAATTAGGACTAGATTCTCTCTCTTTCCTCGATCTCAGTGCGGAAATTAAGAAACAGTTTGCGGTCAATATTGACGCTGAACAATCTTATGATGATATGACTATTGCTGGTTTAGCCTCAGTTATTCGAACCGCAGCACCTGAGAAATTTACTGTGACAGAAGCACTCCATAATCAAGACAACATTTCCCACACAATGGAGTCAGAACGATATGCCCCATTTCCATTAACACCAATTCAACACGCCTATTGGATCGGACGTAAAAACCTCTTTAACTACGGAGGCGTTGCTTGCCATGCAATTTTTGAATGGGATTGTCAACGCCATATATGGGAGCCGGCCTCACTTGAAAAAGCTTGGAATAAAGTTATTCAGCGTCATGATATGTTGAGAATGATCATAGATGATGATGGACAACAACGTATCTTAAAAGAAGTTCCTTATTTTCATTTTATTCAACATGACCTAACAAATTTAACCCAACAAGAGCAACAAGAGAGCCTAACACAGATAAGGGAAGCCCTTTCTTATCGGGTATTACCGACTGAGTCATGGCCATTATTTGAAGTTGAAATTTCTTGGCTAAATAACGATTGTTACAGATTACATATCAATCTAGATTTACTGCAGTTTGATACCATGAGCTTTAAAATTCTGTTTGATGATCTATTTAACGCCTATTCAGGACAAGAATTAATACCACAAACATTTACCTTCCGCGACTACTGCTTAAAAAATCAAACAAATCGTAACAGTGATGAGTGGAAAATGGCATGGTGTTACTGGCAGGATCTATTATCTGATTTACCTTCTGCCCCATATTTACCGATAAAGAATTCATCCATTACTGAACAACCTCGTTTTACGACTTTCCAACATCATGTTTCTATAGCGCAATGGGACAAATTAAAACAGAGGTGGAAAAAGCATGGTATTACACCATCAGCAGGGCTTTTAACACTTTTTGCTTTAGTTTTAGGTCGCTGGACAAAATACCCAGCCTTTACACTAAACTTAACTTTCTTTAATCGTCAACCATGGCACCCAGATGTTACACAACTTATTGGTGATTTTACCTCTGTACTCCCTATAGATATTTATCTAGATAACGACTGTACATTAAATGAGTCAATGGCAAAAATACAGCGCAGACTTTGGCAACATTTAAGTAAGTCCCAAGTAAATGGTGTAGAGATTTTACGTGAATGGGGACGCTATAAAGGGGATAGTAGCCAATCTCTGTTACCTATTGTATTTACTAGCATGTTAGGTATGACACTAGATGGTGACAATATTGATGAAGCATTAAATCAGCTTTTCGGCCAACCCGTATATAGCTTCGCGCAAACACCTCAAGTTTGGTTAGATCACCAAGTAATGGAAGGAAAAGAGGGGCTAACATTAAATTGGTTCTGCATGGATGACATCTTTGCTGACGGTTTATTAACAATGATGTTCTCTGATTATCAAAGCTTGATCACTCAATTATGCCAAGATGAAGATAATAATCAATCAGTTGATAAGATTATTGCGCAACTTCCTTCATATCAACATTTAGCAATAGATAATCACCTCCAATCACGCTATCAACAACTCGAGCAAACATTGGAAAATCATCCGCAAATCAAACGTGCTCATGCTATGGTAATGGTAAAAGACGATACGAAAGTAGAGCCTCCTCTACAATTACTGTTTGAAGCCTCTTCTGATATTCCACTATCCGTTATTAAACAGCCCAATTGGTTACCTAATTTACTTTCGCCATCAGCTTCACTCAGTGACATTATTGAAAAGAGTTGGCAACGATTTGAGGAACGAGCACGGTATGGCATATGTCACACACTGTATCGAAATGCTCTTTTTACCGAGCTAAACACACCAATCACCCTAGCTGAAATAGTGGCTCGTTTAAAAGCAAAGCCTCAGTATGAGAGGCTACTTAGTCAGTGGCTAGATTTATTATGCCTGCATCACTTATTAACCAAAGAGGGTGATCAGTTTTATGCCACAACACAGTTTATTAACTTATGTTTATCTGCCCCAGTATTTCAACAACCTGTTAATGATTGGGAATATGTACTTTGGGATTACCTTGAACAATCACTAACCCAACATGAATTACTCTTTAGTGGTAAGGTTTCTCCTCTTTCACTACTTTTTAATTCAGATGAAATTACCACAGCACTATACGCCAAACACCCTGCACTAAATTATTTAAATCAATGTGCAAAAGATATTGTTAGTGCAATGGTTGGTGCAACATCTTCACTCAATATTTTAGAAATAGGGGCAGGTACAGGAGCTACCACTCAAGGTATAGTCGCAGTACTTAAGAATACGCATTACTCATACACCTTTACTGATATATCACATTACTTCCTTGATAAAGCGCGAAAAAAATTCACTGCTGTAGGAGAAATGCGCTATCAACTCTTTGATATTAATGCACCAATACAATTTTCTCATCATCCAGATAATGGCTATGATCTGATCATTGCATCTAATGTATTACATGATGCATCACATATCGGCCACGCACTAAAACGGATTAGAAGCCTGTTAAAACCTCAAGGCTATTTATTATTTATCGAAGCAACCGAGTGTCAAAGTGCTATGCAAATGGCGACTGTTGGCTTTATTGAGGGATTAAGTGCATATCAAGATAAGCGTATATTGACGAATAAAGCGATGCTTGATAGTGAAAGTTGGCATGATATTTTAATCAATACTGGTTTTGAAACTATTGGTCAATGGCCCCAAACAGATTCCTCATCTTTGCGACAAACACTCTTTTTAGCCTCTCCCACTCGTGGAGGAAAACCTTATTTAGGTAAATTACGTGATTATTTATCTCATTCTCTTGATCAGAATATCGACTCTTTTGAGTTGTTCCAATGTGAAAATATTGAAGCAACCCTTAATGGCATAGCAACATCATCCGCTCAAGAGCTAAATGAACAGATACAACCTGTTGCAATACCTGATGTACCAACCAATATGATTAATGAAATCATTGCATTATGGTCTGAGTTATTAGGTCGTGAGGTCAATAGTACAAATGATTTCTTCCGTTCTGGAGGAGATAGTTTGATTGCAACCAAAATGATCAGCCAATTACATCAACGGGGATATCCAGCAACATTACAACAGATTTTTACCTATCCATGCTTAGCCGATTTTTGTGCTCATTTAGAGCAGGAAAAGCAATCTCAACGAGAGTACTCCTCTTTGATACCTCTAAGCGCTGTATCTGCTCCAAAACCTTACCACTACTTTATGGTACATGCTTCTGATGGTGATCCCGGTGTTTACCTACCTCTTGCTGAGTCGTTAAATAATACAGTGTGGGGATTAACAGTTACAGATGCTTCAAAACTAACTGATTTGGATACATTGTTATCATTACATTTATCTAGCATAAAAACAGCACAACAGACTGGCCCTTATATTCTTATTGGTTGGTCATATGGTGCTTTTATTGCCAGTTACCTTGCAGAACAACTCTCGCAACAAAATCATTCCGTATTATTAGTATTAATAGATCCCGTCTATCGACATGATTTTATTAAATTTTGTCATGATGACTCAGATAGTTCATCAGATGAAAATAAGCAGCTTGCATGCACTAAAAGACTTATGTCATTCCTACCTGAAAGTGACCTACCATTATCTGATGATATCGCCTGTTTATGGCTGGAAGCCACCAACCACCCAACAGAATGGACATCACCTGAAAAAGAGTGGTACCAACGATTACCGCCACATACCCAACATCACTATTTTTCAGGGGAGCACTGGTCAATACTGCAAGATCGCGCTACCAGCACACATCTGGCCGAAATCATTGATCAGTGGGTGCAACAAAAACTTTCTAATAACGGATATCCATCCGAAGGAGGTAATTAATGAAACCGGCAAAAAAAGTGGTGATTGTAGGCAGTAAATTTGGAGAGGTTTATCTCAATGCATTTATACAACCTCAAGACAAATGGCATCTTATTGGCCTTTTTTCCAAAGGTAGCACTCGTTCTCGAGAATTATCTAAAGCATTCGGTATTCCACTTTTTACTCGATTTGATCAACTACCTGAAAAAATAGATCTAGCTTGTATTGTTGTGCGATCAGCCATTGTTGGTGGCGAAGGTAGCCAACTTGCGCAAGCATTTTTACAACGGGGGATCTCGGTTGTACAGGAACATCCTGTACATCCTGATGAAATTACCAGACTACAATCATTAGCAGAAAAAATGCATTGCCACTATATCGTTAACAGCCTCTATCCACATAATAAAGCAGGACGTTTATGGATAGAAAACACACAGAAGATATATCAGCAAATACAACAACGACCAGTGTGGGGACAAATTATCACAAGCAGGCAATTAATTTATTCCGCCTTAGATATATATTGCCAAGCAATGAAATTACACCCTAATGATATTACAGTCACATTAGAAAAAGATAATACCCCGCTACAATTTCTACGACTATCCAACCCTACTGGTGATTTGCTTTTATGCCTACAAAAACATTTGTCATCTAACGATCCTGATCAGCATAGCCTCGTGATGCATCATATGATATTAGGCTGGCCAGCTGGTTATTTAACTCTCGCTGGAAGTTATGGGCCAGTAGAATGGAATAATGCGCTTTATATTCATCATCACCAAGATAGTAAAAAAGCCATGTATCAATCTCCTGCCACGATGGAGCTTGATGAACCACTGTTTCATTCATTTCATACTCCACCAAATAGTTGGCAGGATGTGATGGAATGTGAAGCACCAGAAGCTATTAATTACTTACTGGCAGAGATAGATAAATGCTGGCAATTACCTAATGATAAAAAACCAATGATTTTACAACCCCATTACCAATTAGCTTTATCTCAATTATGGATAAAAACATTGCAAACAGCAGGTAAAGCCATTGATGGCACAATTGCGCCATTTAAGCGAATGAACTTCACCAAAAGTAGTGGACGGAGAAAATAATGATAAAACAATCTCCCAAATATATTACTCCTTTAAATGAGCAAAATGTAAATAAAGACAATGCTAACCTATTGGTTTGCCCATTTGCTGGTGCCAGTAATAGTGCATTTAACTCGTGGAGATCTACCGATATTTCAGGGTTAAATTGTCAATTAGTTAATTACTCTGGCCATGGTTGCAGATTTAAAGAACCAGCCTTTAATGATATTGGGTTATTAGCCAATGAATTAATAACAATAATAAAGAAATTTTATCCACCACGGCATAATTCATTATTACTTTGCGGTCACAGTATGGGGGCCCAAGTTGCCTTTGAAACTGCTATTCAATTAGAAAAAAAATGGCTGGGAATTATCTGGACTAATATTATCAGGCTGCCAAGCTCCTCATATTCAAGCAAGGAGATTACTGAGTGATTTAAATGATGATGACTTTATTCAACAATTAATTGCCATTGGTGGATGTGATGCTGAATTAATCAAGCAGCCACAGTTGTTAAAACAGTTTATGCCATTATTACGTGCTGATTTCCTTGCTACCGAGCGTTATTTTTTTCAAAAAAGCACTAAACGGCTTTTTCATACCCCTGTTTTATTAATGTATGGTAGTCATGATAGTGAAGCTGATAAAAACGAAGTTGAAGCATGGCAAGATTGGATAGATAAGCATTGCACTATTAATTGCATCGCTGGAGATCACTTTTATCCAATTACACGCCCAAATACTTTTTGTCGTTTTATTATTGATTTTTATCACCAATTTATCAATGATTAAATTGATTAGGTAATATATATGAATAAAACAATAGATACTTTGCCACTTAACTTTCGTATTTTAATAAAATTAGCCCCACTCCCTCTGATTAGTGGCATTATTATGGCAATAATCTCAACAATGCTAAGTTTAGCACCATTATGGATCATCTATAAAATCAGCCAGATTTGTTTTTTCAACATCACCTAATATTCAACAAATAAATAATCTAGTTTATATCACTGTGATTATTTTAATTTTACGTTGGGGATTAATGGCAATAAGTCATATTGCCGCACATCGGGGTGCTTTTTATATTCAGCATCAATTACAACTCGCAATAGCTAAAAAAATCAGTAAAGTACCATTATCATTTTTTGCTCAATATGGCAGTGGAAATCTGCGACGTATTATCAATGATGATATAAAAAGCTTAGAAGGTTTTTTCGCACATATGCTACCTGATCTCGTCTCAGCCATAGTGACTCCCTTTATCGCTATTATATTACTTTTTTATGTAAATTGGCCTCTTGCCTTATTATCTCTAACCCCATTACCCATTGCTTTTATGGCTCAACTTCTCATGTTGCGTCGAGCCAATAAACAAACCAATGAGTGGATGAATATTCAGAAAAAAATTGCTAATGAAATAGGAGAATATATTAAAGGAATACGAGAAATAAAAGCGTTTAACTTAACCTCCCATACTTTTGGTAAATTATCTCAATCTATCAATTCCTCTGTTAAATGGATAAAAAATAATGTCAAAGCTAGTACAGGCTCTTGGATGGTATTTAGTGGGATATTAACAGCGAATCTCGTTATTATAGCACCAGTAGGTGGGTGGATGTATTTAAATCAAAATATTGATTTATCTACTTATATTTTATTTTTAATGACATCCCCCCCTCGTACTTGCGCCGTTATTACGACTAACATTTGTGCTAGGAGAACAAGCTCAACGAAAACAAACCTTAAAACATATCAGTATGATCCTTGAACTTTCAGAGCATAAACAACATGATAAACATTTTACTCTCCCTAAAAATAGCGATATTACTTTTAAAGATGTCTGTTTGGATCATGGTGATAAACCGATATTAGAGAAAATTAGTTTTAATGCCCAAGCGGGTACAACAACTGCAATTGTAGGCCACAGTGGTGCAGGAAAATCCTCATTATTAAAACTAATTCCCCGTTTTTATGATTGTACTTCTGGCCAAATAAAAATAGGTCAATATGATATCAACTACTGGCCAGAAATTGATTTACTTTCTCAAATAAGTGTTGTTTTTCAAGATGTATATCTATTTCATGGAACTATTTTAGAAAATTTACTCATAGCAAATCCTAATGCCTTATTTGAGGATATTATCAAAGCAACTAAAGCAGCCAATATTCATCATGTTATTGAAAAACTCCCAGCAGGATATAATACATTAATTGGTGAACAAGGAAATAAACTTTCAGGTGGAGAGAAACAGCGATTATCAATTGCAAGAGCACTATTAAAAAAACTCTCCAATCCTACTTCTCGATGAAATTACTGCCAATGTTGATGCTGAAAATGAAATTTTGATCTATCGCGCATTAAAGAGTCTATGCCAGAATCGGACTGTTATTATGATCACTCATAACCTACATACTATTATTAACGCAGATAAAATTATTGTGCTTGATAATGGAAAGATTATTGATACAGGTACACACACCCATTTATTAAACCAATGCCCAACCTATCAAAAATTATGGAATGATTATAGTCACACTATTCATTGGCAATTAATCCAGGAGAATAATAATGATTAAAGAATTAATTAAATCAGGTTATTTGCTTTCTAATAAAAAAGATAAAGATTTAATGGTGGGTCTATGCCTTGCCGTAGTTGAAGGTCTTTTTGCTACTATTCCATATATTCTACTCTATTTTTTATTAATTGATCTTTTTGCCAATAAAATCACACTAGCTCAGTTATTTTATTACTTTTTATCAATACTCTTATCTATTGTTCTGCGTATTGTCATTGGTACTTATAGTATGCCAATGATTTTTATTGGTGCTTATAAAATGATGGGACAAGCCCGTCTAAGAATAGCCGATCATTTACGAAAAATCCCGATTGGCTGGTTTTCTTCTCAACGCAGTGGTGATCTTGCATCACGGCTTACTGCTGATTTAGAGATCATTGAAAATATCTGGTCACATTTCTTAGGAATGTTTATCAGTACTTTAGCGATGCCTGTTTTTCTCTCACTATTCTTAGTATGGGTAGATTGGCAACTCACTTTAATTATATTATTTTCTATTCCAATCGCTCTGTTCGCATTATCCATAAGCCATAAAATAATGTTAAAAGCTGCACAACAGGCAGCTGATGCTAATGCCAATGTACAATCCGAATTACTCGATTATATCCAAGGAATTATGGTTATTCGTAGTTTTGGGCGACTTGGTCCTGCATGGAAAAAACTAAAAGCAGCCTTAGAAACACAAAATAAAACCCAAATAGTTCTAGATTCCAAGCCTGCCCCTTGGATTGCACTTTATGGTTTTATTCTTGAATCAGGTTTTATTTTATTAATGATAATAGGAACAAGCCGTTTAATTAGTGGCTCACTTTCTCCTTCTCAATTCGTTTTTTTCCTTGTATTAGCACTCCCCATTTATCGACAATTCTTTGATTTAGGATTATCCAGTATGTTGTTAAATTATGCACAAAAATCATTACAACGCATAGAAGAAGTAATGAAAGTGGTTCCACTTTCTGAGCCTAAATATACTCAATTACCAATAAGAACAGATATCTATTTTAACAATGTAAGCTTTATTTATCCTTATAATAGTCAATTAACATTAGATAATATATCTTGCTGTTTTCCTGAAAAAAGCTTTACTGCTATTGTTGGCCCTAGTGGCTCAGGGAAAAGCACTTTACTACAGCTTATTTCTCGTCTATGGGATGTTAACCAAGGTGAAATATTGCTAGATGATATTAATATTAACCAAATAAATTCCGATAAACTCTGTTCATATGTATCTTCTGTTTATCAAGATGTCGTTTTATTTTCAGGAACAATTAAAGATAATATTTTAATGGGAAAAACAGATGCTCACGATGATGAAATAATAACTGCAGCTAAATTAGCTAATGCACATGAGTTTATTATACAAAAACCACAAAATTATGATACTCCTATTGGTTACGGTGGTATGTTACTCTCAGGTGGAGAACGTCAACGTCTTTCTCTTGCTAGAACTTTATTAAAAAATGCACCAATTTTACTGATCGACGAAGCAACATCGAGTATCGATTGTTCATCAGAAGTATTAATTCAACAAGCTTTATCATTGTTATCAAAAGATAAGACAATCATTATGATTGCCCATCGATTAAATAGCATTAAAAATGCCGATAACATTATCGTAATGGAAAATGGAAAAATAGCAGAACAAGGAAAACATGCTGAGTTACTTGCAAAAAATGGCTTATATGCACATTTATGGTTACAACAGAAAGCGTTATGCTAATAGCCAAATGCAATGAGTAATAGCAACTTGTTTATAGATAATGAGGTGCATATCTGGATTGGTAATCTACAAACGATACCATGTTTAAGTAAAGCTAAATCCAGAATGCACATCTTAAATAACGATGAAATTTCATCGTTATTCGACTACCCTTTTATAAAACAACGAAATATTTTTTTGCTATCAAGAGTCATGTTACGCGATATTTTATCATTTTATTTAAAAATTTCACCAGAAGATGTAAGATTTTCAAAAAATGAGTACGGGAAACCATTTATTTTAAACGAATCAAAGGAAAGCATTTACTTCAATTTATCACATTCAAATAATTGTGTTGCTCTCGCTATTTCAAATACATCATCCGTTGGTATTGATATTGAATATTTCAACCGTGATATAGAAATAAATAGCATTATAGATTATTATTTCTCAAAAAAAGAAAAAAAATACCTATCTTATTTTGACGAGACTCAAAAAAAACATAATTTCTATAAGATGTGGACATTAAAAGAAGCCTATATTAAATCAAGAGGCATTGGATTATCAGAAGAAATCATTAAGAATTTAGATTTTTATATAAAGAGAGATCAATTTGATAAATTATATTTTATAGAACAGCATTACTCTGCTCATCTTTCATATATTACCAAATCAATATTAGATAGCTATAAAATATCCATAATCACATATCACCATCCATTTAACTATAAATTCTTAACATGGGGTGATATAAAAAGCAACCTGCCACATCATTTATTATAGTTATACGACCACAATGAAATTATATATTAACAGTTAGTTTTAAGTATTATTTGACTGACTATAGGTCATATAAAAGATATGACAATTCAATTCATATATTCACACCAAAACACGAATAAATTATAAAAAACCATCAATATATTAGCACTCATATAAATAAGGAAAAATTATGTTTAACAATAAAACAAAAAATACTATTATTAAAAATAAATCCGATTGGTTAACCATACCTGAAGCTGTATACCTAGCCAACCAGAAAAAAACAGAGAAACAATTAACCGACAGCGACGTTTATCGCCATGCGCTATCTTGAAACATTTATTTATCTATATACTTTCAATCTACAATTATATTAAGGAAAGTCACAAAAATTAAGAATAAAATTAAATTGAATTGAAAAAAATAGGAAACTCTCTCACAGATCGTTTATGCTATCTTGATACACATTGTTTCATTAAACATATAAATTATACCACACTCACTCAAGATAAATATATTCATTCTAAAAAAATGGGTCATTGATACCACTCTGATCGGGTATGAATTCGTAACAATTCAACACTTACTGGCGCACTCAATCAATATATCACCACCAATCACAGGCAATCAATGTATTAATTATGGCATTTCAGTTTTATTATCAAGAACTCTATTTCAAGCGTTTGAGAAAATAACATGAAAAGAACGAATTAGCCAACAACTAATGTAATTACCTGAAGAACTAAAATCTGAGATTTATAACAACATTAATCGAATGAAACTCATAAATCCAGTGACAAAGAATATTTCCCTATTTATAAATTACCACAAGATTCCTGTTTTGTAATTCGCCTGACTGAACTACAAAAGCTGATGAATGCCTATGTAAATATTAAACACACTCCAACATCGACACGCATATCCAGCCCTTTGTCTCGTCTTTTCTGGCTTTCATGTAAACATAATGAAGTCATCAGTCCATTACTAGGAAAACCTTACAAGCTTTTATCCATTTTCGAACAATGGGCATCTACCGAAGGTATTACTGACAAATTCAGCGGCGATACACTGAAAACAGCACTTGAACGCGGTTCTCCCACTTCAGTGCCTTATTGATTTAACTCACCATTATACTGAAATACGTATTAAGAACTCAAAAACTCTTAATACGGGCTTACGTGCTTTCTTCTTCACCTTCGCTTATGCTTTTTTATCTTCTCCAACCCCACTCTACACTGGAGAAAATCATGACATCACATCAGTTATTACGCCTGAAACAGGTCGAAGAAAAAACCGGTCTGAAACGCTCGCAAATCTATCTGTATATGAAAGGGGGCTCTTTTCCTCGTTCAATAATAAAGGTTGGCCCTGCCAGCGTAGCCTGGCTCGAATCTGAAATTGATGAATGGATCAACCTCAAATTAGCCAACCGCTGAAGTGTTTAAGGAAGGTCCGAAATCATGATTCCGTCTCTGAATTACGCCGTATTAACAGATGCCCTGCGTGCGCTGAAAGAAGACAATATTCACCATCGTGAATCTCTGGGACTCACCTTCGACGAAATGAATACCCTCAGGACAACACTGGTGCTTTAATGAAAAAACGAAATTTCAGTGCAGAATTCAGACGTGAATCCGCTCAGTTAGTGGTGGATCAACACTATACGGTTGCAGATGCCGCAAATGCCATGGATGTCGGACTTTCCACTATGACCCGGTGGGTAAAGCAGCTACGAGATGAACGTGCCGGCAAAACACCTAAAGCCTCCCCTATCACGCCGGAGCAAATTGAGATACGTGAGCTGGAAGAAAAAACTTCAACGTATTGAAATGGAAAATGAAATATTAAAAAAGGCTACTGCGCTCTTGATGTCAGATTCCCTGAACAACTCTCGATAATCGGGAAACTCAGAGCGCATTATCCTGTGGCCACGCTTTGCCACGTGTTTGGGGTTCACCGCAGCAGCTATAAATACCGGAAAAACCGTCCTGACAAGCCGGATAGCAGGCTAGCTGTATTACGCAGTCAGGTTCAGGAACTACACGGCCTCAGTCATGGCTCCGAGGATGCAAGAAGTATCGCCACAATGGCCACACACAGGGGCTTCCGGATGGAACGATGGCTTGCCGGCCATCTTATGAGGAAGCTGGGGCTGGTTGAGTTGTCAGCAGCCTGTTCACCGATATAGACGTGGGGGGACACGAACATATTGCTATCCCGAATCACCTCGGACGTCAGTTTGCAGTGACAGTGCCTGACCAGGTATGGTGCGGCGATGTGACGTATATCTGGACAGGTAAACGCCGGACTTACCTTGCTGTGGTACTCGATCTATTTGCACGGAAACCCGTGGGGTGGGCAATGTCGTTCTCTCCGGACAGCAGGCTGACCACCAAAGCACTGAAAAATGGCATGGGAAAGACGCGGTAAGCCATCCGGGGTTATGTTCCACAGTGATTAGGGTAGTCACTATACAAGCAGGTAGTTCAGGCAGTTACTGTGGCGATACCGGATCAGGCAAAGTATGAGCAGGCGCGGAAACTGCTGGGATACTCATTCTAATATACTTTCAAATACCGGATCGGACTGACCCGTGCTGGGATTGGCTCAAATGCCTTTGTGTTGACCTGTCGTCCGATTCTGGTATTTCCCGGGCATAACCGGGCCCAGAGTTTGGTGACCTGATAGGAGCTTTGTGCTGCATCCCGAGTGTCCTGTCCTGCGATGGGGATGATTGTGCTACCAATATCTGGAGGCAAACCATGCAAAACGACCGCCAATCTTCTGAAACCGTGATTCTGGGTGTCGATACCCATCTTGATATTCATGTCGGCGCTGTTATCAGTCAGGCAGGTAAACTGCTTGGAACTCACATTATTCAAACAAATCAAGCGGGCTATCTGGAACTACTTGATTGGGCACGTTCTTTCGGTAGCCTCGAACGAGCAGGCATCGAAGGAACAGGAACATATGGTGCCGCATTAACACGCTATCTCATCAAGAATAGCATTTATGTTGTTGAAGTTAACCGGCCAGATCGCTCAAAACGCCGCCTTGAAGGGAAGTCAGATCCACTAGATGCAGAAAATGCAGCCCGGACAGTGCTTTCAGGGAGCAGCAAGGCCATACCAAAAATGCAGTCAGGTGCATGTGAGGCTCTCCGGATTATTAGTGTTGCCCGACGTAGTGCAGTAAAAGCCTGTACGCAGGCGATTAATCAGCTTCGTGCACTGCTGGTTAGTGCCCCGCAAGATGTTCGCGACAAACTCTGGAAATCGAAACCACACGAATGCGTAACTGCCTGCATTAACAGCGAAGTGTCAGAGCACTCACCATTACGTATAGCCTTGTGCAGTACGCTTCGAAGCCTTGCGAAACGATGGATGGCCCTGACTGAAGAGTTGAATGAACTAGACGAATCACTAGATAAACTGACCCGCAAGTATGCCAGTAACCTTCGTAGCCAGTTTGGCGTTGGGCCACAGACGGCTGCAACACTGCTGGCAGTTGCGGGTGATAACCCCGAACGTTTAAAAAATGAAGCGGCCCTGGCATCGCTCTGTGGCGTAAATCCACTGCCAGCATCATCAGGGAAAACAGTAAGGCACAGATTAAACCGTGGGTGGCTCACGTGAAGCAAACAATGCCCTGTGGACAATAGCCCTTGTACGTATGCGTAGCGATCCGCGCACGAGAATCTATGTCGACAGACGAACTGGTGAAGGGCTATCGACTAAAGAGATCCTGAGATGCCTAAAACGCTACATCGTCCGTGAGCTCTATCCATTGATTTTATCGGACCTCGCATATGCCAATCGCCGCTCTTGACATAGGAGCGTCAACAGTCCGATGGAGCGCTTTTTCAGGAGTCTGAAAAATGAGTGGATGCCGGTGACAGGCTACACCAGCTTCAGTGAAGCTGCTCAAGCGATAACGGGTTATATCGTCGGGTATTACAGCGAACTCAGGCCGCACGAATATAACGGTGGATTACCACCAAATGAATCGGAAAACCGATACCGAAAAAACTCTAAAACCGTGGCCAGTTTTAGTTGACCACTACAAAAGCTTATTGATGAACGAACTGATGATGTTTTGTATGGTGAACCATGATACAAAAAATGGACGATGGGCCGAATGATCTCATTTAATACATCTTCGCCTTATACCAACGCGAATGGAAGATTAAAAAAGTGGGCAAAAAATAATAACAATTTAAAGTAAGCATCAGCGTCAAATTAATGGCCGAAAAATCGCTCTATGCCCACATCCTTAATCTGACCACGCCGTGGCAGGTTAAATCCCTTGCTCTCAATAAAAATGCAGATTCTGTAACCGGAACAAAGAATTCTTCAAGGTGGCGATAATATTCCATTATGGAAAGCTAAATATGGCTTTCTGAGCCTTATTACCATGACTAAGGAATACCCTATTATCAACAGTATAAAAATGTAGTTTGCAGGATGAGCGGGCTCTTTACCGTCCGCATTCGCAGGGAAATTGAAATCTATGTCACTCTGCCAGATCCAAAAATAAGGTTAAGGCCGCATTCCTTTGCGGCGTCTTATTCCTCTGTTCAGACCTTATCCATCATATAACGATGCGCTTTCGATGCTGCCTGGCGGCTTTAAAAATATAGCGCTTATCGTTTTTCAGTGCTTTCAGCCAAGAAGCAATATAACTTTCGTGCTGAACCTATCCGACAATCCCCAGATCCGCCATCAGGAACACGCTTCCCAGCTCGGCGATCAACTCTTCAAATGCATAATTTTCACTGCTAAATCTTCCTTTCATTTCGCGGTTCAGGCGACTTTTGCCATCGCTCCAGTGAACAATCTCATGCAGATCCGTGGCATAAAAGCTAGCGGCATCGGAAAAAAACGACGTTCAGGTAACAAAACCTCATCTGTTGATGGCATGAAAAAGGCGTTTTGTCCTTTCTCAATGATGTTAGCACCGCTGTTACAGAACAGATTTTCAGCCTGTGGCAACGCGTCAAACGTCGCTTGTGGGGCAACGGTATCTGCCGTCAGTGAGAGGCCATCAATTTGTTCGACATTAAACACGACAAAGGTTTTCAGCATCGGGATATGGTCAATTTCTCCGGTGTCGTTTTCCTTCTCCAGGATGGTATAAAAAATGGCGGTCATGCCGTGCTAGTCCTTACGAACTTGCGCACCTTCTGCCCTAGCCTGTTTGTATGTCATCCAGCAGGAATCACTGAATCCTCATTCTGATTCACTGCACCCGCTGTAGGCTGTGCCAGTAGCGTAGTTGGAAGGCATGCCGGACATACCCGGTACGCGCTGCCACGGACACACTCAGGGTTTAACGCCTACTTCCAGTGTGGTAATGATGAGGTCGGTAACGATCTGATAAATATCGGTTCTGGTTTTGGAAAATTTCGTTTTTGAGGAGCCTGACGGGTCCAGCGGGGATACGCTGGTCGCCGTTGCGGTGTTAGAGGCACTTGTCTGAGTATGCAAGGAAGTGATCATAGTTTTTTCTCCATCAGTAATGTGATTTTCATCTTCGTATCGCCTGACAGTTCGCTTTCTCGGCATCGTTCTGGCCCACAAGGGTGCAGCATGCGTGCACTTCACCCTTACGGGACCGGTTGTGCCGTGAAATGATTAACCGGAAGCTGATACGGGAACAAAAAGCACACAGGAGGAAAAATCGGTCCCTGCATAGCCGAACTTAGCGCCCTTTACTCCGTATTGGTGAAAAGTAGATTTGTGGTAATGAATTGGGGATTGGTACTGATAGAAACATCTTGTTGGCACCGAGATCTCAAAAAATGTCTAGAATTAAAACAGGTGTGCTTACCTTAATGTGATAGAGCCCTAAAACATGCATCTTCAAGTTAATTGTGCATGATTATAAAAAAAAGAGGCACCCATAGAGTACCTCACTTACTTTATATCTTATTAAATCAGAATATATTAAAAATCAATTTTGACATTTATCCCATAATTTCGACCCGGTAATGGGACTAAATATTTCAATTGAGAAGATGCAGGTCTTGCTTCAGTATCGGTGAGATTATTAATAATAAAATCAACCGAAACATCTACCTTATCAAGGTGGTATTTTTTGCCAATCCCCGCATCAACTAACGTATAGGAAGGAAAGGCCATATCTCCACCATACATTAACCCACCGCTTTCTTTTTGTTTTTTATAGTAAGTTGCACTACTAAATGCAGTTAATTCATCATGTTGGTAATAAATACTGATACCATGCTTTTCATTAGGTAAATTTGGCAAATAGTGACCTGCAATAAACAGTTTTCTTTTGCTTTTATTTTCGACAAAATCACCAAATAGTGTAAATGTTAGATTGTGATCATGAGGCATTTCATATAAATATTTAAATTCATATTCTAATCCTTTTGTTTCAAGATCGGTGTCATCCCATTCCATAACAGGACCAGCACCACGACTGATACCCGTTAATCGTCTAAATTTAAAACCACTGTAGTCTGTTTTATACAAATTAAGTTTATTAGAGAAATTGCCAATCTCAATAACAGATGATAATTCAATACTTTTGCTTTTTTCGGTATTAAATTCACTGTTTCCTTGTTCTTCAATTAAATAAGCATAATGAGGGCCATGTGTATAAAGTTCATTAATTTCTGGTGCTCGATAAGAAATATTTTGTTGTAGTTTTAATGTCCATTCATCAATTGGTGTAAAAGATAGAGCGAGTGTATTTGCACTTGTATCAAAATGACGGTTTTGTAAATTAGAACCTTGCCCTCTACCACGATTATAATTCGCTGGAATATTGAGATTATGTTGAGTGTAACCTTTACGATATCCAGCAGTGAGCTCAAAAGGAGATAAATTTAGCGATTCAACCCAATATATTCCGTACTCTTTGGTTAATACACTGGGTAAATAAGCATCATAACCAGACGTTTTCAGATCACGATAATTACCGTTGATCCCAAACGCACCATTAAGTCGATTAAATAGCGGAGTATGTGCAGTTTCTAAAGCTAACTGATGGCTTTTTGTATTAAATACCGATGAAGCAATTTGGCCGACTAACTCTTCATCTTTAGATTCAGAATAAGAATAATAAAAAGCACTGTCTCTTAAAAATGGTGCTAAATGATCATGTTTTCCTTGTATATCTATTCTTCGATTACTATTTGAAACCGAAACAGGTTTATACCTTTCTCGAGTTGTTTTAGTTGTGAGATAAGCATAGCCTGGCACTCCATACGATGTTTGAAAATCAGTGACAGAAAAACCTAAGTAACCGTCATCTCCGATATAAGAGAGTGATGCGTTACCACTTTGGCTTTTTAAAAAGCTATTGGGAATTTCGTTATTATTATTTTCAACATAATGCTTTGGAGGTGTGACATGTTCAATAGATGTGGGGCTACCAGGTTTATATCGTAAGTTAGGTTCATTATCTACATAACCAATACCTGAAAAATAGTCCTTATCTTTAAAGGTATATTTATCATCCTCGCTTAACTCATATTCAACCTGATATTTTTTCCAAAACTCACTAATGTAAGGATACGCTTCAGGGTTACGGCTAGTAAACACTTTCATATCCACTTGGCATTGATCACGTAATGCAGAGTGGTCTTTTAGCTGTTGATAGCTATAGCAAGCACCAACTTTAGAGCGTGTTGGAATTTTATATTTTGAGACTCGTTTAGTAGCACCGGAAAGATTAAAAATCCAGTTTTCTTTATTACTGAATTTAATATTTACTGATCCACCGTTACCATTATTAGTGCTACCATTAAATGTCACGGCACCTGAAATTGCTTTTTCAGGAAACTGTGTCATTATTCGATCATCCCACAAATGAATTGCACCACCACTGCTGCTACCACCATAAAGTAGTGCTTCGGAGCTTTTACTAATTGATATTTCGTTAATTCTATTCATATCAACAGGAATAGGCATATTCCCACTAATAAATGAAACATCATTAATCGGAAGATTATTAACTAAAATCCCGACTCTATTGCCAGAGAGACTTCGAATAACAGGCCTTGCCGCATTTGGGCCAAAACCTTCCGCTTGTACACCAGCAACTTTTGAAACGGTATTACCAATCGTATTTGTTTTTATTTGTTCAAGTTGTTTTCCTTTTATCTCTTCTCGATTATTGAGTAATAAAGAGGAGAATGTCTCTTTGTTTTTTATTGATGTTGCTTTAACAGTAATAACATCGTTTGATGTTTCTTTTTCTTGGCTTTTATCTTGATTATTCTCTTTTCCATATAAAGGAGACGACAAAAGTATAAGTAAAATAATAGAGAGTTTACTTTTTTTCATGATATTCATATTAGAATGTAAGAGTAGCGCCTAAGATAATATTACGACCAGGTAAATACATTTCATCTTTAATATAAGAGGTGCTGTCTTTCCCTTTTACATCAAAGATATTATTAATCTTGGCGTATAAGGTATAATCTGTGTTAT
Organism: Providencia stuartii; assembly: GCA_900455155.1. GTDB lineage: Bacteria > Pseudomonadota > Gammaproteobacteria > Enterobacterales > Enterobacteriaceae > Providencia > Providencia stuartii. Next base: position 426,940 of record UGUC01000004.1, on the reverse strand, counting down.
CTAAATAACCAATATATTCACTACCTAAACTAACTGTGTTATAAGCCTCTGTGGATGTTTCATAGTCTGCTGTTTTATTCTGTTTTCCAAAATGATCAATGCGAATTTGTCCAATTACGTTTTCTGTAAAACTATGTTTAATATAAGTACTTAAACGATAAGCCGGTATTCTTGGTATATTTCCCTTATTGTGTAGTAAATTTGCTCTAACATAATCACCAGAAATACCAATTAAGCTATCTTGGTTATAGTAATAATCAATATTTCCTTCTATACCTTTAAACTGTGCATCATTTTGAACATATTGTAATGAACGATAGCCATTATTTAATTCAGTCCCCGTAAATTGACCGTAAATATAATTATTAATACGGTTATAATAGGCACTCATATTGAATTGAATATCACCTGTTACTTTAGTTATTCCAATATCAATATTATTTGCAGCCTCTGCGGTTAAATTAGGATCGCCTTTTTCAATAGTTCGACTTGCAGCATGAACACCATTCGCGTAAAGCTCTTCTGCAACAGGTAATCTTTTCGTGTGTGAAAGTGATAAATTTAAAAAATAGTCTTGTGTAAAATTCCATGCTAATCCAGCAGAAATAGAAGATGCACTCTGCTTATTATTTTTTTTGAGTTTCTCTATTTAACAGTGATTGCCACTCTTGGCGAAATCCTAATTCATAGCGAAAATCACCTAATTGGTATTCTTCTAATAAAAAGAGTGAGTGATTTTTTGTTTTTGTTGACGGTACATAAGCTTCTTCTCCTTGAGCACTAAAATCACGCTGGTTAAATTGCCCGCCAATAACACCATGCCAACCCCAAATAGGTTGATGTGTAAATGTCAGTCTTAATTCATCGCCTTTGTTTTTAAATGAGGTACTGACTTCATTTCCTTCTTTTTCATCATGATGATAATCGGTTCTGACCGCACTGAAACGTATTGATTCAATACCAGTAAATGGATTGTTTTTTTTCACCACGAAGATCCCATCGTTTGCTATCCATAACAATATAAGGAATACCATGTTGATGTTGTTCATCAGGGTATTCATGATTGTGATTATGATGATGATGGCCGATTAAAGGAGGGCGAATTGGGGCGTGATGATGGTGATCATCTTCATGATCATGAAAATGCGTATGACCAGGCAGCCCATATCGACGATGTTGTTCACCATAACCAATCCCTATATAACCGTCATCAAAAAGCCAGGATACACCAATATTTGCCGATTGGTTATCTTGATAAGATCCTGCTAAACGGCTAGTTTCTCCTTGATGTAAAGGTTCTGGTTGTTTGTAATCACTTTGATAACGTTTAGTACCCTCAAGGCGAAGCGCCAAATTATTTTCTCCTAACGTTAATCCTACTGATCCTGTATTTCCTTTAGAAACAGAATCGTATTGATAATGCAATTCACCCTCATAGCCTTTTTCAGGCACTGACATAGGAATCTTGCTATCAATAACATTAATTGCACCGCCTATTGTGCCTCCTCCATAAAGTAATGTTGAAGGGCCTTTTAATACTTCAATGCGTTGACTTAAAAAGGGTTCACTGGTGATTGTATGATCTGCACCAATAGAGGATACGTCCATAAGATCACTACCACTGTGTAATACCTTGACTCGATTGCCTGACATTCCTCGAATAACTGGATGAACTGAGCCTCCACCAAAAAAGCTGGCATGAAAACCTGGTAAGGATGTTAAGGTTTCAGCAATCGAGGCACTACGATTAGCGCGTAGATCTTCTTGTGTCAGAACAGAAACGGGGATCGCCATTTTCTCTTGCGGAGTATGCAAAGGTGTTGAATAGACCTCTAATACCTCATTGTTCCGATTTTCAGTTGATTTTATTGCAGGGCTTGCATTTGCAAATAAGGAATAACTCATTGAAATAAAAAATGTTGTATAATTAAAAATAGATTTTTTCATACTATCCGCCATTTTTTGTTATGTTATAACATATCACATTGTATGTATATATAATTATCATTAGCAAGTGATTATTTAAAAAATAATAAAAATTTGGGCTGTCCTAGATAAGGTTTAAGTTTTAACTATCTGTTTTAGAATACTTAATTGCTTCTTTGCAGCTTGGCGTATTAAACGGGTTATTGTTAAATCTGGTGTATGGCACCATCAGACAATGCTCCGATCTGATGCTTCATCCTCTGCATACTGGGGTTGACGGTGTAAGTATCCCGCATAATTAATTTGCCAACGAAGGAGATCGCTATGCGTAAAGCCTGTTTTACTGAGCATCAGATCATCGCCGTAATTAAGTCGGTTGAAACCGGGCGGACTGTTAAAGTTGATGACTTTAACCGTGAGACATTGTCGATTAAAATCATTCTGAATCTGCCAGATCTGCGAATGATCCGTGTACTCGACAGGATCGCGGCAAACTGCGGCTACCCGATCATGCTGCACATGAATAATGGTCCAGAATTTATCTCACTGATACTGGCTGAATGGGCAGAAAAACATGCAGTAAAACGGGATCTTATCCAGCCAGGTAAGCCGACGCAGGACACTTTCATTGAATACTTTAACCGGACATACCGTACATACGCGATTTTTATATATTCATGATCAGACGTGAGATAAATAACGAATTGGAGTGGGTTTAAACAGGTTATAACGAATAGGTTACTGTAATTAATTTTCAGTATATGTAAGAGAATTTCGAGTCCGTTTACCATGCTGTGTAAACGCCTTTTTCAAAAGTGACCATCCTGGCGGTCGCGGTCACCGAACTCGACAATAAAGCGACTCTATTACTATACGCCAGTTCCTCAGCGGCATTGTCCATTTTTGCGAGGCAATCCGTCAGACAGTGCGGGGTTAGGATTGAAGCCACAGAGCACCGTTATCACTGGATACAATGGTACGTTGGCTCAATCTCAGGCTACGTGGGTATTGTACTATGGACGCTTTTGTCAATCAGTAATGGATTATATAGCCAGACATATCGATCTGTACCTTGCTAAATGGGTTACCCGTAAATACAAGAGGGGACACGGTAGTCTGGTTCAAGCGTATGAATGATTAGACAGGATCCGGAATGTTAAACTCAGTTTGTTTGCACACTGGACTATTTGTACGCGATGTTACCAGTCAACTACAAGAGCCAGATGACGGGATACTGCCACGTCCGGCTCCGTGGGAGTGGAGGGGGAAAGTTCCCCTCCACGACGCGATAACCTCATATAATACTAGAAAATAAAAATCAGATAAATGATAGTGTTCACTACTTTTTAGTGATACACCTTGCAGAATGTACCATTGCAACAAATCCTGCTGCTATCATCATAGTATCTTTCAGAACTAACCTTCCCGCACCGGAAAGATAAGGAAACTCAGTATGAGCATCTGCTCCATGTACCCAGGTTTCAGGTGTAAACACCAAAAATGTTAATGTGACAAATGGCGTAAGAAACACTAAGGCAGAGCCCTTTCCATTTATTATTAAGATAAACATCAGCATAGTACTTTCCTGCTGGAGTTGGATTTCCTTGATTGAAACGATGAATATCTAACGTCGTCTTCCCTTGAGTATGCTGTAAAAAACTGGGATCAAATTCAGCATATTCCATAGCCACTGTGTCCATGGAAAAAACTCCCAGTGAAATAAATATGGCAGGCAGGAATGAATGATGTTCAGTTTAAGTGCAATATTTCATAAATATTATCCTTATTTCAGAGCTGACTCACTTAATTCATGCCCACCATAATCGTTAACAACTGTCCACTTCACTTTTCCATATCCCGACATATTTCCATGTATAGGAAGGCGTATTGAAGAATAAGGAGCAACCATATCTACTGGATTAATTGATTGTGAGTAGTTGCTCTGAATCAAAGTAATATGATTATAAGTAATAAAATAAGGACTTTGATTATCTGCACAAAGAAAGGCCTTTGCTCCTTGTTTTTCAATATGCCATATAACAGAATTATAGGCCTCACTGAGAGAACGTGTGAGTTTTTCTGGACGATAGAATAGCTTTATGCGACTATGGATCGGGAGTTGAAGATAATTTGAGTTTACATTTAAATTATTTTTATTTTCAAATTTAGGTTTAGCTGAAATATCCAGTATATTTAGCCAAAAAATTGATTCACGATCATTAGGCAGTGCTTCACCCGTATACATAATTCGTAATGTTTGCCCTGTGTGAGGTTCTATACGAAATATAAGCGGAGTAATAATAAAGGGAACATTGACTGAGTCTGGAGCAACACTGGCATCACCAGTATCAATCCAGGACTGAATTAAAGATGGAGTAGATTCATCATTATTAATTTTAATATTAATACCTTCCTAGTTTTCAGGATAAATAACTCAGGTACCCAACATTAGCATAACTTGACACAGAAAATAAGCCGGCCATCATGAAAAAGAAAAGTTTTTTCATGGAAACTCCGAACAAAGCAGTGCAGATGAGCTGCCTTGTAAATAATGATAATAAAAACGCACGATTATTATTTATTACTCATAGGCAATAGTGTAATTAACACTAGAAATGACATCCCCTACAATTGCTTTTCCTGTAGCATAATATTGGGCCATATAGCGTAGTGTCGCTTCATCGTCACTATTAATAGCTTCTGAATGGACATCCTGTCCGACAAAGTCTTTCCCTAATTGAATAGCAGTAGTACCATCGTTATTTAATAACTGAATTTGAACATTTTGTGCTCCGTCAGAGCTTGCATTTTTTAGTTTGTTCGTATTAAAGTCAGTATTAGCTCCGGGTTCAAAAAAAGCTTTCACATTACTAGATCCATTTTGTCCAGTAGTGCATCCCAGTAAGACTAATTGTACCGTCATATGCCATTGCTGAGTTAAAAATAGCAACAGACAGTACCGTACTTAAAGCAATATTATTTTTAAATTTCATTATTTGGTTACTAACATAAAAATCAATCTATAAACTTCATTGAGGGTATTTATATCCTTAATTTATATATTAAAACTATAAAAAACAGGTGCTACTCTATTAAAATTATTAAATATAAACGCCATTATTTAATAAAAAATTAATAACATTCACCAACATGAAAAATACGGAAGCTTTATTTGAAATTACAAACTTATTATTTATTAAAATGTAACCTCATGTAATTAAAATATAATTAATGGATATAATTTTCTTTCTAAAAATAAATTATGTTAAATATGTTATTATTGATCGATAATGTATTTTTTTTGATAGATTAAAACCATCAAATATAAACATAACAATCGTTTTTAACGATCATTTTTAACAATTTATACTGATTGTAAAACTCATTTATATTGATATAGAAGGGAATAGGTAATACAGAATATATTCAAAGTATATTTTATTAATCTTAATGACTATATAAGCAAATTTAAAAAACTTTAAAATAATTATTTAGAAAATAAATATATATTAATGCAACCATTAATGATAATAATTTATAATCTTTAATTATAGGAAAGGCACCATAAAATACATTGTATTAATATTTATAACATAGACTTGGCGACTATATTAATCACCTATTCTTTTGTTAAAAAGAAAACAACAAATAACAAAAAATATAAATATATGAATTAAAGAAAAATCATTCTTTAAATGATATACCTTGATCTGCATCACAGTATAATTCGGATATTTAATTACATATAACTTATAGTTGTTATATATACCTTAACAATTAATGAATGCAAAAATAGAAAATAATAACCGATTTTGACCACATATAAAACTTATTACACATATAATGATGCTTTCACATTTCTCATGTTTTAGTTTTAATCTTTTCAGCACTCAAAGATAATCTCTCTATTGGCTTCTATCACGTGGTTTGCATATTTTCATCAAATGGATAGTCAATCTCTTTATCATTATATATCACATTTAATGTGGTTATAACGAGCTCTTATTGAACATTCATATCCTTGGTTTTTATGCACAGTAATGTGCAGCTAAACAGCTTTTATTCCTAGTCATTTTGCTAAAAAAAAGATTACTAAAATTATAAAAGCCACCAACCTATAACATTATTTTATATCCGTGATGACATAAATATAAATAAATGAAATATTTTCACTTAATATTTCAGCAAGATTTTTTACCAAAAAGGAATTAAAAATGAAAAATTATAAAGTCGCAGTCAGCTATGATATGTCTGACTCTATTTCAACTCATCGTAAATATGTTAATATTCTACATACTGACTTCTCTTATATTGCCGCAATTATTATTTCACTTGATAATATTCAAGATGGAAGGCTCGATTTTATTGAACAAAAATAGCTTTGGACAGCCTGTATTCGCTATTATTAATAAAGATAAAGTTATTCCGACTAATATTATTAATCGATTAACAGGTGTAATTGATTTAAATAAAAAGAATACAGACCGGATTCAGCCGGCTGTTCCCAGACTGACCGATAATATCTGACCATAAAGCCGTTTCTAGGCTGCATCCACTTCCCGCTGAAACGCCAGCTCTTTTTCTGCCCAGGCAAATTCCTGCTGTACCCACTTTTCAGCCAGCCGACAGCGCTCCTCATCTGACCGGGCCTCAATGCCCAGTGTCGTCAGAGGATCCAGGCCGAGAGACTGAATACCGCGCCACCCTTTCATCAGCGCTTCAAAACGGGCATACTCCTCCGCACTCAGTCCCCATTCCTGCGCCCTCATACTGCAATGACTGAGTCTGACTCTTAGCCGATTTCCCCGCCTCAATCTGCCAATCTGCCCCCCGGAAACAGACTGTGTGGCTGTCAGCGGCGCTGTCATCAGACACCCGCTCAGTAAAACCACAAATCTTATGTTTTTCATCACGGCATCTCTTTTATGGTAGGCGCAACGTCACCGTACGCCCCTGATAACGTCCGCCCACCGGCAGTAACTGTACCAGCCCCAGCTGATGGATAAAGGTCCGGAAGTACCGGCTGGGCATGACCGGTGTTGACCAGAATCGCGGTATCTATCAGCCACCGGTTCAGCAGGCCGGGAGGGTTTATCTGCACAGCCCCCCAACAGCAGTGAGGTCAGGGCAAGACATATCGGGAGAATTTTCATACGCATTTTCTGTCCTGTGTTAATAAAATAAAGTCACAGGCACACTGTGCGCAGAAAAGCAAGTGCTCTCCAATGGAGAAATTAGTTTTCCGAAAAAAAAAAGAAAACGGCGGGCATAAAAAATGCCGGCAGTCATGCCGGCATTTGAGAGTAAAAACAGAAAAGATTAATGTTTTAATGACTCAATCCTTTTCCCGGGTCAGTCCGGTACATTGCATAATAATGTTCAGATCAACCCCCTGTTGTAATAATGAGCGGGCGACTTTTTCAACACCCAGGCCAATACCTTTTTCGATACCTTTTTCGATACCTTTTTCGATACCTTTTTGCCTCAAGTTGTTCTGCAATCGTTGTCAGCATCGTTTTATACTCCGGTGACAGTGCAATCAATTGGCTGAAAAAGCGGGATTCATCCAGAATATACCCCTGATAGGCAATATATTCTATCACACTCCTCACCTGGTCAACCGTATTGTGTTGCGAGTTAATTATCTGCGCGATTATCGGCAATACCGCCATTAAACCGTCGCGGGTCCGAATATGTTTCTGAACCAGCTCCAGCAGGGCAATACCCTTGTGTGTCAGGATTTCCTCATCACTGAGCACACTCAAATCCCACTAACGGAAACGACCGGGTATACAGCTGCTGAGCCAGCGCCGGATCGGCGAACCGTCCAGCCAGTTCATGGCTGTACGGATAAGGACAAACACTGCCCTGATAAAACAGAAACGGCACCACCAACGGCAGGGTCTTATCCGCCGGCGATTTTTTCAGATGATGCGCTATCGCTGACATCGCATAATGCATCAGACGAAAACCCATTAACCGATCCGGTTTTGACTGGTGCTTCGATCAGGCAGTAGATATACCCTTCCCCTTCCGTCATCTGCACGGAATACAGCACATCCGAATGCAGCTGACGTAAACGGCGCTCCACAAAACTGGCCGGCTCCAGGCGCAGTGTACTTAAATCGCACAAAGGCAGGATGTTGGCTGGCAAATGCACCGAGAAAAAATCCCGGGCATTCTCAGGATGCGTTAAAAACTGCTTGAATAACGCATCATGTACCGGTTGTTGTGTATTTTTAGTCACAGCAAACTCCTTATTAATGACTAAAAAGAATCAGCCACATACTCTCTGGATACCGGCTGTTCAGTCTCTGGTGGTGTTGACTGGTGTTTCTCGGCTTTATATACCACTTCTTTACCGATTTTAATCCAGTCAATATTCAGCAGCCTGGCTTTCAGGCTGACCCGCTGTTCTCCGGCATGCTCACCTTTTGTCAGGGTGAAAATATCGGAAGCCAGGTTACTTAATGTAAACCCGGTTAGGACTTTTTTGTCCTCATCCACCGCTTTGATACACCGTCTGACCAGTGAGACCGTATTCTCCCCGACAACGGTCGTATCAAAACGAACATACACAGGGTTATCAGCCGGTCCACTGAGTGCATTAATCACTGCGGTTAAAAACTGCCCTTTAGGGCCGTTAACCTGACGGATATTCGATAAATACCCAATCCCGTTCACATGCAGATTAAAGTATTTATTTTCAGATGTTGTATTATTTTTGCTGGTCATGATGTTTCTCCATCGGATAAAAAAGGTAAAAAAATGAGAAACATCGTCTCGGCAGGAACGTGTTTCCCACCGGGGTCAGTAACAGGAACGCTCCCGAACTGACGACTTGCGTTGTATAAGATGATCCTGATGATAACGCTATTCTGTTATCACCCTCCGTCAATTTCAAGGACGAACGGAGTTCTGTCATCGCCCGTAGGCTCCCGTCTCAGATGACCCGAGGATTGGCAGTGGCAATCACCCGTAGGCGTTCCTCTCAGATTGCCGGAACATTGGCATCGTTGTCACCCGTAGGCGCTTCTCTCAGACAACTGAAGCATTGGCAATGTTGCATTAAGCAACGGTATAAGCAGAATAAGGATTAATCTGCTTTTTTTATTTGTCAAGTAAAAAAGCAGTTCAGAGAGAAAAGGATAAACACAGAAGAATAAAATGGATAACAGAAACAAACTGAAAGTCTGGTTACAGCAACATCATCTGACACAAAAAGACCTGGCTCAACTCATTCAGCAGACAACAGGCAGGCCCTGTTCTGTCAGGGCGGTAAAATCCTGGTTATGCCCACCGGAAAAAAACAGCGCCCGGCCCTGCCCGGACTGGGTGATTCAGGTACTCAGTCACATGGATGAATAACTTTTTTGTCAAATAAAAAAGGCGTTACGGTTAATAACGCCTGACAGTGCCGCCCACTCTGTGATGTTAAAAAGAACCTCAGGAGTTCAACCAGCTCCGGCGCGGTTTTCATGAGGTTGATGCGCCTTAAAGTCTGTCCTGCTGACAGACAGACTTTCTCATTGTCGCCACCGCAGTTGTTCCGCTACGGCTTTGCCGCAATGACGGGGGGCTTTTCCCTAGCGTCAGCTATGCTAACGGTAATTATCACTCAGGTAAAGAGTCCTGTTATGCTCTTCTTCACGGCCTTCTTTCTTTTATTCATCCCCCGGGTAACCCCCTGCATTTTTTCCGGTAATGGTACACTCCCTTTACAATCCGGATAACGCTGACAACTCCAGAAACGGCCTTTACTGCTCTCCCGTAAGACCATCTTTCCATGACACGACGGGCAGGATGGCATCGGTGGCAGATCCAGCGCCAGCGGCATTTCCCCGCCTTTTTTAATGAGATGTGCCAACCAGCTGATTTGCTTTTGCATAAACACATCCAGAGACAGATTTCCCTGTGCAACCTGCTCGAGTGATTGTTCCCATAACGCCGTCATTCCCGGATCTGTACAGGCTGCCGGCAGGGCATCAATCAGCTGACAACCGGTGTCTGTCGCCCGGAGTGTTTTTTTCTGCCTGACAATCAATTTCCTGTTTTCCAGCGTGGTGATGATCCCTGCCCGGGTTGCCTCTGTCCCCAGCCCCGCATTCTCTTTCAGGACTTTTTTTAATGTCGGATCGGTAATAAAGGAGGACGCATTCTTCATGGCCGCAATCAATGTACCATCCGTATACGGTTTCGGTGGTGAGGTCGCCAGTTGTACAACCTTTGCCTCCTGTACCACACAGAATTCACCTTCGTGAAGGGACGGCAATGTTTCTGTTCCGGCTTCCAGCCCGGTTTCTGCCTCTTCTTTTACTGGCGGATCGTCTTCATGTTTCACAAATAAATACAGACCAGCCCTTCACTCTTTCGACTTTCCCTTTGGCAACAAATTGTTGTCCGCCTATATCTAAAAACACCTCTGTTGCATCCCATTCCTGATCCGGCAAAAACTGCGCCAGATAATGGGCACGGATAAGTTTATAGACATTCAGTTCAGCCTCATTCATGGCGTTCAAATCAGGTGTCTGCCGGGTCGGTATAATCGCATGGTGAGCCGTAATTTTTGCATCATTCCAGACCCGGGAAATTCGCGCCGGCTGCAATTGTGCCAGCACATTCTGTAAGGCCGGGATCGCTTTGTGATAATGCATCTAAAACAACCGGTATGTCGGCACGCATGGACACCGGCAGATACCCGCAGTCCGTCCGGGGATACGTGGTGGCCTTATGTTTTTCATACAGACTTTGCGCGATTTCAAGCACTTTATCCGCAGAATACCCCCAACGCCTTGAGGCCGCCTGCTGAAGTGTCCCGAGATCAAACGGCAACGGCGGCAAGGCTTTTCCTTTCGTTTCATTCACTGTACACACCGTCGCTTTCCCTGCCTGCCGGCACAGTTGCTCTACGGCCTGAGCGGCCTGAACGTGAATACAACGATGTTCATCATCACAATACTGCGAGGCAGGTCGCCAGTGAGCCTGAAAAATGATCCCCTGATGCTGCAACGAGGCGGTCACCCGCCAGAAGGGTTTGGAAACAAAGTGCGTAATTTCTCTTTCCCGCCGGACAATCAGGGCCAGTGTCGGCGTCTGGACACGTCCGACCGACAATATCCCACCAAACCCCAGCTCCCGGGCTTTGAGGGTAAACAGACGCGTCATGTTCATACCGATAAGCCAGTCTGCTCTGGCCCGCCCTAATCCCGCTGAATATAAAGAGGCCGTTTTCTCGCCGGGTAACAGGTTATTTAATGCCTGCCTGATACTCGCCTCATCCAGTGCAGACAACCATAAACGTTGTACCTTTTTCCGGTAATGACAGGCCTCCAGTAATTCACGGGCAATCACTTCCCCTTCCCTGTCCGCATCCGTGGCAATCACCACTTCCGTCGCCTGACTGAGCAACTGTTTTATGGTCTGAAACAACGAAACCGCGTCTTTTTTAACCACCATTTTCCACTGTTCAGGAATAACGGGTAAGGCACTCTGCCGCCAGGGGGCCGCAAACTGTGCGCCATAAGCCTCCGGTTCAGCCTGCTCCAGCAGATGACCTCTTGCCCAGGCGACCTGAACGCCATTTCCCTGAAAAAAATTATCCCGCCGCTGATGAGCGCCGATCACCCGGGCAATATCTTTGGCCTGAGACGGCTTTTCGCACAGAAATAATTTCATTACCCTGTTCTACCTCCTTTTTCCGGCTGCAACGTCATTCGCGGTTTTAAATATTTCCTGAACAAACTCCGGAGTCAGGGTATCACTGTACGAAGCGCTGTAAGTGATATACATGTGTGTTCCCGAACCATTTTTTTCCAGTTCGATGACGATATGTGCCGGCGGGTTACGTTTTCCCATATCCGCCCCCATTTTATAATAACTTCCCGGCGTCACTTCCCATTCCCAGCCCCGGCTTTCTTCTGCAATAGCCGTGGCGGCCCATTGATCACTTTCTTTACCTGACTGACGCAGAGCACGGATTTTGGCATTCACATCCTCAAAACCATAATAACGGCGCAGACGGGCTGCGGCTGTATCAATATCAACAGGGATAACCACGTCATACTCCCGTTGTTCCCGTTTCTGCATACCACCATTCATGGTATGACTGACCTGATGCCCCAGGTCACTGATTTTCTGATTCCATTCTGCGATTTCCTGTGCAGAGCATCCGGTCAAAAGCCATAAAGAAAAGCATAAGGTAAGCAATCCGCTTTTTTTCATTGCAGCTCCTTATTATTAAATAATTAACCCAATATAAATAACATTCGTTATTTTTTTAAAGACGGTAAAAATGACGCACGTTTTCTTCCTGAAATGATATCCGGATCAATTTCACCTAAATAACGGGAAGCCTGTTGATAAGTTTCACTGTTTAAATCAAGGTTATGACGGGTGAGCTCATATTTCCGGTAGTTTACGGCCATCCCTGTCACATGACGAACCTGATAGCCCGCTAATTTAAGGACCTTGTCACGTTGCTGACGGGAAATAAAACCATAATGCTCTCCCTGCAATACACGCAAAGCAAGTTGATCAACCCCGACGAGTAACCAGACACATTTATAACCAACAGGAGATTTACTGAATATCGCCAGGTCAACAGGAGATGTTGATGAGATATCCGAAATAACCGCAACCGCAGGTAACTGAACTAATTGTTGTTCAACCTCTGAAAGTAATTTCTGAATAGTCCGAGTCCCTTGCTCCAGTGCCTGCTCAAGCTGATACAGCCACATTTCTGCATATAAGTATCCCTTCTTTGCATCATCAGTAATATGACCCGCCCGGGAAATAAACATCGGAAGACTGGGGATCATCCATTTACGCTTTTTTTCGTCACCGTCATTCTGAGAGTTGGGTACAACCCGCCCTTCCCATAGCCGGATTGCATAACTGGTATGGAGTTTCAGTGTTAATGTTGACTTTAAAGGGCCAGCCTGAAGTAACTGTTGAGAATGTTTATTTTGTTCCATAACAATACCCTTGCTTTGAGAAATTGACATACCGTACAAATGTCAACCCCCTATGCCAACGATAAATTCAAATTGAAAAAAATAATTTATTATAAAAACGTAGCGTTACTCGTCATCCTACTGAAATGCAGGTTAACCTTTGAGCATTGTTTCCACCGGAAACATCAGTAAATAGTTAAGGGTCTTCCTCTGTTGTAAGGGGAGTAGTACAGTACCTAATTGATTTATAAACACCATACAATGCATTTATGGTGTCTTATTTTAAATAAGAGGAAATTCTTCATGAGTGTGCCACAAACAAAAGCTGAGCTGCTTTTAGCTATTGATAAAAGTTTTAGTAAATTAATTAGTTACCTCAACGCAATCCCGCCAGAAATGACTTCAGATAACTCAATGGATGGACACGCCAAAGGAACGAAGATAAGTGTTCATGACCTTGTTTCATATCTGCTTGGATGGAATGCTCTTGTTGTAAAGTGGATCACTTTTGATGCTAAAGGTCTGCCTGTCGATTTTCCGGAAACTGGCTATAAATGGAATCAACTTAGTCTTCTTGCTCAAAAATTTTACTCAGATTACAGTGAGTTAAGTTATGAATTGTTAGTAGCTGAACTTCAGGCTGTAAAAAATGAAGTTGTGAAACTTATTGATGAGCGTACCGATGATATTTTGTATGGAAGACTATGGTACACAAAATGGACGATGGGGAGAATGATCTCATTTAACACATCTTCGCCTTACGCCAACGCTAATGGAAGATTAAGAAAGTGGGCAAAAAACAATAAGATCAGTTTAAAGTAAATATCAGAGTGAAATTATATGTACGAAAATATCTCTATGCCCATATCGTTAACCAGACTGCTCCATAGCTTGTTAAATTCTTTACTCTCGATGATGCAGATTTCGTTACGGAAAGCGAAATATCGCGTTCCGGACCTTCCTACCCGGATAAGAAAAACCCAATTTTTAAACACTGTTTCCAGTGGAAACACCGGTTAAGTTTTGAGCACTGTTTCCAGTGGAAACACCGGTTAAGTTTTGAGCACTGTTTCCAGTGGAAACACGGGTGATTTATTGAATACGCCTTCATTGCTCATTGGATATCCCTATGAGCGTACGGCGAAAACGCTGAAGGTACTGACGTGCAATATCAGGGGCACCCATCCCCCCCTGAGACGCCTTACTTCTCTCCGTTCTCTCCGGTTTGGTTTGCGTGTGCTGTGATACATCCGGAGTACCTGACATTTTCTGTAAAGACGCACTTTTCATCCCCGTTTCTGCTGGGGAAACGGAGTGATATCGCCCTTCACGGGCTGCCTTTAATAGCTGCAAGGCATACCCCACCGGATTACGTACACTTCCTGTCCTCACCCCCTGTGTCAGTTGCTGCACAATCGATATTGCGGCTTCTTCCGGCAACGCCTGTAACTGTTTTTCCAGCATCTGCCGATCATTCTCATCAATCCACTGATGCAGCCCCTGCACCTGAGTACCCGATAAATATTGCTCTCCCTGATCTACGTACGTATTTTTTACACTCTGTGTAAAAGTATTACGTACGTAACAGTTCGATTTTCGTACCCCTGAATCAGACTGGGTTTGTGTACTCAGTTCGATTTTCGTACTCGGTTTTTTTTCATCATTTTTTTCCCTGAGTTCGATTTTCAAATCCGGTGTTTTACACTGGGCTCGATTTTTTTTATGTTTACCCGGATGAAGTTGTGCCGTCTGCCCATTGAGTATCCGGCGTTGCCTGTCTGCCAGCGCTTCCGGTGTCTGAAGACTTTCAAGCCGCTGCTCAATGAGTTGCATTCTGGTATGCTGATGTCGCATTGACGGCTCGGTTTTCAGGGCAGTCAGCGCAGCGCGGGCCACGCACCGCACACTCTTATTTTTGTGATAACAACTTTTTTCCAGTACATCCATCCAGCGTGGATCTAATGTCTCTGCATCAAATGCATTCACCGGCTCATCATGTAACATATAGATATTTCCTCTGATACGCCCCCGTTTATCCCTGACCCGATGGCATAAACTGAGCCAGCCCGTCAGCCTCAGCATTAACAGTGCCCTGCTGACCGTTTCCCGCGAGGCTTTATCGCTGTGGGGTGTGGCTAACTGGAGTTGTAAGTCATCATAGGTCGGAAATACGGCCCCCTCATTTTGCTGAGCATGAAGGCGGATCATCATCCAGGTCAGTTTATCAACCGGGGAAAGTCGGGATTCCAGCAATAATTGCCGGGGGATTGCATCATGAACATTGCCGGCGTAAATCAATCCACTGCGCAGTGCCGTGCCGGGCTGGCTGTGTTGCCGGTGATGCAGTTGCTGCCGCATTTTTTCTAATGAAAACTGAATAATACTGTCCGGAGGAAATTGCATCTTATGCCCCACACAAAAATAATTTCATGCCTGAATACACTTATAGCTGCCTCCTCCGGTGAAAATACCGCACCGTAAAGAGGCAGTCTCAATATACTGAGGATCATGATGTTGAATATTCTGCCCTTACCGGCTAATCATCTTGTTATAACGTTCATGGCTCATCAGCTTCCAGCTTTGCCCCTGGTCCATACTGAGCAGACGCCAGAATGCACCAATATCAATTTTCAATACCGGGTAAACACCGCCCTTTTTTCCACCGCATTTCACTTTTTTACAAAGTCGTTCTCCCGAAAAATAACGTAGCAATAACCCGTTTGCCTTCCGCTGAATATGCTCCGGAACAGGCGTGACACATTCCGGAAATATCCGGGCGGATTGATGATGACTGATATTCCTGTTATCCGGCATGATATTTCCCCCTGTCAGCTGAATTCAGTATGCCGTCCCGGTGCCATTCCTGAACCGAATTCCATACCGTGGTCAGAGAGACATTCATTTTTTCGGCACAGGACACCATGATCTGAAGACAATCCGGATCATCCGGCTCCGGCATGCCCTCCTCTTTCCAGCGATACCATAATTCCGTTTGCTGCACATCTGACAGCCGCTGTGAACGGCCAGCATTTCCCCGGATCCCGGACAAACGCCGACGGGCTGACACCTCCAGTGACGTCATGCCAAAATACTGATTCAGCAAATCGATGGATGCCCCCAGTCTCAGACAGCGTTCAATCATCTGATTTTGACGGTGAACTTCTTTTGCCCGGGTCAGTAATAACCGTAAATTCTCCCGGTGGATCTGGCAGGTAATAATGGAGACCGGACTTTGAGAAAGATAATGCAGATCTTCAATGGTTAAACTGTTCAGTAACCGGATCTCATTGTCCGTCAGTCCCAGCGCCTCACAACGCCGCAGATTTCCGCTTTTTATTTCCATCACCAGTTCTGTCAGCAGATGATTCCCTGCCTGTGCTAATTGAGTCGCCATTACAGCCTCCTGTATTATTGAAAGCCTGCCAGAGTGTAAGTATCCACTGTAACACGTAATTCCGGTGCCATAACTCACGGGCTTTATTTGAAAGCAATACTTCTGCCCCTGCTTTTTGTCTCATGGTGCGCATATATTTTCGCCACGCCCGGCGCCGGCTCTGATAATACCGGGACCATATAAATCCCAGTAATTCCGCAGACAATTCAGCCTGCCGGCCTTTACCGGTAAAACACACCTCAATATAAGGTTCTCCGGCGGTCCCGGTTTTCCGCAGTGCATAACGGCAACGGCAAATTTCCGCACTGAACAACACCAACCGCCACCAGTCCGCATCCTGATTTTCCGGTGGACGGACAGAAAACCGGAAAACCTTATCATGCTCATATTTCCGGCTCCCAGCCCGGAATAACCGGCAGATATCCATCAGGCGCTGTATCACTTCCTGCTCATAACCGGTCTTTGCCCGCCCCCGGTTCAGGGGCAGATAACACGCCAGCGCCTCCGGCGATAAGGCGGTGCTTTTATTCCCATTCCTCTTCATCATTCACATCCGGATCAACATCTCTTTGTTTGGCATACAAACAACGCAACAAGTACATCAGTTTCATCCATGTCATAAACTGGGTATCATTCAATACCGGCGACATACCGGGCTGATATCCCCCCGTCAGCAGGGCTCTGAGGGCATCCGGAATATCATCATGGGACTCATCAGGTTCTGAGAAAACCGTCATCACACGCCCCAGCACCGAATGTGCTGACAACGTAATAAATCCCGGAGAATGCACCCCGGAAGCCGCCATAAAGGCGGAAGATAAATCCAGCTCATTCCCTAATTCAAACAAAGTACGGTAAATTTGCGTCTGAAGATGTTCAATATCATCCAGATGTGATGCCACCGGCCAGAGATCCTGACACGTCAGTGCCGTCACCGCATGACCGGAGACGGGCGCCTCCACCGGTGTGACATGCTCCGGGTTATTCGTGACAAACAGACTTCCGCCATCGACAGGCTCAATATCCGCCTCGTCGGTATCCCCGCTCAGCACAGGTGCCCCGCCGTATAAATCCGTCTGGATCTCCACAACCGGACGGGATTTTTTCTTTTCAACGACAGGAGATACTGAAGCCTCCTGACCTGAACCAGAAGATAGGGGCTCCGTTAACAAATCCTCTGCCGAAAAACCGGAGGTCATACCGGTAGGTACGGTTTCTGAATGCGCGGTTGTTGTATCACCCTCACTCTCCACCGGCGCAGGCAATTCCGGCTTTGTGCTGCGTCTGCCTTTATTGACCTTCAATTCAAATACCCAACGTTCATAATCCACACCGGCAACAGAACACTCCCTCAGTAGCCGGCCAATCAGTTCATCCAGAAACACGTCATAATCAAAAACATCATGGTTATCTATTTCTGTGCATGTCCTTTCAAAACATCCCAGAAAATCACAGGCTGGATCCGGCCCGTCATACTGAAAAAGAAACGAATCCGCTACCCGTTTTAATGTCGAACGCACGGACAATAATTGCTCAATTTGGGGTCTTCCCAGCCCGTTTTCCAGTAAACGGGGCATATAAGGTAATAAAACAGAAACAGTATCTTCCATCTTACTGATGTGTGAAATGCTGACAGGTAATCCGTCCGCCGTCATGCGCTGAGCGAATGCCCGGAGTGATAATTTTTTCCCCAGCGTTTCCTCATACAGAGAACGCGCCACACAAATCCCTTGTGCTTTTTCCAGAAACGTTAACTCCCCTCTGACTTCATTCTCCGCCAGATGGCCAATCAAACACTGCAAACGCCCCGGCCAGGGTTTAAATAACACATGAAGGCGGAAGAAACGCTCATCCTGTGTCTCCTGCCACAACTCAGAGAGGATCTGATAGCGCGTATTTCCGCCGTCACTGAAGATATAAAACTCACTCCCCGGTGCTTTGGTGACTTTAGGGACACTGTCCAGTCCGCGTGCCCGAATGGAACTCTTGATTTCCTCATAACGCGGGTTTCTGCCCTGACGTGGGTTATCCGGATTTGGCTGAAGTTGCTCAAGTGTTAATATCATCGGCATTTCAGACACCGGATTGACGTGGGCATTATCGGATAACGGGGAACTGACAGGATTTCCTCTGAGAAGTGCCTGACTGAGTTTATGCTGTAAATCTGTTTTCATTCTTCGCCTCTCCCTTAAAAATAATATCCCTGAGGAAAATCACTGAACCGGGTATACATCCCGTTAAACTGCACTTTCACCGTCCCCAGCGGTCCCTGTCGTTGCTTACCGATGATAATTTCTGCCACACCTTTGTCCGGTGAGTGTTCGTGATACAC
Source organism: Providencia stuartii (assembly GCA_900455155.1). GTDB lineage: Bacteria > Pseudomonadota > Gammaproteobacteria > Enterobacterales > Enterobacteriaceae > Providencia > Providencia stuartii. The sequence goes on along the minus strand of UGUC01000004.1, from coordinate 408,336 downwards.
CTCATCGCGGTACAAAAATAAAATCAAATCCGCATCCTGTTCCAGCGAGCCGGAATCCCGTAAATCCCCGTTTGTCGGGCGCTTATCTGCACGTTGCTCCAGTTGCCGGTTTAGCTGGGAAAGGGCCACCACCGGACACCCGAGTTCTTTCGCCAGTGCTTTCAGACTACGGGAAATTTCACTGATTTCCTGCGTCCGGTTTTCCTGTTCAGGACTGCGCATCAGTTGAAGGTAATCCACAATAATCAGTCCCGGCGTACCCACTTTACGGCGGTAACGCCGTGCCCGGGCACGTAACAGGGAAGGTGTCATATTACTGGTATCATCAATCACCAGACGCTCCCCCCATTCGGCAATCTGTGACATGGCACCACCAAGACACTCCCAGTCATTTTCTTCCAGAGACGCACTGCGGATAGCCGTCAGTGAGACATTGCCCAAATCACTGAGTAAGCGCTGCATGATTTGTTCCGCCGGCATTTCCAGACTGAAAAAAAAGACCGGTTTTTCTGCCAGACGCAGGGCATTCTGTGCAACGGTCAGCGCCAGTGCCGTTTTCCCCATCGATGGCCGTGCGCCCAGTAACACCAAATCGCCTGCCTGCAAACCACAGGTTTTTTTCATCCAGCTCACTGAACCCCGTTGGCGTACCGGTTATCCCTTTTGCACTTAATGCCTCCTCCAGATGCTGAACAACATTATTTAAAATATCGAGCAACGACGGGGAATAAGCGGGCAGCCCTTTTTCTGACAGCTGAAACAGCCGCTGTTCAGCCTGCTCACATAACGCCGGTATATTTGCCTGAGCCGCCACACTCTGGGTGGCCAGCAGATTCCCGAGCATCATCAGACCACGGGCACGGCTGCGATCCACGACAATCTCCGCATAGCGGACAATATTGGCCGCACTGGGGGTGTTTTTGGATAATTCCGCCAGATAAGCAAAGCCCCCCACCCGCTCAAGCACGCCGTCTTTTTCCAGTACATCACTGAGGGTGATTAAATCTATCGGGCTGTTTATCTGACACAGGGCGGCCATTTTCTTCCAGATTTCCTGATGCGCTCTGGAACAAAAATCCTCCGCCTGTAATAACGGCGCCACTTCATCCCAGCGGTCATTATCCAGCATCAGCCCGCCCAGCACGCTCTGCTCCGCCTCCGGTGAGTACAGAGTTTCAGGTAATACAGCAGAAGAAGACTTTTTATGCATTGAAAAGCCCTCCGTTAATCCGAAATGCCCTGTTCCCACCGTGTAAATAAATTATTTTTTTTGGAATATGAATTGTTGGTGTCGGACGAACAGTCGTCAGAGATAAGCTCCCTGTGACTGCCCGACTATTTTCGGACCGGTAAGTTTGGCGACCCCGGTCTGAACGTACAGGCAGCCTATTTTTATCCATAACACACCTAAAGGAACATTTATGAATACAAACTATCAACTGCCGTCCGACATTGATTACATTGGCATTTTTGACAACAACACCGATACGGGCGAAGCCCGTTTTGACTTGTATGTCAAAACCTTCCGGAGTATGACCATGAAAATGACTGAAGAAAGCAATTCCCGCCAGAGTCTGTTCCGCCTGCAATGGCTGGGTGACTGGCTGGCTGAAATGTATGGCTGGAAAATGCTGAATCCCGATATCACTCCCCTGAATGCTATTCACAGCTATCTTATTCTTCGCGATAACCTGCCGGCAGCTCAGGTGGCAGGCATGACAACAGAACAGATACATCTGGCGCTGACTGAAGAGTGGGGCACATTCAAAGCTCGTAGAGGGGCAAAAGACTTTTTGCGCAGAGTCGAAAAACGCCCGGACTCTCTTGACGATCCTTTCCGGGAAATACATTAATTCTGATCGGGCTGGCAGTATCTGCTGCCAGTCCACGGTTAGACTGAACGGGAAAAAACAGGAGAATACCTTGATATTCATGGACGCACCTCCCGTTTCTGCACATCATCAAAACGGGTTTTCCATTCCGGAAACAGCTCTGAAACAAGATGATGCATAATGACTGCGGCTGCCGGTGTTTTACGCTGAGTCCGGTATTCCAGACGATGCACCGGTTGTCCCTGTGCATGACCATTTTTAAATATTTCCAGTTTGGGAACAGCGGTTTTCAGTAACGAAAGAGAAATCGACTCCGCAAAGGGGTACGCTTTTTGGTCAATAATCTGAGTTAATTCAGTCAGTGTTGCACGATCTAACACCGTATCTTCAACACAATTAGCAAGAATACGTATTGCCGGCAGGGGAATTCCGTAAGCCGTCAGCGGCACCAGCCCGCCGATTAATCCCAGTGTTCCCCGTAAAAATTCACGCGTATCCGGCAAAATAGGTTTGATTATCCCGACAGCATAATCGGTGGCAGCTAACAAAATGGTTTCCAGCATCACCGAAGCCGCGCCTTTTGAATCAATGATAATAACATCGTAAGAAGCGAATAACGGATGTTGCAGAATATTACGCAGACGCATTCTGCCGTCAGGTGCATGCAATATAGCCGCAGGGAGACGATCATGCGGATCGTTAGAAATGATGATATCCAGATTAGGGATAACGGAGCGTGATATGATGGTATCCGGCCGGGAAAGATCGGTCCAGTTGCATTAACAACTCAAACAAGCCGTTTGGTGCTTCATATTCAAGTTTAAACAGACTGCTGGCTGTCGGCTGGGAATGATCGCCGTCGATCAACAGGGTTTTTAACCCTGCATCAGCACAAAAACCCGCAATATTGCTGGCTTTGGTTGACTTTCCGGCTCCGCCTTTTGTTGATATAATTGGAACAATTCTGGTCATTTTCTCACTCAGCATACTCTGGGTGAGAAGTCAAAAAAAATAATTACATTAGTGAATTACATCAAGCTTTTTAACTAGGGGATTGAAAATCCCCGTGTCCTTGGTTCGATTCCGAGTCCGGGCACCACTTTCACTTCTACAGTGGTTTCCTCCAATCAAGTAATCCTATAGATATCATCTAATTATCTTAAATTATCACCTTAAAATTTAGCAAAACCACAACTAGGTTGTATGCCTTTTGACGTTTTTGATGGGCTGCGTATGCCATATTATTTAAGTATTTAACGTTCAAGACTCAAGCCAGAACAAACCTGTTTCAAATGATCGTTTTTTTGCAAAGCCTTTTAACTTTTTAATATCAGAAGATCCCATCACGCCATATTTAGCTTTCTAAGATAGTTATTCATCTCAGACCCATCGATCTCTCAGAAAATACACTCAGCTAGACCGTTATCATGCCATTTGACTAGAGTTGCCGCATTTTCATTTTTGAGTAAAGACCAATTCTACATTCAATAAAATAGTCGTGTGATATAGTCATGACTATAGTTCTTAAAAACGGATCAATGTGCTTCCCGCCCCTTACAGGCTTAACTTACTGTATTCCAGGGATTTACTACATATCATACCGTTTTAATTATCGGTTCCACTGCCGCAAGTACTTCGACAACCTCATCAAGGGTCACAATTAAATAATGCTCTATAATATCATCATGTATATTCTCACTTTGCTCATGAAACCATTCTAAATAGGATGAATTTTTAACTTTATAAACCCCAGTTGTCATCTGACCATTGAAATGGTCTAGCATTTTTAATAAATCCCCTTCATCTGTTACCCTAAAGGAATATATCCACTCAAATATTAAACTTAGTTCCTCATCGGGCTTAATTAATGAAAGTGATAGGACCGCTCGATCATATTTAATAGATCTTAATTGAATACCTGATAATGGCATATCGCCAAAAACCACTAATGATTCTTGCACTACCCATCCCTCATTTATAAAGCTTTTCTATTTTTATACTCATTTTTACTGTATGCCCCCCATCTACTCTTTCATATGATTTGTTCAGCATGATATTTTTATATCTTATACCAGTGCCATGGTTAATCTAGCGACATACATTCCAGATTTTTAGATGTACCATCTTTATCCCATAAGGCTGGTAGCCTACCGAAAGAAGGAAGTTAAGATGAACTACATTCTATTTAAAGTACAGATTTGATAATGCTATAAAGCATCATGAATTTTTTAAACCATCCTAAGACGGTTGTTCCATTTTCTTATGGGCCTATAATAGCCATTCTGTTCGTATAAAAGCTGTCTGCTAGCTCTTCACTTCATTCTATTATTTCTGATAATTTTTTTAAACTAAGGGGAGGTTTCATAATTTCAATCTTGGTGAAAGTAATAAATAATTAATTTTCCTAATATCTATTAGATTTATTATGTTATATATTGAATACGGTAGCTGTTAGATATCGCTACCTGATAGTTAATACACCTTCACTCATAACAACTATAATCTTGCCCTGTTACAATACTACGTTTTTTTACTTAAATTTAGCTGCATAAACTTTTTTGCTTTTTGTCATTTAATACTTCAAAAAATTGGATTATATTCCATTATTCCCCCTTGCTTGATTAAAATAAAAACAAGAAAATATCTAAAAGAGTAGGCTTATGAAGAAAATGACGATATTATTAATACGCAACAAGAGTGACTTGTAGCATTTCGTATAAAAAGAATTTATCGTACTAAAAATCTGTTGCTTTATTCCTTACTTTTAGTATTTAATTATCATCGTAATTTTAGGAAAACTTGGATATTTCTAGGACATATAAATGGGAATAATAACAGCACTTGGTAAATCTATAGAGAATAGTCAGTTACTGCGTCTATTGCATCAAGAAATAGAACGTAATGATGTGAAACTTGATTGCCGAGATGACTTAAATGATCAACTCCTAGATATTGCTCGTTATATGAGTGACGATGAATATCTATCTGTAGTGAAAATTAAGCGTAAGGTTAATATCCTTTCGGGAATAATGGCTTTACCTGTATTAATTTTAGCTATACTTTTATTTTCAACAAGATTAGATAAATGGTTTTCAACAAATATTAGTTACATTTCCGATACTGTTTTTGACTTTTTTGTTACAAATTACTGGCTAACTATTTTTTATTGTTTTTTAATGTTTTTGCCTATCTTTTATTTTTACTTTTTACAAAAAAAATCTGAAAAACTAGCTGGGAGATTGGTGGATAAGTTTATTTCCAGAGTAAAAAATGAGTCCTGATAGTATTAGTTATGAGTAAATTTACGACAATATATACCTAATGGCTCAATGTGACGCAAATCAATGTGGAGAGGATTACCTATGATTGCCGATAGTAATATCAAATCCTCCTTTACCTGCATGATTGGTAGTCTCTGTACATCTCAGTTTTGCGAGCATTGAGACTCAAAGAGCCACAGCCCGCAAAACTGAGGCTTCCGCCTACACTGCTGCCGGTTTGCTTCGAATCGTGCTTGTTGCTCATTTGTTGGCTACTGACCGTTAAATTGCCGTCAACATCCGCTTTAACACTTTCACCACGGGTTTGCCCCCCGTGAGGTCGGTGTCTTTGCCACTGTGTAGCGTTAATTGTTTACCAGAATTGACCTCACTATCCGTGTAAAAACTGGCTATTGCCTTTCTCAAAACCTTTGCCTTGGTTCACACTCCCATTGGCACTGAAATCATCCGTACCAATTCCCACTCAAAATGAGCGGCTTTTGCTTTCACTCTTACCATTCTTAGTGGCACTGGTCAGGTTAATATTCTTTTTTACGGTCAGTGTGATGTTTTTATTGGCATCCAGTTGCTGTTGTCTTTTTTTGTCCACTCCCCATTAATTAAGACACTTCAAATTAGAGATTTCTAACTGTTTACGGTATGTCTCCGGTGGGAGGTTATTTAAACTTTCGTGGGTTCGATTTAGATTGTAATCTTGCTGCCAAAACCACACCATCTCTCGTACTTGGCTTAATGATTCAAATAAATAGGCATTTAAAAATTCACGGCGAAATGAACCATTAAATCGTTCGATAAAACCGTTTTGTTGAGGTTTACCGGGTTGAATATGGCATAAATCAATTCGATTATTTTTACAATAATTCAATAGATTAGCTGAAATAAGTTCAGGCCCATTATCCACTCGAATTTGTTTCGGCAATCCTCTATCGATTTTCAAACGTTCTAGTACTCTAATGACTCGTTCAGCAGGCAATGACGTATCAACTTCAATTGCCAGGCACTCACGTGTCCCCTCATCAATAATATTCAAGGTTCTGAAGCGTTTACCACAGTACAAACTGTCGTGTACAAAATCCAAAGCCCATTGAATATTCGGGACTTTTTCTATCACTAATGGTCTTTTTCACGCTTCGGAAGCACCTTTTTAACCCGTCGTTTCAAGTTCAATCCTAATCGACAATAAAACGCGATAAACTCGTTTATGATTAAAAGAATAGCCTTGAAATCGCAGCCGAAAATAGCATTTCCAAAATCCTGATTGTGGTGATTTCGCTAACACAGATTGTATGGCATCGATCACCACTTGGTCTTTTTTACGCCAATCTAACGGTTGACGGTAAAAAGTAGCTCGGGGCAATGAAGTTAGTTTGCAAGCCTTAATGACTGATAAACCTGCCTCTTTTAATGATTGTGCACAGGACTTCTTTTCAGTCACTACCAACCCTTTTTTGCAAAAAGCGCCTTCATCGCATGATTTTCAAGGCTGACTTCCGCAAAGAGCTTTTTCAGTTTCGCATTTTCCTCCTCAAGCTCTTTTAATCGTTTAACATCATTAGCTTCCATGCCACCATATTTTGATTTCCAATTAATGGGATGGACTACCTCCTCCCTCTGAGGTTAACTGAATAAAATATACTCAGCAGGAGCATTATCATGAATGTTATCTATCTCGGTATTGATCTGGCTAAAAATGTTTTTCAGCTTTGTGGATTAAATCAGGCGGGTAAACCGGTTTATAAAAAACGCACTGATCGTAAAACGTTACTACAGACTATCGCGAATATTCCGGCCTGCCTGATTGGTGTGGAAGCCTCCACGGGAGCATTTTACTGGCAGCGTGAGTTCGAAAAACTGGGACATAAGGTAAAAGTGATCAGTCCCCAGTATGTAAAACCCTTTGTCCGCGGGCAAAAAAATGACGGTAATGATGCACAGGCTATCGCAATTGCTCTGATGCAGCCAACAATGCAGTTCGTACCACCCAAAAGCCCTGAACAGCAGGATATTCAGGCTCTGCACAGTGCAAGACAGCGTATTGTTAATCACCGCACTGCGACAGTTTGTCAAATCCGGGGACTGCTGCTTGATCGGGGAATAACAATCGGCTCGGCAGTCTCAAGAGTTTCGTCGTGCTGTTCCGCTTATTCTTGAAGATGCTGAAAATGGTCTTAGCGTTAGAATGCGCAGGACGATTGCAGAACTTTATGATCTCTTTAACGATCTTGGTCGTCGCATAGGCTTTTTTGATAAAGAAATTGATGCTGTGTTCAGGCAATCAGAAGCCTGCCAGCGCATTGCCAAAGTTAAAGGCATTGGCCCTAAAACAGCAACAGCTGTTGTTGCCGCGATAGGCAAAGGAACTGAATTTAAAAATGGTCGTCACTTTGCCGCATGGCTTGGTCTGGTTCCACGACAGCACTCGAGTGGTGACAGGCAGGTACTGATGAATATGACGAAAAAAGGCGACAAGCATTTGCGAACCTTATTTATTCATGGAGCCAGGGCAGTCGTTAGAGTGGCTGCAAATAATAATGAGGGTTATTTAAATCAATGGGTTAATCAGCTAAAAGAGCGACGAGGATTTAACAAAACGACCGTTGCAGTCGCCAATAAAAATGCCAGAATTATTTGGTCAATTCTTCACAATGAAACCGAGTACAGACTGGCAGTGTAATAGCATACCTTTAAAAGTTGCAAAGTATTGAAAAATGGTCACAGGTTAAACCTGCACGATCGGAACCTGATTATTATATTGGCCTTCGTGGCCGTCCAGTTGTTGAGGCGATTGTGTGCGGATTACCCATTTGGGCACAGATATTTCTGATGCCGGATAGATGTAAGCAACAACCTAAAACCTGATTCAGTACTTGCAAAACGGAGGTAGTCCATAGATATAATAAGTGGCGTTACTGATCCCATTTTGGCGACAAATGTCTTCCACTTTCATCCCTGAATCAGCGAGCTTTAAAATATTAACGATTTGAGTTTCAGTAAAACGGGCTTTTTTCATCATGACCTCTGCAATTTTTAGGGCAGAAACTCTAATTATAGCTGTCTTATTTTAGGGGGAGTGGACAATGGCTAACCATGCAACTAATGGAGATAGTCACGATGGCTAGAGACGATTGTAAAGTAAAAAACCAGACAGCTAAAGAAGAAGTGGTCAAAACCAGACAGTATACAGTGGGTTACGCCCCAAACCGCGATAAACCCACCCCCAAACCGCAACTGACATTTAGCGGTAACTAGTTGAGTGAGTTAGGGTTTACGGTGGGGAGTCACTATACCCTCACTCGCCAAGCCGGGCAGTTGATTATCCGGCTGGCTGAGGGGGAATAAAGCGGCTAAGGAAGATCCCCGTATGAGGCTAGGATCTTTTAACTTTTAAAAATCAGACCACTCTGCGTAGCTAATATCATCTTCGGTTAATTCAGTAAAACCATCTTGACTTAGCATTTTATTAAAATAAAGGATCGTGTCTTCTAATGCCGCCTCAATAGTATTTCCATATCCAATAGCGCATTCAGGAGAACCATCAAATTTTCTTTTTATTGCTAAGTCAGTCATTCCAGTGAAATTTCCAGATTGGCTTTCATAAATTTTCACCTTCATTTTTGAATAAGGCAAAATAGGGATCATCGTAACCGTGAATTCAGCAACTGTCTTTTCTATACAACTCACATTTGTAACATGTAAATCATGCCACATAACGTATTTACCTTTTATTGTTTTCCAAACGATATTATCTTTCCATCGGCTGTTTTATCTAGATATTTTCCATTTTTATAATAACGAGTTACATTATCAGTCGCTCCTCTAATCTTAGAGGTTTTAGCTCCTTTTTATCTAAGATGCAGATACGTTGAAGCTCGAAGACCAAGATATGATTTGTCATTTTTTAGATATGACAATCGCCCAAGAGAAGATTAAACAGGTGATTGCCGTCATGAAGTAAGTTATTTAAACGCGGATAAAACAGGTTGCAACCTGCTTTACCCGCTAACCACAGCAACTATACGAGGTAGTCACCATGGCTAAGCGCGATTGTCGTGTAAAAACACCGACGACTAAAGAAGAAGTGGTCAAAACCAGACAGTATACAGTGGGTTACGCCCCGAACCGCGGTAAACCCAATCCCAGCCCACAACTGACCTTGAGCGGTAAGTGGCTGAAAGAGATGGGGTTTGAGGTCGGCAGTCACTTTACCCTCACTCGCCAAGCCGGGCAGTTGATTATCCGGCTGGCTGAGGGGGAATAAAGCGGCTAAGGAAGATCCCCGTATGAGGCTAGGATCTTTTAACTTTTAAAAATCAGACCACTCTGCGTAGCTAATATCATCTTCGGTTAATTCAGTAAAACCATCTTGACTTAGCATTTTATTAAAATAAAGGATCGTGTCTTCTAATGCCGCCTCAATAGTATTTCCATATCCAATAGCGCATTCAGGAGAACCATCAAATTTTCTTTTTATTGCTAAATCAGTCATCCCAGTGAAATTTCCAGATTGGCTTTCATAAATTTTCACCTTCATTTTTGAATAAGGCAAAATAGGGATCATCGTAACCGTGAATTCAGCAACTGTTTTTCTTATCCGACCCACATTCGTAATATGTAAATCATGCCACATAACGTATTTACCTTTTATTGTTTTCCAAACGATATTATCTTTCCATCGGCTGTTTTATCTAGATATTTTCCATTTTTATAATAACGAGTTACATTATCAGTCGCTCCTCTAATCTTAGAGGTTTTAGCTCCTTTTTATCTAAGATGCAGATACGTTGAAGCTCGAAGACCAGGATATGATTTGTCATTTTTTAGATATAGCAATCGCCCAAGAGAAGATTAAACAGGTGATTGGCGTCATAAAGTAAGTTATTTAAACGCGGATAAAACAGGTTGCAGCCTGCTTTACCCGCTAACCACAGCAACTATACGAGGTAGTCACCATGGCTAAGCGCGATTGTAGTGTAAAAACACCGACAGCTAAAGAAGAAGTGGTCAAAACCAGACAGTATACAGTGGGTTACGCCCCGAACCGCGGTAAACCCAACCCCAGCCCACAACTCACCTTAAGTGGTAAGTGGCTGAAAGAGATGGGATTTGAGGTGGGAAGCCACTATACCCTCACTCGCCAAGCCGGACAGCTGATTATCCGGCTGAGTGAGGGGGATTGAGGCGACTATAAAGATCCCAGCCTGGGGCTGGGGTCTCTAAGTACTCTATAACCAGATTATTTATGTTTTTTTATATTCTATGACCCACATACCTATTCCTACTAGAAATGCTGCGAACAATCCCATTATTGATGCTTTTTTGACATACTCAAATGAAAATTCAAACGATATATCTAAGAAAATATACATTCCACCTTTACCAAGAAGAAAAGTAATCATTACAATTAAAAATATTGTAATGCCACTTAATATTCCCACCATGAAAGCAAATTTTAGTTTATTATTTTTTGCTTTCATTAGTTTTTTCCTTAGCTTTTTTTGCTTCTTCTTGCATTAAATAATTGGAGGTTTCAGTTGTACCTGACGCCCCCATATTTCCTAATATACCGGGAAGTTCAGCAGGTTTCATATCCTTAGATAAACCTAATTGTCCTTGAACTGCTCCACCTTGTAGCTTTGGATTATATTTCGGGTCAAAGCCTTCGGATTTTATGTATCCCCATTTATTAGCACCCAAGCTAATAAATTTCCCTGCACCATAGCCCAGCACCAAATCCTGAAATTGCAGCTCCTTGTAATGGATCTTCATCTTTTAACCAACTAGATGTTGCCCCTCCTGTGGCATTCCAACCCACGGTGCCTAAAAAGCCTGTATTTGCAGTTAAAGCGCCGACATAGGAGGAGATTAAAACATCGGTAGGATTTATTTCTCCTGTTAGCACATATTGAAAACCTGCATTGGCACTACCGCCTATTGCTGCGGTCATTTGCATACCACCGGGTAAATAGATTAATCCGCCTGCGGCTAGCGCACCTGCATAAGCTTGGTTCATCGCCATACCGCGGCGACATGATTCTGAATCAGGGTTATCTGCATAGGACATCACATCTTTACCATGCTCTTGAACATACTTTGTATGAGTCAGCTCATTTCCGCCAAATAAGTTATTCTCAACAACAACTCATTCCATTGCAACTTAGTTAGGTAAAGCCACTTTTTCCTAGTTTACTCAGTCAGTTACAAGCCGATTTTTCCAGTGCATTTTCGCGTTTGGATTCGAACGCCCCGACATGAGCTTTTGGTTTTTGTAGAGCATATTTTCACAGTACTTTGTCGTAAAGTAAAAACACCGACGACTAAAGCAGAAGTGGTTAAAACCAGACAGTATACAGTGGGTTACGCCCCCAACCGAGGTAAACCCAACCCAGCCCGCAACTCACCTTAAGCGGTAAGTGGCTGAATGAGCTTGGGTTTACGGTGGGGAGTCACTATACCCTCACTCGCCAAGCCGGCCAGTTGATCATCCGGCTGGCTGAGGGGGAGTGAGGCTTCTATAGAGATCCCAGTGTGGGGCTGGGATCTTTTGCTTTAGTCTTCGTACTTAAAATCTATATTAATTTTCATTGTTTCTAGATTTAGAGTAATTTCACAGCCCTTCCAAACAGGAAGGCCATTAGTTAAATTATTTTTAATATAATAATTTTGCAATTCAACTAAATTGTGAAGCATATTTGTATTAGCAACCCCACCGGCTGTAAGCCATTTCAACGCATTTTCATTGTCAATATAATCATACTCATATTCACATGTGTCACCTTCAGGTGATAAGCTAGCTCTCATTATTATTTTTTGAGCACCATCTGGAGCTATACCATATAGTAATGACCCTATCTCATTATATATTTCTTGTTCAGTTTTCATTATTTACCTCCAGAATCATTAATAAACGTTCTTTCAACAGGGTGCTCATTCCCTATCTTATACATAACGTTAAAACTACTTGGTCGATCACTATTCCCTATATATACAGGCTCAATTTTGACATCAACTGGCTTATTCTCTTTCAATGCTTTTGCCCATGAGTTCTCCATTTTTTCCATTCACTACGATTCAAATTGGAGTTCATTGGAACAATATTGATTTTCTCTCCTGGGACAGTGAAAATAGTTGCAATTAAATGCCCGCCTTCATCACCTGAAACTCCACATTTACCAGCCTTACATTGTTGATATTGATTCCTATCATTTGAATTTAATGATAGTTTTGCTTCTACCGTCTCTACTCGTCCTTGTGAATCAGTTTTATAGGTTTTATTACCATCGACTTGATAAATAGTATTTGGCTCTGGTTTGTTAAGTTGTTTATTCCAATCACCCTTACTGCCTGATTTTATTTCAATAACTTTTTGTTCATTTGTGATTTTAGGTATTTCTTTACTTATATTTCCTGAAATTACCTTATTCACCATTTCAGGGGTAACATCACCACCTTCTTTCCGAACTGCTTGCAAAGTGGCTAATTCAACAAGTTGTTCTTTCGTGAGTTTAGCGGTATATCCTGCTGTTCCTGTAATCGCTATACCTGCTGGTGCCGCCTCTGCACCGAACATTTCAATAATAAAATTAGTTATATCAGTTGCACATAATGCAGGGTTAGTTAAACAGCCCGCGGCGCCCGCATCAATAACAATAATTAGGCCATGAGTACCCAGCCCTGTAGCCAAAGCTAATTTTAGTGCATCATCAACCGCTTGACCTCGGATACAGGCTTCACCAGAAGGGTTATCAGCACAAGACATTACATCTTTTGCATGGTCTCTCGCAAATTTCAGTTGTCCGTCTTCTGTACCACCGAATAAGTTATTCTCAACTTAACATTCAATTCTATGTCCATTCCTGTGTACCATCTTGAAGTATCCAGACTGCCCCCCCAGGACAACTTTCATCAAAAAACCAAAATTGATCAATTAATTCCTCTTCTGTCTCAGGAAATGCGTCATAAAAACATTGCAATTGTTCATCTATCGAGCCACTTAAAAATTTACCGTGCTTAGCTAATTTTAAATGACCTTCATACAATAATTTTTTTAAGAACCAAAAAAATATTTTTTTCCTTTCCGGAAAGGAAAAATCTTCACAAATTACATGTAGAGAAGGAAGCATGTCTGGTGTGATATAGGCCCATAACCCGTCTAAAGCTTGGGTTTTAGCGTATTCAACAACCGTTTTATATTCAACATTTGATACCATATAGTTCCCTACCTGAATTTTATCTCTGCATTTTTTCCAAGCCCATTTTCTACTTGTTTTAAAGTAGGGCTGTTCCTTATTTGTATTGTCCAACGAGCACCTGTTTGCTCTGCTGAACTAGATACACTCCTAAGAGTTATCATTGTTCCATCAGCCAGTTTCGCAGTATAAATCCCATCTTTTACCTTAGTTAGTGGTTGAGCGGCCAATTGCTCAGCATAATTATATATCTGTTGGTCCGTTAAATTTTGACTTTCATAAACTCTAGTTGAATAACGATTCCCTCCTATTCCTTGCCTAATTGTCTGACCATCAATAGTTATATCCTGAGAAGGGGAGTTTTTATCATAAATTTTTGATAATTCATCAAAGCGTTTTTGTTGGAGCTCTCTATTACGAGCGTTTTCCTCATCCTGAGGTTCCCAACCACCCGGAGCTCCAGAACTGCTGCCACCTAACTCATTTTTTTGCTCAGTTGTTAATCCTTTACCAATATTAGGTTTGGAAGAGTCATTATTACCTGATGAATGGCTATCTGCAAAAATACCACTTACATTTAATTCCCGTCCTTGAGAATTCTTTGATGCAGTAATGTTTTTTGTACCATCTGCATTAAGGGCAGCTTGGAAAATGCCCTCTTTAGAATAAACAAAAATAAACTCATCAACAAATTTGACAATATCTCCCCTGCGAATCTGGCTCCCTGCCCCACCGTTATCCATGATATAGACTGTATTACCATTTTGATCCTTAGTTTCTCTTGCCCCTCGGACAAATGCCTGACCAAATCCCGCTTGTTTAGCCAGAGATTCCATCGTAACAGGCGGCTGGTTTACAGTCAGGGCGTTTCTTTCCCAGAGAATATCAAATTGCTTTTGCTGTTCCGGTGATAACGCCGCTTTTACCTCAGCAATATTTACTTCACCTTCGGCATTGATAAAATCGTTGATAGATTTACCAATATTTTTTAATGCGTTATCCAGCGCTAAAGCCATTTTCTTATTTGCATCGGCATCATTTATACCGGGGAAAACTGGCACAGGAAGAGGACCGAAAGGAGAAGGAAGAGCAACCGCATTATTCTCAACCGTCGTTTTGCCTGCCTGACTGGCATTCGCCGCACTTGACGTATCGCCGCCAACTAAACTGCCCGCAATACCGGCTGCCAGACTCGCAAACGCACTCACCGTCGCCTTTTCCTCTTCGGTAAGCTGGCTAACATCTTTCTTATACAGCTCTTTCGACAACATACCCACCGCTTCGGCGGTCATCGCTCCTAACGATTGTGCTCCAGCATTTTCACCTTTTGCCAGCACCAAAGTAACATTCGCAATACCGTGGGCCGCAACGTTGGCTTTATCATCTTTTACCTGCTGACCAATATAGTTCGCAATATACGGCGCACTGGCATTCGCCACCGCTTTGTTCACATCACCATTCACTAACCCTTGGATTAACGCCGTACCTGATTCGACTATGTGCCGCTTGTTTCCACCGACTTGCCAGCCAGAGTCGTTGATTTCAGCCTGAATGGCATCCTTTCGCGCTTTCCCCATCAAAGTAGGATGATTTTTATTCACCGCTTCTGTAGCGCGAATTTTCGCCCCCGTCAACGCCACATCCATGATTTGCTGACCTATTTCCCCAATCAACTGATTCTGCTCTATCCGCTTCTGCTCTCTTTCTCAAAAATGATATTCAGTTTTTCATGGGCATTCACTGTCATTTAAAAAAGCGAGTGTGAGCCGCAAAATGAACTGAAATTTGAAACGGTCAAGCAGATAGACGAAGAAAAGTTAAAATCAGTGACATCGATTTTAGATGCGTTGATTTTAAAACATCAGGCTAACCGATTGATTGGATAAGATAATTAGAGATAACACCATGCTCGGGTGCAGGAACACCCCAACATGGCTAACCACGCAACTGATAGGAGTAGTCACCATGGCTAAGCGCGATTGTAGTGTAAAAACACCGACGACTAAAGAAGTGGTCAAAACCAGACAGGTATACAGTGGGTTACGCCCCTAACCGCGGTAAACCCAACCCCAGTCCACAACTCACCTTAAGCGGTAAGTGGCTGAAAGAGATGGGGTTTGAGGTTGGAAGCCACTATACCCTCACCCGCCAAGCCGGGCAGTTGATTATCCGGCTGGCTGAGGGGGAATAAAGCGGCTAAGGAAGATCCCCGTATGAGGCTAGGATCTTTTAACTTTTAAAAATCAGACCACTCTGCGTAGCTAATATCATCTTCGGTTAATTCAGTAAAACCATCTTGACTTAGCATTTTATTAAAATAAAGGATCGTGTCTTCTAATGCCGCCTCAATAGTATTTCCATATCCAATAGCGCATTCAGGAGAACCATCAAATTTTCTTTTTATTGCTAAATCAGTCATCCCAGTGAAATTTCCAGATTGGCTTTCATAAATTTTCACCTTCATTTTTGAATAAGGCAAAATAGGGATCATCGTAACAGTAAATTCAGCAACTGTTTTTTCTATACAACTCACATTTGTAATATGTAAATCATGCCACACAACGCACTCCTCTTTTTATTGTTTTCCAAACGATATTATCTTTCCGTCTGCTGTTCTATCTAGATATTTTCCATTTTTATAATAACGAGTTACATTATCAGTCGCTCCTCTAATCTTAGAGGTTTTAGCTCCTTTTTATCTAAGATGCAGATACGTTGAAGCTAGAAGACCAAGATATGATTTGTCATTTTTTAGATATGGCAATCGCCCAAGAGAAGATTAAACAGGTGATTGGTGTCATAAAGTGTCCACTCCCCCTAAAATAAGACAGCTATAATTAGAGTTTCTGCCCTAAAAATTGCAGAGGTCATGATGAAAAAAGCCCGTTTTACTGAAACTCAAATCGTTAATATTTTAAAGCTCGCTGATTCAGGGATGAAAGTGGAAGACATTTGTCGCCAAAATGGGATCAGTAACGCCACTTATTATATCTATGGACTACCTCCGTTTTGCAAGTACTGAATCAGGTTTTAGGTTGTTGCTTACATCTATCCGGCATCAGAAATATCTGTGCCCAAATGGGTAATCCGCACACAATCGCCTCAACAACTGGACGGCCACGAAGGCCAATATAATAATCAGGTTCCGATCGTGCAGGTTTAACCTGTGACCATTTTTCAATACTTTGCAACTTTTAAAGGTATGCTATTACACTGCCAGTCTGTACTCGGTTTCATTGTGAAGAATTGACCAAATAATTCTGGCATTTTTATTGGCGACTGCAACGGTCGTTTTGTTAAATCCTCGTCGCTCTTTTAGCTGATTAACCCATTGATTTAAATAACCCTCATTATTATTTGCAGCCACTCTAACGACTGCCCTGGCTCCATGAATAAATAAGGTTCGCAAATGCTTGTCGCCTTTTTTCGTCATATTCATCAGTACCTGCCTGTCACCACTCGAGTGCTGTCGTGGAACCAGACCAAGCCATGCGGCAAAGTGACGACCATTTTTAAATTCAGTTCCTTTGCCTATCGCGGCAACAACAGCTGTTGCTGTTTTAGGGCCAATGCCTTTAACTTTGGCAATGCGCTGGCAGGCTTCTGATTGCCTGAACACAGCATCAATTTCTTTATCAAAAAAGCCTATGCGACGACCAAGATCGTTAAAGAGATCATAAAGTTCTGCAATCGTCCTGCGCATTCTAACGCTAAGACCATTTTCAGCATCTTCAAGAATAAGCGGAACAGCACGACGAACTCTTGAGACTGCCGAGCCGATTGTTATTCCCCGATCAAGCAGCAGTCCCCGGATTTGACAAACTGTCGCAGTGCGGTGATTAACAATACGCTGTCTTGCACTGTGCAGAGCCTGAATATCCTGCTGTTCAGGGCTTTTGGGTGGTACGAACTGCATTGTTGGCTGCATCAGAGCAATTGCGATAGCCTGTGCATCATTACCGTCATTTTTTTGCCCGCGGACAAAGGGTTTTACATACTGGGGACTGATCACTTTTACCTTATGTCCCAGTTTTTCGAACTCACGCTGCCAGTAAAATGCTCCCGTGGAGGCTTCCACACCAATCAGGCAGGCCGGAATATTCGCGATAGTCTGTAGTAACGTTTTACGATCAGTGCGTTTTTTATAAACCGGTTTACCCGCCTGATTTAATCCACAAAGCTGAAAAACATTTTTAGCCAGATCAATACCGAGATAGATAACATTCATGATAATGCTCCTGCTGAGTATATTTTATTCAGTTAACCTCAGAGGGAGGAGGTAGTCCATCCCATTAATTGGAAATCAAAATATGGTGGCATGGAAGCTAATGATGTTAAACGATTAAAAGAGCTTGAGGAGGAAAATGCGAAACTGAAAAAGCTCTTTGCGGAAGTCAGCCTTGAAAATCATGCGATGAAGGCGCTTTTTGCAAAAAAGGGTTGGTAGTGACTGAAAAGAAGTCCTGTGCACAATCATTAAAAGAGGCAGGTTTATCAGTCATTAAGGCTTGCAAACTAACTTCATTGCCCCGAGCTACTTTTTACCGTCAACCGTTAGATTGGCGTAAAAAAGACCAAGTGGTGATCGATGCCATACAATCTGTGTTAGCGAAATCACCACAATCAGGATTTTGGAAATGCTATTTTCGGCTGCGATTTCAAGGCTATTCTTTTAATCATAAACGAGTTTATCGCGTTTTATTGTCGATTAGGATTGAACTTGAAACGACGGGTTAAAAAGGTGCTTCCGAAGCGTGAAAAAGACCATTAGTGATAGAAAAGTCCCGAATATTCAATGGGCTTTGGATTTTGTACACGACAGTTTGTACTGTGGTAAACGCTTCAGAACCTTGAATATTATTGATGAGGGGACACGTGAGTGCCTGGCAATTGAAGTTGATACGTCATTGCCTGCTGAACGAGTCATTAGAGTACTAGAACGTTTGAAAATCGATAGAGGATTGCCGAAACAAATTCGAGTGGATAATGGGCCTGAACTTATTTCAGCTAATCTATTGAATTATTGTAAAAATAATCGAATTGATTTATGCCATATTCAACCCGGTAAACCTCAACAAAACGGTTTTATCGAACGATTTAATGGTTCATTTCGCCGTGAATTTTTAAATGCCTATTTATTTGAATCATTAAGCCAAGTACGAGAGATGGTGTGGTTTTGGCAGCAAGATTACAATCTAAATCGAACCCACGAAAGTTTAAATAACCTCCCACCGGAGACATACCGTAAACAGTTAGAAATCTCTAATTTGAAGTGTCTTAATTAATGGGGAGTGGACAAAAGTAAGTTATTTAAACGCGGATAAAACAGGTTGCAACCTGCTTTACCCGCTAACCACGCACCTAATGGAGATAGTCACGATGGCTAAGCGCGATTATCGTGTAAAAACACCGACAGCTAAAGAACAGGCGGTAAAATCAAGACAGTATACAGTGGGGTACGCCCCCAACCGACAGCGCCCGAACCCCAGCCCACAACTAATTATCAGCGGTAAGTGGCTGAATGATCTTGGGTTTACGGTGGGCAGTCACTTTACCCTCACTCGCCAAGCTGGACAGTTGATCATCCAGCTGGCTGAGGGAAGTAAAAAATAAAAACAAAATAGTGAAAATACTTATTTCTTCAATTTATCTATAAAATCTTCCAAAACGCTTTTTACTGGTAAAGAAGCATTTTGAATTAAATTAGCTATTCTTGATTGCATCATCTTTAAACTATTTTCAGGTAAATTACATAAATTAATAGATCTTAACGAGTCAACACAACTTACAAATAATTCATCATTATCGGTATCAATAAGCTCTAGAATGGTTTGAATCTCATAGTCATTATTTAAATCACCTAAACATTCAACTAGCCTAATTTTCCAATAAATTGATTTATCGTTCAAATGATCGAACAGGCTCACCCAATCTGAATCAGTGAATGAATTTAATATTTTTGTTGACTCTATAATTCCACAATCATACCAATAATCCCCAGGCTCATTGTCATCACTGTAAGGTAATATAAACATATCCAAATTTTTATACATAAACTACCTCAATCTATTGCTTCAAAACCAGGCGTTGGCTTTCCACCAACTGGATATCCAGCAGTAACTTCATTTCCTTTTTTAATGACATCAATTTCAATACCATTAACTATTCCTCTATGTAGTGTTTCCCCAGTTGTACTTCGTTGACCAATAGCTGGTAGATTTCCTACCTTATTAATGGAGTCAATAATACTTTTATCAGACCAATTTTCAGGAAATATAGTACTTGTTTTAATTTTTGAAACATTACCATCGGGAAATTGAGTTACAAATTTTATAACTCTTGTCCCATCTGGATTTAATTTTACTAATTCTACTGCATAATTTGGGTTTTCATTATTAATAGAAGGTGAATGTCCACCAATTAATTTATTTGAGCTACCAACACGCTGCCCTTCTAGTATTTTGGTCTCAATATCCGTAGATATTACAGTGGAGCTCGGTGGTAATTTCGATGATGAGTTTATTGATGTTGACTCAGCACTAGTCAACTGATTCAAGTTAATCTTACCAGCCTTAGCCTCTGATTGTATTACTTGTTTGACTGTCGAGACTTCTTGTGCTGTTTTACCAATAATCAATGCACCGCCGGCACCAGTTCCTCCCGGTGTTACTACCTCTGCTGTAAATATACCCACTTCATTTAAGCATATTACAGGTGCTGCTTTACAGCCTGTTAAAGCAGCTCGAACAGTTGCTATCATTTCTGGTGCTATAACTAATGAGTAACCAGCTGCAACGACGCCCATCGACGCTCCAGACACAACTAAATTACCATTATTAATGCCTTTAGTTATGTCTGCTTTACAGCTCGCATCACAATCTGGGATATCAGTAAATAAGAACCCAAGGTTTCCACCAAGTGCCATTGAGTTATTCTCAACCGTTGTCTTACCTGCCTGAGCCGCATTCGCTGCATCGGATGTATCGCCGCCAACTAAGCCACCCGCAATACCGGCTGCCAGACTCGCAAACGCACTTACCGTCGCTTTTTCGTCTTCTGTCAGCTTGCTTGGATCTTTGCCGTAAAGCTCTTTTGACAACATGCCCACCGCTTCAGCAGTCATGGCACCGAGCGATTGCGCACCTGCATTTTCACCTTTTGCCAGCGCTAATGCAACATTGGCAATACCGTGTGCAGCAACTTTCGCTTTATCATCTTCGATGTGTTGACCGATGTAGTTCGCAATATACGGCGCACTCGCATTCGCTACGGCTTTGCTCACATCACCACTGGCTAAACCTTGAACCAACGCTGTACCTGCCTCGACTATCCGACGATTGTCACCACCCACACCCCAACCGGATTTATTGATTTCAGCCTGAATGGCATCCTCTCGCGCTTTCCCCATCAAAGTAGGATGATTTTTATTCACCGCTTCTGTAGCGCGAATTTTCGCCCCCGTCAACGCCACATCCGTGATTTGCTGACCTATTTCCCCAATCAACTGATTCTGCTCTATCCGCTTCTGCTCTTTTTCTTTGTCAAAAATGGTATTGAGTTTTTCATGGGCATTGTCAGTATCACGGCTTAACTCATTGATATCTTGTTTTTGATTATCCTCATCGCGAATAACAATCTCACCTTCCGACACAGCGGAATGCGTGGTGTTACTATCTTTGCCTTTGTTATTCACATTAGTTAGCAATGAGCCGGCAGCATTGGTCACAAACTGGTCACCGACCTCGGCTCCACCGGTACTAAAACCGCCACTTTGACTGTCGACTTTGTACTCGGCTTTGTTTTTAATATCCCCAAAGCCCAGCGTGCCTGTATCCAGTTTATTTTTCTCCGCCTCTGCGGTACTGCTAATAACCGCGCCATCGAGTTGCGTATGATTACCGACCGTAATATCAAATCCGCCTTTGCCCGCGTTAATGCCCGTTTGTTTATCCACGGATTGATAATCACTGTGCATTTCGGTTTTGCTGGCATTGAGGCTCAGTGAACCGCCGCCCGCTTGACTGAGGCTTCCGCCTGCGCTGCTATTGGTTTGCTTCGAGTCATACTTATCAGTCATCTGTTGACTGGATAAGGTTAAATCACCACCAACGTTGGCTTTAACACTGTCACCACTCACTTGCGCACCGATGAGGGTGGTGTCTTTACCACTGTTCAGCGTCAGTTGCTTGCCGGCATTGACTTCGGTATCGGTATAGAATTGGCTGTTACCTTTCTCAAAACCTTTGCCTTGGTTCACACTGGCATTGACACTAAAGCCGTCAGTGCCAAACCCGACGCCCATCGAGCTGCCTTTACTTTCGTTTTTGCCATCCACCGTTTGGGTGTTGGTGGCACTAGTCAAGTTAATATCATTTTTGGCAGTTAGCGTGACATGTTTATCCGCATCCAGTTGACTGCCTTGTACTGTCAGGTTGCCTTGGCTACCGTCTTTTTTACCCGTCGCAGTGAGGGTGATATTATCCCCCGCACTTAAGCTGCTGCCTGACGCCGTATGTTGTTCCGTTTTGGTGGTCGATTTAGACGAACTGCTACCATAAGAGACATTCACACCCCACAGATGGCGTTGTTTTGCCCTCTGCCGTTGCAAGTCGCTCCCCTTGAACAGCTTGCGCACCTTGTAGGCCCGCTTTCATGCCTTTAAGTGTGGCTAATTGGCTGTCATCTTCATCTTTGGCTGACTTCGCGGTTTGCACCATGCTATCCAGTGCGGCTCCCGTAGTGCCGCCGAGGGAAACGGCCAATCCACTGGATTTGCTTTCTACTGTGGTGATATCGGTACGGCTATTTTCTGCCGCCGTAATATTCACATCACTGCCGGTCACATGGATATCTTTTGCCGCAATCACATCACTACCATGAATGTTTGCCGTGCCGTCCGCCGTCAAAGTGACATCGCCTGCGGTACTGCCAATCACGCTGCCTTTTTTCTGGTTGCTGTCGGTTTCAGTGGTCACTTTTTGTGAAGTTGAACCGACAGTAAAACCTAATCCACCAGTACTCATTAACCCTGATTTCTTGGTTTTCGATATATGAGTCTCATGCAACGCTTCGTCAGAAGTGGTGACATTCAGCTGATTTCCAGCGTTTACAGTAACATCGTTTGTTCCGAGTATATTACTACCTTCAATATTAACGTTGTTCCCTGCTGTCACTTTCACGCTATCGCCGCTAAACGTACTACTGATAGCCGTACGTTCGTTCACCTCGTCATGAGTTTCTTTCGTGGTGCTCGATAAGAAGCCTTTATCCGTATGTTTGGTGTGTTTCGCATAGTCGCTGGTTTCAATACCGGAGGTAATATTGATGTCACGCCCAACATTTATCGCCAGCTCGCCACCACTGGTGACATTTGCTGCACGCGCGGAAAGATCTTGCCCCTGCCGATAAGGTTAAATCCCCTTGAGTTTGGATTTGTGTACCCACTTCAGTGCTGTTAGCGCCACGATAGTAATTGCTTGAATTGTGCGTGTAATCAAATGCCGAACTGACATCGCGAGTTTCTAAGCTAATATCGCGCCCTGCAATAATCGAGGTTTTTGCCATCAACGCCTAAATTGCCGATATCTGTTGCGATTAGGTTGATATCTTGCACCGCTTTTTAAGGTCAGTTGCCCATTATCACCAGTGACATAAATACTGGCAGGGCGATCTAGCCATTGTGATTTGCCATCACCACGCTGTGCTGTTTCACTGAGAATATCGCGCCCCGCGGAAAGGGTAACGTTGTCTAACCCACGGATTTCCCCACCGATATTTTTAATATCTTTTAGGGCATCAAGTTGTACATCTTTACCTTGTATGCGACCGCTGTTTTCGATATTTTCAGCGCGTAAATCCGTCAATTCACGGCTACTGATTTCACCACTATTGAGGATATTACCGGTCATGTTAGCTGAAACATTACGCCCCGCCAGCAGTGCGCCATTACCGTTTAAGTCCCCTTGACGGGCTCGAACATACACCTGCGGAATACTGACCATTTCAACACGGCCATCTGGCAATGTGACTTCTTTATTCACCATCCACACAATATCAGTGGTTAAATTCGCCATTTGTTCTGGTGATAATGCAATACCCGGAGTGAGGTTAAATTGCTTACCAAATGCAACACCGTTAGTCAGCAGCGCGCGATATTGTTCTTCATCACTATTGTAATTGCCTAATAGACGCTGCCCTGTGGTTTCAATCAGTTGGTCACGGACTAAACGTTGCTCATAATAGCCATCACCTAAGCGTTTATGCAGTTGATCATTAGTGACAATATCAATGCTTGATAACCATTTTTTATAATTCGTGAAGCGAGGATCTGTTTCAATCAGGAACTGACTATCACTGTTTGGTGTTAAATTAAACAGACTATTATCTGGTAGCTTAGTATTTGGGCCGACAGTTCTGATCACCGTATCAAGGTTATCTTTCCCTTTAGGCTCAGTCTCAGCGGTGACATTTTCCCCTTTACCTGCATCGGCTTGGCCTTGAATATCAGCGCCATTGCCAACATTGGTATCATCAAGTTTCAGTGATGAATCAACCGATTTGTCGTCTTTAACATCTACTTTGGCTGAAATTGAAGGTAATTGAGCCACTTCCATTTGCTGGCCTGATTGCAGGTCTAATGGTGTATTTTTGCTATCTTTTAACGCTTGCTCAGTAACCGTGGCACCTTGATTTTCTTGTTGATCAGCATCAGAAACGCGCTCTGCTTGCCCATCCAGTTGGTTCACTTTCACTGAATCGAGCTGCGTTTTATTGATATTGCCCGCATTTTCGGTAACTTCTAATAAATGTAATGCTAAATCTTCTTCGCTATTGACCCCTTGGTATTTTGACGTGCTAGTACGCGTTTTCCATTTACCACCGCCTTTATAGCGATAAATCGTATTTCCATCTTCAAAAATGTGACGAACACCTTGTGCTTCTTCGTTGTTTAGCTCATAGCCTGTTAAGATCAGATTTTGCCCCGCAACAACGCGTGAATTTTCATTGTTCAGTTGTTGCCCATCAAGCGTCAGGTGCTTACCACTGGTGATCAGCGCTGCATCTCGTTTGATAACTTGGGTTTCATAAATGATACGGTCGTAATCATATTCATAGAAATTTTTAGTCCAATTGCCATACTCAAACATCCGCCAGCGATTAGATTTTTCATAATGAATACCCACTTCCTTATTCAGCGTGCCATCGTCATTAATCGCATAACGAGTTTGATTTCCATTACGTGGCTGAATTTTATAGCGTCGCCCATTACCGAAATCGTACCAATCAAAGTGCTCACGATTCACTTCCACTGGTTTTTCTGTCAGTTGCAAATGAATATCTTTGTTTTCAAGTAGATCAGTTTTTAACGTTAAATTACCCGCCGCTTCAATGTTGGCACTGTGGTTTTTCACACTTTTGGCATGACCAGTGGCTTGTAGTTGGTCGTTTAATTGGCTACCGATGACTAAATCGCCATCGCTGTAAATTAAGGCATGGTCGCGGTTTAACAGTTCAGAAACCGCAACGTTGACCTCTTTACGTCCTGCAATAACAGCCGCTTTATCCCCTTGCTTATCATTTACTAAGGAATTCACTGCAATGGCAAGGAAATCACCATAAATACGACCAGTTCCTAGGTTATCTAAAGAATTAGCAACTATATAGGTTAATACACCGTCAATAAGCCCTGTATTCAATACCTGACCACTGGCTTTAATACGGGTATTTTGCCCACTGATCTCACCTGAAAGTTGGTTAATAACGGTCGTCGTGGTTAAAGCCAGCTCGCCAAGGCTAGACATTAGCCCTTTATTGGTAAACCCTTGTGCAAAATTCGCTGTTAGGGTTTCACCCGCCTGAATGCGCCCTGTATTTTCAAATAGTTGGTTGAATGTTAGCGATAACGCTTTTTGTGCGACAAGTTTACCTTCACCCGTTAGCTGATTCGCCGTAATCGTGGCAGAGCCATTACTGACTATCACCCCTTGCTGATTTGATATGGCTAAGGCTTTACCTTGTGCATTATCGGTTACATTCAGCTCCGTCCCCGCAGATAGCATACCTTGAATGTTATTCAAGCTTTGCTCCACATTCGCTTCAATAGCTTGTCCTGCACGGACTGCACCGCTTTGGTTATCTAAATGCGCGGTTCTGAGACTCACATTTAGCCCCTCAAGGCCTTTACCTGCTTGAGCTGTATTTTTGTTATCAATGGATTGAACAGAAATATCAAGGTTTTCATTGGCTTTGATCCAGCCTTGTTGATTTTCAATTTGCTGTTTTACCGCCAATTCAACATTATTGAGGCCTTGAATAACGCCACTCGTATTATTGAGCTGTTGAGTCTTCACATTCAAATTTTGGCCAGATAAAACCTGCCCTTGCTGGTTTTCGATCCGTTGATGAATATCCAGCGTTGCATTCCCCTGTGATTGAACAATCCCTTCAGTATTATCGAGGGTTTTTCCTATCACTTTTAACGCAGATTGGCTCAGTAATAACCCTTTTTGGTTATCAATCTGCTCAGCATTCGCCGTGAATCCAAGTTTTCCTTGAACAATGCCTTGGGTATTATTTAAATCCCCAGTATTCAGTTCGAGCTTGCCATTACTCGCTAATGTACCTTGCTGATTTAGCAATGCCTGTTGCTGGGTATTGATATCCATCGACTGGCCAGCAAAAATTTGTCCATTCTGGTTTTCAATACCTGTCGTGGTGAGTAATGCCTCCCCTGAGCTTTGAATTTGCCCCTGCTGGTTAAGCAATTTACCACTTTCAATCGATAGACCATCCCCACTTAATAAACCACCACTTTTTTGCGTGTGGCTATTATTCACTACCTCACCATGAGAATTTAACGTAAGCTGTTTACCTGCCTGAATAAGGCCGTGTTGGTTATCCAACTCCCCTGTATTCGCGGTTAAATCATTGATGGCAAGAATTTCCCCTCGGGTATTATCAACGCGTTTTTTCTGGCTATCGAGAGAAATTTGGTTGCCTTGAATGTGTCCCTGACGATTAATTAATTCCCCTACCGTCATCGCTAAATTTTGACGAGCAAAGATCCCTTGCTCATCGCTATTTGCAACATTTATTAGACGGTTTCCTTGTGTATCAAGGGTGATAGACTGCCCTTTAATCACACCTTGACTATTATCCAATTTGACCGTAGTCATATTGAGGTTTGATTGGCTACCGATCAAACCGTTACGGTTATCCAATTCTTGACTATGTAAATCAAGTTGACCTTTAGCAACAATACGTCCTTGTTCATTGATAAGCTCACCTGTATTGAAAGATAAGTGACCTTGAGAATAAATACCTTTATCAGTACCACTGTTGGTATTATTTAGTTGTTCACCGTGAGTATCAATTCGCATATCACCGCCAGATTGAATTGAGCCTTTTTGGTTTTCAATCTGACCCGCATTCAAAGTAAGCTCTTGCTGAGCTAACAATACTCCTTCGGCGTTATCAAATAACTGTTGATGCGTATCGATATTGATATCTGTAGCTTGAATATGCCCTTGCTGGTTTAGTAGTGTTTGATGACTCATCACCAATAACTGCTCAGCAGCAATTAGTCCTGCTTGGTTATTAATATCGTTGATAATATCTAATTGTACATCTCCACGGCGAGAAACTAACTTCCCTTCTTGATTATCAAGTTGGCTCGCTTTCACTTTTAGTCCATTTTCACCAACAATCGCTCCTTTTTGGTTCAACAATACTTCTTGCAAGTCGATCGTCAATTGACCATTTTTCGCGGTAACAATTTGACCATCAGTGTTATCTAAGGTACTTGCTGTGATCGTGAAGTTACCATTACTACCGATTTCACCATGTTGGTTATTCAAGTTACCTTTTAATACTATATTTCCAGCTTGGTCCCCTGTTTGCAAAAGCTGACCTTTTTGATGATCAAGGGAATTTGCTTCGATCGAAATATATTCAGCTTGAGTAATTGCTTGGTTTAAAGAGAGCTTATTACCTGTAATTTTTAGCGTTTTTCCTGCTAGTAACTCACTTTTATCCCCTTCAATGTCTTCGACATTCAAGGTAATATTGCCAACATTAGCGATAATTTTTCCGCTTCGATTGATCAATGACTGCGTATCCAGCAAGACACCTTGACGGCCAATTAACATACCGCCTGTATTATTTAAGGCTTG
The DNA here is from genome assembly GCA_900455155.1 of Providencia stuartii. Classification (GTDB taxonomy): domain Bacteria; phylum Pseudomonadota; class Gammaproteobacteria; order Enterobacterales; family Enterobacteriaceae; genus Providencia; species Providencia stuartii. Next base: position 380,866 of record UGUC01000004.1, on the reverse strand, counting down.
TTGAACTTGCAGATCTAGCGTACCCAATTTAGCGCTAAATATTTTGCCTTGTTGGTTATCTAACAAGTTCGCTTTAATCAGTAATGAGCCATTACCGCTGATATTACCAGCACTATTATCGAATTTATTATCGACTTGAATTGAGCCTTGTTGTTCGCCTAATTGAGTGATAGTGCCTTCATGGTTGATCACATTATTTGCTGATATCTGAATATTTTCAGCCTGCGTATTGCCTTGGGTTAAATCTATCTCATCACTCATTATGCGCAACTGGCCATTCGAAACAATCTCGCCTCGTTGGCTTTGGAGATTCTTCGTTATTATCTCCATATTCCCTTGTTTACTAATGATTTTTCCATCAGTATTTGCTAAGGCGCTGGTATCAATTCTCGCCTCTTTTTCACCAAAAAGAATACCTTGCGTATTATCAACCTCCTCACGGGCCGTCAGTTGTAATAAACCAGACTTAGCAGAAACCACTGTTCCTTGTTGGTTAGCTAACTTATTCACATCCAAACCCAATGTTCCTTGGCTACTAATATTACCTGATTGATTATCAAGGGTTTGAGCGAGTTTAATTTTCCCCTTTTCACTACCTGTTTGCAGCATTTGCCCACGTTGATGAGAAAGGTTTTGCCCTTGAATTTGGATGTTATCGGCCTGTGTCACTGCATCATTCAGATTAAGATCGTTCCCCGTCAAGTCCAGTTTACCCTTCGAGAGAATTTCTCCTTTTTCACCATCTAATTGCTTAAGCATCAGTTGATTGTCGCCAAAACTGGCGATAATTTTTCCTGACTGGTTGATTAAATGGCTAGCCGTTAATTGGATACCTTGGTTCCCTAATAATGTGCCTTGCGTATTATTGAGAGCTTGCTGAATATGCAGCGCTAATTTCCCTAATTTTGCTGCAATGATTTTACCGCTTTCGTTGTTAAGCGATGTCGCTGCAATTGCGATATCACCGTTACTGGAAATATTTCCTTTTGAGTTATCTAACTCATTCTTAATATTAAGTTCGGTTTTCCCTTCACCAGTTTGTAACAAAGTTGCGCCGTGGTGAGCTAAATGATTTGCCAGAATATTAACCTGTTTAGCTTGAGTTAATGCACCATTAAGATTGAGTTCATCACTTTCAATACGTAATGCATTTTGTGCAAAAATAGCACCATTCTCGCCATAGAGATTTTTCGCAGTTAATGATACATCACCAGTTAGGGTACTCAGTTTCCCTTGCTTATTGATCAATTCAAGTGTGTTGATGACTAAGCTTTTATCCGCTTGAATAATACCTTGAGTGTTATCTAAACCTGTTTTAGCCGTTAATGTTAATTGGCGATCTTCGCTAGTAAAGAGCTTACCTTCCGTATTTTTTATTTGATCCGCTTGTACGTTTAAATCGGCTTTGGAGGCAATACTACCGCGTGTGTTATCAAGGGTAGAGGCGACTTCAATATCCATCGTCTTATTCCCTGTTTGTAACATATTGCCTTGACGATGAGAGAGTTCATGCGCCTTAATCGTGATTTGTTCCGCTTGGGTGGTCGCATTATCCAAATTCACGGATTGCCCCGTTAAGCTTAATGCACCATTGGTGAGAATTTCCCCTTTTTGCCCATCCAACTTATCGGACTTGATGGTGAGGCCTTGTTTTCCTGACGCTAAAATCGTACCTTTCTGGTTATTAAGGTCTTGGCTTTGAATGGTTAATTTACCATCACGACTCAATAAATTACCTGACTGGTTATTTAAGCGATGGGCAATAATAGATGTGTCACCTGCGAGATTAACTTCACCTTGTTGGTTAATAAATTCTTTTGTCTGTAATTCATTGTGAGAATTACCTTTTTGAATTAACTTACCCTGTTGGTTATTGATAAATTCAGGGGAGGTAATCGTTAACTCATTAGCAACAATCTCACCACGCTGATTATCAATACCTTTTTTCGCATTCAAATTGGCTTTGTTCGTGGCTAATAAATGGGCATCTTTCGTTCGAATATCTGATCCCGTTGACGTTAACACCATATCTTTGGCTTGGGTATTGGAATAAGACAGATCGAGTGAGCTACCTGTTGCTGTTAACGTGTCCTTAGCAACAATATCACCTTGTAATACAACATCTTTGTTTCCTTTTAACTGTTAACGAACCTGCTGAGGTCAGTTTACCTTTACTATCAACACCTGCTGCTAATAACGAAGTTCTGTCACTACTAATTTGTGCTGCGCGTAATGCTGCATCACGTCCTGCAACGATTTGGCCTTTATTCGTGTTAGTAATTGCTTGTTTGGCATTAAGTTGAATATCGTTCTGTGCCAATACAGTGCCACTGTTATTGAGCGCTTGCTGGCTGTTTAGGGTGATATTTTGGCTAGCCGTCATCACCCCTGTATTCGCAATCTTACCGTCTGCCGATAGCGAAATATCTCCGGCCTGAGCGCCAATATGACCTGCATTACGAACCCCAACACCGTGTTCCGTTCCACGCATTTTGATGGTGTTAACATACATTCCGCCCAGCGCAGCCACATCTAAAGCGAATTCAGGTTTATCATCGGTGGATGCATTATCAGTTTTGAGGATAGTTTTCCCATCCGCCGCGACGGTATTTTTACCTGTGGTGATGGCTAAGTCTTCGGCGTGCAGCTTGGCATTGATATTCACCGAACGCGCAATGAGGGCGGTATAGTTAGTGCCGTTTCCGTTATAACCTTTCCCAACAACATTAATGCTGCCTTGATCGACCTCGAACCCTTTAATTTTTCCATTTTCAATTAGCGTCTTGCCTGCCGATAACAACGCCTTATCAGCATTGATAAAACCACAACCATTACAAGTGATCCCAGCAGGGTTCGCAATGATCACATCTGCTTTTTTACCCGCAACTTCAATAAAACCATTCAGTTGGCTAGGGTCACGGCTATTAACTTCATTTAAGATAATTTTAGCCTCGCCTTTAGCAAGCCAGTCATTACCTTGGATCATCCCACCCAACTGTGTGTTCACATTGTTGCGGCTGTTATTAAGGATAGCTCCTTTATGATCAACATCGAATTGGCTATATTGGTTACGAGAAACACCATCACGATTAGGTGCCTGAATGTTGACCTGAGGTAAACCATTTTGTGTCTGTAGTACCGTTGGTTGTTGATTCCCAGGAGCATGACCATCAGCTTTGATCGTTGAGGCCGAAGCATTAAAGCTCACCATCCCCAAAGTTACCCATAACGATGCCACTATCGGTTTAATCGACCAACGAATGCGCCCGTTTGCTATCTTGTTTATACGATTTTCTGTTTGGCAAGCAGGACCTGCACGATGGCTACGAGTGATATCCGCAACCACCATCACCATTTGACGAGCGGCGTTAAAAATTAAGCGATAAAATAACTTATTCATCCTGTGTACCTTAGTAATTCCAATTAACAGAAAAATCGAATGTTGCTGGGTCGGTTTTAAAACCATCCGGTTTAGAGAACGGAGTTCCCACTGAGAAGTCATAACTCAAATTTGCAGGCTCAATAGCACCACGCAAGCCAATCACTCCACCAGCAAGATGCCTACCTAGGTTAAAATTAACCCCACGTCCGCCTATTTCGCCGTAATCGGCACCAATATAGAGTTCTTGTGTTGGGAGCGGTAAAGACCATGACAAGGTATTCCGTAGTGTCCAACCATCATCTGCACTCAAAGTTCTTTCACCATCAAAACCACGTACTGTCCAACGGTTACCGATAGTAAATTGATCTTGAGGAGTTAAAGGTCTATCACTGATTTGACGCAAATACTGGGTATCAAAACGCAATGATTGCTCAGCAAGTGTAAAAGGCACACTGGCTGACGCTGAAAATTGCATCACTTTTGCTAGCGCTGTTGCATAATGAGGTGAATCTTTATCTTGATACTCTTCATAAGCAGGCATAGCCCCAAACCAACGCGTACCATGTTGATAACTTGCTCCTGCTGTTAGCACTGCTTGACCAACATATTGGCGATGATTTAGGCCTAATTTCCACGACGTGGTACGCCTTTTTTGATTCTCAATTTCGGTGTTGCGTACAAAGTTCCGAGTTTCGCGTAAATTCACATCATAAGTGGCTGTCGTTTTTGCTCTCGCATCACGGTACAGCACATTGCTCAATTGCAAATTCAAGCTCTTACTTTTGCCTCGGTATTGAATATCTTCATGTAGACCAGCAATAGTTTGGGTATATTCATAATCGCTAGCCGTGGTTGAAAATTGCCAATAGCCAAATGGCACAGAGTAATGAGCACTGTAATTAGTGGTATCTTTACTATTAGAAAAACTTAAATCGCGTGTCGCAGTAAAATAGAGTAAATCGCTAAGTGACGTAGGATTGTCTAATGCCAGCATCACGCCAGCTTGGTTTTTCCCTGTGCTTTTCGTACCAGAGTTATCCACCCAAAAGCCTGCATGCCAAAAACGCGATTGTTGGCGATTGATAACAATTTGTGTTTCACCCGGCCCATCTCCCGGCACCATTTCCATTGATGCTTTCACTGTTGGTAAACGTTGTAGGTTCTCTAACCCTTGTTCAATATCACGTAGGTCTAATAATTTCCCCTGACGCGCAGGCATCGCACTGTATAACGTGCTGTATTTTGAAGAGTCATCCGTAAAGAAAACGCGTTGAATTTTCCCTGGCATAACGATGAGCTTCAGCGTTCCAGATGATAGGTCTTGCTCTGGAACCAAAACTCGCGTCGTGATCCATCCATGACTAATTAACCGATTTTGCACATCTGTCACTAACCGATTGATTCCCTCAACACCAAGGCAATGTCCAACCGCTTGATCAGCTAAACGCTGTACTGGAACCCAATGTGGTAGCTCTTCTTGACCTGTGATAGAAACTTTTTGAATTGTAAAACAGGGACTTTCTTCAGGAAATTTCAGTTGGCTTTTAGCAATCGGTGCAGACAGATTCACGTCTGGGGCTTTTGCCTCAAACTGCTGCTGTTGTGCTTGTTGCTGTTGCCTCTGCTGTTGAAATAGCCTTTCAGCATTATCCGGTTTTAATAGAGAAGCCGAAGAGGTTAAAGGCTGTAATGCAGCAATAACGAATATGCCATATTGCCAAGAAAAACGCTGAAACATGGAAGTCCTGTATTAAGTCATTAAGTGAAATTTCGGGCAAATTTACACAAACTGACAAAAAGGACAATAAGATGAGGAGACTTTTTTTTGTAAATAAAATTTAATCTTATTGGACAAAGACAAAATGGGTGATTTTTAGTGATTATCTCCATATTTAGATTCCCAATCAGAATTAAATTATCTCAAAATGTAATATAAAAACACACCCCAGAGAAAAATGATAAAATTTTATTACCATTTTATATTCTGGAAAAATAGTTAATCACATTATTATCTTTCTATTAAATGTGAAATTAATCATCTTAATCACAACCCCCCCCAACAATAAGTTAAAAACATTTAATATCAATTGATTAATTGAATCCATTCCAATACTCAATAAGTATCATTAGCTACACCATGAATATCTATTTTTTTCATGCCACAGAACATCGCCAATAAATACATAAGTAAAGATGAACATTTATTATAACCTACTGTAAATAGCAATTCCTCAATGATGAAAGGACACAAATATGCCCTTCATCTATGATCAACCTCAAAAAGCATTAATAATATTAAACTAAAGATGAAAACCCTTGTACCTGTCGCCGAATAACCTCATCACCAATACGTGTTTTATAAGATAATGCAAGTGGTCTTAACATGAATGGTAGATCTTTGGTGACTTTATTACCTGCAACGCCAGTATTGCATTCCTGTACTTCTTTGTTACCGCTATATAGCAAAACACCTTGGAATAATTTTTTCTCTTCATTCGTCAACTTAGCGCCTGGCTTACTCAAACGATAACCTTGATGATAATTGATAGCTTCCCGCTTGATTTCTGCATCCAGCATACCTGTTCTATCTTTACCACTTTTGCAATTCCAGCAAGGCACTGCACCAATTTCGTAAGCTAACATCGCGATACGTTGTGCTATTTTATAAGGCTCATTACCATCATAACGATATGATTTTTTCTTCCATATTTCCTTTATCTGCTGACATAACTCTTCTACTTTATGCCTATTACTAGCATGAGGATGTTCAGATAAATAGTGACCTACCCATCCCCCCACTTCATTATTAATAAGATAGTTACACCCTAATATTTGGGCTAAAGCGGTTTTATTTAAATTATCATTTTGGCTGATCACCTTCGGGATGGAAAATGCCAGTTCATTAACGCCAAAGTTGAATATCGCAATATCCAGTTTAACTTTAACTTCTTGGGCTTCGCCTTTCTCATTTTTGATATTCAGTTTGATAACGCCATCGTTATTTAACATCTTCCAAGCAGCAACTTGATCATCAAGCATCCCTTTCTCTTTACCTAAATATGTTAGTAAAGAGGTTGAAGCGATCCGCAATGTCACCTCTTCATGATTTAATGCTCTCTTATACAATTCAGGCTTTGCAAACAGTGCAGCCATCACGACCTCTTTTGCTCTATTTTTAGCGCCTTGTAGACGTGCGGCACTGCGCTCAGGAAGGGCGTAAGGCGATAATACTCCGTGGCGGATCCCTCTAAATAAAGTGGACTGATTATTATCTTTAACCTCTGAAAGCCATAAATTAACAGCGTGAGTCGTCTCTTCTGCTGATTTCGAACAAACACCTTTCCCTTTATAGCTGTTGTCACAAAATATCTCGTGATTATCACCACAATATTTCATTTGAGATGCGGGAGTTAAGATAAATGAATATTGGCTATTTCCATAACTCAATGCTGTTTCTATTGTATGCCAATCTTTATTATTAAGATGCCTACTTAGCTCTTTTTGAAAAAGTTTCCCAACATCTTTTAAAGAGATTCTATTATTACTATTGAGCATTTCATGATGAATAATTTTAATTAATTTTTCTTCGAATTTTTTAGCCTGCAACAATTCCCTTGATTGAATTAGTCTGTTTGGTTCACACGTTAACTGCTTTAATTTATCCGATATTGTAGCTAACAATTCCGTGGATAAATCAAGGTGTTTCAATATATTTTCTGCAGTACTGAGCAGCTCCTGCTGGAAACGAATAAGATCTTTTTTATCTTGAGTTACGTTAGTGAGGTTATTTTTTCTCTCCACTGAACTTTGACCACGAGGTAGTGTTTTTATTGCCTCTCTAACAAGCTTTTGGCTTTTTATTGTGTTGTTAACTGAATCAATATTATAAGCAAATGTCTTACTTAACTGCTCCTGCCTTCTGGATGTGACATGAGAAATTAATGGTTGGGTTTCATCTGACTTTGTTATGCAAAACACACGGCTTCTCCATTGAAATAAAAATACTATTCAATCGAGAAATACCTTATAAATATATAAAAAACCGATTGTTTATTTTATTCATCATCACAATTTAAAAATAAGCTCCATCAAATTATTTGAGAGAACTCAACAAAATCCCATCATTGTCTTTAGCCAAAAGCTTAGCTAGGCTTAAAAAAGATAAACGATTATACGATGGAGCATCAAATGCCAAATATTCAATCGGATCATCACAGCTTCTTTATCTTAGCGGATGATAAACAGACTCGCCTTGCTGAAATTACCTTTGTCTATACCGGAGACGAACTCGCTATTATTGACCATACCGTCGTTGATGAAAGCTTAAAAGGGCAAGGTATTGCCAAACAATTGGTCGCAAAAGTCGTTGAAAGAATGCGTTCTGAAAAGCGTAAAATTATTCCTCTTTGCCCATTCGCCAAAGCTATTTTTGATAAAACACCTGAATACCAAGATATTCGCCACTAACCTGTTTTATTGATAAGAGGTAAAAATGAGCATACCGAGCCCGAAAAATAACCTAGATTTCCAGCACATTCATGCACGTATCAAAGATGTTGGTGGGATCCCTGTCGCAAGGGTATTACCAACAAAACAACGGCGTTTAATTGGTGCTTGGTGTTTTCTCGACCATGCGGGCCCGACTGTATTTAAAGGTGACTCTGCTGGTATGCGCGTCGCGCCTCACCCACATACTGCACTGCAAACCTTCACTTGGATGCTTGAAGGTGAAATTCTACATCGGGACAGTTTAGGCTACGAACAAGTGATCCGCCCGGGCCAAGTAAATTTAATGACCGCAGGTAAAGGAATTAGCCATTCCGAAGATACCTATGGAGAAAACCGCCATTTACATGCTGTACAACTATGGATAGCACTACCAGAAGCCGTGAAAGATATGCCCCCTCGCTTTGATCATTACCCTATTTTACCCAAATGGTCAGTTGGAGATATCGAATATCAATTACTCATTGGGGAATATGATTCTTATAAAGCCCCCACATTATCGTTTTCTTCTTTATTAGGCTTAGATATCACCACCCGCAATAATCACTCATTATCACTAACGCTACGCCCTGAATTTGAATATGGCATTTTTGTTATCGAAGGGGATGCGATTATCGATTCACAGCGCAGTCATCACAATGAGTTGATCTATTTAGGCCAAGGCTTGTCGCAAGTCTCACTACAACTTTCAGCCAATAGCCACATTCTATTATTAGGTGGTGAGCCTCTGAATGAATCTGTTTTGATGTGGTGGAATTTTATTGGTCGCACAAAAGCTGAAATTACCGCAGCCGTTGCAGAATGGAACCAAGGTAGCCCTCGGTTTGGTAAAGTTATCAATGATGAACGTACGCCGACACCATCCCCCTTAATGCCATAAATATGCCAACCAAGTCGGTAAAAATGTTTATTCAATAAGTTTGATATTTGTATTGAAGTTATATCCATCAAAGATAATAAAAAGGTAGCCAATGAAGTTGCGCTACCTTTTTCTTTAAAACAAGTTAGCTCGCGGGAGTAAAGTAAATCGGAGAACCAGGACCTACGGGTAGTCCGAGTACAAATACCCAAATCACAAAGAACAGTGACCAGCCAATAAGGAAAATGATTGAATAAGGCAACATCATAGAGACCAATGTACCAATCCCGGCATCTTTCTTATATTTCACAACGATAGCCATAATTAAACCAAAATAACTCATCATTGGAGTAATAATATTGGTTACCGAGTCACCAATACGGTATGCCGCTTGGATTGTCTCTGGTGCATAACCCGCTAACATTAACATTGGCACAAAAATAGGTGCAGTCACCGCCCACTGAGCAGAAGCAGAGCCTATCATTAAGTTGATAAAGGCACAGATAATAATAAAGCCAATAAACAGCACACCACCATGTAAATCGATACTGTTTAAGAAATTGGCGCCTTTCACTGCGACCACTTGCCCGATATTTGTCCAACCAAAGAAGGCAACAAACTGTGCAGCAAAGAAAATAATAACTAAATATAATCCTAGAGTACTCATTGCGTTTGCCATGGCATCTACGACATCTTTATCAGAGCGCATGGTTTTAGCGACATAGCCATATACAATGCCTGGGATCGCAAAGAAGATAAAAATGAATACCACAATGGATTTTAAGAATGGTGAATTACTGACTAATCCGGTTTCTTGATTACGTAAAATACCATTTTCTGGCACGACCATAAGGGCAAGTATGGCGGCTAATCCCCAAAAGGTCACCGATGCCCAAAACAGCGCTTTTTTCTCAAGTGGGGTTACTTCAGCATCAGCACGTAATTTATCTTCATCTTCATCAACACCGCCACCTTGGTAAGGCCCTAATTGCGGTTCAACAATTTTTTCAGTGATGAAATAACCTAAGATAGTGATTAGGAATGTACTGGCAAACATAAAATACCAGTTCGCTTCTGCCCCGACAGTATAGGTTGGATCAATAATTTGCGCAGCCTGCTGGGTAATACCAGAAAGCAGTGGGTCGACAGTACCTAATAATAAGTTGGCAGAATACCCCCCCGAAACCCCTGCAAAGGCAGCGGCAAGACCTGCTAGCGGATGGCGACCAAGTGAATGGAAGATAATCGCAGCCAGTGGGATTAGTACTACATAGCCCAATTCGGCGGCGGTATTTGACATGATCCCCGCAAACACAATTGCCACTGTCGTTAGCTTACGCGGTGCTTTGATAACCACTAAACGCATCGCCGCAGATAAAAGCCCAGCTCGTTCGGCAATCCCAACCCCTAATAAGGCAACTAACACCGTGCCAAGAGGAGCAAAGCCCGTAAAGTTAGTAACAACATTAGAAAGGATTTTACGGATACCTTCAGCGTCTAATAGACTGACAACATGAATAACCCCATCCGCCGCACGCCCTTTTGCCCCCTCTGGACGTGGATCAGCAACGCTGACTCCAAAATATTGACCAATTGCTGAGGAGACCAATAAAATTGCAGTTAAAATAATGAATAAAATGACTGGGTGAGGTAAGGCATTGCCTAACCATTCCACCGTGCGTAACAAACGGCTCCCATCTTGTTTTTTTTGTTCCATATTTTCTCCTTATAAACAAGAGAAATGGACATTACACAATGTTTTGCCATTTAGCTATTTTCAAAAATATAACGCTGATTCAACAATTTATTTATTTTTAGATTGAAACCCCATCCCTATTAAAATTTAATCATAAAATATAGAATTAAAAGTCATCATGACTTAAATAAATAATTAATTTACCCTTTAAATAAAAAAACACCGATAATTAATGAAAATGTGGTTCAGATAACAGTTTTTCACTATTTACTGAGTAATTTATTCTCTTTTTAAGCGTTAAATAGCCTGACTTTTGGTCTTTTTAGTAGAAAATCACCTCCAAATATCCGTATTCATGATTAGGTTTTCCCTACTAATTACACAAAGAATAATAAACCATGTAATATTTTTATTTCCCTATTTTAGCTATCTTTATGCCATCGCTGTTATAATCAGCTTATCCTTTTCAACTAAATAAACCATTATGTCTGTTATTGATGATTGGGCAGAACGCCATATTCAAGAAGCGTTAAATAAAGGTGAGCTAAAAAATCTGAAAGGCGAAGGACAACCGCTTTTACTTGATGACGATAGCCAAGTTCCACCTGAATTACGAGCGGGTTATCGTATTTTAAAAAACTCAGGGTATTTGCCCCCCGAATTACAGTACCGAAAAGATGCACTCACGTTGGTCGATATGCTAAAAGGGCTTGCCCATGATGATCCTAATTACCAGCCTCTAAGTAAGCAACTTTCTTTATTAGAGCTCAAACTTAAACAAGCGAATATCAATACTGATTTTTTACATGGTGAGTATGAAGCACATATCCGCCAGCGTTTTAAACCTGAATAGATAACTTGATAGCTCCTGTTCGATATTCCATAGGAGTTTTACCATAGTATTGGCGGAATGCTTGGCTAAAAGCCGAGTGTGAATCATAGCCTACAGACAATGCAACTTGCTCGATTGAATTCGCCGTCATCAGCAAGCGGCAAGCCGCTTCCATGCGCCTTTGTACAAGTAATTGCATTGCGGTGAGTTGTGTCGCCGCTTTAATTTTCCGTTGTAGCGTACTTACTGACATACAAAACGCATTCGCCATATCTTGGCAACTGAGTGGAAGATGTAAGCGTGCATCAATCCATCGGGTCACCCCATCAATCCACTGCTCTTCAGGTTTCATTTGAGCAAGCAGCAATTTTGCAATGGTCGTATGTTGTTCGAGGGGTTGAGGAAACCGCTGCAACCAATTTAATAGCCCAATAGCAGCGGGAGTTAGCGAAAAAGACGTTGCTTTGTCATCAAGTGCCCATGGAGACGTGCTTGGCATCTCTAAAACATAATTTTGGTTGCCTGATAGACCGCTAAATGCATGACTTACACCAGGTGCAATGACCACACCATTTCCCGCCGCTAATAGAAAATGCTGCCGATGCATATTAATTTCCATGCCCCCCGATAACGCAAAGACAACCTGCCATTGCTCATCGTGTTGATGAGAAATCACATCTTCGGAATATTGGCGATAATGTAATTCAGGCAATAACAAAAGCGCACTCCTCTTTACTGGTAATAGGAGGAGTATAGCCCTTTTAGGGGGAAAAATGCACTTGATCACTTAGGCAAGTAATGCCCCGTTAGGCAACGGTAGATTAAATTCAGCAAGTACTATCGCCCCTTTTTCATCCGGTGCACCTGTGATCAAAACCTCTGATTTAATACCGGCAATACGTTTAGGCTCAAAATTACAAACACATAAAACTCGTTTGCCGATCAGCTCCTCAAGGGTGTAATTTACAGTGATCTGTGCACTTGAGCGCTTCACACCTAATTCACCCAGATCGACGTCCATCACGTAGGCGGGTTTTTTAGCTTTACTGTTCACTTCTGCTTTAATAATTGTGCCAACGCGCATTTCAACGCGAGTAAAATCATCCCATTCAATGAATTGCATAAACCTTACCTGAACTTAGTTATTAATAGACTTTTAGGCTAACACAAAATTGAAATAGGCTTTTATTGCTAAACACGCATTTTTTGTCGCCAAACCGTCATGGAAAATGATACAGATTGATTGGTCGATTTTATTTTAGTTATTCAGATAGTTATAAGTACTATAAACCGATAATAACCTGCCTGCTTTTGATTACCCGCTGTTTTTATATATCCAAAATTGGCTTTATAGAGTGATAAAGCGCTAAAATATATCAGCGAAGCATCCATTCACACTAGAGAAGGTTTAATTATGTCGAATCAATATAAAATTGGTGTCATCGTTGGCAGTCTACGCACAAACTCATACAACCGCCAAGTTGCAGAAGCCTTAGTGAAGCTTTTCCCTGATCATTTCACATTTAACTTTCTCGATATCAGTGAGCTTCCTTTATATAACCAAGATGCCGATAAACAGCTACCCAGCGTTGTCGCTAACTTTAAATCACAAATTGCCGAGTGTGATGGGATTATTTTTGTCACGCCTGAATACAACCGTTCAATCCCGGGTGTATTAAAGAATGCGATTGACCACGCATCGCGCCCTGCGGGGAATAATTCATGGAATGGTAAACCAGCAGGCATTTTAGGGGTATCAACAGGCAATATCAGTACTGCAATTGCGCAGCAGCACTTACGTATCTGTCTAGCATCTTTAAATATGCCAACCATGAATCAACCTGAATGTTATTTGAAATGGTTTGAAGGTATGGTTGATGAACAACATAATTTTGCGCCGAAAAGCCAAGCATTTATTCAGGCGTGGGTGGATACTTATTGCCAGTTTGTTATCCGAAATGTTGCCAACTAATTGAGTGATATAAGAATAAACAACATCTACTTTTATCGGCTATAATCCGTATTAACAACAAAAAAGCACCGTAATTATGAAGTACTCCCATAACGTTGGGGGCTTCATTACGGTGCCTTTTGGTTTGATTAACGTCCTGCTTTTAACTTCTGGAAATACTCTTCATAAATAATGTTGGTATTGCCAACATCACTTTGCCATTCCCCTTTTTGCAATACCTCTTCACTTGGATAAAGAGACGGGTCATTAGCAATTTCCGGTGGTAGCATTTTCTTCGCTTCAAGGTTTGGCGTTGGGTAACCAATAGATTCGGCAACTTGTGCTGCAATATCAGGACGTAATAAGAAGTTGATCAACTTATGTGCCCCTTCAGGGTTTTTCGCATTGGCTGGAATAGCTAAGCTATCCATCCAGAAAATTCCCCCTTCTTTTGGCCAAATCACTTCAATCGGTAAACCTGCTTGGCGAGCAACAAAGGCTGAGCCATTCCACAGCATGCCGACATCAACCTCACCTTCGATAAACGGCGTTGCTGGGTTATCAGAGTTAAATGCAAGGATATTTGGACGTAGTTTTTGTAACTCTTTATAAGCCTCTTCAATCTCTTTAGGATCGGTTGTGTTACCTGAATAACCGAGTTTTGTGAGTGCAACTTGGAATACTTCTCGTGCATCATCCATCATTAACAGGCTATTTTTTATATTCAGGTTTCCAAAAATCGGCCCAAGAGGTGATTGAGCCTGGGTCAACGGCCTCACCATTAATACCGATCCCCGTCGCTCCCCAAATATAAGGAACGGAAAAAATCATTTTGTGGATCGAACTCTTTATACAGTAAATTCGGATCTAGGTTTTTAAAATTACTTAGTTTTTGTTTATCGATTTTTTGTAGCATCCCCTCTTTACTCATTTTAGAAATAAAATAAGTAGAAGGAACGACCAAATCATAAGCCCCTTCTTTATAGGTCTTAAGCTTGGTGTACATACTTTCATTTGATTCGTAGGTGGAGTAAATCACCTTGATCCCAGTTTCTTTAGTAAATTGCTCTAATAAACCGGGGGGAAACATATTCTGTCCAGTTATAGAAATACAGTACGTCTTTATTTTCGTCTGCGGCGGTTGCCGTGCCAATACTTGCAGCCATTAAGCCAGCCGCTAGTAGATAGGACCATTTTTTCATTACTGAGCATCCCTCAACAAAGTGTTTTCTTATACTCGCCATATTTCAAGTGACCATTAATGACTTTATTTAGCCGCTAATCGCTTGAATTATCTTGCGTATATATATCGTATAAGCTCATCTAGAGCTCACCCTCTTCGCCAAATGGCATTAAGTATGCGAGCTACCGAACCCAATAGCTCGCGACATTTACAGCACAAAAAATTATTTGAGCTATTTCGAAAACTTATCTCTCATCACCCACTGGCTCAAACAGACTAATACTAGCGACATGATCAACAATACAGTCGCCAATGCGTTAACCTCTGGGGAAACGCCCACTTTTACCATCGAGTAGATTTTTAGCGGTAAAATTTCATAGCTAGGGCCTGTAACGAAGGAGGAGACCACAACATCATCCATCGATAAGGTAAAGCTTAATAGCCAGCCTGCCACGACCGCAGGAAACGCTAACGGCAGGATAATTTTACGTAAAATAGTAAACTCACCCGCACCAAGGTCACGCGCTGCCTCTAGCATTTTCACATCAAAATCTTTCAGCCTCGCATAGACGGTAACCACCACGAAAGGTAGACAAAAAGTAATGTGTGAAAACAGTAGCGACCAAAAACCAAGCGAAACCCCTAAAAGCATAAACAATACCAGTAGAGAAATGGCCATAACGATATCCGGTGACATCATCACAACAAATAACATACCACCGACAAAGGGTTTCCCTCTAAAACGATAACGAAACAGTGCAACTGCCGTTAACGTACCGATAATTGTCGCAAACGTGGCAGAAATAATCGCCATCGTTAATGAATGTCCAGCCGCTTGCAACAAACTATCGTTGTTGATTAACAGCTCATACCATTTGGTTGAAAAACCTTGCCAACTGATCCCAAAACGCGATTCATTGAACGAGTTCACAATCAAAATGATAATTGGAATATAAAGATAAGCGTAGACGATGGCCATAAAGCCACCTCGTAACGTGCGACCGATCATTCTTCATATGCCTTTTTATTCAATAGCTTAGCAGCTCGGTAATACACATACAGCAACAGCCCCATCATCACCGTTAAGAAGATGCTGGTTGCCGCACCAAACGGCCAATCGCGAATATTTAGGAACTGGCTCTTAATAACGTTCCCTATCAAGAGGTTTTTCGCTCCCCCCATCAGATCCGCAACATAGAACAGCCCCATCGCTGGCAGTAAAACAAGTAAGCAGCCGGCGATAATCCCAGGCATAGTCAATGGAATAATTATCTTCACAAACGTCTGGAGTTTGTTAGCACCGAGATCTCTTGCGGCTTCTAAGTAAGACTTATCCAACTTTTCAATACTGGAATAAAGCGGCATGACCATAAAGGGTAATAAAATGTAGATAAGCCCTAACACAACCGCTTCAGGTGTATACATCAGACGTATCGGCTTATCGATAAGCCCTATCCACAGCAAGAAATCATTCAAGTACCCTTTCGTACTCAAAAACACTTTTAGCCCATAAATGCGAATTAAAGAGTTAGTCCAGAAAGGCACTATCAACAAAAAGAGCATTAAAGGCTGTAGGCGTTTAGGTAATTTCGCCAAAATAAAGGCAAAAGGATAACCGATAACTAAGCAGAAGAAAGTGGCGATCAGCGCCATATTCAACGAGTGGAGCATCACCTCAGCATACATGGGATCAGACAAACGGATGTAGTTATCCCATGTAAAGATCAGATCAACAAGATTGGTATCACTGCGTGTTAAAAAGCTCGTACCAATGATCATGATGTTAGGCAAAAATACAAAGAGTAATAGCCATGCCACCACGCCCGTGATAATGACATTTTGTAAGATCTTGTGTTTACGCCTGATCATCCAGTACCACCTCCCAGCTTTCAACCCAAGTTACAGCAACTTTTTGGTTTAAGGAGTGGTCTACATCTGGGTCATCTTCATTGAAGAATTCGCTGACCATGATGATTTTGCCATCTTCCATCTCTACCACAGAATCTAACGTCATTCCCTTATAGTTACGTTCACGCACATAACCGATTAAACCGGGATAGTTTTCTGCATCGTTCACCTCTTCTACGCGCAAATCTTCCGGGCGTAATAAAACATGAACCGATTGGCCTTCTTGGACAGGTAAAGTGGTAAAAATGTCACATTCATGCCCTTCAACATTGGCACGAATACGTTGTTCATCAATGCGATATAAGACTTTTGCATCAAAAATATTGATTTCACCAATAAATTGAGCCACAAAGAGGTTTTTAGGCTCTTCGTAAATTTCACGCGGCGAGCCATCTTGCTCAATTTTGCCTTCACGCATAACAATAATACGATCTGACATTGCAAGGGCTTCTTCTTGATCATGGGTAACGAAAATAAAGGTGATCCCCAATTTACGTTGCAGCGCTTTTAGCTCATTTTGCATCTGCTTACGTAGCTTATAATCAAGTGCGGATAAAGACTCATCCAGCAAAAGGACTTTTGGACGATTAACGACGGCACGGGCGATCGCAACGCGCTGTTGCTGCCCACCAGAGAGTTGATTTGGTCGACGTTGTGCAAAATCCTCCAACTGCACCATACGCAATGCTTGATCAACTCGCTTTTGGATCTCGTCAGCAGGGGTTTTCTGCATACGCAAACCAAAAGCAACGTTTTCAAAAACGGTCATATGCGGGAACAGAGCGTAGCTTTGGAATACCGTATTCACAAAACGCTGCTCAGCAGGGATATCTGTAAATATCCTGACCATCAAGAATAATTTTGCCTTCATCAACATCTTCTAGGCCGGCAATTAAACGTAGAACCGTTGTTTTACCACAGCCAGAAGGGCCTAAAATGGTCAAAAACTCACCATTTTGGATGGTTAAGTCAAGCTCGGATATAATTTGTTTGCCATCGAAAGCTTTATTGAGTGCTTTCAATTCGACGAGTGGTGTCAGAGAGGTTGTCTCAGTCATTTATGCTACACTCTATCCCTATGAATAATGCAGATAGAACCGCTACCGTTAAAGACTGTGTAAGCTTATCGGAGATTTACTCTTCATACTTCCCCAGCAAAGCCCAAAACCAGTAGCGCCATTTAAATTTCATTAAGTGGTGCATGATAAACACTGTTTGTGTAAATTGAAAGCCATTTTCAGTACTTTGTTTGCATTTCATTATGAAAACGCAATGAAAGAATTCCCTTTGTCATAAAAACAAGCCACTTAACCATAGTTAAACTAAGCAATAAGCCATTGTAAAACAACATAAAACTACACTTAAGTTAGCTTTTCATTGTTCATAACAGAAAGCAATAAAGTATTTGTTATAGTTCAATAAAATATAGGCTAGAACAATCGAAAACATCCAAACATTAAAAATAAAACTGATATCGATTTGGTCATATTCTCATGCCATTTTTACAACTGAATGTCAAAAATAGATAGCCAATAATATTCATCACATATAACCAAAATAAACCGATGTTTATTATTCTGTGACCTTCGGCAAGTTTCTAACTTAAATCAAATGTAATATCGATAATATTAATCGAAATCATATTATTCACCACATCTCGTTGAATATAATCATCTTATCAAGATAGACACGCGATATTTATTATTTCTAATGTGTGCTTATTTTGGTCTTTAACAATTTATATAACGCTGAGGGCCGCTTTAAAGTGCATCTATAAAAATAAATATGCCCTCACTGAATCTATTAACGATATTCCATTGAATTGATATGTGAGTGAACAACATGCCTAATAAAGAGTTTTTCTACCAACCCCTTTATCCTTTATCTGAGGATAAGACTGAATATTACCAATTAACGGATAAATATGTTTCTGTAGAATCCTTCGCAGGTAAGGATATATTAAAAATTGAGCCAGAGGCATTAACCGTGCTTGCCCAACAGGCTATTCATGATTCTCAATTTTTCCTAAGAACTGCACACCAAAAACAAGTTGCCGCCATCTTGTCTGATCCTGAAGCGAGTGAAAATGACAAATACGTGGCTTTACAACTCTTACGTAACGCTGAAATCTCAGCGAAAGGTATTTTGCCAAACTGCCAAGATACTGGCACAACGACGATTGTTGCTAAAAAAGGCCAACAGGTTTGGACTGACTGTAATGATGCCGAGCTATTATCTCGTGGTGTTTATCATGTTTTCCGCCAAGAAAACTTACGCTTTTCACAAAATGCCGCCTTAGATATGTATACAGAAGTCAATACAGGTACTAACTTACCTGCTCAAATTGATATTTTTGCTACCGAGGGGGATGAATACCATTTCTTGTTTGTTAATAAAGGCGCAGGATCAGCCAATAAATCGGCACTATTTCAAGAAACCAAAACGATTTTAGAACCAAACAAGCTAACAGCATTTCTTATCGAAAAAATGAAGGCATTAGGAACCACTGCTTGCCCTCCATACCATATCGCCTTTGTGATTGGTGGTACTTCAGCAGAAGCAACATTAAAAGCAGCCAAGCTTGCTTCAACGAAATATTATGACAATCTGCCTACATCCGGTAATGAACACGGCCAAGCATTTCGAGACATTGAATTAGAAAACACCCTGCTTGAAGCAACTCGCCATTTTGGTTTTGGTGCACAATTTGGTGGTAAATATTTTGCGCATGATGTCAGAGTCATACGCTTACCTCGTCATGGAGGCTCCTGCCCAATTGGCTTGGCCATTTCATGTTCTTCCGATCGTAATATCAAAGCCAAAATCAATAAACAGGGTTTATGGATTGAAAAAATGGAGCAGAACCCAGCCCAATATATCCCTGAATCTTTACGCCAACATAATGAAGCTAAAGTGGTTCACATCGACCTCAATCAACCGATGAAAGCTATCTTAGCAGAGCTCAGTAAGCACCCTGTTTCAACCCGTGTTTCACTCAGCGGCCCACTCATTATTGCTCGTGACATTGCCCATATGAAACTGAAAGAGCGCTTAGATAAGGGTGAGGAACTACCACAATATTTTAAAGATCATATGGTTTATTACGCGGGTCCTGCTAAAAAACCAGAAAGTAAAGTTTCTGGCTCTTTAGGCCCCACAACGGCGAATCGCATGGATCCGTATGTCGATTTATTCCAATCCCACGGTGGTAGCATGCTCATGCTGGCAAAAGGTAATCGCACCCAAGTGGTTACTGATGCTTGCAAAAAATACGGAGGATTCTATTTAGGCAGTATTGGTGGTTCAGCAGCAATTTTAGCGCAAGAGTATGTAAAAAGTTTAAGTTGCCTTGAATACCCTGAATTGGGAATGGAAGCCGTCTGGAAAATGGAAGTTGAAGGATTGCCAGCCTTTATTTTAGTTGATGATAAAGGCAATAATTTCTTCGAACAGGTACAAGACCAAACATGTAAAAAGTGTATTAAATAATCAAAAAAATAACGGCGACCTACTCTATGGTCGCCGTTTTTGATGCGATAAATAAACAGGTATCGTCGCTAATAATAATTTATTCGTACAACTGTTGAGGCATTAAATTTCCCCGTATTTACTGTTGGCGCAACTTTTTTAATTGATGCTGTATAATTACGTGTTACTGAAGTGCTGCCTGTCGCTAACGTACCGAAAAACTGGAAATAGTTGAACTTCATTCGATTATTTTTATCGTCAAAGAGCGTTAAGTTTGTACCATTTTTCAAGTCAATCGCATATTCTCCATTAAGCTGTTCAGTCGTTTCAAAATTAATATTCATTGAGAAATTATCTAAACAACCTCTTTTCACCGCTTGTACTTGGAATTGTTTTTTAAATTCTTTCCCTTGGTTAAGATCCGTTACCATTAATTGCCCAAAATCAATTTGTTGTGATTCTGGAAACACTTTAATATCGGCTCCGCATTTCAAAAAACGGATCCCACGTAATCCTGAAATTGAATATCTTAGGTTTTTAGCTCCAGGCGTAGTATTAATCCCCCCACTGCCATCAAATTGGAAAACCGTAAATTGGTTATCCCCATTATAATTCCCCGATGGTGGAACGACCCCCGTCACTTTAATATACAGGGTGAAAGTCACAGTGACCGTCACACTTTGGCCTTTACGAATAGGATTTGTGCCTAAATTGACACGCTGCTGATTTCTTTCTAACTGTTCCCCCTTGTAATTCGCCCCCAACAATAGCCCTGCACCAATCTTTTGGGAGGTCGGGTTAAAATACATATGAACAACGTCAACCGCGTTACCTAATACGTTATTGCAATAAACGGTCACCGTCATTGGGTCTGATTGCCAGATAATAGTATTTGCTGGTGTATCTGCTGGAATGGCTAATTGTCCAACAGGAACCGGAGGTTTAATAACATCACCTGTACCATATTCCACGCAATCTAATGCAAATGCTTTTGTGCTAAAAAATACCAATAACAATAAAAGCGATAATCCACTGTGCTTAATAAATCTGTGTATCATGAGTTATACACCTTATTAAAGATAGGCAATGCTCAACATAATTTGTGCTTTGATATTACCTATGGTTAAGTCTTTCCGAGGAAGGTAGCTTTCTAACATTGAGTAAAGTGTAATTTGCTGATTATCATCGAAATAAATAGAGTAATTGCGATATTCTCCATTAGGTACAATATTGCCATTTTTATCCATTAATCGGATGCCATATCCTTCTAATATCGTCTTGCCGCCAAATAAATCACGGTCTGAGCTTTTTGTTGGCTCAGAAATAAACATTAGCCGAACAACCGGTTTTCTATCATCACGATTAAAAGAGGGAAAAATGCAATCATCAAATTTTAACTTGATCTCTTGCTTAGGGCTTCTATCCCCTATTTCATTAAAGAAATTCAGAGAAATTGGTCCTAAATCAATATTTTGATCCAATGAAGAAAAACTGATCTTACAAGGCAATGAAATGACTTGCCCCGTAAAATTAAGATCGCCCTTCATCATGCTGCTATCGGCATAAACCCAGCTACTTAGCAGCAAAGAAATACAAAGGCTTATTGATATATAACAATTTCTCATTGCCAGCACCTATTTACTTTCGTTAGCCAACTGACAAACAGACGCAGCACATTGGTAAGTCAACATTTTCATACCACCATAATCATCCATATAACCTGTATATAATTGCTTAAATGGCGTTGTAGGAACTGTGACACTTTCCTTTGACATTGGAGCAATCATAACGCTTTCAAAATCAGGAAAATTATTGGTCGTGTTGCTACTTAAATACCCCAAAGTCACATAATATTTAGTTGGGTTTTCAATCAATAAACGGTTACCGGAATGAGTATATTTCAATTCTTTCGCCCAAACTTTATCGCTATTATTTTCAATTTGAGCTGGTCGATAGAACATTTTTAAGCGACTTTGAATTGCAATTTGCACCACGTTTTCTTTATTTGAAACTGGCGGGATCTCTCGGACATTCAGATAAAATAGCGATTCTCTGTCTTGGGGCAATTTATCTATTGCCTCCGTTTTAATAATTTTTATTTGGTTTTTCGTATTTGGCTCAACTCGCTGCATCGGAGGCAGCACCGTAAAAGGCTCTGCAATCTTATTTCCCTTATCATCTTCCATCCATGACTGAGCAAGATAAGGTAATGTTTTACTTTGGTTATTAATAACTAAACTGACTGATTTATCCTGACCGGGAAAAATGATCCGTGTGCGATCGATATTGATTGCGGAAAATGCGGTTTGCACACTGATAAACACGAATGAAAGGCAAACAGTGCCTTTATATAATTTATTCATAACAATTTCCTTTAAAGGCAGGGGATCAAAACTTTACTTTGTTCTTTTCCAGAAAAATTGGTAAAACTTAATTGGCATTGTTCATTTCCACCCGCCCACTTAACGGTATATTTCTCAGTAGGAGTAATCCCTGTTAAATACACAATCCCATTATCAGCAATAATGCCGACCTCTCTCCCCTGAGCTGGCTTCTATAACACTGGTGCCTAATGGCGGATATTTCCCATTTCCCATACGAATAATGGCTAATATACGTTTTCCCTGATTGGCTCGAATGGTTTGATAACCTATCGCGCCCTCCGTCAAAGTCTTACCAATAATGTTGTCGTTGACATCAACATCATCAGGTAACGTATTCATATCGATATACACATCTGAATTAGAGAAACTATTTAAATTAGTCGCGACACCGATACCAAAGCGATTAGTCACCGACTGGCCATTATCAATAGAAATTCCTGCAACATCACCACTATCAATGACTACCCGAGGTTCATTACTAGTACCATTACGATGAAGCGCCGCACCATATTTCGTGGCCGTCATGGAGCCGTACCAACTTCCGCCGAAGGCTCGATAAGCATTCACATTTTCAGTCGCATTGAGATTTAATACACCATAAGCCGATGAGTACTGATAACTACCACTGATACTAGGCTCCATTCGGCCAAGTTGACGTTTATCGCCCCCAGCACGTAAGCTCCAATAGTTGTTGTTAATGTTTTCACTGTAATACGCGACTGATTGATTTAACTCTTTGCCATCATTCGCATATTGCAGGTCATAGCTGATAGAGGCGCCACTTTCTAGGGGAATAGAGAGTGATAAATACGCTTGGTTATCATCCGTTTCTTGGTACTTTATTTTATTTAATGACAATGTTGCTGACATATTTCTGATATTACCAAGGTTAAATATTTTGCTCAGACTCATGCCAAATGTCGTGGTTGATTCACTATTCCAAAATTGGTGGTGAGACGCATTAAGATATAAGGTGGCATCCAATAAACTGATATATTGGTTAAAGGATGCGGTATACACATTTTTATCTCGCCTAAAATCCAACATGCCGTTTGCAGCATCGATGTATTGCGGCATAGTTAAAAATGCTTTATCCGAGAACTTATAACCCGCAAAGGTGATCTGTGAGTTAGTGGATTCAAATCGTTTAGAATAATTTAAGCGGTAGCTATTTCCTGAATAAGTTCCCAAATTATTTAACTTCGCCTTAGCGCGTGTAATATCAAATGAAAGAGCGCCGAACTGGTTCATGTTTTGACCAATACCAACGTTAATGGCTTGATATTCGTTATTATTAAGCGTGGCAATCACTCCCCCGAATAAGGATGTACGACTAAAAAGGCCATAAGAGGCTTCACCTGCAATAAACCGCGGTTTAGTACGTTGTGAACGGCCAAATGGGCTAGATTCCCCCACTGAAAGCTTATATAAAAATTGCCCCTGCCGCGTTAAAAAAGGCAGCGATGCCGCGGTGACTTGATACTGTGTTTGGCTGCCATCTTCCTCTTGAATGGTGACATCTAACGTTCCTTGTACCGCCTCGGTGATGTCCTGAATATTAAAAGGCCCTGGTGCAACACGAGCTTGTTTAATCACACGCCCATTTTGAGTAATAGTGACCATTGCATTCGTTTTGGCAATTCCTGAAATTTGTGGCGCATAACCACGCATCGAAGGGGGTAACATGCGAGTATCACTAAAAAGCGACGCGCCAACAAAACGAAAACTGTCAAAGAGCTCCGTTCTTAAATATGACTCTCCTAATAAAATTTTTGCCCCTAATTCAGGGAAGGCTCTAAAGGCATAAAATTGCGTCCAATCAAATCGTTGGTTTGTTTTACCTTGTGAGCGATTATATTGATATTGATAGTCAGCACGGAAACGCCACGCACCTAAATTCACCCCCCGTCGTTCCGTTGCTACTGGCGCTAAAGGTTTCATTGCTATTTTTTGGCGCAGAATAGTTAGTAAATAGATTGTAGTCTATTAATAAACCTGCAATTCCATTATCCCATTGCGATGGTGGCACCCAGTAAGGGTCATCATATTCCAACCAAGCTTGAGGGATTGAAAATAGAATATTTTGGTTTGCTTTATCGAAAACATAATTTATGTTCATTGATTTAGGCAATTCAACACACTGATTACGCTTATCCTGTAATATTTTATTCCTAATGCTCTTTTTTAAGGAAAAAAAGCTCTATCATTTCAGGCGTAATACAGAGTGCTGAAGTGTCTTTATTAACTTCAATAAACTTAATGAAATATTGTCCAGATAACTTACGACCATTTAATGTAATGTCTGTAAGATATTCACCTGCAGGTACAAAATCTGGATTGGAAAATTGACTGAGATCGATGTTGTCTCTATCTTTTGCATCAATAATATTCATATTAAACTCTATTGCATTAGATACACTTGATACCGACAGTGTAAGAAAAATAGAGAATAATAATTTATTCATATTTGGTTGAAGCGACAAAAACATGATAATCCCAGTCAAATAGATAAACTAATCAAAACAAGGGGAAAAGCAACAGGCAAATAAATGCCTGTTACTGATATGTACTCAAAATAATTCACATTTTATCTAAATAACTAACGGAATAGCTTTTACCACTATCAAGAGTAATAAAACTCATTAAGCCATTACATTCTTAATAAATAATAAAATAACTTTAAGTATAATGTGAAAAATTATAGGTAATTTAAGGCGTAAGTTGCTTGAGAAATAATACTACCTGTTTCTACCTTATTACCATTTGCTTCAACGCGTGCGCTAAATGTTAATTTATTCGCACCATTCACCAGTGGCATTTCAACGCTGGTATCCCCAACTTTCATGACTGCACCGTCTGCGTTAATTAGGCGAACACCAACACCTTTCGATGTTCCCGTGTTAGCCAATAAATCCTTTTTCGTGGTATCTGGAGTACCAGAGAATGTCACTTTCACTTTACTGACCGCAGGGAAAAGCACTTTGTCGTCTGCACCCGTCACCGCAGCCAGATCACAATTCTCTAATGCAATAGTGTACTGAACGCTTTGGCTAAATTTATTGCCCGTTTCTAATACTTTATTCGCGACTTGACCTAAATCGACATTAACTGTTCCATCGCCAGGTAAACTGCACGGTGCATTAATGACTTTACCTGTAAAGTTAATAACACCACTTCCTTGGTCAATAGCTGCATTTGCAACTCCAGTAGCACATGAAGCAACAATAGTTGTAGCTAATATGGTTTTAACAAATTTCATTTCATTTTCCTATTTAAGACAAAAGACTAACGTACATAAACTCCCTAACGATAAAAATCGTTAGGCAGAAATTTATTATTATGTTGTGGCTGAGGAAGGCTATGAAGTAGTAATATGAAGTTTATAGATAATGATTAACTACCATATGATTCACAAGGTTATTTTTAATTTCATTGTCATTTATTAATTCAACACGACCTTCTATTGAAAAGATTTCATCGTTAAAAAAACAGATCAAATCGGTTTCAAGTGCTTTAGCCAAACTAAGAAGATTATCTAATGTAATATTACATTCACCCCTTTCATAGCGTGAAACTTGCTGTTGACTGATACCAACTAATCCAGCAAGTTCAGCACCTGAAAGCCCTAATTCTTTTCTTCTTTTGCGAATTTCTTTACCAACGATCTGGTTTACATTTTTCATTTATTAAGACCCGACCTAATTTAAAATAGTCAATAATGACATGGATAAAGCAATAAAAGCTCATTTGTTTATTATTATTATTTTAATTTATCCCTACTTAAGAAATAGAGATAATCGTAAAGGTCTAATTTGGAGTGATTATAGAACGCATTGCTCGAAAGTAAAACTGTTTGTAACGATCGATACGATCAATCAAATTAGACAAAACCTATCAAAAACATCTATTAAAAAAAAGAACAATGCCTCAATAAACCTATTCATATTTTATTATGTTTTTATTATCCTCCTAAAATAATAAATCTATTTTAAACGGATGATATTTAACATTAATTCATTTTACCCACCACCGTTGTAAACATAGAAAAGAATAGAATATTAATAACGAATTAAGAGTACTAACCAACTATACTCAATAATGATTTTTTATTGTTGAAATATAAGAATAATTTATAAAATATATTCAAAAATTCAAATTTAATCATTCTTTTTAGATTCTAATTATTTTACCATCGCCAGTGGTTTATTTATTTTATCTTATGTGAACAAGTAAAAAATTTAGTAGCAAAATCATACTCGGTATAGGAGTATAAAATATGTTAAACATCCGCTTTATTGCTCTTATTTGCATTTTAACTTCCTTTAGTAGGGGTTAGGTGGTTTTCAATCGTTACATTTGATACAAAGTAAACTTATTAGTAGTTTTTACTAATACCCTCTCTTGTGAAAAAATATATAACCCCTTATAATCAACAACATACAGTTTTTACTAAGTGTAACAAAGTAATATTGAATGTTTCTATTTGCTGTAATAGCTATATTTGGCTGACGTTAAATAGCACAAAAAGACTATTCGTTATCAACCATCAATAAGCTCAAAAAACGTTAATCCTGAGTTTATTAGATAGTTTGACTTAAAACCTAAAAATTGATAGAGAGAATAGAGAGATATAAAACAATCTATTCTTAAGCTAGCACTAATGCTAACGTTCTTTGAAATATTTTTTTATCGATGCCTTTACAGATAAAGCAACAAAAAATCCAATAGCTTTGGCCGTCTTATAGAGTGAAATACTATGCTTCTAAATAAGATTGGAGTAAAAATTGGCTGATCATTTTTCACTATCATGGAAAATAAATCGCTATTTTGTGCGGAAGCCATTTAATAACCATTAGTTATCGAATAAGAGAATATCTCATTATACCTAGCTCAAATTATATGGTGTTATCTCCTCATCGTAAGAGAGGAGATACCCTATGTCGACACCAATTCGAGTCGCCACCGTACAATTCCAACATAAAGCCTCTGATAAGGCTTATAACCTAAAACAGATCCATGCATTTATCGATCAGGCCGCATCTCAAGATGTGCAAATACTTGTGCTGCCAGAAATGTGCATTACAGGTTATTGGCACGTGCCTAAGCTGCCTAGCGAAGCTGTCTATCAGCTCAGTGAAACTTTACATGATAGCCCATCATTAACGCCTATCCGCCAACGTGCAAAAGAGCTTAATATGATCATTGGCGTGGGGTTAATTGAAAAAGGCTTAGATGATAAATGCTATAATACTTGGGTTGCTTGTATGCCTGATGGCACGTATCACGCCCATCGGAAATTACATGCCTTTGAGCATCCAAGTATTCATTCAGGCGATAGCTACACTGTGTTTGATACGCCGTGGGGAGTGAAAGCAGGGATCTTAATATGTTGGGATAATAATTTAGTCGAGAACCCACGAGCAACCGCATTAATGGGAGCTGATATTATTTTAGCACCACACCAAACGGGGGGAACTCATTCCCGTAGCCCATACAGCATGAAGCCAATTCCTCTTCCTTTATGGGAGAACCGAGAAAAAGATCCTGAAGCATTACGAGAAGCCTTTCAAGGGGAGCATGGTCGTGGCTGGTTAATGCGTTGGTTACCTGCTCGCGCCCATGATAATGGCGTCTTTTACATTTTCAGTAATGGCGTTGGTTTAGATGACGATGAAGTCCGTACAGGTAATGCCATGATCATCGACCCATATGGTCGTATTATCAACGAAAGCGATGCTATTGATAATGATATGGTGATCGCCGAGCTAGACTTAAGCTTACTTCCAATGTCAACTGGTCGCCGCTGGATGTCAGGCCGTCGCCCTGAGTTGTATAATATTTTGACAAAAACAATGGGTTATGAGCGTGATGCGCGAAGTGTGCGATTTGCTGATAAGCCTGTCGCAATTTCAAAATAACAGCAGCACATTTCCTTAAATGGATAATATACTTGTAGAGACGCCATTCAGGGTCTCTACAAGTTAACATGACTGATAAATTTACTGATGAGGCGTAATGGATACCCGATTATTACGTGCTTTTGTTGTTTTAGCTGACACGGCAAACTACCATACGGCTGCATCCCAATTGTGTATCACCCAACCCGCACTAACGAAGCAGATTAAACTGTTAGAGCAACAGCTCTCAATAACGTTATTTGAACGAGGTCGACATGGTGCACAACTGACTGAAAATGGTCGTAAGCTGCTCCCTTTTGCGCAACAAGTATTATCTCAAGCTGAGCTACTTTTGAACCGAGCAAGCGAATTGAGTACCCAATTCCCGAAATCTATTCATGTTGGATTTGGCATATCAACGTTCCAAGAAGCCTCTTTTTTCGTTGCGCGTTTGCGAGAACATTTAAAACAGACAACGATTTACTTTGATGATATGCCGTCAGATATCATGTCGCAAAAATTAGAAAATCACCAATTACAGGTTGCATTTTTACGCCGTCCTGAAATTGCATTTTCTACAGATTTTACAGTGCACCCGTTAAAACAAGAGACCTTGGCTCTCGCCATTTCGACATCACAACTCAGTGATGACCCCGTGAAACAGCTATTAATAAAGCACCCTTATTTATCGCTGCGTAAAGAAAGAGGTAGCGGACTATCACATCAAATCGAACGGTTCCTGGGCCAACAGGGGATCTCATTAGAGCCGGTACAAGAGGCTAGCGATATTCAAACCATCATCGCACTGGTTGCCGCTGGTGTGGGAGTCAGTTTAGTTCCTTATAGTTCAAGGCATATTAGCCGCCACGATGTGGCTTTTATCCCCATTGAAGACAGCCCATCGGCTATGTGGAATATTGATGTAGTTTGGTCATTAGCACTGCCTAAGCCTTGGCAAAATACCATTATGACACTACTTAAAGAAACTATGCTTCGTTTCAATCATAGCTCGAGTCTAAAATAATACTATTTAGTGATTGCTATGGTCATGTCAGGCTTCTTAATCGTAATTCCATAAAGGAAAGCGCATTCGCTTTCCTTTATTATTCGTCGCTATGCTTACCTATCAACCACAATATTTTTATTGACGATATTATCACTGCGGTTCCCCACCATCTGAGCGAACTTTTCGATAGGATCTGTTTTTAGTGCATATAATCTTTTTAATGCCAATGGGTTATCCCCTAAGCGTACTTTGCCTTGTATAGTCGTTACAGCAAGGTGCATTCCTGCTTGTTTTGCTGCGTTCATTGCCGTTTGGTTAAAACCACCAAATGGATAGGCTAAATAACGTTGCTCACGGGTAAATGGTTGTAAAGCATGCATAGAGCGTTGGAAATCTAAGAAAATAGTATGCTCTTTGCGACTAAAAATAACAGGGTTTTTACGAGCATCTAGCTTATGTAAGAAATGCGTGTGTGACTGAATATTAAACACATCTTGGCTACTTTTAATTTCCTGCTTACTCATAAATTGCAAACCATCTGCCGACCACTTTTGCGGCACACTTTTAATACGCGAAGAAATAACGAACAATGTGGCCTGTTGATGGTTATTTTTTAAAATTGGATACGCGTAGCGATAAACCGATTTCAAGCCATCATCAAACGTCAACACCACCGATTTAGCAGGCAAATTAACCGATTTATCTAAATATCCCTCAAGATCAGATAATGACAGTGTTTGGTAACCCGCCTGCTTCAAGTAATCCATTTGGGCGCGAAATGCCTCGACAGAAGTGGTCGTGGATGTATGCTGAAATTTTTTATTCTCACTTTCTTTGAGTAAGTGATGATAAGTGAGAACCGGTATCCCTTTGTCTATCTCAACCTCATCTGATTTGATATACCCTAAGCGGTCACCTAAGCGAATGGTTAACCAAGCTGTTTTTTCACCATTTTTTTCTGTTTTGATCATCCGATCCAACACGGGATAACGCAAATTACCAAATAGCATCGCGATTGGCTGGCTATTTGCTTTTGCTGAGCGATAGACTAATGTGTTTTGTGTCGTGATCAGATAATTGTAGATAGGGTTATTTAAGTCATTTAACCTATCGTCTTCCGGTTTTAAGCGTGGTTTTAAAGGTGATACTTCTTCTGTGTTCACATAAGCATAATCATTACCAAACTGCATAGGTCGATAATCACCAGCAGGCTCATACATATAGAAACCATGTTCAGAATAAAGCTCGGCGACGGCTTTCATTTCCCCAGCAATAGGCGCAAAAATCGTCTCATTCTGTTTAATCTGCATGAGTGTTGGCGGGGTATCAGCCAATTGCCAATCTTCTGTACTTTGTGGCGGTGTTAGAGCAAATGATTTTGGGATCAATAAAAAAATGAAAATAACAAATAATATCCACGACTGATTACGCATACTCTACCCATAATAACGACCAGAGAAAAAAACCGGCTTATTCTAAACCGACTCAATAGCTATTATCCCTATACTTTACAAAAAATAATTTATCTAAATAAGATGATGACGAGAGATAACACACCCAGTGTATTCTCGTCATTGTCTCAATTCGTATAACGAATAACCAATTTTTAGTGGAGGGGGCGGTAGTGGTGGGTCGTATTCGCTATGTTGATATAGCCCTTTCATTCAGGGCTATACCACAAATTTAATCATATTTAACGATAGAAAATCGCCTTTTCAGCCGCTTTCACATCAAGCGATTGCTGCCAATTCACTAACGTCAAATGGGCAAGTTCCGCGAGTCCGACATAGAAAGGAAAATGAGCATCTGCCTGCATTTTATTAAGATAGTGCACACCCCAAGGCAATATGTGTTGAGCCAACAGTTCATTGAGTTTGGCAGGGTTATTTTCTGCCACCCATGCGACCATCATTAATAATAAGCCAAAGTGATCTTCTGGTTCATTTTGCGTTAAACAAATATCAATCTGGTTATGTTGCATCCACTCGCGTAGTTGCAATGTTGATTCACCAAAAATCACATTCTCTTTATCGAGCCAAACAGATCCCCAAGGTGGTGCTGGTAACGCATATGGGCCTATAAATAGCCGCTGATATGCGTCATCCAATGTTTCATTATCTGTCTGTATTATTGCCATTTTATCGGCGATCGCCTGCTTTTGCTCCTCAGAGCCATACGGCCACTCTTCCGCCCATTGTGGCGTTGATAGCAATGCGATAATGTCTTGGATATCATTCGGTGCATAATAAAAGGCAGCACCGAGTACACGTGCTGTCAAAGAGATAGAATTTAAAGTTTGTTCACTCATGGTGTATTTTATTCGCTTATTATTCGATACTTAACGGCTGTTTGCCTTGATTTAACCACAAATAGTTTAAAAGGCTTAGCAGTAAATCACTAAGCCTTCTTCTCAGTTTAATTAACCGCCATACCAACGGTCATATGTAGGCCGTAAAAAACACCACGCCCCACGATTTCACCTGCGAGCACGAATAAAAAACCGATCCCCATATTAATCACAGAAGGGTTACGTTTTGCCACTAATGGCATTATCCAACAACCTAACCCCATTGCGATGGCAACGATTTTAATATCCATGAGTATTCCATAATCTGGCACTAGGTCGACCGCTTTTTGTACGGGTGTTTCTATACTTGCCAAATCAAAGCCTTGGGTGATTGCCACACATACACTGACGAGTAATGCAACCACACTCAATGCAGGAATACGGCGAATACATTGCAAATCAAACCCAGCGATACGTAACAACAGTGCAGCTAAGATTGGGCCACCAAGGAATGCCGTTAAGACAAAATTTAGGGTGGTATAGCTGTTATTCCAAGTTGGAACAGTATCAATCAGGTAAACGCGAGATGTTGCAACAATAAAGACTGCTGCCATGACCATCACGACTAATAGCCATAATTTGCCGAGTGCCGCTGGCATTTTATTAAGCACCGCCAGAAGCCAGTAAAAACCGCCCAAGGCAAAAAACAGCGCCCCACTCGCTACCTCATTACTCAGTGATGATGCCCCTAAGCGATTAAATGAGTTGAAAGCGCGTAACGGTGTTCCCATATGTGTCGTGGATAATAGGAAGCCTATCCCCATCAATAGCCACAAACCAAACATGCTGTAATGCACTTTACGGTTAAGCTCTGTTGACAGTTTTCCACTGAGTATCACCGCTGCCATAAAAATAAAAGCACCCGCCACGCTTTGGCCTATCACCGTGAAAAACATCAATGGCCATTCATGAATTCCCGATCCCATATTATACCTCCTCCGGGTTAGCCAGATGCCCAGTGGTATCTCCGACAGGACGGCTATTGGCATTCAATTTTAAGACAATGTTTGGATGCGTATATTTTGCCGATGGCAATGGCGCGATTTTCCGCTAAAGTCCCATATTTTTCACGTAGCTCTTCAATAGGCGCCATATCCAGTGCTCGTAATGGACAAGACTCAACGCAGATAGGTTTTTTTACCTTCTGCCACTCGCTCATAACAGCCATCGCATTTTGTCATATGCCCCTTCACTTCATCGAATTGTGGAGCACCGTAAGGGCACGCCATACTACAGTAACGGCAACCCGATACACACCTCTTCATCGACAACAACAAAGCCATCTTCACGTTTATGCATCGCGCCACTTGGGCATACTTTAGTACAAGCAGGATCATCACAGTGGTTACAAGATATTGACAGATAATAGGCAAAGATATTCTGCCCAAATACACCATCCTGCTCGGTCCAATCTCCTCCTGCATATTCATAGATGCGGCGGAAGTTAACTTCCGGAGATAAGTTTTTTAAAGTCTTTGCATGCTAGCTCACAGGTTTTGCAGCCAGTGCAACGACTTGAGTCGATATAAAAACCATATTGCGTTGACATAACTGACATCCTTAAGCTTTAACAACTTCAACAAGATTAGAATGTGATGGATTCCCTTTCGCCAAAGGCGATGGGCGTTGGGTGGTTAACACGTTAATACTTCCAGCGTGATCCACACGGTTACCATCTGGGTCATACCAAGCCCCCTCACCCAAACCAACGACACCCGGAACAATACGTGGTGTGACTTTCACTTTCACACGTACCTCGCCTCGGTCATTAAAAACGCGGACTAAATCACCATGCTTAAGATCCCGTTTTGCGGCATCTTGTGGGTTGATCCACAACTCTTGTGGGCAGGCGGCTTTCAGAACATCCACGTTGCCATAAGTAGAGTGAGTACGTGATTTATAGTGGAAACCTGTTAACTGTAATGGGTACTTATCCATAAGTGGGTCGCCATATTGCTCAAAACCCGGTGAATAAACAGGTAATGGGTGGATCACATCTCCCTCGTCTAGCTCCCACGTTTTTTGCAATTCAGCTAATTGGGAAGAGTAGATCTCAATTTTACCTGACGGTGTCGTCAGTGGGTTCGCAACGGGGTCTTCACGGAAGTTACGATAGGCAACATGATGGCCTTTCGGATCCCGTTTTTTGAAAATACCTTGTGCGCGGAACTCTTCAAATGTTGGTAATTCAGGCAATGCTTCGCGAGATTGTTCGTATAAATGACGTAACCACTCCTCTTGGGTTCGATTCTCGGTGAACTGCTCACCAACGCCCATACGCTTAGCAATTTCGCTCGTCATTTCATAGATATTGCGACTTTCAAAACGAGGTTTAATCGCCTGATCAGCAAAAATAACGTAAGACATGTTGCCCGCCGAGGCATCCATACAGAAATCCATCTGCTCCGATGCGGTACAATCAGGCAGCAAGATATCCGCATATTTTGCTGAGGCTGTCATGTGGTTATCAATCACCACAATCATTTCGCATTTAGATTCATCCTGTAAAATTTCATGAGTGCGGTTAATCTCTGAATGCTGATTCACTAAGCAGTTTCCTGCGTAGTTCCACACCATCTTAATCGGCACATCAAGCTTATCTTTACCACGGACGCCATCGCGGGTCGCTGTCATCTCAGAGCCACGTAATATGGCATCGGTCCACATAAACATTGAGATGCTGGTTTTGACTGGATTGGTTAAGGTCGGCATACGAACAAAGGGAATGCTGTACGACCCTTCCCCGAGCACCAGTATTGCCACCATTAATCCCGATATTACCGGTTAAAATAGCGAGCATGGCGATCGCGCGAGAGGCTAATTCGCCGTTAGAGCGACGTTGAGGCCCCCAACCTTGAACGATATAAGCAGGCTTCGCCATGCCGATCTCGCGGGCGAGTTTCACGATACGTGCAGCAGGGATACCTGTAATAGGAGCTGCCCATTCAGGCGTTTTTGCTTGTCCATCGGGGCCGTCACCTAAAATATAGGCTTTATAATGTGCATTTTTCGGGGCCCCAGCTGGCATTGTCGTTTCGTCGTAGCCCACACAGTACTTATCAAGGAATGGCTGATCGACTAAGTTTTCTTTGATCATCACATAGGCAAGCGCACTCACTAACGCCGCGTCTGTTCCCGGTCGAATCGGGATCCATTCATCCTCACGTCCAGCGCCTGTATCGGTATAGCGGGGATCGATAATGATCATTTTTGCATTCGATTTTTCGCGAGCTTGTTCAACATAATAGGTTACCCCGCCGCCGCTCATACGCGTCTCACTCGGGTTGTTGCCAAACATCACGACCAATTTGGAATTTTCAATATCAGAAGGACTATTACCATCAGCCCAGCCGCCATAGGTATAGTTCAGCCCTGCGGCAATTTGCGCGGTACTATAGTCACCATAGTGATTTAAATAACCGCCACAGCAATTCATCAAACGAGCAATTAATGTTGCACCCGGTGGCCATGACTTTGTCATCGTGCCACCTAACGTACCTGTACCGTAGTTTAGGTAAATAGATTCGTTACCGTAGTCATTGATTAAGCGCTTCATGTTGTTAGCGATAACATCAAAAGCCTCATCCCAACTAATACGTTTGAATTTTCCTTCACCACGTTTACCAACACGCATCATGGGGTAGCGTAGGCGGTCTGGGTTATACACGCGACGTCGCATTGAGCGTCCACGTAAGCAAGCACGTACTTGATGCAGTTCTTCATATACATCATTACCCGTGTTATCGGTTTCGACGTATTTAATTTCACCATCAACGACGTGCATACGTAATGGGCAACGGCTTCCACAGTTTACAGTACATGCACTCCAAACTACTTTCTCTTCTCCGGTGGGCGTCGCTGTTTTTTGCTCTGCGGCAGCGGAGGCGCTGAAAGGCAGAGAGAACCCTCCAGCCGCTGCTGCCAAACCCGTGATAGTTCCGGCCTTAACAAAGCCACGACGGGTAAGAGGAGCAAAAACGGATGCTTTCTCTTTTATATTTGCCATACATAACTCACTCAATTAATTTGCTTTAAATGTTAAAAAGTAAACTTCCAACAAAACGGAATAAAATATATTTAAGGTGTGTACTGCCAGTAATAGACACGATTAATCACATGGGTGAAAAATAAGATTTTGATAATTTAATGATAACAACCCATCAAATTAAGAGATTGTTTTACATCAATAAACAGACTAATAACTCACGTTATTAACCAAACTAACCTATTGAAAATATAAATAATTTATAACATTACCGATATGTACAGCAGTATATACTGATGAATTTTTATGATAAATTGATAGATGAAATCAGAATTAAATATCGATAGCTTTATTTATCAAATAATATTTTTAGTGAATTATACCTAAAAACAAAACGTCTATATTAAGTTAAAGAATAATTAACAAAAAAATTAAACTAATAATGTTAATAAAAATACCGATTATTCATATCTATCATGATAAAATACATAATATAAACTTTATAAATAAATAATAAACTAAAATGATAATTATTAGTATTTATTTGAGTTTTCGATAAACCAACTCTATTTGGCTGATGGCACATTGAATGCAAACATCTTAAAAAATCATTTATTTCAATATATTATGATATTTTTCGTATGTAGATTAGCTGTTTCAATAAAATAAAAAATTAAATGGCAATATCGAAACAGAACAGTGAATATTCAATAATTCCTCTCCTATCATCGATAATACATTTATTTTTTTAATCTAAATACGTTACTTTTTATATTTAAAATGACGTCTAATATGATATTTTTACGCATATTCTTAGCATGAAATTATTTTTATTTACGAGTATTCCGAATAAAGATAAAGCGCATGTAACAAATAAGCTAAAAAGTAAAAAAACTCATATAAAACACTCAGTTAGTCAAAACATTTAGTGTTGTTAGTTATCTAAAAATGACATGAAAAACAGGATATTGATCTCAATATTTAATTTACATTACCGTCAAATATTGACTCACTAAGTAAATACCGCTATTTGTTGAATTATTGTTAACTAATATTGCGGTGGTGATAAATTGGAAATATCTCAAGATAATGTAAAAAGAACGGATGCAACGCTAGATGCCAATGCAAGATCAAAATGCATTCGAGGAATTGTTGGAGCAGCTTCTGGTAACCTAGTGGAATGGTTTGATTTCTATATCTACGCTGTTTTTGCTGCCTATTTTACTAAAGCGCTTACTCCGCAAAATATGGATCCACTGACGCAATCTATCTATGTCTGGGGGGTGTTTGCTGCAAGTTTCTTTATGCGTCCAATTGGTAGTTGGCTATTTGGTCGGATTGCTGATCGCCATGGTCGAAAGCGTTCGATGGTCGCATCCATTTATTTGATGGGGTTTAGTTCTTTCTTGTTTGCCGCCTTGCCAACTTATGAGCAAGTCGGGATGTTTGCACCATTGTTATTGCTACTCGTGCGCTTGTTGCAAGGCTTATCTGTCGGTGGCGAATATGGTGCCGTCGCAACCTATATGAGTGAACTCGGCCTTAAAGGACAACGGGGCTTTTTTGCTTCATTCCAATATGTCACATTATCCGGAGGGCAGTTATTAGCAAGCTTGCTCAGTGTTATTTTATTAGCGTTTCTCACTGAACAACAGCTACAGGATGGTGCTTGGCGTATTCCTTTTGTCATTGGGGGGATTGCAGCGATAGTCTCATTAATTGCTCGAAAACGCCTTGATGAAACCTTAAGTAATGAAGCATCAGAAGCAAAAGAGTCAGGTTCTTTAATCGCTCTTCTAAAACAGCATTGGAAATCTTTCTTTTTAGTCGTTGGTTATACTGCCGCAGGCTCTCTCTGCTTTTATATTATAACCGTTTACTCAAAGACCTATCTCACAAACATCGGTATTGATAGCAAAGTGGTTGGTTACATTATGACCGTATCACTCTTTGTGTTCATGCTGTCTCAACCTGTGTTCGGCATTATTTCTGATAAAATTGGCCGCCGAGCAGCAATGATTACCTTCACGCTATCCATGCTGCTATTTATCTACCCAGTGATGGTGATTGGCATGCGTTATTTTGCTCAGTCTCCTATCATTATCGCCTTATTACTGATTTTCTTAATGATGCTGTTAAGTTTTTACACTTCTATTAGTGGGCTAGTAAAAGCTGAAATGTTCCCGCCTCATTTACGAGCGTTAGGTGTTGGGGTCTCATATGCGATAGGGAATGCTATTTTTGGCGGCTCGGCTCCCTCTGTTGCACTACAATTTAAAGCCAGCGGCGCAGAAAACGCCTTTTTTATCTATGTCATGGTTGTATTGTGTATCTGCTTATTTTGCTGCTTCCAGCTGCCTAAAGAGCCTGAGTATTTAAATGACCGCCATTAATTAACTTATACAATCAAAAGACCCCCAATTCATTGGGGGTCGCTTCAAATCCTTGACGTTTTTTACCTAAATCCATTACTGCCCTGGTAATGGCACTAAATCACTTTCAATATAACGTCTGACCAAGGTGGCTAATGCAACCAGTGAATCAACGTGCGTTCTTTCCCAACCATGTGAGCTATCCAGTGCAAAACAAGCCAATGCCACGCGGATATCCCACCCTGCATCGACGGCAGCGGCACTGTCTGAGCGGTAGTGCTTAAAGGTATCTCTCACATGAGGAATATCATACTGTTGGCACAGCTTAAGTAGGTGGCGTGTGATAGCTAAATCAAATGGACCTGTTCTATCACGAAATGCCAATGTTAACGCATCATCCCGCGTTGTTTGATCGGGAGGCCGACACCGAGTTATCAATGGCTAACAGTTCTTGTACTTCAGCACCAAAGCCATGCGTTCCCCCAATACCGACTTCCTCTGAAATGGTAAACATGATTTGGCAAGCCACTTCAGGCAGTACTTTATCATCCACCAGCGATTTCAATGCAGCTAATAACACTGCACAGCCCGCTTTATCATCCAAGATGGCGAGAGACGATAAAACCATTATCAAATAAACTCAGGCTGTGCATCGACTGCAACCATATCCCCTACATTAAAGCCATGTGCTAATAGATCAGCATGGTTATAACAAGGTGCATCAAGGCGGATTTCAAGGTTATCCCAATCGGCAATCTGGGTATCCACTTCGGTATTAAAAACGGTGCCCCGATGCTTTTAACGGCAGAATAGTTCCCCGATATTGGTTGTTGTCACAAAATACTGTGACTCTCGCTCCTTCAGCGAAACGTGGCGGCCCATGTTCCCGTGTTACGTAGTGCCAATCGCCCCATTCGGCTTTAATTGTGTCACCATTGCACCGAGAGTATCTAAGTGTGCCGCTAGTGCCCCTTTTGGGCTCACCACTGCCTAACGTAATATTGTAGCACACCTCGGCGGGTATATTGCGGTTGAAAATCTAATTCTGCGAGCCATTGATGAGTCTGCGCTACGGCATTCTCTGTCATACCTACAGGGCTAGGCGTTTGTAATAGCGTCTTTAATACAGATTTAAGATAATCTTGATCAATCATGTCATTACCTGTCTTCACTTAAAAATCGTTCTTGTAAGGTTGCTTGCAAGGCCAGCATGGCTTGTTCCGCATACGCCATATGCGCTTCCATAATCGCTTTCACTCTAGGAGCATCTTTACGGCGCATGGCGTCAATAAGTTGATATTGATAGTCAATCCCTTGTCGACGATCGACAGGTTCAGGCTTTAAGTAGATATCTTTGCAAATCGCCAAATCCTTAAGCAACCGTTGAAGAAAATGACAGATAAACACTAAAAGTACGTTATCAGAGTAGCTCGCAACAACAGCGTGAAAATCCAATTCGGCCATCCGCTGCTGCCAACGTTCGGCTTCATCAACTGGCTCATGATCATAAATCGCTATCGTGTCATACAGTTTTTGAAAACCTTCATTATCCATATTGTCGATAGCGCTAACTGCCACCACAGGCTCTAATAATTTACGTAAGGTATAAATGTCTTTTATCGAAATATTCCGTGTAAACAAATAATTAGACAGTAAACTCATCGCTC
The DNA here is from genome assembly GCA_900455155.1 of Providencia stuartii. Taxonomy (GTDB): domain Bacteria; phylum Pseudomonadota; class Gammaproteobacteria; order Enterobacterales; family Enterobacteriaceae; genus Providencia; species Providencia stuartii. The sequence goes on along the minus strand of UGUC01000004.1, from coordinate 341,423 downwards.
GCGCTTCTGTCATAGAATCAATAAATGCACCGCCACCAGGCCCCGTTTTCGTTTTTATCAACCCTTGGACTTCTAGCGATTTTAAAGCTTCTCGAACGGTGCTTTTACTGGCGCTATAACGCTCTATCAGATCTTTCTCTTGTGGCAGTCGATCACCTGGCATTAAATTATCCGCCATGATCGATTCTTTAATCGCATTCACAATTTCATCCGTGCGTTTAATTCGTCCTGTTTCTGTCATCGGCTGTTTCTCTGTGTTCATATTTTTCTTCCGGCCGTCGTCTGTTGTTCTATTTTTCATCTCCACACTCGCCTTTTACTCAAAAGAGAGCCTTGGCGCGCTGGTCAATAAATTCTGGGTATAACTCTGTTCAGGGGCAGCAAATAAACGATGAGTTTCCTGACATTCTAGCAAATCACCTAAATAGGAGCACGGCCACTCTGTCAGCAATTGATTCAACGACGGCTAAATCATGACTTATAAATAAGTAAGATAACGAAAATTGTGTTTTTTAGCTCTTGTAGCAACAACAACACTTGCGCCTGTACCGAAACGTCCAATGCGCTAACAGGCTCATCGAGAACGAGGATCTGTGCATCGGCTGCCAATGCTCGTGCAATCGCTAAACGCTGAGCTTGCCCACCCGAAAACTCATGTGGATAGCATGCCAGCGCATCCAATGGCATACTTACGGCCTCGAGTAACTCATGTAATCTATGGGTTTGTTCAGATTTATTCATCTGCTTAAGGTACTTTAAAGGTACGGATAAGGTTTCTCCGATCGTTTTACGTGGGTTCAATGATGCAACAGGATCTTGGAAAACATATTGGATAGCTTGACCGAAGGCTCGTGCTCCTTGTTTTTGCCACTGAGAACGATTTTTTCCCAATATGCGGATCTCCCCTGATGTTTCCTGCTCCAATCCAACTAAAATACGGGCAAGAGTACTTTTCCCCGAACCGCTTTCCCCAACGATCGCCAATGTTTCACCTTCATAAAGATCTATTGAGATGTTTTTTAGAGCCTTAACTTCTCTACTTGTTGGATGAAAAAGGTTAGGTGGGCGACCAAACGTTTTTACCAATTGATTGACTTCAATGACCTTATTCATGACACCTCCTGCACCGCGTCTGGTTTAGCGCTATAAATATCTGCAACATGGGTAAGAAATGCTTTTCCTTCCCCCAGTTTTGGCACACTGGCAATCAAGCGACGCGTATAAGGGTGCTGTGGCTGATGAAGTACCGTTTGTGTTGCGCCCGTTTCTACAATTTGGCCTTGCTGCATCACCGCCACGCGATCACAAATTTGGTTAATCACCGCAAAGTCATGGGTAATAAAAAGTAGTGCAACCCCTCTTTCACGACGTAACTTATTGAGTAATTCTAAAATGCGCGCCTGTACAGTGACATCCAGTGCCGTTGTCGGCTCATCGGCAATAATTAACACCGGATCATTCGCAAGAGCCATGGCAATCCCAACACGTTGGCGTTGCCCTCCAGAAAGTTGATGGGGATAAGCGTGATAACTCTCTTTTGCTGATGGAATACCAACACTCTCAAGTAACTCAATCGCCTTATTCTTCGCTTGTTGATCGGAAAGGGATTGGTGAGCGGTGATCGCCTCTTGTAATTGTGCACCTATCGAAAACTGTGGATGCAGTGTCGTCAACGGATCTTGAAAAATATAAGAGACTCTAGCGCCACGGCGTTGCTGTAGCGCCGATAGAGATAATGACAACATCTCTTCTTCATTAACATAGATCCCACCACCGGTGATCACCGCTGGCGGGGAAGCTAATAGCCCCATAATGGACAGTGCTGTAACACTTTTACCAGAGCCACTTTCCCCTATCAGCCCTAAACACTCACCACGCGCCACTGAAAAACTGATATTTTTAACCGTTGGGCGCAATAGAGGCCCTTGACGAAAACCAACACACAGTGACTTCACTTCTAACACCGCCTTGCTGCCTTCCGTACGTGCTGGAATATCAATACGTGCGGTTTCTGTCACTGGTTGCGAGCGATGCAAAGCCCCTGATTTGAGCCTTGGATCAAGTAAATCGCGAATGCCATCACCTAATAAATTAAAGCTAATGACGATAAGAAAAATCATAATGCCGGGCACTAATGCAACATGGGGCGCCACGAACATCTGTGCTCTACCTTGCCCTAGCATTGATCCTAGGTCGGCATTCGGCGGCTGTGTTCCTAACCCTAAAAACGACAACCCCGCCGTTTCCAAAATCATCCACCCTATCGTGGTTGACATAGTCACGACAATAATAGGCAATACATTCGGTAAAACTTCCGTTAATAGAACTTGAATATGGTTTTTACCTGATAGCCTTGCCGCCTGAATAAAATCACGATCGCGCAAGCCTACTGTTAGCCCTCGAATATTACGTGCAAAGAAGGGGATATTAACCAAAGCTATCGCGTATAACGCATTAAGTAAGCCCGGCCCAAGTACAGCAACAATCGCCAATGCCAGTAAAATATAAGGAAAAGCCATTAACATATCGATGCAACGCATCAATAGGGTATCAGTTCGCTGCCCAACATAGCCGGCAATTAAGCCAATTAGCGTACCTAATACGGCTGCAATTAACGTCGCAGAGATGCCCACAAGCAGTGATACCCGTGTTCCCCATAATAACCGTGACAAAATATCACGCCCAAGATGGTCGGTTCCCAACACATGACCCGAAGAAAAAACAGGTAATAATCGATTAATGAGATCCGTTTTATCGGGATCAGGCAGTGGCAGCCAAGGTGCTAGTAATGCTGACAACATGATGACCAATAAGATCGCTAGCCCTAATGCAGCTAAACGATTGGTCATTAACAAAGACCAAGCCGATTGGCGATAACGTGGCTGGATAACCGGTGTAGTAATTTGGCTCATGATTTTAACCTCGGATCCAAAAGTGCCTGCATCAAATCAGCAAACAAATTAATAAATACATAGGCTGCTGCTGCAATTAAAACACCGCCCTGCACTAAAAAGAGATCACGTGTCGCAACCGCTTTGACCAACATGGCACCTAGCCCCGGCCACTGGAATACGGTTTCGATATAGACAGCACCGCCTAGAACAAAACCAGCCTGAATCCCAATAACGGGGATCACTGACACGAGCGCCATACGAAAAGCATGACGAAAAATAACTTTGCGTTCGCTAAGTCCTTTTGCTCGAGCAGTACGAATAAAATCTAAGCGCAAGACCTCTAACATCGCAGTACGAGTTAATCGAGCAATGACCCCTGTCGCGACTAAAGAGAGCGTCACTGCTGGCAGAACAAGATGGTGCAATAGGTCACCGAACCCACCGCCTTGCCAAATCGAATACATCCCTGACGCAGGAAACCATTGCAGTTGTACCGCAAACAGCATGATCATCAATAGGCCGATCCAAAACGATGGCATCGAAATGCCCAGTAACACGGCTAGCGTGATCATTTTGTCACTCCAGCTAAACTGGCGGATCGCCGAAATAATGCCTGCCAACAACCCTAAAACAGAGCTGAGCAACAGCGCACTGCCCCCAAGAATTAAGGTGGCTGAAAAACGTTCTAATACCTCGTCAGTGACAGGACGATTGAGTACGAATGAGCGCCCAAAATCCCCCTGCAATAAATTACTTATCCAGATAAAATATTGTTGATATAGCGGCTTATCTAAACCAAGTTCCTGTTTTACCCGCGCCACATTCTCTGGTGTTGCCCATGGCCCGAGCAGTGCTTGAGCGGGGTCACCAGGGATCAACGCCATGATGAAAAATACGATAAGCGTGAGCCCAATTAAAATGGGTATCGTCGCTAAAATTCGTTTAACACAATATAGCCACATAGGTTCTTCCCCAGTAAATCTTCCCGTCGTAACCGTTTTAATGCCGAGTAAAGGCTCGCTACTTTGTTATGCCGTGAAATTAAGCCAATTGATCCGTTAATCTTTATGAACGTCTTTAAGCAATAAATTAAAATTTGGCTGTAATTTAAAATTACTGATCCGCGCACTGGCGACCGCATTTTGCTTCCAATTTGCCACAAACAGCCATGGCGCATCTTGGTGAACTCTCTTTTGTACCTGCCGATAAAGCCGTGCCCTCTCAGCCATATCGTTTGTTACTCTTGCCTTATCTAATAAGCTATCGAGTTGTTTATTCGCGTAATAGCCAGAATTAAATCCCCCTTTCTCTGGCCATGATCCAGAGTGCAGCGTCAAAAAGGGTAAGGTGTCAGGATCGTTCGTCATCCATGCCATTTCCGCCATATGTGCTTGTTTAAGCCCTGAATTCACCTTTGATAAATAGGTATTCCACTCAAAAGTCTGTATTTCAACTGACAGCCCAACGGCCTTTAGGTCGGCCTGAATCGCTGTCGCCATCGGGATCGGATCCAACATGCCAGATCCTCCCTCTGTGACATAAAAAATAATTTTTTGCCCTTCTGCTCCCGCCGCTTTAATCAATTCACGCGCTTTTTGAGGATCGTAAGGGTAAGCCTCCGTTTCAGGATCAAACGCCCAATCGAAAGCTGAAGGGATTGGCCCCTGTGCAACATCTGCGGAGCCTTGAAGGATATATTTAACGATATTCTGTTTGTTGACTGCGTAATTCACGGCTTGCCTGACACGCACATCGTCAAATGGTGGACGTGATGCATTCAACATGCCATACCAAACATGCGGGCCTGTTGCTTGATACAAGTGAAAACGTTTATCAGAGGCAAACAGTGGTACATTATCCGCGGGCACTTCAACCATCGCATCAATCCCTCCCGACAGCATTTCAGCCACGCGAGTATTAGCGTCAGTTATTGGGCGAAAAACCACATATTGCAGTGACGGTCGCCCTCCCCAGTACTGATCATTGGCTTCCACAACAACACGCTGATTCGCCGTCCACTCGGTAAATTTAAAAGGCCCTGTCCCACTTGGATGGCGACCAAAATTTTTATCGTATTGTTTAACGGCAGCTGGCGAGACAATCAAACCTGCGGGGGTTGCAAGATTGGATAAAAAAGGGGCAAACGGCTCTTTTAACCGGAAGATCACCGTGGCGTTATCGGGCGTTTCAATGTTGTCGATAACAGAAAAGAAAAATGATAAAGGAAAAGGCCCTGTATGATAGTAAGGATGCTCACGATTAAGCATACGTTCGAACGTAAACTTAACCGCTTGTGCATCTAATGGTGATCCATCATGAAAGCGAACCCCTTTGCGTAAATGAAATGTGTAAGTCAGTCCATCCTCACTCACATTCCATGATTCGGCCAGTGCAGGCTCAAGCTTTAATGAACCATCAGAATTGCGCACCAACCCCTCATAAATATTCACCAAGATCCGTGAATCATTGGCAGCCGTCGCCACCTGAGGATCTAATGATTGCGGTTCAGCCACTTGCCCTAATAACAATACATGGCTGTTTTCATCGCCCCATAGCGGAAATGAAAAAGCGAAGAGAAGTGAAACTGTGGCTACCCATCTGCGTAAACACATGCCCATATTTGTTCTCCCTGGTGTGGTGACGATGCTGTGATATGTGTCAATTTTGTTAAAATTATTCTCTTTTTCTTTATTTATGATGATAAATTAACTTTCTCGCAATAATTTATAATGATAAATTTGATCGGTGTCTAATTTATGAGGTGTAAAATGACTTTTTCTATCGTCGCTCGTTGTGCAAAAACGGGGGAAATTGGAGCAATAACCGCAACAGGTGGTCCCGCAGTAGGGGCATTAGTTCTCCATGGGGCAAGTCATCATGGTGCAATTGCCACACAAGCCATGACCAACCCCATGGCAGGTATAACGGGAGTTGAATTCCTTCGAGAGGCTATGCCAGCTAAAACCTGTTTAGATGTTTTGCTTAAAAAAGATGCCGCCCCCACATTAAGGCAATTGATCATTATTGATAAACAAGGCACCAGTGCGCATTGGACAGGACAGGCATGTTTACCTTGGTGTGGTGGCTTATCTGAAACCAATTTAGCGATTGCAGGTAATATGCTCGCAGGAGAGCATGTTTTACACGCGCTATACGATACCTACCATAAATACTCAGAGTTAGCGCTAGCAAATAGGCTATTAATGGCAATGAAAGCGGGTGAAAAAGCGGGAGGTGATTATCGAGGAATTCGTTCAGCGGCACTCAAAATATGGCACCGTCGCCAATATGCAGATATTGATATTCGCGCTGATTGGTCACAACAACCTTTATCTGACTTAAACGTTATTCTGCATCAAATATGCTCAAGAGACTACGCCGATTTCTTCGCACAAATTCCCACTGGAAATGAATAATCAGCTTCACTTAACAGCAATCACGTAATTCAACTTAGGAAATTAATACTCATAATATGAAATTATCTCTAAAATAGCCGTCAAACCTTTGACAGAATGTAACAAAATGAAACATTTTAGGTGACAATTAACTATTTCAAATAGAACAAATTAGTAAACACATTTACTCTTTTTACGTCATAATTCGAAATATAAATAAAATAACCTTCTTAAAATGACGATATTTTCATAGGTTTAAGCTCTCAATTTTCCAAAAATTTACGTGAATACCAATAGTGTAAATCAGCATTTTCAATAAAAATAAATATAACAATAGTTATAAACTATCAAAAATCACTGTTTATTAGGTATAAACATTTTTACACCTACAGCAGACTCGTTATAGTAGCGCCCAAATAGAGGCGATGAGTAGAAAACTAAATAATGGAAGAAAACAAACTCAGTACACTATCGGGTTACTTTTTACGCAAGGCAAGAAAGGAGAAGAAAATCACGGGCAAAGAATTAGCCAAATTAATGGGGATCAGCCAGCAACAAATTTCTCGCTATGAAAACGGGATAACGCCACTCACAATTGATTTACTGTATAAATTTCTATTGATCTTGGAGATTGATGGCGCAAGTTTTATACAAAAAATTTTCCACGAATACGCGAACGGTAGCAATAATAAAGAGCCTGCTCCCGTCACACCACCATCACTCAGCCAATATATCAGACACTTTATTAAAGATAAAAATAGCGCAACACGTGATGAAATACGTTATTCCAATCACAATAGAAAAAATTTAGAGACCTATTCCGTCCAGCTCAAGCCACTCAATGGCGCCAAAATAAAGAGAGTTAATTCTAAAAAGGAATAAATCGCCCTATAATAAATTACACTCCAATAATAGAGGTTTATACTAAATAAGCACTTCTACCTAAGTGAATTAATTGTCATTTCCCACTGGGTTCGCCAAACTTTTAATCCATGATTTTTCTGGCATGATGATAATAAGCACAAACTATGTATGCCAATTGGTTAAAAAATAGATAACTCAAACTATTGCCTAAATAAAAAACCTGATTTATTGTAAGGATTACTTATTTAGATAACACTTTAACCAGCTTAGTCGTATATTTTACTTTTACCACTATGTGTGACTAAAAAAATAAACAAATTTAGGATTATTATTAGTAACAGTCGTTATTGAAAGGGTTAAACTGGATAAGAATTCGTCTTTGACTATTTTATCAACAGACACAAAGATAAACATATCTTCATGTTTTTTAATGATAAATCAGAGGTAAAATATATTCCTAATAGGCGTTTCAATAACAAAATATATTTTTTCAACTTTATTTTAAAATAGTGTAAACCTAAAAATACGCCACGAATTTTCCTGTTACTGAAAAACTTGAGAATTTAGTTCAAAAAAACGACAATATAAAAAACACAAACATTTAGATATTTAATTAAATGTTTTTAAACTAATACGTATTTTATCTATTTAACCTTTCAAGAGTAAAAAGAAGGATAACCACCAACCCTCATAAAATCGGATATTTCATTCTCCTACCCTTATTAACCACACAATATAGCATTGTTTAACACTTGGCTCATTCTAGTATTTTTGCTAATTACTCACTCTACGAAACAAATATCCACCGCATCTAAGTTGATTAAAAAATCACTGTACACATTATCTGACATTTCACTTTATTTTCTGCCCTCTTAAAAAGATTGAATTTTATTAAAATAGCTCGCAAACCCCTTACAGGCTTGATTATTTCTGATTATGAATATTCACATTTCTCTTACTTTTGTTAACAAATATTAACCATAGTTAACAACATCATGAAATATGATAATATGATTATCTTAAATTGTAATTATTTACTATATAAAAACTAAGGTTATTATTGAGGTTATAGATGAAAATCTCGAGAAGAAAACTACTTTTAGGGGTCGGTGCTGCGGGTGTTCTCGCAGGTGGTGCTGCGGTTGTTCCAATGATCCGCAGAGAAGGTCGGTTTGAGTCCACCAAATCTCGTGTTCCTGCTGTAGCAGGCACAGAAGGTGCATTACCAAAATCCGCTGATGCCGTTATTATCGGTGCAGGCCTTCAAGGTATTATGACTGCAATTAATCTCACCGAAAGGGGGATGAACGTTGTTATTTGTGAAAAAGGCGTTGTAGGCGGCGAACAATCAGGCCGTGCTTATAGCCAAATTATTAGCTACAAAACTTCCCCAGAAATTTTTCCATTACACCACTATGGAAAAATTTTATGGACTGGCATGAATGAAAAAATCGGTGCTGATACAAGTTACCGCATTCAAGGCCGTGTTGAAGTTCCTTCTAGCGAAAAAGATCTAGAACTCACCAGAGAGTGGATCAAAAAGACAGCAGAAAACCCAGGTTTTGATACACCTTTAAGAACTCGCATGATCGAAGGTGAAGAGCTGGCAAAACGCTTACCTAATGCACAAACTCCATGGAAAATCGGTGGATTTGAAGAAGACGCAGGTAGTCTCGACCCAGAAGTGGTTACACCAACCATGGCTAACTACGCCAAATCAATCGGGATCCGCATCTATACCAACTGTGCAGTAAGGGGCATAGAAACCGCTGGCGGTAAGATTTCCGACGTTGTGACCGAAAAAGGTTCCATCAAAACTTCTAACGTAGTGCTGACTGGTGGTATCTGGTCTCGCCTATTTATGGGTAACCTAGGCGTTGATGTTCCTACACTGAACGTTTACCTCTCTCAACAGCGTATTACTGGCGTGCCTGGTGCACCGAGAGGTAACGTGCATCTACCAAACGGTATTCACTTCCGTGAACAAGCTGATGGTACTTATGCGGTAGCACCACGTATCTTTACCAGTTCTATCGTTAAAGATAGCTTCCTGCTAGGCCCTCGCTTTTTACACCTACTCGGAGGCGGAGAGCTGCCATTAGAATTCTCAATCGGTAAAGATCTCTTTAACTCCTTCACCATGGCAACCTCATGGAAGCTGGATGAGAAAACGCCATTTGAAGAGTTCCGTACCGCAACTAACACACCAAACAATGAGCACTTGGATGGCGTTCTAGAAAGACTTAGAAATGAATTCCCTGTGTTTAAAGACTCTAAAGTGGTTGAGCGTTGGGGCGGCACTGTTAGCCCAACTGACGATGAGATCCCAATCATTTCGAAAATCGAACAATACCCTGGCCTTGTTATCAACACCGCAACAGGTTGGGGTATGACAGAAAGTCCTGCATCTGGACAGTTGACTGCTGATCTATTGATGGATACTAAGCCTATCATCGATCCACGTCCATACAGACTTTCTCGTTTTAGCGAGTAATATAAAACGCTTTTTACGCGGGATTTGGATGCACTCTTCACTTATGCTAATTAGGTGAAGAGTGATTGGAATGGCGCGTGAATGGTTTGTAGCTTTGCTACTGCGTTTGATATATAGCTCAATAAAATAGCCTCTATGCTAACAAGCAATAGAGGCTATTTTTTTATAAAAATAAAATGACTTCGTTTAGTAATACATCGCTATCAATTTATTATCGACAGATTTAATCTCAATAGGAGTATCAAAGATATCTTCGATGATATCGACCTTCATAATGTCATTAGGCGCCCCATGATAAACTAACTTCCCTGCTCGCATAGCGATAATATGGTCGGAGTAGACAGAGGCAAAATTGATATCGTGGATCACCAAAATAATCGTTTTGCCTAACTCGTCTGCCGCGCGACGCAGCAATTTCATCATAATGACCGCGTGCTTCATATCAAGGTTGTTGAGTGGTTCATCTAACAGCACATATTCAGTGTCTTGACATAAAACCATCGCCACATAGGCTCTTTGCCGTTGACCACCTGATAGCTCATCCAAATAACGATGACGCAAGTTAGATAAATTTAAGAATTCGAGTGACTCATCGATTTTCTTTTTGTCATCAAGGGTTAAACGCCCTTTTGTATAAGGATAGCGACCAAAACCAACTAACTCTTCAACGGTTAATCGACTTGCGAACTGGTTTTCTTGTCGCAACACTGACAAATAAGTCGCTAGCTTATCACTTGGCGTTTTTACAACATCTAGCTCATTAACCTTCACATGCCCAGAATCGGCCATTAATAAGCGCCCAATGATTGATAAAAGCGTCGACTTACCTGCTCCATTAGGCCCAATAATCGATGTAATACCACTATTTTTAATCGTTGTTGTGATGTTATCTAAGACCTTAGTATCCTGATAACTTTTCGATATCTGATTAATTTCAATCATACTAAAACCTTCTTAACACCATATAAATAAAGAATATGCCGCCGATAAACTCAATCACAACAGATAGCGTACCCGCCATGTTCAAGCCGTAATCAAGGATCAATTGCCCTCCAATAAGCGCAATCACTCCTAATAAGAAAGAGACGGGCAACAGATAACGGTGCTGACTACTACCACTAATAAAATAAGCAAGGTTCGCCACCATTAACCCTAAGAAAGTTAATGGCCCTACTAATGCTGTCGATACCGCCACTAATATCGATATCAGTAATAAAATCACCGTCACTTTATGGCGATAGTTAATTCCTAAATTGATCGCATTTGCCTGACCGAGAGCTAAAACATCGAAACAATAGCGCATACGCCACAGCAAAATACCAACGACTAGCGTAATTGCTAAAGTAAAGAAGATCAGCTCAGGGGTCGCTCGTGTAAAAGTCGCAAACATACGACTTTGTAGAATCGAGAATTCATTCGGATCCATCAACCGCTGTAGTAACGTCGCCGTACTTTTAAATAACGTACCAAGAATAATACCAACCATCAAAACGAGGTTGATATTCAACTTAGCTGAAACAAACAACCAGCGATAAAGTAATACGGAGAATAGAACGAGTAGCGATGACTCTAGCAAAAACTTCCCAATATTGAGCAACCAAGATGCAGGGAAGCTATCGGTATAAAACACAAAGATTGACTGTAATAAAATAAATAACGCCTCTAAACCCATAATAGAGGGCGTCAATATCTTATTATTGGCTATGGTCTGAAAAAGAACGGTCGAGACTCCAGAAGCAAAAGCGACCAGAATCATCGTCAGCACCATATAACCTCGGTGTGGCAAAATATAAGCAAGGTTATTGCCAAGATTGATAGTCATAAAAAGTGTAATAGCTATAACCGACAGCCCCAGTAATAGCCATATTCTTTGTAATGGTGTCATCCCTTTTTTGGGTAACACCACTGATGCATTAACTTTTTGCATAACGCTGCTGCTTCAACAGTAAAAAAAGGAAAATAATGGCGCCAATAACACCTAAAATCACACTTGCAGGTATTTCGAATGGATAACGGACTAAGCGACCGACAATATCACAGAGTAAAACTAACCCTCCGCCAGCAATACAGATCCATGGCAGCGTTTTACGAATATTGTCTCCCATAATTAAACTAATGAGATTCGGGATAATCAGTCCTAAGAATGGCAATGCCCCGACAACGACAACAACAACCCCGCTTATCAGTGCAATAATCGATAAACCAATTGTCATTACCTTACGGTAATTTAGCCCCACGTTGATGGCAAACTCACGACCCATACCCGCAACCGTGAAACTATCCGCAATCCAACAAGCAAGTAATGTGAGTAAACCGACTAGCCATAAAAGCTCATAACGACCCTGAATGATGCTAGAAAAATCCCCGCTCATCCAAGCACTTAATGACTGTAGCAGGTCAAATGAATACGCGGTAAAGATTGTCAGTGCGCTAATAACGGCTCCTAACATTATGCCGACCAGCGGCACAATCAGCGCTGATTTTAAGATAACCCTGCGCAACAGCATCATAAACAGCATTGTACCCAGCAATGCAAACCCGCTTGCCACTACCATTTTGGTCATAATATCGGCGGTAGGGAACAGTATCATCACAAATAATAAGCCCAAACTCGCTGACTGTGTTGTTCCCGCCAACGAGGGCTCAACAAAACGGTTTTGGGTTAGGAGCTGCATGATAAGCCCAGCAACACTCATAGCGCTGCCTGCTAGGATCAAGGAAATAGTTCGAGGAATACGACTGATAAAAAAGATGTCTTGCATCTCTGGATCGGTGAAAAGTGAAACGGGTGACACGTCACCCGCTCCAATAAACAAACTCATCACCGCTAATACCAATAAGGCGATAATTCCAAAAAAAAGATAAAGCGTTTTCATTGATTAGTTTGTTTGGTTTTTTTCTAATGCGTTATTAACATCATCCATTAACTGAGAATAAGTTTGAATGCCACCAGCGATGTAAACGGCAGACGGATCAAGATAAGTCACTTGTTGTTTATTCCATGCCGATGTTTTTCTTACTAACGCATTGTCTAAAACTTGGGCTGCTGGCTGAGCATCTGTACGGCCAATTGCGCTATCACGGTCAATGACAAACAACCAATCTGGATTCAGTTTGACTAGCAATTCTGCGTTAACAATGTTGCCATGTCTGCCAGTATCTTCAGTGAAGACATAAGCAGGCTCAAAGCCCAGTTCATCAAAGATGAAGCCAAAACGTGAGCCTGGACCATAAGCAGAGATCTTACCGCCACTCACTAAGATCACCATCGCTTTACCTGCGGTTGGTGTTTTTTGTTTGATTTGAGCAATTTTTTCTTTGAAATCAGAAACCAGCTTTTTAGCTTGTTCTTCCTTACCGAATAGCATACCTAATTCAGTTGTGCGTTCAGTTAAGCTATCAATAAAGCGTTTATTATCAATATCCATTGAGATAGTTGGCGCAACAGCACTGAGTTTGTCGTATGCGTCGCGAGCGCGGCTACCAGCTAAAATTAAGTCAGGTTGTGCATTGCTCAGCACTTCATAAGCAGGTTCAAATAGTGTGCCTGCGTTGATGTAATCCGGGGAGTTATACTTAGATAAAAATTCAGGTAATTGAACGTTTGTTTTTGGTAGGCCAGCGACTGGGGCGCCTAAGGCATCCATAATATCCAGTGTTTCCATACTCATAACAAACACTTTTTCAGGATGGCGAGGAACTTCTGTTTTACCTTGAGCGTGCTCGATAGTGATCGTTTGTTTCTCTGCCGGTGCAGAAGTTTCTGCCTTTTCTTTAGATTGATCACAACCAGCCAATACTAAGGCTGACACTAAGACGAGCCCTGAAGTTAGTGATTTTACAAACATCCAATTTCCTCCATCTATCTCTAAATAATGTGAGTTGTCGCTTTAAGCCCGATAAATCTACCCGATTTGGTAAACGCATCAATGCTCAGCGCGGCTAGCAGCTTCTAAAAAGAACCCATAGCGCTGCCACCGACTCCACCCATAGCACAAATAATAGCGCTATCTTACCTTGTACTTAGTACAAATGATATTAGTTTACATTTGCATTCAAAAGAAATGGTAGCAAACGCACAAATTCCTAAAATAGATCTTGCCCCCTAGCACGCAAAGGCTTTCATGCTATTGTGTTTGGTTTTACCATCATAAGATACGAAAGAAGAGAGGAACCTAAGAGAAACAGGCATATTGGGTAGTGCACTGATGCCACCACAGACACCACAGGAATAGCACCCAGCAAAGTCGTTAGCTAGAAAAGATAAAAATTATGTTACTCATTCGTTTAAAAGTGCATTTTCCCTAGCAGAAACAAACGCCAAATAGCAATAATCGCAAATAAACATTCAAACATTGTAAAATGTGTTATTGACAGTGCCTATTGCTGATTTTTTCAAACCCAAAACACAGAAAATAGGTACCGCGCTATTATTAGACCGTGCAAAAGCCTACCGCCCTCACGTTATTCAATTGGTCAACTCGCTTCTCATTCAGTGTGCCACTACAATATATCTCCGCATTAATTTGTTTTTAGGATAACGCTTTCAAAAGGAATAAAAATGCCCGTAACCAACCCAGACGTTTTGAAGCTCCGTTTATTAGGTGAAATGTATGATGACAGCTATTTTCCTGATCATCTGGTGAAGCAGGGTGAGGCCATTCTTCTGCGATTGTGTGAGACACTGGAAAACAATCCACCGAACGGACTGGCGGAGTTGTATGTGCTGACACAGCAGTCAACGGAAGAATTTAACGATTTGCAAGATGCCTTTGAAGAGGCGGGCAGTGAGATTGAAACGGTTGCCCGTGATGCTATCGGCGAATCATTTTACCTGATTGCTCGGGCATACGGCTTTTTAGATGCAGATCCGGAGGAGCTGATTGCAACACGGGAGTGGTAATTAAATAACAATCATACCGTGGCCAACTAATATTGGTCACCGCATTAGGCTGTTCATAGAGCAGCCGCCCTGCTCCAGAGGCTTTTCTTGGCTCTCGCCAAGTAAAAATGGCTAAATGAAAGTGAAGAAGCGATAAAACGCCACATGAGAGACTTGTAGTGTTTTACATAAAAGGGATTATAGGAATCTGATTTATATGAAATACATATATAATACAATAATTATCATTTATATGTTTTTCTTATGCATGATGATAACGGTTTTTTCTATATCCGATTATGAATGGATGATTGGGGAGAGTGAAATAACAAACTTATGTCAGTTACCCATGGGAGGAAGATATACACTAGAGCCAATGTTGGTTATTTTACCGTTGCTAGTGCCATTATTTATAATTAGAAATAAGAAAATACGCTATTTATGTATTTTGATTGCTGGCTTTTATATCTATTGGTCCTTTTTCCTGAGATTTAATCTCTGCATGCCATTTTAGGTACCGTTAAACATTGTATATACGATATGGGTACTGCCTGTTTACCCTCGCCATGCCCATTATATTAAAAATGAGTTAATTGACTAAAACAGCCCGCCGCTCCCAACCTAAGCTCATCAGAGCCATGCTCAGGCACAATCACCCAGTCACCCTGAAAATTCCTATTCCTTTGGGTTTGTTTTTAACATTTTTTTTTAAATCCCAAAATATGGTTACGTCTTAAAAACACTCAATGCTTTATAAGATAATGGCGTATGAAAATACAAAAAATTCAACTCCGAAACAGAGATGCGTAAATGGAAAAGACGTAATCAAATTGTAAAAAGGAAAAAAGCTCAAAAAACATAATACTTCATCAAAGTGATAGCATCATCCTTTTTCTTCTCTCCATGAGCGGTTATTAAGCTATCACTTCTTAGTTTGTTAATTTTACTAAGCTTGAGTTTCTATCGATGGTGTAATCCAAAGGTGCTGTATCCGTTGATTGATTCTCTTATGTGATATATCGCAAATAACCACTATATTCGGTTCATTCTTTCATAAATAGCCATTAAGATATGGTGTTAAATAACAAGTGCATTAGGAAATCACTATGACCAATTATCGTCATATACTGCTTTGTATCCTATCGGCTAGCCTATTTTCCCCAATCGGCCTTGCCAATACCCACACAGTCACAGTATTCCAGTGTGTGAATAAAAACCAAAAAAAGGTTAATATCAGCCTAGCAAATGGTCAGTACATTTATCAATTCGGCAAACTTAATCAAAAACCTGATATCACTATGGTAAGAAAGCCTGAACAATTAGCTGCACGTTATCTCACCCCTAAGGGAGATAGATTCAATGGAAAAATCTATGAGGTTGATTTTAGAAATGGCGACTATACCTATACCGTTTCCTCTTCCTATTTAGACTCAAAGCATATCGCTCATGTGGATGTATATCAAAAAGATAAATTACTTACTTCTATCTCTTGTTTGCCAAATACCATTGTTGATAACCTTCATGAACATATTTTCGATTTGCCAAGTGATGATTAAATAATGGCTCACACTATGCCAATAATAAAACACCTCGATCAACAAAGTTTTACAGAAGCGCTTTTTAATCCAGAACAACAAGGGCAGATAGCTATTATTTATTTTTCTGCCTCTTGGTGCCAGCCTTGTAAAAATATGCAACCGATCTTTGAGCAACTCCCTCTATATTTGGATAGCTCAGCCATTAATTTTGGCATCGTTGACATCGCTCAATCACCTACTCTAGCACCGATGTATGGTATTAAATCGGTGCCTTCAATCGCATTATTTAACGACTCACGTTTGGTTGCTATCGTGGCTGGGGAAGTCTCACTACAGCATGCCATAACAAAGATACGGTCTGCTCTCCCCATTGATTAATTACCTCCCCTAAGGCCCCACGATACATTAATGAAGTTCTGATTGAACATGCCGTAAACTACGTACCCACGGCTTATCACGTTGAATTGCCGGAGGGTAAATTTTTCAATGCTCGTTTTGCAGAAGCTATATTAGAGAATTCACCATAAACCAATACATACCATTGGCGACCATGACGAACAGTTTCATACACTAAATAATTTGACAATTTATGGCGGCGCGCATGTTCATAGAGACCAGCCGGTGAACTGGCACTACCAATCTGCAATGTGTAATGCCGAGGGGATGCAGTGCGAGGATCGCCCCCTAAATTATACATAGGTTTCATGTCTGACGAAGGCTTCTTGGCTACTTCAACCGTTTTCTCCATTCCAGATGCCGCCTCCTCTTTAACCACGGTTTCCTTCAGTTCAATTCTAAAATGGAATATTCCATCCTTAGGCAAATTAGATAGCGTAGACGCCAACTGAGTTAGCTTTGTATCAACCCTTTTTTCAGAAACTTCAGAATTCAATGAATCAGCAACTTTCTCTTTAACGTTTGCTGATCCTTCTATTGATGGAGCCATTGGTACAGTTGCATGTTTGGCAAGCTCACCTTGTTGCTCAGGTGATAACGGGATAGCCGATGTAACTTGTTCTGTTTTTTCAGGGGAGTGATTAACAATACCAACCGGGTTTATTTGTTCTACTGACACCTGATTATTTAAAATATGGCGTGAAAGTAATATCCATTTCTTTGATAAGCCATTTAGTGCGTCATCATAGATTTCAATACTGCTACGAATAACATGGCTTAAGCTAGGAATAGCTGCAATTTTTGTCTGAAATTGGTTCCTTTTTAACGATTGGATAGTAGGGTCAAATATGGGCACTGAAATGATAGCCTTTTGCAGTAATACAAGATCAATTTTCGATTCTGGCTTTGGCTCTAACTTAAAGGGATGCACTCCAATATGGTCATTTGCTATTTTAGGTAACTGCTGACACAGCTTTTGATCTGGCACTGTCATGAGCACACGAGACGATGACATTGCAGTTTCTTTTTGAATGTCAGAAAGAAAATCCTTTGCAATGTCATGCACTTCCCCTTCCGCCTGTAATGCTTTTTCTAACCACCATTGCGCGCAAGCGGTATTTTGTACGCCGCCATCACCAAAATAAAATAAAATCCCTAGATGAAGCTGCCCGAGGGGATATCCTCGTATAGCTGATTGATGGATATAATAACGGCCTTTAATTAAATCGACCGGAACGCCATCACCGTTAATTAATTGCACGCCCATATCATGAATAATTTCAACGGGTGTACGCTGTGCTTGTGCAACAGACTGACACACTACTGCTCCTGCAAAAACAGTAGATAGAATAGCGAATTTAGCGATACTACAATGATGCTGTGATATAAACATGAAATAATTCCAAATAGGTAATATAAAAATAAATGGAATGCACTTTGATAATAAAATTAAGCACTATCTTTCAAATCTAAGGCCGGTCTGGTAAATAAGGGGAATTTAAAACCAATTTATACCAAACACCATTTGTACGTTTCATTGTTAATACACCAAAAAATAATGCCAGTTAATCGCAGTGAGTAGACTCAATGGATTATTCCTCGTTAATTTAAATTTTTAAGCCACCCATGGTTAAAAATCACTGTCTAAGCTTGAGTCAGTGTTAAATTAATAATGATCAGATCGCTCAATTTTGGTAAACACTGGCAGATATCATGTTCTAATTCATTATTCCTTTTTAATCCGTTACAGCGGGGAGACTGAACTCGTTCCTAGCCCGCATAAATAAGCATTTTACCATCATGGGAGTATCCACTTCGATTATATCCTTACTAATGACCTTCACCCCATACTGAAGCAGTATTTAATAAACACCGAGCTAGTTACCACTTTCTCTAGTCCATCCCACTCGATACTTTCATATCCTAGTCTACTATCTAAGGAAATACCAAATAATATCTATTATCATAACCCTTGTTTATTTCCTACTTAATTACCCGCTATTTTAAAAGATTCATAATGCCTTATGCATAATACGCCTCATTTAAAATGGAAGGAAGATGTGTATATTTCTCATATCATAACCCTATAACATAAAATAATTTGTCAGCATTAAAACAGTCACTCCAATTTAATAATTATGCGTTTATTTAGCAAAATCGATTTTTCTAACCATTTAAATTCATCTTAAAAATTCTTATTTCTCGCCCCCGAAACTTAAATAAGATGAATACCCTTAGGTTTATTAAGTAAAAATACCAATATTTGAAATATAATATAAAAACCCTAGGTAAACCCACTAATCGATGATGATTATGTGTGATTAAAAAACGCTGTGTTTTGACATATCAAACACAGCGAAGATTGTAATATTAACGAACTAATGTCTCTGATTGCGCTAACCACTCATATTGGCCAAAAACGTCGCGCCCCTTGAGCCAACGTTGCAACATATCCAACATTAACATCACACTGACATCTTGTTTGACCTTAGTACTGTGATTACTTGGCATATAACGTACACGCTGGGCATAGCTTTTTTCGGATGTATATAATGCTAATGATAGACAGCCATCGTTAGCGCCTCCAACCGCTAAACCAATATGTGCTTTTTCTTGTTTAGCGACCTCACTAGCATGGCCTATCAGTGCTAATAAACTCTGGTCTTCTTGTTGGTTTATCACTTTACAGCCATTGAGTGGGGCCGATACTGCATTTAAAGTCCAATTGAGTAAACCTGCGCTAAACTCTTCACAAATAGCAACCCTAAGCTGTTTTTCATTTAACTCACGGCATATCACGCTAGGTAAGCCTTCAATACCCTCAAAAACTACATTTTCACCAACACCTTCTTTGATCACTTGCCATTGCGCTAACATTTCCTCTTTCAATGTTGCAGGCCCTGTGAGTTTCAATTCAATAATAGGCATAGAGGAGCGGTATCCAAGTACACAGCCTTCCGGAAGAGCGAGTGAATCAAATTGCTTAGCTAAACTACTCTCACTTCGTCCAAAACTGGCTAAACGTAGGCATAACGGGGGTTCGTTCAATGGATATCGTTGGCGTAATCTTGGCAAAATTTGATCATGTACCATCACTTTAAACTCTGAAGGTACGCCAGGCGTAAAAAATAACCAACAACCATTGAGCTCCATGGCAAAACCACATGCCGTACCAATCGGGTTATCCACCAATTCTGCACCTTCCGGTAACAGCGCTTGCTTACGATTCGTTTCTGGCATTACCCATTCTCTGGAAGCAAAATAGCGTTCCATAACCGTAATCCATTCAGCATGCTCAACTAAGGGCACCCCCAGCAGCCGTTGCTGCCGCCAAAGTACTTAAATCATCACGAGTTGGTCCTAGTCCACCATTAACGATCAGAATATCTGCATGTTGACTTCGCGCTTGTAAAGTGTGTACTAGGTCATTCAGATTATCACCAACTGTCGTTCGCCCACTCAGTGGGAAGCCTTCTTGAAAAAAGCAATCAGATAACCAAGCTGCGTTAGTATCAATAATTTGCCCATGCAGTACCTCATCTCCGGTACTTAACATCTCTACAATTAGCATCCATAAGCTCCAGTTTGCGAATGTTTAATGATTTTCCATTAAGCTACCCTATATTGGCATTCGCTAAAATAAATATTTGAGATAACTTCGTTAAATTTACTCATTCCTCTATTTTTCTTTGGTATGACTTTTTATTACTCACTCATAGAGGCGCTAACTAACTGCTATACAATGCATTTAATAGATGAATTTATCTAAAATTTTTGTATATTAACTAAGTGAAATTAAGGAATTTAACGTTGTTATTAAAAAAGGATATACTTATATGAATCCACCTAAAAGCCGCCTCACTCATTTACTCATTTGCATCGGAGCATTTGTCGCTTGGTTTTTTTCTTCATTCATTATACTGTTGATGCCTAATGCACTTTTGTTACTGCAATCCCAATATGCTATCCCCGCTATATCATTGCTATTACTGTTGCCTTGCGCCTTAGTTTGTTGGTTTTTTTACCAAAATAGCTTCAAACTTATGCCTATCGGTAAAACCAATTTAAATGAATTAAAACTCCCCATCTTGGCTATATTTGGCTTAATATTTCTCAATATGCTATTGGGAGCACAAGAAGAGTGGCTTGAAAAGTATCAGTCACATGACTGGCTTTGCCTTTTTTCTCTATGTAATAACGATTATTATCGCAGCCCCGATTAGCGAAGAAATTATATTTAGAGGCTTTTTACTTAATGCGGGGCATGTGGTATGGCACGGCTGGAAAATGGATAGCCATTATCGCTTCTTCATTTTTATTTGCTTCAATACACTCACAGTATCAATCTGTAAATACCCTTATTACTATCTTTATAATGGGCGCTATTTTATGCCATGTAAGGATCAGCACTCGCTCATTAATTGCACCAATATTACTCCACGCTTTAAATAACACGATTGCGACTATATTCATATTTGCAATGTCATTTTAGTAGTAGTAATTCGCCAGCGCTTCCGGTAAAGTTTGCCGCCTTTTCGGCGAGTAATTAAAGCATTGGGGGCAAAATGTTTATTGGTTTTGACTACGGAACATCAAACTGCGCGGTCGCAATTATGGATAAGGGAAAGCCTACACTGTTACCATTAGAAGGTGATAGTGCTTATATTCCGTCAACCCTTTGCGCGCCAACTCGAGAATCTGTTTCTGAACATTTATTCCGTCATCTTAATATATTACCGTCAGATGAAGTGGGCGAACAAATACTGAGGCGTTCCATCGCATATAACCGTGAAGAAGGGATTGAACTACTTCCTGAGGATATTGTTTTTGGCCAAGCAGCATTAGAGCTATACCTAAAAGATCCTCGCGATGTCTATTATGTCAAGTCACCAAAATCCTTTCTTGGTGCTTCAGGCCTTCACGAAGTGCAACTCAGTTTCTTTGAAGATTTAGTGTGCGCCATGATGGCGAATATTAAACAAAAAGCCGAACTGCATTTACAACACACAATTACTGATACTGTCATTGGCCGCCCAATTAACTTTCATGGCCGTGGTGGTGAATTAGCTAATCAGCAAGCTGAAGCTATTCTTATTAAAGCCGCAAAACGCGCTGGGTTTAAAAATATTGCCTTTCAATTTGAGCCAGTTGCCGCTGGGCTTGAATATGAAGCGGCTTTAACGCAAGACCAAACTATATTAGTTGTCGATATCGGTGGAGGCACAACCGACTGTTCACTGATCAATATGGGGCCAAGTTATCAAGGTAAAACCGACCGAACAGCAAGTCTATTAGCTCACACTGGTCAACGTATTGGTGGTAACGACCTTGATATTTATTTGGCTTTAAAACAATTAATGGACTCATTTGGTATGAGCAGCCAAACAGTATCTGGAATTAAAATGCCGATAAGCCAGTTTTGGAATCCTATCGCGATTAATAATGTGGAAGCACAAAAAGAATTTTATGCAAAACAGAATTTAACAGCGCTCAATCGATTACGCCAAGAGGCACAAGAGCCTGAAAAATTGCTGCGTCTTATTGAGGTTTATAATGAAACCCTTGGCTATCGCTTAGTGCGCCGCGCTGAAGAAGCGAAAATTGCTTTATCAGACAGTGAAAATTACTTGGCTCATATTGAATTAATGAATGAGACTCTCGAAATTAATATTCACCGTGACCAGATGGTAGAGGCTATCGAATCACCAAAAAGTAAAATGATAGAGCTGGTTAAAGAAGCCGTGACACAAGGTGGTGTGCAACCAAACGCGATATTTATGACAGGAGGCTCTGCCCAATCCCCCGTCCTATGTCAGGCCATAAAACAAGAATTACCCAATATTCCTATTGTCCGAGGCAATGATTTTGGCTCAGTCACCGCTGGCCTCACCCGTTGGGCTGAGATCTGCTTTAGATAATCGATACAAACGCCGTATGCCATACGGCGTTTTTTCTTTGCATAATAACTTAGATTACGTTTGGTTATCTTGGTGAACCGCTACATACCGCTGATAACGAGAAGGTTTCAACTTCGTCAAATCCACCAATACCAAGCCATCAATACAATTGTTGAAAGCGGGGTCGGTTCCAAAATCAATAAACTGTACGCCACCCGGCTCACATAGCTCGGTGTATTGCTTATATAAGGTTGGAATCGAACAGCCAATATTATTCAACAGACTTTTTAGCTTAACTAAATCTTCGTGATAATTATTCCCCGAAAACTGTGCTAATACCTGTGGTAATGAGGCAGGATACGGCTGGCGAGACTGTGCCAACGAATGATTCGCTGAGAAATAGAGGCGATAAAACGTAATTAATAGATCACGAGCGGCAATTGGCATCGTACCCGATATCGAAACAGGCCCAAATAAGTAACGATATTGCGGGTATTTTGCAAGATAAGCGCCAATACCTAACCAAAGATAGTCAAGACCACGCTTACCCCAATAAGTAGGTTGAATAAAACTACGGCCTAATTCAATCCCTTGCTCAAGTATCGGTAGCATCTCTTTATCGTAATGAAATAACGTATAACTGTAGATACTTTCGATGCCCTTTTTCTTCAACTGCTCGGCAGTAGGAATAAATCGATAAGCGCCAACAATTTCTAATGCATCTTCATCCCATAAAACGAGATGATAATAGTCATCATCATAGCTATCTAAGTCGCGCCGCCTTCCTGAACCCTCACCGACAGCACGAAAAGCAATTTCACGTAATCGACCTAATTCACGTAAGATAGGCGTTCTATCCTCATCTTTTCTACGATACAGAAAAATCGCCTTACCATCTGGGGCTGTACCTAACCGCTCACACGCCATCAATGCTTTTTTCAATTCTAAGCGATCTTCCGGTAATGCAATGGCAGATTCACTGGTAAAAAGCCCTTTTTTTTCCTTGCCCAAGAAGATAAACATGGCGGCGAAAACGTTCTGCGAGATCATGCGATCGAGTATGCCCATCATGCCAATGAGTAAATGGGATACGGCCACCAATTCGAATTTTTATTCTGCCATCACGCTGCTTAAACATTTCTCGTACGAGCAATAATGTCGATAATGGACGGTATATTAATGAGGTTAAATAAAATAGAGGGCTATTACGACCAGTAACGTGAATAGGTACAATTGGCGCACGAGCTTTGGCCGCTAAACGTAAAAAACCAGTATGCCAATGACCATCCCGGATCCCTTTCGCACTTAATCGGGAAACTTCACCAGCAGGAAATAAAATCAAAGCCCCTTGCTTATTTAAATGCTCTTGCATTGCCTCAATTTGTTTGCGGCTAGTGCGATTCCCCATATTATCAACAGGAACAAATAAGCTACTCAGTGGCTCAATATAATTCAAAAACTGATTTGCTACGATTTTAACATCTGGGCGAATTGTCGCGACCGTACGTAATATTGCTAAACCATCCAAAGAGCCTATCGGGTGATTAGCAACTAATACAAGAGGACCTTGAGAGGGAATATTTTCTAAATCGCCATCAACTAACTCACAACGAATATTAAAGTACTCGACGATTTGCTCAACCAGATCTAAACCTTTTAGGTGAGGATAATTTTCAGAAAATTGTTTAAATTCTTTTTCAAATAGCAGGAACTTTAGTAAATTCCGTTTCCAAGCGGGAGGCGCTCGGTCTGGGAATACATCTTGTAGCAAAGCATCCAAACTAAACATCTTAATTGTCTCCTAGTTTAGCTATTGCAAACCTAAGCTAGAACAATGGCAGTAGCGTGTCAATTTAATGACAAAACGGTTAAACTCATCCAATAATGACAATATCCCTATCTTATGAGTTACAAATAAAAAACATAATATATTCAATTAATTAATATTCTATAAATACAACACAGCTCAATTATGGATAAACCTTGATCCTACCACAACTATATATAGCTTAACCCTACGTTTTCTGACCTTTTTAATCTATTTTGATATTTTTATTATCATACTCAATCAAAAATATTCACTCGTCATATTCTGATAATGAACTAATTTGATTAGTTTATCCTTGATTAAAAATTTACAGAGTGTTTTTTATAAAAATAAAGTAGATTACGCTATAAGATGAGGATGAAAAATAGTATTAATTTACCGCTGTTATTAGTAAACGACAAATAACAGCGATTTTATTGTTGGCAGTAACTTTACTTAGCAAATAATTCAATCAGGCAAAAGTCACTCTTTGGTTGAGTGACAAGGTCATATTGCAAAGAATTTCCATCATTTTCCACCAATAATGTTTCAAATTCTTTTAAAGTATGCGAGTTCAAACCAATAGTAACGCCAAGCTCGCCACCCGCATTAAATATTAATACCCTGTCAGCATCACTTATCCACTGCGTCACATTGTGTGTATTGAACCATTGCAGACGAGCGATGTACTTATCAGGGTTATAGATAAGATTGAAATCGCGAATAGCCTCACCTAATAGCTCAGCATACACATCACTTTCACCATGAAATGCAAAAAATTGTTTTTGACGGAGTGTTACAGGAGAATTTTTATCCACCTGCAAGGTTAGCCCTTCTCCGCCATCTAATACGCCAATAATCCGTTTCCTACTCGGAAAATAAGAAAAGGCTCCAGCCGCTTTCACATCAGCAATAGAAACTCGCCAATCAAAATCGGTTAATCCTACACCGTGACTACGCGCAATTTCTAAAGTAAAACCTTGCCCATTTTTCCATGGCATTTTTTGGTAGTTTTTCGCTGTTAACACTCGGATCATGGTTTAAATCAACCTTTAAGTAATCGTGTCATTTTAGTCAGTAAACATATACTAAAAGGGAAAACTCCTCCAGTATCAGAGTCAAAATCATATCGTGTTAACCGACCTATCGGAGATTAGCGAAAAAGCCTCCTTGCTTAATTGAAATACCATGACTGACTTCATTATCACTGACTCATTTTAGGGAGAGTGGATATTTTTTATGCGATAACAAAGCCACAACTTAATGTAGCACCTTCAATCTTTCCACATATCGTCCAACGAACAACCCAATAAACATGATCCCCAACGCGATCAAAAACGTAGTGATAAATAATACCCACAAATTCTGATACACATAAGGTTGCACAATCCCATAAGCAAAGATTAGCAAAGGGAAATGCAGAATATAGATCGTATAAGAGCTCGGCGTTAATTGTTTACCAGGTAAATAAAACCGAACACGGTGAAAACTCATCAAATAAAATAAATAGCAGAAACTAATGCCACACAAAGTGCCATACAACGCCAACAAATATTTTTGCTTGTCGAAACTGAATGGAAAATAAAAAACGCCAACCACAGCTAATGTCAATAGTGTTAAAGCAATCAAGCTAAAACTGGTAATGAGCGTTTTTCGTTTTAATTGATACTGGTGATTATGAAGCAGCGCAGCAATCACACCACAACACCAAATTAAAGCATACAAGAAAAAAGTATAATTCAATACACTAAGAGTGAGTAATAATAGAATACCGATAATCGTACACCAACGCTGATTAGGCATCATAAATAAGGCAAACAGTGTATAGAACCAAACCTCAAATGGTAATGACCAAAATGCAAAGTTACTTGGTGGAGTATCTGTAATAAAGCCGTTGATAAACAACAATACTCCCACAAAGCTCTTAACATCCAGCGCCATTCTCGCCTGAGTCATCGTATCGCTAATAATATTAATGTCACGGCTACCACTAGCAAAAAAATAGGGAGAGATAAAATATAAAAGTAGTAAGACAAGACAGCCTAAATAAAAAGGCGGCAAAATACGATTTAACCGTGAAGTTGCATAGCGCCTTACTTTAAAGTAAGTATTTCGTTGAATATTGTAGCTAACCGACTTACAAATCAAAAAACCACTTAACGCAAAAAAAGCCATGACACAGCTATGACCAAATAAATATAGCGGCAGCATCACGATAGGCCATACTGGATATAAAAAGACTAAATATGCATGCCCAAATAATACTGTCGCGGTACAAAATCCCCTTAACATATCCAATTGTTCAGAAACATTTGGGTCAATCGGTGCAAAACGTTGGAATAATTTATTAGAGATCATCGGTATTAATGCGCCTGTGTTGAAAGTGAGCGAGGCACAAACTGCAACACGTTATCGCTGTACCACTGGGATTGCCCTTCCGGCTAAAAGGAAGGTTTTGATATTTTCCTTTCAACCAACCTTCAATATTATCGGCATAATGACGACTTGCAGGATTGGCAGACTGCCCCGCATTATTCATTACCCATACTGGATCTTGTTGGCTGAAATCAACAATTAAGCGCATTGCAGGGATCAACAAAGTATCAAAATTATCGCCCATACTATAGCTGGAAATATTGACCGTATTGAGATTTCCACCCGCTGGATAAGGGCCTCGATTCAAATAGCTATCGAGTCGTTCAATCGTCCTACGTTGTTCTTTTGGAAGATATTCCGCCATTTGTGATGACAAGCTATTCCATTGATAGCGGTGTAATTTCCCCCACTGCCAACGTGAATAATTTTTGCCAAATTGCTTTTCACCTTGTTGGTTAGCCAGTGCTAATGAATAGGCAATGATTTTCGCTTTACCGCTACGAGCCGGGTCCGATTTTTGCCCAAAAAGGACTCGCATTGGCACTTTTGTCATCTTGCCAAAGCAGATGCTCAGCTTGCGCTGAATAAGATTTGGAGCTTTCAACAAACGCCTTCCACGCCTGCGGTGAATCGACGAAGCGATCTGCAAATAATTGCTGGCTGAACTGAGCTAAAAATAAGTTATACAGCGCCGCACCGGCACTATCGGCATGCAGGTAACCATCAAATGCCAACAAGCGTTGTTGAGCTAGCCTCGCTTGTTGTTGTTCTGATTGTGGGAGTTGAGCGATCGCGTTTTGTAATGCGGGGTCTCTGAGATAAACCTGTAACTTCGTCACCATAGGATCGAATTGATCATACTGCATCTGCTGCATGCTATCTAAATTATGTCGATCCGTTGCATTCAATAGCGCTGAAATTCGTTCAAAACGTTCTGGGTGCGCCCATGTTTGAGAAAAATTAACAGGATAGCCCTTCTCTACAACTCGCTGATTTGCAGTCGCCAACCAACCTTTTCGAGTTTTAATAGAGGTTGGATAATGCTGATTAGACACCCTGCCTATCCAATCATATTCCCCTTCCCATGCCGGAGAGGGAAATAACCCAAGCCCTTTTTTGCGCAATGGATAACTTCCCGTTAATTGCCAGCCAATTTGTTGCTTATCGGCGAACAGCATATTAACGGAGATCACGCTAATTTCTTTTGCTAATTTAATGGCTTGGGAAACACTCTTTTGTTTAGGTAGATCCATTAACGCATCGATACTAATATCATCGGTAGCGGGCAGTAGGCTACTAAAGGCGATCCCGTATTGCGTTCTGACCTCAAGGGGTTGCAGCAAATAACTGCGCTCTTTCAGCGACTCATTTAGCAACACACCATGTTGCGTATGATAGACATTTTCGACTCTATCGGGGCGACCTTTTACATGAAACACGGTTTGAGTTTGCTTTACCGGATACCATTGCTGTTGATAGAGATATTCAAATCCATTGTCCGTTTCTCTGATCTGCTCCAAAAATAGATCCTGATTATCCGCCATCACCATGGTATATCCCCACGCCAGATCAGGGGTTGCACCTAATACAATCGCGGGGATCCCTGAGATCGCCGCGCCAGCCATAGATAGCTCAGGAGTTTCAATCTGAATAAAACTCCATAAAGAAGGTAAACCGATTGGAAGGTGGGTATCATTAGCCAGTAATGTACCATTGTGTTGTGTGAGATCTGCGGTTACAGCCCAGTTATTGGATGCCATAACATCATGTAAATGAATATTTTTTAGAGATTGGCTAGCAAGTGTTAACTGGTCGATGTCTTGTTTAAACGGTTCTAAATTTAGCCCTTGCAATTTCTTTGCTTCTTGGTGAGGAAGAGGCTCATCAGGATAAGTTGGAAATAGCCAAGGTAGCATATCCGCCCCCAACTGCTGAGCAACGATTAAGCTATCAATCTCTTCATGCAGGTTTCCCGCCAAGCCGAAATTAGCGAGAGATAGAATTAAAATTGCATCATCGGGGCGCCATTTCGGAACAACATAATCTGCCGCTGATAAATCCATTGGTAGTTTATCTTGATGATTATCTAACCAAAGATTGACACCATTGGCATAAGCTTCAAGATAACGACGATTTTGTGGACTGACATTTCGATATAAAATAGTCGTCGCTTCACGAAAACCCATTTTGCGCATAAAACTATCAATGCCAACGGCCGGTTCGCCGAGGTATTCTGCTAAACGACCTTCTGCCGTGAGGCGCATCAGCTCCATATGGCTAATGCGTTCTGATGCATGAATATAACCCCATGTTAAATAAACGTCTTCAAGGTTTTGCCCTTTGATTAAAGGAACGCCCATTTGGTTATAACGTACAGTAGTGGGGGCTTTTAACCCTGCAAGAACCACTTGTCCTTCTGTTTTAGGGAGGGTATCAGCATAGTAGTTATTGAGTAAGCTGTGACAGCCAGATAGCAATAGTACCCCGCTGATAATACAAGATAAAAACAGTCCTTTGCGTTCCATCTATTGCCCCATATATCAGAACTACCACCAAAGAATTTCTCATTATAGGCATGACCTAAAGTTAAATTAAATAAGGGGATTCTTATCGTGGTATAGGGGGATTTATCTTCCACTAGCTTCAATGATGATGAATAACGTTTTATCTATTTTTGCTGATATACAGATAAGTTAAGGACGTTGAGTAATGGATATGTATAGACAACGAATGGAAAATTGAAACTTTCACAACAATACCCGAAAAAATATGTTTGCTTCGTTTAATATGACGCTAAACACGTTGCCCGCACACGAGTATCTTACTTGCTAACCACAGAATGTTGGTTAGTTCTGACCCATCAGTTAATTTTACAATTATTATTAGCTTCTACGACCTTACACAATATTTACACTGGAATTTTTGAATTCTGAAAACGTTGTCAATGCTTATCAGCTGACTTAATTTTCCGTATAATCCGCTGTTTTTCTTTGCTTATTTTCTTAAAACGATTTGGCGATTATCAATAATCCATACAAATATCGTCAAATTAAATTTTTGTCGTCTTACAAACCATTTTTCTATAGCGAATTTGTAAAATAAGGTAAATAGATGGAAACTAGCTGTAAGCTGCTGCATCTGTTTGCCCAAATAAATGGTAATAACTCTAATCTGCTGAAAATAAAATAACTATGTATACTTCCAGTGCGCTACAGAATGATATTTCTAACTTGACGATATGGCGTAAAGGCGATCAAAGAGCCCCTCATAAGCCGCTATTGCTTTTATTGGTACTTTCAGAATATCGAAAGGGGCATCCCCGTCTATTTAATTATGGAAATGAAATTCACCAACAGCTATTAGAATTGCTTATTAGTTTTGGCCCATATCGCCGAGAACACTATCCAAATATGCCTTTTTGGCGATTAAAACGGGATGGTTTTTGGGATTTACAAAATACAGAAGAATACGAACTGAAAAAAGGGAATAAGCAGCCATCTAAAAATGAGTTAATTCAGCAAAATATATTTGGCGGGTTTAATGAAGAAAGCTACCAACTTCTTCTAAAAAGGCCTACTTTGATAGATAAGTTAGCCCAACAGATTTTAAATGAGCATTTTCCTGAAAATGTACAAGATATTATCGCTAGCCGTCTCGACTTTCCACTCCATGAAATCCGCAAGGCCCGAGACCCCGCGTTTAGGCAAAATATTTTACGAGCTTACAATTATCAATGTGCTATATGCGGTTACAATTTACGTTATGATAGTGCTGTTGTTGGTTTAGAAGCCGCTCATATTAAGTGGAAACAGTTTGGTGGTCCATGCACGATTAATAATGGGATTGCTTTATGTTCACTGCATCATTCCGCTTTTGATATGGGCGCTATCGGCCTTGATGAGAATATGAAATTACTGGTCTCTAAAGGGGTTAATGGTAACCAGATGGTAGAAAAGTTATTCTGGAATTTTGCAGGTAAATTAATCTATTTGCCTAAAGATACGATGGAATACCCAAAAAGATATATTTATTAATTGGCATCGTGAACAAGTTTTCAAACAATAAGAGTTGTTTTTATTGTTCAGCTCAATGTGAAAAAATATCAGATACCTAGTAGGCATTAGATATTATGCATGACACCTTATATTGTGATAACCATCTAAGGTACTGAGCGTTATTCACTCAAATACCCATAATTAAAATCGACACCCTATTAGCCAGATAACATGTAAGAACATGTGTTCGAAAGTGTACAATACAAGGAGGATTGTCCAAGAAATTCACGTGGCTAATAGCCCCGAGCTAATTTCAATTAATTTATTGAACTACTGCGAAAATGATCAAATTGAGTTATACCATATTTAACCCAATAAGCCACAGTGAAATAGCGTTATCGAGCAATTCAATGAGCCGTTTCATCGTGAATGTTTAAATACCTATTTATTTGAATCAGTTAGTTAAATTCTAAGTTGGCCTGTCTCAAATAATGAGAAATGGACAACCCCAGTAACTAGATAGTGAAAATCACTACTTCAAATATGACGAAGCCTTTAACTATGCCAAAGTGGATTTACCAGAAAACAGGGGCGCAGGCAGTTTTGGAACGAGTGTAGTTATTAAATAATGAGTAATAAACATTATCGGAACAACAGATATACTCACAAAAAAGATGGTGTGGATTGGATTATATTGATATGGATTGACTGAAACATGAGGAAGGCCTTGTAAACTTAAGATTTCAGACATAAAAAAGGCGCCTTTAGTATCTTAATTTTCACTTTAGCGGAGGTAGTACTCGCACATAACACTTAACCTCGTGATCTAAATTAAAATATGAAGGTATAAATTTATTTATACCAACAGGTGAAATTCTTACTTTTTCTGATAGCTGTCTAATACAAGTAATCGCGATGCAGGTGGAACAATACATGCTTATAAGTTATCAGATAACCGACACCGCTCTAGACCCCCTATCAAAACTTAAAATCAAGTTAAATTTTATATTGAAGTTATCCTGTGAGTATGGAGAATAACGCTCTATATATAAATTTATCTTATTATAGTCAATTAAATATTATTATTTTTAGGACAGGAAATGGATGATAACTATCTAAAATTAGCCGCTTATTGGCGAAATTCACTAGCTGATGCGGAGTCAGGAAAAGGGGCTCTAGAAAAACGAGACACGAATAATTTGATTAAATGGGAAAGTGTTTCATCAGGTCGCCTTGATAGCATTATTACTGAGCGTTTTTTTTCCGATGAAAAAGATGATGTAAACACAGTAGATGTCATTTTACGCCCAAAAGTTTTTATACGGCTAATACAACATGGAAAAGAACGCCTTGCTGGCAGTCCAACATATGTCACCCCGCTTGTGACACTAGCAAAAATAAATCGAGAAGGTTTTTTATTTCCAACATCAACTACCGTCATTCCTAGAGATCTACTTGAACCGCTGTCTCATGGTTCATTCTCTATTGGTGAAATATCTGAGTACGATAAATATAAAACGACGAATACATCATCATCTATGCATTATGATGAATCTCATTTAGAAACTGAAGAAACTGAAGAAGAAAAAGAGAAAAGATATGAAGGCTATTTCCAAGGGTGGGGGTCATATTTAGATGATTCATATAAACTATTAAATAGTATCGCTGAATCTTGGATAAACACTCACGAACAGTATGAACTTGCCGATTACGGATATATACTAAAAAAAGTAGAACCTAAAGGTGCTAGTACTCATATTCTTTCTCTTTATGACCACTTACTTGTAAATAAGAAAAAAGTCCCATTATTTGAGCGGTTCGCTAACTTCACTTCTCCTGAAATCGAGCCACTAATTTCAACTGAAGATTCCTTTGTTTATCGATTAGGTCATTCTGGGGATAGGTTTCCTTTAGCGCTGGCTCAGCGAGATGCACTAGGTCATTTTCTTAATGCCAATGACGGCGATATTTTAGCAGTCAACGGCCCTCCTGGCACAGGAAAAAACGACTTTACTTTTATCCATTATTGCAACGCTTTGGGCTAAAGCCGCGCTCGAACAAACAAATCCGCCAATTGTACTTGCGACTTCAACCAATAACCAAGCCGTCACTAATATCATCGAAGCATTTGGAAAGGACTTTTCCGAAGGAAATGGCGCTATGTCAGGTCGCTGGCTGCCAAATATTAAAAGTTTTGGTGCTTATTTCCCTTCAAGTACCAAGAAAGCAGAAGCAATCAAAAAGTACCAGACTGACGAGTTTTTTAAAGAAATAGAATCTAAAGAATATATTGAAAGCGCACTAGATTTTTATTTAAATAAAGCCAAATTGGCATTCCCCAATAAAGATTGTTCATCCCCTGAAAAAATTATTGCGTTATTGCATGAACAACTCTCCGAGCAGTCCAATAAGTTAGTTGAGATAAAGCAAACTTGGGATTCTCTACAAGAAATTCGAGGGAAAATCGCCCAAGTATCCGATGATATAAATTCTTATCTTAATGACCAGACCGTATTACTATCAAAAACACAATCTAAAATAGATAGGTTAAAAATTGCTTCAGTAGAATGGGATAAATATAGAGCGAATGAATCTCTATTTATTTCATTATTTTCATGGCTTCCACCAGTCGGAAAAAAGCGTTACTACCAAGTTAAGCTGTTCCTTGCTGATAAATTAGATGGCTTCGACATTGAAAAAGAACCAACTGAAATCAATGTTATTGATAGTTTAATTAAAAAATTGCTCGATAGTGAAGAGCGAAAACAAGAGGATTATCAACAACAAATTAATTATATACATCAAATAACCCAACAAGAAAAAGAGATATTGGCAAAGTGGCTCACCATTGCTTCTGAACTTGGATATAAACAGGGTGAAGAACCAAACTTGTTGCAAATTGATGAACTGGCTGACACACAAATCAGATTTCCTCTATTTTTGCTAACCACTCATTATTGGGAAGGCCGTTGGCTCATTGATGTACTCAATATTGATGATCTTAACAAGGAGAAAGGAAAAAACGGGCTTAAAACAGTAGAACGTCACTGGCAACGTAAAATGATGTTAACGCCATGTGTGGTAATGACTTGCTATATGTTACCTAACTATATGCTTTTACCCGCAAATAAAGGGCAAAAAAAGCATGAAAGAGGCTATGCATATAATATTGCTGATTTACTCATTGTCGATGAGGCCGGTCAAGTACTACCTGAAGTTGCTGCGGCCTCCTTCGCATTTGCTAAAAAAGCACTTGTTATTGGCGATACTGCACAAATACCTCCAATATGGAATATCACTCGAGCCATTGACTCCGGAAACATGTTGGAAGAAAAAATTCTGAGCGAAAATACACAAGAACAAATCAATGCAGAATATGACTCAATCACCGAACTCGGAAAGTGTTCAGCTTCTGGCAGTGTAATGAAAATTGCACAATTGTCTTCACGCTACCATTATGACTCTGATTTAGAGAGAGGTATGTATCTTTACGAGCATCGACGCTGCTTTGATAACATCATCGGGTACTGTAATGAGCTTTGCTATCAAGGAAAATTACTACCAAAAAGAGGAGATAGTGACAACCTTTTATTCCCTGCAATGGGCTATCTCCATATCGATGGAAAAGGTGAGCAAAGAAATACAGGAAGCCGTTTCAATCGATTAGAAGCAGAAATCATTTCAGCTTGGTTAATAGAAAATCGACAACGTATCGAAAATCACTATGGGAAACCTATTCAGCAAATAGTTGGAATAGTAACGCCATTCAGTGCTCAAGTTTCAACTATTAAAGATGCTCTTAGTAAACAAGGAATTACTGCTGAAACTAGTGAAAATACACTAACTGTCGGTACTGTTCACTCACTTCAAGGCGCAGAAAGAGCGATTGTTATATTTTCCCCTGTATATTCAAAACATGAAGATGGCGGTTTTATCGATAGTGATAACAGCATGCTGAATGTTGCTGTATCACGCGCTAAGGATAGTTTTCTTGTTTTTGGAGATATGGATTTATTTGAAATCCAACCCCCTTCTTCACCAAGGGGATTGCTTGCCAAATACTTATTCTTAGAGGAAAGGAATGCCTTACATTTCGAATACAAAGAAAGGCAAGACTTACAAAAATCGAATACTCAAATATACACGCTTCACGGTGTGAAAGAGCACGATGACTTTTTAAATCAAACAATTAGTAACACTGAAAAACATATTACCATTATATCCCCTTGGTTAAATTTGCAAAAACTTGAACAAGCTGGATTCATTGATTCCATGGCTCAAGCAACAGCTAAGGGTATCCAAGTAAAAGTGATCACCGATAGAAATTACAATATCCAACACTCTGATCCTGAAAAACGTAAAGAAAGAGAAGTCAATCTTCATAATGCCTTGGAACAATTAGATTCTTATGGTATTGCTACAAAGCTAGTGCGACGAGTTCATAGTAAAATTGTTATCGGAGATGATAATTTACTCTGCATTGGCTCATTCAATTGGTTTAGCGCATCTCGTGAAGCCAAGTATGAACGATATGATACCTCTATGGTTTATTGTGGTGGAAGTTTGAAAGAAGAAATTCAAGCTATCCACAACAACCTTGAACGACGGTAACATTATATATTAGCTCAGACTTGAACTGTCAGGGTTTATTGTAGAATACTATTAAACCTGACAGTCTGGTCTGAGCGAGGAGCAGACGTTTTATTTTGCAGGATGTAGTAAAGATTGTTCTTTTTTGGTGCTAAGTATTGAACCAATTACTCTCCAATTTATAACATACTGTACTGGCCCCCAATTAAAATGGTTGGATTCACCATACGATGTTGTGAGTTTTCATCTTTAATTTTAGCATAAAAAACAATTAGTCATGTGTCCACTCCCCATTAATTGAGACACTTTAACTTAGAGTTTTCTAACTATATACGATAGGTCTCCGAAGGGAGATGATTTAAACTTTCGTGCGTTCGGTTTTAGTTACACTCTTGCTGTCAATACCACACTATTTCACGTACTTGGTTTAATGACTCAAATAAAATTCGCATTTAGAAATTCACGGCGGAACGAGCCATTAAAACGTTCGATAAAGCCATTTTGTTGTGGCTTACTGGGTTGAATATGACATAGCTCAATCTGATTATTTGTACAATAATTCAATAGGTTGGTTGAAATAAGCTCAGATCCATTATCCACGCGTATTTGTTTCGGCACTCCTCTGTCGACTTTTAAGCGTTCAAGCACTCTAATAACCCGTTCAGCTTGCAACGATGTATCCACTTCAATCGCCAAACATTCACGTGTTCCTTCATCAATAATATTCAATATTCTGAAACGCTTACCACAATATAAACTGTCATGTACAAAATCCAATGCCCATTGAACATTCGGGACTTCTTCAATCACTAAGGGGCTTTTTTCTCGTTTCGGCAGTATTTTTTTAACTCGATGTTTCAGGTTTCACCCTAAACGGCAATAAACGCGATAAACTCGTTTATGATTAAAGGGATAGCCTTGAAATCTTAGCCGAAAATAGCATTTCCAAAATCCTGATTGTGGCGATTTAGCTAAAACTGATTGAATAGCATCAATCACTGCACGATCTCTTTCACGCCAATTTAGCTGTCGGCGATAAAATGTTGCCCGAGGTAATGATGTTAATTTACAAGCTTTAATGGCTGATAAACCTGCCTCTTTTAAAGTCTGAGTACAAGACTTCTTTTCCGCCACTACCAACCCTTTTTTGCAAAAAGTTCCTTCATCGCCTGATTTTCAAGGCTGACTTCTGCAAATATTTTTTAAGCTTGGCATTTTCCTCTTCAAGCTCTTTTAATCTTTTAACATCATTAGCTTCCATACCACCATTATAATAAGTAATATTACTGATCGCCATTTTGGCGACAAATATCTTCCACTTTCATCCCTGAATCAGCGAGTTTTAAGATATTAACGATTTGAGTCTCAGTAAAACGAACTTTTTTCATCATGACCTCTGCAATTTTTAAGGCAGAAAATCTAATTGTAGCTGTCTCATTTTAGGGGAAGTGGACATTCCACTAATACTGATAGTTTTAACTGATTGCCAAGCGATTGATCCCAATATTGTCCTATCATCTGCTTCATTTATCATCAATCAGTATCTTTTTTCGCTGCTGTAAATAGGCGGAAATTATACATAACACATTGAATAAAATAGTTGATGTTATGTTGGAATGCGATGCTCACAGCAAACGAGAGGCAAGAGTGCGTGATATACAACAAATTATCCCAATAATGTGACGTATCACATTATGCTGTGATGATGTGGATAAATTTATTGATTACTCATTATTAAAAAGCAATTGGCAAATCCGCATCCGACATTTTGACATGTGGAATGAATAGCTCACTTGTGCAAGCCATCAGCCATTACAGACTCTCTGATAAACAAGGGCAAGTGTGGTTGACTTATGAACGACAAGTCGCTGCATACCTAAAAGATCTCTTTATCAATGAGACTGATATTCCCAAAAAGTTGTTGTTTACTAAAGGTTATTGGAAGAAAGGCAAATCAAACTTTAAAGGTTCGGTTTCATTTATACATGAGATAATGAAATGATTAATAACGTATTATTAATTGCTGATAATACCTTTGCCCTGAGCCGAACCGACCTACGTTCAGATAGCAATGAATTTAATAAATACCCTGCCGCTCAGCACAAAGAACAACTCGCTGAAAAACAAATAAGTCGAGTTGTTCAGTCATTACATGATATGAGATATTCCGCTCAAGGCTTGATGGCTGTTGGCATGCCTATAGAAATGTTTCCTTAACAAATGGCACGACTCAACCGCGAATTACTGATTATTTCACATCACTATCTATCTTCACTTGGGCGTTTATTAAATACATTCGTTACTCAAAGCTTATTAAAAGATACGTTGCAGCCTGTACGCGTTGTCTCACATAAATCACATAACAGGCTGAATTCGTCAAATGCAGCGATTGAATTTAGCGACATTTGACTCTCTCTTTAATCATAGATAAAAGTAACACCAATCACTGATTGTACTTTCCCTGCCGTCACCTGCCCTGTAGTACGTGCATATCGTGCACTCAAACCTAAACTCACCGCAGATGTTCCCACAGCCCCCAACTGCACGTTTTGGTTAGTTGGGATGGCGTTTCCATTACGCACTAATTGGATCCCGACGCCTTTTGCCGCATTAGTTCCCGAAAAAGTGTTCGCAAATATGGAAGAGCTAGTATCCGTCGAACCTGTCAGGTAATAAGAAATATTTTGATTTCGTGCACAATAAATAGAAAGTGGTACTGGTGCAGTTGCAGGATATTCAGGCAGATTAACGATCACATTACGCGAAGAAACATCACAACCACCAATAGGTACTACTACATTATTGTTGGCATATAAATTCCACGTAAAGGTCGCCGTCTCCACATTACCGCCACCAACAAGAGCAGAGCCAACTTGGTACATCACCAATGTCGCAAAACGAGTGCCTTTATTGATAACCACTCCCCCCGCCGCTGAAATAGGGGTCAAATATAGCTGAGTGTTCCAAGGTGTATAATTCCCTGAAGGGAAATTCTGTTGATGAGTCGGTGACACCAACGGAAACGGATAGCTTGACGTATAATAGCGTAATGAACCATTAAAGTTCGACAATACCCCACCATAGGCGGAGCCTCGTCTCATACTCACCAAGTCCCTACGAGTTAAAGGACTATCGTTGCGACAAAAAATAGATCGTGACAAATCCACCACTAAGTTTTGTCCTGCTTGCACACTCGGTTGAAGGTTAACATAAACGTTCGCAGTCGCTGTCCCCGAAAGACTATCCAATACATTCCCCGTTGAGTCATAACAAGTAAATGCATACACAGAAGAGATACTGGCTAAATAAATAATCAGATTAGCGAAAAATAATTTAATCATTTTTTTTACATTCATGGTTTAACTCACTGATAAGTGTAAGTGACATCAATCACTGCCTGGATAGTTCCCTGTGTCGCACCACCTTTGACTGTTAATGCTCTGACTCTTAATGGAAAACTCGTCGACATGGTAGAATCATTGACCTGTAATTTTTGCTGCGCACCGTTATTCAAATTTGTTCCTGCACTATTTTGCAATTGCAACTGAATGTTGCCTGCCGTACCTTGGTTTTTATAATAGCCAGTGGTATCGGCGATCCCTTGAAAGGTTGCCGTCACTGCTGATGTACCAACCGGGCAATTCT
This sequence comes from Providencia stuartii, assembly GCA_900455155.1. GTDB lineage: Bacteria > Pseudomonadota > Gammaproteobacteria > Enterobacterales > Enterobacteriaceae > Providencia > Providencia stuartii. Next base: position 302,650 of record UGUC01000004.1, on the reverse strand, counting down.
CTAAATTCAATGAAATTGAATGCCATTCAGAGGCTGAGCCAGCAGAAATTAAATTGAGGGTATATAGATCACCCAATTCAACATTGGCGGTAGTGGTTGCTACAGTACAAGGCTTTGCCACCACACTACCATTCACGGTGACTGTGGCATCCGCCGCATAGCTTGAGGTTATCTGGCTTGATAACACCCCCAATAGTAGTGCAATGATCCTCTTCCAATAATTATCAATCATGGCATCCCCTGTTTACTGAAATTCAAGCGTGAAAGTTGCTGTCGCTCGTACATGACCTGCAACAATAGGTAAATTAGAAGCCATCAATCGCGCATAAAATTGCAAGGTATTACTTCGCCCAGCAACCAATGGTGTCCATGCAATTTGATTACTATTGGCATTGAGTACCAATGGCGTTCTACTGCCATCTAAAATTTGTATCCCTGCTCCTGAAGCATTAGAAGTTCCTGGTTCTAACGCCAATAACGACGTATTGTTTGCATCTGCGATGCCCACAAATCCTACCTTGACGGCTAATACTGACGCCCCACAAGGGGTAAGCTCAATTTGGAATGGCACAAGTGGTGTCACTTCACCGATGGCATATAGTTGTCTAACGGCATTATTTAGCAGATCAACGACTTGATTCTGAGAACCCGGTGCGACTGCACAAGTGTTGTCTTTGACATTGCCTTTAATAGTGATCGTGCTATCCGCTGCATAAGCACTTGCAGAAAACATGATCGACGTCAGCAAGGTTGCAGAAAAAATCTTCAATTTATCAAACACTTTTTGCTCCTTAGAGGCACTCTACACGATGCTTACTGAGTATTTCCTGCCGGCTTTGCTCAGGCAGTGTGTAGTTGACTTGGCATTGTGCATCTGGGCTATCTCCCCAGCGAGCAACCAATTGCCCTGCCAGTGGCAACCCTGTTAGATAAACCAGTCCATCATCGGCAACAATACTGCCACCATTACTGCCTTTTGAGGTTACCACTGCACCAAATGGCACAGGTTTGCCCTGTCTCATGAGTGTCATTAGTACTTTCACACCTACTTTAGGATGGAAATCCGCACGCACTACTGCACCTCGAGTCGGTACAACACTCACGACGGGATCTTCAAGATCAACATTATTAGCTAATGTATTGGTATTAAGAGCGACTCGGTTTTCACGGTAATCAGAGGCATAGGGCAAAACGGCATAACCACGCCAATCCGTTGTAACACCGGTTTGGTTTTCAACTTTGACATTCCCAGCACCCGGCGCTTTAATTAAAACCACCGTATCATTCATTGGTTGGCTTAACGTGACCCCATTAGCATGCGCTAAAATCCCTCCACTTAAACCGTAATACATCTGGCTTAAGTCATTGGTATAGCTATAGCCCACGTTGGCATTACCATAAGTACCGCGATAGTTGAGTGAGGTATAGCCTGTTGCAGAAGAGTTTCCTTCCCCACCCCCGGCATAACCTGTTTGCACGCTATAACTTAAATTATTGTCATCCAATAATGTTCCATAGATACCAGCCGTATTGGTGACTCGGCCTTTCAGATCATGTGAAGCGTTATAGCTGGCACTTGCATTACGCCAGATAGATTGGCTATCCGAACGCAGCCAATGACTGAATGGAATATTTACATTCAAGGCCAACATTTGGTCGTTGGCATCCTGCCACGAGTTTTTCGATAGGCTGTAACTTAAGCCCCAATTGATCCCTTCGATTAACGTATTGATACCAACCTGTAATTGCTTATCTGATTTATTAGTATTCCAATATGTTTCGTGACTACCCGTCACATATAACGTCGATTGTTCACCCAATTGTTGAGTCAAACTTAATTGGATTTTTTCGCGTTTGTTATAGGCTAAGTTGTAGTAGTCGGTGAATTTCGGCGTAACCTGTATAACACCATCTTGTGTTGCAAGGTTATAGCCATCCATTCGTTTATAGGTGGTATCCGCGAATGAGTAATAACCCTTAGTTGAATAACGATAACCAGCTAACTGAATAATTGTTCCCGTTTCATTCAGTGACTTGTTATATAAGAAGCGAATAGATTGTCCTTGATGATTACTATCATCAGGTAGCTTGGCATTAGCTTGTGTAATATCGACGGATAATGCCCCAAACACACCAATATTTTTACCAATACCAGCGTTGAAAGATTGGTAGCGATTTGCAAGTTGCGTTCCACCATATAGCGTCCAACCATATGACAAACCACGCATTATGGTACCTTGTACAAAGGTCGGCTTTTCTTGTTGCCCATTTCCTGAACGGTAGTCACCTACTGTAACCGCATATTTAGTATGCCCTTCACGCTGTAGCAAAGGCACCGAAGAATAAGGCACCGTGAAGCTTTGTATTGAACCATCCGCCTCTGTAATGGTAACTTGGAGATCACCACTGTTCCCTGCCGCATATAAATCATTAATAACAAAAGGCCCTGGCGGAAAAGTATTCCGGTAAATTTCATAGCCATTTTGTTTAATTGAAACGTCAGCAGTGCCTCGTGCAATACCACGGATCACAGGCGCAAAACCCTTTTCGCTTTCCGGTAGCATATTATCGTCGGAAGCTAATTGAATACCACGGAAGTTAAAACTGTCGAAAATATCACCAAGTGTGTAACTATCACCTACCGTTAAGCGTGAGCGAAATTCATTGATACCGCGCTCTAAATAAGTATTGATATGCTCCCAACGCGTTTCACTGTTAGTCTTACCGCTACTGTGACTCCATGTGGAGTTATCGCGCAAGCGCCATGGCCCAAGGTTTAATCCACTCTGTAAATTCAGGTAGGTATAGCTGCTATGAGTACCATTTTGGTTACGTGCACGACTTCCCGTGAGGCTATAATTTAAAAGACCTGCAGTAATACCAGAGTCCCAATACTCAGTAGGAATAAAGTCTCGCGCTCTATCCCTCATATACACTTGAGGCACAGTGATATATAAACGTTGTAAGCCAACATCAAATTTTGATGTTGAATCAGCAATCAATGTATTTAAAGGCTGACAAGTGTCCTCAGAGATTGTCTCGACATTTGGAATGGCCAATGTCTTCACACCCATTTTAGCTAACTCACCAAGCGTTAAACATGGCGACAATTCTTTGCTACTCTTATCGATAGTAAAATGAACATCTCGAATCGATAAATATCCATCATTGAGATACACATCAACACGATAAGTGCCTTCAGGTACTTCTTGACCTTGTTCAAAAGCAGACAGGTCAGCAACAGCAGAAGGATCATCAGACAAAAAGCGTGGGTTAAAGTATAATTCTGCCTCAGCCCAAGTAGGGTATAGGCAGACACCAATAAAGAGTGCCAATGGAATTAAGGGAAAATGGCGCTCGGGTAGATTGCCAAAAAACGTTTTCTTCTCCAAAATTAATGGCTCTTTTCCAGATGCCAGATATGACATGTTCCCTCCGACCCGATCTGCTAAATCGCTCAGTAAGTTATTTAATTCAAAGTGATAGTTAGCTATTTTTTATAAGTAAGAAACCCGCTTTTACAGAGTACGCCCCGTCATTTTGGGGGTTAATGCGCCGTAATCATTGATGGTTTGGAAGGTAATCTCACCATTTGCATTAGCCGGTACGGTTACTGACGCGTCACCGAAAGGCGGTACTAGCACATTATCTAGCTTCACCGAGCCGATTTTTAGTTCAGCTACCGTGGCAAAATATGGTGTTGGATTAGTGACAAACAGTGTTCCGGCTTGCCGCTTAAAACGTAATTCTTCAGCCACTTTATCTGGCGCAATCGCCAAATCAGTAGGACGATAATAAAGTTTGATACGGCTGATAATCGCTAATTGCAGGGTATTTTCATTTTGCTTTGACTTATCCATAGCAGGTATCGCTTTGACATTTAACCAAAACAAGCTTTCTCTATCCTTAGGCAATTGATTATTGGTTGCATCAATAATTCGTAAGGTATTTTCTTTTTTACCTTGCATAGAAAACAGCGGAGGTGTGATAGCAAATTGGTTATCTTTTTGACCGTTAGCATTTTCTACCCATGATTGGATAAGAAAAACGCCCTTTTCATCATTATTGGTGACAGCAAGTTGAACCTGTTTTTGCCCCTGCAGGGTAAATAACCCGCGTAGCGCCCAAAGCAACTCCTGCGTATACCTGAGTTGATATACTTGAGCAGAGTAATATAAATAACGCAGTAATTAGTTTACGAGTTGTTCCTGTTCTCATGGTTACATCTGTCCTTCTTTTACTAAAAACATTAAAAATACGCGCAGACATTTTTTTGATCTTTTTATTCATTCATATGTGAGCGAAAACAGTGCTTGAGCATCCGCTTTTCCGCCTGTAATTTGGTCGCTAGTCGCACGATACTTCGCGACAAAATGTAAAGTCATATCACCGTTACTGACTCGCTCTATTTTTCGTGGTGAACTATTTATTGGGATCAACGTATCTTTTGAGTCAAAAATAGCCAGTCCCACACCTGTTGCCGTATTAGGTCCATTATCAATAGCAAAAGATCGCTGGGTTTTTATCGTTAGCAATACCCGCAAAAGTGATTGAGACGTATTCACTAGCAACAGCGCTACATTCTCGGAGATGAATATCAAAGATCACGGGGTCTGTATCTTGGCCTGATGCATTGAGCATATTGGTGCGCAACTGCCCCATATTCACGATCAAACTTCTATCTGAAGTTTCAACACTACAAGCTTCAGCAATCAGTTCCCCTTGAAAGCGCATTCCTCCGCCTGGAAGTTGGACTTGCCACTTATTTCCAGCTTCCATAAGCGGAGAAACCAAAAGTAGTAGAGCAAGTATCAGCCCTCTCATGAGCTTTCACCTTTTTAGTTTTGTTTATAAAAAGCCGTCCATGGCCTATTGGGTTTTTCACCCTTCATCCATCGCGCAATAATTACTCGTACTGAACCGCAAATGTTGCGTCAGCATTCGCAATACCTGCTGTTGTTGCACCAAGTGCATAGTAACGTGCTTGGAATGGCAGAACGTTATTACCATCATTCAAAGTGATAGCACTACTAAATGTTGCACCATCAAGATCTAGAGGTACGCTTTTGGAGTCTAAAATTTGAATGCCAACGTTAGTCGCAGAACCTGCTGCTGAACCCGCAACAGCTAGAACCGTTGGGTTAGCGGCATTTGCGGCTACGCCTCTAAACGCGACTTTTGCAGACGTTGCAACAGTGGTATCACAATCATTCAATTGAATGTTGAAACCAACTGGAGAGCTGGTGTCACCTGCTTGTGCTAACTTAGCAGTACGGAATTGGCCAAGACGTACAGTTTGTTCTACAGAGTTAGCATCAACAGCACATGCTGCGTTCACCAACTCACCTTTAAAGTGCACAGTACCGCCATTAACTGTTGTCGTTTCTGCAACAGCAGCAACTGAACTTAAAGATAGAGCCGAAACAATAACAAGTGCTAGTGATTTAACTTTCATAAAATTTCCTTATGTTTATTTATTGCAAAAACTTTGACAATAGAGGAGGGTTAGTACCATTTAAATAAAGACACAGTTAAAATGTTCGAATTTAATTAAATTACAAAACTGTAATTCAATTAAATTTAAATATCTGCCATGCCTTATTACTCTCTGCGTGTGTTTTTATATTTATCAGAATCAAAAAAACGCTTTATTTTTTCGAAAAACATTTCAACATCTGCCCCATCCATTTCAAGCGCATTAAAAAGTATAATTAATTTGTCGAATGTTATATTATTAATCCCATTTTCATAACGGGATATTTGTTGCTGACTTACATTAATTTTTTTGGCTAATTCGCTGCCTGTTAATCCGGTTCTTCTACGATAAGACTTCAGCATTCTGCCAATATTATTAGATAACGAATCATATTTTCGCTCTCGCATTCTAAACCTCTCTAACTATTATTAGCGGATTTATTCTATGTATTGTTTATAAGAGAAACATTCGTCAACTCACATTAGAATATAGAATCATTTTTCGAGTTAAAAATTGTTTTTTTCGATCGAATTGTCTAATTTTGATAGTCGAAATCTATTGTATTTTTGTTTTCGATCGGTTTTTTCGATTAAAATAAGAGGGGATCAAAAGAAAAATCCCTTATTAATTAATAATATAAATAAAGTTAGATTTTAATTTAAAATAAAAAGAAATATTTAGGTGAATAATACGATAAATAAATTACATGTAATACATGTAATTTAGAAACAATAACTTACAATAAATAGCTAAAGTAGGCATATATTAAAAAAACAAAAAAATTGCTGAAGTAAAACTAAAAAACACGATCAACAAACAAAATAAAGAAAACAAGAATTTTATTTCAATAAGAATATCAAAAAACGTGACCAAAACATTATCCACTAAGAAAATTTAAAATACTAACCAATACAGAAATTCTATAAATCTAATAATTTTTTCACGTTATTGAAAATAAAAACAGTTAAACATCCACCGTTAAGATAATTAGCCAAAAATTATTTACCCAACAGAATACTGGTTATTTACTCCTGTAATTTCAAACTCAATCTTAAAGCACAAAAAACAATCAGACACATAAGAAATACAAATGAATGGTTGAAAGCTCAGTATTATTTACACATTATAATAGAATTTACTCGTATTAATTCACCTTCTCCCTCTTCCGCAATAAAAATAAAAAACCAATATTGATCAAAAAAAGATTGATTATAATTGATAATAAACTTTAAAAATAAAATAGGAAACAAATTACTCTAAAAATGATAATGATTAATGTCAACTGAAGTATTATGGTAAGTTTTAGAAAGGATAATGTAGAGAGTTACTATAAACGCCAGTAATTCTCTATTTGACAACTTATTTATAATTGGATCTTTTGCTACTTTCTCAGCGATTTCAACAGATAAGTCAATGTAAGCCCAAGGGGCCTAGGTTCCTTTGATTTCATCACTGCTAAATGTCGCTGAGATAACCTCATTCTAAACTAGGTTAGTATAAAAACCTTCACCGCCAACAGCGGTTTTGATCGATTTATCATAAAGCAATGAGAGTGCTTAACCTCACCTATCGCTTCACGTTTCACGGGGATCGTCTACTTGGCATTATCAAAATCAATTTCATCCCAACGGGCAAAGCACAATTCACTAGAACGAATAAAGACTAACAAAGTCAGTGTATAACCTTTCCCGTCCGGTTTAGCTGCACGAACTTTTGTATCGGTTAATACCATATTCTTTGTTCTCTTCACCTCAGAGTGGGTATATACGAGATATCTCAGATGATTTCGCGTTGTCCACATCCCCTAAAATGAGACAGCTATGGTAATCCGGTAATCCCCCCGAAAAATCGGTGTATTAATAAGTAGAATTTTCTCGTAATCTGAACTGAGGAGATCTCTATGAAAAAAGCACGTTTTACCGATAGCCAAATTATCACCATCCTTAAGCAAGCTGAGGCGGGAACGCCTGTTTCTGAACTGTGCCGCGAACATGGTATGAGCAACGCCAGTTTTTATAAGTGGCGCTCACGCTTTGGTGGGATGGATGCTTCCATGATGACCCGCTTGAAAGAACTGGAAGAGGAAAATCGCCGCCTCAAAAAAATGTATGCAGAAGAAAGGTTGAAAGCTGAGATCATTCAGGAAGCTATGGCAAAAAAGTGGTGAAGCCATCGCATCGAAAGCGGATGGCGCAAGAAGCTGTCAAAATACGGAATATCAGCGTACGTTTTGCCTGCCAGTTATTTGTAGTGAGCGAAAGTTGTTATCGTTATCAAGCTAAACTGAGTAAAGAAAATGAAGTAATAGCTGACTGGCTGATACGCATCACTGATAGCCAGCGCAACTGGGGATTTGGCTTGTGCTTTTTATACCTTCGAAACGTAAAAAACTTAAGATTTAACCACAAAAGGGTTTACCGAATTTATTGTGCGTTGTCACTGAACATGCGAATAAAGCCGAAGAAACGCCTAAAACGGGATAAGCCCGAGCCACTGACGGTACCCGAAACGAGCAATGAATGTTGGTCAATGGACTTTATGCATGATCAACTGTCGGATGGGCGCTCAGTCCGTTTATTGAATATCATCGATGATTTTAATCGTGAAGCATTAGCTATTGAAGTGGATTTTTCCCTGCCGGCGAGTCGGGTTGTAAGAGTACTAGAGCAACTTATTGAGTGGAAAGGAAAACCGGTTTCCATACGCTGTGATAATGGGCCAGAATACACCAGTAATATATTGATATCATGGGCTAATCTGCAAGATATCAAAATAAACTTTATCCAGCCAGGTAATCCGCAGCAAAATGCTTACATTGAGCGTTATCATCGGACAGTCCGCTATGAGTGGTTAGGGCAATACTTATTTTCATCACTGGATGAATTACAAGACTATGCTACACGGTGGCAATGGTTTTATAATCACGAACGGCCGAACATGGCGTTGAATGGCTATACCCCAATGCAACATCTACAACGAATGACCTGATTCTACTTATAACCTCGGTTAAAAACGGGGGGATTACCTTACTATGGAAGGCAACAAACAAGGTCTTATCTCCAGAGGATGTTCTTCAATAGACTCTATCGGGAACAAGAGCCAAGTAGGAAAAGAAGATCAAATTTTTATTTTGGAATTTAAAAACTCCATTACTAGACACCAAAATGTCAATCATTTACCAATAGACTTTATAAAACTTATAGATAAATCATCACCATTGATTCTTAGTGCCATATCAAATAATGAAGTACTCAAACTAATATTTGATTTTTATCGGACTTCGCAGGATGGGAAACAAGAAAAATATTATTCAATCCTTATTCAAGGGGCACAAATAGTTGATTTTCAACACGTTATCCACATAGTTTAACCCACAACATGAGCCAGCCCGAAGAACTAATCTCGGTTAATTATTCAGATATTACATGCACCCATCACATGGCGGGCACATCTGGTTATAGTATTAAAGAGAATAATATTTTTTAATAAACCTTAAGTAGTAGTATTTCTACACTACTACTTTTTTATTTGTTTAAGGAAAAACAAACATACTAAGTAAGAACATAACGATTATAATAACAACACATCCTATTATTGCTATTGGCAGAGTGGGTGAAAAAAGAAAGCATAAATAACATAGCACTGCTGTAATAGCTATATGGATAAGATCACTAAATTGTCTATACAAAAATGCAATCGAATTTTTAAAAACACTAATTATTTTATTCTTCATCACTAATTAACCCATCTAAATGCTTAAGAATTAATTCATCCGTAAATACTGAACTATCACCATAATAGTAAGATTCAATTAATGATCCCATATGAGGCTCAATAAAAAAATAAGTAAGATCTAGATTATTAGATTTTAATTTTAAATATAACCTTGGATATTTAATTTTCAATCTATCAGATGCTTTAACCATTTGTTCAAAAAGACCATATGTTGTTAAAGCCGACAGTTGCCAAGTAATAAATCTTTTCACTAAGGCATTCTTCGTGATATCTTTGATTATCTTTTGGGCTATTATATAAGCAATCGTATATACTAACATCTTCTTAACCATTTGTTTTTGTATTAATGAGTTAGTCATATTCTTTGTAGCTTCAGCATAAATTTTTATTTTCTTCTTTCTTTCTTCAGAAGATGAGTCCATTAAATCATTAATAATTATTTCAACGGCATCTATAATAATATCAGGATTCTTAACAATCTCCCAAATTAAACTTAAAATTCGCTCATCTTCTTCTTTAGTTTTTTTACCATATTTTTCATATACTGCATCATGGATCTCATCGTATTGATCGCCCAAATCTTCCCGATGTAAAAACATATGAGAGGTTCTACGAATAGACCTTTTACCGCCTAGATAAGCCGTATTTGCGATATCCTCGACATCTTTAACGACTGAATCGATCATCGAGCCGTATAATTCCTTTTCTTCCGGTGTCATAATTTGACCTTTATCATATAAATAGATTAATATTCTTTTATCTTACTTTTGATTCAAAATCAAACATCAATGTATTTTTATAGATGTAATGTTATTCTGATTAGGTTACAGACGATCTGTCCACTCCCCATTAATCGTGATGCTGGTGGGCTCACCAACATCATTAACTTTAGTATGCCTTACAAGGCAACATTAACTTGTATTGTATAAGTGATCTACTTTTAATCTTTTTCTGCATCATTGAACCACTTAGGCATAGGGTTTTCATCTATAGATAACTTGATAAAAGAATCATCGCCGTTTTGATTCTTTATACATCTTATTTCTTCAAACCTCCATTTTCCATTTCTATCAGAATAATAGACAGTATACTTATCAGCATGAAAACCAAAATATCTTTCTTTAGGATTACTTATTTTCCTCTGCCCACAATATGCTGAGGTTTTCCACTCAAAATTTGTAGCAAAATCAAGTGATAACACCATGAAATTGCCCATCCATATTGGGGCCAAAGTTAATGTAATTGAAGTAATGCCGATAAGAAGTAAGTTTGAGCCAAGCGTAATAGGCAGAACGACTTGTTTTCATTAAATTGCAGAGCTTCAGCACGGGAAACTGTGAAGATAATTGCTTAATCGTTTTAAACGCTACTTGGTTTCCTTTAGCAGGAGGGCGCTGGCTTTTTTAGGATTTCTTTCTCCATCCTAAGTTCTTTAATTTCCTTTCGAAGCCTTAATTAATAGCTCAGCTCTATCATCTGAATTCAAGCTGTTACCCGATTGCTCAGCGTCGAATTTTGCTTTCCAGTTATAAAATAATTTATCGGTGATCCCTAAAGAAGCTGCCGCTTTTGGCACGCTATAGCCTGGCTCGGTGACTGATGCGACCGCCTCTTGCTTAAACTCAGTAGTATAAATTCTGTTTGTTCGTTTTTTCATTTAACACCTCAATAATTGGATTATATTCCATTATTAAAGTGTCTTGTTTTATTAAAGCAGAACACTAGCATAGGAAATATTAAAACAAAACACATCACAAGATAAGGATGGCCTTATGACCACTTTTTATTGGTCGCGTGCCAATCACGAGCAACTTTCTCAAAGGTATTGAATTCCTTTTGCTGCTCTTCCTTTAATTCTTTCTTGTGTTCGCGTGGATAAATACCTAAAGCAACTTGCTTTCTGGCAGCATCCCTTCTTTCTCTGGCATCTGCTAAAGAGATCTCAGGGTATACACTAAAAGCCATCAAATGTTGTTTACCGCCAAAGCGAAAACGGAAACGCCAGTATTTAGAACCATTGGGGTGAATATACAGAAACAAGCCATCACTGTCTGTCAGTGTGTAAGCTTTTTCGTCTGGTTTACCTGCACGAACTTTCGTATCAGTTAATGCCATATTCTTTGTTCTCTTCCCCCCAGACTGGGTATATATACGAGATATCTCAGATGATTTCGCGTTACATAGATAACTACGGGCCTACGCTACAGGATGCGCCTGCATGTACTATCATTAGCAATGCATCAATAATGCATAATAAATATTATCGAAGCGACAGATATACTCACATACAGGTTGGGCTGGATTGACATTCATTGACTAAAAATGCGAGGAAAGCCTTGTAACCTTAAGATTTAGGCATAAAAAAAGACGCCTTGAGCGTCTTAATTTTCACTTTAGTGGTGCCGAAGGCCGGACTCGAACCGGCACACCCGAAGGCGGTTGATTTTGAATCAACTGCGTCTACCAATTCCGCCACTCCGGCACGAAGTGATGTGTTTCTTGGAAAACGTGGCTATTATACTTGCCTTGTCTCGACTAGCAACATTTATCTTGATTATTCAGTTTGTTCGATTAAAAAAAAAGCATGTTGCTTAATATCTCCCTGATTGATATACCGTCCTGCCTTCTAAAATTGAATAACTACTCTCTCTATTAGCCATTTAATGCTTTTTGCTTAATGATCAGCCTAGACATATGTTACTTTAGTCAAATATTTGATTTAATCATTTGCTTCATCAAGGCTGCTGGCGACTTCATACGATTTTTGCTAGCGTATGCACATTGTTGAATTAGTAAAGGTATTTATACATGGGTTTTATAGGCTGGATAGCGACTGGCGTAGTTATTGGCATCCTAATAGGTGCATTAATGAAGGTCTTCGCTAAGAAAAAATAACCTTGGTCTGCTCGACCATCTGCAAAATTACCTATCGGCTGGCTCCTAAACATGAAGAGATCGTTTCTAAAAATTCTGTCAGTGTCTGCATTGTCTCTCGCATTAGCAGCTTGCTCAACGACGACAGAAAAACAACCTAAGTTTTTACAAGGCAATAATGACGCTGAGTCGAATGACTGGCGAGTGTTTGAAGGCGATAGAAGAACCTATGAGCGGGTTGCGAAGATTGTCGATCTGTATGCAAATCGCATTTTTAACGAAAGCGATGCTCGGGGCATGGCAATCATTGTTATTGATAATAACCAAACACTATCACGCTATTATGGGGAAACCGCCCCCGGAAATGGTAAAAAACCGGGCCCTCATTCGCTAGTTAGGATTGCCTCTATCACTAAGTTAATGACCAGTGAGATCTTAATTAAGCTGGAGCAGGATAAAAAATTACTGATAACGGATCCTCTACAACAATACAGTTATCATGGCGTCACTGTACCTGATAATAGTAGTGGTCACCCTATCCGTTTATACCATTTAGCAAGCCATACCAGCGGATTACCACGTGAGCAGCCGGGGGGGAAATGGGGTAGACCTGTTTTTATTTGGCCAACGCAGGATAATCGTTGGAACTGGCTAAAAAATGGTAAAACTCGATGCGACACCGGGAACCGAAGCTGCTTACTCAAACCTTGCTTATGATCTGCTTGCTGATGCAATGGTTAAAGCATCGGGGCAGTCCTATCCACAGTTGTTCAGTCGTTATGTAACTTCTCCAGCCAAAATGACCGAAACAACCTATACGCCTAACGCCTCTCAATGCGCAAGGTTGATGGAAGGCACTAAGCCAAGCCCATGCCATAACACGTTAGCGGCGGCAGGAAGCGGTGGTGTCTATTCTACGCCTGCGGATATGCAAAAGTGGATGCAGCAATTTTTATCGACGGATAAAAACCTAAGAAAAGCCACAGCAGCACGTGAGCAAGGTATTTACTTCCCAAGAGAAAAATTACTTGATGTCAAAGGCATGGATGTTGCAGGTCATGCGGATGGTATTGGCCTTGGCTGGGTTTATATGAAGCCACAAAATGGTCGGCCGGGGATTTATCAGAAAACGGGTGGTGGAGGTGGGTTTAATAGCTATATGGCGATGATCCCACAACAAAATATCGGCGTTTTTGTGGTGATGACCCGCAAAGACAGCAGTAAGTTTAGTAAGTTAACCGTGGGGGTTAATGATATGGTGGCCGCTCTATCGGCTAACCATGCGTATGGAAAACATTGAAAGCGTACCGCCGACGCAATGAATGCACTGGCGAGTTATGCCCCAACCCTAAGACACTATTTTATTCAACTTGTTGCCCTTAAATTAGCAATGGGTTGATAAATAACCATTTGTTGTCATTGCTAAACAGCAAATTTTCTCAACTGTTACCGAGCGATTTTGGTCGGTAACAGTCCTTGCAGCGCTAAAAGAGCCAGATGCGCTTAACTTTTATCCTTTGTTATCGCCAACCATAATGTATTGAATGCACGGCGAGTGATACTAACTCTAAATGTCCTTAAATTAGCAATAGGTTGATAAATAACTGCGTGTTGTCATTGCCAAACAGCAAATTTTCTCGACTATTACCGAGCAATTTTGGTCGGTAACAGTGCTTGCAGCGCTAAAAGAGCCAGACGCGCTTAACTTTTATCCTTTGTTATCGCCAACCATAATGTATTGAATGCACGGCGAGTGATACTAACTCTAAATGCCCTTAAATTAGCAATGGGTTGATAAATAACTGCGTGTTGTCATTGCTAAACAGCAAGTTTTCTCAACTGTTACCGAGCGATTTTGGTCGGTAACGGTGCTTGCAGCGCTAAAAGAGCCAGATGTGCTTAACTTTTATCCTTTGTTATCGCCAACCATAATGTATTGAATGCACGGCGAGTGATACTAACTCTAAATGTCCTTAAATTAGCAATGGGTTGATAAATAACTGCGTGTTGTCATTGCTAAACAGCAAGTTTTCTCAACTGTTACCGAGCGATTTTGGTCGGTAACAGTGCTTACCCGCTTAATTTTTATCCTTTGTGATCACAATGATAACCAGTAAGAGCTTATTTAATAGAGTGACAGCACGCATCACGGGGCAAATCTTTTTATATTATATTGATGGCTTATTAATACTGTTCTTACTGTATAACTATCAATCATTGCTTTTTGCAAGCACCAAGACATATTCATAGCAATACTAGTGACATAAACAATTCAAGGAGAGAATTTTATGTCATCAATTATTATTAAAACGCATGGTGAGAAAGGGTTGCTGCAAATGCGAGATGGCACTTTTGCGAAAGTGACTAACGCCAATTGCCATGCGCTGCTAGCGGATAAAATTAAAGGCATAAAACAGAGCCCTTCGCTTATAAAACTATGCAGTTGTCATAGTGCTGAAGGGGGGCGATTCTCAAATGCACAAGTCATGGCTAATCAATTAAAACTCCCTGTAATGGGGTTTTATGGCATCACGCACGAGAATATCGTGAAAGCAGCTACTGGCAATAAAAAAGCACACCCTATTTTCCATCCTCAAGAAAATAAATTAAATGCCAAAAATAAGTGAGCTAGGTAATCGATTTATTGGTAACTTACTCAAAATTAGAATTTTTATTACTCATCCAACTCTCCCTGAGCCTTTCAAGTATTGATTGGTTTAATACAAATAAATAAGCCACCGCATTATTCAATACGATGGCTCATTGGAATATTATCGATTTTAAAATTGGCTTACTTACGTTTCACCAGTAAGACAATACTGACCCCAAGGAATAGGACGCTTGGTAGTAACGCCGCAATAATAGGCGGTATGGAGTAGACCAAACTCCACTTACCAAACCCTTCATTTAGGACATAAAACAGGAAGCCACCAACAATCCCAGAGACGACACGTACCCCCATCGGTACAGTACGTAATGGACCGAAGATAAATGAAACGGCCATAAACATCATCACTGCTGCGGATAGAGGCGCTAAGATCTTTTTCCACATACTCAATTCATAGACTGCGGCTACCTGCCCACTCTCTTTTAAGTAAGCGATATATTGATAAAGCCCGCGAATCGAAAGGGAGTCTGCACTCAAGGAAACGATACCGAGTTTTTCGGGTGTCAGGTTCGTTTTCCACTCATAAGTTAAGCGCTGGGAGCCCGTAATTTTTTTCTCACTACTTAAAATAGACTCATCAACTTGAGACAGCACCCACAATTGATTGTCTTTGTCATAAGCGCCGCTTGAAGCAAACATCACCGATGTTAACTTATGCTGCTCATTAAAGCGGTAGATAGACACTTCTTGAATCGATGTGGTATCAGAGACGCGTTGAATATGAATAAAATCAGGGCCATCTTTCGCCCACATCCCTTCATCGGTCACAACTAATGAGTTACCCACAATTTTTTCTGCGCGATAATTTCTCGCCCATTGATCTGCGCTTGGGGCAACCCATTCGCCAATCAACATCGCCACAATAACCAGAGGGATCGCTGTTTTCATCACGGACAGTGCAATTTGCAAGCGTGTAAAGCCAGAAGCTTGCATAACCACCAGCTCACTACGTGATGCTAAAGCACCTAACCCTAGTAAAGCTCCGAGCAGCGCCGCCATCGGAAAGAAAATATCGATATCTTTTGGGATCGTTAATAACGTAAATACCCCAGCGCCTAGGGTCGTATATTCACCATCACCAACTTTACGTAGTTGCTCGACAAATTTGATGATCCCTGAAAGGGACACCAACATAAACAAGGTCATTAAAATAGAGTTGAGGATGGTTCGTCCAATGTACCTGTCTAAAACACCAAACATCAGGCAGCCCCTCTATTAAATTTGACGCGTAAACGGCGCATTGGCACGGTATTCCATACGTTTAGGATAATCGCTAAAGCCAGATACCCTAAGTTAACTGCCCACATTGCATATTTCGGATCGACATCCCCTTTTTCTGCGCTATTACGCAATGTACTTTGTAATAGGAAGAAAATAAGATACAGCAACATGGCTGGCAGCATGCTCAATACCCGCCCTTGACGAGGGTTCACTTCACTCAGCGGCACTACCATTAATGCCATCACCACCACCGAGAAGACAATCGTCAAGCGCCAATGGAATTCTGCATTGGAATCAAAGTCATTCGCCTTCCATAACTGAAGCATATTTTTTTGTTCGACTCTATCATTGCGGGCATCACTTGGTTTGTGATCAATAACCGCCTGATAATTTTTAAAGTCGGTGATGCGGAAATCACGTAATAATGCCGTTCCTTCGTAGCGAGTTCCTTCATCCAATACCACAATTTGTCGGCCATCGGCATCTTCTCGCATATAGCCACTATCGGCGACCACTACCGATGGGCGCTGTTCATTAGTGGCGCGCAATTGTGCTAAGAAGACATTTTTAAAGTCATTACCTTTGACGTCGCCAATATACAATACGATGTTTCTATCTTTGGTGGTTTTGAATTGCCCTTCCACCATGGCAGCTAGCCCAGGGTTAGCTTTAGCGTCTGCCAGCACCTGTTCTTGATATTGCGACGACCAAGGAAGCATCCACGCAATATTGCCTATTGCGACCAATGCGGTCAACGTTGCAAGCACCAGAGCGGCCTTAACCAGAACGCTTTTTCCCGAGTCCGCATGCATGCATCACCGTAATTTCACTTTCGGTGTACAGTTTGCTGTATGTCATCAGTAGCCCAAGAAATAGGCTTAAAGGGAGGATCAATTGCGCCATTTCAGGCACGCCCAATCCCAGTAACGGTAATACTAAATCTGAAGGAATATTTCCCTGAACAGCAGCCCCGAGAATATCGATGGACTTCTGACTAAAAAAAATCAACATTAGCACAAAAAGGATAGCTAGCTGACTTTTCAGGGTCTCCCGTACCAAATATCTAATAATGATCACGCTTATACGCCTGTGAAAACTTGTCTTTTGGGTGGAAAATGGCTAAGTTCGTTCAATATCTACCATTTGTTAACATATACTCTGGCTCATTGTATGACTAGAATGATATAAAAGCATTCTCTATACTGATTACCCAATCAGAACATGCTTAATATTATTGAAATACCAGATATCTGCTCAGTTTAACATAAAGAGTTCATTCTCTATGAGGTAGATTATGCTGTAACGCTAATTTTAGCGGGAGCATGGGCCTTTGTCTTTAAGATTCAGGAGAACGCATGGAGTTTAGTGTAAAAAGTGGTAGCCCGGAAAAACAACGTAGCGCATGTATCGTTGTCGGAGTCTTTGAACCACGCCGTCTGTCCCCTATAGCTGAACAGCTGGACAAAATAAGTGACGGATATATCAGCGCCCTGCTGCGCCGCGGGGAACTTGAAGGTAAAGTAGGGCAATCCCTACTACTCCATCATGTACCAAATATCCTGTCTGAACGTATTCTACTCATCGGCTGTGGTAAAGAACGTGAGCTAGATGAGCGTCAATTCAAACAGATTATTCAGAAAACAATCAGCACATTGAATGAAACTGGTTCAATGGAAGCCGTCTGTTTTTTAACTGAGTTACACGTTAAAGGCCGTAATAATTATTGGAAAGTACGTCAAGCTGTTGAAACGGCAAAAGAGTCGCTCTACGTCTTTGATCAATTGAAAAGCAATAAAACGGAACATCGCCGTCCACTGCGTAAGTTGGTTTTCAATGTGCCAACACGCCGTGAATTAACGAGCGGTGAGCGTGCTATCGCCCATGGACTCGCCATTGCGTCCGGTGTTAAGGCAGCGAAAGATCTCAGCAACATGCCACCAAACATTTGTAATGCGGCATATTTAGCATCACAAGCACGTCAATTAGCTGACATTTCTGAAAATAGGCTGACAACACGTGTTATCGGTGAAGAGCAGATGAAAGAGCTAGGCATGAATGCTTACCTCGCTGTTGGTCAAGGCTCACAAAATGAATCGCTGATGTCTATCATGGAGTACAAAGGTAACCCTGATCCTGAAGCGAAACCTATTGTATTAGTCGGTAAAGGCCTCACATTTGACTCAGGTGGTATTTCTATCAAGCCAGCAGATAGCATGGATGAAATGAAATATGACATGTGCGGTGCTGCAACGGTTTACGGTGTGATGCGTTTTATCACCGAATTGCAGTTGCCAATCAACGTGGTCGGTGTGCTGGCTGGCTGTGAAAATATGCCAGGAGGACGAGCCTATCGCCCAGGTGATATCCTCACCACGATGTCAGGGCAAACGGTTGAAGTACTTAATACTGACGCCGAAGGTCGTTTAGTGCTATGTGATACCCTCACCTATGTCGAGCGTTTTGAGCCGGAATTGGTTATCGATATCGCCACATTGACAGGGGCTTGTGTGATTGCGTTAGGTAGCCATTACACTGGCTTAATGTCAAACCACAACCCTCTGGCTCATGAGTTATTAAACGCTTCTGAGCAAGCGGGTGACCGTGCATGGCGCTTACCGTTAGCTGATGAATACTATGAGCAAATCAGCTCTAATTTTGCTGACTTAGCCAATACAGGTGGTCGTCCGGCGGGTGCAATTACTGCGGGCTGCTTCCTCGCTCGTTTTGCGACCAAATACAATTGGGCGCACTTGGATATTGCTGGTACAGCATGGCGTTCAGGTAAAGCAAAAGGCGCAACAGGCCGTCCTGTGTCATTGTTGTCACAGTTCTTACTGAACCGCGCTGGCCTGAACGGCGACGATTAGTCTTAATTGATGTCCTATAATGACGCGAGTTACAGACCATTGCGTTGTAACTCGCGTCATGGGTCTAGACGCTAAATAGCTCAAGGTGTAGCGAGTCAAATTGGCGTTGCAACTTGAACTATGACGAGTATATAGCACTCAAGAGTGCGATACGCTAAAATAGCCCCATCTTCATTTCAGGGTATTGCCTGTCGCAATACCCTTTTTGCATAACATTTTTCTATTCCATAAAGAAAGAGATGAAAAACGCCACCTTTTATTTGCTTGAACAACCATCGCCGCAAGTGGAGTTAGAAGCCCATGAATGGCTTGCTTGCGAACTTGCGGCGCAAATGTGGCGTGATGGTAAGCGTGTTTTAGTCGCGTGTGAAACCGCTGAGCAAGCAGAAAAACTGGATGAGTCACTTTGGCAAAGAGATCCTCATCAGTTCGTGCCTCATAACCTTGCTGGTGAAGGGCCTCGTTATGGCGCACCGATTGAAATTTGCTGGCCGGGGAAACGTGGAAATGCCCAACGCGATATTCTGATCAATCTTCAGAGCCAGTTTGCAGACTTTGCCACTGCATTCCATGAAGTGATAGACTTTGTGCCTATTGATGAAACTTTAAAACAGTTGGCGCGTGAACGGTATAAAATTTACCGCAGCGTCGGCTTCAATTTGACTATGGCGACGCCGCCAACTAACTGAATACGATATAAAAATGGATAAGAAACCAGATAATGCGATTGCCGAGCCTTCGCTCGATAAAACTTATAATCCCGCTGAAATAGAGCAAGCACGCTATGCTCATTGGGAAAAAAGCGGTTATTTCAAACCAAACGGGGATACTAGCAAAGAAAGTTTCTGTGTCGTTATTCCACCACCAAACGTCACAGGTAGCCTGCATATGGGGCATGCTTTCCAGCAAACGATTATGGATACCATGATCCGTTACCAACGCATGCAAGGTAAAAATACGCTGTGGCAAACAGGTACTGACCATGCTGGTATCGCAACCCAAATGGTTGTTGAACGTAAGATCGCGGCTGAAGAGAACAAAACTCGTCACGATTACGGCCGCGATGCGTTTATTGACAAAATTTGGCAATGGAAAGCAGAGTCTGGTGGCACCATTTCACAACAAATGCGCCGTTTAGGTGACTCTGTTGATTGGGAGCGCGAGCGCTTCACAATGGATGAAGGCCTATCAAAAGCCGTTAAAGAAGCCTTCGTTCGTCTTTATAAAGATAACTTAATTTATCGTGGTAAACGCCTCGTTAACTGGGATCCTAAACTCCACACTGCGATTTCTGATTTGGAAGTCGAAAACCGTGAAATCAAAGGTTCCATGTGGCATTTACGCTATCCACTTGCAGATGGTGCAAAAACAGCCGAAGGTAAAGATTATCTGGTTGTCGCAACCACACGCCCAGAAACTATGCTGGGTGATACTGGTGTGGCGGTTAACCCAGAAGATCCCCGTTATAAAGATTTAATTGGTAAAGAAATTATTCTTCCAATCGTCAATCGCCGTATTCCAATTGTCGGTGACGAACACGCCGACATGGAAAAAGGCACTGGCTGCGTGAAAATTACCCCTGCTCATGACTTTAATGACTATGAAGTCGGTAAACGTCATCAGCTCATTATGATCAACATGATGGATTTAGATGGTAATGTCCGTAGTGAAGCAGAAGTCTTTGATACTCACGGTAACCCATCAACCGCATATAGCAGTGAAATCCCAGAAGCTTACCGTGGTATGGAGCGTTTTGCTGCACGTAAAGCGATTGTCGCGGAATTTGAGCAGTTAGGTTTATTGGTTGAAGTTAAGCCGCATGACTTAACAGTGCCTTATGGTGACCGCGGTGGCGTCGTTATCGAGCCAATGCTAACTGACCAATGGTATGTTCGTACTAAGCCGCTAGCAGAAGATGCCATTAAAGCGGTTGAAGATGGTCGTATTCAATTCGTACCTCGCCAATACGAAAATATGTATTACTCTTGGATGCGTGATATCCAAGATTGGTGTATCTCTCGCCAATTGTGGTGGGGTCATCGTATTCCTGCATGGTATGACGACAAAGGTAATGTCTATGTGGGTCGCGATGAAGATGAAGTTCGTCGTGAAAACAACTTGGGGGCAGAGATTGCACTGCGCCAAGACGAAGACGTATTGGATACTTGGTTCTCTTCCGGTTTATGGACCTTCTCAACATTAGGCTGGCCTGAAAATACCGAAGCACTGAAAACGTTCCATCCTACCGATGTGTTGGTCAGTGGTTTCGACATTATTTTCTTCTGGATAGCCCGCATGATCATGATGACCATGCACTTCATTAAAGATGAGAACGGCGTACCGCAAGTACCGTTCAAAACCGTTTATATGACGGGTTTGATCCGTGATGAAGAAGGCCAAAAAATGTCTAAATCCAAAGGGAACGTTATCGACCCTCTGGACATGATCGACGGTATTTCGTTAGAAGATCTGCTTGAGAAACGTACTGGCAATATGATGCAGCCACAATTGGCTGAAAAAATTGCCAAGCGTACTCGCAAAGAGTATCCAAACGGTATTGAAGCACATGGTACTGACGCACTACGCTTTACCTTAGCGGCGCTTGCCTCAACAGGCCGAGATATCAACTGGGATATGAAACGTCTGTCTGGCTACCGCAACTTCTGTAATAAATTATGGAACGCAAGCCGCTTTGTCCTAATGAACACAGAAAATCAAGACTGTGGTCAGAACGGTGGTGAAATGAGCTTCTCTTTGGCTGATCGCTGGATCATGGCTCAGTTCAACCAAACCATCAAAGCGTACCGTGAAGCCCTCGATACCCATCGTTATGATATTGCCGCGGGTATTTTGTATGATTTCACTTGGAACGAATTCTGTGACTGGTACTTGGAGCTATCAAAACCTGCTGTTCACAAAGGTAATGAAGCGCAAGCTCGTGCAGCACGTTTCACGCTGATCGAAGTATTAGAAGCGCTATTACGTTTAGCACACCCTATTATTCCATTTATCACGGAAACTATCTGGCAACGTGTGAAAGTTGTCAAAGGGATTGATGCAGATACCATCATGCTACAACCATTCCCTGAATTTGATGCAGCTAAAGTGGACGAGCAAGCACTGAGTGATTTGGAATGGATCAAAGAAGCTATCATTGCTGTCCGTAATATTCGTGCCGAAATGAATATTTCGCCGGGTAAAACCACTAGATGTATTACTGCGTGGTGCTTCTGAAGATGCGAAACGTCGCGTTGCAGAAAACCAAAACTTTATTAAATCCATGGCACGCCTTGCAAGTATCACGGTACTGGCAGACGGTGAAGAAGCGCCAGTTTTCTGTGACAAAACTGGTTAGCGGTACTGAGCTATTGATCCCAATGGCAGGCCTGATTGATAAAGATGCCGAGTTAGCGCGGTTTGGATAAAGAGTTAGAGAAAGTACTCAAAGAGATTGAGTCTATTGAAAGCAAACTCGCTAATGAAGGTTTTGTCAGCCGTGCACCTGCTGCCGTTGTTGAGAAAGAGCGCGAGCGCCCTAGCGGCTAACATTGAAGCTAAAGGTAAGTTAGAAGCACAAAAAGTGACCATTGCGTCGCTATAATTTGCCTCTTTCACACTGACTTAAAACCCTTATTGGTTCGCCAATAGGGGTTTTTTATTAGAACACCTATCTAAATAAGTAAATCAATCCCGAACCCTATACCCACATTAATTAATCGATTATTATGATACGACTGCGTTCGCAGATCTCAGATTGAAGTTCCCTTCTGGTTCTCTCTCACTGAGTAGTACAAAACAATAAATAAAGAGAGTTTCTCATGACAACAAATACAACAACCCACACTATTCGTTTAATCGAACAAAAAGATAATGCGGGGATTGCCGCGGTTATCCGTGAAGTTTCAGCAGAACATGGCTTAACGGCTGATAAAGGTTTTGCGGTAGCCGATCCTATTTTAGATACGCTCTATGAAGTCTATAGCAAGCCTCGTAGTGCTTACTGGGTCGTTGAAATGGACGGTAAAATTGTCGGTGGTGGTGGCATATCACAATTAGCTGGCGGTGATAATGAAACAGCCGAGCTACAAAAAATGTATCTCTCTTCGGTATTAAGAGGTAAAGGGGTCGCTAAGCAGATTGTACTAATGTCATTAGAGTTTGCTAAAGCACAAGGTTATACACGCTGCTACCTAGAAACAACCGCAGATTTACAAGCAGCCATTAAACTGTATGAGAAATTAGGCTTTGAATTTATCGATGAGCCACTCGGCAATACAGGCCACAGCGATTGTGAAATCCGTATGCTAAAAGCACTGTAATCACAGTCTCCATAAGGATAGCCAAGCTGCTATCCTTATTACCTATATAGATAGAAAATCGTATAACGTTAAAGATCAAATCTCTTTAGATAATAAGTTTTTTATTATCCCACACTTATGATTGCTATTCATTTCATTGCTATGATCTTGTAAGATAATCAATTCTCTTTCGAGCTTTTTCAGCTTTTCGATATTTTCTCTAATATTAAATAGATGTGAGTTAATCACGCCCTCAACGAGCTCACAATCATCACTATTATTATCCACCAGATCTAATAGTTTTTTTATTTCACGATGAGACATATTAAGACTACGGCAATTTTTTATAAAACGGAGTCGTTCAATATGGTTTTCACTGTAACTGCGATAGTTATTATCATTTCTATTCGGAGGAACGATTAGGCCCTCTTTTTCATAAAACCGTATTGTCTCTCTTGGAATATTGAATAATTTTGATACTTCACCTATTTTCATATTCTTCCACCTAAAAACAGAGATAGATTATTTTAAATTTTCAATAATGCTAATCCTTACCATTATTGTAAGGTCAAGAAAAACGATGATTTGATTATTTTTCTTATTTAATTTTTTTATTTCAACAAATTAAAAGTAAAACCATCAAAGGTTAACCTATTCAGCTAGCCGCTAGACCAACAATTTTTAGTTTATTGCATTATCTAGCTGGCTAGCTAGGCTTAATACTTTATGACACGATTGTTATCAAAATACGCTATACTACGCATGGTACCTGAGTGCGGTTTCTCTCCTATATTTAGCAGGGGTTACTTTCAATTTACGCTTAAAAGCTCTTGTTAACCCTTGCTGTCCATCAAAACCGTATCTAAAAGCAATATCAATAATCTTGTCATTTGTCTGTTTCAAATCAGATGACACCTTTAATAGCCTCTTAATTAAAAGATATTGCCCTAAGCTGACGCCCACGGTATTTTTAAAAATACGTTGAAAATACCATTTTGAATAGCCAGCCCTATGAGAGATTTCCGCAATATTCAGTGGCTTATCCACATTCATATCAATCCATAAAAGAATATCTTGTATCACATTTTCTCTAATGGTGTGATGACTCATCGCTCATCTCCTTATAAAATCAAAGGATTTTATTGATAAAATATAACATGTCCTCGGAGTTTAGTTTCGCCACTTGCTCCAACAATTTTATAACTACTCGCCCCTATCTTTTTTGCCGTTTCCTGAGCTTGCGTTTCTATTGATGATAAACTCGCATCACCAATAAATGTGGCTGAGCTGAGTATTTTTTTATGCGTATCTACAGATAAATAATTCTCAGTAACCTTATTTGATGCCTGTTGAGAATATGTTTGATTATTTGCAGCGACGCCTTGATAACTAACTAGGCTTAATACAAATAAAGCGATAATCTTTTTCATCATTAATCCTTATTTATGTCCGTGTTTTAATTAATGATGAATATTAAAAACCTTAAAGTAGATACAAGGTCAATAACTTATTTGGCTTTTGCAAACTTATTTTTATATCTATCTCTAAGATAATCTTATTGAGAGTATTCAATTTATTTAATTAAAAATAAACGTAAACACTGTCCTTCAATATATTCCCACACCTGCTTGCATTAAAACTGTTGACCTTACAACTACTGTAACCTTTACCCTTACACAACATTGGTTATTCAACATTAAAGCTAACAATGAAATCAATTAATTAGGTAAAGTTTATTATGAAGATGAAAATCGGAATATATGCGACATTTGTTGTGGCTATGGGGATAAGCGGCCTCGCTATCGCACAAGATGCTAATAATGATAATAAACCCGAAACGACAAGTTCTACGATGCTCCCTAAAGTGCCTGTCGCGGAAGTGATCCAACGGGAAATGACTCCTTTTTCTGAATTTACAGGCTACTTAGCTTCACCCAAAACGGTTGATTTACGCTCTCGCGTGGGTGGACGGATTAATTCTGTAGACGTTCCTGAAGGGCAACTGGTTAAAAAAGGCGATTTACTCTTCCAAATCGACCCTCATCCATTTCAAATCGCCTTGCTTGAGGCTGAGGGAAAATTAAGCCAAGCAGAAGCCTTAGCGGCTCAAGCTAGTAGAAATTACCAACGCCTCAAAGGATTAGTAAATAAAGGTGCCGTTTCGCGGAAAGATTATGATGATGCCTTATCCACGCTGACCGCAAAATAATGCACAAGTAAAATCAGCAAAAGCCGCGGTAGAATCCGCCAAACTCAATTTATCTTATACGCAAATTCGTTCCCCTATTGCAGGCCGAGTCGATAGAGCCTTTATTACTGAAGGGAACCTAGTGACTGGTGGTGACACCAGTAGTGCAACACGTTTAACTACGATTGTTTCAATTGACCCAATATATGCTTATTTTGATATTGATGAAGCCACTTTTCATCAATTAGCGGGGTTACAATCATCAACAATAAGCAATACTAAGGCCACATTACCGCCCGTTACCATACAATTACCGAATGAAAAAAGTACCCACTATTTAGGAAGCCTGAATTTTGTTGGTAACCAAATAGAGCGGACAACAGGCACAGTAAAAGTGCGCGCCGTCGTTGCTAACAAAGAGGGGAAACTGATTCCCGGCGCTTTTATTCGTGCACAACTTCCTACCGGCCCTAAAAAAACCACCATTTTAATTGATGACCAAGCAATCGGCTCTAATCAAGGGCAAAACTATGTCTTGGTTCTTGATAACAATAACCAAGCTGAATATCGCCCTGTCCAGTTAGGTGCCCTAGTTGATGGCCTTAGAGTGATCAATGAGGGTTTAACTGCGGGTGAAAAGGTCATTATTAAAGGCCTTGTTAGACCGGGTATGGCGGTGATGCCTGAATACACCTCAATGGATCCTTCATCAACAAAAGAGCCTCACCAAACTCAACATCAACCTTCAGATGAAATAGAGGAAAACAGATAATGAATTTTCCCCGTTTCTTTATACAGCGCCCTATCTTTGCCATGGTCTTATCAATATTTATATTGATAGCAGGGATTTTGAGCTTTTATAAATTGCCCCTAAGCGAATATCCATCCGTGACTCCCCCTACGGTTCAGGTTATCGCCAGTTATCCAGGTGCAACACCCAAGGTGATCGCTGATACGGTGGCCTCCCCCATCGAACAAGCGGTTAATGGGGTAGAAGGCATGCTCTATATGAGCTCGCAAATGTCGACCGATGGAAAAATGGTACTGACCATCTCTTTTAGGCAAGATGTCGACCCCGATATTGCACAAATTCAAGTGCAAAACTTAGTTTCGCGCGTCATTCCTCGCTTGCCTCAAGAAGTTCAACAAATTGGCGTCACAACGGAAAAAACGTCACCGGATGTCCTAATGGTCGTCCATATGTACTCACCCAATAATGTCTATGACCCACTGTTTGTCTCTAATTACACTTTACTCAATGTGCGTGATGAAATTGCTAGATTACCCGGTGTTGCCAGCGCATTAGTTTGGGGGGAAGGTGAATATGCGATGCGAGCATGGATTGATCCCACAAAAGTCGCATCATTAGGCTTAACGGCAAATGATATCGTTACGGCTATTCGCGAACAAAATATTCAAGTCGCTACAGGTTCGATTGGGCAGCAGCCGAACTCAACGTCCTCATTTCAAATCAGCGTCAATGCACTTGGTCGACTCACAACCGAGGAGCAATTTGGCAATATTATTATTCAAACAGGCGAAGATGGGCAGTCGACCTATTTAAAAGATGTCGCTCGATTAGAGCTAGGTGCCGATAATTATTCACTTCGCAGCTTACTGAATGGGCAAAATGCGGTTGGCTTACAGATTGTCATGAGCCCCGGAGCAAATGCGTTGGAAGTGGCAGAGTCGGTACGAGAAACCATGGCTCGTTTACAGGCTAACTTTATCGAAGGGATCGACTATAAAATTGCCTACGATCCAACCATTTTTGTCAGCGCCTCACTAAAATCGGTCGCTATCACCTTACTTGAAGCCACCATATTAGTGGTTATTGTCGTGGTGCTCTTTTTACAAAGTTGGCGAGCATCAATCATTCCGTTAGTAGCTGTTCCCGTATCACTCGTGGGAACATTTGCCTTTATGTACCTATTCGGCTTTTCTCTCAATACACTATCGCTATTTGGTTTAGTTATCTCAATAGGGATAGTGGTGGATGACGCGATAGTCGTCGTTGAAAACGTTGAAAGGCATATCACGGAAGGATTAACACCAAAAGAAGCCGCCTTTAAAGCGATGGAAGAGGTCACAGGCCCTATTATTGCCATTACATCAGTATTAGCGGCTGTTTTTATTCCAACCGCATTTTTATCCGGTTTACAAGGTGAGTTTTATCGACAATTCTCATTAACGATCGTGATTTCAACGATTATTTCTGCGATTAACTCATTGACCTTATCTCCTGCTCTCAGTGCTATCTTACTGAAGCCCCATGATAAAAATAGCAAACCAGACTGGTTGACTCGCATTATCAATGCGATATTTAGTCGCTTTTTCGCTAAATTTAATCTCTTTTTCAATGCATTATCCAACAAATACGTTCAGATTGTACGCCGCTGCATACGAGGAAGTTTAATTATTCTTGTGCTATATCTTGGCTTTGTTGGGCTAACCGCACTCGGGTTTAAAGTGGTTCCTAATGGCTTTGTTCCTGCACAGGATAAATATTACTTAATTGGCGTCGCGCAATTGCCTTCGGGTGCTTCTCTCGATAGAACAGAAGCGGTTGTGAAAGAGATGTCACGCCTCGCACTGATGGAGCCTGGTGTTGAAAACGTGGTAGCGTTCCCTGGCCTCTCTGTAAATGGCCCCGTTAACTTACCGAATTCAGCACTCATGTTTGCAATGCTCAAACCGTTTGATGAGCGTACAGATCCTTCACTCTCAGCAAATGCCATCGCCGAACGCCTAATGGGTAAATTTAGTCAAATACCGGATGGTTTTGTTGGCATATTCCCTCCACCTCCGGTTCCCGGCTTGGGTTCGATGGGGGGCTTTAAGGTACAAATAGAAGATAGGGCTGATCTTGGCTTTGATGCGTTAGCGCAAGTGCAAGAGCAAGTGTTGATGAAAGCAATGCAAGCCCCCGAATTAACTGGCATGATGGCAAGTTTCCAGACCAATTCGCCACAAATCGATGTGGATATTGATCGCGAAAAAGCCAAAGCGCAAGGTGTTACGCTCACCGATATCTTTGATGCATTACAGATTAATTTGGGATCACTCTACGTCAATGATTTCAATCGTTTTGGTCGAACCTATCGCGTCATTGTGCAAGCAGATACGCCCTTTAGAATGGATCCTAAAGATATTGAACTCATCAAGGTGCGTAATAAGCATGGGGAGATGATCCCTCTGAGTAGCTTAGTGACGATTACCCGTACAAATGGCCCTGATCGCGTGATCCACTATAACGGTTACCCTTCTGTCGATATCACCGGCAACGCGGCTCCTGGCTTTACTTCAGGACAAGCCACTGATGCGATGGAGAAGATCTTACGTGAAACATTGCCCGAAGGCATGAGCTTTGAATGGACAGATCTAACCTATCAAGAGCAGTTAGCGGGTAATTCAGCACTCTATATTTTCCCATTAGCAGTGCTATTTGCTTTCTTGATCTTGGCTGCTCAATATAACAGTTGGTCATTACCATTCTCTGTACTATTAATCGCGCCAATGGCTCTACTTTCTGCTATTGCCGGCGTATGGTTGCTCAATGGAGATAATAATATCTTCACACAAATCGCTTTCATTGTGCTGGTCGGCCTTGCTGCAAAAAATGCGATTTTGATTGTTGAATTTGCGATCGCCCAAGAGAGACAAGGAAAAGATCCTTTAGCCGCCGTATCAGAAGCCGCTCATCTACGATTACGCCCTATTTTGATGACATCCTTTGCCTTTATTGCTGGCGTGATCCCGCTTGTTTTAGCGACGGGAGCGGGTTCAGAGATGAGACAAGCCGTGGGGGTTGCGGTGTTCTTCGGCATGCTAGGTGTAACGCTATTTGGTTTACTATTAACCCCTGTTTTCTACATGATGATACGTAAATTAGCGGGTAAAAAATCCCCATAATCGACCTCAAAAACAGTTCGCTAAACAACGATAGTTTAGCGAACTCATAACACAAACCTATTATATTGCATATAAAACAAAGAGATAGTTACATTTGACTGTGGCTATCTCTTTTTTGAACATAATAATAAAAAAAATGCTTGACCTTCCCCTTAAGGTAAACGTTAGGCTTTACGCATGATGATACTTAAGAGGGTAAATCAATGACTACGAATCTATCTCAATCTTCAGCCAATAGGCTGAGTTTACCAGTCGAAGGAATGACCTGTGCATCCTGTGTAGGCCGTGTCGAACGTGCCTTAAAAGCGGTTGATAATATTGATACCGCCGTCGTGAACTTAGCAACTGAACGTGCAGGCATTACATTTAAAGAGCATGTTGATGTAGACGCCGCGATCCGTGCTATTGAAAGTTCAGGCTATAAAGTCAGAGAAGAAATCACAGAATTAGCCATTGAAGAGATGACGTGTGCATCTTGTGTTGGTCGTGTTGAAAAAGCACTTACTCAAATACCCGGTGTTATTGAAGCGAGTGTCAATTTAGCCACCGAGCGCGCTCGCATTCGCCATTTGTCTGGAGCCGTCACTGTCGCTGACTTAGAAGCTGCCGTTGTTCAAGCCGGTTATAAGCCTCGTCGCTTATCCGATGCCAGCACCAATGTGAATGAGCAAGCGGATGAACGTCGTGAACAAGAGGAGCGTTCACTGCGCCGTTCACTATTTACTGCCGCAATATTTACGCTACCAGTATTTATTATTGAAATGGGCTCTCACTTTATTCCGGGTATTCATCATTGGGTTGCAAATACTCTCGGTCAGCAACTCAATTGGTATATCCAATTTGTGTTAGCCACTCTCGTTTTATTCGGCCCAGGCTTGCGCTTTTTCCAAAAAGGGTTCCCGCGTTGCTGCGTGCTGCACCGGATATGAACTCACTGGTTGCAGTCGGTACGGCAGCCGCTTACGGCTATTCCGTTGTTGCCACCTTTATGCCACAAATTCTGCCCGTTGGCACTGCGAATGTGTATTTCGAAGCCGCGGTCGTTATCGTGACATTAATTCTGCTTGGTCGCACATTGGAGGCGCGAGCAAAAGGGAAGACGTCTCAAGCCATTAAACGCCTTGTTGGCTTACAAGCCAAAACAGCACGAGTGGAACGTGATGGCAAAATGATCGAAATTCCACTCGATGAAGTCGCCACCGACGACATTGTTTTCGTTCGTCCGGGTGAAAAAATTCCTGTTGATGGTGTTGTTATCGAAGGGGCTTCTTATGTCGATGAAAGCATGATCACCGGTGAACCGGTTCCTGTCTCAAAAGAAATAGGCTCTGAGGTTGTCGGCGGTACTATCAATAAAACAGGGGCATTCAGTTTCCGTGTGACCCAAATTGGTTCAAACACCGTATTAGCACAAATTATTCGCTTAGTTGAAGAAGCGCAAGGATCCAAACTACCAATCCAAGCATTAGTGGATAAAGTCACGATGTGGTTTGTGCCAGCGGTCATGGCAGGTGCAGTTATCACTTTCTTTATTTGGTTGATTTTTGGCCCAGATCCTGCGCTCACCTTTGCTCTGATCAACGCCGTTGCGGTATTGATTATTGCATGTCCGTGTGCGATGGGCCTTGCGACACCAACATCTATTATGGTCGGTACTGGTCGTGCAGCGGAATTAGGTGTTCTTTTCCGTAAAGGTGAAGCCTTACAAGCTCTGCGTGATGTCAGTGTCGTCGCTCTGGATAAAACCGGTACGTTAACAAAAGGTCGCCCTGAATTAACCGATCTCGTTCCAGCAGAAGGATTTGAATATGATGAAGTTTTAGCCTTAGTTGCTGCGATTGAAACCCGCTCCGAGCATCCGATAGCCGAAGCCATTGTGGCTGCCGCAAAAGAAAAAGGGATTTCATTTGCCGCAATCGAAGAGTTTGAAGCTGTACCTGGGTTTGGTGTTTCAGCGAAAGTAGGAGGCCGTTCAGTTTCTGTCGGGGCAGACCGCTTTATGAAACAACTCGGCTTAGAAGTGAGCCATTTCCAACCAACCGCATTACGTTTAGGCGAACAAGGCAAAAGCCCGCTGTATGCGGCAATTGATGGGCGTTTAGCAGCAATTATTGCCGTTGCTGACCCAATAAAAGAGACCACCCCAGAAGCGATTAAAGCCTTACATTCATTAGGCTTAAAAGTGGCGATGATCACCGGTGATAATGCGGCAACGGCTGCTGCAATCGCTAAGCAACTCGGTATTGATGAAGTGGCTGCCGAAGTACTGCCTGACGGCAAAGTCGCAGCACTAAAACAGTTCCGTAGTAATGGCAATAAAGTCGCCTTTGTGGGAGATGGTATTAACGATGCTCCTGCACTTGCCGAAGCCGATGTTGGGTTGGCTATCGGTACGGGAACAGACGTCGCCATTGAAGCGGCAGATGTGGTCTTGATGTCAGGTGATTTGCGTGGTGTTGTCGATGCAATTGCCTTAAGCCAAGCGACTATCCGTAATATAAAACAAAACCTATTTTGGGCGTTCGCTTATAACGCGCTCTTGATCCCAGTGGCAGCAGGCTTACTGTACCCAATTAATGGCACTTTGCTTTCACCGATTTTAGCGGCGGCGGCAATGGCTCTTTCTAGCGTCTTTGTATTAGGTAACGCCTTACGTCTTAAACGCTTCCAAGCACCGATGAAAGAAGGCATCACTCAATAAACAATCGACAAGCCAGGCCTTGCTCAGGTCTGGCTATACCAATCGAAAGGAGAACATGATGGCGCTGACATCTCAACCTAAAATTACAATTTACACCACCCCCACCTGCCCCGATTGCCAATTGCTCAAAGAGTGGTTGGTTAAAGAGCAACTTACATTTGACGAGCGGGATCTGACCGACCCACAAATTATGGCCGAGGCGAAGGCGCGTACTGGCGTACGTGTCGCGCCAATTACCCTAATTGGAGAGCATCTATTTTACGGCACTTTTGCCTCACAAAAACCAAACATTATCGCCGCTCTTAAACGGGCAAAAGAGAAGTCATAAGCACCTTGTTTCAAGGGGTATCATACTGTTGGAGAGGTAAAATTATGAATATTGGTCAAGCAGCCAAACTTTCTGGTATCTCAGCAAAAATGATCCGTTATTATGAACAAACAGGTTTGCTCCCCAAGGCTAAGCGTACCGATGCAGGATACCGTTATTACAATCAATCCGATGTCGATAGCTTTAATCTTATCCGCCGCGCTCGAGCACTCGGTTTTTCCACTGAACAAATTTCTGTTTTACTGTACTTATGGCGGGATAGAGAACGCACTAGCGCCGATGTTAAGGCGATGGCACTCACCCATCTTTCCGAGCTAAAAAGAAAAATCAATGAACTACAAGCTATCGCTAAAACATTAGAAACACTGACTCAACATTGCCATGGCGACAATAAACCTGATTGTCCGATCATTGAAAATTTAGTGAACCCAACAAAGCGCGATGAGACGCCGCCAGCTAAAAATCGTCGATTCGATAATTTCTCAATGCGTATGGTAAAAAATTGATTGACCTTCCAATAGGGGGAAGCTTTATATTGATTAACGTATTGATAATAGGAGTGTAAAAATGATTAATTTAACTATCCCAAAAATGGCTTGTGATGGCTGCGCGAAATCAATCAAAAAAGTGGTATTAGATATTGATGCGCAAGCACAGGTTGAAGCAGACCCTGCGACGAAAAAAGTGCAGATCAACAGCCGTATTGATGAAAGTATTTTCCGTACCGCACTCAGTACAGCAGGGTACCCAGCAGATCCAGCTTAAGAAAGGTTTATTGATAGCTGGCTGACTAAGATAGATATGCCATGTTAGCCAGTTATTTAGGATATGGATTGAATCGTTAACTATTTTTCGGTCATCATGTGCCTGCTTTGTTGTTAGGATCAACATATCAAAAGCAGGCAATTACACGGTTTAAATTACAGCCTTTGCCGAATTAATGGAAACGTTCTCCACCTTCTTCGCCGTCTTCGTCTTCGTCATCATATTCAGCATCAGGGTCTTCAAAGTAAGTTCCCCAACCATCATAGTTGATACCTAATTTTTCAGCTAACTTCATCAACTGTTCAACTTGCGCATCGATCAACTCTGCATTAAGTGCACTTTCGCTGATCACATCACAACACATTAGCGTCACACCATTTTCGACTTCCAACTCTTCCGCATCAGTGACTTCATAGCCTAATTTAAAGGCTTCTACCGCTGCTTTTTCTAGTAGTTCAAAATTGTCTGCTGAGAAATGGTGTTCAATTGCATACAATGCATCAGGATCACTGCCATCTTCCAGTAACTCTTCAATAATTAGACGCGTTTCTTCGTATTGTGCCTCTAACTCAGCTTTATCCACCATATCCACACCTCTTTTTTCATTATCGCTAGTCTCTAGGCCATTCTCCCATAGGGCTGCCAGTGACACCATACCTGAATGAATAATTTCTTTTCTATTGGGGGTTGATTTTGAATTTTTATGAATATAAATTGAATATTAATTCAAATAAAAAAGGCTGAATTTTATGAACCCCTTCTATAAAAAGCATTTTCTTAGGTTACTTGATTTTACACCTAACGAAATTCATTCATTATTGAAACTGTCAGCATGGCTAAAAGCACAGAAGAAAGCTGGCCTCGAAAAACCGCTACTCGCGGGTAAAAATATTGCCCTTATCTTTGAAAAAGACTCTACACGCACACGCTGCGCCTTTGAAGTTGGAGCGTTTGATCAAGGAGCTAGAGTGACTTACCTTGGCCCTTCCGGTAGTCAAATCGGGCATAAAGAGACCATGAAAGATACCGCGAGAGTGCTTGGTCGGATGTATGATGGTATTCAATATCGGGGGTTTAGTCAGTCAACGGTTGAAACCTTAGCAACACATTCGGGAGTGCCTGTATGGAATGGATTAACGAATGAATTCCATCCCACACAGTTATTAGCCGACTTACTCACTATCCGAGAACATCAACCGAACAAGCCTCTATCCGAAATTAAATTTGCTTATTTAGGCGATGCGCGTAACAACATGGGGAATTCCATGCTAGAAGCCGCCGCACTGACGGGGATGGACGTGCGTTTAGTTGCACCAAAAAGTTGCTGGCCGGAAGCTGAATTAGTTGAAATTTGCCAAAAAGCGGCGCTGAAAACGGGAGGGAAAATCACGCTCACTGAGAATGTCGCTGAAGGGGTCAAAGGTGCAGATTTCCTGTATACCGACGTTTGGGTGTCAATGGGTGAAGCAAAAGCAGTCTGGGCTGAACGAATTCATTTACTTAAGCCATATCAAGTGAATATGGATGTCATTAAGCTCACTGGTAACCCAGATGTCAAATTCCTACATTGTTTACCTGCATTTCATAATGAAGATACTACCCTTGGCGCACAACTCGCTAAAGAGTTTGATATGTGGGGAGGTTTGGAAGTCACGGAAGAGGTTTTTGAATCCCCTTACAGCATTGTGTTCGATGAAGCAGAAAACCGTTTACACACAATCAAAGCGGTAATGGTTGCAACATTAGCACCTGAATTACCTCGTGGTGTTATTTAATTGAGTGGCTTAGGTCGGTGGTGCCTACTCATAAAAATTGAGATAATAGGCACCACAATATCGCACAGACTCGAACTCAGCCTAATTGAAATCGGCGATACGGTGACTTAAGGTCTTTCGCCATTAGCCAGTCGAATATTTATCTTCTCTATAAGATCAGGTAGCTCAGCTAATGTCCCTATCACATAATGCGCCCCCGCAGTAAATAATTTATTAGCTGCTTGCTGGCGTAATTGTGTGGTGTCATCGGCTGACATGCTTTGATATTCATCCCATGTTTTACCAAACTCATTACCTGATAAAGCAAGACCAACACTCCACATGCCCGCATTACGCCCTTCTTCAATACCCGGTGCCGTATCATCAACCTTAATGCAATGGGCAACTGAATCGATACCCAATTCAATGACATTTTGTAGCGCCATCCATGAGCCAAGGCGACCACCCGCCGCTAAATCATCACTCGCAATCCAATAGTATCCGACCGAACGGCAACCAAAAACTTTAAATACAGGTAAGCTGTAACGGTCAACTAAAAATGGAGACTACCTTAGCCATTCTCAACGACCTAAAATAGTCTCCAAATGTCACTTGCTTATTTTTATTTGGTAAGTCATCCACTTTTTATCTTGGCTATTCAACTTCAGTTCATATTGATTATTCCATAAGAACGTCGCTGACTTGTCTGTGTAATGCGGTAATACTAAATGCATTTGTACTGGTAAGTCAGAAATTATGCGATAATTATTTTTAGGTTTAGAATATTCATGGTGTGAGGAAATATATTTACTGAAAATATCAATATTTCTTTCATTTCCAATATCTAAATAAGGGCTATCTTTATTATTTTGAAAAAAAGGCGCATATTTACTAGCAACAATAATAAAGGAATCTTCGTCCGTTATTTCTATACCATTATAACGAATATTAGATATCCTTCCTTTTTTCACCTGTTCATTCCGCTTACCAGACAAGTCGTATAACGGCTGATTGCTAATATTTACATCATATGTCAACCCTATTATTGGGTAAAATAGAAAACTATGAAACTGATTATTTATCAAAGGAGTAGAGTCACCATCAGGGGAGTTGTATATATTCGAGCTCATTTCTAACCATTCAATTATCTGCTGTTTATTTACTCTTAAGGCGGATAAATAAGCAGGGTAGAAAATTTGATTTAAGTCTCTATTCGTAAGCTTTCTATCCTGTATATCAATGATATAATTATCGTCATTTAATGAAAAAGAAGGTGAAATAGAAACAAGCAGCTTATCATTTTCATTTGTGTAATTTTTCATATAATCATGAATTGAATCAACAAGGAGTGTTGTTAAACTTTCATTTCCTATTAAATTAAAATTATTATCAATTTTAAATTGATCAAGACTGACCTCCTTATCTAAATCTTTTTTTAAGTCTATTTCTGTATCATTTATACATGATAATACACTTTTAATAGTATTTTCCGCAGCAGGCACATCACTTTTTTCTAACTGATAACCTTTACTACTTTTTATAAGCCATTGCCCATTCTTTTTTTCAAGGTTAAAGGTTATTGCAGATACTGACTCCCCCCATTTCCCTGGTTGTGCGGCTGGCTTATCAAATATTTTTCCTGATTCAATATTAATATTTTCATGCGCTATCGTTTTTTTTAGAAGGAAATATTTCATGAGTATGACCAAATAAAACACCATCAATATTTGGATTTCTTGCAAGATAATATGCTACATTCTCCATTCCATATTCAATTGGTGATACATCAATCCCTGAATGGGATAAAGCAATTACAAGATCTGCACCATCCTTTCTAGCCTTATCTGCTGCGCTATTGGCAGATTCTAGCATATCAAAAAATATAATTTTATTTTCCAGTTTACTTTTATTAAAAAGCATTGTTTGCGGAGGAACCAAGCCTATGTAAGCAATTTTCAATAAGTGATTTTTACCTACGTCATCGATTACATTTTTTTCTTTTATAATATACTCAGGATAAAGGCTTTCCTGTTTTTCTTTATCAATAACATTACTTAAAACCACAGGAAAGTTTGCACCTGAATAAGACTTCTTTAAAAAATCAACGCCATTATCAAAATCATGATTACCTGGAGTTGCGACATCATAATTTAGGGCATTCAAGCTGCATATAATAGGAGAAATATTATAATAGGCATCATTCTGATTATAACGTTTAATGACATGATTACCGATTGGGTTTCCTGATAAAAGATCGCCAGTATCAACTAAATAAGTATTTTTATGGTCACGTCTAAACTTTTCAATAGTGCCTATCCATGATATCAAACCATAATTTTCGCTTTTAGTATTACTGTAATAGTTATCATCACTAATAAAAGAATGGATATCTGATGTACTGAGTATATTAACCTCAACTAAATTATCAGCATACGATGATGAGATTAAAACGCTTATTAATAATGAACCAAGAAATATTCTCTTCATATTATTATCTCAAAATTAATTTATTATAATAATTGTTTTGCACTAAACATTAATGTTTATTAAGTCATTACACCTTGACTCAAATTAATGCGTGATCCAATTATCACAGGCGAGTTGCGCCACTTTCATTTCTATATCAAAAGGAACTGGTTGTGGGATATTTTTTAATGTTTTACTACTGAGTGCTATTTTTTCTAAGCTTAATGTTTGTAGCGCCAGTCCTAAATCCATCACTTCAATAGGATTACCATTACCTGCGGATAAATTGACTAAATTTGCATCAGACATTAAAAATATATTTTTACCTGTTTTCAGTTGGTATCTGTTGATATTAGGCGTGACGTCTTCGCAACTAGATGTGATGGAATTCAGCGCTTTTATATCAACTTCACGTTGAA
The DNA here is from genome assembly GCA_900455155.1 of Providencia stuartii. Lineage (GTDB taxonomy): Bacteria > Pseudomonadota > Gammaproteobacteria > Enterobacterales > Enterobacteriaceae > Providencia > Providencia stuartii. The sequence goes on along the minus strand of UGUC01000004.1, from coordinate 264,978 downwards.
AGTGCCCTGCATTTGCCACAATGACATTATCTTTCATTGCCGTAAAATGCTTCGAGGTCAGTATGTTATCTCGTCCCACTACACTGACAACAAAATCAGCATCACACAAAGTATCCAAAAGTTCCGCGGTCTGAAAACCTTCTAAATGTGCCTCCAACCGAGTCAGTGGATTTGTGTCAACAACAGTAACATGAGCCCCCATTCCTCTGAAGCGCTGCGCTACACCAGAACCACAATATCCATATCCGATAACGACAACCTTTTTACCGTGTATCATCACATTAGTCGCATGAGCAATACTTTCAACAACTGATGAACCGACGCCATATCTGTTTTCTATAATTCGCTTAGACTGAGTATCATTAATAATGAGTGTTGGCCAAAGTTGAGAAACAAAGTTTTCTCGTAAACGATTTGCCCCTGTTGTTGTCTCTTCAGTTGCACCAATAATTGTCTTTTGTAACGACTTAAATTTAGGATCAGTCAGGACTAGTTCATGCAAATCAGCGCCATTATCAGCAATGATGCAAGGGTTCATTTCTAATACCTTTTTACAATAGGTAATATGATCCTCAAATGACTCGTTTCTTCTCGCAAAAACACTGACATTCATATACTTAACCAATGCTGCGGCTGTTTCATCCTGTGTCGAACCAGGAGAGCCTGTAATGGCAATTCTAGCGCCACCTTTTGTTAAAGCTTCAAGCCATACTCCTGTTTTCGCTTCAACATGCAAACAAATGCCAATAGTCATTCCTTTAAAAGGCTGTTCCTGTTCAAGTCTTTTTATTAAATGCTTCATAATAGGCATATGTGTTTTTGCCCAATTGATACGCTTCATCCCAAGTTCTGCCAAACTCATATCTTGAATAGAGTACTGATCGATATCTAACATAATATATACCTCAAAAATTTTACATTTTTATTAAACATGAATTTTTTTAACATTGTTTTTTGTAAAAATCAGATAGACCACATAAGCTAGTGTAAATACAAGCGTATAACTAGTGAATATAATCCAGAACATTTTCCAATCAACAACACCATTCGTTGTATTAAGGTCTAATACCCAACCACTCAGTATTGCCCCTAAAAAAGTACCAAAACCATTAACCAATGTAGTAAATACACCTTGCGCGGTAGATCGAAATTCCGGGGTTATTTCTTTTTCCAAAAATAAAGAACCAGATATATTAAAAAAATCAAATGCACAACCATAAATTATCATAGAAAGAAATAACACCATGGTTCCTATATATGTAAAATCGCCATAAGCAAATAATCCAAAACGTAATATCCACGCAATCATACTTAGTAATAAAATTTTCTCTATTTTTATGTACCTTAATAACAATGGGAGTAGCAATATAAACAAGACCTCAGAAAATTGCGATATTGATAAGAATATTGTCGGATGCGCTGAAAAAATTGAATTTTTGGCTTCAGGTAATTCAGAAAGGTCTTGTAAAAAAGGTACGCCTAATGTATTTGTGATCTGTAAAACAGATCCTAATAGCATAGAAAAAAACAGAAAAACAACCACTTGAGGCTTTCCAAATAGAATTTTTAAGTCGCTAAATTCAAAAGCATGAGGAGCATCTATTACAGATTTACTGTGATTATTTATTGAGATAAAAACAATAGAATAAATACTCAAAATAACAGAAGCAATTGCAGCAATGTACAGTTGATAATAGCTAGTTTCTAATTCCAATAAACTAATTATCCACATTGCGGATATAAACCCAACCGTCCCATACACTCTAATTTTAGGAAAATATTCTTCTGAATTTAATTTTTCCTTACCAATAGTTTCAAAAATTATGCTATTGCATATCGACATTGTTGGCATATAAAAAAGAAGATGAAACAATGTCATTAAAAAAAGTAAGCTAAATGAAGAACTATGCGCCATTAGAATTAGAAAAAATGCTGATATCAAATGAGTTGTGACATAAACTAATTTTCTATTGTTGATTTTATCTGCTATTAGACCGATTAAAATAGGTGAGCATAATGATGCTATTCCTAGTGTGCTAAATATTAACCCTACATCCCCACCTTTAAAATGAAGGGTATTGAGCATATATGATGCAAAGGTAACTAACCAAGAGCCCCATATGAAAAACTGTAAAAATGAAACTATTTTTAATCGAGTGATTATACTCATGATAGTCTTTTTACCTCACGAAATAATATATAAATACACTTATTTATTATGGGAGCCGAGGCATTGCACTTAAAAATATTTTTTAACTTAAATTAATCACAGTCTATCCCATAAACGCTTATCATGTTCAATTAATATACTCACTAACTAGTAAGAATAAAGTGATGTACTTCACAATAGGTTATACGTATGACTTGATGGTGATCATATCATTGAAGAATACTGATAAATTAGTAGGCTCAAATAGGTTTTATCCCTTAGTATTAATACATGCGGTCATTACCTATTTGATATAAGAATATATTATTATTTATCTATTGATTATGTTTTTTATTGTTGGAGAGGAAATGTCTACGGTTAATAGCAAAGATGTCGCCCGTTTAGCGAATGTATCACAATCAACAGTATCTCTCGTATTCAGTGGTCGTTATCATGGCAGAGTATCTGATAAAACGCGCGAAAAAATTCTCAGCGTTGCAAAAGAACTTGGTTATCATCCCAATATTAATGCGCAAGTTTTACGCAGTGGGAATTCTAAGACTATCGCCTTTATTGTCCCAGATATTCAGCAACCTTATTTTGCAAAAGTTGTTCATGCAGCAGAAATTTTCGCAACCAAATCTGGTTATTCTTTAATTCTTTTAGATAGTTATGCTAACAAACAATGGCATGAGCATCTAATATCATTATTTCAAAGTAAGCTTATCAGTGGCGGTATAATTTACTCATGTGACAAGAAAAACATCGAATTATTAAGATATTACCGAGAAAAACTGATATTTATTGAGTCTGATGACGAAAAAAACAACGATATTTGCTTAGAGGTAAAAAAAGCGATCGAATCTATATTTTACATTGCAAGTAAAATGAAACGATTCAGAGTTGGTTCTTTTAGAATTGATCTTCCAAGGCAACACTTCTTAACGCGGCATGAACTTTTTGATCAGCAATTCAATTCATTAGAAAATCCAGAAAAATCTAAACATATCGTGTATTCATCATTCAATCTCGCGCAATCAACTGAGAATGCAGAGATATTACTGCAGCAAAAACCCAATATTGTTTTTTGTGATGACGATATTTTAGCAGGCGCTATCTATCGGGCAGCAAAACACCTGAACATTCATATTCCTAACGATGTGGCAGTAATAGGATTCAATGACACAGATCTTTGCAGCTATTTGAACCCAGAATTATCTACCGTACAAATTCCGACTCAATACATAGGGGAAATCGCTATCAAAATGCTATTAGAAAAAATATCAAATAATCCACAAATCATAGAAAAACAGTTCGTTACGTTAAAAGTTGTCACTAGAGGGTCGACACAAGCTTAATCCTCGAATAAATATCAAGAAACTTGATTTTAAGTGAAAGGAGACGGTCGAGTATTCGATGCGTTGATTATAGGATAAACTGCGCTTTTTGTGGGCTTGTTGCAAAAATTGTCGAAGTGAACAACATTAAGGTCATTGCTCGCTTCTTTAGGAAAAGTCATGTCACTAAAGTCAGTGATATGCTGGCCGAACACGGTATGTCGGTTCATCGCTCGACGAATTATCGTTGGTTTATTGAATATGCACCGATACTCCGTAAAAACTCAAAAAATATCAATTTATTCGAGCTGTCTCTTCTTGGCAGCTCTTGGGGAGCATTCGATGCCGATGGGATTAGTGCTGGGCATGAGTGCTATGCGCATAATGTCGGTGTTAGCGCAATCTCCAGCACCTCTGCAACTCTTACCTTCTCCGAAATATAATCATGGTCAGCCGTGATTGCGGATAGAAAAAGGCAGTCCTAATGGAGTGACGGATTTATTGCTACCCCAACAGGGTGATCCGTTTAACGAAATTTACCTCAAAGAAAAAGCATGGTGGCAAATGTATGAGCCTGATATTTTAGATAAAGGTCAGGGTGTTATTGATGGTTAAATTAGAACGACTCGCTAAGCGACTCAGTCAATGACAAATATCTCTCTGATTTGACTGTTTTTATACAAAATAACTGGAAACGTAAGTGGACTTAGACGCAAAAAAATCTATTTTTCTGTATGCAAACGCTTGCGTCATGAAAAGACACGCGTATAATGCGCCACAATTTGCCGGGAGAAAACATGAACGCTGTTGCTCTATTTGTTTCAAAGAACACCTCCACTGCACTGCCTTCTGGCGGTCTGGACAGCCTGTTTTTCCCCTCCGTATTTCAAGAAAAGCCCCTCATTGAGGGGCTTTTTTTTGGCCTTTCACCTTATACGTCTTGCTGACACAGGAGAACAACGATGCCGAACCCTCTATACCTACGCGACATAATCTCAATTAATGATTTAGATCGCACCGACCTTGAACTTGTGCTCAAAGTGGCTGCCTCCCTAAAACAGCAACCTCAGCCAGAATTTTTAAAACATAAAGTCATCGCCAGTTGTTTCTTCGAAGCGTCGACTCGCACACGTTTATCCTTTGAGACCGCAATTCACCGCCTAGGAGCATCTGTTGTGGGGTTTTCTGACAGCACCAACACGTCACTGGGGAAAAAAGGTGAAACACTCGCAGATACCATTTCGGTGATCAGCCAATATGTCGATGCTATCGTGATGCGCCACCCACAAGAAGGTGCTGCACGCTTAGCCAGCCAATTTGCGGGGGAAATTCCCATTATCAATGCTGGTGATGGTTCAAACCAACATCCAACACAAACACTACTCGACCTCTTTACTATCCAAGAAACCCAAGGTCGTCTTGAAAACCTACAAGTCGCAATGGTGGGTGATTTAAAATACGGCAGAACAGTCCATTCACTGACACAAGCCCTCTCTAAATTTGAAGGCAATCACTTTTATTTTATTGCGCCAGAAGCGCTATCTATGCCAATCCATATCCTGCATCTTCTTGAAGAAAAAGGCTCCACATACAGCTTACATAACAATATTGATGAAGTGCTGCCTGAGTTGGATATCCTTTATATGACACGAGTACAGAAAGAACGTTTAGACCCGTCTGAATATGCCAATGTCAAAGCGCAATTTGTACTCCGTGCCGCAGATTTACAAGATGCCAAACCCAATCTTAAAGTTTTACATCCATTACCGCGCGTTGATGAAATCACTGTTGATGTTGATAAGACCCCTTACGCCTACTATTTCCAACAAGCGGGTAACGGCATTTTCGCAAGGCAAGCTTTGTTGTCTCTGGTTTTAAATAAAGAATTGGCCATCTGAGGAGAAACACATCATGACACACGATCATAAATTACAAGTTGAAGCAATTAGTTGTGGCACTGTCATCGACCATATTCCTGCTCAAATTGGTTTTAAGCTATTGAGTCTATTTAAACTCACCTTAACAGATGAGCGCATTACCATCGGTTTAAATTTACCCTCGAATAACTTGGGGAAAAAAGATTTAATCAAAATCGAAAATACTTTTTTGACACCAGAGCAAGCCAACCAATTAGCGATGTATGCACCAGAAGCAACCGTTAATCGTATCGAAGACTACCAAGTGGTTGAAAAATTAGAGTTACGATTACCTGAATATATCGACAATGTATTGATTTGCCCAAATAGTAACTGTATTAGCCATAATGAGCCGGTGTCTAGTAGCTTTAAGGTGAAAAAAATGGGCAAAGAAGTGGCGCTAACCTGTAAATTTTGTGAAAAAGAGTTCGACAGAGATGCCGTTATTAATAACCAATAAATGAGATTCGTGTGACCACGGCTTTGTATGTGAGCTTCAAAGCTTTATACTGAACTTCTATAAGCGAAAGTTACCACTTTTTTACCTGATTAAACGGAGTATTTATGTCATACGAAATCAGTACAGAAAACGCACCGGCAGCTATTGGCCCTTATGTTCAAGGTGTTGACTTAGGCAGTATGGTCATTACATCTGGCCAGATCCCTGTTGATCCAAAAACAGGTGAAGTGCCTGAAGATATCGCGGCACAAACTCGTCAATCACTCGCAAACGTGGCAGCTATCTTAGAAAAAGCAGGCCTTAGCGCTGCCAATATCGTGAAAACCACGGTATTTGTGAAAGATTTGAACGATTTCGCAACCGTAAATGCAACTTATGAAGAGTTTTTCAAGCAGCATAATGCACCATTCCCAGCGCGCTCTTGCGTTGAAGTTGCCCGTTTACCGAAAGATGTAAAAATCGAGATCGAAGCGATCGCTGTTCGTAAAATAATTTACCTATCATTGGAAAACCTGCTAAATAAAATTGGCAGGTTTTTTTATCAATGCCCCAATGTATTTCCTACCAGCACAATAAAATATTTTGTGCACTATCTTGTTATTTCATCACCATTCCGGCATATTTGAGCCGCATTTTAAATTGCCAATTCGGCTATGCCATCAATTTCACTAAGGGGGTTACCATGCGTAAAAACAATCTAAATAAATTCACTGCATATTCTATTCATTCATAATTTAGAGAAGGTTTACTTCTCTAAAAAGGAGAAGTTAATGGTAACACTTGTTGAGCTGAATCAAGATAACTGGGAAGATTGTGCTGATTTGCAAGTATCAGAGGAACAATCACAATTTATTGCTTCCAATTTATATTCAATTGCCGAAGTCCAATTCTTACCACGGTTTATCGTTAAAGGGATCCAGCATCAAGAAACACTCGTTGGGTTAGTCATGTATGGCATTGACCCTGACGATGGGAATTATTGGATTTATCGCTTTATGATAGATGAATCTCATCAGCGTCAAGGCTATGGTTTGCAGGCCATGCTTTTATTAATTGATGAGATAAAGTCATCAAATAAGGATAATATTCCTGCCATTATGATTGGCTATCACACCGATAACGTGGGTGCACACCACTTTTATCAGAGTGTCGGGTTTGAATTTCAAGGCCTAGCTGATTGGGGGGAGTATTTAGCTAAGTTTGATTTAATCAAACAATAACCCTTTTGATTTAAAGGCGTGACTTGAAGTGACCTCCAATAACTGGGCAACCAATTATTGGGGGTCTTTTTGTATTCAATGGGATTGGCAATTAAAGCCATCACAAAGGATAATAAGTATTGCTCAAATAATATGCTATTGAAGTTTATCTTTAGAGTCACCCTTGATTATCTCAAAACAATTCACTTATATATCAATGTATTAAAATATAGTCGAGCATTAGAAAATATCTATTAGCGATATTAATTACAATGCTAACAACAACCCCTTTGACTTCTCCTTCGGATCACTTATTGGTTTAGGATTATGAATTGATATTATTAATGTTGTTTTCACTCGTACAGGAACTGGAGAAAAATGGCGTAAGTTCTGTCTGCATATGGAAGAAAAAGAGGAATCACGCAATAAGCCAGACTTGAATGGCTATACAAGGCCTTTTCATTGAAGCTCGGCTCTTAGGCAGTGGATTAAAACTAACTTTTGATAATGAAATGAAGCTCACTTCTAAATTAGAAGGGGAATTTAGTGGCAGTATTAACTTTAGGTTAGTGGTGGATAAAAATACCATAACTTAAATTCAATTATAAATTTGAGGTTAAAGCTGGTATAGTGGGAAATGAACAAGTCAATTAACAGGTTCTACTACCAATAAATTTAAATGAGAATTTCTCCCAGAAGATATAGTTCTCGCTCCTAAGGCTGAAGGTACGATACCTATTTATCATTTTAACGGGTAAATTATGATTAAGAAAATACTATTATTAATGTTGATCTTCATTTCATCTAATGTTGCTGCCACAAAAATGCATGATAATGAACTAAAAAAATATGACTATAAAATAGGCATTGATTTAAATCAATGTGGGATGGAACTATATGTTAATGATGTAATGCTGATATATAATTCTGATATGAATAAATTCAATACTACATTTGGTATTGGCTCCTTTCTTAAAGAAAAAAACAACAAAATCAGAATCGTATTACTTTCACTAAATAAAAATTCCGAAATTTTCACTACAGGTACCGAGTGTAATTTTGAGTTTCTAGCTAGAGATAGATTTGAAAGTGATAAGTTAAACCATATTTCACTTATTAGTTACAGACCAAACGAAGATATTGATTTTAACATAAAAAAAGCATCTCACTATAAAAATTCGAACATTAACTGGGGAGAACTAGCGGATGATTTAAAGGTTGAATTCGTTGATAAGAATAATAAGTACTATAGAATGACTCAACAATTTAATATCAGAGAAGACTTTCCAGCTTGGAAGTGGACTACATCATACCAATTTAATGATAACATTAAATTTTTTAATGACCTCCCTCTTGAACAGCAAGCTAAATTAAAAGAGATTTATACCGAAATATGGGATGCTTTTAACCGACAAGATGAGAAAAAAATAAAACTATTGTTTAATGAGATGTTAGAAGAATCAAGTTCCGCAGATGGAGGGAGCGTTGAATCATATTATAAATCCCTTGGTTTTTCTATGCTTTTCGACAAAGAGCAGTATCAGTTAAAACCACTCAATATTTCTAGTAATAGTGAGATCTCTAAATACCTTGATAATCGTGTTATTTCAGTTTTTAAGTCACCAATCGCTTTTAAAGATTTAGAGTCTGGTCAGTCTATTGGTATTAATCCGAAATTACGCTTTGATGGTGAAAAATTTATTATTTCTAGATAATAATACTTTAAACATCAATAATCCTCATTAGTAATTCAAACTCGGGCCATGTTAAACATGGCCCTACACAAATGATGATAGAGCCATGTCCACTCCCTCCCCATTAATGAAGAATAGACATTATTAGCAGAGCAAGAGACAACAGTTAAAGAGGGTTAGTTTAAATCCAATGCTAAAAATAGCAAAATTCAAAAAGAATTAATCAGTAATACACAGTTGTAGGAAGCTATTAATTATTGATAACCCATTGTTCTTTCTAGACTAAAACTATCACCAAGTTAAATATTGCATTTTATAATTATAAAAATATGCAGATGGTGAAATCTTTACAACAACGCCTTATCTATCCATTATTGATGGTAAAGTTACAATAGTTAAATAGTACTCTTGATGAATTGGCAATTAACAGCCAGTGATGACTGGCTATTAATTAGCGCTGAAAAAGAAAAACAGTTATCCCCTTAGGGGGCTGATATTGATGAAATATTCAAAATTAGCTAAGGAAGATTTTCTCATTTCCTGCCCCTGTCAATAAACGGCTTTGATATTTTATCAAGGCCGTTTATTAACTTACTTTTATCTTATCGAGAAAAAATATAAACAATTAATCAAATGTCGCTATCAACCAAGCCGAACCTTTATAATCCCCCGCGGCGGCATTTGTTCCTTGGATATGACTCGTAATTTTAATTGTTCTTAGGTCTTTAATCTCAATTTTAAAATCTTTACCCGTTTGACCCGTTGTTTCATCGGTCATGGTCAAGTTACTGTAGATTTTATGATTACTATTTTGGCTACTCGTCATTGGTAAACGTTTCTGTGGGTCATTGTCTGTTGCATAATCAAGGCGTAACCTGACATTTGTTGGAATAGCGAACTTGCAGTTATAAGTCACTTGTTCAGTGACAACACTATCGTAATTTAATGTGTTTAAGTGTCCATGCCGTAAGTTTACTGTCCCCGCTTGCCCAGTGGTCGTGGTGGTATTACACGATGAGCCCACATTTAATGTTGAAGAGAGTAAGCGCATTGGAACCGTTGTTTCCTCTAATGGCCAAGATGTATAGATTGGCGGTACTTTAGGGTTCATAAATGCACGTACATACCCCCCAAGAGGCATAGCAGCAATCATCACCTGACCATCAATAATGCGCTCATTAATATAAAATGTTACGGTGATGGGAAACTGTACTCCAAAATTAGATGCCGACGCTATCATCGCTGTACTCGAAGCATTCGCACAAACTCCAGCTCCCGTAATATTGATCCAATTAAGCATTCTACTCTCAACGGTCATCACGACGTTACTATTGATGCGATAACCTGGTTTGCCTTCTATCGTAGCGGCTTCAGGGACATACATGAATAGCCTGTGGTAAGCATTATCACTACCAATAATCCTCGTACTTGTTCCCCCCCAAGTTCTACCAATACATTTTGCCGCTCCCGTTGCTTTAACCGCTGAGTCAATGCTACTAATCACTATCGGCTCCCCCCACACGATAATAATTTTTACCATCAGAGCCGGTGACAGGCGTCGAAACGATTGCGCTATTACTCGCCAGTGTGATCAAATAGCCATCATTTGGGTTTTGGATCATCGGTGCATAGTTTGCTAGGGCAATCGAGGGAAGTAATAAACCGCCTGATGCAATGCCCCCCCAGCCGATTTTCTTTTTTTTAAAAGACTGCAACCCGTGTGTAAGAATAATGCCTTTTAAGTTCAACATAATCATGATCCTACTAATGATAAGTCACAGAAAGGGTGACGGTTGACGTAAATTTCCCCAGAGCCAATTGATTGATCGGCACCGTACTCACTAATTGCGCTTGTAAATCCATGCGGTACAATGTCGCGTCCACCCGTTCGGGGTAAATTCGTTGCTTTTTACTCACTTCCAATGCACGCACCGTGCCGCCCGTCACCTCTTTAAAATCAATACCCAGCCCATTGATACTGGTCGCTAAAATATTTTTCCCGTTATATAACACGCTGCTGTCCCCTTTGGGGCTCAACACGATAGCTAACGTATTGTTGAAATTACACCCCGTGATATAGAGTGAAAAATCGTTCACTGCCGCCGATGTATTCAGTGAGTTTGGGTTAAGTGTGCCGAAACCAATTTTCAGCGGTGAGCTGCTGTTTTCACTGCGAATATTACAAGCGGGATCTACCATGGTAGCGGTCACATCCACCAAAACGTCAGCGTGGCTCTCTAATACGGTCAATAACAGGAGTAACCCGAGAGGCTGTTTGAGCTTATTCAGTCTTATCACTATTCGTACTCCACCTGAAAGGTCACGATCCCGGAAAAATCGCCCACATTAGCTTCGCCAGTGGCGGGTTTACGGACAAAAACACCAAAATCAAATTGTTGTAAGCCGTCAACCACACTGACATCACCCATCGTCATCGGCTTATTCCACACAAGGGGTTTTTCATCATGATCGACCAGCCCCAAGACGACCCCACTGTCGCCTTTTGGTGGTTAAAAAACTCTCACCGCCAATCGTGACTAATTCGCTGCTTTTCCACGTTAATTGAATACTTTTTTGTAAATCCGTTGCACTACACTTATCGATGGCAATGGTAAAGGGCGTCACCGCGCTGGTGCCATTTTCATTAATCAATTGCCAACGCAAGTTATACAGTGTGATTTTCTGATGGAGAGAGCCGGCTGCCACTTGGCATGCCGTGTTGACCAGCTCACCACTCAACTCAATATCTAAGCTATTGGCCGCGCGTACCTGAGAAGCTCCCCCGAAAAGCGCCACCGAAAACAGCCAAATATACTTTGCTGCCCTATTCATAGCTCACCTCTAAACGCACCGTGTGCCCATCTTTCATCCATGTCGGTAGGTCGATTGGATTATCCCCATTTAGCAAAGACAGCGGGTAACGCACTGAAAACACCCCGCGTTGTACATCGTAAAGCCGCACACTCGCTGGGGTATTGGCTGCTGCATTAAACACCGCCATTTCTTGGTACTTGTTTCCCGCGCCACACCCAATCAAACGCAGCGTGTTATCTAACGACAAATTGCAGGGGGCATTAAATAGCGTGGCACTCACCTGTATTTGGCCTTGATGCTGCGGTTCGTAGTCCGATTGATTAACCGGTGTATTCGCCACAGGGCTATTAGCCATCGCCCATTGGCTCAAGACACTGCCAAGAACAAACAGTACCGCGTTGTACCCGGCTGTTTTGATGAACATGTTGTGTTTACGCATCGTCCTTTCCCGTTCGCTCATACGCTGAAAATTACGGCTCACCCGTTACCGTGCAAGTCTCACCTTGGCAACGAAATGCCAGCGTGGGCTTACCACCATAATCATTGATGTACGTCAGATACGGTGTGGACAGTGCGGGGGATACCACATCCTGTGTTGACTTAGGCGGCACCATAACCACATCAAATGAATTGTGCTCAGCCGCGGCTTGACTGTTCCCTAGCCCAATCACCGTTAAGTGAAATGGCGTGGTATTATTGATGCGATAACCTTTCGCTATCTTTGTTAATGTGACTTGATGCGCCCACTTAGTGTCCGATTCAGGCAAAATACTGGCCGGTCGATAAAACAGTTTGACCCGTGATTGCAAGGCAATTTGTAAGGTATTGCCATCGGTGGATTTAGGGGGCACTTCACGCAAATTGAAGTAAAACACCGACTCACGATCTTGTGGCAATTGGCTCAGTGCCGGCGTCGTGCTTAAACGCACTAAACTGTTGCTCATGGGCTCAATGCGTTGCAACGGCGGCGTCGCCAAAATAGCCCCTTTGGTGAGCTTATTTCCCTGTAAATCTTCAATCCAACTTTGGGCTAAGTAAGCTTCTTCAGGGTTATCGTTCGAAATGGTGACGTTAATCGATTTTTCCGTTCCCGGAAAAATGATGCGTGTTCTATCTAATGTGACTGCGCTGTAGGCACTCATTGAGACAAATACCGCGATACCCACCCACATATGGCATAATCTTTGACCTAAATTCAACATCATTGACCTCATAAAACGAATAAAAGACTTATTTTGCTGGCGTTACATTTGCCGTTGACAGCGCGGGCGCAGCGCAAGGCAGCAATAACATGCTGGATAATGACGTGACATTGTCAGGCATGCGTAATTCACACTGCTTCTTTCCGGCCCAATAAACAGACAGGATTTCTTGAGGGGAAATACCGACCAACCACGTCACCCCCCTCTTCACCCACAATGCCCAATTCACGGTTGTCAGCATTGCGCACACTGGCCCCAAACGGGGGGTTTTTGCCATCACTCAACGATACGATGGCGAACAGTTTTTCCCCCTTTCATCACCGATAAACGGCGGTAACCTATCGCGCCTTTGGTTAAGGTAATGTCGGTCGTTGACTGTAACGTTTCTAAATTCTCTGGCAGCTGACTGGTGTTAATCGACGCCGTCGATTTACGGTAACTGTTCACGTTAGGAATAACCGCAATCCCAAAACGGTTGGTTTTGATGACGCCACTGTCCAGTGGCACATCCCCCACCCCCGGTGTTTCAATCATTAAGCGGGTATCGCCATTTGCTGAACGGTGCAGTGCTACCCCGTGAGCCGTCGCCGTGATCCCACTGTTAATCGAGGCGCCAAAACTGCGATATTGTTGTGGCACATAACTGACGTTTGTGGATAAGTTAGCCTGCGACAGATCGCGTGAATAATAGCCACTGAAACTCGACTGACTCTGCATATGCTGTCCGTGGTTATACCCCACATTCAGGCTGTAATTATCACGATCGCTATAGCCGCTATACCCGACACTGTGGCTATATTGGTTATACTCACCGGCACGTGAATAGCGTTCGGAGAAGGTGATATTGTGCCCGCGATACAGAGGAACCGTTAAATACAGGTTGATAGCATCATCTTTATAGCCGTTATCACGCTCGGTACGCGTCGCCGATAATGAAATATTGGCATCTTGCTGCGATAGCCCAGGTATGCTGATATTGGTACTGGCGTATAAACCATATTGCGTTTGCGGTTTATCTTGCCAATAAGTACTGTATTGATAATTCAACGATAAACTGAAATTATCAAAATACTTGTTCAGATAGATTTGGTAGTTTTCTTTTGCCACACGCGCCACATGACCGCTACGGCTTTGATCTATAAATTGGCTTAATGTGCGGTAATCTCTATCGGCAAATCGATACCCTGCAAAGGTAATATCCGTGCGTAACTCATCAAATGACTTTGCATAGTTGAGGCGATAGGAGCGGCCTTGCAGCGTGTGATGGGTAAAGCGGGCAAAAGACTGCGTCATATCGAGTGACAATGCCCCAAATGCAAACAAGTCTCGTCCAATCCCTATCGCTGCGGTTTGGTAATCCCCATTCAGTTGCGTCCCCCCATACAGTGACCACGCATTGGATAACCCATAAGACAACTCGCCGCTGATCACCGGCTTACCAGTTAGGCGATGACCGTCATAGCGCGTTTTACCCGCCACTAACTTATAAATAATGCGCCCCGGGCGGGTTAAATAAGGCAGTGAGGCGGTGTTGAGACTAAATGTTTTCTCTTCGCCATTTTCTTCACGCACAGTGACATCGAGCACCCCTCGTACGCCGCTGTCCAAGGTCTGAATGCGAAACGGCCCCGGGGGCACCGTGGTTTCTAAGATCACGCGGTCTTGGCTACGCACAATCACCGTGGCATTCGTGTTCGCCACGCCAATAATTTCCGGCGCGTACCCCACCAATTTAGGCGGTAACATGCGGTCGTCACTTTCGAGGGCGATACCACTGTATTGCCATGACTCAAACACATCAGAATAGAAGTAGTTTTCCCCAATGGTCAAAATAGAGGCTAATTTCTTCAAGGAGGTAAACGCATACAGCCGGCTAAAATCAAAACGGTGGGTTTCTTGGGGGTTGCTGCCACCGTGCTGTTTTTGGTAGTTCGCGTTATAGTCACCACGAAAACGCCAAGCACCGAGGTTAAGACCTGTTGTACCATTGGTGGATAAATAGACCCGTTTGCTCCCGCGACTTTCTTCGATGACAGACGCATTGGCGCTATAATCCACAAAGGCACCATTCACCCCCTCTTCCCATAACGCCGGGGGTGTCCAGTTTGGATCACGGTATTCCATCCATAACTGGGGAATAGTGATTTTCAGTGAGAGTGTGGACAATTCAACCGTCGATTTCACCCCTGTTAACGCGGAAAAAATCAAGGCACTGCCCCGCCTCGGAAAGGGTGACTTTTTGTTTTGCCGAATCTTTCAGGCCAATCAGATTCAGTAAGTTCGCCGGTATGCAAATGGCATGTTGTGCTAAGACCGTGATATCACGAGGCGCCCCTAAGCGCTGGCCGTTAACAAACACGGTTAACACATAGTCTCCGGGAGGCACATAACCCGCAACGGAAAATTGGCTCATATCGACGTTTTGCATATCTTCCGCATCCAATACGTCAGTATTGAACTCTGTTGCAGACACCGTGCATGCACTGACGCTCACCGCCAATAAAACGGCCTGCCTGACTTTGCTAAGTTTGAACATCATGCTCTGTACCATCCCAAAGACAGCAAGAATGCCTCCTCAATGTCATCATTGAAGACGTGCTTCTGTGCTTTATTGATAATCGATAAAAAAACGAACCAGCCCGTGATAACGTCCTGCTTGTAGCGGCTTTCCTGTCAGCTCGAGCCGTAAAAAATAGCGCAAAAAGAGGGTTTGCCCCCGATTGACCTTGCCGTAACACACTGTCAAACAAAGGATAGGTTTCCCCAGGGATCACGATATTTTTCGTGTTATCCAGCACGGATACGCCCAACCCCTGAGAAGGCCCTTGCAAGGCAAATGCGTCGATATTATCGGCCCCTTGCCCGTCAAAACGTATTGTCCATGTTTTACTGTCAAGGGTGCTGTACACACTGCCACAGTCACGAAGCTCAATGTCAAAAGGGCGTGTTTGTTGTTCACGCGCCACGGCGGTTGAGAGCATCGTCAACGTTAACGACGAAAAATCGACCGTTTGGTCGCGATTTGACATCACAATCGAGCATGGTGTTGAGATCACACTGCCAACCAGTTTAGTGACACCTTCATGGCGCATGCCCACCTCGTTGGCGCCAAAAGCCGATGTGCCCCCCCAAAATCAGCGAAAAGAGGATCCCTGTTGTTTGCAAACTCACGCCGTTGATAAACAGCCACCCGTTTCTCCCTTGCAGACAGTAAAAAAATCCACCTGTGTTATGACTGTTAACAAACAAATACTGTTTGACGGCAGTCGTTAGAGGTTGTTAACTCCATGAAGAAAATCAATTTATTGACTTTCGATTGAGAAGACGAAGAGGGCGAGATTGCACTTTACCCCTCTTCGTGAGCCCCTTGGCCGCCAGCGTTCACTGACGGTCAATGTATCGACTTACTGGTACGTGATACGGAAGTTAGAGATGGCGCTGAATCGCCCTTCCGCAACATCTTTAGTGGTATCAACCGCTTTCGCCAATGCTTTAAAAATTAAAGTATTTTCACCATTTGTGTTGGCAATACGAGGGAGAACGTCTGTGGCTTTACCGAACTCAAAACCATCAATCAAAATACCGAGGTTGTTCGAATTCCCCGCGGAAGTTGCCAGCAGCGTGTTGCCTTTATCTGCATAGCTTTGGCCAGTAAACACGAGTTCCATTGATTTCACCGCAACAGGGTTACCTTCAGTATCTTTACCAAAGTTAGCAAAGTCACAGCCAGTGAATTTGATCTCGAACTCTGCTTCCGCAGGCTTACCACTTTCCAACGCTTTACGAGACAGCTGACCGAAATCAACGGTTTGTTTCAGAGAAGACTGCTCGATATTACAAGGCGTGTTCACAACTGTACCCACAAAGTTAATCGTTCCGGTGTTATCCGCCATTGCGCTAAATGACACAACAGACGCCGCAAATACAGTTGCAACTGCTAATTTTGTTAATTTCATTTATTTTTCCTTTCTAGTAAAAAGACAATAGAAACCAGTCACCACACATAAATTGAAGAGTGTTAATTTCATTTTTTGTTGATAAAGCAAAGGTTACATCATTAATAAAAACATCGTCCCTGCTGCTACCTATCCCTTATCCATATCTAAGAGACAAATAGTTCCTTATAGGCTAAGGCTAACCCATATAATTTATTTATATATAATCTTAAAATAGAATTAATTAATTTGACATTTTGCCGTCATAGTTAACCATGACTGAACAGAATAAATTCTGTCAGATTTCCCCGAAAATGTTGAGCATAGTATCCGGAATTAAAATATTAATTACTGATTTCATCGACTTAAAATAGGAGAAACATCTAACATTTAATTATTAACATTCCGTGAAATAATTACACTAACTTATTTTATTTAAACAATCTCAATATTTATATTTGATGAATTTTATTGCCATATTAAATTTAGTTTCTCAAATAAAAATTCATAAAATAAAACTATTATTTTGATATTTTTGAAATAATAAATTGATGGCGAATATAGAACCAACCCCATTTAGAGTAAATACGTTTTTAACGATAAGTCTCCATATTTCGATAGGTGATAACTATTAAATATTTGTTATTAATGGCATCGACATAACCAAATATTAATTTGGTTCCTATATATCAATGGATTACAATAAATCATGATAATCAAAACCATATAAATCTCCAAAACAATGTCTTATTCTTAATGAGAGTATGTTGATTTTATTTAACACTATTTTCATTTTGTTACATATTTAATTATTTTGATATTTTTATAAGAGATATAGCTTTATTTTTTTCAATAATAAAACAAAAAACCTCAATATTGCTTATTTTTTGGCGCCATTAAAAAATAGAAAAAATACTCATAAACTTAGACACACTCTAAGAACACCCATAATAAACATAGGTGTAACCCATTAAATACAATATAACCCACCTTAATTACTCATTAAATGCGTTATCACTTTTCGCTATTAAATTTATTTAATGATAATTTATTGTTTTTTAACAGTGAAATAAAAATATTACTCATCATCGCATATCAGCGCTCTTTAAATGCCAACAATACCCTTATCAAAGCTCTATCCTCAAAATCTTCGCCGACTCAAATCCTCCATCGACAATACGACTAATCGATTATCAACTGGATATTAATATCCAGAGCCACGCCTATGCTCTGATAATGCTCAACAAAATAATTTGGCCCGCAGTTTTGGTGGCCACTTTGCCTGTATAACCCGCCAAATCTTGTCAGAAATGCGCTAGCTCTTGAACGGCAAAAAGTGGGAAATATGGCTTCTTCCGTGGGAAAGAGCAGAAGTCAGTTCAGGGGGGAGCGTGATATTCCATGCATCCAATGATGATGGCATAGGGAGAGTCTCATTTAAGTTGCCAATTGCAGTAATGACACAACTTAGGTCACCGTTCGATATATCGCGCTGTTGGAAAAAACCATTTGTTCGAAAACCTATCACGTGCTCAAGGTTGCCATCATCCTAAATAATTAGGGGCGTTTTTATTTTTCATCTCCTCCGCTTTTGATATTCATACAATTTATTTTTTTCCTTGTTGTGGATCAAATTATCGATAGCTAAAAAAGAGCAATAAACTATATATTGTGCTTTAATTACATAAACAAACACTACATATAGTATTTATTCACAGTTTTATCCACATTCCCTTCGCACATGCAGCGGAAACTTATCGCTAGGTTTAAGGTTGTGGATAACTCAACAAGGAGCATTTCAGTGAAAACGGTTGTGATTAAACGAGATGGTTGCCAAGTGAACTTTGACTTCCAAAGAATTCAAGAGGCAATAAAACGTGCATCAGCGGCTGTGAATATTCAGGATGATGACTATTGCCTTCAAGTTGCTACAACGGTCACAGAGCAACTTGGCAACCGTGAAAAAGTCGATATTCGAGAGATCCAAGATGCTGTTGAAAATCAACTAATGTCAGGCCCTTATAAAGACCTCGCTCGAGCCTATATTGAATATCGCCATGATAGGGATAGTGCTCGCGAAAAACGCAGCCAGCTTACCCATGATATTCGCGGCCTTATCGAACAAAGCAACGTTTCACTGCTTAATGAAAATGCCAATAAAGACAGTAAAGTGATCCCGACTCAGCGTGATTTACTTGCTGGTATTGTGGCTAAGCACTATGCCAAACAACATATTTTGCCTCGTGATGTCGTTATCGCTCATGAACGAGGAGAAATACACTATCACGATCTTGATTATGCCCCCTTTTTCCCGATGTTTAACTGTATGTTGATCGATCTTGAAGGCATGCTTACGCAAGGGTTTAAAATGGGCAATGCAGAGATCGAACCGCCAAAATCAATTTCAACAGCAACCGCTGTGACTGCACAAATCATTGCGCAAGTTGCTAGCCATATTTATGGTGGTACGACGATTAATCGCATCGATGAAATTCTGGCTCCTTATGTACGCATCAGCTATGAAAA
The DNA here is from genome assembly GCA_900455155.1 of Providencia stuartii. Classification (GTDB taxonomy): domain Bacteria; phylum Pseudomonadota; class Gammaproteobacteria; order Enterobacterales; family Enterobacteriaceae; genus Providencia; species Providencia stuartii. Next base: position 245,746 of record UGUC01000004.1, on the reverse strand, counting down.
ACATCTTAAAACGGCTGAAACGTGGGGGATCAATGATGCTCAAGGTTATGCTGACTGCCAAACAGAAAAAGAGTGCTATGATGCTTTCCAATCCCTAGAATATGAAGTCAATACATTGCATACCGCGAATGGGCAAACCCCCTTTGTCACCTTTGGTTTTGGTCTTGGCACCTCGAAAGAAGCGCGCTTAATCCAACAATCCATCTTGAAAAATCGTATTGCGGGTTTAGGCAAAAATCGTAAAACAGCCGTATTCCCTAAATTGGTCTTTGCTATTAAAAAAGGATTAAACCACCAATTTGGTGATCCTAACTATGATATCAAACAGTTAGCCCTTGAATGTGCTAGCAAGCGCATGTACCCCGATATCCTTAATTATGACCAAGTTGTTAAAGTGACCGGATCGTTTAAAACACCCATGGGCTGCCGTAGCTTCTTAGGGGTCTACGAAGAAGCGGGGCAACAAATTCATGATGGTCGCAATAATTTAGGGGTGATCAGCCTTAATTTGCCTCGCATTGCCATTGAAGCACAAGGCAATGAAGACGCATTTTGGCAACTGTTAGAAGCACGTTTATCTATTGCTAAAAAAGCCCTTATGACACGGATCGCACGCCTTGAAAACGTCAAAGCACGTGTCGCGCCAATTCTCTATATGGAGGGGGCTTGCGGTGTAAGATTAGCCGCTGATGATAGCGTTGCAGAAATCTTTAAAAAGGGTCGAGCCTCAATTTCGCTCGGCTATATCGGGCTACATGAGACCATCAATGCACTATTTGGTACGCAAAACCATGTTTACGACAGTGAGCACTTAAGGGAAAAAGCCATCGCGATTGTTAACCGCCTACGCCAAGCAACAGATGAGTGGAAAGCAGAAACTGGCTATGGTTTTAGCCTGTACAGTACACCTAGTGAAAACTTATGTGATCGTTTTTGCCGCCTTGATACTGCTGAATTTGGCGTAATAGCTGGTGTGACAAACAAAGGCTACTACACAAATAGCTTCCATCTTGATGTTGAAAAACGCGTGAACCCATACGACAAAATAGACTTTGAACAGCCTTACCCTGCCATCGCAAATGGGGGCTTTATCTGCTATGGCGAGTATCCTAATTTGCAGCATAACCTCAAAGCGCTTGAAGATGTTTGGGATTACAGTTATGAGCATGTTCCATATTATGGAACAAATACGCCCATAGACGAATGTTATGAGTGTGGATTTACGGGTGAGTTTAACTGTACCAGTAAAGGCTTTGTTTGCCCTCGTTGTGGTAACCATGATACTAACCGTGTCTCAGTGATCCGCCGAGTATGTGGTTACCTTGGCAGCCCTGATGCACGCCCATTTAATGCAGGCAAGCAAGAAGAAGTGAAGCGACGTATCAAACACCTAGGTAATGGGCAGTTAGGTTAATAGTATGAATTATCATCAATATTACCCTGTTGATGTCGTGAATGGTCCAGGCACGCGTTGCACACTGTTCGTCTCAGGATGTGTTCATCAATGCCGAGGATGTTATAACCAAAGCACATGGCGCCTCGATTCAGGTATTCCATTCACTCAGGAAATGGAAGATAGGATCATTCAAGATTTACAAGATACCCGTATCCGTCGGCAAGGTTTATCCCTTTCCGGCGGGGATCCACTACATCCCGCTAACTTATCAGCGATCTTTCAGTTGGTTAAACGTGTAAAAACCGTTTGTCCAGATAAAGACATTTGGCTATGGACAGGCTATCAATTTGCCGAACTGACCGCCGAGCAACATAAGGTGGTGAGTTTGATCAATGTACTGGTTGATGGGAAATTTGTAAAAGCGCTGCATGACCCCGCGTTACTTTGGCGAGGAAGCAGTAATCAAGTGATCCATAAATTACGCTAGCGATTTCTAGACCAATAGAGCTTGCTGCCAAAACCCAATTTATTATTGACCATTTTGACTTCTTGTAACTGCAAACGCCATACAGGCAGTTTTGCCGTCAATGCCACAGGGAAGCGACGACAATAAAATTGATGGGCTTGCTGTAGTAAGCTTCCATCCAGCGCTATCACTTGCCCAATAAATTGTAGCCCTTGGATTTGGCTAACCACTTTCGTTTGGGCAGAGACAGTCCCTGCGACGTGAGGATTTTCAGTCATCAGTTGGCCATGGCGTGAAGCAGGATCGGTCATAAAGAATAAACTCATCGACTTAGCATCAAATGCATAATAACAACTGGCAGGCCAGATATCATTGCCGTGGCAAGTAAATAGAGAAAAGACGTGTTGGCGAGAAAAGTAACGTTGGATATGTTGTAAGGCGTGTTCATCATTCATAGCAAAAAGCCCATATTGACCGTTCAGAACACGCTCTTTGAATATGTACATCCTATCGCTGAGCGTGCTTAAGCTGTTCTGAACGTTTGGTATTACATTTGCTAGGTACTATAAATTATTTATAGATTGCAGCAACACCATTCATTGAGTTTTCACCGCCAGCTGAGATAACACGGAATGAAGTTGCACCAGCTTCATCAGCTTTTTTGGCTAACTTTTCAGTCAGGTCATTAACACTAACAGCACCTGATACAGAAACATAACCCGCAGCTGGTTGGCTAGAATGTTGAACTTCTTCAGCAGCCATTGAACCAAATGAAATAGCACTTAAAGCCAAAGTTGCAGCGACTAATGTTGATTTTTTCATAATGTTTTCCTCATTGTATATTCATTTTTATCAGGGATTTTTGTTCTCCCCCTGTGATATGGATCATATTATGCTCTTTTAGTTACGATGAAAATTAGCTAATTTTGCTGTTATAGTTCAAATATTTTGAATCAAAACCACGCTTTAGGTTACAAATTTATGACTTTAATGTGTCATTTTTTATTTATAATTTAATAAGTTATGGCTATCCTTGTTCGCGAGATTTTTAGTCTATTTATGAATTATTTCCCCTTAAATTTCAGCACAGAAAGTCAAAAATAGGGCAACAAAATAAAATGTCTACGCAGAAAAACTGGTACATTTACCTAATTAGAGATAAAAATAACAGGTTATATTGTGGGATCACCACAGATGTCTCGCGCCGCTTTACCCAACATAAAGAGGGAAAAGGCGCAAAAGCGTTGAAGGGGAAAATGCCGCTCACGCTAGTATTTGATTGTTTAGCCGGGGATCGCGCTACCGCGTCAAGATTGGAATATCAGATAAAACAACTGAGTAAAGCCGCCAAAGAAAGGCTGGTTATTGACCAGCCCATTAATATCCTTGATTACTTAATGCATCAGAATACATCAAAGTGTGAAGAGTAAGTCACCCGCCCTTTGTGGTCACTCAAGCTGCCATTTTCTAGCCCGCAAATCATAAAATGCTCTTGCAATTCAGGCCACTGGCTGAAAACTTCATATTTTGAGGCAGGTTCAAAGCCAAAACGGCGGTAATAGTTGCTATCTCCCTAATACCACAACCGCACCATAGCCAAACTCATTAAGACTATCTAGCCCTTCATAAATAAGTTGCCCACCAATGCCTTGTTTTTGGTGCGCTTTACTCACTGCAAGCGGTGCAAGGCCAACCCATTGAACGTCTTCATTGTTGACATCGACAGGTGTAAAGCCGACATAACCGATCACTTCGCCGTTGTCATTCGTGGCAACAACACCCAGAGTCAATAAGCCGTCTTCTCGTAGCTTTTGTACCAGATCGGCTTCTGCTTCCGTCGGGAAAGTGTCACGCAGTAACTTATCGATCCCCATAGCATCGACAGGAATTTCAACACGAATTAGCATGAGGCAACCACGGAGCCTTTATGCTCTGTGTCCTCATTTTGTTGAGTCGTTTTAATCAAGTCGGCCAATTGTAGTAATGCAAAACGCAGGGGTGTCGGCATATTGTCTAGCTCAAAAGCATCCATAAGGTTTTTTACATACAGCCCTAATTCGGTGTCACCTTCAATGACCAAACGGCGCTGAAAAAACAGCGTATCAGGATCTTCTTTACGCGCCGCGATAAGGATCAAGTCATTGGCTGTAGCACAGACACTGACATCGGCTTGCTCTTGATTACGCACAATTAACATGCCATTTTGCAAACTAATGAACCAGACTAAATCAAGGTCACTGACTTCAACTTTCAGCCATTTCCCTTCGAGAAAATCCAATTCCCCTTCTTTGACCGATTCACGAAACTGCCAGCTCAGTAACTGCTCAAGTACTTGACGCTGCACTGCAAATGGGGTCACTTTTAAAGGTAACTTCAATAATGAAGGCCCTTTTGAAATAAGTTGAGAACGAATTTTAGCTAACACAGCACTGACTCCCGTATCAATTGCCTGCCCGTTAAATACACACCCCAGCATCAGCTACGGCCTCTCGGTAGCAAATCAGTATTAGAACAGGCATTTATATCGACATACTCAATAATAGAATAGTCATATCATGCCAGAGAAAATAAATACTCACTTGATCCTATATCAAGGTTTACACTTCTCGCCAGCATTTATTTTTTATTATGCCAAAAAGCTCATGGAGTCATGACCTCATAAGCCACAAAAACAGATAGCCAACAGCCAATTCAATGCCTTAAATCAAAATTTACATCGCATGAGTTGACTAGAATGCTAAGTTGTCGAAAATTTAAACTGGAACAGATACCATGGAATTACTCTGCCCAGCAGGCAACTTACCGGCCCTTAAAGCCGCTGTCGATAACGGTGCCGATGCGGTTTATATTGGCTTGAAAAATGATACTAACGCACGCCATTTTGCTGGACTCAACTTTACTGAAAAAAAATTGCAAGAAGCAGAGCGCTACATACATCAACATCCAGCGTAAACTTCATATTGCTATCAATACATTTGCTCACCCAGATGGCTTTCAACGTTGGAAAGATTCGGTCGATCTTGCGGCTTCGCTAGGGGCTGATGCCCTGATCCTTGCCGATCTCGCGATGCTTGAGTATGCTGCACACCGATACCCTCATATTGAACGTCATGTCTCCGTTCAAGCTTCAGCAACCAACACCGAAGCGATTCGCTTTTATGCCCGCAATTTTAATGTTCATCGGATTGTACTGCCTCGGGTTCTATCTATTCATCAAGTCAAACAACTCGCTAAAAGTAGCCCTGTTCCCTTAGAAGTCTTTGCTTTTGGTAGCCTATGTATTATGGCGGAAGGACGCTGCTATCTCTCTTCCTATTTAACGGGTGAATCCCCCAATACTGTTGGGGCATGCTCGCCCGCGCGTTTCGTTCGTTGGCAACAAACGCCTCATGGCATGGAGTCACGTTTAAATGAAGTGCTTATTGATCGCTACCAAAGTCATGAAAATGCAGGCTACCCCACTCTCTGTAAAGGGCGTTATTTGGTGGATGAGCATCGATACCATGTACTCGAAGAGCCAACTAGCCTCAATACCATCGAATTACTACCAGATCTAATGGCGGCGAATATCGCCTCGGTCAAAATTGAAGGCCGCCAGCGCAGCCCTGCTTACGTCACCGAAGTGACACGCATCTGGCGAAAAGCTATCGATACATATCATGCAAACCCAGAGCAATTTATTGCAGATCCACAATGGATAAAAGTACTGGGTGGGCTTTCTGAAGGCAGCCAAACCACATTAGGCGCTTATCATCGTAAATGGCAATAATAAGGAATAGATGATGAAGTATGCATTAGGGTCAGTTCTTTATTACTGGCCTAAACAAGAGCTATATGATTTTTATCAGCAAGCAGCACAAAGTGAAGCCGATATTATTTATCTTGGTGAGACGGTTTGTAGCAAGCGCCGTGAAATGAAACCGGCTGATTGGATTGAATTAGCAAAAACGCTAGCGCTAAGTGGCAAGCAGATTATCTTAAGTACATTAGCGCTATTGCAGGCACCTTCCGAACTTAAAGAAATAAGTAAACTCGTTGATAATGGCGATTTTTTGGTTGAAGCCCATGACTTTGGTGTCGTCAATATGCTCACTGAGCGCCATCTTCCTTTTATTGCTGGTCATGGTTTGAATTGTTATAACGCACAGACCCTCAATATATTATTACGCCAAGGCATGCAGCGTTGGTGTATGCCTGTAGAGCTTTCTCGTGACTGGTTGATCAATTTACTCAATCAATGCGATGAATTGGGGATACGTGGCAAATTTGAAGTAGAAGTGATGAGTTATGGTCATTTACCGCTGGCCTACTCTGCTCGCTGTTTTACTGCCCGCTCAGAAAATCGTGCCAAAGATGATTGTGAAACTTGCTGCATTCACTATCCTCAGGGGCGAAAGGTGTTCTCTCAAGAACAACAGCAAGTGTTTACTCTCAACGGGTTACAGACACAAAGTGGCTATTGCTACAACCTAGGTAATGAGCAAACATCTATGATTGATTTGGTTGATATTGTACGTATTTTCGCCGGAGAACATTGAGTCTCTAGACATATTGGCGCAATTTAAAGCGAATCAAACCGGAGAAGCGCCACTGGTCATCAATGACAAGAGTTGTAATGGTTATTGGAGGCAAGTGGCAGGATTAAAAATGCTGCCTTAGCCGCAATATCAATCAGCGCCATTGGATAAAAAGCGGGAGCAAACACACAGCTTCCCGCTGTGTATTCATCCTAAAGCATCTCATTGATTTTATTTTTTGAAAAATGAATAAATTGCACGGTTCACAGCATTACCTCACACTCACTCATTCATAATATAGTGAGGAACAAACCTAGAAGTATCTTTTGTGATTAAAGAGTTATCTTCACGTATACCTATCCCTGCTGGGGCATCCCCCACCACCCAGCTCCCAATTAAAGTGTAGTCATTACCGAATTTAGGCAAAAAAGCACTCGCCTGATAAATTCTAGGCTCATGAGCATACATCCCTAATTCTTGCGTGATCACTTCTTGCTCATTATTAAAAAAATAATGAAACATTAGCGCCTTCACGTGAAAATAATGGCTTTGTCGTAAACCCTTGCCACGCTTTCCCCATATCCTGTTTTAATTTTCCCACAATATCGCTCTGCTCATCCGCAAAATAGGCAGGAAGTAAGTTAGGGTGATTAGGAAAAAAACGCCATAATAACGGTAATAGTCCTTTATTACTTAAAATGGATTTCCATAAAGGTTCTACCCATTCTGTTCGTTCACTACGTAGTACCGGACCATAATCATCTTGGAACATCCATTCATATGGATATAATTTAAAGCCTTGGTGAATAATTTGATCTTGTAAATCCGTAAAAACACCACCTAAACCTAATCCGATGTCTTCCACATAAATAAATTGTGTCTGTAGCCCTGCTTGACGCGCACAATCTTCCAAATATAAAACAGTTCCTCTATCTTCAATGGAGCCTTCACAGCAACAAAAATAAAAAGGGTGCTCATTGCGCCACAATAAAAAACGCTGGATAAGCTTTTTCCTGTATCGAATTAAATTGATCGGCATTTGCAGGAAGCATACCTCTATCTGTCATGTCAGATAACCATTGCCATTGAAAAAATGCCGATTCATAAAGTGATGTCGGGGTATCTGCATTATATTCCAGCAACTTTGCAGGCTGATATCCATTTCCATGAAAAATCCATTCGCCCATACAGTGATGATTTATTATTTCGCCAACTATTTGCAATCGCATCCCAATATAATTCAGGTATGGCTAATGCTTCTAAAATACGTTCATCATTGATAGCAGAATTGACTACTTCTAAGCACATTTGGTGCAACTCTTCGGTTGGGTCTTCGATGCCAGATTCAATTTGCGCTAATGTAAAACAATAAGCATGCGATTCATCCCAATAAATTTCATTGTCGATAATATGGAAGTCAAAACCATAATCTTGCGTAATTCGCACTAAATCTTCGCGTGGCTTTACAGGTATTCGTAACATAATTAACCACCTCTACTCCCGATTTATGCCCAAAGCCCCCTCTTGATGTTTGTTTTAGTCGAATTATTACTATATTTCGCAGGCTTTAGCCTATTCGAACCATCAGCAACCCATTTATCGGATGAACCTAGCTCATGATAAATATTCGGTTCATTTTTAGCGCGATAAAATGGACGAACTCGTGAAAAATAGTAATGAGAGCCTGAGTAAGAGCTGGTTGTATGACGACTACTTGCTGGCTGCGGAAATTCATTAAGCGCAAAACCAGCCAATTTGGGGCCATAAACATCACGCTGTAATGCTATCGCAATATTCTGGCTTTGATTGTAATAAGCATTGCTGATATTCTCTTATATTAAGGGCACGATGAACTAAAACACAGTTATCTTTCCCATAATGATATTCACAATCAACTAATCGATTGTAAATCGCCATGCTTCTATTCAATTCTTGTTGTGCTTCTTCTTGTTTTTGTTTACAAAAAGAGTTGCTATAACCTGCAAGCTCACAATCATTAAGCCCCTTGAAAATCGTTATTTTTGGGTGTTGGTGATTCGTCACTGCAACTGCGTAACCCCAAAAAAACGGCTCCTCCCATAATTGCCAACGTAAGTATATTAGCGCCTTTGCGTGGTTCATCTTTTACATCAAGGCCAAATACGCTTTAATTCAGGCCCCTCTTGAGCCTTATTATACTTACGCTGTTTTCTTTTGATTTTATTTTTATTTTTCATAGAACATCATTATTCATTAATAGCTCATGCTTACTGCATTCAAAATACCAAATCCAAGTGATGTTCCACCTAAAAAGAGGCCTGCGGATATATTATTTTGCTCTATTTTTTCACTGATTTTTGGCATATAGATTTTTGTTGCGCCAAGAACAAGCAATTGAACTAATAATGCAATAACACCCCATATTATACAGTCAAGAATACTAATAGAATGAGAAATCGCACTCGACAACGGAGTGATATAACCTAGCATCGCACCAATAAATGCAAGGCCAGCGGCGGTATTATTCTGTTTAATTAATACCCATTCATTATGACGCGATATACGTGTATAAATAAAGAGGAATGCAAGTACCATAACAGCACCAATTGCAAAATAACTAATAAAGGAGAGTAGAGCAGAAAGTATAGCTGTAAAATCCATGAAATTATATTTCCGTGAAAAAGGAATAAATGTAGCTTAACCTTTTTCAAAAATAAAGAGATTATAAATAATTCAGTGCATTTTACTTTTATCTAGAGACTATGATCTAATGATTCATTTTTTGCTGAGCATGATAGAGTAGTAGTATCAAATAAGTCGCTTTATTAATAATAGAATAACTGCATGAGGTCTAAACGATTAATTGATGATGACAATTCTGTCACGAATAAACCAATAATGGATTTTTCTTATCTAATGTTAAAAATACTTATATTTAAGTAAGAATACCAAACAGATAAAGATAATAATATTGAGAGCAAAATGATTAGTGGTGTTGCAGCTGGCTACCACCAACTGCAATCTTTTTTTATTTTCTGACAATCAAACACGCCAGAAGAATAATATTAATTATGATGTTGTTTACGCCAACGATGAATAATATGAGAAATCTGACGTAATTCACCATCACGCAACATGCCAATTAAGACACCAATTACGGTATAAATCACACCGAGCACTAACATCATCACAATATCCATCAAGACGCCACTAAAAGGTAGCCCCATTTGATTGATACCCGCCATGGCACTCGTTGCCCATGTTGATGGTAAAGCCGAAGCAATCATTCGTACCCATTCAGGCATGGCTTGTAAGGGCCATATCGTACCGGACATGTAAAAGACAGGTGTTGTAATAAACGCTAATGTCAGATAAATCATCTCGACACTACGCAAACACTCAGTGACCAACTTCCCTAACCCAATTACGGCAAGCAAGAAGGGAAAAGTGAGCATCCACAATTGATACAATGGCGCCTCTTGACGATAGCCTAAGATCCACGGCCATAATGCAAAAAAGACGGTCGATAAAAATAGCCAGATCGGTATCAAGGCCGATAGCGCCCCCAAATACACCGCTAATGGTGGTTTACCTTTCGGTGTACCGCGGATAGCAATACTCACGCGAACACAAGCAATCAGCAAGGAGTGTTGTAACAACATCACTAACAACCCAGGAAACACAATCGCGGCAAAGCTTACACCCGGGTTATATAACGGCTCTGTTAAACTACGTATTGGCGTAATAATGACGTTCGCTTGCTCTTGACTAAATCCTGAGTTGATGAGTAATTGGGTGTTATAGCTATTTAATAACGTTTGATACGCACTCATTAGCTCTTGCTGGATCTGACCACTTGCTAAACGGTTTGTCGCATCACCATAAACGGGGATAGTGATATTTTTCCCATTTAGCAGGAATTTTTCAAAGTCTGTCGGGATAATAATAATGGCAAAAAGCTGCCGATTAATCATATCCTTACGAGCTTGTTCCAAATTGTCATAGCTGTGTAATTTAACTTTAGGCGCCGCATCCAAATCGCGGATAAGTGCCCGACTTGCCACACTATGATCCTGATCGATGACTGCAACAGGCAGATCCCACAAGACGGGTTTCGCATACACCAAACTCATCACACACAGTGAAACGATCAATAATAACCACATTGGCTTATCTAACATGCCAATCAGCACCTTACGGAAAGTCGCAAAATACATTTGCATTACAGCTCCCCTCCTTGTGCCGCAATACGTTTCGGCAAGCGCTTACGGATCAAAAATGCCGTCACTATTGGATAAATCAGCAAAAATAGACACACTTCCACAATACGTTTAAATGAGATCTCACGTAGGAAAATATCAAACATCGCATTGAGTGTATGAGTTAATGGCTCGATATTGGAAATAATCTGCGCTGGTAAAATCATGGATAATTCCGGTACAGCCATACCGGAGAAAGCGAGTGCAATACTCACTAGCATCCCTATCAAGCTGTAAGCCATAATCGCACTTGAAGTAAAGCTAAATAACAATAGCCCGATACTTTGTGCCGCTATTACATAGAAAAAGCCCACCATTATCATATAGAGGGGATTCCCCACAACCTTAGCATCAAAAATACTGACCAAAGCCGCAAGTTCAACCACTAACAGTGTCGTAAAAAATAGCGTATAAGGAGCCATTTTCCCTAAGACCGCCATACCGAAAGGCTTCACGCTTTGTAAGATAGAACTACGTGATAATGTGTAAATCGTACAGGTCACCACAAACAGTTGTAGCATATGAATGGTAGCCGCAAATTGCTGATAATAAATATAACTACCACTAGGGTTAAATAAACTGTCATAAGAGAGGGTCACTTGAGCGAGCGGTGGTAATGCTTTCCCCATCGAACCTGCCAACTGAGTTCGATATTTGGCATTTAGCTCAGCCACCAGCCCACTAAAATCTTGGATTGCATAGCTCCCTGACGCATAAAACAGCGCGTTATAGTACATGCGTAGCTCAGGTTGACGCCCCCGTAATGCATCGGCCTCAAAATTAGTCGGCACGTACAGCAGCGCATAATCCTGTGCACTGGCTAATCGTTTTAACGATGTATTAAGATTATTATCAATCGCTTTAACGTCAGCATGGGGTCCAGCATTGAGATCCCGGATAATTTGTCGGGAAACGGGGCTTCTGTCATTATCCACCACCGAAACAGGCAAATCCATCAACGTTCCTTCTGAGAAGTTAGCACTAACTAACGTGAATAACATTAATGGAAACAACCAGCTTAACCAGTGAAAAACCGGACTACGAATAGCGGCTTGTGTTTCTCGACTGAATGCATGCTCAAAACCATGCCAAGCGAATTTTAATCTCATACTCGCGCCTTTTATTTATCCCAGCGCCATAGCACGCTCATTCCAGGCCTTAAGCCGTCAACAGGCTCTACTGGATACAAACGAACCTCAAAGGTTTTCAAGTCAAAATCCCCTGTTGCACGTGTTGCCCTTTTTGTTGCGTAATCCCCTTTTGGCGCAATATAACGCACCTCAGCTTCGATTTTTTTATCGCCTAATGCAGGCACATCAAGCTGAACTCTATCGCCTTTTTTCACATCGACAAGAATGTCTTCACGTAAGTTATAGATAAAATAAGACTGCGGTATACGCACCATGGTCAAAAGCGGGCTGCCCGCATTGAAAATTTCCCCTACTTCTGCGGGAATTGGACCGATTTCCCCATCCACTGGCGCTTTCACTTGTAAATCATCTAATTGGACTTGAAGCTCCGCGAGTTTTTGTTCAGCTTCATTCAGCGCCGCCTCATATTTTTGACGCAATTCAATGCGATCACCATTCTTAGCTTCTTCAAGCTGCGCTTTTGCCCCTTGAACTTGCTGAAAAGCAACTTCTTTCGCTTTACGCGCATTATCAAGCTCATTGGCTGAAACATAGCCTTTAGCCGATAAATTACTTAAGCGTTGGTATTCACGAGACGCATTTTGGTATTGTGAATTGGCTTGTGCCAATGAGGCTTGCAGGTGACGGATCGTCTCTTCGCGAGTGCCATGGAGCGATTGTGCTAACTGCGCCTTTGCTTGATCTCTTGCGGCTTTCAAGGCAGCGTATTGCGCTGTTAGCTCAGGGCTTTCTAAGGTCAATAATAACTGCCCCTTTTTAACATCATCCCCACGCTCAACATGACGCTCAATAACACGACCTTTAGCCTTAGATGTGACCATGACTTCGGGTGCATCAACTTCACCTTGTAATAGCAAAAATTGATTGTGAGAATGGAAAAGTGCCGCCGCCGCTATCAAAATCAGCATCAACAAAATCAGTGCTATTGTTCTTTTTTTCATTATTAGTAAAACCCTAAATAATCACGGAGGAAACTATGGCTATAAAATTATCGCAGTAATTGCCGATACAGCGTTAATAAATTTGTGCGCAAGGTCACAAATAGAAGGGGGATATATAATATTGAAGTGACTTGCCCCTTATGTCAAATAAAGAAAAGTTAACTTTGACCAAATCGCTATTATCAAATCAGCCGCTTACGTTACAATTGCCCTGTTAAGACGCCACCAACTGGAAACCTTTATGTACGAGTTTGATCTCATTCTGCTGCTACTACAGCAGATGTGCGTTTATTTGGTCATTGCATGGGCGCTCAGTAAAACCCCCTTGTTATTCCATTATTAAAAGTGACCATTCGCTTACCCCATAAAGTGATGTGCTATCTCATTTTCTCGGTTTTCTGCATCATGGGAACCTATTTTGGGTTACACATTAACGACTCAATAGCAAATACACGCGCCATTGGCTCTGTCCTTGGTGGATTACTTGGTGGCCCCGCGGTTGGGTTTGCTGTTGGCTTCACGGGAGGATTACACCGTTACTCACTCGGCGGCATGACCGCCTTCAGTTGTATGGTCTCCACCATCGTGGAAGGGCTAATTGGTGGCTTAGTCCACCGCTACTATATGAAACGCGGTCAGATCAATAAAATATTTAATCCTCTCACCGCCAGTTGCGTTACCTTTGTGGCCGAAATTATTCAGATGCTGATCATCCTATTACTTGCCCGCCCTTTCGGCGAAGCACTGGAACTGGTCAAAAGTATTGCCGCCCCGATGGTCATTGCCAACACGATTGGTGCCGCGATGTTTATTCGGATTTTACTCGATCGCCGCGCTATCGTAGAAAAATACACAACCGCATTCTCCGCACAGGCCCTAAAAATAGCCCTCTGCACAGATGGTATTTTACGTAAAGGGTTCAATACCGATAACAGTATGAAAGTGGCTAAAATTATCTATCAAGAGCTAGAAATTGGTGCGGTCGCCATCACCGATAGAGAAAAAATATTAGCTTTTATTGGGATAGGAGCCGATCACCATTGCCCCGGAACCCCCATAGCTTCTGAACAATCGCGCCGAGCAATTGATAATAACGAGGTGGTGTATGCCGATGGTAATGAAACCCCCTATAAATGTTCGTTAAGCCCAACATGTAAGCTCGGCTCTGCACTGGTGATCCCACTTAGGGGAGAGAACGAACGCGTTATTGGTACAATTAAACTGTATGAGGCCAAAAACCGTTTATTTAGCTCTATCAACCGTACATTGGGTGAAGGCATTGCGAGTCTATTTTCGGCACAAATCCTTGCAGGGCAATATGAACGCAATAAACAATCATTACTACAATCCGAAGTGAAGCTACTTCACGCACAAGTAAACCCTCACTTCTTATTTAATGTCCTCAATACGCTACAAGCCGTTATTCGCAGAGACAGCCAACAAGCGGGTCAGCTAGTGCAATATATTTCCACCTTCTTTCGTAATAACCTTAAGCGTCCGGAACAAAATGCAACGCTTGGCGAAGAGTTAGAGCATGTAAATGGTTACTTACAAATTGAGAAAGCACGCTTTTGTGAGAAATTACAGATAGAGCTGGATATCCCTGAAGCATTAAGACAAGTAGAGTTACCTGCCTTTTCCCTACAACCGATCGTTGAAAATGCAATTAAACACGGCACCTCACAGTTATTAGACACTGGATATATTACAATTAGAAGTTATATACGCTGTGAACAGGTTTATATTGAGATAGAAGATAATGCAGGTCTTTATCAACCCACAGCTCAGAACGATGGATTAGGCATGAGCCTAGTTGATAAGCGTCTACGCCTAAAATATGGCGAACAATATGGCGTTAGCGTGGAATATGAACCTGAACAGTTTACGCGAGTGCAATTACGTCTGCCTTATAGGCTAACAGAATAAAATGATTAAATTTCTATGAATGTATTGATTGTTGATGATGAACCACTTGCGCGGGAAAATGTACGCTGTTTGTTGGAAGAGCATGATGATATTGAAATTATGGATGAGTGTGCCAATGCCATTGAGGCGATCAGTGTTATCCATAAAAAGAAGCCCGATGTCGTGTTTCTTGATATTCAGATGCCACGTATTACGGGTCTTGAAATGGTACGCATGCTCGACCCTGAAGATAGGCCTTATATTGTCTTTCTAACTGCATTTAATGAATTTGCCATACAGGCCTTTGAAGAACATGCTTTTGATTACTTATTAAAACCATTAGAGAGTGAAAGGCTAAATAAAACACTAACCCGTCTACGCCAAGGCAAGCAAAAACAAGATCTCGAGATCCTAAGTGACCATGAACCACTCAAATTTATTCCTTGTACTGGTCACAGTCGTATTTGGCTGATGAAGTTGGACGAAGTGCAGTATGTGACCTCGCGGATGAGCGGTGTTTATGTGATGAGCACGCCAAGGTCAAGAGGGCTTCACCGAACTGACACTGAGAACGCTAGAGTTACGCACACCTTTGGTCCGTTGCCATCGCCAGTATTTGGTGAACATGACAGAATTAAGTGAGATTTTGTTTGGTGACAATGGGCAAGCAGAGCTCGTTTTAAGGTCGGGCGAACATATTCCTGTCAGCCGTCGTTACTTAAAACCACTAAAAGAAGCGCTGGGGATCATTTAATGTGCCATACTGACTCTAAATAATTTGCGTTGTCGCTAGGCGACAAGTCAACATACTGCAACTTGGCGGATAACGAGTTTATAAGGAGATCACACATGGCGGACTTCTATTTACAACTTCGCACTAACTCAATGACTTTAAAAAACCTAAAGACCCATGAGGAGTACACCGCCGAAGGGGAGTTCTCATCTTCTCGGTTAATTGTCGGAGATTTCTACGTCGCCCAAAGCCTCCTAATACAGCTTATTGATGCAATGAAACTCAGTATTCGCCTTCCTTTAACCCCTCATCACCGCATTGTTATCCAAGCCTTAGAAAAAAATGAAGGTGGACTAAAGCCCCGTTGAAGTCAGGTTATTAGAAGAAATTACCGTTACGGCGTTTAATCATAAACTGAAAAAAGTGATTGTCAGCCATGACGAATTACCCATGCCACAAAGGCAAGCGGAAGAATTATTAGATAATAAATAGTGTTATTACCTGTCGTGTTAGAACAACATAAAAAAACCGCTCCATTAATTTGAAGCGGTTTTTTCACAATTTAAGTCGTGCTTCCTAAATAGAAACACTCGGTAAATGTGTGTAATTAAGCATTATGGCTGGTGCTACGGCGGCGCGGAGCTGCCGAGTTGTGATCTTCATTACGACCACGTCCGTTACCACGATGGCCACCCACGACGATTGCCACCCTCCACGGTCGTTGCGACGCTCACCATTAAAGCCACCGTCACGGCGTGAACCACCACGACGCTCACGACGTTCAAACGGCTGTGCATCACCAATTAATTGCATTTGCATTGGTTTATTCAAAATGCGTGCACGGCTTAAGTGAGTTAACACTTCGGTTGGCATGCCTTTTGGTAGCTCAAATCGTTGAGTGAGAGCCAAACAGCTTGATATTACCAATATAACGGCTGCTAATATCCGCTTCATTGGCAATCGCCCCTACAATGTGACGCACTTCTACGCCATCATCACGGCCGACTTCGATGCGATACATTTCCATATCGCCAACATCACGGCGCTCACGACGACCACTACGATCACCACGCTCTGCACGGTCAAAGCCATTGCCATTACGATCACGACGGCGATCATCACGGTCATTGAATTCACGACGTGGGCGACGCGGTGCATCTGGTGGCAGAATAAGTGCACGCTCACCTTGAGCCATTTTTAGCAACGCGGCGGCCAATGTTTCCATATCAACATCTTCTGACGGTGACAGTTTCTTTAACAGCGCGCGGTATTGGTCTAAGTCACTGCTTTCAAATTGCTGTTGGATTTTTTCAGCAAATTTCGCCTGACGACGTTCACTTAGCAATTGTGAATCTGGCAGTTCAACTTCAGGGATCGTTAGCTTCATGGTGCGTTCAACGTTACGCAGCAAACGACGCTCACGGTTCTCTACGAACAAGAGTGCACGGCCAGCACGCCCTGCACGGCCAGTACGACCGATACGGTGAACATAAGACTCTGCATCCATTGGGATGTCATAGTTAACGACTAAGCTAATACGGTCAACATCAAGACCACGAGCAGCAACGTCAGTGGCGATCAAAATATCCAAACGACCGTCTTTTAAACGTTCTAGCGTTTGTTCACGTAGCGCTTGGTTCATATCACCGTTCAATGCAGCACTGTTATAACCGTTGCGCTCAAGCGCTTCTGCCACTTCCAGCGTTGCATTCTTTGTACGAACAAAAATAATTGCTGCGTCAAAATCTTCGGCTTCTAAGAAACGAACCAGAGCCTCATTTTTGCGCATGCCGTAAACAGTCCAATAGCTTTGAGCAATATCTGGACGTGTTGTAATGCTAGCCTGAATACGAATTTCTTTAGGCTCTTTCATGAAACGGCGTGTTATACGACGAATTGGTTCTGGCATCGTCGCTGAAAACAGCGCTGTTTGATGCTCTGCTGGAATTTGGCTCATGATGTTTTCAACATCTTCAATAAAGCCCATACGCAGCATTTCATCAGCTTCATCCAGTACTAAGCCTTTCAATTTAGACAGGTCTAATGTACCGCGTTTCAGATGATCAAGCAGACGCCCAGGCGTTCCCACAACAACTTGTGGCCCTTGGCGCAAAGCACGCAATTGCACGTCGTAACGCTGACCACCATATAGGGCCACCACGTTAACACGGCTCATGTGTTTAGAAAAATCGCCCATCGCTTCAGCAACCTGAACCGCCAACTCACGTGTTGGGGCTAGGACTAGAATTTGCGGAGCTTTTAAATCTGGATCAATGTTGTGCAGTAGCGGCAAACTAAAGGCTGCGGTTTTACCACTCCCCGTCTGTGCCATACCCAACACATCATTACCGTCCATTAACAATGGAATACATTGTTTTTGGATCGGAGAAGGTTTTTCATATCCCAGGTCGTTTAGTGCAGTCAAAATAGACGCTGATAAACCTAAATCAGCGAAAGAGATATCAGTCTCGGTGGTCATGTAAAGGTGCCTCATACTTAATGGCGGCCAGTTTACATAACCGTGCGAAAAATCATTTCGGTCATTTTCATTTAAAATGTGAACTGGCTCAAATTGTGTTATTAAACGAACAAATAGGCCGTCACCCCGAAGGATGATGACTCAAAAAATAGTGATGAAATGTTCGTCAGCTATTGCTGGCCCGATTCTAAAAGGTCGTCTTGTTCTTGGCCTAACAGCGCCAATTCCAACAATGCATAGCGGTGTTCAACAAAGCTATGAGCGTTGTTAGCCACCGTCAGTTTGAATAACGCAGTTGCGCTATCCTTATCCCCCAGACTTAGGTAATGCTTACCTAAATAGAAGTTAGTTTCACTGAGATGCTCAGCGAGCGAAGTGTTATCCGTAGAAGTTTCTTTCAAGCGCTCCATCAATGTGTTTTCACTGATTTTGCCAAGGTAAAACTCTACGATATTCCAGCCCCATAGCCCTTTCTCCGCACGGTCATAACGAGCTGCAAGATTATCTTGCGCCACTCGCGGGTCTATGTCTTTCTCAACGAGATAAAGCCATAGCGTGCGAAAAGGATCATTTGGATCTATCTGATAATACGCCAGCAGATCATCTTGCGCTAGTTTGTACCGACCACCGTAATATAATGCGATGCCGCGGTTCATACGCGCGAAAGTGTAAGTTGGATCAAGCTCTAATACAGAATCAAACGCTTCATAGGCGGCATCATAGTTGCCAGCCTGCGTAAAATATATTCCTAAAAAGTTAAAAATTTCAGGAATATCAGGGCGAATCGCTAACGCCGTTGAAAAATCATTGCGCGCTAACGCCCTCAAACCGAGACTATCATACAACACTCCGCGCTCATATAAAAGCTGAGCGTATTCGTCATCGGTTAAAGATCGGCTCGCAAGGATTTGTTCCATACGAGCCAATATTACTTCTTGTTGTAATGAAGGTTGCAGAGGAACAGCAAATACCTCGTTTTTACGCCAATCTTTACTGCTGCATCCAATGAGCACAAAAAAGATAAGCGCAGAGACCACACGAGTAAACGTGCTTAAGCCCCTAAACCGAAGACAGATACTATTCAGCATACTCCGCCCTTACATTACCACTATTTCAGCAAATTACGGCTATGCGCCCTAACTTATAGGGCGCTGCTTAGATTCAGCCTATTCTGCTGAGTCCTGCTGCTGTGCTGGAGTTTCTTCAGTCGCAACAGCTTCTTTCATGCTTAGGCGGATACGGCCTTGACGGTCGATTTCCAACACCTTAACAGGAACTTCTTGACCCATTTGCAGATAGTCAGTCACTTTCTCAACACGCTTATCGGCGATTTGAGAAATATGCACTAAGCCTTCTTTACCACCACCGATAGCAACGAACGCACCAAAGTCAACGATACGAGTAACTTTACCTTGGTAAACACGGCCGACTTCGACTTCAGCAGTAATTTCTTCGATACGACGGATAGCTTCTTTTGCTTTCAAGCCATCAGTTGCAGCAATTTTCACTGTACCATCATCTTCAATTTCGATTGTAGTGCCAGTTTCTTCTGTCAGCGCACGGATAACCGAACCACCTTTACCGATAACATCTTTAATCTTATCTGGATTAATGCGGATAGTGTGAATACGTGGTGCAAATTCAGAAATATCATCACGAGGGCTGTTAATCGCTTGTTCCATTGTACCTAGGATGTGCAGACGAGCACCTTTTGCTTGGTTCAATGCAACTTGCATGATTTCGCGAGTAATACCTTCGATTTTAATATCCATTTGCAGTGCGCTGATACCATCACGGCTACCTGCGACTTTAAAGTCCATATCGCCTAAATGGTCTTCATCACCAAGGATGTCAGAAAGTACGACGAAATCATCGCCTTCTTTAACCAGACCCATAGCAATACCAGCAACCGCTGCTTTAATTGGTACACCTGCATCCATCAGTGCTAAAGAAGCACCACAAACCGACGCCATTGATGATGAACCGTTTGATTCAGTGATTTCAGATACAACACGAACAGTGTATGGGAAATCAGCATGATCAGGCATGACCGCCATCACACCGCGTTTCGCTAAACGACCATGACCAATTTCACGACGCTTAGGCGAACCAACCATACCTGTTTCACCAACAGAGTATGGAGGGAAGTTATAGTGGAACAAGAAGCGATCAGTATATTCGCCCATTAACTGGTCAATAACCTGTGCATCACGTTCAGTACCCAGTGTTGCAGTGACTAATGCCTGAGTTTCACCACGGGTAAATAGCGCAGAACCGTGAGTACGTGGCAGAACGCTAGTGCGTACATCCAGCGCACGAACCATGTCTTTTTCACGACCATCAATACGTGGCTCACCACGAATGACACGGCTACGAACAACTTGTTTTCTAGGTTCGCTAGAATGTCAGCAACTTCAGCTACGTCGACATTTTCATCTTCAGCCACGATTGCTGCTGTGACTTCTTCTTTGATCAGGTCAACTTGCTCATAACGCTCTTGTTTTTCAGTGATACGATAAGCATCACCCATACGGCTTTCAGCCAGCGCTGCAACTTTATCACGTAAAGCTTGGTTAACTGGCTCTGGTTGCCAATCCCATTTTTCTTTACCTGCTTCTTTAACTAGCTCATTGATTTCTTGAATCACGATTTGTTGTTGATCATGACCAAAAACAACGGCACCCAGCATTTGCTCTTCGCTTAACAGATCCGCTTCTGACTCAACCATCAGAACTGCGCTTTCTGTTCCTGCTACCACTAAATCAAGGCGGCTTAATTTTAGCTCATCTGCTGTTGGATTCAGAACATATTGGTCATTGATAAAACCAACACGTGCCGCACCAATTGGGCCATTAAAAGGAACACCAGACAACGCCAATGCAGCCGATGCACCGATCATAGCAACAATATCCGGGTTAACTTGTGGGTTAACAGAAACAACGGTTGCGATGATTTGGATTTCGTTCAGGAAACCTTCTGGGAACAGAGGGCGTAATGGGCGGTCAATAAGACGCGCGATCAGCGTTTCACCTTCACCAGGGCGGCCTTCACGACGGAAGAAACTGCCTGGAATACGACCAGCAGCATAAGAGCGCTCTTGGTAGTTAACGGTCAGAGGGAAGAAGTCTTGGCCTTCTTTAACTTTTTTCTGAGCAACCGCGGTCACGAAAACGGCTGTATCATCCATGTTTACCATAACAGCGGCAGTCGCTTGACGCGCTATCATGCCGGTTTCAATGGATACGGTATGTTGACCGTATTGAAATTTGCGTACGATAGGATTTAACAAAATAGTACCCTTTATTTTAGGCCACTCGACTCTCTCTCGTGGCATTGGCTTTCTCTTCCTAACTACAGCCTCGCGACTAATGAGAAGACAGATATTCAAATGATCAATTTTCTCATTAGCCGCGCGAATCGGTGTAGCTGAAGAGGCGTTAATAAAACAATTAATTACGAATCATAGCTTAGCATTTAAGTTAAGTATAATTCGAGTCTTACTTCAACTTTAAATATAACTTTTAGAAGAAAAGGGGCCATTAGGCCCCTTTCCACTGAAACTGACTCGATTAACGACGCAGACCCAGACGCTCGATAAGAGCGGTGTAACGCGCGATATCTTTGCTTTTCAGATAAGCTTGCAATCTACGACGCTGAGCAACCATACGCAGCAGACCACGACGGCTGTGGTGATCTTTTTTGTGCTCTGCAAAGTGGCTTTGCAGATGGTTGATTTGAGCGGTCAACAAAGCGATTTGCACTTCGCTTGAACCAGTGTCGTTAGCATCGCGGCCGAATTCAGCAACGATTTTTGCTTTAGCTTCAGTACTTAGAGACATATTAAACTCCAAATGTATAAATGTATGTAATGAGAGCCAATCTCTAATTTAGCATCTCACAGATTAAGCGCCGCTATTCTACGCTGCTTATAGTCGCAAAGCAATAAGTGCCGCCATGCGGATTATTCATTTTCAACAACTAAACGCCGAGGAGCAACCCGCATATCTTCACTGATCAACGCAATGCCAATAAAACGTTCAGCAGTACCACAAGTCACGCGAACCATGGTGCCTTCCGCTAATTGACCAATATTCGCCCTAACAGGCTGGCCCTGCTTAAAGTATGCCGCCGTTTCTTCTGTCAAATTAACGGCAGGAAAATGCACCACCGCAGTATCCATCGGCAACAATAAAGGGTCGAGCAGCGATTCAAAAGTGCCATTGCCTTCATCAACTTGCGCTCTTAATGCGGCGAGCTGCTCTAATGTCACCATCCGCGCATAAGGGTAGTTTGCTACCTGCAAGCGTCGTAGGTAAATGACATGTGCACCACAACCTAACATCTCACCTAAATCGTCAATAATGGTACGAATATAAGTACCTTTAGAGCAGTGAATTTCCAGTTCCAGTTCATTATTTTCTAAACGAATAAACTGTAACTCATACACTGTGATAGGCCGTGCTTCCCGCTCAACGGTGATCCCTTTACGCGCATACTCATACAAAGGTTTCCCTTGATGTTTTAGTGCCGAATACATTGATGGCACTTGCAATGTATCACCACGAAAATGCGCTAATGCCTCATCAAGCTGAGCTTGTGTAAACTCAACGTTACGCTCACTGATGATTTGACCATGGGAATCCGAAGTGTCAGTACGTTGTCCTAGACGGGCAATCACACGATAACGCTTGTCTGAGTCGAGTAAAAATTGAGAAAACTTGGTTGCTTCACCGAGACAAACAGGGAGCATCCCTGTTGCAAGTGGATCTAACGCTCCCGTGTGACCCGCTTTATTTGCATTGAAGAAGCGCCGCACTTTTTGCAGCGCATCGTTTGAAGAAATATCAGTGGGTTTATCCAGCAGCAAAACGCCATGTATGTCACGGCCGCTACGACGACGCCCCATTATTTTTCCTCTTTATCATCCGCGTTCGCACGACGCATTTCATCATTACGAATAACATTGGAAACTAAGTTAGACATACGCATACCGTCAACCAATGAGCTATCGTAAGAGAACGTTAACTCTGGAATAACGCGTAAACGCATCGCTTTTCCTAGCAAAGAACGAATAAAGCCAGAAGCTTCATTGAGCGCTTTAATGCCATCTTGAACCATTTGAGACTCATGCTCTTCATGAGAAATGTTAAGGAAAGTCACGAAAACTTTACCATAAGCCAAGTCTCTTGATAGCTCGACACCTGAAACAGTTGCCATGCCAATGCGGGGATCTTTAACTTCACGCTGCAAGATAATCGCAATTTCTTTTTGCATTTCTTGGGCTACGCGCTGAGAACGACTAAATTCTCTTGCCATCGTTATATCTCCTGACATTTTGGGGGGCTATTGCCCCCCAATAAATACAAAGCTATGGATACCCGCGATAAGCGATATGCTCCCTTCGCGGGTATAAAAGAAATTAACCGTCAATCGAACGTTTAACTTCAATCACTTCAAAGACTTCAATCATATCGCCAACACGGACATCGTTGTAGTTCTTAACACCGATACCACACTCCATACCATTACGGACTTCGTTGACGTCATCTTTAAAGCGACGCAGTGACTCCAGCTCACCTTCGTAAATAACCACGTTATCACGCAGAACACGGATTGGGTTATTACGCTTGATAGTACCTTCTGTCACCATACAACCAGCGATAGCACCAAACTTCGGTGATTTAAAGACGTCACGGACTTCTGCAAGACCCATGATTTGCTGTTTGTATTCAGGTGCTAACATACCGCTCATCGCTTGTTTGATTTCATCAATCAAGCTATAGATGACGGAGTAGTAACGTAAGT
Source organism: Providencia stuartii (assembly GCA_900455155.1). GTDB lineage: Bacteria > Pseudomonadota > Gammaproteobacteria > Enterobacterales > Enterobacteriaceae > Providencia > Providencia stuartii. The sequence continues at coordinate 222,115 of UGUC01000004.1, read as the reverse complement.
CAACACTTTCACTTTCAATAACGCGGCGAGCAGATGCGTCAGCACGAACGTTAAAGCCAAGAATGATCGCATTCGATGCCGCAGCCAGAGTTGCGTCAGTTTCGGTAATACCACCCACACCAGAACCGATGATTTTGATTTTAACTTCATCAGTCGATAGTTTTAACAGTGAGTCAGTAATCGCTTCACAAGTACCTTGAACGTCGGTTTTTAGAACAATGTTCAGTTCAGAAACTTTACCTTCTTCCATGTTAGCAAACATGTTTTCCAGTTTAGATTTCTGTTGGCGAGCCAATTTCACATCGCGGAATTTACCTTGGCGATACAATGCAACTTCACGTGCTTTTTTCTCGTCACGAACAACGGTTGCTTCATCACCTGCGGATGGAACATTGGATAGACCTAAAATCTCAACAGGCATTGATGGGCCAGCAGATTGAACTTCTTTACCGAGTTCGTTACGCATTGCACGAATACGGCCGTATTCAAAACCACAAAGAACAATATCGCCTTTGTTGAGCGTACCTTCTTGAACAAGAATCGTTGCAACTGGACCACGACCTTTATCAAGGTAAGATTCAACAACAACACCGCTTGCCATACCTGCGTAAACTGCTTTCAGCTCGAGGACTTCTGCTTGTAGCAAGATAGCATCAAGCAGCTCATCGATACCGGTACCTTTTTTCGCCGATACGCTAATAAACTGAGTATCACCACCCCAATCTTCAGAAATAACACCGTATTGTGACAGCTCATTTCTTACACGATCTGGATCCGCTTCTGGTTTATCAATTTTGTTCACAGCAACAACGATAGGCACACCCGCCGCTTTTGCGTGTTGGATGGCTTCGATAGTTTGTGGCATCACACCATCGTCTGCTGCAACAACCAGAACAACGATATCCGTTGCCTGAGCACCACGAGCACGCATTGACGTAAACGCGGCGTGACCCGGAGTATCTAAGAAGGTGATCATCCCTTTATCAGTTTTCACATGGTAAGCACCGATGTGCTGAGTGATACCACCTGCTTCGCCTGAAGCGACTTTCGTTGAACGAATATAGTCAAGCAGTGATGTTTTACCATGGTCAACGTGACCCATGATGGTAACAACCGGTGCACGTGGCTCTTCAACTGCTGAACCCGTATCACGGTCATTCATTACCGCTTCTTCTAGCTCATTTTCGCGACGAAGGATAACTTTGTGACCCATCTCTTCTGCAACAAGCTGCGCAGTTTCTTGGTCAATGACTTGGTTGATAGTCGCCATCGCGCCCATCTTCATCATTGTTTTAATCACTTGTGAACCTTTCACCGCCATTTTGTTAGCGAGTTCACCAACAGTGATCGTTTCACCGATAACCACGTCACGGTTTACTGCTGCCGCAGGCTTGTTAAAGCTCTGTTGCAGTGAACTACCTTTACGTTGTTTACCTTTGACGCGATTAGAGCGGCCAGCAGCGCGTTCTTCTTCACGATCGGCTTTTTCAGAAAGCTTATTGCCTTTCTTTTGGCGAGGCGCTTTCGCACTACGGTTACGAGAACGACGACCTTCTTCTTTTTCGTCGCTTTCATCTTCCGCTGCACGAGCATGGCGAGAAGTCGTCGTGTGATAGTCACTATCGTCGTCGATTCTGGAATCATTGTTCCATTTTTCGTTGTTTTCTTCTGCCATTTTGCGAGCCTCTTCTGCGACACGTCTCGCTTCTGCTTCAACTTTACGTTGAGTTTCTTCTTCAACTTTACGCTTCAGAGCTGCTGCTTCAGCTTCACGGCGCTGTTTTTCAGAGTTGGTCTCACCGGCTTTGCCAGCTTTTTGATGATTTTCGCTTGATTTCACTTTTTCTCTTTCCGCTACTTCGCGCGTAGCTTTCTCAGCTGCTTCACGTTTTGCTTTCTCTTCGGCTGCACGCTTCGCTTCCGCTTCACGCTTCGCATTTTCTTCTGCGATACGTTTTGCTTCTGCTTCACGTTTAGCCAGTTCTTCAGCTTCGCGCCGTGCTTGCTCTTCCGCTTCACGCTTCGCCTGCTCTTCCGCTTGCGCTTGCTCAGCGTCGCGGTTCACATAAGTGCGTTTTTTGCGGACTTCTACATTTACCGATTTGCTCTTACCACCGGTGACTGGAACACTCAACGTACTACGCGTTTTACGTTGCAATGTTAACTTACTTGGCTGGCTCGCTGAACCGCCTTGCTCACGATTCAAGTGCCCCAGCAATGTTTCTTTTTCTGCCTGACTAACAGAGTCATTCTCACCTTTTTTGATCCCTGCTTCAGCAAATTGCTGTACCAGGCGTTCAACTGTGGTTTGAATTTCTGCTGCCAATGATTTTACAGTTTCTGTCATGCCGTTCCTTCCTGCTACAGTGTTTACGCATCGTTACCGAACCAGCAAATATTACGTGCGGCCATGATGAGTGCACCTGCCTTCTCACCATCCAGACCCTCGATATCAATCAGGTCGTCGATGCCCTGCTCAGCAAGATCTTCCAGTGTACAGATACCGCGAATAGCCAAATTATAGGCCAGAGTATTATCCATACCATCCAGATTCAATAAATCTTCTGCCGGCTGGTTATCACCTAGACTCTCTTTTTGAGCCAATTCAATCGTAGTGAGGGCCGCTTTCGCTCTTTCACGTAGAACTTCAACAGTTTCTTCATCTAAACCGTCAATTTCCAGAAGCTCTTTGATAGGCACGTAGGCCAGTTCTTCTAACGTCGAGAAGCCTTCTTCAACAAGTGCAGTGGCGAACTCTTCATCAATGTCAAGATGCTTAGTGAATGTGTCAATAGAAGCATGCGCTTCTGCCTGATGTTTTGCATTCAGCTCTTCTGCAGTCATGACATTCAATTCCCATTTGTCATCACCACGGTGTTTTTTCAGTAACTGTGCTGCTAAGCGCACATTTTGGCCGTTACGACCAATCGCCTGAGCTAAGTTACTGCTTTCTACGGCAACATCCATTGTACATTTGTCTTCATCAACCACAATAGATGCCACATCAGCCGGAGCCATTGCATTAATCACGAATTGAGCTGGGTTATCATCCCATAACACAATATCAATTCGCTCGCCGCCTAGCTCACTAGAAACAGCTTGAACTCGCGCGCCACGCATACCAACGCACGCACCGACCGGGTCAATACGCTTATCGTTAGTTTTTACTGCGATCTTAGCGCGAGAACCCGGATCACGAGCAGCGGCTTTGATTTCAATAATTTCTTCACCAATTTCTGGCACTTCAATGCGGAATAATTCAACCAACATTTCTGGGCGAGAACGGGTAACAAAAAGTTGTGCGCCACGTGCTTCCGGACGAACATCATACAGGACTCCACGGATGCGGTCACCTGGACGGAAGTTTTCACGCGGTAACATATCTTCTCGTAAGATCACCGCTTCAGCATTGTTACCAAGATCTAACGTGATATTTTCACGGTTTACTTTCTTAACTTGAGCGGTGATGATCTCACCTTGTTGCTCACGGAATTGATCAACCACCATCGCACGTTCCGCTTCACGTACTTTCTGTACGATCACTTGTTTTGCAGTTTGGGTTGTAATACGGTCGAAAGCAACGGACTCGATTTGGTCTTCAACGTATTCGCCCAGTTTTAGCTCTGGGTTTTCAAATTGTGCTGCTTCTAACGTAATTTCACGTGTTGGCATCGTTACATCTTCAACGATCAGCCAACGACGGAAGGTATCAAAATCACCGGATTTGCGATCGATTTCGACACGAACGTCAATTTCTTGCTCATATTTCTTTTTGGTTGCTGTCGCTAGTGCCGTTTCCAGTGCCTCGAAGATTTTTTCACGAGGGAGGGATTTTTCGTTAGAAACCGCTTCTACAACAGCCAGAATTTCTTTGTTCATCCTAGTTGCCTCATTGAACTTAATTAAAAGTGGGGTACCAAGTTAGCTTTCTGGATGTTGCCAAGGGCGAACACTTCATCCTTACCATCCACAGTAACCGTTATCATTTCACCTTCGACAGCTTTTATAATGCCTTGCCATCTACGGCGGTTCTGCATCGGCAATGCGTAAAGTCAGTGCCACCTCTTCACCGACAAAACGCTCATAATGTGCGACAGTGAACAGTGGGCGTTCTAGCCCTGGTGACGATATTTCTAGGTTATAGACCACAGAGATTGGATCTTCGACATCCAATACTGCACTCACCTGATGGCTGACATCAGCACAATCATCAACAGTGATGCCTTCTTCACTATCAATGAAAACACGCAATGTCGATGTACGAGCACGGACAAACTCTAAGCCTACAAATTCAAAGCCAAGTGCTTCCACCGGTGCTGAAATCATCTCTGTCAATTTTTGTTCTAATGTGGACAAGCCCACCCCCAGACATAAAAAAAGGGCTATAAAAGCCCAGTTAATTCGATTGTCAAATAACAAAAAACCCCGAAATTTCGGGGCTTTATGAAACTGGACCCTGTAGTGCCAACGGGTTCACCATGTTCTTAGTATATCTTTAAAACCGTGATAAATCGATGAGAATTTCCGATAAATACATCTGATAAGATATGCTGACTAAGAATTGGTTGCGGGAGCCGGATTTGAACCGACGACCTTCGGGTTATGAGCCCGACGAGCTACCAAGCTGCTCCATCCCGCGTTCGAAAACGTGACATATTCTACACAAATAACCTGTAGAGCACAAGTTATCTTAAATAATGGTGCCGAGGACGGGACTTGAACCCGTACGCCCGTTTTGTAGGCACTACCACCTCAAGGTAGCGTGTATACCAATTTCACCACCTCGGCACTGAGGCGAGGTTATTGATGAATAACTTAACAATAACCTCAAATTCTTTTTTACTTTATTGATGATGGCTTAAATGCCTTCATCCGGAATCTTTAACACTTAACGAGGGATATCGCTCGTTGGTGTTGCTGGTGCTGCCGGAACGTCTGTTGGTTGCTCGACTTTTGCCGGTTCACTAATATTTTCCCATTTGCTACCAGTTCCATATTTATTGGCAGTCATATTGCCAAGGATCAAACTGATAATGAAAAATACAGCAGCCAAGATTCCAGTCATACGAGTCATGAAGTTACCAGAACCCGATGAACCAAACAGTGTTGCAGAGGCACCCGCACCGAATGACGCACCCATGTCAGCACCTTTACCTTGTTGTAACATGATCAGACCAATCAGGCCGATAGCTACCAACAAGAAAACAATTAAAAGAGCTATGTACATTTGAGTTACCTATTCAGTTTGCGGAACATAGTGTAACCACTATGACCTATAATACTGCACACCCGCTTATTTGCCGCTTAAGTATGACCTTTACGGGATTAAGCAGGTGCGAATACTAACCAAAGCTGAGCCGACAAGCAAGCCAAATTTCATTTCCCGAGTTCATTTGCGGAAAAAAACAGCAAATGAACTCGGGATGGGCAATTTTGTCAGGCTCTCAGTTAGTGCCTTATTTTTAAACAATCCTATCGTTAAAATGATTAACCTGCCGCTTTTACTGCATCAGCAATGCGGTTAGCCATCGCCAAAACGTCAGCTTCATTTTCACCTTCGACCATGACTCGAATCAAAGGTTCTGTACCTGATTTTCTCAGCAGAACACGACCTTTGCCTGCCAACTCTTTCTCGACTTGCTCACTCGCGGCCAATACAGCTTCACTTTGTAATGGGTCATGTGAGCCAGAAAAGCGTACGTTAACCAATACTTGCGGTAACAGTTTCATGCCACTGCATAAGTCATGCAAACTCATTTGGTTACGAACCATCGCACTGAGTACTTGCAGACCAGCCACAATACCGTCACCCGTCGTCGTTTTATCTAATAAGATAATATGACCTGAGTTTTCAGCCCCCATTCTCCAACCTTTTTCTTGGAGCTTCTCAAGTACATAGCGATCCCCCACTTTTGCGCGCTCAAAAGGAATGCCAAGTTGTTTCAGAGCGATTTCTAACCCCATATTGCTCATCAGCGTGCCGATAACACCACCTTTTAATTGACCTTGACGTAATGCTTCACGCGCAATGATATAGAGAATTTGGTCACCATCGACTTTATTACCTTCATGGTCAACCATAATCAAACGGTCACCATCACCATCAAAGGCTAGCCCCACATCCGCTTTTTCTGCAAGCACACGCTCTTGTAGCATGCGAACATCCGTAGCGCCACACTTCTCATTAATGTTGATCCCATTAGGTTCACAGCCAATCGCGATGACTTCAGCCCCTAACTCACGAAATACATTCGGTGCAATATGGTAAGTTGCGCCATTAGCACAGTCGATAACGACTTTTAGGCTAGAGAGGCTTTGTTCACTAGGGAAAGTGCCCTTACAAAATTCAATATAACGACCCGCAGCATCAACAATACGGTTTGCGCGACCTAGCTCTGCGGATTCAACACATGTGATTGGTTTTTCCATCTCCGCTTCTATCGCTTCTTCGACTTCATCAGGCAATTTAGTCCCATCAATCGAGAAGAATTTAATCCCATTATCATCATAAGGGTTATGAGACGCAGAAATTACAATCCCCGCCTCAGCGCGGAAAGTACGTGTCAGATAAGCTACAGCAGGTGTTGGCATTGGGCCAGTAAATGACGCAGATAAACCCGCAGCCGCTAGACCCGCTTCTAAAGATGACTCCAACATATAACCGGAGATACGCGTATCTTTACCAATAATAATTTTTCGTGAGCCATGGCGAGCAAGAACTTTCCCTGCTGCCCAGCCTAATTTTAATACGAAATCAGGCGTGATTGGGCTGTCACCCACTTTGCCACGAATACCATCAGTACCAAAATATTTACGGTTACTCATACGCTAACTTTTCCTTTTCTGACAGAGTCATCTGAACGATCTGCATTGCTTGTACGGTCTCTTTGACATCATGTACACGAATAATCTGTGCGCCTTGCATCGCTGCAATAGTTGCGCAAGCAATACTTCCCACAAGCCTTTCTTGTGGTGGAACATTCAATAAGTTTCCAATCATAGATTTACGGGACATTCCTGCCAATAGCGGTAGTCCGAAATCATGAAACTGATCCAAATTTGCCAGCAGTTGATAATTATGTGACAGGTTTTTACCAAAACCAAAACCGGGATCGAGTATTATCTGCTGTTTATCGATACCTGCCGCGACACAACGCGCAATTTCAGCATCAAAATAAGCTTTAATATCTGCTACAACATTTTCATAATTAGGCGCATCTTGCATGGTTCTTGGCTGACCTTGCATATGCATAATACAAACGGGTAAGCCACTTTGTGCCGCAACTTCAATGGCTCCTGGCTCATGTAATGAGCGAATATCATTGATTAAGTGCATACCTGCTTTTGCGGCTTCTGACATCACTTCCGCTTTTGAAGTATCAACAGAAATCCACACATCAAAACGCTGTGCAATGGCTTCCACAATTGGAATAACTCTATCGAGTTCTTCATTGACAGAAACCTCTGCCGCTCCCGGACGCGTCGATTCACCGCCAATATCAATAATCGATGCCCCTTCATTCACCATCTTAGCGGCATGTTCCAATGCGTCATGATAACGATTATGAGTGCCACCATCTGAAAATGAATCAGGAGTAACATTCAAAATCCCCATCACTTTTGGTGTGGATAGATCGAGTTCACAAGCCCTTGCTCTAATTTTCATCGTTATTTCACCTTAACGTAAAAAACCCCAGAGAACTGGGGGTTTTTCCATATCACTTAACGATAGCTTATTGTGGTTTGTTATCGTTTGTATTGTCTGATGAATGAGATTCATCATTACTGTTTTTTGGCTCTTCAGATTGAGGTTTTTCAGTCGTTGTTTCAGGTTTTGATGTATTAACCGCAGCACCAAAAGAACCCGTTACATTGTTGACTTTTTTGTCTTCATCCCAGCCCGCCGGTTCGCGTACAGGACGACGATTCATCAAATCATCAATCATTGGCATATCAATGGTTTCATATTTCAATAATGCATCTTTCATAGCATGCAGAATATCCATATTGTCTGTCAGCGTTTTATAGGCGACTTGGTAAGCGCGCTCAATAATTGCTTTAATCTCTTCATCAATAATGCGAGCAGTTTCATCCGAATAAGTCGAGCTGTGCCCCGAGCGACCTAAAAATGCAGGCCCTTCCTCGTCAGCATACAGTACTGGCCCTAACTTCTCAGAGAAGCCCCACTGAGTCACCATTTTTCTAGCGGTGTTGGTTGCTTGCTGAATATCGCCTGACGCCCCTGTAGAGACTTTGTCATGACCATAAATTAACTCTTCTGCAATACGACCACCGTATGTGCTAGCGATATTCCCTTCTAATTTCTGACGGCTTGCACTGACTTGGTCGCCTTCAGGTAGATAGAAAGTAACGCCCAATGCCCCCCCCACGAGGGATAATCGTCACTTTATGCACAGGGTCATGCTCAGGCATCAGATAACCAACAATTGCATGGCCTGCTTCGTGATACGCGGTAGCTTCTTTTTGTTCTTCTGTCATCATCAAAGAACGATGTTCAGCCCCCAGCCATACTTTATCCCTAGCTTTTTCAAACTCAACCATTGAAACAACGCGTTTGTTGGCACGAGCCGCAAACAGGGCTGCTTCATTCACTAGGTTTGCCAATTCAGCACCGGAGAACCCAGGCGTTGCTCTAGCAAGGATGGCTGTATCAACAGCAGGATCAATAGGAACACGACGCATGTGAACTTTTAATATTTGTTCACGACCGCGTACATCTGGTAAGCCTACCATAACCTGACGGTCAAAACGGCCTGGACGTAATAATGCAGGGTCCAAAACATCAGCACGGTTTGTTGCCGCAATAACAATAATACCCTCATTGCCTTCAAAACCGTCCATCTCAACCAGCATTTGGTTCAGAGTCTGTTCACGCTCATCGTGACCACCACCTAAACCAGCGCCACGTTGACGACCAACCGCATCGATTTCATCGATAAAGATAATACAAGGTGCTGCTTTTTTCGCTTGTTCGAAACATATCACGAACACGCGATGCACCAACACCGACAAACATTTCAACAAAGTCAGAACCTGAAATCGTAAAAAATGGTACTTTGGCTTCACCGGCAATTGCTTTAGCAAGCAAAGTTTTACCTGTACCTGGAGGACCTACCATCAGGACGCCTTTTGGTATTTTACCTCCCAACTTCTGGAAACGAGCTGGTTCACGTAGAAAATCAACAATTTCACCAACTTCTTCTTTTGCTTCATCACAGCCAGCAACATCGGCAAAAGTCGTTTTGATTTGATCTTCCGTTAGCATTCGAGCTTTGCTTTTACCGAATGACATTGCTCCTTTACCGCCACCGCCTTGCATTTGGCGCATAAAGAAGATCCAGACACCGATCAGCAGAAGCATTGGGAACCAGGAAATAAAGATAGTTTGCAGAAAGCTAGGTTCTTCTGGTGGCTCACCAACGACAGTTACGTGCTTATTTAGCAACGTGTCTAACAGCTTCTCATCCTGCATAGGAAGATAAGTTGTATAACGGCTATTATCAGCCTTTCTGACGTTTAATTCACGACCTGTGATACGAACTTCACGTACCTGATCCTGGGCTAACTCATTGATAAACGTAGAATAATCAACTCTGCGATTATTCGAATCGCTTGGGCCAAAACTCTGGAACAAGGACATCAGAACAACTGCGATGACTAACCAGAGAATCAGGTTTTTCGCCATGTCACTCAAGGGATTAACCTCATATTACAACTGTGTTAACAAATAACGTTCAGGGTACTACAGTTTTAGCCCTGTCGCTACAATGTATACTTCACGCGATCGTGCCCGCGAAGATTCGGGTTTACGAACTTTTACTTTCGTAAATAGGGAACGGATATCCCTGAGGTACTCGTCAAAGCCTTCCCCCTGAAACACTTTAACAATAAAACTGCCCCCAGGAGCCAGCACAGCACGGCACATATCCAATGCTAACTCAACCAAATACATCGACCGAGGTATATCGACCGCGGGAGTCCCACTCATATTGGGGAGCCATGTCAGACATGACCACCTGGACTTTTTTATCTCCAACCCGCTCTAACAGTGCAGCTAGCACTGCTTCTTCACGAAAATCTCCTTGAAGGAAATCAACGCCAACAATCGGGTCCATCGGTAAAATATCACAAGCAATCACCCGGCCATTATGGCCTATTTGACTAACCACATACTGTGACCAGCCTCCGGGTGCTGCCCCCAAATCAACAACGGTCATACCTGGTTTAAAAATTTTATCACTTTGCTGGATTTCATCCAGTTTAAACCATGCACGTGAGCGAAGCCCTTTTTTTTGTGCTTGTTGAACATATTTATCACTAAAATGTTCTTGCAACCAGCGACTAGAGCTTGCCGAACGTTTTTTATTGGCCATTGCATTTTCCAACTATACTAAATAGAGCACATCTATCCCCATCATTTTTCGGCCTACATGAACGTTGATGATACCACTGCATGTAATTCGAATTATTTTGGGTGTTCATTGTTACTTCTTTACCATCCGATAAATATAATTGATGGTGATAGATATCAGATGGCGGTAGAATAAGCCATTTTCAATACTAACGAAGCAAAAAATCGATGAATCTTAATAAAAAAACAAATCCAACACCTGAAAAGCCTCGCTCATCACCTCAACCCAGTTGTTATGATTGGTAACAATGGGTTAACTGAGGGTGTTTTAGCTGAGATTGAACTTTCATTAGCACATCATGAGCTTATCAAAGTCAAAATCGCAGGCGAAGATCGCGAAACTAAAAATTTGATCGCCGCAGCGATCGTTCGCGAAACAGGTGCTGTTAATGTACAAATTATAGGCAAGATACTTGTTCTCTACCGTCCATCGGATGAGCGCAAAATTATTTTACCTAAATAATCACCCTTAATTTATATAAAAATGCCATTGAAGGCAGCTTTTATATGAAGAAAAAGGCCGCCAGCGGCCTTTTTCGCTAATACAGTAAAATAATATAACCAATTCAGGCAAATAGGAATCAGATATACTCAACTTTAAGAATTTCGAACTCAACGTCGCCACCGGGCGTTTTGATAGTGACAACATCATCCTGTTCTTTACCGATCAAGCCGCGTGCAATCGGTGAGTTAACGGAAATCAGATTGATTTTAATATCTGCTTCATCATCACCCACAATGCGATAAGTCAGCTCTTCATCCGTATCAACATTCAACACAGTAACTGTCGCACCAAAAATCACACGACCATTGTTTGTCATTTTCGTGACGTCAATAACCTGAGCATGGGAAAGCTTGGATTCAATTTCTTGAATTCGGCCTTCACAAAAACCCTGTTGTTCGCGAGCGGCATGATATTCTGCGTTCTCTTTCAAGTCACCGTGTTCGCGGGCTTCCGCAATCGCTGCAATAATTTCCGGGCGGCGGACAGATTTAAGATAATCGAGCTCTTCTCGTAACTTATCTGCACCCAATACCGTCATTGGAATCTGTTTCATTGATAAATACCTCTGTTTCAATCCTATCTAAAAATAAGTATCTTCCTGATTTTTGTAACAACAGTACACTGAACCGCCCCATGGTTAATGGGGAGGCTCAAACAATACACAGGCTGTGAATGTGTCTTTAAAACCCATTCACACACTTATCTTATCACAATGCTAACCATTCTAACGTAGAGTTAATAGCGGGTCATCGTTTACTTTTTCAGGCATTACACTTTAGTATGTACAGTATGTCTACCCTAATGCGTGAAATTTATGCCGTTATTAACACTTACCAGAAAATGGATCATCACTTTAGGACTTGTCTTCACCACAGGACAAGCATTTGCCATTCCAATTGATGATTATAAGCAATATTTACCCGATGGTACTAACCTCGCTCTGGTTGCGCAAAAAGTCGGTAGTGACACCCCCATTATTGATTACAATGCGCAGCAAATGGCACTGCCTGCAAGTACCCAAAAAGTCGTCACTGCCCTCGCGGCTTTGCTACAGCTTGGTCCTGATTACCGTTTTGTGACGAATTTCGAAACCAATGCAAAATTAAACAACAATACGCTAACGGGCGACCTCGTTATCCGCTTTAGTGGCGACCCAACACTCACACGCCAGCAAATCCGCAATATGGTCAATGCGCTGAAACAGATTGGTATCCACAAAGTTGAAGGTGATTTAATTGTCGATATTTCGGCATTTACTAGCCATGATAAAGCGCCGGGCTGGGTATGGAACGATATGACGCAATGCTTTAGTGCGCCGCCTGCCGCAGCCATTATCGATAGAAACTGTTTTTCTGTTTCACTCTATCCCGCTCAAAAAATAGGGGATATGGCTTATATCAAGGCAGCCAGTTTCTACCCCGTCAATATGTTCAGTGAGGTTAAAACATTAGCCAAGGGAGACCCTGAAGGGCGTTATTGTGAACTGGATGTGGTTCCTGGCGAGCTAAATCGCTACACGTTAACAGGCTGTCTATCACAACGTAGTGAACCTCTCCCCCTTGCCTTTGCGGTACAAAATGGCGCAAGCTATTCCGGCGCTATTGTTAAAAATGAACTGCAAAATGCGGGCATAGCGCTAACAGGGCATGTCAAAAAGCGTACCCAACCAACGGCACAATCGCAGGTCCTCGTCAAAACCGAATCTCAGCCGCTGCATGACCTATTGAAGGTGATGTTGAAAAAATCAGACAATATGATTGCTGATACTGTCTTTCGTACTATTGGTCGAGACTATTACGGTGTTCCCGGTACGTGGCGCTCGGGGTCGGATGCTGTTAGGCAGGTTTTAAAACAAAAAGCGGGCATCGATTTAGGTAATACCGTTATGGTCGACGGCTCTGGTTTATCCCGCCATAACCTGATCACGCCGACGACAATGATGGAAATTCTACAATTTATCGCCAAAAACGATCAGCAACTTGATTTTATCTCTATGCTGCCTCTTGCAGGACATGATGGTACATTACGTTACCGTGGCGGCTTAGATGAAGCCGGTGTGAATGGCAAAGTTTCAGCTAAAACAGGGGCTTTACAAGGCGTCTATAACTTAGCAGGCTTTATCACGACGGCTAGTGGGCAACGCGTTGCTTTCGTACAGTTTATCTCTGCCTATGCGGTACCACAAAACCAACAACGGAGCCGACGCGTTCCTCTCGTGCGTTTTGAGAGTCGGTTGTATAAAGATCTTTACCAGAAAAATTGATCCTTCGATCAATTCCCCGTAAATAAAACAATCTTTATATTTGAAAAAACCCCCAATCATTGGGGGTTTTTCTGAGATTGATTATTTCTGATAGATGATTTCGACACCTTCGTCGTCATCTTCGTCCCAATCATCATCCCAGTCATCCAGATCTTCAGCACCTTCGAGTTGCTCTTTATGGTAGTCATCCCACATAAATTCAACTTTTTCAGGCTGTTTTTCATCTTCCGATGCTGCCATATCACGCGGCTGAGTTTCCATAAACTCCATAATATCCCAACACAGTGCCTTCACACCTTCGTGATTCACCGCGGAGATCATATAGTATTTATCTTCCCAGCCCATCGCTTTAGCGATTTCAGCAGCACGTTTTGCGGACTCTTCAGGGCCTAAAATATCCACTTTGTTAAACACTAACCAACGTGGTTTTTCTGCCAGTTTTTCGCTGTATTTTTCGAGTTCGCTAATAATGATCTTGGCATTTTCCACAGGATCCGATTCATCGATCGGGCAGATGTCGATCAGATGCAATAGCACGCGACAGCGTTCTAAGTGTTTAAGGAAACGGATCCCTAAACCTGCGCCTTCCGCAGCACCTTCGATTAACCCTGGAATATCCGCAACCACAAAGCTTTTTTCGTTATCCATACGCACGACACCTAAGCTCGGTACTAGCGTAGTAAATGGATAATCAGCGACTTTTGGTTTCGCTGCCGATACCGAACGAATAAAGGTCGATTTACCCGCATTCGGCATCCCTAGCATACCCACATCAGCGAGCAGCATCAGCTCTAACATCAGCTCACGAGTTTCACCAGGCGTCCCCATCGTACGTTGACGTGGAGCGCGGTTAACTGAAGATTTAAAGCGTGTATTACCCAAACCGTGGAAACCGCCCTTCGCGACCATTTGGCGCCTGCTCATGGCGAGTTCATATCACCCAGTATTTCTCCAGTACCGAGATCGCGTATACGCGTTCCGACAGGCACCTTGATCGTGATATCTTGACCTCGTTTCCCTGTACAGTCACGACTTTGACCAATTTTTGCCCACGCTCTGCGCGGAAAGATTTTTCAAAACGGTAGTCGATGAGTGTATTCAGGTTTTCGTCGGCTTGCAGATAGACATCACCACCATCGCCGCCGTCACCACCGTCAGGACCGCCTTTTGGAATGTATTTTTCGCGGCGGAAGCTGACACAACCATTGCCACCATCCCCCCGCCACAACCAATATTTTGGCTTCATCTACAAATTTCATAATTCTTTCTCCGTATGATAGCCATTATAGTGCTGGATGGCCGTGTTACCCAGAGATGGCGTATTCTAAATATAAAAAGCCCCGCAAAAAGTTTTTGCAGGGCTTTAATTCGAATTAAAAGTCAGAAAACTTATTCAGCTTCGATGCTGATAAATTTACGGTTTTGTGGACCTTTAACTTCAAATTTAACTTTTCCGTCCGCTAAAGCGTACAGAGTGTGGTCACGGCCACAACCTACGTTGTTACCTGCGTGGAACTTAGTACCACGTTGACGAACGATGATGCTACCTGCTAATACAGCTTCGCCACCGAAACGTTTTACACCCAGACGTTTTGCTTCTGAATCGCGACCGTTACGAGTCGAGCCGCCAGCCTTTTTGTGTGCCATTAATCTGCTCTCCTAAATCTTAAGCGATGCCAGTGATCTTAACATCAGTGAACCACTGACGGTGACCCTGTTGTTTACGGCTGTGTTTACGACGACGGAATTTGACAATCTTAACTTTATCGCCACGACCGTGTGCAACCACTTCCGCTTTCACTTTAACGCCTTCAACGACAGGAGCGCCAATTTTGATATCGTCGCCATTAGCAACCATCAGAACGTGATCAAATTCAACAGTTTCACCTGTTGCGATGTCCAGCTTTTCTAGGCGGACAGTTTGACCTTCGCTAACTCGGTGTTGTTTACCACCACTTTGGAAAACCGCGTACATATTAACTCCGCTTTCCGCGTACCCGCTAAAAAATTTAATTCCTGAGCACGCTATAAAATATTCACAATAGGGCGCGAATTCTACGCAAAAAAGCGTCAGAACACAAGCCAATAATGCATTTAGATCACAAAAAAACCGACTTTTTTATTCCATACTCCGGTCAGCCTTTGATTTATGATGAATAACTCGAATTGTTACTTATTTAAACATTTTTTTGCATTACAACTAATTATCTTAGAAATATTAATGTTATGCTTAGGCTATAACTGTTCTATTGGCGACACCTTTTTTGACTAAAGGGTGGCGGCTAAAATCCTATAATATGAATAAATTACGATGAATTTAGAATCTATTGTTGAACTGACTAGCGAGGATATGTCAGCAGTAAACGAAGCAATCCTCAGTCAATTGAATTCAGACGTTGCGCTAATTAACCAACTTGGTTATTACATTGTTAGCGGTGGTGGGAAAAGGATCCGTCCAATGATCGCGGTATTGGCAGGACGATCCCTTGGTTATTCAGGGCAAAAACATATTCAAGTTGCTGCGCTGATCGAGTTTATCCATACTGCAACTTTATTGCATGATGATGTTGTCGACGAATCCGACATGCGCCGCGGTAAACAAACAGCGAACGCCGTATTTGGTAATGCTGCGAGTGTCCTCGTTGGGGACTTTATTTATACACGATCCTTTCAAATGATGACGGATCTTGACTCGATGCGTGTCCTTAAAACTCATGTCGGAAGCGACGAACGTTATCGCTGAAGGTGAAGTCTTACAGTTAATGAACTGTAACGATCCTAACATTACTGAAGAAAACTACATGCAAGTGATCTACAGTAAAACCGCTCGTTTGTTTGAAGCTGCCGCGCATGCATCGGCAATTTTAGCATCAGCAACCCCCGAGCAAGAGAAAGCCTTGCAAGATTACGGTCGCTATCTCGGCACTGCCTTTCAATTGATTGATGATTTGTTGGATTATGACGCAGATAATAAGCAATTAGGCAAAAATACCGGGGGATGACCTTGATGAAGGGAAGCCTACGCTGCCCCTACTTCATGCAATGAACCATGGAACCGAGGAAGAAGCCGCCTTGATCCGCCAAGCGATCGAGCAGGGCAATGGCCGTCACCTAACTGGACACTGTGCTGGCAACTATGAAACGTTGCGGCTCACTGGAGTACACCTACGCTCGTGCAAAAGAGGAATCGCAAAAAGCCATTGATGCTTTGAGTACTCTTGATGATTCAGTTTATAAAGACGCGTTAATCAGCCTCGCAGAGGTGGCTATTTCACGTCACTCATAGCGTTAAACGTATCGTTTTGAATGCGATGAGGGGGAAAGAGACTACTCTTCCCCTTTTTCTTCTTTTTCGATCCTAGCGAGCAATGATGAAAGGCCATAACGCAAAATATATTTCACCACTTTATCACGCTCCGCTTCAGTGAGTTGGTAATAGGCTTCCATCCAAATTTGTGAAGCATCCATTCTTTGGCTTTGATAGCCCACTGGAAGGCTCAGAAAGACTCAATTGACTCTGTATTTCTCCAGGTAAGCTCTCTAAGATGATACTCGACGGCTTTACCTTGAACGCCACGCTTACGACGATTTTTCCATCCTTCTCTTCTAGCCATCAAATTAATACCTTGAGGAGAAGTTGGTAAGCCTTCTAAACCTGCTAATTCTTTCGCAGTGAACCACATTTTTTTCATATTATCTCTTTCGAACTTATATTATGAAATCTGCCGTTGAGGCTCTATCTAAATATTGTTAATAAAGAATATGTTGAGTACCAATATGCCTATTCTTCATTATTGAATTACCCAAACCGATTTTTTAGGTAAATTATTTTTTATTTATTAAATCTACCAATGCTATTACACCTTCACGCATAATAAATGCCAATATAAGGTTACGCTCTTCCGGAGAAAGCTGGTGATAAACTTCCTGCCAAATAAATGCATTATCATGATGTCTTGCTTGATATAATGCAGGGGCTTCATAAACAGAAAGGGGCTCAAATAAACCTTCAGGCAAACTATTAATATGATATTCCAACGCCTTTCCTTGAATCCCCCGCCGCTTGCGGCATAACCAGTTTTCACGACGAGCCATCGCATTGATACCTTGAGTAGTCATTGGGGAGTCCTTTTAAGCCAACTAACTCTTTCGCCGTTAACCATTCTTTTTTGCATGCCTGACCCTCCTAGTCACGATTTACAATTTAATAATAATTGCTGAAAAACGTGTTTATTTTCTCAATAACCTTTTTTCTTTTTTGTTTTATTAATATTTATTATTAATTAATTTATGAGTTATACATGTAAAGTATATTTTAATTTCTTTTAATAACAATAGATTGGATATACACGAGGTCACAGTTATCTTTTTTCATGCGATCGTCTTTATATATTAGCTGTACTTATAACATCTATCATTAATATGTGATTTTTACAGATAACCCAAACTAGTTAGTTTTTACTTTCAATATGTTAGATAAAATCACAAATATATATGCCAAATCTTTCTTATATTTCATAAAAATAAAACTCCTTTCATAAAACTGAATTTTTAGAAAAAATTAGAAATAATTTTGGAAAATTTCTGTTATTTTATTTCCAATAACAGGGCTATTGCAGTGAATGTATCACAATCTCCTGTTAGATGTACTACTAACTCTACATGATTCTGAGTAAAAAAAGGACTAAAAAATGATCTTACGGAAATCGGATTGGCATCCAGCAGATATAATTGCCGCTTTACGTAAACGCGGAACGACTTTTAGCAGCAAATATCTCCGACAAGCAGGTTTTAAGCTCCTCCACACTGGCGAATGCCTTATCTCGTCCTTGGCCTAAAGGTGAATGGATTATTGCGAATTATCTCGGAATTCATCCTTCAGAGATATGGCCAAGCCGCTATTTCAATCCAATTACAGGTGAATTATTAGAAAGAAAAGTAAGAGAAAAAAACCCAACCTCAAGCTGAAAGAATATAAAAAAAACCGCTGCCCCAACAATATCAGGACAGCGGTTTTCTTAAGAAATAAGTGAAAATTAATAGCAATTAGCCATTAATGAATTTTTCACCTAGTTCGATATCTTTTCTCAGTACATCAAGCATGTCTTTCAGTGCTTTTTGTTCAAACTCACTCAGTTTGCCGTAAGAGATATGCTCTTCGATACCATTTTTACCTAAACGGACTGGCTGAGCAAAGAAGCGAGCGTGTTCACCTTCACCTTCGGTGTAAACACATTCGATAACATTTGGCTCACCTTGTAGGCCACGGATCAGAGACAGGCCTAGACGTGCTGCTGCTTGGCCCATTGACAGTGTTGCAGATCCGCCACCTGCTTTTGCTTCAACAACTTCAGTACCTGCGTTTTGGATACGTTTAGTCAGAGCAACAACTTCTTCATCGGTGAAGCTAACACCTGGGATCTGAGACAATAGAGGCAGGATAGTAACACCTGAGTGACCACCGATGACAGGCACTTCGATTTCGTGTGGTTTCTTACCTTTCAGTTCAGCAACGAAAGTATTAGAACGGATGATATCCAGAGTCGTTACACCGAATAGACGGTTTTTGTCGTAAACCCCTGCTTTTTTCAGCACTTCAGCCGCAATAGCCACTGTTGTGTTAACTGGGTTAGTAATGATACCGATTAATGCTTTTGGACAAGTATCAGCGATTTGTTGAGTCAAATTGCGAATAATACCCGCGTTAACATTAAATAGGTCTGAACGATCCATACCTGGTTTACGAGCAACACCTGCTGAGATCAGGACAACATCAGCGCCTTTCAGTGCAGGAGTCGCATCTTCACCTGAGAAACCAACTACTTTAACGTCAGTTGGGATATGGCTAAGGTCCGCAGCAACACCCGGAGTTACTGGTGCGATGTCATATAGTGAGAGTTCTGAACCTGCTGGAAGCTGGTTTTTAAGAAGAAGGGCCAGAGCCTGACCAATACCACCTGCTGCGCCTAGGACTGCAACTTTCATTCTGAAACTCCTTTATTTGTACTTAAAAAAGTATATTGATTCATCTTGTTATGTAGTAAACACATTACTGATAAAAAACAATTCATTAACAGATGTTGAAGCATATTAATGTGTATAGGCTTACGCACTGATTTCATCTATTCTAAACAAAATCCTTATCTGTTAATGAGATAAGGGGCACTTTTTTAACAAATAGTTTTTATCACTATTGATTTTTGCATAATAAATTGTTTTTACTGCTGATAATCCCGTTATTCACAAAGTGATTAACAAAAAATTTACACCTTTTGGCAACAAATTGCATTACCTCTCTATGCTACTGGGTCTATTTTCTTCTTATATAGGCATAAATCATTAAGATTATTGATTATTTTTATTTATCAACTTTTGCTAAACTAAACTTTCATCAATGTTCTCTTTTTATGCATAAAAAAGACAATAGCCTTCATTTTTCATCGTATACAAAACCATCATAACGCAATTTTGTTGCATAAAAATTCACATTTACAGATAATACAGACCAATTTATTGTCATAGGATGGGTTAATTATGCGTACACCGTCTAAACAAGAAGACTTGGTTAAAGCGTTCAAAGCGCTGCTTAAAGAAGAAAAATTTAGCTCTCAGGCTGAAATTGTTATCGCACTACAAGAGCAAGGCTTTGAAAATATCAACCAATCAAAAATTTCCAGAATGCTGACTAAGTTCGGTGCTGTGCGCACTCGCAACGCAAAAATGGAAATGGTCTACTGCTTACCCACAGAGCCTGGCGTTCCCACGGCGACTAGCCCATTAAAAAACCTAGTACTGGATATCGATTACAACCATTCTGTTGTGGTGATCAGAACAAGCCCCGGCGCCGCACAATTGATTGCACGCTTGCTAGATTCTTTAGGGAAAGCGGAAGGGATCTTAGGCAGTATCGCAGGGGACGATACCATTTTCTCTACACCAGCGAATAATTTTACAACTAAAGAGCTTTACGAAGCGATCCTTTCACTCTTTGATCAAGAGCTTTAAATCCATTTTTATTTTTTAATTTCTATTCTATTCGCGCATTCGTGCGCGATTGAATATAAAAACGATGGGCTATCAAAGTGATATTTGAGATATTCAGAAACGTTGTGCACTATGGATTTCACTTTTTAGTTCCCATTCTCTTCGGTTATCTATTTTGGCGCAAAAATTGGAAATTAGCGTCACTGCTTATGATAGCCACGATGGCGATTGATTTAGACCATCTTCTTGCGGATCCAATTTTTGATCCTAATCGCTGTGGCATTGGTTTTCACCCATTACATACTCTCTGGGCGGCAATCGCTTATTGTATCCTCTTTTTGATGCCATCGTGGAAATTAAAGGCTATCGCTGTTGGTTGTCTTTTCCATCTCTGCACAGATTCTTTAGATTGCTACATGGGCAGCCTAAAACAAGAGCTACAGTATAGTTATTGTTATAGTCGCCAATTTATTGAGGCGAGTTAACATTTAGCCTCGGCACACCTCGCCAAGAGCGCGATTTTACAGCGCTAACCCAATGCATTTCACCAATATCATTCACTGAGTTTAGTCGTATAACATACGAGACGTTTTCTACTATCCAAAAACAAAAAATGCCACTGTCCTGTTAAGGGAAGTGGCATTTTGCGTCAGCCATTATATTTAGTCGTCTAACTCTGTCTCTGCTTTATTTTTTAAGCCGGCGAGTAACTTACCGTGGATATCACCAAAACCCCCATTACTCATAACAAGAATATGATCGCCAGGCTGAGCGGTTTCAATGACCATTTGTGCCAACGCATCAATATCACCACTCCAACGGGCAGGTTGAACACATTTTTCCGCAATTTCAGTGACCATCCACGGAATATTGCTTGGCTGGAATAAGAAAACTTCATCAGCACGACCTAACGCCGGAGCAATATCACTTTTATTAACCCCTAACTTCATAGTATTAGAGCGTGGCTCTAATACCGCCAGTATGCGGGAAGTACCCCCAACTTTACTGCGCAGCGCTTCCAGTGTTGCGAGGATCGCCGTTGGATGATGAGCAAAATCATCATAAACACTGACACCATACTCAACCCCCCGTAATTCAAGGCGGCGACGAGCATTAATAAATTTACCTAAAGCAAAGCACGCTTCTTTGGCGGGCACGCCTACGTGATGTGCTGCGGCAATTGCCATCAACGCATTTTGGATATTGTGATTACCCACTTGTGACCAATTCACTTCACCCACACGTTGTTGTTGATAATAGACTTCAAACTGGCTGCCATCGTGGTTCAGCTTTTTCGCTTGCCATTCACCATGTTCACCGACGAACTCTTGCTCACTCCAGCAGCCCATCGTCATAACCTGTTTAAGGTTATTATCGCTATCTGGCATGAAAATTTTACCGCTAGCAGGCACAATACGAACAAGATGGTGGAACTGTTTTTGGATGGCTTCTAAATTTTCAAAAATATCGGCATGGTCGAACTCAAGGTTATTGAGCACCAGCGTTCTTGGACTGTAGTGTACAAATTTCGAACGCTTATCGAAAAACGCGCAATCATACTCATCAGCTTCAATCACAAAAAAGGGACTTTCCCCTAATTGGGCTGATACTTCAAAGTTCCCTGGCACGCCTCCAATTAAAAACCCTGGTTTATAACCGCAATCTTCTAAGATCCAAGCAAGCATCCCCGCCGTGGTTGTTTTACCATGGGTGCCCGCGACAGCGAGTACCCAGCGTTCAGGAAGTACATGATCATGTAGCCATTGTGGACCAGATGTATAAGTGAGGCCTTTTTCCAATACCGCTTCAACACAAGGGTTACCACGCGTCATCGCATTACCAATAACGACCATATCAGGTGCTGGTTCTAGCTGACTAGGGTCATAGCCCTGAATGAGTTCAATACCTTGCTTTTCTAGTAAGGTACTCATCGGAGGGTACACGTTTGCATCGGAGCCTGTTACTTTATGCCCGAGGGAGCGAGCCAGTATTGCCAAGCTCCCCATAAACGTACCGCAGATACCCAAAATATGTATGTGCATTATTTTCCATCCAATAGCATGAGGTTTGTCACTATTCTACCCATCAACGTTAGGTTTATATAGACAAAAAATTCGAATTAAATACAGGGAAAAATAGGCAGAGTATTCCCAAAATGATCCAAACACGGCAACAAGAGCCAGTTACTGTTATCCCAAGAGTACATGCTCAAGTATGTGACTTAGGTAACAAAATACGGCCCACATCGCGGCGGTACAACGTATCAAGGGTATAGATTAACTCCACGCGCAAGGGTACAATTCCCCCCTGCAAACCTCTGTCAATTATATTCAGGACCTTCGTCATGAAAACATTAGGCGAATTCATCGTCGATAAGCAACAAGATTTTCCTCATGCAACAGGAGAACTGACCGCATTACTGTCAGCAATCAAACTGGGCGCTAAAATTATCCATCGTGATATTAACAAAGCTGGACTTGTAGACATTCTTGGCACAAGCGGTGTGTCGAATGTCCAAGGTGAAGTCCAGATGAAGCTTGACCTGTATGCAAACGAAAAATTAAAAGCCGCTTTGAAAGCTCGCGGGGAAGTAGCTGGTATTGCCTCCGAAGAAGAAGATGAAATCGTCATTTTCGAAGGCGATCGTGCAGAAAACGCGAAATATGTCGTATTAATGGATCCACTGGATGGTTCTTCGAATATCGATGTAAACGTTTCCGTCGGAACAATCTTCTCTATCTACCATCGTATTACCCCAATTGGCCAACCGGTGACTGAAGCTGACTTCTTGCAACCAGGTCATCGTCAAGTCGCGGCAGGTTACGTCGTTTACGGTTCATCCACCATGTTGGTGTATACCACAGGATGTGGCGTACATGCCTTTACCTATGATCCATCACTTGGTGTCTTCTGCCTCTCTCACGAAAAAGTGATGTTCCCAACAGAAGGAAAAATGTATTCAATCAACGAAGGTAACTACATCAAGTTCCCTATGGGCGTGAAAAAATACATTAAATACTGCCAAGAACAAGATGAAGCGACAGGTCGCCCTTATACGACTCGCTACATTGGCTCGCTGGTTGCGGATTTCCACCGTAACTTGCTTAAAGGCGGCATCTATATCTACCCAAGCACGGCAAGCCATCCAAATGGTAAGCTCCGCTTACTGTACGAATGCAACCCAATTGCGTTCCTTGCAGAACAAGCAGGCGGTAAAGCGAGTAACGGACGTGACCGTATTTTAGATATCAACCCAACTGAACTTCACCAACGCGTTCCTTTCTTTGTTGGTACAGCTTCTATGGTTGAAAAAGCAGAATCCTTTATGCGTGAGTTCCCTGACGCTGAATAATGTTATTCATCGCGCTAAGGCGGGCTAATCCCGCCTTTTTTGTGGCCTTTTCTCAGCTTTTTTTTATGAATGCCCTACCAACTAGTGAGTTTTACCCCTCTTTACGGCTATAATACCTTTCACGTTATGTACCCAAAATCGTTTTAAGTTGCTTAGATAGGGCTTAACTTATTGATGGGCATATTAGTTTTTAACATAAAGGATACTTTTTCATGGGCCTGAACAATGTACCGGCAGGTAAAGATCTGCCAGAAGATATCTACGTTATCATCGAAATCCCTGCTAATGCAGATCCTATCAAATATGAAGTTGATAAAGACTCTGGCGCTCTATTTGTAGACCGTTTTATGTCTACAGCGATGTTCTATCCATGTAACTATGGTTACATCAACAACACACTATCTTTAGATGGTGACCCTGTTGATGTACTGGTACCAACACCTTACCCATTACAACCAGGCTCAGTTATTCGTTGCCGTCCAGTCGGCGTATTAAAAATGACTGATGAATCAGGTGAAGATGCCAAATTAGTTGCAGTACCACACACTAAACTGAGCAAAGAATACGATCACATTAAAGATGTGAACGACCTGCCAGAGCTGCTACGCGCACAAATCACACACTTCTTTGAACACTACAAAGATTTAGAAAAAGGTAAGTGGGTGAAAGTAGACGGTTGGGATAACGTTGAAGCGGCTAAAGCTGAAATTATCTCTTCTTTCGAACGCGCTGCTAAAAAATAATTTCCCCTAACTCGGGAAGGGAAGGCTCTGGTGGTAACACGAGAGCCTTTTTTATAGAAAAAGCGCCGATAACCCATTGGCTACCGGCGCTTTATTACTCTTCTTCGTGACGTTTTAACCAGTCACCTGATTTGATACGACGCAAGCCTTCAACGGAATGCCGATAAAGATAAATCCAAGCATTACCATATGGCGTAGGGATTAATTCACGAACATAGTCCTGTGAATTTTTCTTTAACTCATCTAACTCAGTCAAAATAGAGGGATTGATGCGATACACTTCGCACTCAATCACACCTTCACCTTTGATAACCGCTGGATAATACCCCAAGTCATAAAGCTCATAGCCTTCTAAGCTATGTTCGCCTAACAACTGAGCGTAAGTCATCCAGTGATGATTTCCTTGCTTGCGCCTTAAACTGCCATAAACAATTACACGCATATATTAAAACTCAAATTGATAAAGAAGATCCAGCGCCTGATTCACACCAGACACCGCTTCCAAATATAATTTAGGCATTAATCGATAACGCAATGTTAGCGTTGCCAGTGAGTCAAATATACCAACACCGTACTTAATTTGAAGGTCATTGGTAATTTTACCGCTCACCACGACTTGTGATTTATCACCAACCCCTTGCGTATCGAGGGCTAAATCAGATACTCCAAATGTTTCACCAATCTTACCTACGAGTTGCCCACTTTGAGCCACCCCGAGTCCAATTAGCATTGATGTCATTTGTGAACCATTAGCATCTCCGCTTTCTAATCCTTCTCCGCGTAGCAAATAGGATAAAGCTTCTTGTTGCGTTTTGGCTGGCTCAGAGAATATCTCGACTTTCGGTTTGTCTGCAAGCCCTGTCACCTTAACACCAGCAATCACATTATCAGCTGTGTTTTCAGGATTACGAATCGCTTCTAAGTTCAAGAAAGGCTGTTCCGGAGGGCCTGAGAACTGGATTTGCCCTTTACGCACGATCAAATCTTGCCCATAAGCACGGAAACGCCCTGATGGAATATCGATTTGCCCATTCAAGCTCAGGCCTTGTTTATTTTGCAGTACCTTCAACATGCCTGTTAAGCGAGCTTTCAGACCAAACGCATCCAACATCACATCGTTGCCGATCTTAATATCCAGATTGGTTTGAATTGGAATTGGTGTGCTTGTCTTCTCAATAGGTTTCAGGTCACTGTCTAACATCACTACATCGGAAGAAGCCCCTACCGCTGATTCAGGAATTTCTTGAACCGTAATTCTTGCCCACGGAATATTCACACTTCCGTTTAACGTCAGTAAGGTCGGTGAAGCTTCAAACACAATATCAGGCTGCACATCCACTTTGATCATTGGCGGCATGGATACACGTAAATTGTTACCCACGGCCATGACTTTAGCGTGCCATGCCTCTGCCTTACGCCAATCCGCATCACCATTAATATTCAGATAACCTTCTGGCGTATTAATTTGCCCCGTCATGACTGAGCTGGCGCCATTAAAGGCAATACCTAATTGACCACTTTTGATATCAAATGGGATCAATGACGATTTAAGCTCTAAGCCTGAAAGGGATAAATTACCATTTAGCAATGGGTTATTCGCCGTTCCGCCAAGACGTAAATTGGCATTTAGGTTACCATTGGCAACTTCTTTCTCGCCTAATAACGGCTTAATTAACGCTAAGGTAATCGCATTGATTTCGACATTACCTGAAAGCTGCCGTCTCTTTTCCAAATCAGCAATATGAACATTGCCTTTTAACTGCCCATTGTTGGCAATTTTAAACAACCAATTCAGGTCTGCTTTGCCATTTTTCAATGCGGCATTCAAGGTCAGAGTCTCAAACTCTAACGGTAATAGTGTACCTTGAACCAATTGAACAGCTTTAACACCATCACCTTTAAGATCGACTTTAGCTTGTGGCAAGCTGCCATCATCCTTCCATACCACATTGGCTTTACCGCTAAATACGCCTTTGACACGTGTCTCATCTGTCAGGAACGGTTTTAACATCGCAAGGTCAAAGCGTTCTAACACAACATCGGCGCTACCGCTTTTCCCTGCTTTAATCGGTTTGGGAACACAAAGGCGTGCATTGGTATTCACCCAACAGTGAGTACCAATAGTCACTTCTTGCGTTTGGTTTGCATAGTCCAGCGCCATGACCTTACTTAATTGCCATTCACCCACTGGCGTTTCAAATAAGGTATTGCTGAGATTACCTTTCCATGTTTCAGTTTGGCGATCGAAACCACCTGCTAACGTTAAGCGCCCCGAAACTGGCTCACCTTTCACATCCAATTTTACGGTATGTTTTTTCTCGCTCCCATTCGCATCTAATGTTAGCTGGCTGATCACCAAGTCAGCCTGTTTGAGTTGGCGAACAACGACGGATAAATCCCCTTTGATTTGCTCACCCGATGTGACTTTTCCTTTAATAACCGCATTATCGATGGATAGGTCTTTTTGCCATCTCACCCCACGAGCGGCAAGATCCGCTTGTACCTCTGGCGCGTCGAGATCACCGCGTAGTTTTACATCACCGATGATCACACCACCTAGCCCCGGCAATATGCCATCAAGGCCCGGTGCATTGATTTTAGTATCTAGGTTCCATTTGTCCGCAAGGCTTCCTTTAACATCAAGGTGGTTTTTACCCAATGACAGTTTCAGATCAGGTATATTCCATTGCCCTGCCGCATTACCTGAAGCCTGACCGCGTGCTTTTAGCGGATTATTCTTGACGTTACCGTCTAAGCTAATCTCAGGGACTTGTAACTGCCAGCTACCGCCATAAAGACTACCGCGAGTAGCAATCTTACCATCGACTTTTGCTGGCCATTCAGGCCACTGTTTTGCGGTATTGATACCTGATAACGTCAGTACTGCATTCCAACTGATCGCTTTGCTCCAGTCAGCCACCCCCGTAATATCCGCATTACCTTGCAACGCCGCTAAACGTAGGCGCGTAAGGTTAATTTGCTCTTCATTACCTTTCGCATCCAACATTAGCGTTGAAGGTGGAATATCTTGTCCGGTAATCGCAGAGCGAAGGGATAAATCATAAGCCGAAGGATGCCCATTTAAGCGTAAACGAGTGCCATCAAGCTGATATTGAGCCTCTCCCACCAGCGGCCAGCTCAATTTTTGGCTCTCTAGCGTTAATTGAATAGGTAAGTCTGCCTGACCAAGATCGGTCTGAGCATTCAACGTCGCATTCACTGGCCCACTGAGATTCAGTGCCAGTTTTAACTCTTCGAGCAATCCACCTTTAAGGGATAAATCAATCTTTTGTCCATTAAGATCTTCAAGGCGGCTTTCCCCTGTTATCGACAAAGAAACCGGCCACTTATCCTGTAATGTTGCGGTGCCTGATAAGGCGACATTACCTTGCGGTGAATCAATCGTAAATTTCTTAAGTAAAACGTTTTGCCCATCGTTTGAAAGCGTTAAATTCAAACTATTAATAACCGCTTCGGTTGCTCCCGTCAGTTGCAAGTTTGAACCATTAATACCTTCAACATTTAGATCAACAGGCAAAATCACTTCCGGCAATTCCGCTAATAACGGTTTGGCGAATAATGTTTTTAGCGTTTCACCAATAGATTTTTCTTCGCCAGTCGCGACTTCTTTGACGGGCTCTTCTGGTGGTGCCTCTTTGTTTTCAGGTAAATTAATCGCCAAATCAATAATATCGGTTGGCGTTACCGTTAACGCTTTTTTCTGCCAGTAAATACCCGTTTTAAACTTCCCTAAATCAATCGCCATTCCATCCACATTGACTTGCGTTGAAGTCAGTTGTAGTTGATTTAGGTTGATGGTCAGTGGCGCATTCAACTCTGTTAATGGCTCAGAAGGTGGTGTCTCTTCTGAAGGTGGCATTTTGGATGTATCAACATTAACGACCACATTTTCGGTCGAAAGATCATCAATACATAATTCCCGATTAGTCAAACAGCCTAAACGTAACGCCAGATGTAATTTTCCAGCATTCACATCAACACCTGGCATTTGGTATTTTACGTCGGTCAAGGTGAGATTATTGATATCCCCTTCAATCGAACGGATTTCTAACCCCGATACAAAACGGGTGGCGCTGTTCAAGGCAAAATGCAGGCCCGATTGTGTGCCAAGTACCCAGCCTAGCGCGGCAAAAACCAAGATCAAGACTAATAAAATGGTGAGACCTGTCCATTTTAACCACTTCATCCATTTCATAGTTCTGTCCCCAAGCCGATGTAAAATTGAATTTTATTGTTATCCGAATCTCCAATTGGGGTGGCCAAATCGAATTTAATTGGCCCTACAGGAGAAACCCAACGGACGCCAACACCGGCCCCTGTTTTAAAATCGCTTTTCTTAATATCGTTAACTGCTTCACCGGTATCAACGAACGCGGCGCCCCACCAATTACCTGTGAAGTTGTAATCATACTCGATAGAGCCGACAACCAGTTTAGATGCCCCGGTTAGCTTGCCTTTACTATCCTCTGGAGAGATTTTTTGGTAACCGTAACCACGTACACTGCCATCACCCCCTGCGAAGAAACGCAAGTCTGGCGGTACTTTGTCAAAGTTATTAGTTTCAATCCAACCTAAGTTGCCTCTAAACACAAAACGGTGCCCTTCCCAAGGAGAACGGATCCAGACCTGTTTTGTTTGTAACACGAGAAAATCAATATCTGATCCCCAAATTTCATTTGAGTAATCAACAGAATAACGTTGGCTATCACCCCAACTTGGCATCACCCCTCCGCGTTGACGAATGCGACTCGCATTTGCCCCTGGATAGAGCAGCATCGTGGTATTTGTGACATCTGCCTGAGTAAAGTGACTGAGCATCCAACGCATATTGACGCCATACTGCCAACCGCTGGAGTAATCCCAGTTACGAGACAGATTTAACGTTGTGGTATCAGACTCCGTATCGTTTAAATCAGTACGTTTATACCCCCCTTGAACGGCATAATATTGTTCAAGTGGATTGGCTTTAAGGGGGATCTTATAGCTTGCATCAATAATTTGTTCTGGCTGTGATAGGCTAATATTGGATGTAATACTTTGCCCACGAGAGTTGACCCATGGCTTATTCCATGTTGCTTTGACACGCGGCCCCACGTCTGTCGCATAACCGCCCCCCAATTCAACAAAGTTTTTTGCCCGAGGCACCATCACCCCTTCCATCGGCAATATGTCAGTATCATCTTCTCGCGCTTTAGCGATGTTTGGAGTGACAATAGCCGAAGTAAACCAGCCAGTTTCGACTAATCGGCGGTTAAATTCAGCTAATTGCTCTGACGTGTAATATTCCCCCTCTTTAAAGGGAGCAAGGTTATTTAGGTAATCCGTGCGAATTTGAGAACCTTCATAGGAAATAGCACCAAATCGATAACGCTCACCACTATTAAAATTAAAATCCCAATAAGACGCGTGGTGGTCTAGCGATATCCCTAACTGACTTTTTTCCATTATCGCATCGAAATAACCTTTACGGATCGCTAGGCTACTAAACTTCCCTTTAAAGCTTTCATATTCACCATCATTTTGGATCGTACCAATTTTGGGTGTATTACTTTTAATCATTTTGGCATAGTCAGGGTCGTTTTTGGCTCCCCCTTCTAATTCAATATTTACACCCTGTACTCGAATGGGTTCACCCAAAGTCACTTTCGCTGTCAGCACAGAACGCGCTGGTGGCTTATTTTCTTGATAGCTGAATTCAATTTTTGGTTGGTAGTAGCCTAACGGCTTTAAACCATCCTCAATCGCTTTTGTTACCCGAGCGCGGAAGCGACCATTAGGCACAACTTCATCTTGAGAAATCGTAGATAATTGAACTCGGACGTTCTGATTCGGTTGCCCCTCAAGCCCTTCAATATTAAGGCGAAGATTTGCAGCATATGCCGTAGAAACCGCCGCCGTTAAGCTGAGAAAACAAATGATAGGGTATTTTGACACGCCCGCTCCTAAGTTCATTGATAGTTTGACTAAAGACTCCATATCAATTTATTTTGAGTAAAATAAATTTTAGATACAAGTTTTTATCCTAATTTTTACCTAACGTGCACAACATTACTCATAGGAATAGTTATGTCATCTAATCAGTCACAACCCATAAATATTTCCCAAGCGCTACCCGGTAGGCAAAGTGCTATTCCCCATTCACCATACCATGCGGTTAACCATCATTCGATTGACAATATTCCGAAGAACGCTGAAATTGCCTATTTTGCGATGGGCTGTTTTTGGGGAGTTGAGCGTTTATTTTGGCAGCAACCGGGCGTTTACTCAACATCCGCTGGCTATAGTGGCGGGATTACGCCAAATCCAACTTACGAAGAAGTGTGTACGGGTCTCACCGGCCATACTGAAATCGTGAGAGTCGTCTTTGACCCACAAACTATTAGTTATGCAGACTTACTGACCCTGTTTTGGGAAAACCACGATCCAGCACAAGGTATGCGCCAAGGGGGTGACATTGGCACCCAATACCGTTCGGCTATCTACACCGTCTCTGATTCGCAATTACAGCAAGCCACAAAGACGCGGGACGCTTATCAACAAGCGATGGCAGCACAGGGTGATCCACGCCAAATCACCACAGAAATCATGCCATTTGAAGTGTTTTATTTTGCGGAAGATTACCATCAACAGTATCTTCACAAAAACCCAGCAGGCTATTGTGGTTTAGGTGGAATCGGCATTTGTTTACCACCACAGAACATAAACTAGGCAGAAAATTTAACCTAATGCTATAATAACGCCACTAACCGAATTTTTGCGCACTCCGCGTTATTTTTACCTATGTAGTAGAACGAGTTACCTTCAGGTGATCTCAAATCAAGATCCGTTATACCTGAAGGTAATGTCTGGATAATTTATGCTTAACAGTTTACTAATCGTACTTTTATTATGTGCTATCAGCGCATTTTTTTCGCTGTCAGAAATATCATTGGCAGCATCTCGCCGCATTAAATTGAAACTCATGGCTGATGAGGGCAATGTTAATGCCGCTCGTGTTCTAAAATTACAAGAAATGCCGGGTATGTTTTTTACCGTAGTGCAAATTGGCCTTAACGCCGTCGCCATCTTAGCAGGTATTGTCGGCGAATCTGCTTTTGCGCCATCACTACAAGAGGTATTTATTCATTTCTTATCACCAATTTGGGCACAGCAAACCGCATCCATTCTTTCATTTACGATTGTCACCAGCCTATTTATTTTAGTGGCGGATCTAACGCCTAAGCGTATTGGAATGGTGAAACCTGAAGCCATCGCAGTGCGAATTGTCAATCCAATGCGTTTTTGTTTGACCGTATTAAGCCCTCTAGTTTGGTTTTTTAATGGTCTTGCAAACCTGATCTTCAAAATTTTCAAGTTACCAACGGCACGTAATGAAGATATTACCTCCGATGATATTTTTGCTGTGGTCGAAGCGGGGGCGGTTGCAGGTGTGCTGCGTAAGCAAGAGCACGAACTGATCGAAAACGTATTTGAACTTGAATCACGTACCGTTCCCTCTGCAATGACGCCACGTGAAAGTATTATCTTCTTTGATAAAGAAGAGTCAGAGGAGAGTATTAAACATAAAATTTCAACCGAGCCGCATTCTAAGTTTTTAGTTTGCAGTGGTGATATTGACCATGTCATTGGCTTTGTTGATTCAAAAGTCTTGCTAAATCGTGTTTTGAATGGTCAAAGCCTTAACTTGCAAGATGGCGTTCATATTCAAAATGCGCTGATGATCCCCGATACCCTCTCGCTTTCCGATACACTCGAAGCTTTTAAAACAAATGGGGTCGATTTTGCCGTCATTCTCAACGAGTACGCTCTTGTGATGGGGCTTATTACGATCAACGACGTTATGACAACATTAATGGGTGATCTGATTGGGCCAGGCCAAGAAGAGCAGATTATCACGCGGGATGAAAACTCATGGCTGGTTGAAGGCGGTACTCCGATTGAAGATGTACAGCGTATTTTAGATATCGATGAATTCCCTGATGTGAGCAATTACGAGACCATCGCAGGCTTTATGATGTACCGTTTAAGGAAAATGCCGAAACGTACTGATTATGTGAAATATGCAGGCTATAAATTTGAAGTTGTCGATATCGATAACTATAAGATTGATCAGTTGCTTGTCACCCGAATTACAACGCCACCCGCACCTGTCGTGGTTCAAGCGGGTAAAAACAA
Organism: Providencia stuartii; assembly: GCA_900455155.1. Lineage (GTDB taxonomy): Bacteria > Pseudomonadota > Gammaproteobacteria > Enterobacterales > Enterobacteriaceae > Providencia > Providencia stuartii. Next base: position 189,640 of record UGUC01000004.1, on the reverse strand, counting down.
CACAGAAACGGCTAACGCAGAACAACCAACACAAAAAGTCAAAGAGTAATACTTTACAGCGAAGCCGTTTCATTTGATGCGCCACCTTGTGTGGCGCTGCTTTTAATTAAATAGCGAACAACTATTTAATTAAATCAACAGCATTTACCCCAACTCAGATTGTAGAACCAGAACTTGTTTATTCACCTCACTCATTACATTGTAGTGGCGCTTATCACCCACTTTAGGTGGTAAGATTTTGCCGTAATTGAATTCAAATGCACCAAAGCCTTTGATATAAATACGACCACGGAATAGCGTTTTAACGTAGAGTGCAATTTTTGGATGGGTTATAACGGTTAAATATTTTCATTAGAACTTTTCCTTTCCTTTTGTCATACGATACTCGTTCACTCATACCGCTCGTTAATAATAGACCAGTAATATTTACTTTGGTTCTATTATTGCAGTTTTATTCAATTCATTTACAGAAAATGACACTACGAACATTCTGTCAATAACCTCAAAAACTTTGTAGTTATGCTAAATTTTGCAAAAATGTTAATTTCAGTTTCACAACTCATCGGATGAGCTATGCTATAACTGTAAGCGCAAAACATGACTGCCATGTTTCAGTCATTGCATGACACTCTCAAACCGAGTAATAATGAGGTAATATAATGATTAAAAAGAATTTTTTACTTGCTTGCCTACTCACCTTATCATCCACAGCTTTCGCAAGCCAAATCCAACTAAATCAACCTGTACCGGCAGTTTCTGTTACAGACAAAGGAGAGATGCTATTAAGTCAAGAGGGGAAATTTTCCTATCAAGAGTGGAAAAGCCAACAATTACCAGGAAAAGTCCGTACAGTTCAACACATTGCGGGGCGCTCTTCCGCTAAAGAGCTGAATGCACCATTGATTGAAGCGATCAAAAAAGCGAATTTTCCCCATGATGCTTATCAAACAACCTCAATTATCAATGCGGATGATGCCATTTTTGGCACAGGTGTTTTCGTCAGTAACAGTGTTGAAGACAGCAAAAAAGAGTTTCCTTATTCGCAATTTATCGTTGATAGCGATGGTGTCGTTAAAAAAGCATGGCATCTCGCACCAGAAAGTTCAGCGATTATCATCTTGAATAAACAAGGAAAAGTGCTTTATTTCAAAGACGGTGCGCTCACTGCCCCTGAAGTGGATAAAGTGATCACATTAATTAAATCTGAACTTGCTCAATAGCGCTCATCACCTCTCGTGCACGGAAACATCGCTGTCGTGCACATATTAAAAGAGAGGTGTGAGTTTATCTATCACTAGTGAGTTATTCTAAAAAGACTTATTAGCCACTAAATTTATATGGTGAATAATTATTTGGAATTTATTAATAACCAAGCATTATTACCAAGCGATTTTGACGCAAAAACCGCCATTTTCGCCATTTGCAAAAGTCAATCTGAAATGGTGTAGCTCAGCAATCTGTTTCGCAATAGATAACCCTAAACCACTACCTGTTTTCTCTTGCCCCGGTGGACGATAAAAGCGTTCACCTAACCGTTTAAGAACATCCTGAGTTACCCCTTGCCCATCATCATGGATCGTGAGGTGATCCTTATTCAGTACAATATCTACTTTTCCACCAGCCTTACCATAGCGAATGGCATTATGTAGCAAATTCCTTAAAAGGATAGCTAATAACAGACGCTGCCCAGTCAATAATGGTGGCTCATTAACCACTACAACATCCATTGTCGTCTGTGCAGCTTTCGCCTCTAATGAGATATCTTGCAGTGCAGACTCAATTAAGGCTAACCATGAAAGTTGCTCCACATCATCAAGCTGTGACAATGACTCTAAACGAGAAAGCGTTAATAGCTGATCGACAAGACGTGTGGCTCTATCGATCCCTTCGGATAAGTTAGCAACCGCATGTTCTCGAATGGTAGGATCATGCCCTGCTATCTGCACAACTTCGGCCTGCACTTTCAGTGCTGCCAACGGACTACGTAGCTCATGGGCCGCATCCGAGGTAAATTGGCGTTCACGAGCAAACATCGCTTGAATACGCGTAAATAAGCTATTGAGTGCATCTAACATTGGCTTGACTTCTGAGGGGAGCCGCTCAACATGCACTGAACTCAGCTCATCGGGCCGCCGTTGATAGAGTTGGGTTGTGACTTGATGTAATGGCCTCAATGCACGCGTTAATAACCATAAAAACAGGATTAGCATGATAGGCAGCGCAATTAGCCAAGGTAAAAACTGCGCAACCATAATCTCCATCGCCATATCTTGCCGATATTCCCACTCTTGCCCCACGACAATAATATATTGCCCTTCCGATGATCTTAGCCAAACAAAGCGCCATTCATCATCACTTCCTTTAATTTTGCCTTCGGTAAACCCTTCTCGGCTAAAGTTAAACGGGATTTTGCGACCATTATCACCGTCATTCAGTACCATCTCCCCTTGAGGTGTGAAAATGGCGAATGCCAGCGCATCATCATCTTGATTACCACGGTTTTTACGTAAGATTTTCTTCGTTTTTGCTAATGAAACATCATTAAAATCGAGATCAGAAGGTAATACAGACAAACGTTTAGCAAATACCATTTGCTGAGTATCAAACAGTTCATTGATCGTTTTATATGTTTGATGCCACGCAAGTAAACTCGCCACTCCCCACGTCATTAGCGCGAGTAGCAACAGCATGAGTGTCAATTTTAAGCGTAAGCTAAAGGTTTTCATGCTTCCTCACCTAAACGGTAGCCGACACCATGAACTGTTCGAATAAAACGTGTACCTAACTTACGCCGTAAATGGTGAATATGCACCTCGACGGCATTGCTGGATACCTCTTCATCCCAGTTATACAATTTTTCCTCAATGAAGGCACGAGACAGCACCTTGTTTGGATTATGTAAAAACAAGGATAATAGAGATAACTCCTTACTTTTTAATTCGATACGTTCACCGTGACAGGTGACAGTCATTGCAACAGGATCCATTTCAATATGACCATGCTTTAATATTGGCGACAATTGCCCGCTACGCCGACGAATTAATGCCTGCAAACGCGCAGCAACTTCTGCAAGCGCAAAGGGCTTACAAAGGTAGTCATCGGCACCTTGTTGTAGCCCTTGCACTCGCTGATCCAAGGCATCTCTTGCGGTTAATATTAAAACAGGCTCATCACGCCCTTCTTTGCGCCAAAACTTCAAAATCTCCATACCATCTACACTCGGCAGAGAAAGGTCGAGTATCACGGCATCATAAGGCGCATCGAATAAGGCGACTTGCCCTTGCTTACCATCGGCAAACCAATCAATGGTAAAGCCAAGTTGGCTTAATCCTACTTTTAAACCATCGCCAATTAACCGGTCATCTTCGATCAGCAAAATACGCATGATTTTCTCCTTTATTAGAATATTGTTATATTTATCCGATTAATTTGGATATGACCAGTTGTTATGAACTAAATTTAAAATATATTTTTTTTCTGTGGGTTCTTAAGATCTTGTTAAGAATTTCTTGTTTTAATAGCTCCCGTAAACAAATTTTGGTAACAAATGGAGAGGACCACTATGAAAAAATTACCCTTAATCGCGTTAATTGCTGCATTAGCTTCTGCACCTGTACTCGCTGCAAATGGTGGCTTTGATGGACCAGGCGCGGCTCAGACGACCACCAATCAAACAAACCAAGCTGGTGGCTTTTCTGGCCCAAATAGCGGCGAAACTACGGTCGCTAAAGCTCTCGATTTATCCGATGATAGCTGGGTGATCTTGCGTGGTAATATTGTTAAGCAGTTAGATCAAAAACATTATGAGTTTACCGATGGGACAGGCACCATCAATCTCGAAATTAGCCCAAAACGCTGGAATGGCATTAATGTCACGCCAAAAGATAAAGTAGAGATCCGCGGTAAAATCGACAAAGACTGGAATACACGCGAAGTGGAAGTCAAACAGATCCAAATTATAAAATAATCTTTTGGTAAAAATTAAGGTAGCCGCTACGGCTGCCTTATTTATATTGATAGAGATTGATGTGATAAAACTGGCATAAACTCTTATTTAAGGATGGTGACCACAGTGCTAAATTAACCGTTACCCCTATTACGAAGGTAACATCATGTCTGCTAAAACGCCCCAAATCCGTCATATTCGTGAAACTTTACTCTCTGATAATTGGTATACCTTAAAAAAATACACTTACGAAATTCAACGCCGCGATGGTCGTTGGCAGCAGCAAACCCGTGAGTCATATGACAGAGGAGACGGGGCTGTTATCCTACTTTACAACCAAGCGAAAAATACCATTATACTGATCCGCCAATTCCGCCTTCCTTTGTATATCAACGGCTATCCTCATTTTCTTATCGAAGCTGCGGCTGGGTTGCTTGATAATGCATCGCCCGAAGAACGCATTATTGCCGAAACAGAAGAAGAAACAGGTTTTCGTATCGAAAAAATAGAAAAAGTCTATGAAGCCTATATGAGCCCAGGCTCCGTCACCGAAAAACTCTATTTTTATATTGCCGAATATCACGATGGCGACCGCATCAATTCGGGAGGTGGGCTTACCGAGGAAGGTGAAGATATTGAAGTATTAGAGTGGGAATTCCCAAAAGCATTAGCCGCGATAAAAAGTGGTGAGATTGTTGATGGAAAAACGATTATGCTTATACAACACATTGCCCTAAATAATATTTTAAAGGGTCATTAAAAGTACTATTTATATTATTCTATTTTCCTTCTTGATAAGAACCAAGAAGGAAAATTAAATAGGGTTTATTTCTTCTTATATTTTTACATTAATACGTTTTATTTCCTCTATACTAGAAATATTGACATTTCTTATCCCAGCTCAAAAAATAAATAAAAATACCAAATTATAATCAATAGGTTACGATAATTTTTTATTCACAAATATACTATTAGGAACTATTAATCTAATAACTACAGTGTTTATTTTAAATAAAACACGATACAATCAAATAATGTGATATTTTATATTTACAACAATAACGAGTAGGTTAATTATTAATTTTCAGTTTAGTCTTTTTTAGAAAGTCCTTTATTGAAAGTCTCACTCTTTTACCAATTAAGTTGTTTGTTCAGCCATATAAAATGTAAGAGGTTAATAATATGATACGTTGTGTTCGTATGTGGACCGGTGAAGATGGCAATTCTCTTTTTGAAGAAGGTACGATTGAATTAAGTGGTGAAGCTAGAGGCGATAAAGAAACGCCTGCTATTGCCGTCAGTGAACTTTCATTTCGTGAAACAACCTCTGGTGGGTCTTGGGATTGGCATAAAGATCCTGTACCACGTTATGTCATCACACTTTCAGGCACTTTAGAATTCGAAACCAAAGACGGCTCAACTTTTATTATCAAGCCTGGTGATATTTTACTCGCACAAGACAACACAGGTACTGGCCATAAATGGCGTTTAATTGGTGATGAACCATGGCGCCGTGCTTATGTTGTTTATCAAGAAGGCACTGAACTGTGTTTTAAACCCTCTAAGTCTTAGGAGTTTTTTGAATGAGTAAGCCTATTTCAGAACAAGTTGATATTGCGCTCATTGGCGCAGGTATCATGAGCACCACACTCGCAACTTTTTTAAAAGAGCTTGAGCCATCGCTAAATATTGCGATATTTGAAAGACTCAATGACTGTGCTCAAGAAAGTTCCCACCCATGGAATAATGCGGGAACAGGTCACGCAGCAAACTGTGAAATGAACTACACGCCACCGAACCCAGATGGTACAGTGGATATCAGCAAAGCGCTTGAAGTTAACACTGAATTTGACCTATCACGTCAACTTTGGTCCTATCTTGTCACCAAAGGTAAAATCAAAGATCCCCGTGACTTCATTCACCCTTGCCCACATATGAGCTTTGTTTGGGGTGATGATAACGTAAAATTCCTCCAGCAACGCTATCGCCAAATGTCTGCTCACCACTGCTACCAAAACATGGAATACAGTGATGATCCTAAGCAGATCAATGAGTGGGCACCGTTGATTATGGAAGGCCGTGATCCAAAAGAATCCATTGCAGTCACACGCGTGGTAACGGGGGCTGACGTAGATTATGGTGCATTGACCCATTTATTGATGGAGCAATTAACACAGCAATCGGGTTTCACTGTTCATTACAAGCATGAAGTGGTTGATGTTAAGAAAACCGCAGAGGGTCGATGGAATATTGAGGTTAAAAACCTACTCACTCACGAAAAAACCATCACATCAGCGAAATTTGTGTTTGTGGGCGCGGGTGGACGTGCAATAGAGCTACTACAAAAATCAGGCATCCCAGAAGGTAAAGGCTTCGGTGGCTTCCCTGTAAGTGGTATCTGGCTACGTTGCGACAACGAAGAGATTGCTAATCGCCATCATGCAAAAGTTTATGGTAAAGCAAGCAAAGGCTCCCCTCCGATGTCAGTGCCTCACTTAGATACACGTATCATTGGCGGCAAACGTTCACTTCTATTCGGACCTTACGCGGGTTTTTCCAGTAAGTTCCTTAAACATGGCTCTTATTTAGACTTGTTTGAATCTGTGCGCTTAAATAACATCGAACCGATGCTGGCAGTTGCTAAAGATAACTGGTCGCTGGCGGAATACTTAGTTGGACAAGTATTACAAACATCAGCACATCAGTTTGCGATGCTACAAGAGTTCTACCCTGAAGCACAACATGAAGACTGGAAAGAAGTTGTCGCGGGTCAACGTGTACAAATCATTAAGCCAGATCATGATAAGAAAGGGGTCTTGGAATTCGGCACGGAGCTAATTACCAGTGCAGATAAGTCCTTCACCGTATTAATGGGAGCATCACCGGGCGCTTCTACTGCGGCCTTTATCGCGCTAAACGTTTTGAAAACTTGTTTTGCCGAGCAGCTTAGTGCAGATGGCTGGGAAGCACGCTTAAAAGAGATCATTCCAACTTATGGTATTGACTTAAAAGTCGATGCAAAAGCTTGCTCTGATATCCGTGCGGCAACGGCAAAAGTGCTCAAACTGGATAATTAATTCAGCGCTGTCGGGTAAATAAAGTTATTTACCCGACATTATTTCACCATAGTTTAAAATAACGTTACGCGAAAACCTGGGTTTAAAAAGGATTCACGTGGTGTGTAATCTAATGTTTTGCCATTCCAATCAAGCACCTTAGCCCCAGCTGCCATTGCGATTGCATGCCCTGCTGCTGTATCCCAAATGTTAGTTGGCCCAAAGCGAGGATAGAGCTGCGCTTTCCCTTCCGCTACCAAGCAAAATTTTAATGATGAGCCAATTTCTACCGTGTCATGGTTCCCCAATTGTGCAAGGTAATCACGTAATTCAGCGTCTTGATGAGAGCGGCTAATCGCTATGATTGGAGGTGTTATATCTTTAACATGGATTGACTGTTTATGCCCACCCTCTTCTTTCCACGCTTGATTACCCTCCGCATAATAGAGCAAGCCTTTGGCGGGCGCATAAATAACCCCCCATAACGGGCATACCCTTTTCAATCAAGGCAATGTTAACGGTAAAATCCCCATTACGATGAATAAATTCTTTTGTGCCATCAAGTGGATCAACCAACCAATACCGTTGCCAACCTTTGCGTTCATTCCATGAAGGGGGGTCTTCTTCAGATAACTGAGGAATATCCGGTGCAATGCGAGTCAAACCCGCTGTAATAATTTGATGAGCGGCAATATCCGCAGCCGTCACCGGAGATTTATCGCTTTTTTGCTCAACTTGTAGCGGTTCTTGAGCATGATAGATCTCCATAATGGCAGAGCCTGCATCGATAGCCAGTTCACAAATTTGTTTTAGCATGATTCACCTCTTTTCCATCACTCTTTACCTTAAGATTAACAGCCATAGATAGTAAGTGCACGCTAATTGAAGCCACAGAAACCGTTCACACTTACCTTATCAATCTACATTATTTTCTTTCTAAGTAGTTTCAATTAATGAAAAGAATAGTGTTCTTGGGGAAATGTTGCGTTATATCAGAATAGTGCCTTATATTTTGCTTTGAGTTTGATTTATTACTCGACATTTGCAATAGTGATATTGCTTAATCCGTTGTTTTGTATGCGTAAGAAACAAATAAGCGAGAGCCGTGAGCTTCTTTTAAATAAAAGCAATTATAGATTGTGAATATATATCCGAAGTTAGTTTAGGTTTTTAGCTCTCACGCTACTAAGAAAAATTCCTATATTTATGCCCGATGGCAACATTAAGATAGCAAACGTTATGATCCATTCTCGAGTAGCAACAACGCATTATGATTTAATGCCATACAGAACAATAAGTAAAAATGACAGTAAGCTTGATAGCATTTTTGAACGGGAATGTAATTTTCTATTTATATATCACCGCTATCAATTATGTGATTCTCTAAAATTTAGGAATAAAAATGAGTCAATCAAATGCAGCCAAACTCTCTTTTTTTAGATTACCCGCCATATTTGTGAGTGTTTGGATCCTCACTGAATATTTGTGGTTTTATAGCGTGACAATCCAACCATTATTATACGCGCCACCGCATTATTTAAATTCGATTATATATGGGCCTAAGGGTAGAGTGGTTCATTAAGATTTTTATCTTCCTACTTTCCACTTGCCTTATCTTTTACTACACCAAATTGAACCAAGCTAACCTTAAAAAATATCCTTATTGTTGCGGGTATTGCCATTGTCTACTTTTTTATTCTCAAATTTACGCAACACTTAAGTGGCATAGTCATGAACAAGACATTTGGAGGGATAGGATTATATCATCGCCCCAGCTTAGTGTATGCCTACAGGTTTTCCATTATAGTTAGCATTATCAACGTCTTGATACTTATTTTGCTATTTATACCAAGAATATTTTTTTGTAAAAAAAGCGCGTCATGATTTCGTATTAACAAAAAAAATCATGGGTTAATTTACAATGCACTCTATATCATAACCATGTTATGTTTTACGCTTGTTATTACCTTTATCACAGTATATAGCATTGCATTATTCAAGGAGAATCAACTGATATTAAAAGGTTTCTTGCTTCTGAGTTACCAAGCGTCTGACATGTTATTTCCTGCAACAGCAGCTGCTATCGTTATCTTCCTTTTAAGTATATATAGAACAATTCCTTTCCAAGGAAGTCAACTCAAGGTAAAACGTTTAATGCTTCTTTCATTCATTAATACCATTATACTACTAGTAATAATGAGCCTGTTAGCATTCTTACTCTATTTATCAATAAAGGCCAATCAACAAATCGCCACTTTAGATAAGTTCTTCGTCATCGTTGGTATTGTGATTTTTATTATCATTGCACGTCTTATAAATAAACGGGTGTTTAGAACGAAAAAAGATTCACCCACAATTACGCCTACCGCTTAAAACATAAAAAGGGCTTTGCGGCCTCGCCTTCATAATAAAAAGGCTGACCTGCAAAGCCCTGATAGTAGCTTAGTCAGTTATACTGACCGCCAAGATTACAGAATTTCGAGTAACTCAACTTCAAAGACTAGCGTGCTGAATGGCGGAATAGATGCGCCTGCACCACGTTCGCCATAAGCAAGCTCGGAAGGGATATAAAGTTCCCATTTAGAACCGACAGGCATCAGTGTTAATGCTTCAATCCAACCTTGAATAACGCCGCTAACAGGGAACTCTGCGGGTTGACCGCGCTGCACTGAGCTGTCAAATACAGTACCATCAATCAAGCGACCGGTATAATGTACGCGAACACGGTCTGTACGTGTAGGAATTGCGCCTTCGCCTTGGTTAATGACAGAAAATTGCAAACCAGACTCAGTGGTTGAGACACCTTCACGTTTTTGGTTTTCTTCAAGGAATGCACGGCCTTCTGCGGCCATCGCTTCTTGGCGAGCTACACGAACAGCATCTGCACGCTCATGGATTTCACGTAACGCTTTATGTAGCGCTTCGACGGGAACTGAAGGCATATTACCTTCTAATGCGTCAGTAAGACCCGCTAAGATAGCTGCCGGCTCTAGGCCTTCTAAGCCAGACTCTAATAGTTGTTGACCAACTTGCAGGCCAATACCGTAGCTTGCTTGAGCTTCTACTGAATCAAAATTTTGGTTTGCCATGAAAATACCTGTATGGTTTTTGATAAAAAACCAAGGATAACAGCCCCTCTCTTATGGGTAAACCTAAACAATGCCTATCAAGAATAAAAGCCTTTCGGACGGCTTGATCCCGCTCAGTGTTCTCTGAAAAATAACTTAGGGTAATCAAATTACTACAAATCAGTGCTAGTATTCTTGTTATCACAAGTTATTTTGCCTGTTGTTAGGGTTTCCTCAATCAAGGAGGAGTCATGTTTAAACTTTCAATATTTCATCGTATTGGTATTGCTGTTTTAACGATCATTATCATCGCGGCGTTTTTTATACCTGTCGATGACAAAAACAGCGATCAGCAAATAGCACAAAATCAGCCACAACCTATTGTAGTTCCACCACCCACAGCACCGGAAATTGTGACCCAAGCCCCTTCGGAGGAGCCAACCATCAGTAGTGGAACAGACGACACACAAACGCGTTTACCTAATGAGCCTGAAATTATTCAAGAGCCTCCCGTTGAAACCGTTCCACCTACCACTGTCGAGCAACCTAAGCAACCGGTCACACCATCAGAGCCAAAACAGACCACACCAACAGAGCAAGAGAAGCGTCCAGCTACGCGTCCTTCCACTAATAATTGGCAAAATTATCAAGTCCAAAAAGGAAAAACACTGGCTCAGTTATTTCGTGATAATCATCTGCAAGCCAACGATGCATTTATCATGGCACGCGTTGAAGGCCCAGAAAAACCATTGAGTAACTTGCGCCAAGGGCAGAAAATTCGTTTGAAAGCGAATGCCAAAGGTGAAGTACAGCTTTTAGAAGTGACAACTGCGGAAGGTAAAACGGTTAGTTTTGCCCGTTTAAGTGATGGTAGTTACTACCGTACACCTTAGTTATTCGTTAAAACATTAACGCTCCACTATCAGGCAATAGCTGGGGCATTAATGTTTATACAAAAAATCCCATTTCGCTTTATGCCACATACTGTCAATCAACCTTACGCGGTAAATTTGCTATTACGCAATCGCATTTAGCTCGATTGCTCCGACTCTAACTCACACTTGAAAAAATTAGGCTATTGCCATTTTCTATCAAAGTCGCAAATCAGTGGTATCACTGTACTTGATATAGGATGGAGTGGTGTGAATAAGGTTATTTCGTGGAAAGCAGCAGGATAGGTAAAACGCTCACGACTTTTAAGTAAAAATAACGGTTTTTAGGCAATAAAAAACACCGGACAAGCCGGTGTTTTTTTGTACCATCGAATAAGTCCGATAGTACTACCATCATTTTTGATTACTCAGCAACGATGATAACGTTCAGCTCAGCAAAAACATCGCTGTGTAACTGGAAGTGAACTTCGTGGTCACCAGTAGTACGCAGAACGCCGTTTGGTAGGCGAACTTCGCTTTTCGCGATTGCAACGCCTGCTGCAGTGACTGCATCAGCGATATCACGAGTACCGATAGAACCAAACAGTTTACCTTCGTCACCTGCTTTAGAAGCAATAGTCACAGAGCCCAGTGCATTAACAGCTTCTGCACGAGCTTGAGCTGCTGCCAGAACTTCAGCCAATTTAGCTTCTAGTTCAGCACGGCGAGCTTCGAAGAATTCGATGTTTTTCTTAGTTGCAGGAACAGCTTTGCCCTGTGGAACTAAGTAGTTACGAGCATAGCCCGATTTAACGTTAACCTGATCACCCAGGCTACCTAGGTTAGCTACTTTATCAAGCAGAATAACTTGCATTACCTTATCCTCTTAAAGTCGTTAATGGACTGTACCAATTACTGATGACGATCAGTATATGGCAACAGAGACAGGTAGCGAGCGCGCTTGATAGCACGAGCGAGCTGACGCTGATATTTTGCACGAGTACCGGTGATACGGCTTGGTACAATTTTACCACTTTCAGTGATATAGTTTTTCAGCGTTGCGATATCTTTATAGTCGATCTCTTGAACGCCTTCCGCTGTGAAACGGCAGAACTTGCGACGACGGAAATAACGTGCCATATGGCTAGTCTCCAGAATCTATCAAATCAATCTGCTCGGCATGAAGAACCAGTTTACTCAGTCCATTGCGCCCTTGATGGGTACTAATAAAACCTGTCACTGTAATTCGACTGCCGACCGTTATACTGTGAGTATGGGCTTGTAAGGCTTGTCCGCTAACAATGATGGGCATTCTGCACCATGCTTGCCGAGTCAATCCCGCTTCCTGTTGTTGTGAACGATGTTCTAAAACAAACTGGCAGTGAGGAATACCCGACGGACTCACTTTTCGAATTAATGCTTTACAGACCGTGCCTGTGAGCACCAAACGATTAGTGAACACCTGCGCAATTACTCTTCAGAATCCCCAGCTTCTTCAGCTTCTTCATCCTGATATTCATCAGCCAGGTCACGGCTACGACGTTCGTCTTTAGCTTTAACCATTGGAGAAGCTTCTGTCACCGCGTGTTTAACGCGCATAACCATGCTGCGGATAACGGCATCGTTGAAGCGGAAGTTAGTTTCCAGCTCATCAATCGCTTCCTGTGGAGCTTCTACGTTCATCAGAACATAGTGAGCTTTGTGCAGTTTATTGATTGGGTAAGCCAGTTGACGACGGCCCCAGTCTTCCAGACGGTGGATCTGACCTTGTGCGTTAGTGATTGTCGCACTGTAACGCTCGATCATGCCCGGAACCTGTTCGCTTTGGTCAGGATGGACCATAAAAACGATTTCGTAATGACGCATTAGTAGTTGCTCCTTACGGATTATTCAGCCTCCTGTCAGGGTTAACCGCGGCCCGCGGAGGCAAGGAACTTGTTGAGTGCGGCTAAAAAATTGACGCGTAACTATACCCATCCCTGAGAAAAAACTCAAGGGATGGAGACAAATATCAGAGAATATTTATTCTACGGCTGACTTCTCGGCACGTTGACGAACCGCTTCAAACAAACAAATCCCTGTTGCAACAGAGACATTCAGTGACGAAACCGTACCCGCCATAGGAATGCTGATCAACTCATCACAATGTTCACGAGTCAAACGGCGCATACCTTCACCTTCCGCTCCCATCACCAATGCCATTGGCCCTGTGAGCTTACTTTGATAAAGCGTATGATCGGCTTCACCAGCAGTACCAACAATCCACACATTGTACTCTTTTAACAGACGCAATGTTCTGGCTAAGTTTGTCACACGGAATAGCGGAACACTTTCAGCCGCACCGCATGCCACTTTTTTTGCTGTCGCATTTAACTGTGCAGACTTATCTTTTGGCACAATCACCGCATAAACACCGGCGGCATCAGCACTACGCAAGCATGCCCCTAAGTTATGAGGATCAGTAACACCGTCTAAAACTAATAAAAAAGGCGTGTCTGTACTTTCAAGAAAATCAGGTAAATCACCCTCTTGGTACTGTTTACCCGGCAACACTTTCGCAATGATCCCTTGATGAACCGCGCCTTCTGTTTGTGCATCCATCCATTGACGATTCGCCACTTGTACAACAATACCCAGTGACTCGATTTCATGGATAATCGGCATTAGACGGCGATCTTCACGCCCTTTTAAAATATAGACTTCTTTGAACCGTGATGCGTCACGATCAAGCAAGGCTTTCACCGCATGAATGCCGTAAATAATTTCGCTCATAAATATCTTTTTTGTTGATAGAATTCAAGGTGGCATTACGCCACCTTATTTGATTCAGCAGGGTCAATTACCCTTCTTGCTTCTGGGCTTTTTTCGCTGCACGTTTTGCTTTTAATTTTGCACTGATTTTCTTCGTTTTGTCAGAGGCTTTTTTACTTTTCGCCTTTGTCTCTGCCTTCTTACCCGCTTTTTTATCCGTTTTCTTGCCATTTTTGTCTGAGCGACGGAATGCTGAATCAGGCTCGAAGTTTTTATCTCGGCTTACATCGCGTTTACCACGCGCGGATTTAGTGGCATTTTTGACTTCTTTTTTCATTTTATCACGGGCTGTTTTACCCGGATTTTTAGCTTTACGTGTCGTTGAAATCAACGCGAAATCAATCGTACGCTCATCCATATGCACGGCTTCAACACGAATTTCAACTTCATCACCAAGTCGATATGTGGTTCCCGATGATTCACCAATCAAACGTTGACCCACAGCATCATAGCGATAGTAATCGTTATCCAGCGTCGAAACATGCACTAAGCCATCAATGAACAAATCATTAAGGCGTACAAAGAAGCCAAAGCCTGTCACACTGGTAATCAACCCAGTAAACACTTGACCAACTTGGTCTTGCATAAAGTCACATTTTAACCAATCCGCCACATCGCGAGTCGCCTCATCGGCACGGCGTTCAGTCATTGAGCAATGTTCACCTAACTGCAACATGCTATCCATATCGTAGTGCCAGCCACCTGTTGGCGTCCAACGATGATCGGTATGCCCCTGCTCTTTAGCCAGTAAGTACTTGATACCTCTATGCAACGTTAGATCGGGATAACGACGAATTGGCGATGTAAAGTGAGCGTAGGATTTTAAAGCAAGCCCAAAGTGACCTCGGTTTTCTGGATCATAAATGGCTTGCTTCATTGACCGCAAGATCATGGTTTGCAGCAACTCATGATCAGGACGGTCAGCCACTTCATTCATGACCTGTGCATAATCTTTCGGCTCCGGTTTCATTCCCCCCGGCAAGGTTAACCCTAACTCACTAAATACAGAACGTAAATTCATCACGCTCTCTTCTTTCGGGCGATCATGCACACGATACAATGCAGGCTCTTCATGTTTTTCAACAAAACGAGCCGCCGCAATGTTGGCTAAGATCATACACTCTTCAATCAGTTTATGAGCATCATTACGCTCTACAGGCTCAATACGCTCAATACGACGTTCAGCATTAAAGATAAACTTCGCTTCTTCAGATTCAAAAGAGATGGCCCCGCGGTCAATACGTGCATTATCTAACGTTTTATACAGAGCATGAAGCTGTTCAATATGAGGCACTAATGCTTTGTAGTGTTCGCGTAGCTCTTCATCACCTTGCAAGATTTTCCATACTTTAGTGTAGGTTAATCTTGCGTGAGAGTTCATCACCGCTTCATAGAATTTATATGATGATAAGCGACCAGATGCCGACACGGTCATTTCGCATACCATACACAAGCGATCGACACCTGGATTCAGTGAACACAGGCCGTTCGATAACACTTCCGGTAACATCGGAACAACTTGTGATGGGAAATAGACCGAGTTACCGCGGCTACGCGCTTCATCATCAAGGGCGGTTTGTTGACGGACATAATAGCTAACATCAGCTATCGCAACCCACAAGCGCCAGCCACCGCCTTTTTTCGGCGCACAGTGTACTGCATCATCAAAGTCACGAGCATCTTCACCATCGATAGTCACGAGTGGCAAATCACGTAAATCGACGCGGCCTTTTTTAGCAGACTCTGGTACTTGTTCATTTAGGTCAGCGACCTGCTTTTCCACTTGAGGGGGCCATGTATGTGGGATTTCATGGGTACGCAAGGCAATTTCGACTGCCATTCCCGTTCCCATACTTTCCCCTAATACTTCAATAATATGACCTACCGCCTGAGAGCGACGCTGTGGTCTCGTGATTAATTCAACCACCACCACGTTCCCCATTCGCGCGCCATTAATTTGGTCTTTAGGGATCAAAATATCGAAGCTTAAGCGGCTATCATCAGGCACAACAAACCCCATACCTGACTCAATAAAATAGCGACCAACAATTTGGTTATTACGAGGCTCAAGGACACGGACCACACGTACTTCTGTACGCCCTTTACGGTCCTGACCATAAGCTTGTGCTAAAATAACATCACCGTGCAATGCACGTTTCATTTCGTCTTGTGACAAATAGTAATCTTCTTTTTTACCTTCAACTCGCAAGAAGCCATAACCATCACGGTGACCTATTACTTTTCCTTTGAGGAGGTCTAAACGCTCAGGTAGTGCGTAACATTGGCGGCGGGTAAACACCAATTGCCCATCACGCTCCATTGCACGCAGGCGACGGCGTAATGCTTCTAACTCTTCTTCAGAAGAGAGGTTTAATAATTGTGCAATTTCTTCACGTTTTGCTGGAGCCGAGCGCTTAGTGAGGAGTTCGAGAATGAATTCTCTGCTAGGAATTGGGGAGTCGTATTTTTCTGCTTCTCTTTCCTGAAAAGGATCGCGTGACATCGTTACCTCCGTTGTCATCAGAATTTGTAATTACCGCATCATTTAATCAAGCAGTAATTGATAAAGCGGGCTGTTGTCTTTCACCATATCAGCCAGCGTATGTTTATCGAGTTCTTTTAAAAATTGTTGTATTGCCTGATGAAGCACACCCTTCAAACGGCAGGCTGGCGTAATATGACAAAATTCACCACTACAGTTCACCAGTGTCAGAGGTTCCAGAGCTCTTACTACATCCCCAACACGGATCGTTTCCGCGGGTTGGCCTAGGGTGATCCCGCCATTTTTACCTCGCGTTGCTTTAACATAACCAAGATGACTGAGCTGATTAATAATCTTAACCATATGATTGCGGGAGACTCCATAAACTTCAGTAACTTCTGTGATACTGGTCATTTTCCCTTCAGGAAGGGATGCCAAGTAAATCAGAGCACGTAACCCATAATCTGTAAAACTCGTTAGTTGCACAATCACCTCAAAATTTCGGCTTTGCCAATGGTTATCTGACCTTACCGACTTATTAATTTCAAATTGTAGCGACATCACACCCCGTTACTGTTTTATACCCAATAACTACGACGAATAACGCTTTAATTTGCAACCATAAGCGACCTTTTCATTCTAGTTTAGCTTACCACAAAGAGGTAATATCCCCTCAATAACAATACATATCTATGATTATTTGCCATTATGCGGTGTTTTATTGACATAATTTGACTAATAATATGTCAATAGCGAGTAATGCCATAACGCTAATCATACCTATAATAACATAGATTGCTAAGGCCACTCGTGGATTTGCACTATCTAAAAAGATATTAGAGTGAACCGAAAACCTATATATCACTTTTATCATCAATTCTTTTTAGTTTGCTCATTTTATAATAAGTCATCAGCACATTGAGGATATGATGTAGGATACTATGGAACAACTTGCTGAAATTTATAATGTTATCTCGAACAACACCCTATTAATGACCTCGCTTTTAGTCGTGATCCTGCTGCTCACTTGGTTTGTGGGAAAAGTGATTTTTTTGCGGTTTGCCCGACGGTTGCTACCGTTACTGACTAACTTAACCGATGATGACTTGATTGATGGTGTTGCGAAGAAAATAGCCTCAATTGTCGCTGTAACCTTGGTACTTTACCTTAATCAGTTGCTGCCCTCATTCTCCGATGAAGTCAATATAACCTTCAAAACCATTTGTTGGTCGCTCATTGTGATCAATGGTGCAGGGCTAGTCAATGATGGCCTTGATGTCTTTATTTTACGGCAAACGACCCGAACTTTGCATCGAAATAACTCCATCAAAGGGTATATTGAAATCGCCAAAATTATTGTTTGGATTATTTCATTTATCCTTATTATCGCATTAATGACGGACCAGTCACCTGTCATTATTATTTCCAGTTTTGGTGCAATCGCAGCGGTATTAATGTTTGTATTCCAACATACCTTACTGTCGTTTGTAGCAAATATTTTAGTTTCTAATGGGAAAGTCTTAAAACTTTATGATTGGATAGAGCTACCAAGTAGTAATATTAGCGGTGAAGTCATCGATATCGCACTGCACACCATCACCATTCGTAATTGGGATAACACGATTTCACGTATTCCGACTAAAGATTTTCTCACGGAGAAATACACAAACTGGCAACCCATGTTCTCTTCGGGTGGCCGTAGGATTAAGCGTAGTTTTTATATCGACCAATCATCAATTGAATTTGCAACCGAAGCGTTATTGAATGAATTAAAGAATACGGCACCACTGCGTAAAAGCCTAGAAACGATGCTCGAAGAGAAAGGCGAACTCAGTAATATCAATGAATGGATGATTGACAATGGCGTGACCAATCTCCAATTGTTTAGAAAATATATTTTAAATTGGATAAAAATGCGCGGGGATGTCAGAGCTGATATGTATTTAGTGATCAGAACCATGCCACCAACACCTAATGGTCTTCCTGTCGAAATATACTGTTTTACTCGTTCCACAACTTGGGTGGATTATGAAGAAGTGCAGTCGGAAATATTCGAGTACGTCAACGCATCCGCTAAATATTTCAAATTACGGATCTATCAACACCCATCCGGTAGCGATTTAGCCCATTTAAAACGTGATTAATTGATAAAAAAAACACCGAAATATTCGGTGTTTTTTCTCTAAACCTAAAGATTAGGCTCGATATTATTCAGCGTCAAACGGGTCGCGTAAGATCATCGTTTCAGAACGATCAGGACCTGTTGAGATGATATCAACCGGAACACCAGTCAACTCTTCAACACGCTTGATATAGTCTAACGCAGCTTGTGGTAACAGCGCTCTGTCTTTCACACCGAACGTTGTTTCGCTCCAGCCTGGTAATACTTCATAGACAGGCTCTAAACCTTCCCACTCATCAGCAGCTAATGGTGTTGTTTCAAGAACAGTACCATCTGGACGACGATAGCCTACACAAATTTTTACTTCTTTCAGGCCATCTAAAACGTCTAGTTTCGTCATACAGAAGCCAGACAGTGAGTTGATCTGAACAGCACGGTTAATCGCCACGATATCTAACCAACCCGTGCGGCGCTTACGACCTGTTGTTGCACCGAACTCTTGGCCTTTTTCACGTAGGAAATCACCCGTTTCGTCAAATAACTCAGTTGGGAATGGACCAGCCCCTACACGAGTAGAGTAAGCTTTAATGATACCCAAAACATAGCTTACATAACGTGGGCCTAAGCCTGAACCTGTCGCAACACCACCCGCGGTTGTGTTGGAAGAGGTCACGTACGGATAAGTACCGTGGTCAATATCCAATAAAGTGCCTTGTGCACCTTCGAACATGACTAATTCATTCTTCTGATGTGCTTTATAGAGCAGATCAGAAACATCAACTACCATGCCAGTCAGAATATCAGCGACTGCCATGATATCATCAAGGGTTTTCTGATAATCAACAGCGGGTTCTTTATAGTAATTCACCAACTGGAAGTTGTGGTATTCAACAATTTCTTTTAGTTTTTCAGCAAAGGTTGCTTTGTCAAACAGATCGCCAACGCGCAGGCCACGGCGAGCAACTTTGTCTTCATAAGCAGGACCAATACCACGACCCGTAGTACCAATCGCTTTCGCGCCACGCGCTTTTTCGCGCGCATTGTCTAATGCGATATGATAAGGCAGGATCAGTGGGCATGCTTCAGAAATACGTAAGCGTTCGCGAACAGGAACACCGCGATCTTCTAATTGCTTCATCTCTTTCATCAATGCGTCAGGTGCGAGTACGACACCATTAGCAATAATGCTGATGACATTTTCACGAAGAATACCGGATGGAATTAAGTGGAGAACGGTTTTTTCACCGTTTACAACAAGAGTATGACCAGCATTATGGCCGCCCTGATAGCGAACTACATATTTAGCACGCTCTGTCAGCAAGTCGACGATCTTGCCCTTTCCTTCGTCACCCCATTGGGTGCCCAGTACGACAACGTTCTTACCCATTTCAAAATACACTCGGTTGCTTAAAAATGAATTCTACCATCTAAAATAATCTGTTCCAGTGATTTTTTGCACAGCAAAAAATTTTTTTCTGGAAAGCAAGAAAAAATGGCCTTTTTTATTTCTGTCATCAATCCAACTGATAGCGACCAGATTAGACAGTATTAGTTTTCCCTGAAAAATCTAATACTTAAAGAGACAGACGTAAAAAAAGCCCGCGAAGCGGGCTTTTCTTTATTAGCTTAACAGTTATTTTAATCCGTTGCACGCAACTTGGTTGGTGCTTTCATAAAGCGGAAGAAGTCTGTGTCTGGGCTTAATACCATCACGTCCTCACCGCTATTAAAGCTGTGCTCATAGGCACGTAAGCTACGGATAAAGGCATAAAACTCTGGGTCTTGGTTGAATGCGTCAGCAAACAGTTTTGTTGCCATCGCATCCCCTTCACCGCGTAGAGTCAATGCTGTACGTTCAGCTTCTGCTAACGTTTCAGTCACAGTTTTATCAGCCACCGCACGGATCTTCGTGGCTTCTTCTTGGCCTTGTGAACGATGCTGACGTGCAACCGCTTCACGCTCTGCACGCATACGCGCATAGATAGCCTCAGAAACTTCGTTCGGTAACTCAATACGTTTGATACGAACGTCAACAACTTCAATCCCTAAAGCAGCCATACTGTTTGCGTTAGCGACTAACGGCGTTAAGTTAGTCTCTTCTTCAACGCGCGCTGCCGCAGAAGCAATCTCTGCATCGACTTCCTTAGTCGATTCATCAGATGCTGAACCTACGTTCAGAGCTTCGCGTACATCAACAGTCAAACGACCACGTGAGTCTGTAATAATATCTTTAACACTCAGACGACCAAACTCAGAGCGCAAACGGTCACTAAACTTACGTTTTAAGAATGTTTCAGCTTGATCTGAGCTACCACCACCCGTTGCCACATAATAACGGCTAAAGTCAGTAATGCGCCATTTCAGGTAGGAGTCTACCATCAAGTCTTTGTTTTCACTTGTCAAATAGCGGTCAGCTTGGATTTCCAATGTCTGAATACGCGCATCAAGCATTTTCACCGTTTCGATGAAAGGCACTTTAAAATGCAAACCTGGCTCATAAATGATAGGTTTATTGTCAGCGTCACGCACAACCTTACCAAAACGCAGCACAATACCGCGATCGGCTTGAGGGACAATAAAAATGGATGCGTAAGCGACTGCCAAAATAGCAATAATAATAACAATTAGCGAATTACGCATGATTATTGTCTCCCTACTCGAACAGTATCACCGCGCACATTACTGCTTTGCTGTGCAGGCTGAGTACCCGAAGATGATGAATTGTTAGTCGTATTTGGATTCATCACTTTTGGTTCTAAGCCCGTTTTTGGTGCTGCTGTATTGTTGTTATTACCACGCATTAATTGCTCTAATGGCAGTACTAACATGCTATTACTCTTATCATTAGCGATAACTTTACGTGTATTACTTAAAACACGCTCCATGGTATCAATGTAGAGTCGTTCACGGGTAATTTCAGGTGCTGCACGATATTCAGGCAACATTTTTGCAAAACTTGCAACCTCACCCTCTGCTTTAAAGACCACACTCGCCTTATAAGCTTCAGCTTCTTCGATCAGTTTTTGCGCATTACCTTTTGCCATTGGTAGCACTTCGTTCCGATAAGCATGTGCTTCACGAATCGTTTTTTGCTCTTCTTCCCGTGCTGCAATTACGTCATCAAAGGCAGCCTTAACATCTTCAGGCGGACGAGCAGCTTGGAAGTTAACATCGAGTACCGTAATCCCCATTTTGTATGGCTCTATCGTCGCTTCCAGATCCCTTTGTGTTACATCACGAATAAATGCTCGATTCGTTGTAAGCACTTGTTCCATCGCTGACTGACCGATTACGCCACGGACTGCACTATCAAGTGCCTGACGTAAGCTGTTATCAGGGTTAGTGACGCTGAATAGATATTCTTTAGGATTAGTCACACGATACTGCACGTTCATCTCAACGCGGATCACGTTTTCGTCTGAGGTTAACATCATACCATTCGTCGCTTGTTCACGAACGGTTTCAACGTTAACTGGAATCACTTTATCAATAAAAGTTGGTTTCCAGTTCAAACCAGGTCCGACAATACCACTGTATTCACCAAAGCGTAGTATCACACCTCGGTCACTTTCCTTGATGGTATAAAAACCTGAACCCGCCCATACAACGACGACTGCCGCGAGAGCCAATACACCAAAGCGACCGCTGATTTGGAATGGCTGTTTATTATCACCATCACCACCACCGCTGCCGCCTTTTTTACCGCCAAGCTTGTTGCTCAGCTTACGAAAGAGATCGTCGAGATCAGAAGCCCCACGTTTTCGACCACCTTTATTCCCGCCAGAGTTGCCGCCTTTATTGCCGCTTCCCCACGGATCGCGGTCTTGTCCGTCATTACCGGGCTGATTCCACGCCATGTTTTAGCTCCATATCTTTATGATTGATTTTTCGGGTTAAGAGCAACAAATAACTCTTAATATCAATTCCATTTCCTAGCGATATGTTAAATCACATAGCTAGGCAATTGTTGTTCCTGTTTGCACAAACGCTGCCAATCAACCATCGGCATACGCACCTCAAGGCCAATTGAACCATCTTCTTCCTGCCACTCGCGTTCAATGGCTTGGAGTTGATAAAAACGGCTACGTAAGCGGCCTTCACTCGGTGGCAAACGCATTTCAACGTGTGCGATTTCACCTGAAAGGCGTTCCGTCAATGCTTGTAGCAACAAGGGGATACCGTCACCCGTTTGTGCTGATACCCAGACACGAACAGGCTTGTTATCCTCATTTCTGTCGATACGCGGGATAAAGTCTTCCAGCATATCCACTTTGTTCATGACTAAAAGTGTTGGGATCTCATCTGCTTCAATTTCTTCCAATACACTTTCGACCGCGTGAATATTTTCATCCAAACGGCTATCTGCTGCATCAATAACATGGAGCAATAACGTTGCTTCACGCGTTTCCTGCAGTGTTGCTTTAAAGGCAGCAACCAAATCATGTGGCAAGTGACGAATAAAACCAACAGTATCCGCAAGTACTACTGGCCCAACATCTTCCACGTTAATACGTCTTAATGTTGGATCAAGTGTTGCAAATAGTTGGTCAGCAGCGTAAACATCGGAAGCCGTCATCCGGTTAAATAAACTTGATTTACCGGCGTTGGTATAACCCACCAGCGAAATTGTCGGAATATCCGCTTTATTTCGTGCTTGGCGCCCTTGCTCACGTTGTTTTTCTACTCGGCTGAGACGGGATAAAATTTGGCTAATTTTGCCCCTTAATAACCGACGGTCTGTCTCTAACTGAGTTTCACCAGGACCACGTAAACCAATCCCACCTTTTTGCCGCTCAAGGTGCGTCCATCCTCTTACCAAACGGGTCGATAAATGGCGTAACTGCGCTAATTCAACTTGAAGTTTACCTTCATGTGTCCGCGCCCTTTGAGCGAAAATATCTAAAATCACCCCTGTACGGTCAACGACCTTACATTGGCATAACCTTTCGAGATTACGTTCCTGTGCTGGACTCAGCGTATGGTTAAATAGCACCACATCTGCGCCACTTTCCTTCACAGCTTCAGCGATTTCTTCCGCTTTCCCTTCTCCAACATAATATTTAGGATGGGGAGACTTACGACTGCCTGTTACTATCTGTACAGGTTTCACACCCGCCGATGTCACGAGTGACTCAAATTCTGCCAGATTTTCAGTGTCCTTTTCTTGGGAGAAAAAGACATGCACCAATACAGCCAGTTCACCGCCTTCATACCTATCAAACAAGGGCTATAACCTCTTAGGCTTAATCACTAGAAATACAAAGGAAAAACACAGGTAAAGTCTCCCTACCCATGTTTTCCTTGAATTTTAACGCACAACTGGTATTACTCAGCAGCTTCGCCATCCTGTTGAGTTGAAGCACCAGAGTTGTAGTTACCATTACCCGCACCGCCAGTAGCACTGCCACTATGGTGAGAAACAGGGCGAGCAGGGACAACGGTAGAGATAGCATGCTTATAAACCATCTGACTAACCGTGTTTTTTAGTAAAATGACAAACTGGTCAAAAGATTCAATCTGACCCTGCAATTTGATGCCGTTAACCAAATAAATTGAGACCGGAACCCTTTCACGACGTAATGCGTTCAGGAACGGATCTTGCAAAGATTGCCCCTTAGCCATTCTATGTTTTCCTTATTTTGTTGTTTTTAAATGAGAACCTTTCGATTCCAAAAATTAACTACTCAAAAATTGCGCTTAGCGTTCTAATTGTACACAAACCATAGCTCTATGCACATACAACCTGCATAACAGCCTTAAGCGCTTGCTGTGGTTGTTCACTATCTAACCAATGAACATTTTCCCAGCTTCTCAACCAGGTAATTTGACGTTTTGCCAATTGGCGTGTTGCACAAATTCCCCGATAAACCATTTCATCATAATCTGTTTCGCCTTCTAGGTACGACCACATTTGCCGATACCCCACACAACGAATAGAGGGTAAATCAACATGGAGGTCACCCCGTTCATAAAGAGCACGAACTTCCTCTTCAAAACCGGCGTCTAACATCTGATGAAAACGTTGTTCAATGCGCTGATGTAAAATTTTACGATCTTGGGGCGCAATAGCAAATTGAAACACATTATAAGGTAATTCTTCACCTGCTGTTTGTGTCATTTCAGTCAAAGTTTGCCCTGAAATGAGATATACCTCTAAAGCTCGGGATAATCTTTGTGGATCATTAGGATGAATCCTCGCTGCCGCAACCGGATCGACCTCCGCTAAACGACGATGGATTTCACCCCACCCTTGCTGCTGTGCAATTTTTTCAATCTCAGCACGAGTAGCGGGATCTGCAGAAGGCAAAGGCGAAAGCCCCTCTAGTAATGCCTTAAAATAAAGCATTGTGCCCCCCACAAGTAATGGAATTTTACCTTGAGAAGTTATTTCCTCCATTACATTTAATGCGTCTCGCCGGAAATCAGCAGCGGAGTATGGTAAAGAGGGATCGAGTATATCGATCAGACGATGAGGCGCTTGACTAAGCTCCTCTGCATTTGGCTTCGCTGTGCCGATGTCCATACCACGGTAGATCAACGCCGAATCGACACTAATTATCTCAACAGGCAAGTGTTGGCGTAGAGCAATAGCTAACGCTGTCTTGCCTGAGGCCGTTGGCCCCCATCAGGAATATTGCATTCGGTTTTTTTCTGAGTTACAAGTTCACTCATTTGTTAGTGTAGCTACCACGGATTGTAAATTAATTAATTGTAATAATGTTGGTGACGGCTTTTTAACATACTGCGGGCAAAGCCGCTCAACATCAGCGAGTAACTGAACTGCTTGTGCTAAGCTCCAGCTTTCTTGTGTTTTTTCTTGTGAAACTGTTTTTGCAAGCCATTGAGCAATATCTTGACGAGATGCCTGCTCTTTTGTCGACAAAAAATTCAGTAAACCCGAAAAAAGCTGAGATAAATTTTGCGTTCTTAACGGTAACGATACCGCATGAATAGTTACTTTTCCATGAGATATCGTGGCTTCAATACCAAATAATGTCAATTGTTCCTTGTTACGCTGAAAAAACCGCAATTTCATCAGAATTAAGTGATAATTTTAGCGGGATCAACAACGGTTGAGGTTTTAACGCTTCGCCATCAGGTGATAACTGAGCCAACTTCAGTAAATAATTTGCTTCTGATAAGGATAACAGGATTAGCCCTAATGAAGACTCAATTAATGCAAAGTTTTTTGCGTAAATTGTCAATACTTTGCCAAATGTGAAGTTATTGGTATTTTCTTCCACTGATTGCGAAGAAACTGCTGGAACATCTAATGGTTGCCGACTAGGAAATAGTGGCTTTTTATCTTCTTCAGCAACAGGAACAGACATCAATGCTTGGTACAGTTGCCCCGCTTTTCGGTCATAATGCGTATTAGAAGGCGTAAACGCGCTTTTTTCTCGACTAAAATGATTTGTTGATGTCGGCGATGTAGCCGCTACGGAAGGGGCTGAATGCGAACGACTACTGCCCGTGCTGTCATGTTGCTGTTGCGCCGTACGACTCGTCTCATTTTCATCGTTTTCATTGAGCGTGGATGATGACGAAAAGTAGTTGTCTCCCGCGGATGAACGATTAGTTAATTCATGGGTAACAGGTTCAATACCGGGCAACTCATCTGGCTCATGCGCATTTAATAAGGCCGTTCTCACACCTTGATAGATAAAATCATGCACTAGCCGAGCATGGTGAAAACGCACTTCATGCTTAGCAGGATGGACGTTAACATCCACTTGTTGGGGGTCAATGGTCAAATAAAGGACATAGGCTGGCTGTTGATTATCATCAAGATGCCCTTCATACGCTTGGCGGATCGCATGGTTAATTAACCTATCGCGCATCATTCGACCATTTACATAACAGTACTGAATATCACTCACTGGCGTCGAAGACGGTGAAACCACCCAGCCTTTAATGCCAAGGTCACCATGCTCCCAAGATATCGCTAGCGCCCCCTGCATAAAGCCTGTACCACAGATGTTTGCCAACCGCCGCTCTTGTTGAGCTTCCCCTTTTGCAGCGCGGTACTGTTTCACCAGCTTCCCATTATGGTTCAAATTGATTGTCACATCAGGGCGAGAAAGCGCGATACGCCGGACGACCTCATCAATATGGCCAAACTCGGTTTTTTCGGTACGCATAAATTTGCGACGCGCTGGCGTATTGTAGAATAGATCAAGCACTTCTACGGTGGTGCCATTTGGGTGAGCGGCGGGTTTGACGGTCACCGCCATATCTCGCCCTTCCGCATAAGCTTGCCACGCCTCTGATTGCTCAGCAGGTTTTGATGTGAGCGTCAAACGAGAGACGGAGCTAATACTCGCCAGTGCTTCACCACGGAACCCCATACTCATGATGGCTTCTAGGTCATCTAACGTGGCAATTTTGCTGGTCGCATGGCGCGCTAACGCTAAGACCAGTTCATCTTTGCTGATCCCACTACCATTATCGCGAATACGGATCAGCTTCTCTCCTCCACGTTCAATATCGATGTCGATGCGTGTTGCACCTGCATCGAGACTGTTTTCAACCAACTCTTTAACCACTGAGGCAGGGCGTTCGACAACCTCGCCGGCAGCGATTTGGTTAGCAAGTTGGGGAGAGAGGATCTGTATTGCCATCACCATCCCCCTTAATTAGGTGCCGCTTGCAACGGATTTGCAAGGAAGTATTGCCGCAAACCTTGGTGGATAGCTTCGGCGACCTTCTCTTGATAGTCATTGGATTTAAGCAACTGCTCTTCAGCGCTATTACTAATAAACCCTGTTTCTACCAGAATCGAAGGAATATCAGGCGAACGCAAAACCCCAAGGCTGGCATGCTCTGGGCTACGTTTATGAATATTACCCACTTTTCTTAATTGATGGAGTACTTGTACCGCCACATCATAGCCAACCCGCTGTGAATGACCGAATTGTAAATCGAGTACCGCTTGGCTCAAGTAAGGGTCTGCACCACTTAATGCATCGCCTGCTCCACCTAATAGCTCGGATTGTTTTTCACGTTGTTCCAACCAGTTACCTAATTCACTATTCGCACGTCGATTTGACAATACCCAAACAGAAGCGCCTCGCGCACTACTATTTGGTGCAGAGTCAGCGTGAATAGAAACTAACATGTTAGCCCCTTTCTTACGTGCAACATCTGAACGCCCACTGACAGAAATAAAATAATCACCATCACGGGTCATCGCTGGCTTGAACATAGGGTCAGCCTCAAGTTTTGCATACAGTTTACGTGCAACACTTAACGTAACATCTTTTTCTCGATAGCCGTTTTTACCAATCGCTCCGGGGTCTTTGCCACCATGCCCAGCATCAATAGCAATCACGACCTGTTTTGCCCCCTTGGGCATTGTTTTATTGGTTTTAACTGGTGCAGGTGCAACAGCCGGTCGCTGTGCCTGCGAATTCATTTTTAACGGTTTATCTTGCACCGCATTATTAGGCACTTGCATCGGTTGAGTCGTATTATTGAAAGACGTTGGTGCACGACTTTGCCCCGAGGAAAGCGTAAATACCACTTGATACTGCCCAGCGACTTGTTTCAGCGACGTTTGTACTTTTGCCGCTTTTGACAGTTCCAATACGATACGTTTGTGTCGGCTATCCGGTGGCTGGCTGGTACGAACCACTTTAACCAAATCACCAGCAGGCACTCTCATTGGTAGGCCGATAATTTCGCCATTTTGCTTAACATCAATAACTAGCCGCTCTGGCGAATGCAGGGGAAAATATTTGTAATCAGGCTTACCATCCATGAAGGATAGTGTCACCTGTGCATTTGATGGGCTATTATCAACCTGTATGTTCGATAAGGTCGCCGCCTGTACAGGTCGTGCAACTAACCATAATGCAACAATCATCAACAGCAATAAGAAGGAGAAAAAACTTCTTTTTGTTATTTTTCTCGGCAATGCATTCGTCATGAGCAATATATCCCTTAGAGTGCTTGTAATTCTTCTAACAACGACTCCCCATTTGCAGAAAAAGCAATAAAGTGAGCCTGACGCCCTTCATCCTGATAAGTCAAATGGAGTTCAAGATCCGCTTCTGGCAGAAAACCTTTGCCTTGTTGAGGCCATTCCACTAAACAGATCGACTCAGGGGAAAAATAGTCTCGGATCCCCATAAATTCCAATTCTTCTGGATCAGCTAAACGATAAAGATCAAAATGAAAAACCTGTCCATCAGGAAGATCATAAGGCTCCACAAGCGTATACGTCGGGCTTTTTACGTGACCTTGGTGCCCGAGTGCCTGTAAGAAACCGCGACTAAATGTCGTTTTGCCAGCGCCCAAATCGCCATACAAGTTAATCACGACGCCTCGTTGACAGGCATTTGCGACAGCGCGCCCTAGCGCCACTGTTTGCTCTTCGTTGGCAAGTTGTAAAATACGTTCTTTCATGGAAAGTTCAATCAGCTATAGTAAGGAAAAATAGATCAATATAGATATAATGACTATATTAACCTAAGCCGATCCATTTTTCTTAAATAACATTACAGAAATATTTAGATAGTGGATATCAGATAAGCGACTAATCCTGTTACATCACACAACAGGGCATCAGTGATGATTTTGTGAAATCACGGGATCATGGTAAAGTGCCCCTGCAATTTCACTCAGCTTAGCATCAATATAAAATCTAATGGCAACACATCTCGATCTCAACCTTCTTGCACAAAATATCAAACAATGGGGGAGTGAAGTTGGCTTCCAGCAAGTCGGTATTTGTGACACTGACCTTTCCCTTGAAGAGCCAAAATTACAGGCATGGCTCGATAAGCAATACCACGGTGAGATGGCGTGGATGGCACGCCATGGGATGATGCGAGCAAGACCTCACGAATTACATCCCGGCACATTGCGCGTGATCAGCGTGCGTATGAACTACCTGCCTGCAAAAGCAGCTTTTGCCAGCACATTAAGTAACCCTGAATTAGGTTATATTAGCCGCTATGCATTAGGTAGAGATTACCATAAGCTATTAAAAAAGCGCTTGAAAATGCTCAGTGATCGCATCTTGGCATACTGCCGAGAACATATCTGCTCTGACGATCTCAATTTTCGCCCATTTGTCGATTCTGCCCCTATTTTAGAACGCCCTCTCGCCGTCAAGGCAGGCTTAGGCTGGACAGGCAAGCATTCGTTGATCCTTAATCGTGAAGCTGGATCGTGGTTTTTTCTCGGTGAACTTTTAGTTAATTTACCTCTTCCTATCGATCAACCTGTTGAAGAGCAGTGCGGTCGCTGTGTGGCCTGTATGACCACTTGCCCTACCGGCGCGATCGTTGAACCTTATGTCGTCGATGCTCGCCGCTGCATTTCTTATCTAACCATTGAGCTTGATGGCCCGATCCCGGAAGAGTTTCGCCCACTGATGGGGAATCGGATCTACGGCTGTGATGACTGCCAATTGATCTGCCCTTGGAACCGTTTTTCACAATTAACCGATGAAGAAGATTTTAGCCCAAGACGCGTATTACACACGCCCGAACTTCTTGAACTATTTAGCTGGGATGAAGAGACTTTCCTAAAAGTGACTGAAGGTTCAGCAATTCGCCGCATTGGTTACTTAAAATGGCTCAGGAATATCAGTGTCGCGTTAGGCAATGCCCCCCTATCAGGACACGATTGTCAACGCATTGCGCTCACGGTTAGGCATGGGGGAGATGTTGGATGAGCATATCCAATGGGCAATACAACAACAATTACAGCGCCGAGAAGAAAACCAAGTAACTATTCAAACTTCACAGCAGAAACGCCTTGTACGCGCCATATCTAAAGGTTTACCTAGGGATGCTTAAAAATAATACACCCCTATACTGCAAACGAATAAAAATCAACTCCGTGTGAATAAAATAAAAAATTGCTTAGCTGACAATAGGTAAAGAATTTGCAAGCTAGGTTAGCCACATTTTAAACAAAAATATTTACTATTAAATTCAGTAAGATATCTATCACCACGAAGCAATAGCTTTTTGGAATATGTGCGGTTACCTATCATGCTATCCTGTGGATAACTCGGTGCATTAAAGTATTACAGACGCGTAAAAGCACCACAGCATTGATGATAGGTTGTGGATAACTTATTAATGATAGGAAATTAAATAAGTCCTCTTTTTTACTACTCTCAGCAAAATTAAAGCGCTTAAAACACAAGGTTGGTACAAAAAAGTTACTGAAACTGCAAAAATCGGCTTTTTTGTTTATTATTACAACTGAAATTATAACAATTTGGATACTTATTGATCGCCCCTATTGGTCAGGGGGTGGCTATTCTATGGCGACAAGTTAATGAATGCAAGCAGAAAAAACCGCAAGATCTGAAAAAGATCCCAAAGAGTGTGATGATCATCACTCTCTGCCGATCATCACTAAAAGAAAAGCATTTGTTGATGAATAAACCGATTCGAACGCAATTCACCTAGTGCATCAAATAGGTGTCATTTCTTAATGAAAGCAGTTGGATTTTTAACAATAAGAGGTAAGAGACTAAGGATTTTGGAGCGGGAAACGAGACTCGAACTCGCGACCCCCGACCTTGGCAAGGTCGTGCTCTACCAACTGAGCTATTCCCGCATTTGGATAGGTAACTACAACTAAAACACTAATAGAGATTGGAGCGGGAAACGAGACTCGAACTCGCGACCCCCGACCTTGGCAAGGTCGTGCTCTACCAACTGAGCTATTCCCGCATACCGAAAATAGTGTTCTAGCTAAAACATTAAGAGAGTTTGGAGCGGGAAACGAGACTCGAACTCGCGACCCCGACCTTGGCAAGGTCGTGCTCTACCAACTGAGCTATTCCCGCAAAATACTTTCTTTTTGCTTTACCGTACCCATGAAAATCTTCATCGGTACGGGGAGCGCATTATACGAGAAATTGCACGGCAGGCAAGCCCCTTGGCTCAATTTTTTCACTTTTTTATTTGTTTGCTGATAAATTGGGCATTGTGATGATTTTATCAGCGTTGCAAGTAAACTTCTGATTTCAATCAGTTAACATTTTTTACTTTTTTCTAAAAACGCATCGCCCAATGACGTCCATGCCATGAAAACCCCAATGCCTGTTACTTATACTTTTAACGCGCTGTAATAAGTTAACCGCTAAAAAAATTGGCCACCTTTTGGTCGCCAATTTCAGTTTTCTGCTTTGATTATTTGATAAAGGTCTCACGGTAATAAGCCAATTCTGCAATAGACTCGCGAATATCATCTAAAGCTTGGTGTGTGCCTTTTTTAGTGAAGCCCGCGAGAATTTCAGGTTTCCAGCGACGAGCTAACTCTTTTAGGGTGCTAACATCAAGGTAACGATAGTGGAAATAGCTTTCTAACTCAGGCATGTAGCGGAATAGAAAACGACGGTCTTGACCAACGCTATTCCCACAGATTGGTGATGCCCCTTTTGGTACCCACTGTTCTAGAAACTCAATCGTCGCTAATTCAGCTTCACGCTCACTGAAAGTACTGCTTTTAACGCGTTCAACCAAGCCGCTTGCTGTATGGGTATTCACATTCCATTCATCCATCAAATCCAATTGTGCTTGTGTTTGATGAACCGCAATGACAGGACCTTGTGCTAAAATATTAAGCTGACTGTCGGTAACGATAGTGGCAATTTCGATAATACGGTCACGCTCAGGATCGAGACCCGTCATTTCTAAATCGATCCAGATTAAATTATTCTCATTCTTTTGCATCATATACCCTAACTTGATCCAATGGAGTTCGTGTATGATAACGCGTTTGAGGTATCGACGCGATCCACTCAAGTTAGTAAACAAGAAAACTCAGCCAACAATATCAAGAGAGGTCAGGTGGCTAAGCAGAAACTGTCAAAAGGCCAACAGCGCCGAGTACAGGCAAATCATCAAAAAAGACTTAAAAAACAAAAAGTCACTGAGATTGATGACAGCCTATTAGGAGAAGCGCAAGAAGGGCTAGTGATCAGCCGATTTGGGCAACATGCTGACATCGAAGCAAGCGATGGCACATTACAGCGTTGTAACTTACGTCGAACTATTTCATCTCTCGTCACAGGAGATCGCGTAGTTTGGCGCCCTGCGTTGAATACACAAGCCGATATCAAAGTTAATGGCATTGTTGAAGCCGTTCACGAACGCCACTCCGTCCTAACACGCCCTGACTATTATGATGGGCTAAAGCCTATTGCTGCAAATATTGACCAAATTGTGGTCGTTTCCTCAATTTTACCCGAGCTATCTCTGAATATTATCGATCGCTATTTAGTGGCTTGCGAAACTTTAGGCATCCAACCCATTATTGTCCTAAACAAAATTGACCTATTAGACCAAGAAAACCGTGAATGGGTCAGCGAGTTAATGACTATTTACAGTGATATTGGTTACCAAGTACTGGAAGTTTCTAGCCATACCAACGAAGGAATGGAAGCACTTACTAACGCACTGATCGGCAAAATATCAGTGTTTGTAGGTCAATCTGGCGTTGGCAAGTCCAGTTTACTGAACGCTCTTTTGCCTCATAATGAAGAAACCATTTTAGTCAATGACGTTTCAGATACTTCAGGGCTAGGCCAACACACCACAACGACAGCGCGGTTATATCATTTTCCGTTAGGTGGCGATGTCATTGACTCCCCGGGAGTACGTGAATTCGGCCTATGGCACCTTTCTACGGAACAAGTAACAAAAGGTTTTGTCGAATTTAAAGACTATTTAGGTGGCTGTAAGTTCCGCGATTGTAAGCATTTGGATGATCCCGGTTGTCTACTGCGTGAAGCCACGGAAGAAGGGAAAATCGCCGAATCACGGTTTGAAAATTATCATCGTATTTTGGAGAGCATGGAACAGATTAAGCCTCGTGGGAATTTTACGGGTAAAGATAAGTAGTTTTGGCTTAACGACTCACTAACCAAGTGAGCGAGTACTTACATTTATTTTGGTAGGTGATTCATCAATGGTAAAGATTTTTAAGCCTATCGAAACAAAATAGCCTATTTAAAAAAGCAAAGGTACAATGACTGCCTTTTTGCTAACTGGCCTTTACGAATTTGAGGTTAACGTGCTAGATAAGATTAAAATACGTTTGCAATATATGCTACCAAAACAGGGTCTTACAAGACTTGCCGGCTGGTTCGCCGATAAGAATGCAGGCTTTGTCACTCAATGGGCAATTAAGCTGTTTGCAAAAGCCTATAAAGTGGATATGAGTGAAGCACAAAAAAGCGAGTTCACCGCTTATGCAACGTTTAATGATTTCTTTATTCGGCCGCTAAAAGAAGAAGCGCGCCCATTAGTGACAGGAAAACACCAATTAGCGCAACCGGCTGATGGTGCGGTGAGCCAATTAGGTTCAATTCAAGATGACCAAATCTTTCAAGCCAAAGGTCACCATTATACGGTCGAAGCCTTGCTCGCGGGTAATTATCAGCTAGCTGATAAATTCCGTGGCGGTGAGTTTATCACAACCTATTTATCCCCTAGCGATTATCATCGTGTACATATGCCATGCGATGGGTTATTAACCGAGATGATTTATGTACCGGGTGATTTATTCTCTGTCAACCCATTGACCGCCGCCAATGTTCCCAACCTCTTTGCCCGTAATGAGCGCCTAATTTGTGTGTTTAAAACCGATGTGGGTCTGATGGTGCAAATCTTAGTCGGTGCCACTATCGTTGGTAGCATTGAAACTGTCTGGGGTGGTTGTGTTAACCAACAGCGTGAAGGGGTTATTAAGCGCTGGACCTACCCAGATCAACTGACTGAAGGTGCCGTATTCTTGAAAAAAGGCGAAGAAATGGGTCTCTTTAAGCTAGGTTCAACCGTCATTAACCTGTTTGAACCGAACGCTATTCGTTTTAATGCCTCACTGATCCCCGGCTATGCGACTCGTATGGGAGAGCTACTGGCGGAAACCGTGGCAAATGATACCTCAGTGGATACCGCCGCTGAGCAAATTGAAACCCAGTAATACCTTATATTGTTAATTGCTTGAAGGAGCTCCTGACTGTGCGTTTGATTATCGGTTTTTTTTTCAGCCTGCTAATCGCCTTCTCTGCGGCAGGGGCTTCCAATAGTACGCCAAATGAAGCACTGATTAAGCAAGAGCTTGCTCAGCTCGACCCCAGTAAAAACCCTAAAGATGCGGAAATAGCGCAAGCATTTCAAGGCGCACTTAACTGGATAAGTGAAGCCAATCAGTCGGAAGCTAAAGCCAAGTCTTATCAAGACGCCATCGATAATTTCCCTAAAATTATCAAGGGGCTAAGACAAGAACTACTCAATGAAAGCGATGAGCCAACCAATATTCCAACCAATATCAGCTTGTCTGAGCTTGAACAACAAATCATTCAAGTGAGTAGTCAACTTCTCGATCAAGGAAGAAAGACACAGCAGGAGCAAGATAAAGGTCGGGAAATCAGTGAATCGCTAAGTGCATTACCAAAACAATTATCAGAAGCACGCCGCCTCCTTTCTGAAGCGTCATTTCGCTTACAATCACTAAGCTCTCCTACTACACCATTAGCAGAAGCCCAAACAACCTTAGCTCAAGCCGAAGTGAGTGCTCGCAAAGCTGAGGTTAATGAGCTTGAAATGGCGCAATTATCCGCGAATAACCGCCAAGAAATTTCACGCGTCGCTTTAGAACTGAATAAAAAGCGTTATAACCGGCTGGAGCTTGAATTACAAAAATTACGTGAAGTGCAAAATACGTTGCGCCAGCAAAAAGCGGTATTAGCACTCGAACACACCGAAATGCTTGCAGAACAAGGTGAGTTGACCCCTTTCCTTAAAGAGCAAATTGATATTAACCGCAAGCTATCCCAAGAGCTGACTGAGCAAGCGGTTCGTATGAACACTATCAGTACGAGCCAAGCAGAAATCTCCTCGGGAATACAAGATGCACGCCAAGCATTGACAACTATCCGCGAGCAAGCGCAGTGGCTTGATGGTTCAAGTACGTTAGGTGAGGCACTTCGTACCCAATTATCACGTTTACCGGAAATTCCTAAAAGCCAGCAGCTTAACCGTGATATGGCAGATTTACGGGTACAACGCCTAAATTATGAAGATATGCTAGACCGGTTATCCAAACTGGATACCGCCACACAAGAGACCGAAAATAATTTAAGCCCAGCACAAGCGCAAGTCTACTCATCATTAATTAAGACGCGTAAAGAGCTGCTAACCGCGCTCATTTCTGGCTTTGATACCGAGATGTTAGAGCTGACAAAATTAAATGTCGCCACTAGCCAACTAACAGACGCATTAAAAGATGTTAAAGATGCGTCACACCGTTATCTGTTTTGGGTTGCCGATGCTCCACCGGTAACACTCCACTATCCTGTTTTATTGATAACAGATATTACTCAGTTGCTCTCTTTAGACACCTTATCGCAGCTCACTGGTGCCTTTAAAGTGATGTTAACAACTCAAGACACCTTCCTATATCTGTTTGGCTCGATCATTTTAGTGATTTTTAGTATTAGCACGCGTAAGCATTATCAAGACTTTCTAGATAGAGCAAGCTTACGCATTGGTAAAGTGACTCAAGACCACTTTTACCTCACCATACGCACGATTTTTTGGTCCATTATTGTGGCGCTACCACTCCCAATGATGTGGTCTGCCATTGGTTATGGCCTGCAAAGTGCTTGGCAATACCCGATGGCGGCGGCAATAGGTTATGGTGTCAGTGCCACAACTCCCGTGCTATGGCTATTTATGATCAGTGAAACATTTTCACGCCCAACGGGTCTATTTATTGCGCACTT
Source organism: Providencia stuartii (assembly GCA_900455155.1). Taxonomy (GTDB): domain Bacteria; phylum Pseudomonadota; class Gammaproteobacteria; order Enterobacterales; family Enterobacteriaceae; genus Providencia; species Providencia stuartii. The sequence continues at coordinate 153,522 of UGUC01000004.1, read as the reverse complement.
TGGTTGGGATAAAGATGCGGTAAAACGTGCGATGCGTTATTACCGGCTCGCGATATTTGTCATCGTACCTCTGATGATGGCGCTGATCACTTTTGAGCACTACAGTGATAGGGAATTTTCTGCCTCCATCGGTCGCTTCTGCTTCTTGCTACTGTGCTTTGCATTGAGCTTAATGACAAACAATTTGCGCCGCACCCATGTGCCTCTCTACCTTGATAGACATGGTTCAGGGGATAACCTAATCAATAAAGCACTGTGGTGGATGCTGCTGGTTGCACCGATTATCGCTGCATTCTTCTCACTATTAGGCTACTTCTCAACGTCTCAAGCCCTGCTTGGCCGTTTAGAGACCTCTGTCGCGATATGGTTTGTATTATTGATTGTCTACCATGCTATCCGCCGTTGGATGTCAATACAGCGCCGTAAATTAGCCTTTGAACGAGCCAAACAACGTCGTGCAGAAATCTTAGCGCAAAGGGCCAAAGGGGAAGAGGATATTCACCAACCCAATGCGAGTGGCGAAGGGAACATTGATATTGATGAGCAAGTGATTGACCTTGATGCAATCAGCGCGCAATCCGTCGGGTTAGTCCGCTCAATCCTCACGATGATAGCGTTGGTTTCTCTCATTTGGCTCTGGTCTGAACTCCACACTGCATTTTCGTTCCTTGAAAATATTCGTCTGTGGGATGTAACCTCGACAATTAATGGGGTCGATACTGTTCAGCCGATCACTATGGGGTCTATCTTTATCGCCATACTGATCATTATCGTCACGACTCAGTTGGTGCGTAACTTACCTGCACTCCTTGAATTGGCAGTATTGCAGCACTTAGATTTAACCCCTGGTACAGGGTATGCCATCACGACATTAACCAAATACTCATTGACCATCATTGGTACCATCGTTGGTTTCTCAATGCTCGGGATTGATTGGTCAAAATTACAATGGCTGATAGCCGCCATGGGGGTTGGTTTAGGTTTCGGCTTACAAGAGATTTTTGCCAATATTATTTCTGGGTTGATGATCTTATTTGAAAAACCAATTCGAATTGGCGATACCGTGACGATCCGTAATCTGACAGGGAGTATTACAAAGATTAATACTCGAGCCACAACCTTAACAGATTGGGATAGAAAAGAGATTATTGTGCCTAATAAGGCCTTTATTACTGAGCAATTTATTAACTGGTCCTTATCTGACACGATCACGCGTATCGTGATGACGATCCCTGCTCCTGCCGATGCAGATAGCCAGCAAGTGACCTCTATCATACTCAGTGCGGCCGAGCGTTCCACGATGATACTTGATAACCCGAACCCAGAGGTTTATTTAGTTGATTTACAACAAGGCATTCAAATCTTTGAATTGCGTGTTTATGCTGCTGAGATGGGGCATCGGTTACCTGCACGTCATGAAATCCATCAAAACATACTGGCAGCATTTGCAGAGCAAGGCATTACCTTGCCATTCCCACCATTCCAAGCTCGAGTGGACATACGGGAGAATGCACTGCAAAGCGCAACAAACAACCTCTCTGGTCGCAACCCTCCGCGTAAATCCGGGGAGTTATAATGGCGATATTCAAGGTCAGCGGCCATCAAGCCGTTGGCCTTAATACTCAATCGATGATTAAGGTAGAAAAATGAAAGCGCCCATTGAACCACAAGATGAACTGACTTTATTGCGAGTCTCTCAACTTGAGAAGATCGGCTCCATTTTGTTTTTTCTTATTCCACTCATCATCTTACTGGTGGTAGGTAAATCATTTGCAGTCAACATCCTGTATTTATGGCAAGTGCTGACCCTGTTATATATTGTGGCGTTTCGTATTTTGGTGAGTAAAGTATCAAATAAGCAACTACAGTTGGATGTGCGTCGGGGATGGGGATATAACCGTTTTTACCGTATGAGCTGGGCCTATCTTGTATTATCCGTGATCATTATGGTGGGATATCGGATCATATCCCACGAATGATCAGATCATTCAACCTGCTTTAAATCCATAGGATTGAATATAGTTCTCTGCTAATTTTTGCGCTTGCTTTAATTCGCTTTCGCTTAATTGCTCTGCGACTTTACTTTGCAGCCGATGGCTCTCTTTATTACCGCTATACACCGCGGTGGTTAGCCAAGCATAAGATTGCTGAAGGTTTTTCTTTACACCTTTCCCTTCAGAGTACATGACCCCTAAACGATCTTGTGCTTTTGCATCGCGCTGCTTCGCAGCTTTGCGGAACCAAAACACCGCTTTTTCATTATCGAGATCAACACCACTGCCGATAGAATACATTTGGCCAATATGGAATTGGGCAATCACGTTGCCCCCTTGTGCGGCCTTTCTGAACCAATAAGCTGCCTTTTCGAGATCTTGAGCGACACCAAGGCCTTGAGCATACATCATCGCCATATTGGTTTCTGCCCGTGTATCATTCTGTTTAGCCGCTTGTTGATACCAAAGCATCGCTTTATCGTAGTCTCGGCGAACGCCAAAGCCGTTCACATACATTGTTCCTAATTGGAATTGAGCGTCTGCATTGCCTTGATCACCCGCCTTGATAAACCATTCGGCAGCGACTTTAGAATCTTGAGAAACGCCATTACCTTTAAAATAGCGTTGACCGAGAAGATATTGTGCGGTTGGATCACCTTTTTGTGCTAATTGCGTAATTTGCTCTATTGTCTGTTGTGAAGGTGCCGATTTTATCGGGGGAGTAGCCAGTAATAATGAACTATAGCAAACAGAACCCAACAATAGCGCTAACGCAATTTTTTTCATCCTAAACAACCCTCAACAGTGCAAATTACCGACTGCGAAAACAGTGTGATCCATTATTATCGGCAAACTGCTGCTAAGCTATAGCCTAAACACACTGCCGACTCGTTGATAGTTTAATGCCACTTGCATACAGAAAGAATAGGAAAATTGACTTTATTGCAAATTCAGCATCTTTTTTTAAGTTTGTTGTATAAAATGAGATATTTCCTGATCCAAGTAAGGTGTCGGCAACACCTTACTTTCGTTATGGTAAGACACACGCTTACGGTTTAGCATGGCACAATTGATTGGGTAAAAAAGCATCGAGAGAGTTGTCTCGAAATACTGGTATTTCGCTTTCTGCTGGAGGGAGCGCACTAATATGGCTTGATAGCAATAACTCATCGGCTCTCTCTTGTATTCTCCGGTATAACACAATGTCTCGAGGCAGCTCCCCAGTTAACCGAAATACATTCAATGTTTCTTTAATCGGCTCAAGGTCACTATTAATCCCTTGTAGGTCATATTGAAGATAACCTCTCACTTCAATTAACTGCTGCATTTCCTCAATAATTTGACGGTATGAACCATAATAAGAATGACTAATGCGGCTTAATTCATCGTTAACTTTATCGAAAAATTCCTGTGATACTATAAAGCTATTTAGCATTTCAATATCATTATCAAATTGAGTGGCTTGATATAACGCTGGCCCAACATTAATTTTGCTAATTTCATCGAGTATATTTTTATATATTATTTGTTTTTCTAAAATCAATCTAAATAATTCCTTGTTATTTTCCAAATCAGATTTTAGATTATTTAATATACTGAAAATAAATTGAAAATCACCTTCGTTAACCTCATTATCTATTGAGTTAAAACTCATTTTAGCTGATTGATTTAATTGCAATATCCTCTCTTCATACAGCTTTATTGAACGATGGGCGAGACTTATTTTTTCTAGGAGCTTTTCCACTCTGACGTCGATATCCATACAAATCCCCTCTATTTTCAAGCCTAGATAAACAATATTATTTTAATATTAATAGCATAGCTTAAACTAACTTAATTTAGAGTTAAAATTTATATTTAACATATAAACGCTGTTTTTATTTAATATTTAAATAGCTAAGCAGTAGGTGAATGAATAGATTTGCGATAATAAAATAGAGGTCGTTTTATCGACCTCTATTTTCGGATAACATTTAATTTTTACATTATGCTAAATAGAGCTTTCTTAAATAACGCGCTACCGCATCATCGGCATTAGAGCCAATGACCTCAAGTTGAGGTAATTCATCTTTAAGCATCTGGTGAGCATTTTCCATAATGCAACCTTTCCCTGACAAGGTCAGCATTTCTTTATCGTTCATACCATCACCAAAGGCGATACAGTCATGCACTTGATAACCTTGAAGTGCCGCAACTTGTTGCAGGGCTTCCCCTTTAGAAACCACACCAGCCATGACCTCTAAGCAACTACGTAGTGAAAAAGTCACATTAACACGATCTTGCCAACGTTCACGGATGCGATTTTGTAAATCTACCAACATATCGTGATCTTCACTGGTGTAATAGACTTTACAAACATCTGAAGTATCAAAGTTATGGCGATCAAATAGCGTGTACTGAAATACCGATTCTTTAAAGAACTCTTTCTGTTCGGGGCTTTCACGGTTAATAAACCAGTCATCTCCCCCGTAATAGTTGGTCACCAAATCAGGGTGATCAAACTCCATCAAGCACAACTCATGAGCAATTTCAGGATCAACATTATGCTTAAAGATCAATTCACCTTTTGTATTGTGTACCCGTGCACCATTCGACGTGATCATATAGGCATCAATACCTAAACCATCTCTAATTTGTGCAACATCCACATGGTGACGACCCGTCGCAAACACAAAATGGATATCTTGTGTTTCTACTAATTGTTTCAGTGTTTCCTTGGTGAAAGCGGTTAAATCATGATTAGGAGATAAAAGAGTACCGTCCAAATCAGAAGCAACAACAGGATATTTCATAAATCATTCCTAGCTAATACTGCTCAAAAAAATCACAGATAGCATTAAGCGCCATCGCTCTTAATGCATCCACTTCAAACAGGATTTCGTGGTGTGCCCCTTCAATCACGAGGGGTAATTTTTCTTCTCTTCCTGTCTGTGCTTTTTGCCGACTTTGACAAAAAGCCTGTAGCTCTCGATTGCTGACCACTTTATCTTCACTTGCTTCTAACACCAACAGTGGTACATCAATTTCTCCCGCCCGGGCAATTAGCTCATCGCCAATTGCAAAACTTTCTTTTAACCAATGATAGGTAGGGCCACCTAGCCGCAATTCGGGATAATCCGCATAATAGCGGAGATAACGCCGGTAACGTTCCTGACTGTGAGTCAACACATTGATCAAATAAGGCAACGGCTGCCATTTCCCCGTTGAAATCGCATAGTCATTACGCACACTGCGGTGTAGCTCCGCCCGATCAACAATAAAGCTCGCTAACCAGTGTGGGATCGGTAAATTAATCCCAATCATAGGGGCGCAAAACGCCGCTGCATCAAAGGTGACATTATCCCGTAATAAATAGCCGCCGAGGATCGCACTCCCCATTGAGTGAGCTAATGCATAACATTTGAGATAATGCCGACATTGCACTTCAAGTTCAACAAACTTTGCAAAATCATCAATATAGTCAGTAAACTTTTCAACGTGGCCTTTTTGTGGATCATCCAACATACGTCCGGAGCGCCCCTGCCCTCGATGGTCAATAATAAAGACATCGAAACCGAGGTGATAGAAGTCATAGGCAACTTCTGGGTATTTCATATAGCTTTCACTACGACCAGGGGAGATAACAACGGCTTTATTATTTAGGGAATGGGTAAAACGAACATAGCGAATAGGAACATCATCGACCCCTAGAAATTCAGCTTCTTCTCTGCGCAACCAAAAGTCTAAAAGTGGACCGTTAGCAAATGCAGAAAATTGAGTTTCTCGGTTTAACCAATTTTCTTTCAGCTTTTCTGGGGTCATATGTATATCCTTTCGTCATTCGTAACCTTCAAGATGGTCCCTAATCAATGTCATAAAAGCATCACCAAAGCGTTCAAGCTTTTTCTCCCCCACACCATTAATTAACAACAATTCTGAAGGGGAAGCCGGACAATGCTCAGCCATCTCAATCAGGGTTGCATCATTAAACACAACGAATGGAGGAATATTCTCTTCGTCTGCTATAGATTTACGCAATTTGCGCAACTTAGCAAATAACTTCTTATCATAGTTTCCTCGATAAACTTTGCTTTGCTGATTACGGCTTTTTGCCACCAAAACACGAGGAACAGCAAGTTGCAAAGCGGATTCGCCGCGTAATATCGGCCGAGCCGCTTCCGTTAATTGCAACGCTGAAAAATGCGTAATATTTTGTGTGATCATCCCAAGATGGATCAACTGGCGGATAACGCTGACCCAATGCTCATGGGATTGATCTTTACCGATGCCATATACCGGTAATTTATCATGGCCTAGCTCGCGGATGCGCTGATTGTTTGCCCCGCGCAAGACCTCAACAATATAACCAATACCAAAACGCTGACCAACACGGTAAATACAAGATAGCGCTTTTTGGGCATCCACTAGCCCATCATACTGTTTTGGCGGGTCTAAACAGATATCACAATTGCCACACGGCGCTTGCCTATTTTCACCAAAATAATTGAGCAGCACTAATCGGCGGCAAGTTTGAGCCTCCGCAAATGCAGCTATCGCATTCAACTTATGGCGCTCAATATCCTGCTGCAAGCCAGCGGGTTTCTCTTCAAGACAGCGGCGTAGCCATGCCATATCCGCAGGGTCATAAAATAGTACGGCTTCCGCTTCAACCCCATCGCGACCTGCTCGCCCTGTTTCTTGATAATAGGCCTCGATATTGCGAGGGATATCAAAATGCGCCACAAAGCGTACATTGGACTTGTTGATCCCCATACCAAAAGCCACCGTTGCCACAACAATTTGTAGGTTATCTTTTAAAAAAGCATCTTGTACCCACTCTCGTTGTTGGTTATCTAACCCTGCATGATAAGCTGCAACGCTTAACCCACGTTTTTGCAGACGCTCTGCCGTTTCTTCCACTTTGCTACGGCTATTGCAATAGACAATACCCGCTTTACCTTTTTGTGCTTTGATAAAGAACCAAAGCTGATCAAGCGGTTTATATTTTTCGACTAAGGTATAGCGGATATTGGGTCTATCAAAACTGCTGATTTGTATCAAAGGGTCATGTAAGGCCAATAAACGTACGATATCGGCTCGTGTCGTTTCATCTGCTGTTGCCGTTAATGCCATGATAGGAACATCAGGGAAGTGCTGCCGTAACTGACCAATGGCGCGATACTCAGGACGAAAATCATGCCCCCATTGCGAAACACAGTGTGCTTCATCCACCGCCAATAAACTGATATTCCAACTACTCAGCTGGCTAAGAAAATAGTCAGTTAATAACCTTTCGGGCGCAACATACAGCAACTTGATGGCGCCTTGGGCGCATAAGGCCATCACGTCTCGCTGCTCTTGAGCGGTTTGAGAGGAGTTTAAACAAGCTGCTTTGATACCATGAAGGCGTAATTGGTCGACCTGATCTTTCATTAGGGAGATCAAAGGCGATACCACCAGCGTTACCCCCTCTTTAACCAGAGCAGGAACTTGATAACATAGCGATTTACCGCCCCCAGTTGGCATAAGCACCAAACAATCGCGGTTATCGAGTATGGCACGAATAACAGCTTCCTGCCCAGGGCGGAAAGACTGATAACCAAAAGTATTATTGAGTATACTTTCAGCCAGTGAAAACTGGGAGATCACTTCAGCTGTAGACACGCAGATCCTCAAATGACAAACTGATAGCTGCTCAATAGAGCAGCATCTAAATAGCGGGTTAGCACTCGGTGTTTTTCAAGGTATCACTTGAAATAGAGTTGCAGTATGCTAGCAAATAAGCGCTAATGACTAAAGCATATCATTTAGCATCACACCGATACCAAAACGTGTTTGTCGGTAATCATAATCAATCATCGATTCGCCATAGCCACTAAACAACTGGGTATATAATCGCACATGTTTGGTAATGGGATAGCTCCAACCCAATTCCGCGGCACCATAACCACTGTTCCAGTTGTAACGCCCTGTCGCGGTAATCACACTATCACCTAGAGCATAACCCACTTTTAGTCGATAGTAGCCCATGTATTTGGTGATATCTTTATTATCATCGCTGCCTTCACTCTCATGAATGCGATACCACGGTTTTAAATCAACTTGCCAATTGCCATTTTGTGCCATGGCCCGCGCATAAATGCGGTTCCAGCTGCGAGAGGTTGGCTCTGAGCGACCGTTCGACTCGTGGTTAAAGCCTGTTTCCAGCTCTCGTAATGTCCAACCTCCCCATTGATAATCTGTTGCCCAACCAATAAATAGCTGAGGTTCATAATTGGTTTCGCGAAATGGTGAAGACTCTTTTTTATTACTTAATTGCCACCAAGAACGCTGAGTATATGACGCCGCTAATACGGAGTTTTCCCCCGCAATCCCGCGCCATAAAGGGAAACCTAGACTAATCTGAAACTTTACTTCATCGCGCAATGCATCTTTACCCCAATCATAGCTTTTTATCGCCTCTTTATTCATAGATGAGGTATAGGTATAAATAATGTAATTGGATTCATAAGGGTAAAGTACAAAAGGACTCTCGTAATTTTGTAATAACCCAGAAATAATGCTGCCTCTAATTGGCGTTTTCTCTGTTGTATCTACGGAAGTTAATGTATCTGTATTTTCTGCGGCGAATAATGATACAGACCAAAAACAGAGCACAGTACCAACTAATTTGTGAAAAACGCGCATTCTGTTATTCCTATTCTGAAAAAATCCCAAAAAAGTTTATCTCATTTTACACACAAAATCTGACAACTGCTGAAAGATTATTCGTTCATTTCATAGAGACATATTTTATACATAGTGATAACTTATTATTCACATATTTTTTAAAGGATGAATAAGATGAATGACCGTACTTATACATTAGAAGAAGCGAGTAAGCTCATGAGTGATGCGTTTATCTATAAAATGCCTTTTAATCAGCTTTTGGGAATACAATTGGCTCAGATAAATGATGATTTTGTCCAACTAACAATTAAGAATCGTCCAGAATTGATTGGTAATTTTACACAAAACATTCTTCACGGTGGTGTCATTGCATCAATATTAGATGTCGCTGGTGGCATGGTATGTATTAACCGTATTCTCCAACGGATCACACCATTAGTGCATCAAGATATTGTCGATAAAATGTCAAAAATGGGCACCATTGATCTACGAGTTGATTATTTACGTCCTGGTCGAGGTGAAGTGTTTACTGCAAGCGCCAGTTTATTACGCGATGGCAATAAAATTGCGGTGACGCGTTGCGAACTACATAACGAACGTAATCAGCATATCGCAACAGCCACGGCCACTTATCTCATTGGATGAAACGAGAAAGTAAAAAATTAGTTACTTACTCAACTAATAACTTGTAAAAAAACTCGAGCAATGTCACATTAATAAGGTCATAAATCGAGCCGATATTTTCTAAGGCTCGATATCTCAATCGACTTACTTTTAGCCGTTTATTCAAATTCAGAGCCAATAATGAGCCAACAAAATACCATCAAAGGCGTGTTATGTGCCTTGGGCGCTTATTTAATTTGGGGCGTCGCACCTATTTATTTTAAAACCATCCAAGAGGTGCCGGCAGAAGAGATACTGACTCATCGTATTATCTGGTCATTTTTCTTTATGTTGGTTTTATTAACTGCAACAAAACACTGGAGCTATATGCGCCAAGTGTTAAAGCAGCCTAAAAAAATCCTTATATTAGGCGTCACCGCGGTGACTATCGCTTCCAACTGGCTAATTTATATTTGGGCCGTTAACCATGGATATATGTTGCAAGCTAGCCTAGGCTACTTTATTAACCCTCTGGTGAACGTTTTATTTGGAATGCTATTTCTGCAAGAGCGCTTTCGCCGCATGCAGTGGGTCGCGGTTATTTTAGCCTTAACGGGTGTTCTTATTCAGTTATGGCAATTTGGCTCCGTTCCGGTTATCGGACTTAGCCTCGCCGTGACTTTTGCAACCTACGGTTTATTACGGAAAAAACTTGGAGTTGATGCCCAAACGGGAATGACATTTGAAACCCTGTGGTTACTCCCAGTGGGCGTTATTTTCTTGCTGTTCTTTGCCGATAGCCCAACCAGCAACATGGCAATGAATGATTGGCACTTAAATGTGTTATTAATCCTTGCTGGTGTTATCACAACCGTGCCATTGTTGCTATTTACTGAAGCAGCTAACCACCTTCGCTTGTCGACACTGGGCTTTTTCCAATATTTAGGGCCAACTATTATGTTTTTACTCGCGGTATTTATCTACGGCGAAAAAATGACATCAGAGCTACTCGTGACATTTGGCTTTATTTGGGTCGCATTAATTTTATTTACCTTGGATGCACTTTACACACAACAAAGGTTAAGAAAGTAATTCCTGCAAATTGCCTATATAAAGGCAAAGTCCAAAACACTGACCTTTATTTATTTATGAATAAAAGGTCAGTGTTTCATTTTATGGAACTGAATGAGTTAATTTATTTTAAGCATAATAGACAATATGCTAATTCATCGCGTTTATCTAAATGTTAACTCAACCTAAATATATTAAAAAAAAGCCCATTTATTATTAAAATAAGCCATAACTCTCGACAATATAAAACACTCACCTTTCAGTAGAACCCACTTTTACGCACAAAAGAAAAACCCATAAAATCAAAGTGTTGAATGATAATCCAATAGGGTTGCGTTACGCTTAAAACAGGCTATTATTAAATTTATCTAAAATTAAATTCCGGTTTATCTCTAAATTAAAACCAACTCTTTGAAAAAAAGTCATTTTTTATTTTTTAATAATTAATCATTGCGTTAAAGGAACATCGACTCTATATTGTACGCCGCTTGTATTCACCCCAGCGGATGGTGATGGTCCGATTCATCACTGACGTTTCATTAAAGTGCGCACGATGACATGTAATTTATTTATGTCCTGGTGCGAGGTTTTCTGAAATTGAATACAGGTCCGCTCTAAAAAAATTTTTTAAATACAATAGTGTAGTCAGTTTATATGGCTGCATTTTAGGTTCACTCCGCCTGTGTATTCAGAAAGAGTTGATAGTTGTTAAGGGCTTTTGGGAAGGGCTTAAAAATGCAACAGAATACCGTTCAAATGAAACGTGTACTGACCACGCCTGCGCTCATTTTCTTTGGGCTGGCTTATATGGTGCCACTCGGGATTTTCACTACCTATGGACAAGTGACAGTATTAAGTGAAGGCCATTTGCCTATCGCTTATCTTGTGACATTGGCTGCCGTTCTCTTTACTGCCATGAGCTATTGCCGTATGACGAGTGCGCTACCTCTTTCGGGTTCTGCATACTCTTATGTGCAAAAAACATTTGGCGGAACATTGGGTTTTCCTAGTCGGTTGGGCGCAATTACTCGATTATTTATTTTTGCCGATTATTAACTATATTGCGATTGGGATCTTCGTGCATGAAGCTTTCCCTAATATTCCAATGCCAGTCATTATCTGCACCACGATTGCCGTTGTCAGCATCATGAATATTTTAGGGATCAAACTCGTCTCTTCAATGAATATGCTGATTATTAGCATGCAAATTGTCTTTATCGCCGTATTCTTGTTCTTGAGCTTTAAGACTAATTTTGTGCTAGATACAGACGCACTACTCGCACCGATTACGCTAACGGCAGATCAAATGCCTGGATTATTCGCGGGTGCTGCCGTGCTATGTTTGGCCTTCTTAGGTTTCGATGCCATTTCAACCATGGCAGAAGAAACAAAAGATGCGCGTAGCACATTACCAAAAGCGATTATTTATACCGTCTTTATTGCGGGTGCGCTGTTTATCATCATCTCTTACAGCGCCCATTTGAGTTATCCATTATGGCAAGACTTTATTCCAAATACCGATATTGCTAGCCTCGCGGTCATGGAAAAAGTCGGCGGCGCAATGATGGCATCTAGCTTTATTACCGCTTATGTCATTGGTGTCTTTGCCTCAGCCATGACATCACAAGCCAGCATTGTGCGTATTTTCTATGCGATGGGGCGTGATGGCGTCTTGCCACGCTCAGTTTTTGCGTACCTGCATCCCAAACTGAATACCCCTGTGTATTCAATCATTTTTGTTGCCATCGCATCACTGCTTTCGCTGGTGCTTTCGCTCAGTATGGTAGCTTCAATGATTAGCTTCGGTGCACTGATTGCATTTACCTTTGTGAACTTGTCCGTGATTAAACACTTCTATATCGATCGCAAAGAAGCGCTTGATGGTAAAAAATTTATCACTTGCCTGATTATGCCGTCGATTGGTGTCATACTCACCCTATGGTTATGGACAAGCCTAGATAAAGAAGCCTTTACTGTGGGCCTGTGCTGGCTAGCGGCTGGTGCATTTTATCTCACATTGCTCACACATGGTTTCAGACGTCGTCCACCCGCAATTTCGGACGATGAGACCAATATGATCATCAATTAGTACCTATACTTTAGTACACGTATGATAATAATGGGGATGCATAATTTCCCCATTATTTTTGTTCTTGCCCATACCGATAGGGCCCTGATAAAGACTGGTTAGAAATGAATAATAAAGTTGCAGATGTCATTTATTTCAACGGTTATATCTACACCGCAGACAAGCAAAACAGTGTTGTAGATGCCATTGCCGTACAAGATGGCTACATTATCGCAAGTGGTACTTCAGAGGAATTACACCAATACGTTGGGCCGGAAACTGAGAGTATCGATTTAGAAGGCAAAATGATGATGCCCGGCATCATCGATGGCCATATGCACCCATTTTGGGGTGGGATCCAGCTATTTGGCTGCCACCTCAACTACGAGTCGCTAACGATTGAGCAGATACTACAACGTGTCCAAGATCATTTAGATAAAGACCCGCGCACCGGGGAAAATGATTGGCTAAAAGTCACAGCTTGGCTACGCCAAGGTATGCTACCAGCAGGTATTGATATGTACCGCGAGGACATGGACAAACTGAAAACCAATCGCCCTGTGGTGCTGTTTTCCAATGACTGCCATACACTGCTAGCAAATAGCCGTGCTTTAGCATTGTTTGGTATCACCAAAGACACCCCTGAGCCACCCGATGGTAAAATTGGTAAACATGCTAACGGCGAACTAAATGGGATTTTAGAAGATGCACCGGCGATGCGTGCAGCAGACAGCATCCCATCAATTCGCGATGACCAAGCCATTGAAGTTGCTGAACTGGTACAAAAAGTGTTAAACCAGCAAGGTGTAACCACCGTAATGGATGCCCGTGTTTCTGAGCAGCAATTAGAAGCCTTTGCTGAACTACAACGTCGCGAAGAGCTGACCGTTCGCTTTCAAGCTGCTCGCGAGATCACGCCAGATGAAACTCCGGATGTCGCCTCAGTTGCAGCCGCTGTCGATAAAGCTGTCGCTTTCGCTAAAAAATGGCACCAAGCTGATTGGACGCCAGCGCCGGGGATCGGCCTGCGAAATATCAAAATGTTTGTCGATGGTGTGATGCAGTTCCCAACAATGACGGCTTCACTGTTACAACCTTATCGCATCAATATCGGCACCGATGAAGCTCCAAACTGGGTTGAAACAGATAACTATGGCGATTTGTATTTTACTGCTGAAATTCTTGATGAATTGATGGAAAAGATTGCGGCGGCAGGTTATGACCCACATCTACATACAGTCGGTGAAGGTGCCGTTTCTATTGTGCTTGATGCCATCGAAAAAATGCGTGCAGCCCATCCAGAAAAAGATATTCGCCCAGGCCTTGCTCACAATGAATTGGTTCATCCAAAAGATTATGAGCGATTTGCACGCCTCAAAACGATCGCTTGTCTTTCATTCCAGTGGGCTGCGCCAACCCCTGAATTAGCCGCTTTTGAGCGTAACATGCTCGGTGAAGAGCGTTTTGAACAATTAGAGCCTATCGCGAAGTTTATCGATGCGGGTGCTGTGGTCGCCTTTGGTAGTGACTGGCCGATTGATGATTTTGACGAATGGTATGATTTAAAAGTCGCAGCCACTCGCCGTGGACGTGATATCAATGGTAAACCAGCCCCTCGCTTGGATAATGACCGTGATATGACGGTCATTGAAGTCCTTCGTTCAGCCACGATTGACTCTGCCTATGCTCAACACAGAGAAGATGTGATTGGATCACTTGAAGTGGGTAAATTTGCAGACATGATCGTGCTCGATCGTAACGTATTTCAGATCCCAGCTGATGATATTGAAAATGTGAAGGTATTACGTACGATTATTGGCGGTAAGACCGTCCATATCGCGCAGTAACTTGATATTTCAGCCCAATAATTAAACGGCTTACCGTCTTTCTGTAAGCCGTTCTACAAAGCGTAAACAATTCTTAATCAGCAACACTCTTGTGAAAACCGCTTGCAATCCCCCATCCCTGTCGTTATTATCCGCTCGTTTTTTTACCATCTCACACACTGCAAGGAGGAACATCATGACGACAATTCATCACACTCTTTGCGGGCGTACTCAGAAATAGTCTCTCTATCTCTCCAGTTCTTGCCTGCTAAATCACCTTATTTTTTCCTTAAAAATGAGTTAATGACTTATGGGCAATATTATTCATTCTGTCAGCGAACACGTCAGTTATATCGCGACAGAAAATACTTGGATTGAAAGTAAAGCAATCCAACAGTTACAAACAACCGCAGCGCTCCCTAATATGGTTTCCGTGGTAGGCATGCCAGATCTACATCCTGGTCGTGGTTACCCAATTGGTGCGGCATTTTTCTCAACACAACGTTTCTATCCTGCATTGGTCGGTAATGATATTGGCTGTGGAATGAGTTTATTTCAGACCGATATCAAGACCACGAAGTTAAACTTGGATAAGTTTGAAAAACAGTTATCCACAATGCCGGATAGCGCCCCCTTAGAATGGCTCGATGAGCATGTTCCTCATGAAATGAAATCCCATCATTTTCTATCCTCACTCGGCTCGATTGGCGGCGGTAATCACTTTGCTGAATTTCAAATCATCGACAAAATATTTAACGATGAGTCGATTGCACAAAGCGGTTTAAATAAAAAGTGTGCATTACTGCTTGTGCACAGTGGATCCCGAGGATTAGGGCAATCCATATTACGTCAACATGTTGAAAATCATAGCCATAATGGCCTTGAAGAGCATTCAAATGACGCGAAAGCCTATTTAGAAGCTCACCAACATGCATTATCTTTTGCCGAACTAAACCGCCAATTAATTGGCTTACGCATGTTGCAGCAGGTCAAGGCAAAGGGGGAAATGGCTCTTGATGTTAATCATAACTTGGTTGAACCTTGCACGATTAACGGCATACAAGGTTGGCTCCATCGCAAGGGAGCAACCCCTTCTGACAAAGGCATGGTCATTATTCCTGGGTCACGTGGCGATTTCAGTTATTTAGTTCTGCCTCAGGCAAGTGAGGTGAGCTTAAATTCACTGGCTCACGGTGCTGGCCGCAAATGGATGCGTACTGAGTGTAAGGGGCGGTTGTCTCACCGCTATACTCCATTACAGCTATCGCGTACTGCATTAGGTAGCCGAGTCATCTGTGCTAATAAACAATTGATCTATGAGGAAGCTCCACAATCCTATAAGTCGATTGAAACCGTGATTGAAAGTATGGTGGGAGCAGGGTTAATTGAGGTTATCGCACGTTTACGCCCCTTACTCACCTACAAAACCAGTGGGGAGTGTGCATAATGTTATTACAATTTTCTTCTGCACAAGGCCCCGAGGAGTGCTGTATCGCTGTTGAAAAAGCACTGGCTTGCTTTTTTATTGAGGCTAAAAAACGTGAAGTCATGGTCAATACGCTCGAAACGGTTGCATCAAAACATGGCTTAAAATCTGCTTTGGTCGCTTTAGAAGGGCATGGTGCTGAGGAGCTAGCTCAGTTATGGTCTGGGACAATACAGTGGCAGTGTCAAAGCCCCTTAAGGCCAAAAACATAAACGGAAAAATTGGTTTATTAATGTGATCCGCTTTTCGCCGATTCAAACCATTGAAGAGAGTGATATCGAGTTTGAATTTATAAAAGCTCAAGGTCCTGGCGGGCAGCATGTTAATAAAACCTGCTCCGCGGTAAGAGCAAAACATCTTGCAACAGGGATTAGTGTCAAAGTGCAATCTGAACGTAGTCAGCATGCCAATAAAAAAATTAGCTAAGCAGCTTATTTATTGGCGCTTAAATGAATACCAAGATCAGCAAGCATCGGCATTAAATAAACAACGACATAATGCGCATTATCAAATAGAAAGAGGAAATGCGAACATTATCTTTTCTGGACAAGCATTTAAACGAATTAATTAATTCATTTACAGCCCACCTCCGTAAGGAGGTGGCATTCATTGGATAGATAAAGCTTAAAGTATTTTTTCCGTCAAAAACCATCCGGCAATACTTTCACGCTTTTGTTGGGTAGGTAACACTTCATGAGGGAACTCTTCAGACATAAATACAATCATCCGACCGGCTAAAGGGTCAAGCTGAAATAGCTTATTATCCTGCTGATCATACACGACCAATTCACCCCCATCCCCAGATTTCCATGCTTCGTTCATATAAAGCACAGTCGTCACCTTACGCCGCCCTTGCCCTTGGAAATTATCCACATGCTTTTTATAAAATGCCCCATTAGGATAACGGCAAAAATGGGTTTCAAAATCACGCAATCCCATATAGCACGAGCGATTTAGCGCTTGGCGGATTTCATCCATCTTCGCCATATAACTGGCGATAGGCTCGCCCATTTCAGACTCTAGCCAAATTGTCTGATCACCGCGAATGGCTTTATTGCCATGCAGTGACTCACCGTTACCTATGCGCGCATCATGCAGATTATCAGGAATACAGCCCTTAATAGCCTCTATTTCTGACAGGTTCAAAAAATCATCCCACACATACCAACCCTGTGTAGAAAGAGAATCAATTAGATTATTCAATGACATGATAAATATTAGAAAGGTTATTCGGTATGATTTTATACTTCACTGTGTGGAAAATTTAAAATTAAAAACTTAAATCTTAAAGATTAAACTCTCGAATCAAAGTAACCTACCACAAGATAACGATTTTAAATTAGTGAACCATTTGAAAAACAACGATATTACAAACAAACCCCAAGAGTGCTCACCACTAGGATGAGCACGCCCTAATGAAACCAGTGACAATTAATCTATTTTACGCCCTAGTCGAACGCTAAGGCCTCAACCATCAACACGTTCCATGCCCACAAAATGCGGTTTTCCCCATACAAAATTTTAGTGCGGCTGATGCACCCTCTCTATCGTCCTTCGTTGCATACGTAAAACAACTCACAGCTTCTGGGGCTTTTTCAAAACTTGAGATTTGCTCACTCAATAGTTGAGAGGACGATGAAATAAGTTTTGACTCCACCATTTTCTGGTCATCGCGATAGGCGGTAAGCAGTGCAATACGGGAAGATAAATATTGTTCGCTAATATTTGCTAACTGATCTTGCTGAGCTTTTAATAACGAGTACACAGAATTCACTTCTCGATGAAACTTCTTAATATAAGCCTTAGTTGCATTATCCATAAAATCATGGATGGCAACATTAGTCTCTTTGAGTTCATTTAATTTATTCGAAATATAATTATTATTTTTTAACTCATTTAAACTATCAATATAGTTTTGTAGCTCGGCAGAACCCATTGTTAAATACGCATTGTCATCACGGCTTATATTAAGCGCATTTATAACGTTACTGTAGTGATTATTGAGTATTTCGATATTATTTTTCTGTGTCTGAATCGCAATTTTCGTTGCATTACCTACAGAGAGAAGTAACTCTTTATTTAAACCCGTCTGTTTTGATGCGCCTCTCGCAGACCATGCTGTTAATTTACGCGATAGCGCTTCTATTTTGTTAATTTTTGAATTCACCCCCTTAAAAGCATGTTTAATATCTGAAAGCGCCTTATCACACAATTTGGTTTGCCTTCTATAAGCATCAAGGTAATCCAACGTCGTCACCTTTAGTGCAACCTGTACGCTCTCTAAGAACGGGTTATTTACTGGCGTCTTCTCTAATGATGATGGACTGTTGCTGCTTAACGAGGAAACGCGTTTATCCAATTCAGTGAATCTATCCATTGTTTGCCCGATTGCATGACGTGCCGTAAAGCGCAATTCACTCATTACCGACTCAGGAAACTCAAGATCAAATTTGATCACGCCATGACTAAAGGCCCCCAGGGAAAGGCTGTTTACCCCGTTCAAAAGCACGTAGTGATGAGCGGTGATTGGATAACTGTTTTAATATTATTTTATTGGCTTTTTCAATATGATAAATAGCGCTATTAATCCATTGTATTAGTTGTTGGTTTCTTTTATATTGCGCTACATATGGGCTCGTAGTTAGGTGATTTATTTCTGTTTTTAATACTCTTAACACAGATTGATTATCACCGATAAATTGATCATAATCCTTTTTTATTGCATTAAACTTATTTTTATAATTAGTTATATCATCTCTATTTACAAAATCCATTTTATTTTCCCTTAGTTTTAAATAAACGTACTAGCTGATAGCAATACGGAGCGTTAAAAATATATAACTGAGAGGAGAACAAAACAAATTTTAATTTTATATACGTTAATTAAAACCACATAAAGCTATTAATTAATTCGTTTATAATAAAAGTGAAAACTATAAAAATGCCAATTCTAATAGCGAAATTAGCATTGGCATTTATCAATAAACTATAAATTTTCTAACCGTGCATACGATGCAACCAGCCATTTGATCCCTTGCCCTTGAAAAGCAATTTGCAGTCGACAATGCTCACCACTGCCTTCCAAGTTAATAATTGTGCCTTCACCAAATTTCGGATGGCGAACACGTTGCCCCAACGCATACCCTGAATCATTTCGAGTAACGGGTGTGCCAAGGCGTTGGTGATTAACAGGGCGTGATACGGTTGCACGTAAACGCACTTCTTCAACACATTCCGTCGGTAATTCCGCAATAAAACGTGACGGACGGTGATAGACCTCTTTCCCATATAAACGGCGGCTTTCTGCATAAGTTATCGTCAACTTTTGCATAGCTCGAGTGATCCCCACATAAGCCAAACGCCGCTCTTCTTCCAAACGCCCACTTTCATCCATCGACATTTGGCTTGGGAACATTCCTTCTTCCATGCCCACGATAAATACATTCGGGAATTCCAAACCTTTAGCCGAGTGAAGCGTCATCAGTTGGACTGCATCTTGATGAATATCCGCTTGCCCATCTCCCGATTCGAGCGCTGCGTGAGATAAGAAAGCCTGCAATGGCATCAGATCCTGATCTTCATCTTGATAGCTAAAGTCGCGCGTTGCGTTGACTAACTCTTCCAAGTTTTCGATACGCGCTTGTGCTTTTTCCCCTTTTTCTTGCTCATACATTGCACGTAAGCCAGAGTCATTGATCACTCTATCCGTTTGTACATGTAGTGGCATCTCTTGCGTTTCTTTCGCAAGTGCATCCACTAATTCCAAGAAACGTTCAATCGCTGCCGCCGCTCGCCCACCGAGGACTTGCTCACGCAATAAATATTCACAACTTTCCCAGAGTGTCAGTTGTTGATCACGCGCGGTTTGCCGTACCGTATCCAGCGTCCGCTCACCAATGCCCCGCGTCGGTGTATTCACGACTCGTTCAAACGACGCATCATCATTGCGGTTAGCAATAAGCCTTAAATAAGAGAGGGCATCTTTGATCTCTTGGCGTTCGAAGAAACGCTGACCACCATATATACGATATGGCATCGCGCTTTGAATAAGGGCTTCTTCCAGTACACGCGACTGAGCGTTACTACGGTATAGCATGGCACAATCTTGCAAAGCTCCCCCATTTTCTTGCCACTGTTTAATACGACTGACAATATAACGTGCTTCATCTAATTCATTGAAAGCACAATAGAGAGAGATTGGCTCGCCATCACCGCCTTCCGTCCATAAATTTTTCCCTAATCGATCACTATTATGTGCGATCAATGCGTTAGCGGCTTTCAGAATATTATTCGTCGAACGATAATTTTGCTCAAGACGGATAGTTTCGGCACCGGGAAAATCATTCAAAAAACGCTGAATATTTTCCACTTGTGCACCACGCCAGCCATAAATGGACTGATCATCATCGCCGACGATCATCACTTTACCCGTGTCACCCGCTAACACTCGGATCCACGCATATTGGATACTGTTAGTATCTTGGAATTCGTCGACTAAAATATTGGTGAAGCGTTCGCGATAATGTTGTAGCACATGAGGTTTGTTCAGCCACAGTTCATGGGCGCGTAACAGGAGCTCAGCAAAATCCACTAGCCCCGCACGATCACAAGCTTCTTGATAGGCTTGATATACTTTCAGCCAAGTGCTTTCAACCGGATTACCATAGCACTCAATATGTTGAGGCCGTAGCCCCTCATCTTTTTTGCCGTTGATATACCACATGCCCTGACGGGGTGGCCACTGCTTTTCATCAAGGTTCATCGCTTTTAGCAAACGGCGAATTAACCGATACTGGTCATCACTATCTAAAATTTGAAAATCTTGTGGTAGGCCAGCATCCAGATAATGTTGGCGTAGAAGGCGATGTGCTAAACCATGGAACGTTCCTATCCACATGCCACCTTCACTTGAGCCAATCAATTGATTAATACGGTGGCGCATTTCTGCCGCCGCTTTGTTGGTAAAGGTCACCGCCATAATCGAAAATGGCGATGCATGCTCAACCGCCATTAACCAAGCAATCCGATGTACTAACACACGCGTTTTACCACTACCCGCTCCCGCAAGTACTAATAAGTTAGTGCGTGGTGCAGCAACCGCTTCACGCTGTTTGTCGTTAAGGCCTTCGAGCAGATAAGAAACGTCCATAATTACCATCAAAGCAGAACAGTGGCGATGACCACTGTATTTTTATACAGAAAAATGATTATACCAGTGACAATAGAGAAGCCAACTGAGAAATTTCAACATGCGGCAATAAGCGGACATCTTTTTCTTCCATCAGCGTCTTATTGTCGACATTGATCCAACAAGCTTGCATACCACTGCGGATCGCACCTTCGACATCAGTCAGCAAATTATCGCCAACATGCAAAATGGCATGAGGCTCCAGTGCTAACTTTTGAGCGGCTAACCGATACATATCACAATAGGGTTTCGAGCGCCCATCCGGGCCAGCTTTTAATACAAACTGAAAATATTGCCCTAATCCACACGCATCAGGCTCTGCATTACCGTTAGTAATTGCTACCAATGGCAATTTTTTGGCTAACTGAGTGAGTGTTTGGTGAGTGGATTCAGGAACATCGATTTGATTACGCCAATAAGTAAAATGAGCCATGAGGTCATCCGCCCCTTTTTGCGCGTCTTCACGGCTGTACCCATAGTGGCAAAACATCATTTTCGATGATAACCAACGCCAACGCGTGATGTCATGGCAAATATCAGGCTCTTGCTTCGCCACAATATTGCGAAAAGTGTATAAGTCATCATGGGTAAAATGATTAAACTGCGCATCATATTCACGGACAAAACGTAACACTTCTTCTTCCGTTTTATCAATGACCGGATGGTTGTCATACAATGTATCATCTAAGTCAAACGTAATGGCCTGAATAGGTGATAACGGACGGTAAAAATGCATTAAGGTTTCTCCCTTTTTGCTCTGGGATGAGCCACATCATAAACATTAGCCAGATGCTGGAAATCTAGGTGTGTGTAGATTTGTGTCGTCGATAAATTTGCATGACCGAGCAACTCTTGCACACCGCGTAAATTACCACTTGATTCAAGGATATGTGTTGCAAATGAGTGACGCAATTTATGAGGGTTAATGTGGCTATTAACCCCTTGTTTGATCCCCCATTGCTCAAAGCGTTTTTGAACATTACGGTTAGATATGCGTTTACCACTCTTTGTGGAGATAAAAACGGCACCATCTTCCGGCTCGTACAGCTCTCGCATTTCTAACCAACGCTTTAACCAGCTCACTGCGGTTTTGCCTAATGGGATCTTACGCTCTTTGCTCCCTTTCCCCATCACTCTGACCTCACCCATCACGAGGTCTAAATGACGAACATCTAACCCAACCAATTCAGATAAACGTAACCCCGCACCATACATCACTTCTAACATTGTCCTATCACGGACCACCAGCGGGTCGCCGCTTTCCATGCTCAGCAACTTTGAAACTTCATCCACATCCATATTTTTGGGTAAACGTTTTTTGGCCTTTGGTGCATGGACGGCAGTCACTGGATTTGCAGAAAGCTTATCTTGTTGCACCATCCAATCACAGAAACTCCGCAATGCCGATAAACGTAATGCCATACTGGCAGCTTTGTAAGCCTTTACGACGACTTTTTGCTGCCACGTTGCGCGCTTTCGTGGCATCTAATTGCCGCCATTCGCTGACGTTCATTTCATTCAGCATCTCTACCACCACCGTGAGTTGACGGCGATAATTGGTGATAGTGACAGGGCTGAGCCTACGCTCAATTTGTAAATAACGTAAAAATGCTTCGACTTGGATCATCAGCCCTTGTGGCTGGGGGGTTATAGGCGCTCTATCCATCGGCAAAGTAACCTCGGTAGAATTTGAGCCACTTTCTCTAACATAACCGTTCCCATACCCTGTTGATAGTGATCTCGGTCGCGACTCGTAAATATCACCATGCCAGACTCCCCATGATGACCAAATAGTGAGATAGCCACTGACGCCACATTCATGGCATCAGGCAGTAAAAGTTGTATTTCAGGGCCGTTTAAATGGCCTAAATAGTGGGTCTTATCACCGAAACGCTGAATACGAATCGACTCAAATGCACGTCGAGACACGACAAGTGCTTGGGCATCAAGCGGAGCAGATAGCCGCCAGCAATCACTAAATAGACGCACAGACGCCCCGGATAGACCTAATTTTTTCGCCCAGCGATTCAAGCTGTTTAACATGTCGCTCAGGCTCTGCGCCATTGACATCTCAATCACTAAATACAGCAATTCATCAAATAGTTGACCGTTTTCATGAGCCTGTTCAACCATGAAACAGATATCTTGTTCGAGTTGTTTGATTTTCAAACGTTGACGGTTCATGACGGCTTCAGGGAGCGAAATGGCTCCCTGAATAGCATGTGGGATTGTAAGCTGTTCAATAAGCGAGGCATTACGGATAAAGAAATCTGGCTGTTCCTGTAAGTAACGCACCACTTGGCTATCATCAATTTGATAAGGGCTGTCTAGTGCTACTTCCGGTTTATCCATTATAACCTCTTGATAATTGAATAAAGCTTAGAGCTGGATCACACCATCATAAACATGACTGGCAGGGCCTGTCATATATAACGGAGTGCCTGGACCATTCCAACTTATGTCGAGTGAGCCACCCGGTAAATCAACTTTTACCTGATTAGCCAGTAACCCTTGCTGAATGCCAATCGCGACCGCCGCACATGCACCACTGCCACAGGCTTGTGTTTCGCCGGCACCACGTTCAAACACCCGCAAACGGATATGGTGAGCACTGACGATTTCCATAAAACCAACATTGGTTCGCTCAGGGAAACGTTCATGGCTCTCCAATACAGGGCCTAAAATTTCCACTTCCGCCGTTTTGACGCTTTCAACTTGGATCACACAATGGGGATTGCCCATTGAAACAACACCACATAACACTGTACGTTCTAAAGCGCGAATAATATAGGTCTTTTCCGCTTTGATGGCGCGAAACGGTACTTTCTGAGGCTCAAACTCCGGCTCTCCCATGTTCACGCAAACATCGTCATTTTCATTGATTGTCAATACCATACGTCCAGATTGGGTACTGACCTTAATCTTTTGTTTATTTGTTAGCCCTTTCAAACGCACAAAACGAGCAAAAACAGCGGGCGCCATTCCCACATTGTGCGACTTCACTGCCATCTGCATTAAAAATGCGGTAATGGAAGTCTAAATCAGGATCATAAGGCGCCTCAACTAACAGTAATTGGTCAAAACCAACCCCAGTATGTCTATCAGCAAGACGGCTAATCAACTCAGGAGAAAAGTAAACATTCTGAGTGACACCATCAACAACCATGAAGTCATTACCTAAGCCATGCATTTTAGAAAATTGCATATTCCGCTCCATCGCAGCAGCTTATTGTTGGTTTGAGGTCGACACTCGCGAATCTGCCGCTGTGCTATTTTGTGTTTCATCAGATGATTGTGATGATGTCGCCTTATCTTCTGGTGGGAAATAAAGAGGGCCTTTTAAGCCACAACCAGAAAGAGTGAACAAAATAATAAGCGCAGAGAGTCCAACTAAACTTTTTTTCATTATATTTCGCCTGTAAAACTAACTTGTGACGTCTGAATAAGGTAACAGATTAACAGGGCTGCCTTTGCAAATCACTATTGTTCATCAATTGAGTCGTGATTTTGTTCCCCATCCACAATAGCATAATGCTTAAAAGGGGAGCCACCAACAAATGTTTTAACTGCCATCATGGAAAATCAGAGGGTACCGGTACATTTCTACCGTCAATTGACCCCCATTGATGTTCACACCTATAATTTCCACTAGCGAATGATTTAAACAAATAGGGAACTAACCGTGAATGATAGTGAATTTCACCAACTTGCCGACCAAATGATGGCTTCAATCGAAGAGCATTTGGATAATTATGACGGCGATGCGGATATCGATTGTGAAACGAATGGTGGCGTAATGACGCTCAGTTTTGAAGATGGCAGCAAAATCATCATCAACCGACAAGAACCTTTCCACCAAATTTGGCTCGCCACGAAACAGGGGGGCTATCACTACGATTATAAAGATAACGACTGGGTATGCGACCGTTCAGGCCAACGTTTTACAGATATGCTTGCACAGGCGATTGCTACACAAAGTGGTGAACCTTTCGCATTTTAAAGGCTCATTAATAGTAGTGTGCGCGATGATGAGGTGATGACTCAAAATGCTCTGAGTGTGTCATCTCATCTTTTTCGATATCGAAGGGCCAAGAGCCTCCCGAAAAGGGGATAACTTGGCTTTTGCCTTGATGGTTTACGATTTGATAAAACTGTGGCAGGTTAAAATTAATAAAGCTTGCACCGTATGTGAAGCGATCATGAGATGAGGAGTAGAAGCGGCTCACATCACGCACCAACTCTTCTTTAGAGCCTTCACAATGTGAGTAGATCTCAACACGGTTGGCTTCATCCAACACATAAATATTAAACCCTGTGTTATCCGCTGTATTCTCAAAGAAAAACTGTACGATCCCTTCACTTGCATAACCATCGACAACCGCTGGTAAATGGTTGTTCTCTTTCGCATTGAGTTTTACTGGCCAACCATGGAGTTTGTTATGCGAAATAGCACCATAAAACTCCACCGCATTTTCGAGCTTCTGAACAGAGACGTTTAAGCGTTCAAAGAACAAGCCCCATGTCTGTCCGGCAATGCGCAGGGCTTTAAAACGCCCCGGATCATTACGGTTACTTGATAAACGCAAATCAATACACTCTGACACCAATTGCTGCACACGCGTTCTGACTAACCCACGCAAATGCTCACTGTAGCAGAACACCTCTACAGCGTCTGGTGGCGCGGCATCTTGGTGCATCTTACCTAAAATGGTTTTAAGTGCTTCTAACATGCACTGCTCGCCACTAAAGTGAAGCGTTCTCACCTCATTCCATGAGTTGCGATACAGCAAATCAATACTGCCGATAAGACAACGCTGCTCTTGACCAAAGCTAAAGACATCTAATTTTCTAAAATCAAAATGCACAACTTGATTCGAATAAACTTGGGTGGGGTCTTGCTCTAAATTGACAATGATAGCCAAATGGCGAATTTCACAGGGGCTATATAATGCTTTGGGCGTCGGTGCTGGTAGGCGTATCGGGAAGTGCCCTGATACGTCATGCATCAATTCCAATAATTTCTTCTCATCGCACTGGGATTGCCCATGATGCATATACACCTGAGTATTTTCGGTCAATAACCCATTAAAATAAGCCCATGCGACGAGTTTATTTAAATAACGGTTATATTCGAGCGGCTGATGACCAATAATGGTTTCAATATACGGAGCTTGGTTATATAAGTACCAACCACTACGATTCGCACGACCCGGCGGAACATAAATAAATGTGAGGTGTTGCTCACTAAGATCCGGTGATATTTGTGGGTTCACTAACGTCACTTTACCCGGTAGCGCTTCAAACGCTGCGTATAACTTACGCGTCAATACGCCAATATCTTGTGGGCTAGCACTGACGCTTAAATTATTACGACGCGCAAAACGGATTAAATTACGATAGCTTTGCATCATCGTATCGAGCAATTCATTGTGTGCTTCACGAACTCGTTCAATTTTCCATTGACTACGCGAATCTAACATCGCTAAGCGTTCAGCACCCCATCCCCATGATTCAACTAACTGAGATAGCACATCGCGTCGCCAGCCAGAGCATTCATTTTCTGTATCTTTAGATAATTTTTCACAGACTTTGAGGTAGAAACAGCGGCGGATTAAATCAAGACGGGTGGTATCATTTATTTCAATTAAATAACGGGTGACACGTTCTAACATCAAACAATACGAGTCTAGACCGTAACAAACTATCTCACCCGCATGAAGATGACGTTTAAATTCTAATGCCAATAACTTACCTTTTGGGTAATCCCACGAATAAGACTCGAGAAGTAAACTTTTTAAGACGGCTTTATAAGGGGAATCGACACTCTTATATAATTGCCATAAGCTAGCCCCGAAATATTCGGCCGCTGACAACTCCCCTAACCCACCGAGATCGAGCCATTCATTTGGCGTCAATACACCTTGTGCATAAAGCGCCATAACATATTCATCGTAATGATGCTCTTCTTCAACTGGCACCATAGTCCATAACAATCTTTTACCTGCCATACGTACTGCGGTGCGGTAAAATTCATCCAGCAATAAAATATGTTGTGTTGAACCACAATCTTCCCCACCGATATGCCCGCTAGCATGATGGCGAAAACGGTTTTCATCGATTAAGAAGACTGTCACATCAATGCCTAAAGAAGCTGCCCACTGCTCGATTAAGGTACATTTTTTTTGTAGCAGGCGTTTCTCTTCGTTATCTAACCATGAGGGATGGCAGACCCAGATATCAATATCGGAGCATTGGCTTTGGCCAACTGAGGAGGTGCTACCCATCGAGTAAATTCCCGTTATCGGTAATTCACCATTCGCTTTTTCTGCGTTGGGAAGATACTTGCCAAATTGGGATAACCAAAGTTTTTGGTCATTGTCGGGGGTGAAGAAGCAAACGCCATAAGGGACATTCCCTTCGATATAACCCGGTATCATAGGGTGATGATAATGAAACAAGACAGGCAGCAGGCTGTAAACCTTACAAAAGGTTTCATCCATTGACGCTGTCGCGCGATCTAACCGAAGTTGGTTTATCGCATCAAGTCTCTGCTTTAAAGTTTCAATATAGAGATACAAGGGATACGCCTGGCTGAATGAACTTAACAACAAATCTGGGTAAAACCCAGCACCCAACAGATAGAAATATATTTAAAATTTTTTTCAAATGAATTGTCGGAAACGTGATCAATTTAACACCTTGCAGCAAAAGGGTAAAGTAGATCACATAATTTTATCTGTGTATTTTTGATACAAATTAATTTTCAACATATTGTATAAAAAGGCTTTTTATTTTTTATAACCCCCGAATATCCCTTGTTTATCAATGGAATAATAACAAATTGTTCGTTCGTTCAAAAAACATACATCCAGCGCCTATTTCAAATCTAATTCGCATTGCGCCTATGCTTGAACGCTTCACCACTAGATTGACGTAAATTGAAACTTTTTTACTCCCTGCACAGCACAAATAGCTAAAAAAATAGGGATGGCACTCTCTGTTTACGATGGCTCCCTCTTATTTATCTCAATCATAAAGAGAAGATTTTTATGAATAATGCGCTCTATAAACGGAGGGGTTAGGAGGCCCTAACTGGAAAACCCATCGCTAAAATGTTAAAACTAGGGATAATTGTATGGTTAATCTATGGCAGTTTATGCCTGAGAAAGCAGCGAAATGACATCAACGAATATTGTCCGTATTGCAACACGTAAAAGCCCTTTAGCTCTGTGGCAAGCTTACTTTGTTAAAGAGAAGCTAGAGCAATTTCATCCAGGCTTACAAGTTGAGCTAGTTCCCATGGTCACTAAAGGCGATATCATTCTAGATACGCCACTCGCCAAAGTCGGCGGTAAAGGCCTATTTGTTAAAGAGCTGGAGCTTGCCCTGCTGGAAAAACGGGCCGATATTGCCGTTCACTCAATGAAAGATGTTCCCGTTGAATTCCCTGAGGGCCTAGGGCTGGTGACAATTTGTGAACGTGAAGATCCCCGCGATGCTTTCGTGTCTAATCAATATGATAGTCTTGATGCGCTACCTGCGGGCAGTGTCGTTGGTACATCCAGCCTACGCCGCCAATGCCAATTAAGGGAACTACGCCCTGACCTTGTTATCCGTGACCTACGAGGTAATGTTGGTACGCGTCTCTCAAAGCTGGATAACGGGGAATATGATGCCATCATTTTGGCTGTCGCTGGGCTGAAACGGTTAGGTCTAGAAGCGCGAATTCGCACAGCATTAGCACCTGAGCAATCTCTGCCCGCAGTTGGGCAAGGTGCGGTGGGCATCGAATGCCGCCTAGATGATGAACGCACTCGCCAACTACTTGAAAAGCTTAATGATGATAATACTTCTGTCTGTGTGCTTGCTGAACGTGCAATGAACATGCGCCTTGAAGGCGGCTGCCAAGTGCCTATCGGTAGCTATGCAATTTGGCAAGATGGACAAATTTGGCTACGTGCACTAGTTGGCGCGCCTGATGGCAGTCAAGTTATCCGTGGGGAACGTTTAACCACACCAGAGCAAGCCACTCAAGCAGGTATCTCCCTCGCTGAGGAGCTGCTTGATAAAGGTGCTCGTGAAATACTGGCGGAAGTTTACCAAGGAAATCCGCCAGCATGAAGGTATTAGTCACTCGGCCGGAGCCTGCTGGCTCTGAGCTTGTTGCTGCCATCAAAGCAAAAGGGGCAGAAGCATTCGCTTTGCCACTTATTCAGGTGGGGCCGGGGGCTGAATTAGACTTACTCGGATCACGTCTTCAACAGCTCACTCAAAATGATTTAGTTTTTCTTTTATCTAAAAATGCGGTCTGGTATGCAGATTTAACCCTTAAACAAGCGGGACGCAACTGGTCAGATAAGTTATCCTATTATGGGATCGGTCGTTCAACTGGTCAGTATTTTGAGGCGCTAACAAACAAAATGATCCGCTGGCCTGAGCATGGCGAAACCAGCGAAGCATTGCTAAGCCTTCCTGAATTACAGTTTCTTGAAGGGAAACGTGCGCTGCTCTTACGGGGCAATGGTGGTAGGGAACTCCTCGCCTCTACGTTACGGTCTAGGGGAGCGCAGGTGGAATATTGCGAATGTTATACAAGACACCCTGTTTTGTATGATAAAGCAGAGTTTAATCAACAATGGGTTAATAAGGGCATTACAGATATTGTTATCAGTAGTGGTCAAATGTTAGCCTTATTAAATGAATTGATCGCTGAAAATACAAAAGCATGGTGGTTTAATCGCCGTTTATTGGTTGTCAGCGAACGGATTGCAGACCAAGCTCGCCAAATTGGCTGGCAACAGGTCTGTGTGGCAAAATAGCGCAGATAATAATGCTTTATTAGAAGCATTACTCTCAACCGACATGGGATGCTAATTTATGACGGAACACAATAAATCTACCGAAACGGTCAACAACGATACTGTCGCGGATACCCCAAACAACCGCCAAACTAAGCCGTCTTCGGAGCAAAAACGTTCTGGTCTCATCGGTAGTGCCATCGCTATCGCTATTATCATCGCTATCGGCGGTGGTATTTATTATTTTACTCAACAAAGTAATACACAACTCGCTAATGAAAATAGTGAGTTAAAAAAACAGTTGAGTGAATTAATTGAACAACAAAAGGCGGATAGGCAACGTTTAGATTCTCTGGTCGCTTCTCAGTCAGCACTAAGCTCACAAGCTCGCGAGTATGAAGATCAACTAAACCGCCGTATGCAAGAGCTACAAGCGCACGTCAATGCATTATCCAGTTCAGACGTAAAAAGCTGGTTACTGGCGCAAGCTGACTTTATGGTCAAAATGGCAGGCAGAAAATTGTGGAATGATCACGACCCAGTTACTGCCGCCGTACTTTTGAAAAGCGCCGATTCCAGCCTTGCAGAGATGAATGATCCTAGCCTTTTGGATATTCGTAAAGCGATTAAAAATGATATTGCTAGCTTAGCGGCTATCAACCAAGTCGATTACGACGGTATTATTCTACGTTTGAACCAGTTAAGTAATGAAGTTGACAACTTGCGCCTAAACGATATCAATAGCGGTGATGCCAAAGTTGATGATGACGAACAGGTCTCCGGTGATATTGCCGACTGGAAACAGAACTTATCACGCAGTTGGAAAAGCTTTACCAGTGATTTTATTACTGTACGTGCTCGTGATGGCTCTGAAGCGCCACTACTTGCGCCAAATCAGGACATCTATTTACGTGAAAACATTCGTTCTCAATTACTCATTGCTGCACAAGCGGTTCCTCGCTATCAAGAAGAGACCTATAAGCAATCTTTAGAGCAAGTCTCTACTTGGGTACGTGCCTATTTTGATGTGAATGCACCGGCAACCAAAGCTTTCCTTGCTGAAGTTGATGAGTTACTTAATCAATCAATCGACACTGAAATGCCTGATACATTAGAAAGTCAGCCAAAACTTGAAAAAGTTATGCAGGCACGTGTTCGTAACCTACTTGCCCAATCAGAGGAAAGTGCAAAAGCGTCAGCAACCCCCGCAGTAAAGGAGGAAAAACAACCTTCTGAAACTGAGGCTAAACCCGAAAAATCAGAAAGTTCGGTCGTTACAGCACCAACTAATGAGCAGAAGGGGTAATTATGATTAAAGTATTCATCCTCTTTATTGTTCTGATCGCAGGCATTATCTTAGGGCCGCTATTAGCCGGTCACCAAGGCTATGTCTTCATCCGTACAGATAATTATGACATTACGACCAGTGTCACCAGTTTAGTTCTGTCTTTTATATTACTACAATTCGTATTGCTCTTTTTAGGTTGGTGCTATCGTCGTTTTATCAGCACAACCTCTCGGACTAAAGGCTGGGTGAGTGGTCGTAAGTACCATAAAGCGCACTCGCAAACCCAAAAAGCCCTCTTAAAGCTAGCTGAAGGGGATTTCGATCAAGTCGAAAAGTTGATGAGTAAGCATGCTGACTTCTCTCAACAGCCTGTTATCAACTACTTACTGGCTGCTGAAGCCGCGCAACAGCGTGGTGATGAATACCGAACTCACCAATATCTCAATAGAGCCGCAGAAGTGGCTGGCAGTGATCAACTGCCTGTAGATATCAGCCGTGTTCGTATTCAATTAGCGGAAGATGAGGTCTATGCGGCTCGAACTGGCATCGACAAACTTCTTGATCAAGCCCCAAGACACCCTGAGATTTTACGCCTTGCCGAGCAAGCCTATCTACGTTCTGGCGCTTATCAAGCACTGATTGAGCTACTGCCTGTCATGGCAAAAGTCCAGCTGCACAGTGAAGATGAGTTAGAAGCCTTAAAGCTCAAAGCTTATAAGGGGTTAATGAACCAGTGTATGGCAGAAAACGGTAGCGAAGGTCTTAAAGAGTGGTGGAAAGCACAGCCACGTAAAATTCGCCATGAAATCGCATTACAATCTTTCTTAGCTGAACATTTAATTGAATGTAATGATATGGAAAGCGCTGAGAAAATTATTATTGATGGCTTAAAGCAACAATATGATGAGCGCTTATTACTGTTAGCCCCAAGGCTACGTAGTGATAAACCAGAGCAACTGGAA
Organism: Providencia stuartii; assembly: GCA_900455155.1. Taxonomy (GTDB): domain Bacteria; phylum Pseudomonadota; class Gammaproteobacteria; order Enterobacterales; family Enterobacteriaceae; genus Providencia; species Providencia stuartii. The sequence goes on along the minus strand of UGUC01000004.1, from coordinate 121,590 downwards.
AAAGTGTTAAAACAGTTGGTTAAACAATCTGGAGCTACGCCATTACTCAATAGCACAATGGGGCAAATCGCCTTGCAGCATGCGCAATGGGAACACGCGGAGTCTTATTTCAAAGCAGCATTAGCACAGCGTTTCGATGCACACGACGCCGCTTGGCTAGCCGATGCGCTAGATAAGCTACATAAAGCCGAAGAAGCTGCAAAAATTCGCCAAGAAGCGTTGCTACATTCACTGAAGAAAGATCGAAGTTAATAACTGTAGCAATAAATGTTTATAATAAAAAAGCTCCGTTCATATGCGGAGCTTTTTATTTGTTATTATTCCTTCTAAAAAGAATCATAGTTAATTGAATATTTTTTATTAACCATCTTATGATTAATAGTCAACCTACTTATTAAACCCATCTAAAAAAGAACTTAACTGTGCATTATGAAATTAAAAGCGCACAAATAAAGCTGAAAAATAATTGATTTTCGCATAACATCAAACAAAGCAACTGTTGTTCTGTAATATATCATTTACATAGTGTATAAATAATACATTGCCTTTGATTTAACCGGACTCAGGATATCTACATGAATGTAATTAAAACTATTTGGTGCTGGATTATTGCAACCCCAAATCGACTGCAAATATTTTTTGATCTTTTACTTCTCATTTTGTCACCCTTTGTTTTTATCACGATTATCGGTTTCAATACCGTTGATTTAAACAAAGACATCTTCATCATTACATTCATTATTCTTTGCTATACCTACATTACTCGTTGGTTTAGCAAATGGTTCTGTAACAGAAAAAATTAATCTAATGTATGATGTAAACTGATTTCCTCAAGCAACAAAATACGGTTCAAGAGGGGATCAGTTTTGGCTGATGAGTTCGCATGCAAAAAAAACACCTGCCAACAATGACAGGTGTAAATATACAATCAGGTCTACAGACGGATGGTGCCTCACTCAACGTTTCGTCCATGGGTTGATGAGAAGAGGATGAGCTCTTGTTCATCTATATTGGACAATAGGCACCGATAATCGGCTTTGCATCATTCCTAGGTTTATGAAGCATTGCTATCATAATGAGTGGAATGAGCATCTACATAATAAGTAATGCAGGATGCGTGCCAACTTTTCCAAAACAGAAATATGGCTATTTTTTATCCCGTTTTTTTAGCAAGCCTGCGAGATGACATCGTTTTTTTCAAATATCCACTATTTTAGCCAGCGATACTCGCTATCCATCATGACGACAGCCCGACTTCGCTGTCTCAATTCAGAGACACCAAATAACTATTAGTTATTTATTCATATAAATCATGATGTTATATGTCTCCATTTGGAGACAGCAAAATATAGCTTTGTATCTATTTTACGACATCAACTATTATCAATGAAAAATAACCAATAAAAGCAATTAATTAGAGATAGTTTATTCCCCAAAAATAGCACGTCCAGTCTGCATTTAAAAACAGTGAAAAACATAGGGAAGTAAACAACATTTCAGGTCGAGGGATAATGACCACACAACAATCAAGTGCGAAAGATTAGATAAGCTAGGAGAGGAAAAGGATTGATTCCGCCGATAATGGGTATGCGCTAAAAAGCAAAAACCCCGCTTATTCAAAGCGGGGTTTTCTAAATTTGGTCGGCGAGAGAGGATTCGAACCTCCGACCCACTGGTCCCAAACCAGTTGCGCTACCAAGCTGCGCTACTCGCCGATACTATTTGAATTTTCTTCACTCTTTTCGTGGTGCGAAAGGGGGGACTTGAACCCCCACGTCCTGAGGACACTAACACCTGAAGCTAGCGCGTCTACCAATTCCGCCACCCTCGCAATGTCACAAAAGAATGGGGTGGCTAATGGGACTCGAACCCACGACAACTGGAATCACAATCCAGGGCTCTACCAACTGAGCTATAGCCACCATAACTTCACTTTATTCAAAGCGTTGCTATTATACTACATACAACATTGTCTTGCCAACCGTAGCCGCACGCTAATTTAATGGCGCGCCCGACAGGATTCGAACCTGAGACCTCTGCCTCCGGAGGGCAGCGCTCTATCCAGCTGAGCTACGGGCGCTTAACGCCGTTGCGGGTGTGGATAGTACGGATTTAATCACTCCCTGTCTAGTCCTTTTTTCAATAAAAATATCGATTGCTTGCCTTTTGCTCGTTTTGTCGATAAAGAGAGCATTTTTCCTCTCTTTATCACGAAAATGTTAAATAAAAATATCATCAAGAGTGGATTGTACTATCGCCTTTACCACGATTGATGATCCGGAGCAAAAAGTACAGGATAGACACTACCGCTAAAAAGATAGCGCCAACAATTAACGATAACCGCGTCTCAGGGTTAATCGCCATCCCTACCAACACACAAACTAAAAACAGTAAGGTGGCATAGTTCACCCAAGGAAATAAAATGGATTTAAATGGGTGTTGAGCTAGCTTATCTTTGTTTTGCTGACGAAAGCGGAGCTGACTAGTCAAAATGACCAACCAAGGTACCATACCGGGTAGAACGCTCGCACTATAGACATAAACAAAGACTTTCTCTGAGTCAGGAATAATATAATTTAAACTTGAGCCGACTAATAGGCACAGTATCGTGAAGCCAACACAGCGCGCTGGCACGCCATTACGTGTGAGTTTCAATAATGAAGGTGGTAGTTGCTTGTTTTGAGCTAACGCATACAGCATTCGCCCTCCACTGTACATGCCACTATTACAACCGGACAACGCGGCAGTTAGTACGACAAAGTTAATGACAGCCGCCGCCGAAACAATACCAACTTTCGCAAAGGTCAGTACAAATGGGCTACCTTGTTGACCAACTTCAGTCCAAGGGAACAAAGTCACGACAATAAAAATGGCGCCGACATAAAAAATTAAAATACGCCATAGAATATTATTGATCGCCTTTTTCAACGTAACCTGTGGATTTTTAGCTTCACCGGCGGTGATCCCCACTAGCTCTACCCCTTGGTAAGAAGCGACAACAATACATAATGCAAACAGGAACCCTTTCCAACCCCCCGCAAAAAAACCGCCATGCTCTGTTAAATTACCAAGGCCTATTGGCTCAAAATGGTTACCGATCCCAAGGAATATTAGCCCTAAGCCGATTAAAATCATGACAACAATAGTTGTCACCTTTATCATCGCAAACCAAAATTCTAGCTCACCATACAACCTAACCGCCGCAAGGTTCGCTAAGGCCACCAAGATAACGGCGGTTAAGGCAAATACCCACTGAGGTGCATCGGGGAACCAATAGGAAGCATAAGAGCCGATGGCGGTGATCTCTGAGATACCCACAGCCACCCACATAAACCAGTAGCCCCACGCCGTTAAACATCCCCAAAATGGGCTTAAATATTTATAACCAAAGGCAGCAAAAGAGCCTGTCACAGGCTCTACAAACAACATTTCCCCCATTGAGCGCATAATAAAAAAGACAAAAATGCCTGCAATAATATAGGCTAACAATACTGAAGGACCTGCCCACTTTAAGGTGCTCGCTGATCCCATAAAAAGGCCAACACCGATTGTTCCACCTAGTGCAATCAGCTCAATATGACGTGCCTCTAAGCCTCGCTGTAGCCCTTGCTGTGAATTCTCCATAAATTCCCCTGTCGTAACAAAAAAGATAAATCATGGCTTATGAGTATTTATAGTAATAAGCACAATCAATATTCATAAAAAGACTGTTTTATCAGTCGAAAAAAATGACATATTCCAGTGTTTGAACCGAAAGCTCGTAACTTACATGTATTTTTGATGAATTATAGAAATAATTGAAGAAAGAGACCAGAAGTAACGTTTATGTTATTAAAGGGAGGTGAAAATTGACAAGATGGTGACATGTCACAGCGCAATAAAGGTAACTTACGCCGTGACATGCTATGCAAAACTACAGCTTGCCGCCATAGTAGTAAGCTAAAAATTTCAACAATTTAAACTGTCTTTTAATGCGGGTCGGCTGAGATAATAAGCGATATAACCACTCTAATCCTAAATTTTGCCAGACTTTAGGGGCGCGTTTTACGTGCCCAGTAAAGACATCGTAAGTGCCACCAACGCCCATATAGAGTGCATCTGGGTAAACTTTTCGACAATCGCGCATTAAGATCTCTTGCTTGGGTGACCCCATCGCGACTGTTACAATTTTTGCGCCGCTGGCTCGAATTCGCTCAAACAGAGCATCTCTATCCTCTGCCGTAAAATAGCCATTTTGTGAGCCAACAATATTCACATTCCACTGCGCTCGTAGCTTATTCTCTGTTTGCTCAAGGATCTCCGGCTTACCACCGACTAAAAAAACAGGCGTGCCTTCTTTCCCTGCGCGTTCCATTAACGCTTCCCAAAGATCAGCTCCCGCTACACGAGAGACTTGCGCTTGAGGGTATTTACGGCGAATAGCGCGCACAATACTGATACCATCTGCATAGAGATATTCCGCTTGCCCAAGCAACGTATTTAATGCCGCATCCTTTTCTGCTGTCATCACTTTTTCAGCATTGATAGCCACCAGCGTACCTGATTTTGTTTCACCGTCTGCAAATAGGTGATCCAGAAAATGCGTCATATCTTTGAAGCCCCATATTTGGTGGCCTCTGATACTATATTGTGGAATAGATTGCTGTTCCATAATGCTCCTTTAGCGGTCTCCGCGACGTTGGCTTCCTAAGTAAGAAGCTGTTTTTGCCCGAATAAGCCCCGCACTTTCAAATAACCAGTACAGTAATTTCGCCAGAATCAAACAAAGTCCGAAAATGAGGCAGAAAAAGACTACGCGTGACACGAAGGAGTCGACCCCTTCACGTGCTAACACAATGATGTTAAAAATAGCCCCCAAAGCAAAAAGCTTGCATAATGGCGGCTTTATAGCGATTTGACTCTTTTAGGCTCATGCCGTAGATCCAGTCAAACCATTTAATGATTAACCCAACCACAATCGCACCGAGTAGGATAAATGGCACGCCCCCCCATCACCACTAATGAACCAATCAGTGTAGGCGAAATTGCCAATCCAGAGTGGTTATTGAGCACTTCCCAAGTAAAGTAGTTTGCTGAGTTCAGTACCGTGTCAGGTCGCTCAGGCCATAACCACGATGGAATGAAGACATAAAAATCACGCACAATAGGCGCCAAACCTTGGAATTCTATCTTGTCATAGTGACTCAACAATAGAGCAAGATTTTCCCATGGTGAGAAGGTATCTCGGGTCAGATATAAGAAGGTATAAAACGCCTCTGCACCACTCACATCAAGGCCATAGCGTTTTAACGCTAGCCAGAACATACCGATAATACTCGCGACACCTGCCGCCACTAGCATCCAAAGTGTGATCCACCTTCTGACGATACCAATAAACAAAAATAGGGCGAATGCAATAATGATATTGGCTCGCGTTCCGCCAACAATCACATACGTCAGAAAACCGAATGCAACGGTACTGACGAGAAAGAAAAGCCAGCGTTTTTGTGATGGCCGCAAGAAGTACACAATCAACATTGCAGGGATAAAGAAGTAGAAAAAGCGCTTTAGCGCGACCCCTGAAACCTGACTGGAGAATATTTGGCTATACGATTTAAGTTTGAACAGTAAAAAACCATTCTGTAAGAAAAAGATCCCTACTGTCACCACCGCAACCGCAATCAACAATAAGCAGGTTAGGTTCGTTTCCACTTTATTCATGGTGAAGAGCGGTCGCTTAGCAGTGGTCGCACTTTTGGTTAGGCGTGTTTTATAAGCAACATAATAAATAGCATAAAAACTGGTTGCCGCCAGTTGAGCGTAGAGCAAATACTCAGCCGGAACGACTGCCACATCAAATTGGAAAAACCAGAGCACAAGTCAGCGGAAAACCAAAATAAAATGTCAGTAAATACAACAGCGAAAAGAAAATATTAAAATTAAAACGTACACGTCGAAACTCTGTGTAGAGCAGTGTTCCGATAAAGATAATGGAGATTAGATAGACAAGCGATAAGCCCCCTAACTCGGCTAAGGTCATGCCTGCTCCTCCGCAACACCTAAAATCGTTTTCCAACCATCCGTAAAGTTAGGGGCAAAAAAATCGATATGTTGTTTATCCAGCAACGTCATTTGCCGCTGAGCCTCATCAACAAGGCCTAACGATAGCTCATCGCCATAGAAAAAGACGGGCACATTCTGTGCCGTTAAATCCTGCCAAAAGGTATTTTGTCGGCTGATCACAAACGGGATACCAAACTGGATCAACAGGCACAGCGTTCCCACCCCTTGCTGGCGATTAAAGATAAAATAGCCTAAATCACATGTCCTCAATAAATCGAGGTAATCCGCAAACGCCATCCGCTCTTTTAAGATACTGACTTGGTCTGCCTTAAATAGCGTTTGAGCCGCCTTCTCGACCTGTTGGATATAAGCTTGGTTATTATCCGGATACCCCATCGGTACGATGACCTTAACTTGCTCACCAAATTGCTGTTTAATCGCGCTCAGAGCCTCTATATGACGATTTGATTGATCACCTGAGTTACCTAATAGGATTGTCAATGTCTCGCCCTGACGCGCTGGACGCTCATTTAACGTCAGAGCAGGATCCATTCGTGTTGGGAAGTATAAAATTGAGGCCGGTACTTTTGGGTTAGATTGCTGGAAATAACATAAATCACCGCGGGTCGCACAAACGTGCCCCCACTTTTTTTTGCGCCAAACGACGCAATACATAAAAAAGCTTAAACTTTAATGATTTTGACTCTTCATACAGGTCTGCACCCCAAATATGCCACCAAAACTGGTGAGATTTAATTTTACCAAATAGGAGGGCTAACCAAATCGGCGCGTTAAACTGACCATGAAAGAAAAAACGTTCTCGGCGATCTGCCATTGCACGTTGGATCACCGCATTCGCTATCGCTTTTTTACTTTCAAAAACATCGATATTCAGCTTTGGATATGCAGCCGCAAGCTGAGTATCGCGACTAACCACCATAAAATGGGGTTTTTGTGACGCTGTATTTTCCTTACAGATCACGTCATTAAAAAACGTCAACACCGTTTGATTATGGTGAGGGAGTTCAGATCCCAGTACATGTATTAAGGTTGTCATACTCGCCTACGGTAAATCAAAAATACGCAACAACAGAGGAGAAAATACACGATGTATGTCGCCATATAGGCTTGTGTTGCCCCTACAGCCCCGTGCATAGGTATCAGCCAATGGGAAAAGCCCATTAAGAGAATAAACTGGCTCACCTCAGTTAAAATATAAAAACGCAATGCCGCCTTCGCAATCACAAGATAACCAAAGACATATGCACCGACTTTCAGCACATCGCCCACTAATTGCCATGCGAATAAGTCTCGCATTCCATTAAATTTTTCAGAAAACAGCAACCAAATCGCAAAGTCACGTAATAGCCACACCATAAAACTGGCTACGGCGACAGCAGGTAACACAAATTTTAACGTCTTAAGGATCTCAGCAGAAATTTCATTTTTATGTTGTAGCCGAGAGAGTGTAGGCAGCAAATACACAGAAAATGTCGCGGTAATAAACTGCAAGTAAGCATCTGAAATTGTACTAACCCCTGTCCATAAGCCTACATCATCCCAACTATATTGTGCTGCGAGCAAATTCCGCATCATGATATAGGCAACGGGCAAAGTCACCGACGTAATTAACGCCATAATGGTAAATTTGCCAAGGTTAGTCGCCACGGCTTTATCCCAAGCAGGCTTTAACATCGATAATGCAAACCGCTTACGGCGAATCATCATCAAGGCAGCAGGTAAAACCACTAATGCAGGAACCAATGCCAAGCCTGCTAAAGCGCCATCATAACCACCTAATGTGTAGCATAAATAATAGGCAACTACACCAATTATACTCCCAAAGATAATCGATTGAGCATTACCCGATGCGTCTCGATAACCTTTAAGGATCGCCAAGAAGTAGTTAGCGTAAGCAATGCCCATCTGAATAAAGGCAACCGCCTGAATAACAGATTGATAGTCCTTGCTGTCGAATAGCCCTTCACTTATTGGGCCACTAAAAAACAGGAATATCAGCGCTAATAGTGTCGAAAAACCAAGAATAAGTGTTGATGATGTCCCTAATACCGCACGTAACTTTTCAGGGTCTTGATGGTGTTCTGCGACATATTTAGTCACACCATTAAAAATACCCGCTCCCGATAAAACACCCAACACTGTGATTAACTGGCGGAAGTTCCCCGCCAGACCAACCCCACTCGGGCCAAACGTGACTGCTAATAATTTGACGATAAGTAGGCCTGCCCCGATTTTTATCAGGGTAGACCCAGCAGTCCAAACTGAAGCTTTGGCTAACGACATTAGGCAAAAAACGCCTTAATTTTTGCAATTACCGTTTGTTGTTCATCATCTGTCATATTGTAGAACATAGGCAGACGCACTAAACGGTCACTTTCACTGGTCGTATAACGGTCTTCACCGTGGAAACGTCCAAACTCTTCCCCAGCAGGGCTAGTATGCAACGCTACATAGTGGAACACCGTTAAAACGCCATTTGATTTCATGTATTCATTAAAAGCAGTACGCTCTTCAACATCTTTTAGCTTGATGTAGAACATATGGGCGTTATGCACTAACCCTTCGGGCACGATAGGTAATGCAAGTTTACCTTCCTGCGCTAATGGTGATAACGCCTCATAGTAGCGTCGCCATAGTAGCAATCGGCGATCATTGATTTTTTCAGCTTCTTCAAGCTGAGCCCACAAATAAGCCGCTTGTAAATCTGACAAGAGATAGCTGGAGCCAATATCACGCCAAGTGTACTTATCTACCTGACCACGGAAAAACTGACTGCGGTTAGTTCCTTTTTCACGGATCACTTCGGCACGGTTAATCAACGACTTATCATTGACCAGTGTTGCCCCGCCTTCACCACCTGACGAGTAGTTTTTCGTTTCATGGAAACTATAGCAGCCGATATGACCAATAGTACCTAATGCTCGGCCTTTGTATGTCGACATAACACCTTGTGCCGCATCTTCAATCACAAATAGGTTATGTTTTTTCGCGATAGCCATGATGGTATCCATTTCGCAAGCGACGCCCGCATAATGGACTGGAACGATAGCACGAGTACGTTCGGTGATTGCAGCTTCAATTTTTGTTTCATCCATGTTCATGGTGTCTGGACGTACATCCACGAAAACAATGGTAGCCCCTCTTAATACAAACGCATTTGAGGTAGAAACGAAGGTAAAGCTTGGCATGATCACTTCATCACCAGGCTTGATGTTAATTAGGATCGCCGCCATCTCTAACGAAGCGGTACAAGAAGGTGTTAACTGGACTTTAGGGCAATCAAAGCGCTTTTCCATCCACTCTTCACAACGTTTTGTAAAACCACCATCACCACATAGCTTGCCGCTTTCCATGGCTTGCTTCATATACGTTAATTCAGTTCCTACAACGGGTGGTTTATTAAATGGAATCATGTTGTCCCCTATATAACCAATAAGCAGTGCTAGCAACCGAAGCACCACTACGTGAATAAAGATTTAATGCCGCGATGTTGCTGATTTGGGTAGCCACATTTAACTGTCTTTTTTCGTGTTGCTCACACCAGACAACGGCTGCGGACATCAATTTACGGCCAATTCCTCGCCCAGTAGCGCTAGGCATAACAGCGAGTAGGCCGATACGCGCTGTGTCATCATCAAGGTGTCTCAAACTCACAAAGCCTAAGATATCCCCCGACGCGTCTTTTACTAATAAACAAGTATGGTCAAATGTGCCTAAAACCGCTTTTTCTATCCATAGTGCATAAAAACGCCCGCTGTCGCCTTCACGATACCAAGGAGACCGAAAACGGCTTTGGCTAAACACTTGTGCCGCCGCATGGCGTAATACAGGAATATCTTCCGCAACAGCGGGTTCAACCCGATCTGTTGCCACTAATCGACTTTTTAAATAAGCATTTTCTGTGCCAATAGTCAGCGCAAAATCAATTTCACCTTCGACGAGAGAGAAACCAAGCTGCATTAGCCCATCTAAACGCTCAGTATCACTAGCAAGTATCTTGGCTTGAGTAATAGCATAACCGTCTAATTGGCTTGCAAGAACCGTCTCAGCGTGTGGCGCTGCGAAATCTAATTTCGCCGTAGAGAGTCCGAAAAAATCAGACTCCCATTGTAGACAATCAATACTGGCGCGGACGGACACGGAGGAGATCCTCTAAATATTGGCCATAACCCGTTTTACTCAGTTGTTTTACCGATGCCTGAACTTGCTCATCAGACAACCAACCATTACGCCATGCAATTTCTTCTAAACAGGCGACTTTGAAACCTTGACGTTTTTCAACCGTTTGTACAAAAGTACCCGCTTCAATTAAGCTATCGTGAGTGCCCGTATCTAGCCATGCAAAGCCACGCCCCAACAGTTCGACGTTTAGCTCACCTTTGTCCAAATACATTTGGTTGATAGAGGTAATTTCCAGCTCCCCTCGCTCTGAAGGTTTCACCTGCTTAGCGAAATCAACGACCTGATTATCGTAGAAATAAAGCCCCGTCACCGCCCAGTTAGAAAGCGGCTTTTTCGGTTTTTCTTCGATGGATAACACTTTGAAGTCATCATCAAACTCCACCACACCAAAACGCTCTGGATCCATAACTTGATAACCAAATACCGTGGCACCTTGTGTTCTTGCCGCAACGGATTTCAGTTTTGGACTAAATGAATGACCAAAGAAGATGTTGTCACCTAGCACCAAGCAGCATGCATCACCATTGATAAACTCTTCACCAATAATAAACGCTTGAGCAAGGCCATCCGGTGAAGGCTGCTCGGCATAACTCAGCTGAATGCCAAACTCATGTCCATCACCAAGTAAGCGTTTAAACATGGGCAGATCATCCGGAGTAGAAATAATCAATATCTCCCGGATCCCTGCCAACATCAGTACTGACAATGGATAATAGATCATCGGTTTATCATAGATAGGTAATAACTGTTTCGAGATGCCCCGTGTAATCGGATGCAAACGCGTTCCCGAACCACCAGCCAATATAATCCCTTTCATGATCCCCCCTTAAGCGCCTAAACCAAGGCGTTCTCCTGCATAAGAACCATCTTGCACACGACGCCACCAAGTTTCGTTATTCAGATACCACTGCACTGTCTTACGGATCCCTGATTCGAATGTTTCTTGAGGCGTCCAACCTAATTCACGTGCGATTTTATCGGCATCAATGGCATAGCGCATGTCATGACCCGGCCTATCCGTCACATAAGTGATAAGGTCACGGTAATGTGCAACCCCTTCTGGCTTCTGCGGATGAAGTTCTTCAAGTAGCTCACAAATAGTCTCGACCACATCAATATTACGACGTTCATTGTGACCACCAATGTTATAAGTGGTACCCGGCTGTGCTGTCGTTGCCACCAAATATAAGGCGCGAGCATGGGTCTTCAACAAATAACCAATCGCGGATCTGCTCACCTTTGCCATAAACAGGTAATGGCTTACCTGCTAACGCATTGATGATAATCAGTGGGATCAGTTTTTCTGGAAAATGGTATGGCCCATAATTATTTGAGCAATTGGTGATCATGGTTGGCAGGCCATAAGGTACGCTGCCAAGCCCGCACTAAATGGTCACTCGATGCTTTAGAAGCCGAATAAGGGCTGCTTGGCGCATAAGGCGTGGTTTCAGTAAAGAAACCGTCCGGCCCTTCCAAATCGCCATACACTTCGTCAGTTGAGATGTGATGGAAACGGAATTGCGCTTTTTTCGCGGCATCTAAGCCCATCCAGTAATGACGAGCCGCCTCTAATAGCGTGTATGTACCGACAATATTGGTTTCAATAAAGGCGGCAGGGCCATCAATAGAGCGGTCAACATGGCTTTCTGCGGCTAAATGCATCACGGCATCGGGTTGATATTTCGCAAAAACGCGGTCTAACTCAGCGCGATGGCAAATATTCACTTGCTCAAACGCATAGCGGTCGCTATTTGACACCTCACTGAGTGACTCTAAATTGCCCCGCATAAGTTAAGCAGTCTACGACAACCGCACTGTCGTTAGTATTTTCAATGATATGACGAACAACCGCAGAGCCGATAAAACCGGCTCCACCTGTGATTAGTATGCGTTTCAACGCCAAACTCCTTTGGTATCCACAACCCATTTTTGCTGAATCAATGAACCTTGAATGGCTTTAAATTGGTTATGATCCACCAGCATTAAAATCACATCAGCATTGGTGATTGCATCTTCAATCGATGCCAGCTCTACAATGCCTTTTAGTGCCGTTGGCAATTCATGGATATGTGGCTCAACCGCATACGTTTTACCTTTATTCCAGCTCGCCACCATTTTCGTGATATGCATCGCTGGGCTTTCACGCAAATCGTCAATATTGGGTTTAAATGATAGACCAAAGCAGGCAATAGTCACTTCGCTCGCCTTTTTACCTGTTTCAGCTAAACAATCTGCCACCGCAGCTTTGACCTGATCAACAACCCAAATTGGTTTACCATCATTGACTAAACGCGCGGTGTGGATCAAACGAGACTGTTGTGGGTTTTGTGCCACAATGAACCATGGGTCAACGGCAATACAGTGTCCACCAACACCTGGGCCCGGCTGTAGAATATTGACGCGAGGGTGACGATTCGCCAAACGGATCAGTTCCCACACATTGATATCTTGTTCTGCACAAATCAGTGAGAGTTCGTTTGCAAATGCGATGTTCACATCTCGGAAGCTGTTTTCTGTCAGCTTACACATCTCGGCGGTTCTTGCATTCGTGATAACACATTCACCTTCAAGGAAAATGTTATACAGTTCGCTCGCACGTAATGATGATTTTGGCGTCATACCACCAACAACACGGTCATTTTTAATCAATTCAACCATGACTTGACCCGGTAAGACACGCTCAGGGCAATAAGCCACATCAATATCCGCCGCTTCCCCTGCTTGGTGAGGGAAAGTGAGATCAGGACGCGCTTGAGCCATCCATTCAGACATCTGTTCAGTCGTGCCAACAGGAGAAGTAGACTCTAAAATGACTAAGTCCCCTTTTTTCAATACCGGAGCGATAGACTCTGCGGCTGCTCTTACATAAGTAAGATCAGGTTCATGTTCACCTTTAAATGGGGTTGGCACTGCTATCAAATAGGCATCGGCAGGCTGTGGTTTAGTAAAAGCTTTCAGATGACCTGCTTCAACCGCGCTTTTTACGACGAGGTCAAGCTCTGGCTCGACAATATGGATTTTCCCCTGATTAATGGTATCAACCGCATGCTGGTTGACATCAACGCCAATCACTTGCTTTTTGCGTGACGCAAAAGCGGCTGCTGTTGGCAAACCAATATAACCAAGGCCGATAACAGAAATAGTTTCAAAACTCATAATTTCACCTGATTGCTTTTTAGTGCTTCAAGAATACGCTGACAAGCATGACCATCCCCATAGGGGTTATGCGCGCGGCTCATTGCATGATATTCCGCTTCATCTGTCAGTAACCGGTTAACTTCTGCAACAATTTTTTGTGTATCTGTACCCACAAGACGCACTGTTCCAGCTTCAACAGCTTCAGGGCGTTCTGTGGTATCTCTCATAACTAAAACAGGTTTGCCTAGTGATGGCGCCTCTTCTTGGATCCCGCCAGAATCGGTCAAGATCAGGTAGGCATGGTTCATCAAATAGACAAAGGGTAAATACTCCTGAGGAGTAATCAGAATAATATTATCAATGCCATGTAAAATACGTTTTACGGGTTCACTGACATTCGGGTTTAAATGCACAGGGTAAACCACCTGAACATCAGGATGGCTTTGTGCAATTTCAGCCAAAGCATGACAAATACGTTCAAATCCACCACCAAAGCTTTCACGGCGATGGCCTGTGACTAAAATCATTTTCTTATTGGGATCAATAAACGGGTAATTCGCCGCCAATTTATCAGCCATGTGCTGGTCGCTCATCACTTTGTCGCGAACCCACAGCAAAGCATCAATCACACTATTTCCCGTCACAAAAATATGATTGTCGGGAATAGACTCTTTTAGTAAGTTTTGACGCGAATTTTCAGTTGGCGCGAAATGGTACATTGCAAGGTGCCCCGCAATCTTACGATTCGCTTCCTCTGGCCATGGTGAGTAGAGGTTACCTGTACGTAAGCCTGCCTCCACATGGCCAACAGGAATACGGTGGTAGAAAGCCGCTAAGCTCGTTGCCATTGTCGTCGCAGTATCCCCATGCACTAACACCACATCAGGTTGGAAATCGGCAAATACGTTTTTCAACCCTTCAAGAATACGACACGTAATATCGGTTAAATCTTGCCCTGGCTTCATAATATTGAGATCGTAATCGGGAGTAATCTCAAATAGCTTCAGTACCTGATCGAGCATTTCTCGGTGCTGGGCCGTCACACAGACTTTGGCTTCAAAAGCCGCATCCTTAGCAAGTGCATGAACCAACGGTGCCATCTTAATGGCTTCTGGTCGAGTGCCGAATACAGTCAATACTTTCACAGTGACTCTCTTATATTTATCTAATGCAGTTAGCTGCTTTTATTTATAATGACATTACACAGTGGCTGACATCATCGACAGCCACCTATTCAAAATCAGGACGGGCGACGGCGTGCAAGTACCACACCAGCACCAACCAATGCACCGATAGCTCCCCATAGAACCATCATAAAGGCTCTACGTGGGCTGTCACGTTTGACGGGGTCTTCAGGTGTTCTCAAATAGCGATAAGCCTGAAAACTGTCTTGGAGAGTGGGGCCAACACTCAGTGTAGATAACATTGCGATGTTTTGGTCATAATCAGTGTCGTGATCAGGGCCTGTCGCTTTTAATGTTTCAATCTGAGCTTCAAGTAATGGAACCCCTAATAGGAACATTTTAGAATCAGGAATTTCATCAACTGGTGCCGAGCTTTGATTACGCGAAATTCCCTGCTTTTGCGCAACTTTCAATGCTTGTTCGAGTAAATTTAAGCGTCTTTCATAAGCAGCTTGAGCAACCATATCTTCGCGTTTCACTAACGCTTTCATTGATTGCATTTTCGTTGCCCACGTTCCCTTAATTTCATCATTCAAGTTGGCTGTTGCACGTTGGTTAGCAAACTGTATGTACTCACGTAAAAGCTGATTAGCATCCGTGGACGTTTCCGCAATCAACTTAATGCTATCAGTGAGATTTTTTAGATTATCCGCAGGCGTGAATTCAATATTGTTAATCAATTCATCCAATAACGCCGCATCTGCTTTAGGGTCATTCTCTAAACGCTGCTTATAATAATCCGTCGTTAACCAAAACTGGACGACGGGTATCATAAGAGCCCACTTGCTTAATAAACTCTTGGTAAGCCTCATTCGCAATCGTTGGCAATTGCCCTTCTTGACCCGTCGAGTTAATACGGGAATCCAGGTTTCGTAAAAACTGTTGTTGCGAATAATAACTACCCAAATTGTTCACGGTTGGCAGGTCTGTGATCGCGGTTGAACTCCATTTTTGCTGCATAAAATAGGATGCACCCAACGCAATAGCGGCGAAAATCACCGCAAATGCCACGATCCAAATTTTACCTTGCCACAAAGAGCGGCATAAACCACGGATATCCAATTCCGGTTCTATCGGCGGCTGATACTGATTAGGTTGCGTTTCTGAGTTTTTCACTGCACAGAACCTCTATTATTTCCGTTTGTCGTTACCGTACTGCACCACCTCTACGCATACGACGTCTGACGCGCTTAATAAAACGAGCTACTTTCCATGCCCGTTTGATGCAGTAACCATACATAAAGAATACAAGCAAAAACAATGCCAACATGACCCATTCAGGCACAAATGTTAAGCGTTCACCAATAATTCCTATACATGCCAAAATGGCTGCTGCCAGTGTAATCAGAACAAAAGCCCCTCTTGGGCTAAAACCTGAACGCATAATCAAGTGATGAATGTGCTGACGGTCAGGTGAAAATGGACTCATACCTTTACGGATACGACGGTACATAATCGCCACCATATCCATCAATGGGATCGCAATAATCCATAATGCTGTCACAGGGTTGATTGGACGCCCTGCTTCCTGAGTTGATTCGACTAGGATCCAAATAATTGTAAAACCAATCAGTGTGCTTCCCGCATCACCCATAAAGACTTTAAAACGACGACCTAGTACACCTAAATTTAGGAAGATATAAGGAAGGATAGCTGCAATAAAGGCAAAACACCAAAATGCTAATCCATAATTGCCATTTTGATATAACAAAAAGCCTAATGCACCGAAAGAGACACAAGATAGCCCACCGAGTAACCCATCAATACCATCAACCATGTTGAACGCATTAATAGCTGCCCAAACAGCAAACAGTGTCACGATATAACCAAATGGCCCAAGCACTAACTCCCATGGCCCAAACGCATGACCTAATGACTCTAGTTTTAAGTCAGCCACGGTCATCATGACGACAGCGACTACGGCTTGTACACCTGCTCTTAACTTAACACTGATATCAAACCGGTCATCTAACGCACCAATCAATACCAATAAGCCTGCACAGATTAAATATAACCATTTATGGGGTATATATTCTTCTGTAATAACAAACGCGAAGCAGATACCAAAAAAGACCGTTATCCCCCCAACTAAAGGGACCAGACCTACGTGTTTTTTTCTGAAGTTAGGTTTATCAACCAGCCCGATCTTCGTTGCCACAACTCGAGCGATAAAAATAAACACTAACGTGAACAAAAAAACGTAAAAAAGACTAGCAATAAATTGTGCGGTGTCCACGAGTCAACTCTCTTATTTTTTTATCTAACCAACCTAAAACCACAATGCCTTAGCTTATATTGCCTCAATAACAGGCAGCTAAGGTATTATCATCTCAAAAGAGATAAGTTCCATAAGACGAGTCTTCAATAACTATCACAATAACCCTATAAAGGCTTACCTAGTTGTTATTAGTGTAGCTTTTGTTCAATCATGTCTTATTAACGGATTTTATACTTAATGAAAGCAAGATGCATGCCATAAAGAACAATGCTTCTCTATGATTATAATTTTAGGCTGTTTTTCGTTTAATAAATGAACCTTTCCCAACCAATCAGAAAATGCCATTACGTAAATGATATCGTCATTAAATAAATACATGAAATACATGTATTAACTTAAAACAGTCAAACTTTGAATAAAACAATAAATCTATTTCATCCAACAAATTGATTTTCCATTTTGTAGCGACAAAAATCCAATATAAAAAGTACTATTTTTTATATAATTACTATTCTATTACCGTGAATGGCATCTCAATATTATAAATTGTTATCATCCAATGGTGAGTAAGTTGAATTTATATAAAAACATAACTTAAATTTAATTTACATAACAAATAAATAACAGAGCTATATAATAAGAAATAATTTCGATATTCATCAGAAAAATCAGTAAAAAAAATAAAAAAGCGCTGTCAAAAATTGACAGCGCTTTTTAAATTTAACAATTAGGAAGTTAGCAATTATGCTCTTTTCATAAAATCGAAAAATTCTTCGTTCGTTTTCGTCATTGCTAATTTACTAATGAGGAATTCCATTGCATCGATCTCACCCATAGGATGAATGATCTTACGTAAAATCCACATTTTTTGTAATTCATCTTGTGAAGTTAACAGCTCTTCTTTACGTGTACCTGAACGGTTATAGTCAATCGCAGGGAAAACACGTTTTTCAGCGATCTTACGAGACAGGTGTAGTTCCATGTTACCTGTACCTTTAAACTCTTCGTAAATCACTTCGTCCATTTTGGAGCCTGTGTCGACGAGCGCTGTTGCAATAATGGTTAAACTACCACCTTCTTCAACGTTACGTGCTGCACCAAAGAAACGCTTCGGACGGTGTAACGCATTTGCATCCACACCACCTGTTAAGACTTTACCTGATGAAGGAACAACAGTGTTATACGCTCGCGCAAGACGAGTAATAGAATCAAGTAAAATGATAACGTCTTTTTTTATGCTCAACTAAACGTTTAGCTTTTTCAATCACCATTTCGGCGACTTGAACGTGACGTGCTGCTGGCTCATCAAACGTTGAAGCGATTACTTCACCTTTAACTAGGCGTTGCATTTCGGTAACTTCTTCTGGACGCTCATCAATAAGCAGAACCATCAAAACACAATCAGGGTAGTTATGTGCAATGTTAGCCGCGATATTTTGCAGCAACATGGTTTTACCTGCTTTTGGTGGAGCAACGATCAAACCACGTTGCCCACGGCCGATAGGCGCAGCTAAATCCAAAACTCGCGCGGTTAAATCTTCTGTAGAACCGTTTCCACGTTCCATACGAAGACGATTGTTAGCATGTAATGGGGTTAAGTTTTCAAAGAGAATTTTGCTGCGGGCATTTTCAGGTTTATCAAAGTTAACTTCATTAACTTTCAATAGGGCAAAATAGCGTTCACCTTCTTTAGGAGGACGGATTTTTCCTGAAATTGTATCGCCTGTGCGAAGGTTGAAGCGGCGAATTTGGCTGGGAGAAACGTAGATATCATCGGGGCCTGCGAGGTAGGAACTGTCTGCTGAACGGAGGAAACCAAATCCATCCTGCAATATTTCCAGAACGCCATCGCCGAAGATATCCTCCCCGCTTTTAGCATGCTGCTTCAAAATCGAGAAGATAATATCCTGCTTTCTCATACGGGCTAAGTTTTCTAGCCCCATGTTTTCGCCTAATGTAATCAATTCTGATACTGGCGTATTTTTTAATTCGGTAAGATTCATAATGGTGGGTTCTTTAACTCGGGGTAATTCTCGAACTATGAACGTAAATTGAAGACAACTATATATAAGCTATATAAGTGCCAGTTTAACTTTATAACGCCCTGTTGATAGTTACAAACATCAACGGCTCAACAACGCGTAAAAATTCTTGCGCTTGTTATTGCTAAGACTGCGCTAACATATCGCGGCGATTCATCGGAATGATGTGCGGCTTATTATTAGAAACACAAACAATATTAGCAATAGTTTTTTGTGCATTTAAGGCAACACCTATCCCAATATCGCAAATTTACAGCTTTCAAAGCACTAAAACGCAAAACTCATGCCCTGAAACCCATCCCTAACTAGAACGCCTTCATACGGCTAATCCATACCTATCTTGAATTGATATTGTCAATTTACCACGAATGAAATGATTGAATGCGGCTAGCGCGACAACTCAATTTTCAAATTGATAATTCCAGAAATCAACACATTATCAGCCCTAGATCACAATATATGAACCACAACTGAACTGACAAACCAGATATTTATGATAAGAGCAACGGATTATAAAGTAATTCTTTCGGGTGCAATATGGGGATTGCCGATAACTTACCATGCTTCATTGAGGACGTCTAGCGGTGCGCCCTATAAAATAGATGTACCGCTAAACGTTTTACCTTAAACAACAACTATAACTTACAGATTTTCGTCCAAAAATTCTTTTAACTGAATTTTAGAGAAGATGCCCACTTTTGTTGCTACGACATTGCCATTTTTGAATAATAGGAGCGTAGGGATACCACGGATACCATATTTTGGTGCAGTAGCTGGGTTATCATCAATATTCAGTTTTGCGATGGTCAGTTTGCCTGTATATTCTTCAACAACTTCATCAAGAATAGGCGCAATCATTTTACAAGGACCACACCATGCAGCCCAGAAATCGACGAGAACAGGTGACGAGGCGTTTAAGACTTCGCTCTCAAAGCTTGCATCAGTTATATGAATAATTTTGTCGCTCATGTTGTACTCCAATGGATCATTTTTGCAGTCTTAGTGTAACATTAATTGGCAGCAGTATGCTTTATTTCAAAAGATACACTTTCGTAAACCAACCGTTAACTGATATTCTACCACACTATGAGTAAAGCACACTTGACAGAAAAGAAGTTTTCCGACTTCGCCTTACACCCCAAAGTCATTGAGGCCCTAAATAAAAAAGGCTTCAATTTTTGCACGCCTATACAGGCGTCTACCCTGCCTTTCACTGTCGAAGGCAAAGATGTTGCGGGGCAAGCGCAAACAGGAACGGGTAAAACGTTAGCATTTTTAACGTCTACATTTCATTATTTACTAACTCACCCTTCGATTGAGGGTAAAAAAGTCAATCAGCCCCGAGCGCTGATTATGGCGCCCACTCGTGAACTGGCAGTGCAAATCTACTCAGATGCAAAAGAGCTTGCTGAGTATACGGGTCTAAAAATGGGGCTAGCCTATGGCGGTGATGGCTATGATGAGCAATTAAAGGTGCTACAAAATGGTGTTGATATTCTTATCGGCACAACGGGACGTTTAATTGACTATGCAAAACAAGGCCATATTGACTTAAATGCCGTACAAGTGGTTGTTCTAGATGAAGCTGATCGCATGTACGATCTGGGCTTTATTAAAGATATTCGTTGGTTATTCCGTCGTATGCCTGCGGTAACCGAAAGGTTAAACCTACTCTTTTCAGCTACGCTCTCTTACCGTGTCAGAGAACTTGCTTTTGAACAGATGAATAGCCCTGAATATATTGAAGTCGAGCCGTTACAAAAAACGGGTCACCGTATTAAAGAAGAGCTGTTTTATCCTTCAAATGAAGAGAAAATGCGCTTATTGCAAACGTTGCTTGAAGAAGAGTGGCCAGAGCGTTGTATTATTTTTGCCAATACCAAACATCGTTGCGATGAGATTTGGGCACACCTTGCGGCTGACGGTCATCGTGTAGGGCTACTCACCGGAGATGTTGCTCAGAAGAAACGACTGCGTATTTTAGAAGAGTTTACTCAAGGTAATCTCGATATTTTAGTTGCGACCGATGTCGCTGCTCGCGGGTTACATATTCCTTCTGTTACCCATGTCTTTAACTATGACTTACCTGATGATTGTGAAGACTATGTACACCGCATTGGTCGTACTGGTCGTGCAGGTGAAAGTGGTCATTCAATCAGCCTTGCTTGTGAAGAGTACGCTTTGAATCTACCCGCCATCGAAGAGTACATTCAACATTCGATTCCAGTGAGTAAGTACAACAGCGAAGCGTTATTAACTGACCTTCCTGCTCCGAAACGCCGCCATCGTCCGCGTCCAGGAGGGCCTCGTCGCAATTCAAATTCGCCACGTCGCCATAATGGCCCACGTAACAACCATAAACGTTCAGGCTGAGTAATAACGATATGCTGAAATCTTCTTCTCTCTATGCAGCAATTGATTTAGGTTCGAACAGTTTTCATATGCTGATCGTTCGTGAAGTTGCAGGCAGTATTCAAATTATTTCGAGAGTAAAACGCAAAGTGCGCCTAGCCGCTGGTTTAGATGGCAATAATATGCTGTCAGAACAAGCTATGGAGCGCGGTTGGCAATGTTTGAGGCTCTTTTCAGAGCACTTACAAGATATCCCTAGCGCTCAAATCCGTGTCGTCGCGACTGCAACATTGCGGCTGGCTAAAAATGCCGATGTTTTTGTGCAAAAAGCCAGTGAAATTCTAGGTAATACCGTCAAAGTTATTCAAGGAGAAGAAGAGGCGCGCTTAATTTACCAAGGCGTTGCTCACACAACCGGAGGCCCCGATCAGCGTTTAGTCGTTGATATTGGGGGGAGGAAGTACCGAGCTGGTTACAGGTATCGGTGCCAAAGCCACTCAGCTATTTAGCCTTGAAATGGGTTGCGTCACTTGGCTAGAAAAATATTTTAGTGATCGCACACTCACCGAGGAGAATTTTACTCAAGCGGAGTTAGCCGCCCACGCGGTGATTGCCCCTATTGCGGATACCTTAAAAAATCATGGTTGGAAAATTTGTGTTGGTGCATCCGGCACCGTTCAAGCCATCCAAGAAATCATGATCGCGCAAGGCATGGATGAGCTGATTACCTTAGATAAGCTACAACAGCTTAAATATAAAGCCATTCAATGCCACAAGCTTGAAGAGTTAGAAATTGAAGGGCTCACCTTTGAGCGAGCGCTGGTATTCCCAAGCGGTCTGTCTATCCTCATCGCTATTTTTAAAGCTTTATCGATTGATAATATGACCTTAGCGGGTGGTGCATTGCGTGAAGGGTTAGTTTACGGCATGCTTGAATTACCCATTGAGCAAGATATTCGCGCTCGTACCTTGCGTAATATTCAGCGTCGCTTTCAAGTCGATATCGAGCAAGCTGCCCGCGTTAGCCAATTAGCAGAGTATTTCTTTTTACAGGTCTCTAAAAATTGGCAGCTAGACCTACGCTGCCGTGATTTGTTATCAAGTGCCTGTGCTTTGCATGAAATCGGTTTAAGCGTTGACTTCCGCAAAGGGCCGGAGCATGCCAGTTACCTTATCACTAACCTTGACCTTCCTGGCTTTACTCCTGCACAAAAGCGCTTACTGGCTGCATTACTCCGCAATCAACACGGGCCTGTTGACCTAGCCACACTCAGTCAACAAAATGCTTTACCCATGCAACAAGCTTATCATTTATGTCGCCTGTTGCGATTAGCTATTCTTTTTGCAAGCCGTCGGCGAGATGATACATTGCCAGCATTACGACTTCATGCAGAGACCCATTCTCTGACGATTGTATTGCCTTACCGCTGGCTCGCAGAGCATCCATTACGAGCAGAAAACTTGCAACAAGAAGTTCAGTGGCAAGGTTATGTTAACTGGCCTTTGAAACTTGAAGAGCGTAATAGCTCCAACAATTAATTTTCCCCCTCACATTCGTTACAGTGAATGTGAGGGGTCATTTCTGCTAGCTTTTCTTATTTAATCCTAAACGAGCCTTAATATCAGCGAGTGCAGATTGTCCTTTTTGCATCCGCTCTTCCGCGGTCACCACTTTTCGTTGCTGTTCCCACTCTAAATCATCTTGCGGCAATTCTAATAAAAAGCGACTTAGCTCAGGGCGGATTAATTCACCGTATTGTCGACGTTCACGGCAATGGCTAAAAAATAGCTCTTTTTGTGCCCGTGTTATTCCAACATAAGCTAACCGCCGCTCTTCATCGATGTTATCCTCATCAATACTACTTTGATGCGGTAACAACCCCTCTTCCATCCCTACTAAAAACACATAAGGGAACTCCAGCCCTTTAGATGCGTGTAATGTCATTAATTGCACTTGATCTGATTCTTCATCATCTTCACCGCGCTCCATCATATCGCGCAGCGTAAAACGCGTTACAACCTGATCTAACGACATAGGATCATTCAAGTCGTCACCTTCAATCATTTCACTCATCCATGTAAACAACTGATTGACGTTTTTCATTCGCATCTCAGCAGCTTTCGTACTTGCCGAAGTTTCATAGAGCCAACTTTCATAGTCCATTTCACGCAGTAAATCACGCACGGCCAATAATGGCTCACGCTCAGACTGTTGAACAATTTTCTCCATCCAACGTGTGAACTGCTGTAGCGCGGTTAATCCTTTGCCTGTTAATGTTTGCTCCAGCCCTAAATCAAAACTAGCTTGATATAAACTTTTACCGCGTTGATTAGCCCATTCACCTAATTTTTGGATCGTTTTTGGCCCAATTTCACGGCGTGGCGTATTCACAATGCGCAAAAAAGCACTGTCATCTTCAGGGTTAGTGATTACTCGCAAATACGCTAATAAATCTTTGATTTCTGGGCGAGAAAAGAATGATGTTCCCCCCGAAATACGGTAAGGAATACGGTTTTGCATCAACATTTTTTCAAAGATACGCGATTGATGGTTACCGCGATACAAAATGGCATAATCTTTATATTGTGTTTTATTAATAAAGTGATGCGCAATCAATTCACCGATAACTCTTTCAGCTTCATGATCTTCATTATTGGCCGTAATAACCTTAAGTGGTGCCCCATAACCTAGTGTCGAAAATAATTTCTTCTCAAATACGTGGGGGTTATTTGCAATCAAAATATTGGCTGCTTTTAGTATGCGCTCCGATGAACGATAGTTTTGCTCCAACTTAATCACATTTAACTTTGGAAAATCCTGACTCAATAGCACTAAGTTTTGTGGGCGAGCACCACGCCAAGAGTAGATAGATTGGTCATCATCGCCAACTACCGTAAACCGCGCACGCTGACCCACCAGCAATTTAACCAATTGATATTGGCTTGTATTGGTATCCTGATACTCATCCACCAGCAAATAGCGAATTTTTTGTTGCCAACGCTCCCGCACCTCTTCGTTATGGGATAAAAGTAAGGTCGGCTTACTGATCAAATCATCGAAATCCAATACGTTACAGCTTTTTAAATGCAATTCGTAACGACGATAACACTCTGCAAAACGATGCTCTTTCTCACTTCTCACTTTCGCCAACACCTGCTCTGGTGCTAACAGATCATTTTTCCAATTCGAGATCGATGAGATCAGTTGCTGCAAAAGATCTTTATCTTCCTCTAGCAGATCAAAAGTGAGCTCTTTGAGCAACGCCATTTGGTCCTGATCATCAAACAGAGAAAAATTAGCCTTAATACCTAACGCCTTATATTCACGTTTAATGATCTCCAAGCCCAAGGTATGAAATGTAGAGATAATTAACCCTCGAGCTTCTTTCCGCCCCAATGTTTGTGCGACACGCTCTTTCATTTCACGAGCGGCTTTATTGGTAAAGGTGACCGCCGCAATTTGACGTGGTTGATAGCCACATTGGCGGATCAGGTGTGCTATTTTATTCGTTATCACTCGGGTTTTCCCCGAGCCGGCACCAGCCAATACAAGGCATGGGCCATCCACAAATTCAACAGCCTGCTGCTGGCTTGGATTTAATCGCATGGTTTCTCTAGATCAGGTTATTTTCAAAAAGACAGATTGTTGTCGATTGTAGCAGAAAGCACTCGGCGCATAAAAACGGCTAAACCATCATGTATCCATTTAACTGCATATTTCTATCTGTGACGGTCGAGTCTGAAAAACAAAAAAACCGTGTCATTCAGAACAACACGGTTTTCAATACGATATTATTTTATATCTAATATATTTTTCTAAACTATTCGCGTTAAAGGAAAACGGCGAATAGTGCTAGTGTGACGAAAAATTAGCCACCCACTGAAATGCGTTTCATATCTGTCATATATCCACGCAGCGTCTTACCGATTTTCTCAATTGGGTGGTTACGGATAGCTTCATTAACATCACGCAGTTGTGCATTATCGGTGCCATTATCAGCAACAGGTTTCGCCAAATCTCCCGCTTGCAGTTTGCTCATAAAGTCTTTCAACATTGGCACAGCCGCGAACGAGAACAGGTAGTTACCATATTCCGCCGTATCTGAAATAACCACGTTCATTTCATACAGGCGTTTACGAGCGATAGTATTGGCTATCAGTGGCAGCTCGTGCAGTGACTCGTAATAAGCGGATTCCTCAAGGATCCCAGCTTCCAGCATAGTATCAAACGCCAACTCAACCCCAGCTTTAACCATTGCAACTAACAAAACACCGTGGTCAAAATACTCTTGCTCAGCGATTTTTCCTTCATATTCAGGGTAGTTTTCAAATGGTGTTTTACCGGTTTCTTCACGCCAAGCCAGCAAATTCTTATCATCATTTGCCCAGTCAGCCATCATGGTTTCTGAGAATTTACCAGAAATAATGTCATCCATATGTTTTTGGAACAAAGGAGCCATGATTGTTTTCAGTTGCTCAGACAGTGCAAATGCGCGCAATTTCGCAGGGTTTGATAGACGATCCATCATCAGCGTGATACCACCTTGCTTCAATGCTTCGGTAATTGTTTCCCAACCGAATTGGATTAATTTACCGGCATAGCCTGGCTCAACACCATCAGCAACCATCTTGTCATAACAAAGCAGAGCGCCCGCTTGCAACATACCACACAGGATGGTTTGTTCACCCATCAAGTCAGATTTAACTTCTGCAACGAATGATGACTCCAGTACACCAGCACGATGTCCACCAGTTGCCGCAGCCCATGCTTTCGCAATAGCCAGACCTTCACCTTTAGGGTCATTTTCAGGGTGAACAGCAATCAGCGTTGGCACACCGAAACCACGTTTATACTCTTCGCGAACCTCAGTACCTGGGCACTTTGGAGCAACCATCACAACAGTAATATCTTTACGGATCTCTTCACCTACTTCAACAATGTTAAAGCCGTGCGAGTAACCTAATGCAGCGCCTTGCTTCATCATTGGCTGAACAGCGCGAACGACCGCTGAGTGCTGCTTGTCTGGCGTTAAGTTAATGACCAAATCCGCTTCAGGGATCAATTCTTCATAAGTACCGACTTTAAAACCGTTTTCTGTCGCTTTACGCCATGATGCACGTTTTTCAGCGATCGCTTCAGCACGTAATGCGTAAGCAATATCCAGACCTGAATCACGCATATTTAGGCCTTGGTTTAAACCTTGAGCACCACAACCGACGATGACGATTTTTTTACCTTTCAGGTATCCTGCTTCATCCGCGAACTCTTCGCGCTTCATGAAACGACATTTGCCTAACTGCTCTAACTGCTGACGCAGATTCAAAGTATTAAAATAATTCGCCATTGTCTTACTCCGTTGTTCTGTTGTGTTCGTTATTTCAGGCATCTGCCTGTCGCTTTTCTATTTAGCGTTTATGGTTTTACTATATGCGATGATTCGCATTGCTTAAATTGATATATTAACAATACAATGTTGCATATTATGCAACGCTCTTTTGACTTAACTTAAGGCTGAAACAAAAATGGATATCCGTGATTTAAAGCTATTTCTTCATTTAGCAGAAAGTTGCCATTTTGGTCGAACCTCTAAGGCGATGTATGTCAGTCCATCCACTTTATCGCGGCAAATTCAACGCTTAGAAGAGCAGCTAGGGCATCCACTTTTTATTCGTGATAATCGGTCGGTAAAACTGACCCAAGCGGGTGAGCACCTTAAACAATTTGCTCAACAAACCTTATTACAATATCAACAACTCCAGCATGTCCTTAACCAGCAAAGCCCTTCTCTTACGGGTGAACTGCGCCTTTTTTGCTCTGTCACTGCCGCGTATAGCCACTTGCCACAAATTCTGGATAAATTCCGCGCACTGCATCCACTGGTAGAAATAAAACTCACCACTGGTGATGCGGCCGATGCTGTCGACAAAGTAGAAACCAAGGAAGCTGACCTTGGGATCGCAGGTAAACCAGAACGCCTTCCTGATAATGTAAGGTTTACTAAAATTGGTGAAATCCCATTGGTACTGATCGCCCCCGCACTACCTTGTGCTGTTCGAACCATGGTTACCGAAGAGCAGCCCGACTGGAATGCGATCCCGTTTATTCTGCCTGAACACGGACCATCACGAAAACGTATCGAACTCTGGTTTCGCCGTCATCACATCAATAATCCCGTGATCTATGCAACTGTCTCAGGCCATGAAGCTATCGTGTCAATGGTCGCACTCGGCTGTGGTATTGCCTTGATACCAAGCGTCGTTGTTGATAATAGCCCTGAGCCAGTTCGCAGCCGTATATTACAACTCGACAATATTTCGCTGGTTGAACCCTTTGAGCTAGGCGTTTGCTCGCTTAGCAAACGCCTAAGTGAACCACTCATCAAATCATTTTGGCAATTGTTGCCCGACCACTCAATCTAATGTTTGCGGTGAGCTTTGGGGGGCTAAAAAGAACCTAAATGACGGGTTCCCTGTTTCATCATGATATTCATAACCTAGCGCATCAAGGTGCCTATCGAAACGTACCTCAGGACCTGATAACTCAAACGCCGCTAACACACGACCATAATCAGTGCCATGGCTACGATAATGGAACAGTGTAATATTCCAATACGTTCCCAGAGTCTCTAAGAATTTTAACAATGCCCCCGGTGATTCTGGGAACTCAAAACTATAAAGGCGCTCCTCCAATGGCTTCGATGGTCGACCACCAATCATATAACGTACATGTAATTTCGCCATTTCATCATCGGATAGGTCGGCAACTTCATAGCCATGTTGTTGCAACTCTTGAATAATTTCACTTCGTTCGTTTTCGCCACCGCTTAACCTCACCCCCACAAAGATACAAGCACGGTCAGGATCTGCATCGGTATAACGATAATTAAACTCCGTGACTGCACGATGGCCTAATAACTGGCAGAAACGCAAAAAGCTGCCTTTTTGTTCAGGGATCGTGACCGCAAGAAGTGCCTCCCGTTGCTCACCAATTTCGCATCGCTCTGAAACATAACGCAGGCCATGGAAATTCATATTTGCACCGGATAAAACATGTGCAAGACGCTCGCCTTTAATGTTGTGCAGTTGCACATATTTTTTTAAGCCTGCTAGTGCTAATGCTCCAGATGGCTCAGCAATCGCACGCACATCCTCAAAAATATCTTTCAACGCCGCACAAATCGCGTCACTGTCTACGGTGATCACATCATCCACATATTTTTGGCAAAGACGGAATGTTTCATCGCCAATACGCTTCACCGCAACGCCTTCAGCAAATAAGCCAACTCGAGGCAAGTCAACCGGATGCCCCGCTGCCAATGCGGCTTTCAAACATGCCGCGTCTTCGGCTTCAACGCCGATAATTTTAATCTCAGGCATCAATTGCTTGATCAGAACCGCTACGCCAGCAATCAGGCCACCACCACCGACGGGGACAAAAATGCGATCAAGATGCGCATCTTGCTGTAACAACTCCAATGCTATTGTGGCTTGCCCTGCAATCACAGAAGGGTGATCAAAAGGGGGGAACAAAGGTGTACCCCTCATTTGTCGCCATTTCGATGGCTTTGGCTTTCGCTTCATCAAAATTTGCCCCATGCAAAATGGCTTCACCACCGAAATTACGTACCGCGTCGACCTTAATATCTGCGGTTGCCACAGGCATGACAATCTTTGCTTTCACGCCAACACGACTGGCCGATAATGCAACGCCTTGTGCATGGTTCCCCGCAGAAGCGGTAACCACACCTTTCGCTTTTTGCTCATCGGTCAATCCAGCAATCATGGCGTAAGCACCACGCAACTTAAAGCTATGAACAGGCTGCCTATCTTCACGTTTAACTAAAATCGTATTTCCCATGCGAGCAGACACTTTTCTCATCTCTTGCAATGGGGTGACCTGAGCCACTTCATAAACCGGCGCACTGAGCGCCGCTTTTAAATAATCAGCACCCGTAGGTGCAAAGGGTAATGGTTTTGCAGCAGCCACCGTCATTAGCCTCCCAGCTTAGATTTATCGCGTACAGCGCCCTTATCTGCACTCGTTGCAAGAGATGCGTAGGCACGCAATGCAAAAGAGACCTCACGCTGACGATTACGTGGCGTATACGCTTTATCACCACGCGCCAATTCCGCTTCTCGGCGTTTATTCAGCTCATTATCATCAACATCAAGTGCTATCGTTCTCTTTGGAATATCGATATCAATAATGTCGCCATCTTGTACCAATGCCAACAATCCACCACTAGCGGCTTCAGGTGAAATATGACCAATGGATAACCCGGAGCTTCCTCCTGAGAAGCGGCCATCTGTAATGAGCGCACAGGTTTTCCCTAATCCCATTGATTTAAGGTATGAGGTTGGGTACAACATTTCTTGCATGCCTGGGCCACCTTTCGGGCCTTCATAGCGAATAACGACCACATCCCCTTCAACAACCTTACCGCCTAAAATGGCTTCTACAGCATCATCTTGGCTTTCATAAACCTTCGCAGGCCCACGGAAAGTTAAACTACCTTCATCAACACCTGCGGTTTTCACAATACAGCCATCTTCCGCGATGTTCCCCGCAAGTACCGCTAAGCCCCCATCTAAACTGTAGGCGTGCTCTATATTACGGATACAGCCATTTTCACGGTCAGTGTCGAGAGAAGGCCAGCGACAGTTTTGCGAAAAGGCTTGTGTTGTTCGAATACCCGCAGGCCCCGCCGAAAACATCGACTTAACGGCTTCATCTTGCGTCAACATCACATCATATTGCTCAAGTGTCTGCTTAAGTGTCAGGCCTAAAATATTTTTAACATTATGCTGTAGCAGGCCTGCTCGGCTTAACTCACCTAAAATACCAATAACACCACCAGCACGATGAACATCTTCCATATGATATTTTTTGGGTGCTCGGCGCAACTTTACATAAATGCGGAACTTTGCGTGACAAACGGTCAATATCTGCCATTGTGAAATCAACATCGGCTTCTTGAGCCGCTGCTAACAGGTGTAAAACCGTATTGGTTGAGCCACCCATCGCAATATCCAATGTCATCGCATTTTCAAAAGCGGATTTATTAGCGATATTACGCGGCAATGCACTTTCATCATCTTGCTCATAATAGCGCTTAGTTAATTCAACAATACGCTTACCAGCATTGATGAATAACGCTTTACGGTCAGCATGGGTCGCAAGTAATGACCCATTTCCTGGTTGCGATAACCCTAATGCTTCGGTTAAACAGTTCATTGAGTTAGCGGTAAACATACCTGAGCAAGAGCCGCATGTTGGGCAAGCAGAGCGTTCAATTTGTTCGCTGTCCGCATCGCTTACATTAGGATTCGCGCCTTGGATCATCGCATCCACTAAGTCTAACTTGATAATTTGATCTGAAAGCTTGGTTTTCCCAGCTTCCATAGGACCACCTGAAACAAAAATAACAGGGATATTTAGGCGTAATGATGCCATTAACATACCCGGTGTGATTTTGTCACAGTTAGAGATACATACCATGGCATCTGCACAGTGTGCATTCACCATATATTCGACTGAATCTGCAATTAACTCACGGGAAGGTAAGGAATAAAGCATCCCGCCATGCCCCATTGCAATGCCATCATCGACAGCGATTGTATTAAACTCTTTAGCGACACCCCCTGCCGCTTCGATCTGCTCAGCGACAAGTTTGCCAAGGTCACGCAAATGCACATGGCCCGGTACAAATTGTGTAAATGAGTTAACAACTGCGATAATCGGTTTTCCAAAATCAGCATCGGTCATACCGGTGGCACGCCATAATGCACGTGCGCCTGCCATATTACGGCCATGGGTGGTGGTTGCTGAACGGTACTTCGGCATATCTTTACTCCCGTGTTTTAAAACAGGCGGGGAACGACCGCCTGTAAATCTGTCTGTATTTGTTATTAAGGGTTAACTGGATCTAACCAACCCCATTTATCTTCTGTTGTACCATCAAACAAACCAAAGAAGGCTTGCTGGATCTTTTTGGTCATAGGGCCACAGCGACCAATACCCACTTGAATGCCATCCACACTACGTACTGGCGTGATTTCAGCTGCGGTTCCGGTCATAAACACTTCATCAGCAAGGTATAAAGACTCACGTGATAAGGTTTGTTCACGAACTTCAATGCCCATATCCTTCGCTAACGTTAAGATCGCATCACGTGTGATCCCCGGCAGTGCAGAAGATGTAAATGGTGGTGTAAATAAAATGCCATCTTTCACTTCAAAAATATTTTCACCAGCCCCTTCAGATAAATAACCATTAACATCTAATGCAATTCCCTCTTGATAGCCATGACGACGTGCTTCACTGCCAACAAGTAGCGACGATAAATAGTTACCACCCGCTTTTGCTCCAGTAGGAATGGTATTTGCTGCAACGCGGTTCCATGAGGAAACCATAGCATCAATTCCTTGATCTAAAGCTTCTTCGCCTAAATAGGCCCCCCATGGGAAAGCCGCCATGATGACATCTGTTTTATAACCATCTGGAGGATTAACCCCCATACCAACATCACCAATAAAGACTAATGGACGAATATAGGCACTGACTAAGTTATTTTTACGTAACGTTTCACGGCATGCTTCCATCAGCTCATCAACGCTATAGCTGACAGGCATACGGTAGATTTTTGCAGAATCACGCAAACGCTGCATGTGCTCACGATGGCGGAAAACAACAGGCCCCTTGTGAGAATCATAGCAACGGACGCCTTCAAATACCGATGTACCATAATGCAAAGCATGAGACATAACGTGTACTTTTGCATCGGCCCATGGCGTCATTTCACCGTTAAACCAAATATAGTCAGCTTTCTTAGTCATTTTATTTATTCCTTACATTGCACTTTGTGTGCGTAATAGTCGTGATTCTTGTTCTCTTATTTCAACTTCCGAAACATCAGACAGCTTAGTTAACTGAGCATATAACTGAGCTAATGGACGCTGGCTGTTCACGGTCATTTCGATATTTACATTATCACCATCCGGCATATGATCCATAGTCATCGAACTGATTTGGAATCCACGATGGCGAGTCACCCGTAATATACGCTCTAAAACCTCAGGACGGAAACGGGCCAGTATTGCGAGTTGATGTTGCATCATAACGGTTTCTCCATCATTTTTTCATTGCTCGCCCCTGGTGGAACCAACGGCCAGACGTTTTCTAATTCATTTATTGAGACCTGTAACAGATAAGCGCCTTCACTGTTGAGTAACTCATCAAGCGCTGCGTCAACTTCAGATTTTGAGGTAATGCGTCGCCCTGGGATATCAAAAGCCCGAGCCAAAGCCACAAAATCAGGGTTATCGGTTAAAATCGTTTCGCTATAACGCTGTTCAAAAAACAGCTCTTGCCACTGACGAACCATGCCTAACCGCTGGTTATCTAACAATAAAATTTTAACGGGTAGTTGTTTACGTTTAATGGTGCCAAGCTCTTGTACATTCATCATGAAAGAACCATCTCCAGAGACACAAACCACAGTGTCTTCCGGGACGAGCCACTTGTGCGCCAATCGCGGCTGGAATACCAAAGCCCATGGTTCCCAAACCACTAGAAGTAATAAAATCTTCAGGTGCATCAACCGCGATATGTTGGGCCGACCACATTTGATGCTGCCCAACATCTGTCGTGATAACCGTATTTGCCTTCATACGATCAGACAGTTGCTTTAACAGCAAAGGGGCGTAGATAGCATCACCGGGATGATCGTAACGCCAGCTAAACTCATGCTTTAGTTGCCGTACCTCTTCCTGCCAAGATGAAATCGTTTTTTCCATCATCAACTCAGGTAATAACGCTTTAGCATCACCTAATAAAGCGACGTGCGTTTGACGCAATTTATCTAATTCAACATGGTCGATATCGATATGAATGACTTTGGCATTTGGCGCGAATGTATTTAACTTACCTGTCACACGGTCATCAAAGCGAGCGCCCACGGCTATCAATAAATCACAACGCTGCACCGCGAAGTTTGCCGCCTTAGTACCATGCATCCCCAGCATTCCGAGATAATATGGCTCCGAAGGTGCAACTGCGCCTAGCCCTTTTAAAGTTGTCACAGAAGGAATGCCCGTGTAATCAATAAAACGTCTTAGCTCGGCAACCGCACCTGACATCCCAACGCCACCACCGATATATAACATTGGTTTTTGCGACTGTTTGAGTAACTCTCTTGCCTCAGCAACCTCATGTGACTGGATAGGTAAATCCTGTTCAACAGGCATTAAAAACGGCGCAAGATCTGCCTGCTGCAGTTGAATATCTTTCGGAATATCAATCAGTACAGGTCCTGGGCGACCACTATTTGCGATTGCGAAAGCTTCAGCAACAATGCGAGGCAGGTCTTCAAGAGATTCCACTAAAAAACTGTGCTTAGTACAGGCCAGAGATAAACCCAAAACATCGATTTCTTGGAAAGCGTCAGTGCCAATAAATTCCGAACTCACTTGCCCCGTGATAGCCACAACAGGCACAGAATCTAACAAAGCATCCGCTAACCCAGTGATTAAATTCGTCGCTCCCGGCCCTGATGTCGCAATACAAACCCCTGTTTTTGACGTCGAGCGAGCATAACCAATCGCGGCAATAACGGCCCCTTGCTCATGGCGACACAACAGATGCTCAACCCCGCCATCATACAGCGCGTCATACACTGGCATGATAGCGCCTCCCGGATAGCCAAAAACAGTCTCCACTCCCTGCGTCCGCAATGCTTGAACTAACCACTGTGCCCCATTCATGCTTTTCTCCTGTCTTCCAATTAATTTATCTATTTGTATTTATTTTGTTTTTTTAGGTTTGATGATGTTGCTAAACTTTACGTCAAAAAAAACCCCGCGCCTTTCGGTGCGGGGTTCTCGTGAGATCTGGCTACTAATTTAGCCTTCGTCGTCCAAGTGCAGCCCCGCACGGTGGGATAATAATCACCACCACGCTGATAATAATTAGGCTAATCACTCGGAAAAATGCGTTCATCGGTTCTGTCTTTCGCTGTATTATTCGTTATCTATATTAAAGAGGTATCATTTTAAAATTACTTTGACAACTTTTATTTTAAATTTTTATTATCAAAAAATATATTTCAATATAAATCAGATAGATAAAAAACAAACAGAATAAATAACTAGTGTTTTATAGAATTTACAGCAAATACATATAGCGAAGCCATTATACGCAGCCTGATATTCCAACAAGCAAGCGTAGTATTGATGATATTAATTTTAATTTACACCTCATCTTTAAAAAAATTCCTTCTCAATTAATTTCTATTATCTATAAATTAATATCACATAACACATTAATTAATAATAGTTTTACGACCACCTTCGCAAAAATTTAATCCGTGGCAAATATTTTACATTTAAGTTTCCCTTCCCACTCTCATCCTTAAAAAGAGCCATTGAAACGGCTCTTTATTCAACAGAATATTACTCTGTTTATTCAAGGGAGGAGATATGGCATTAGCAATTGTGTATACAAGAGCATCGATAGGAATGAATGCGCCACTGGTTACTGTTGAAGCACATATTAGTAATGGGCTACCTGGATTGACACTTGTAGGTTTACCTGAAACGGCTGTAAAAGAATCGAGAGATAGAGTACGGAGCGCATTATTAAACAGCGGTTTTGAATTCCCTGCAAAAAAAATGACGATTAACTTAGCCCCTGCCGATCTCCCGAAAGAAGGGGGACGTTACGATCTTGCGATAGCAATCGCTATCTTAGCGTCATCAGGCCAAGTGCCTACAAAAATACTTCATCAGTATGAATTTCTCGGTGAACTCGCTTTGTCTGGTCATATTCGCCATGTGAATGGTGCTATCCCTGCCGCACTCGCGGCA
The DNA here is from genome assembly GCA_900455155.1 of Providencia stuartii. Classification (GTDB taxonomy): domain Bacteria; phylum Pseudomonadota; class Gammaproteobacteria; order Enterobacterales; family Enterobacteriaceae; genus Providencia; species Providencia stuartii. The sequence continues at coordinate 86,548 of UGUC01000004.1, read as the reverse complement.
TTAACACAAAAAAGGCAACTCGTTCTTTCATCTGAAAATCAATATGAGCTGAATTTATTACCTGATAATAGTGTTAAGTTTGCAGGAACATTATTAGAACTTTGTCATTTTTTATACGAGAAAATGACATTATCAGGTAATTTCCATCCGACCGAAATCCCTGAGCCCCCCATTTGCGACGGGAATATTAGCGATATTATTGGCCAAGACCAGGGAAAAAGAGCATTAGAGATCTGTGCAAGTGGTGGGCACAACTTATTGTTATTAGGCCCTCCTGGCACAGGAAAAACGATGCTAGCAAGTCGCCTAAAAACATTACTACCATCCCTAACGCCACAGGAAGCCCTAGAAGTCGCCTCTATACATAGCCTATGCCATTCAAGCGATTTAACTTCTCCTTGGCCTCCTAGACCCTTTAGAGCTCCTCACCATAGCGCGTCAATGGCAGCACTCATTGGTGGAGGGAGCCTTCCTAAACCCGGTGAAATATCATTAGCCCATAATGGCATTTTATTTCTGGATGAATTGCCTGAGTTTAGCCGCTCTGTACTTGACGCATTACGTGAGCCACTTGAATCAAGGCAAGTTATTATTTCCCGCGCTAAAGCAAAAGTGTGTTTCCCAGCCAACTTTCAACTCATCGCCGCACTGAACCCAAGCCCTACAGGCCAATATCAAGGTGATTACTGCCGAAGCTCCTCCACGAAAATCTTACGCTACTTATCACGCGTTTCAGGTCCTTTTCTTGATCGATTTGATCTGTCTATTGAAATACCGCTGCTTCCGTTGGGTACACTCAGTCATCAACAGTATCAAAGCGAAAATAGTGAGCAAATCCGCGCTAGAGTCATACTTGCAAGAGAGATACAAATGAAAAGAATGGGGAAACTCAATAGCCAATTAACCGCCAGAGAAACGACAAACCTATGCCAACTTACATCCAAAGATTCACTTTTTTTGGAGCATGCCTTAAACAAACTTGGGTTATCGATACGCGCTTGGCATCGCATTTTAAGAGTCGCTCGAACTATTGCCGACTTACAAAATACCAATAATATCGAAAAACCTCATCTTCTCGAAGCTCTCGGTTATAGAGCGATGGATAAGTTATTGCTTCATTTGCAAAAACAAGTAAGCTGAGTAGTTGGAGAGGTGGTGAATGAGAGTGGCATAAGCGTACACTCTAAATGAATCTACGATGATGTAGCAGCGCTTATTACACTGGCCTCATAGAGAGATTTAGAAAGTCAGCTTCGTTACTTTACGTGACTATAACGCATATAAGTTAAGGGGCCTGTAAGCCCCTCTAAATATATTGATGATATTAATCGTCTGTATCTGTATAGTCATCCGAAGGGTCTATCTGAGGCTTACCGCCAGAGAGAGTATGGAAGCGTTTCGGACGATTTATGCGGCTAGAATATTTCGCCCACACTTTTTCTTCAGGAGTTACAGGTTCCCTTTCGCCGCGGCAAACCGCAACGAAAAGTTTTTCTTCGTCGGTTTGTGCTGCACGTTTGCCGGAATCAAGCTCAGAAAAAGCTTGGCCATGGCGCTCGAGTAACTGAGCTTCCTTGATGGTAAAATCACCATGACGAGAAAAGCCACGTGGGTAATGTTTATTGTCAAAAAAACGATTAGTCGTGATGAAGCTTTCTGCCATCTGACACACTCCTAACTTATTACTGTCAACTCTTTATGGCGCGGAGTATTAGACAGCATTGACAATCTGTAAAACAAAACATTTAAATCATCACGACAAAAATTATTGGAGATGTATGTGGATACTGAGTTATTAAAAACATTTTTGGAAGTCAGTAGAACCAGACACTTCGGCCGAGCCGCGGAATCACTCTATTTAACGCAATCAGCTGTCAGTTTTCGCATCCGGCAACTCGAAACACAGCTCGGTACAAACCTATTCACGCGACACCGCAATAATATTAGGCTAACGGCTGCTGGGGAGCGCTTAGTTCCTTACGCTGAATCCTTAATGAATACATGGCTACAAGCCAAAAAAGAGATCTCCCATGCTTCACAGCATACTGAATTGTCGATAGGTGCTACCGCATCATTATGGGAAGGCTACCTTACCGATTGGATGCAATCACTGTATGAACAGCATGATGAATTACGTTTAGAGGCGAGAGTTTCGACTCGGCAGTCACTGGTGAAACAACTGCATTCGAGAGAGCTAGATTTATTAATTGCTACTGAACCGCCAAAAATGGATGAGTTCGAAAGCACCATCATAGGCACTATTGAGCTTCAATTAATGGCCTCACAAAAAAATATCGCTTTAACAAATTATAATTATATCAAATTAGAGTGGAGTGCCGATTTTCAACCTCAAAATGACGCAAGCCTTACGCCTGATGATTCGCCAGTTATGATCACGACATCTGCACACATTGCTCGTCAATTACTGCCTGTATCACTTTCTGCCGCGTTTTTACCGTCTCACTGGAGTATTCAGTACCCTGGACTCAAAACGCTCTCAGAGACCGTAATTACAAAACCACTCTACGCCGTCTGGTTACAAAAAAACGATCAACAAGCATTGATTAATCAATTAATAAAAACCCCCATTAAAAACGCACAATTAGCCCCTACGTCATAACTGATTAACTACTTATCAGTTTTAACTACGCTCGATAATACTGTCGGGCGTTTTTTCTTATCAGCCTCTTTAATTTAGCCTCTTACGCATAATAATCTCTCATACGACAGGGCTATTTCAATTCAAGCCAATGTACGTGATATGACAAAGAGATACTTTTGGAAGGTAAAAGCTGTAAGTCTCGTATCTATATCAGCAAGCATTTATAATCGGGATTATTAAGCCAATAACTTAACCTGAACTCGGGATAAGAAAAATAAAAAAAGAAGGGAGCGAAAAGCAGGTTCGGTGATCAGATCTTTCGACCAAAAAATCACTGTTCACCAAGGAATCCACTATGCATAATTTAGTTGACTTATTTTGTCATATCGATGATTTTGCAAATTTTTCATCCCACAATGACAAAAAATACTTGATTGAAAGTGGTAAAGGTCAGCGGCTACGCCAAACAAGAATGACAAGCAGTGAAATTATGCCCATCATCATTGCATTCCCTATGTCTCATCATCGTGATTTGAAGCATTTTTATATTGGGTTCATTGTGGTATACCACAAAAAAGACTTTCCAACCTTATTGAGCTACACGCGTTTTTTTGACGTCATATCGAAGGTTTGAGTGCCATTACGTTCCTTCTTTCCCCATCTAAAAGGTCAACCAACAGGTATCGAGTTTATTACCAGTATTAAAGTGTGCCACAACCTACGGATCCCAAAACATCGGTTTTTTAAAAACTCGGCGGCCAGAGGAAAAGAGACGATAGAATGGTTCTACGGTTTCAAGCAGCACATCATCGTTAACCATCTTGATGAGATTGTTGCCGCGGAACTTACATCAGCAAAGCATTAACTGAAGATTTAAAGATGGAAGGAATAACATTGGTTACAGGACAACGCAAAAATATGAAGCCAAAATTATTAGCGGTCTAGGATAGAGCGATGATCGCTAATCGATTCATTATTGAAACAATTAATGATTAGCTAAAAAATATTACGCAGATTGAACATTCTCACCATCGTAGTTTGCATGGATTCATGTTGAATTCACTGGGCGGTTTGATTGCCTATTGTTTGAAAACCGAAGAAGTCATCCTGAATATTTCAAATGTCGAGAAAACAGGGCTTCAAATAATGGCTTAAACCGATCTCAAGTTAACTTAGAAATAACAGGGATAGGTCACAAATTTAGGTAGGAATTATCGATTTTACATAAAGAAAAACCCGATTAAAGTAATCGGGTTATCAATAAGATACTTCTTTTGTTTTTACTTAATTGGTAACTGGCAGGGGCGGAGAGGCTCGAACTCCCAACACCCGGTTTTGGAGACCGGTGCTCTACCAATTGAACTACGCCCCTAAATTAAGTGGCGGAACGGACGGGACTCGAACCCGCGACCCCCTGCGTGACAGGCAGGTATTCTAACCAACTGAACTACCGCTCCACTTATTCTTCGCCTTTCGGCTGCTTACCGCTCTGCGATAAGTCTTCAATTTGATGTCTGGCAGTTCCCTACTCTCACATGGGGAGACCCCACACTACCATCGGCGCTACGGCGTTTCACTGCTGAGTTCGGCATGGGGTCAGGTGGGACCACCGCGCTATTGCCGCCAGACAAATTCGGTTTCGTTCCCGTTCGCGTCTACACCGCAAACCAGAACTGCAATCTTGAACAAGCTGATTTCTCGCACCACTCTATCTCGTGCGCTTCAACAATCGTCTCTTCGTCTCTCTAAAACACCTTCGGTGTTGTCAGGTTAAGCCTCACGGTTCATTAGTACTGGTTAGCTCAACGTATCGCTACGCTTACACACCCAGCCTATCAACGTCTTCGTCTTAAACGTTCCTTTAGGACCCTTAAAGAGTCAGGGAAGACTCATCTCAAGGCAAGTTTCCCGCTTAGATGCTTTCAGCGGTTATCTCTTCCGCACTTAGCTACCGGGCAGTGCCATTGGCATGACAACCCGAACACCAGCGGTGCGTCCACTCCGGTCCTCTCGTACTAGGAGCAGCCCCTTTCAATCTTCCAACGCCCACGGCAGATAGGGACCGAACTGTCTCACGACGTTCTAAACCCAGCTCGCGTACCACTTTAAATGGCGAACAGCCATACCCTTGGGACCTACTTCAGCCCCAGGATGTGATGAGCCGACATCGAGGTGCCAAACACCGCCGTCGATATGAACTCTTGGGCGGTATCAGCCTGTTATCCCCGGAGTACCTTTTATCCGTTGAGCGATGGCCCTTCCATTCAGAACCACCGGATCACTAAGACCTACTTTCGTACCTGCTCGAGCCGTCACTCTCGCAGTCAAGCTGGCTTATGCCTTTGCACTAACCGCATGATGTCCGACCATGCTTAGCCAACCTTCGTGCTCCTCCGTTACGCTTTGGGAGGAGACCGCCCCAGTCAAACTACCCACCAGACACTGTCCGCACCCCAGATTATGGGGCTACGTTAGAACATCAAACATTAAAGGGTGGTATTTCAAGGTTGGCTCCATGCAGACTGGCGTCCACACTTCAAAGCCTCCCACCTATCCTACACATCAAGGCTCAATGTTCAGTGTCAAGCTATAGTAAAGGTTCACGGGGTCTTTCCGTCTTGCCGCGGGTACACTGCATCTTCACAGCGAGTTCAATTTCACTGAGTCTCGGGTGGAGACAGCCTGGCCATCATTACGCCATTCGTGCAGGTCGGAACTTACCCGACAAGGAATTTCGCTACCTTAGGACCGTTATAGTTACGGCCGCCGTTTACTGGGGCTTCGATCAAGAGCTTCTCCTTACGGATAACCCCATCAATTAACCTTCCAGCACCGGGCAGGCGTCACACCGTATACGTCCACTTTCGTGTTTGCACAGTGCTGTGTTTTTAATAAACAGTTGCAGCCAGCTGGTATCTGCGACTGGCTTCAGCTTCCATGGGTAAAACCACTTCACCTAATGCCAGCGTGCCTTCTCCCGAAGTTACGGCACCATTTTGCCTAGTTCCTTCACCCGAGTTCTCTCAAGCGCCTGAGTATTCTCTACCTGACCACCTGTGTCGGTTTGGGGTACGATTAATGATAATCTAGAGCTTAGAGGCTTTTTCCTGGAAGCGGGGCATGAGCTACTTCGCCACCGTAGTGACTCGTCATCAGACCTCAGTGTATAGCGAACCGGATTTGCCTAATTCACCCACCTACATCCTTAAACCGGGACAACCGTCGCCCGGCCAGCCTAGCCTTCTCCGTCCCCCCATCGCAATTATCACCAGTACAGGAATATTAACCTGTTTCCCATCGACTACGCATTTCTGGCCTCGCCTTAGGGGTCGACTCACCCTGCCCCGATTAACGTTGGACAGGAACCCTTGGTCTTCCGGCGTGCGGGTTTTTCACCCGCATTATCGTTACTTATGTCAGCATTCGCACTTCTGATACCTCCAGCATGCCTCGCAGCACACCTTCACAGGCTTACAGAACGCTCCCCTACCCAACAACATTTACATGTCGCTGCCGCAGCTTCGGTGCATGGTTTAGCCCCGTTACATCTTCCGCGCAGGCCGACTCGACCAGTGAGCTATTACGCTTTCTTTAAATGATGGCTGCTTCTAAGCCAACATCCTGGCTGTCTGAGCCTTCCCACTTCGTTTCCCACTTAACCATGACTTTGGGACCTTAGCTGGCGGTCTGGGTTGTTTCCCTCTTCACGACGAACGTTAGCACCCGCCGTGTGTCTCCCGTGATAACATTCTTCGGTATTCGTAGTTTGCATCGGGTTGGTAAGTCGGGATGACCCCCTAGCCGAAACAGTGCTCTACCCCCGAAGATGAGTTCACGAGGCGCTACCTAAATAGCTTTCGGGAGAACCAGCTATCTCCCGGTTTGATTGGCCTTTCACCCCCAGCCACAAGTCATCCGCTAATTTTTCAACATTAGTCGGTTCGGTCCTCCAGTTAGTGTTACCCAACCTTCAACCTGCCCATGGCTAGATCACCGGGTTTCGGGGTCTATACCTGCAACTCATTCGCCCAGTTAAGACTCGGTTTCCCTACGGCTCCCCTATTCGGTTAACCTTGCTACAGAATATAAGTCGCTGACCCATTATACAAAAGGGTACGCAGTCACCCTGATAAATCAAGGCTCCCACTGCTTGTACGTACACGGTTTCAGGTTCTATTTCACTCCCCTCGCCGGGGTTCTTTTCGCCTTTCCCTCACGGTACTGGTTCACTATCGGGTCAATCAGGAGTATTTAGCCTTGGAGGATGGTCCCCCCATATTCAGACAGGATAACACGTGTCCCGCCCTACTCGTCGAGTTCACAACACCAACACCTTCGGATACGGGGCTATCACCCTTTATTGCCGGCCTTTCCAGACCGTTCTCCTGATGCTGATGCTGATTAAGACTCTGGGCTGCTCCCCGTTCGCTCGCCGCTACTAGGGGAATCTCGGTTGATTTCTTTTCCTCGGGGTACTGAGATGTTTCAGTTCCCCCGGTTCGCCTCGTTTGACTATGGATTCATCAAACGATAGTGCAACGAATTGCACTGGGTTTCCCCATTCGGACATCGTCGGCTATAACGGTTCATATCACCTTACCGACGCTTTTCGCAGATTAGCACGTCCTTCATCGCCTCTGATTGCCTAGGCATCCACCGTGTACGCTTAGTCGCTTAACCTCACAACCCGAAATTGTTTCAACGATCACCTGACTGTCATGGCTGTGCGTGGTGAACTTCTGCGTTGGACAGTGCTCGCAATGCTCACGTACTCGTGTACGCTGCGCTTGCTGCGCGCTGTCCGCCTTGAATTTCACCCTGCTCGCTCATGCCACTCGTTTGAATGACCGAAATTTCAGGTTTGAAATTTTGAGAGACTCTCACATTGTTTAAGCGATAAACAATGTGCGTTGTTTCAATTTTCAGCTTGTTCCAGATTGTTAAAGAGCATAATTGTTAAGCTAACTCACTGAATTAGCTTAATCATTATTGGAGGACATCGTCTTTCACTCGATATCGGCGCAATTGGCGTCCCCTAGGGGATTCGAACCCCTGTTACCGCCGTGAAAGGGCGGTGTCCTAGGCCTCTAGACGAAGGGGACATAAAATATTGCACAACACCGTTGTGGCCCATTTCATGTAAGCCCTATTCTTTTGAATAAGTCTCCCACGTATAGCCTATTGCTCTACTTTTCATCAGACAATCTGTGTGAACACTTCACAAAAACACTTCAACGGTAAGGAGGTGATCCAACGCAGGTTCCCCTACGGTTACCTTGTTACGACTTCACCCCAGTCATGGATCACAAAGTGGTAAGCGCCCTCCCGAAGGTTAAGCTACCTACTTCTTTTGCAACCCACTCCCATGGTGTGACGGGCGGTGTGTACAAGGCCCGGGAACGTATTCACCGTAGCATTCTGATCTACGATTACTAGCGATTCCGACTTCATGGAGTCGAGTTGCAGACTCCAATCCGGACTACGACGTACTTTATGAGTTCCGCTTGCTCTCGCGAGGTCGCTTCTCTTTGTATACGCCATTGTAGCACGTGTGTAGCCCTACTCGTAAGGGCCATGATGACTTGACGTCATCCCCACCTTCCTCCGGTTTATCACCGGCAGTCTCCTTTGAGTTCCCGACCGAATCGCTGGCAACAAAGGATAAGGGTTGCGCTCGTTGCGGGACTTAACCCAACATTTCACAACACGAGCTGACGACAGCCATGCAGCACCTGTCTCAGAGCTCCCGAAGGCACTTCAGCATCTCTGCCAAATTCTCTGGATGTCAAGAGTAGGTAAGGTTCTTCGCGTTGCATCGAATTAAACCACATGCTCCACCGCTTGTGCGGGCCCCCGTCAATTCATTTGAGTTTTAACCTTGCGGCCGTACTCCCCAGGCGGTCGATTTAACGCGTTAGCTCCGGAAGCCACTCCTCTAGGGAACAACCTCCAAATCGACATCGTTTACAGCGTGGACTACCAGGGTATCTAATCCTGTTTGCTCCCCACGCTTTCGCACCTGAGCGTCAGTCTTTGTCCAGGGGGCCGCCTTCGCCACCGGTATTCCTCCACATCTCTACGCATTTCACCGCTACACATGGAATTCTACCCCCCTCTACAAGACTCTAGCTAACCAGTCTTAGATGCCATTCCCAGGTTAAGCCCGGGGATTTCACATCTAACTTAATTAACCGCCTGCGTGCGCTTTACGCCCAGTAATTCCGATTAACGCTTGCACCCTCCGTATTACCGCGGCTGCTGGCACGGAGTTAGCCGGTGCTTCTTCTGTCGGTAACGTCAATCGTTGATGGTATTAACATCAACGCCTTCCTCCCGACTGAAAGTACTTTACAACCCTAGGGCCTTCTTCATACACGCGGCATGGCTGCATCAGGCTTGCGCCCATTGTGCAATATTCCCCACTGCTGCCTCCCGTAGGAGTCTGGGCCGTGTCTCAGTCCCAGTGTGGCTGATCATCCTCTCAGACCAGCTAGGGATCGTCGCCTAGGTAAGCCATTACCTTACCTACTAGCTAATCCCATATGGGTTCATCCGACAGCGCAAGGCCGAAGGTCCCCTGCTTTGCTCCTAAGAGATTATGCGGTATTAGCCACCGTTTCCAGTAGTTATCCCCCTCTATCGGGCAGATCCCCATACATTACTCACCCGTCCGCCGCTCGTCAGCGGGAAGCAAGCTTCCCCTGTTACCGCTCGACTTGCATGTGTTAGGCCTGCCGCCAGCGTTCAATCTGAGCCATGATCAAACTCTTCAATTAAAAGCGTTTGATGCTCAAAGAATTAAACTGACTACATTCTTTCATATATGAATTAACGTGTTAGTCACTCTTCAAGACTTTAAAATCAAATATTTTTTGATAGTGTCCTGTGAGTGCCCACACAGATTGTCTGATAAATTGTTAAAGAGCGTTGCGACTTTATCTTTCGATATTAACCAGTTAGGTCGTTGTCGCGAGGTGATGTATACTACGTTTTTTCGTGAGAAAGTCAAGCGATTATTTTCAACTTTTTCTTTCTTTTTTCACCTCTCGTTGCCACCGGTTTCTTTTCTAACCTGACCACCGAAGCGGTTTGTCGTGACAACGGATGCGCATTATAGGGAGTCAGAAAATTCTAGCAACCCTTTTTTTGAAAAAAAGTACTGTTTGAAGATAAAATCATCACTATGTTTTTTTTTCTAGCATTGTGACTATAAAACAAACAACAAATACCCTCTTTTTTGAAGGATACTCTTCTTCATAATATGAATAGATATCGACTATTCTATTTAATACCACTAATTATCAACTATGGTCATCTTTATGAACAAACACTTAAGACCTTATCTCGATATTTATCCCACCACTGGCTCTAACGTTTTTATCGATCCTTCAGCTGTTGTGATCGGCGATGTTCGTTTAGCTGATGATGTCAGTATTTGGCCTTTATCCGTATTACGTGGTGATGTGAACTACATTGAAATTGGTGCCCGCACTAATATACAAGATGGTTCCGTCTTACACGTAACACACAAATCAAAACATAACCCAGAAGGCAACCCTCTAATTATTGGCGAAGATGTCACCGTCGGACATAAAGTGATGCTTCATGGTTGCACAATCGGGGATCGCGTATTAGTCGGTATGGGTTCTATTATTCTTGATGGAGCAATAATCGCTAGCGACGTAGTTATAGGCGCAAATAGCCTCGTCACCCAAGGCAAAAAACTGGAAAGTGGCTACCTTTATGTTGGTAGCCCAGCTAAAGCTGCCCGTAAACTAACGGAAGCTGAATTAGAACATCTACGTTATTCAGCGAATAACTACGTTCAATGGAAGAATGATTATTTATCTTCTGGTAAAGAATAAACACTATCATCTTCCTGAGGGCCTTGAGCTATCAAGGCCTCAAACTCTTCTTCTATATCCCAACGGTTATTTTGGAAAAGCACTAATGGCTCAGTCCCTTCTCCATACCGCCGATAAAGCAACGAGTCTGATATTACACATTCAGCTAACATTCCACTAATTAATACCGGAAAATGGACTTTTCTTGTAGCAGCATTCCACTCTTCTCTATCTGGAAATTGAATAGCTTGATTCACTTTTTCAGTTCCTTTTGTAATACAAGAAGAACCGGCTCTATATCTGGAAGTACTCCATGCCATAATTTAAAAGCGAAAGCGGCTTGCCCAACTAACATACCTAAACCATCGGCAAGGCGATTTACCTGATGAGAACTCGCGAACGATAGAAATGGTGTTAAACCATGTTGATAAAACATGTCATAACATGCCACCCGCGCAGAAAATACAGCGGGATCAATTGCGGGGATCTCGCCACTCACTCCAGATGAAGTCGCATTAATGATGAGATCGAAACAGGCTGTTTTGATCTGTTCGATCGGCTGTGCTTTTATTTTTCCAAAGCTAACAAATTGATTTACTAATGTTTCTGCTTTAGAAAAAGTCCTATTCGTTAGCGTAATTTCGCACCCAAATTCTAAGAGAGGTAATAAAGCCCCCCTCGTTGCACCACCAGCACCAATAATTAATACTTTGCTATTGCTATGAATAAAATTAAGCCGTTGAAGATCTAGCAAAAGGCCAGCACCATCCGTGTTATCACCTAATAACCGGTGACTATCCAGTTTCATCACGGTATTTACTGCACCGCACGATTGAGCTCTATCTGTTAGCTCAGATACCATTTGATATGCGTTTTCCTTAAAAGGTAGCGTAACATTCGCCCCCATCCCTCCCTGAGTAAAAAATGCAGACAATGACTGCTCAAAGCCATCTAGTGGTGCCAAAATACGTTCATATTCCAGCGCAATACCCGTCTGTTCAGCAAACATCTGGTGTATAATTGGCGATTTACTATGCGCTATCGGATGACCAAAAACGGCATATTTACCCATATAATAGTTATCCTTTACGATAAAGTTGCCCTGTTTTAGCATCCCGAATTTCTGATGGGTTTTGACGGCCCCCCACCATTCCATCAAGCACAGGGATACTTCCCTTAAACTGCTCTAGAACTTCATTGGTTGTCCTACATGGCTCCTGACCGCTTAAATTCGCACTTGTAGATACTAATGGCTTACCGTATTCGCGACAGAGCTCTTTTACTAACCCATGATCTGTTACTCTTACCGCCAAAGTATCGAAACGCCCAGTTAACCATTTCGGAGTGGATGATTTGGCTGGGATAACCCAAGTCACAGGCCCTGGCCAGCTTGCAAACATCGTTTGCTTTTGTTCATCAGTCAACTGACTATCGTCCACATAGTCTTTCAGCTGTTCATAATTGTCTGCGATAAGAATTAGCCCTTTCTCCCAAGGACGTTGTTTTAACTCAAGTAACTTATTAACCGCTTGTTCACTATCAGGATCACAACCTAATCCAAATACGGCTTCAGTGGGATAAGCGATAACTTCCCCTTTGTTCAGGGAAACAATAATATTTTCAATTGCAGGTGTAGATTTATTTTGCATCTTTTTAACTCATTATTCTTTTTGTGGTTTACCACATCGTTTACTGGCACAAAATAATCTTACTCCTTGAGCCCCCCTTTTTTCCATAAGTAATGGATAATGACAAAACTCACATTCACCCGAAACAGGTTTATGATTGAGAATAAATTGGCAAGACGGATAGCTATCACACGCATAAAATGTTTTTCCAAACCGAGACTTACGTTGTAATAGGTGACCTGTCTGGCACTGGGGGCAAGCAACTTTCGTTTCATCTGGCTTATCAATTAATTCAATATGCTCACACTCTGGGTAGTGACTACATCCAATAAACATACCAAATCGCCCTTGCTTCAAAACCAAATCATGACCGCATTGTGGACATGCTTGCCCTTCTAATACTTTTACTACATGGCTTTCTGCCGAAGGACGCATAGGTTTGAGATAATGACATTGAGGGTACGAAGAACAAGCAAAAAAAGGCCCATGTGCACCATTACGAATGACCAGTAAAGAACCGCATTCAGGACAATGTTCATTTTTCTCTGTTTCAAAAGGCAATTGCTTTGACATGATTTTCTCTTAGCCAACTAACTTAATTTTATATACCCACCAGTAACAGAAGCGATAGCACCGTCTATCTCAAGTTCCGTCAAAACGGCAATGACTTCTGTTATCGGCTGTTGTACACGCTCAGCAATCACATCTGCAGGTGTAGGGTGATACTCAACCATACTCAATATTTTATTCTCTGTCAGATTAAATTCAGCATGCAGCGTTTCTTCTTCTAATGGCTCGACTGGCAACCAATTTAACCCAACCTCTATATGGTGTTTGATATCTTCGGGTTCAACAAGTAGATATGCTCCTTGTTGTAATAGCCAATGGTTACCACTGTAAGCTGAATTACCAAGTGGTGCGGGTATCGTAAAAAGGTCTCTATTTTGCTCAATGGCATAACGAGCCGTTATCAATGAGCCACTTTTCAACCCTGCCTCTACCACGACTGTCGCTTTACTTAAGCCACTAATAATTCGATTTCGTCGAGGAAATTGCCTAGGTAGCGGAGGCGCATTTGGTAAAAACTCAGAGATTAGTACCCCCTCTTGTTTAATCTGCTCCGCCAGCGCAGTATGCTGCCTAGGATAAATATTTGCTAATCCACTCCCTAAAACGGCAACTGTTTTCCCATTTGCTGCGAGTGCCGCGCGATGACTTGCAGCATCGATACCAAATGCTAACCCGCTAGTAATTGTAAAACCATAGTCAGTAAATTTATTGGCAAACCGATCCGCCCATTTACGGCCATACTCACTCGCTTGCCGACTACCGACTATTGCGATTTGTGCTGTCGCCATCAGCTCACTTTGCCCTATTACAAACAAGACGAGTGGCGGATTAGATATATGCTTTAATAAGGAAGGGTACAAGGAATCACAAAAAGTAATCAGTTGATTTTCTTCCTTTTCTAGCCATTTAAGCGTTTGAGCTAATTTTACAGATGGCACGTGTAGAAACTGTAAACACTGCAGTTCACTTAACCCACACTCCTGTAAAACAGAAGAGCATACTTGTTCTAATATCCTTAGCTTATTAATAATTTTTAATGCCTTATGTGGTGATAGCCGGCTCACCTGAGACATTCTTAACCAAATTTCTTGCACATCCATGGCGTCTTCCTGACTTTATTGTAAAGGTTCATCTGTGAACAAATCGTAACCAATACTGTCAATATGACTGATAAATGTCTAGAATAGGCATTAATTCCTATTCACTTTTTTGGACGCTGCTCGAAAAAATTTATGTCAGTATTAAATGTATTACATTACCCAGACGAACGCTTACGCACAATTGCTAAGCCAGTAGAAAAAGTTGATGCCGAAATTCAACAGATCGTCGATGATATGTTCGAAACGATGTATGAAGAAGAAGGTATCGGTCTTGCTGCGACTCAAGTCGATATTCATCAGCGGATCATTGTTATTGATGTCTCGGAAACGCGGGATCAACGACTTGTTCTTATTAACCCTGAATTATTAGACAAATCAGGTGAAACGGGTATTGAAGAAGGTTGTCTTTCTATTCCTGAACAACATGGTTTTGTCCCCAGAGCAGAGCATGTTAAGGTTCGTGCCCTTGACTATAATGGCGATAGTTTTGAACTTGAAGCCGATGGCTTACTCGCTATCTGTATTCAACATGAAATGGATCACCTTGTTGGTAAATTGTTTGTTGATTACTTATCACCATTAAAGCGCCAGCGTATCCGACAAAAGGTTGAAAAACTAGATAGAATGAGAGCTAAAGCAGCAAAAACAGCTAACTAGACAGATTTATACAGGGAAATATAACCGTGTCGGAATCATTAAAAATTATCTTTGCAGGTACACCTGATTTTGCGGCTGGGCACTTAGCCGCTTTACTTAAAACTAAACATCAGGTTGTCGGTGTTCTTACACCACCAGATAAGCCCGCGGGGAGGGGTAAAAAGCTGACGCCAAGCCCTGTCAAAGTATTAGCACAAGAACACCAAATTCCAGTTTTTCAGCCTACTACGCTGAAAAATGTAGATAATCATCAATGGATCAAAGATCGCAACGCAGATTTAATGATTGTTGTTGCTTATGGGTTTATTTTACCAAAAGCCGTTTTAGATATTCCGCGTTTAGGTTGTCTGAATGTACACGGTTCTTTACTACCACGCTGGCGCGGTGCTGCACCTATTCAACGCTCAATTTGGGCTGGTGATGCTGAAACTGGCGTAACCATTATGCAAATGGATGAAGGGTTAGATACTGGGGATATGCTGTATAAAGCAAGTTGCCCAATTATGCCTGAAGATACTAGTGCAACACTTTATGAAAAACTGGCAGTGATTGGCCCAGAGGCATTGATCCATACGTTAGAACTGATATCCAATCAGCAATGTGTGCCTGAAAAACAGGATGACTCTCTGGCAAACTACGCTGAAAAGTTATCTAAAGAGGAAGCTCGTATTGATTGGCAACAATCCGCTGAACAAATAGAGCGCTGTATTAGGGCATTTAATCCTTGGCCAATGAGCTATTTTACAGTTCAAGAGCAGCTTATTAAGGTATGGCAGGCACAAGTCATTGCCGAAAACCATAATGAGCAACCAGGCACTATCCTCAGCGCTGATAAAAATGGCATATGCGTTGCAACAGGTAACGGAAAACTCAATATCACTCAGTTACAACCACCGGGTAAAAAGGCCATGGGAGCGCAAGATCTCCTCAACTCACGCCGAGAATGGTTCACTCCTGGACAGCAACTTAATTAGAAAGCCAATAAATTTGCCTGATAATATATTCAGGCAAATTTATTTCGTGACGAATAGACTCACCTTCACTTATGAAAAATACATATAACTTGCGTAGCATCGCAGCGGTAGCCATCGGTCAAGTCATTGATGGTGGCCAGTCTCTCAGTACGGTACTACCTGAATTACAAAAAAATATAAATGAAAAAGATAAGTCTCTATTACAAGAGATTTGCTTTGGTGTCCTACGCTATTTACCTAAACTAGAATGGTTTGTTGCTCAGCTTATGGAGAAACCACTAACAGGTAAACAGAGAACATTGCACTACTTGATTATGGTGGGGATTTATCAACTCCTCTATACACGTATTCCTCCTCATGCCGCTTTAGCGGAAACGGTCAATGGAGCAGTTGCACTAAAACGCCCTCAATTAAAAGGGCTTATCAATGGTGTGCTACGATCATTCCAACGGCAACAAACTCAACTCGAAGAGCGTAATACTAATAATAGTAGCCAATACCTTCATCCGAGCTGGCTTTTAAAGCGCCTTCAAAATGCTTACCCTGATAAGTGGCAAACGATTATTGATGCAAATAACCAGCGTCCTCCCATGTGGTTAAGGGTTAATTCCCAACATCACACTGCTGAACAGTATCAAAAATACCTAGAAGAAAATGAGATTGCATCTGAATTGCATCCACATCACCCCCTGCGCGATAAAACTGTCAGAGCCAACTTCAGTTACAAGGCTTCCTGGCTTTGAAGAAGGTTGGGCAACTGTGCAAGATGTTTCTGCTCAAGGGTGTGCGGAACTGCTTGAACCACAAAATCATGAAACGATCCTTGATCTATGTGCAGCACCCGGTGGTAAAACAACTCATATACTGGAGCTTGCACCAAAAAGCACATGTCGTTGCTGTTGATATTGATGAGCACCGCCTTAAACGTGTAAAAGAAAACTTGCAACGTTTGCAACAGCAAGCAGCGGTCATTCAAGGTGATGGTACAAAACCAGAAGAGTGGGCTAATGGGCAACTGTTTTGATCGTATTCTTCTTGATGCCCCCATGCTCAGCAACAGGCGTTATCCGCCGTCATCCTGATATAAAGTGGTTAAGGCGCGATTCTGACATTAATGAACTCACCGAACTTCAAGCTAAAATATTAGAATCAATTTGGCCTTACCTAAAAGTTGGGCGGTACCCTTGTCTATGCGACCTGTTCAATTATGCCTGAAGAGAATAGCTTACAAATAAAAAACTTCTTGGCTAAGCACCCTGAAGCCTCTCTTAATGATGGCACAACAGCAGGCTTACAGATACTACCTAGTATAACTGGTGGTGATGGCTTCTTTTACGCGCGCTTGGTCAAACAAGAGAACTAATCCAATAAAACTTGTCTGAGATAGGAATATTCAATGAAAATCATTATTTTAGGTGCTGGACAAGTTGGCGGAACCCTCGCTGAGAATCTAGTGGATGAAAACAATGATATTACTGTCGTTGACACTAACGCTGATCGCTTGCGCCAATTGCAAGATCAATTTGATCTCCGAGTTGTAAACGGCCATGGGTCACATCCACGCGTACTACGTGATGCGGGGGCAGAAGATGCAGACATGTTGGTTGCCGTCACCAATTCTGATGAAACGAATATGATCGCGTGCCAAATCGCCTATAGCCTTTTTAATACGCCAAATAAAATTGCACGTATTAGGGCGACTGAATATATCCGTGAAGCAGACAAGTTATTTTTGCCTGAACAAATCCCTATTGATTACCTGATTTCCCCAGAACAATTGGTTATTGATTATATCTATAAATTAATCCAATACCCTGGTGCACTCCAAGTCGTCAATTTTGCTGAAGGGAAAGTCAGTATTGTTGCGGTTAAAGCCTACTATGGTGGTTCATTAGTGGGTAATGCCCTTTCCAGTTTACGCGAGCACATGCCACATATTGATGCCAGAGTTGTTGCCATTTTTCGTCAAGATCGTCCGATTCGGCCTCAAGGTTCAACAATCATCGAAGCTGGTGATGAAGTCTTTTTCGTGGCTTCAACTCAACACATTCGAGCAGTGATGAGTGAATTGCAGCGCTTAGAAAAACCATACAAACGCCTCATGATCGTGGGTGGGGGTAATGTCGGTGCTGGTTTAGCGAAAAGGCTAGAAAAAGATTACAGTGTAAAACTTATCGGAGCGAAATCAACAAAGAGCAACTGAACTCGCTGAATTGCTGCATGACACAATTGTATTTTATGGCGATGCTTCCGACCAAGAGTTACTTACAGAAGAGCATATTGAACAGATGGACGTCTTTATTGCTCTAACAAATGATGATGAAGCAAACATAATGTCAGCCATGTTAGCGAAAAAAATGGGGGCCAAAAAAGCTATGGTGCTCATTCAAAGAACTGCTTATGTTGAATTAGTTCAAGGTGGTGTTATTGACATTGCAGTGTCACCGCAACAGGCGACGATTTCAGCATTATTAAGTCATGTTAGGAAAGCCGATATTGTCAGTGTTTCTTCATTAAGACGAGGTGTTTGCTGAAGCAATTGAAGCAATTGCTCATGGCGATGAAAATACCTCTAAAGTTGTTGGTAAAAAGATTTCAGATATAAAACTCCCGCCAGGAACCATTATTGGTGCTTTTAGTTAGAGAAGATGAAGTCATTATTGCCAGTGATTATCATATAATCGAACAAGGAGACCATGTCATTATGTTCATTACCGATAAGAAATATGTTCCTGATGTTGAGAAATTATTCCAACCAAGCCCCTTCTTTTTATAATTATCAAAATAAAACGACAATCTTATTTGCAGCTTAATTAAAGTAGATACTATAATTTGTTAACTAAATATTTATTTTGTCACAAATAGTTTTCAATTAGGGGGTAGAATGAGTTTTTTAAAAGAGTTTCGCGAATTTGCGATGAAGGGCAATGTTGTCGATATGGCTGTCGGTATCATTATTGGGTGCTGCATTCGGTAAAATTGTTTCTTCATTAGTCGCCGATGTCATTATGCCGCCATTGGGTCTATTAATTGGTGGAGTTGACTTTAAACAATTTAGCGTCGTACTAAGAGCCGCCGAAGGGGATATTCCTGCTGTAGTTCTTAATTATGGTATGTTTATACAGACTGTATTTGACTTTGTTATCGTCGCATTTGCTATTTTTATGGCAATTAAAGTAATGAACAAAGTTCGTCGTGAAAAAGAAGCAGAGCCTGAAGCACCACCGGCGCCAAGTAAAGAAGAAGTGTTATTATCAGAAATTCGTGATTTATTAAAAGAACAAAATAAAAAGTAATACTAGAAAACCAGTGGTAATAAGTTAAAAAACTGATTACCACTGGCCTCCCAGTTATTACCTTTACCATGTTTTGCTTTACGGTTATAACTTCCTTTCCCTTTCTTGTTTTTCTCTACTCTTTGTCTAAATAGCGGATCATGTAACAATGCTTCGATCGCATTATCTTTAATTTGACCACGTTTATGTTGATATCGACTCATGATATACCTTCTTTTAAAAATGAATTTAAAGTAAATTTTCGATTAATAAACTTTCGATGCGCCTTTCTCAAGTATTTCCATTATCGAGCAATATGTCGACGCATGCTCTTCACCACAACAAGCTGAGCTGAGCATTTTCAGTGAATCACGCATAATAATAAGTTCTTGTATCTTTTTTTCAACTTCAAACAAGCGTAAATCAACAATTTGCTTCGATTCTTGGCATGTATGATGCTCAGGATCAACACGTATTGATAATAACTCAGTGATAGCTTCTAAGGTGAAGCCGAGTTGCTTAGCATAACGGATAAACCGAAGCCGTTGCAAATCCTGCTCAGTATACAACCTATAGCCACCTTCTGTCCTCAGTTTATGCCCCATCAAACCTTGTTTTTCATAAAAACGAATCGTGTCTGGTGTGACATCGGCGAGACGCGCAATTTGCCCAATTTTATACATAGTCATGGGAACTCCACTCTAAATAGGGTCAAAATAGAATAAATCAAGTCAATGAAGCTTAGAGAAAGGATAGAATAGCAGGTACAAAAAAACCGGGCAAATATACCCGGTTTTTTTGATAGCAGACAGATTACTCTGCTGCTGCTTCTTGAGACTCAACAGCACGGTCAACAAGCTCGATGTAAGCCATCGGAGCATTGTCACCAGTACGGAAGCCACACTTAAGAATACGAGTGTAACCGCCCGCACGAGCTGCAAAGCGAGGTCCCAATTCATTAAACAATTTTGCCACGATCTCGTTATCACGAGTACGGGCGAATGCCAGACGACGATTAGCTACGCTGTCGGTCTTGGCAAGAGTAATCAGCGGCTCAACGACGCGACGCAGTTCTTTCGCTTTAGGCAGAGTCGTCTTGATGATTTCATGACGAACTAAAGAACCTGCCATGTTACGGAACATAGCTTGGCGGTGGCTGCTGTTGCGGTTCAATTGACGACCACTCTTACGATGGCGCATGACCTTATCCTTCTCAGTAAAACCTTAACCTGTGATCTTAATCATCAGCAATACTTGCTGGTGGCCAATTTTCTAAGCGCATGCCCAGAGAAAGACCACGAGATGCCAAGACGTCCTTAATTTCAGTAAGAGATTTCTTACCAAGGTTAGGCGTTTTAAGCAACTCAACTTCTGTACGCTGAACCAGATCACCGATGTAGTGGATAGCTTCTGCTTTAAGGCAGTTAGCAGAGCGGACAGTCAATTCCAGATCGTCAACTGGGCGCAATAAGATAGGATCGAACTCTGGTTTCTCTTCTTTAACTTCAGGCTGACGAACATCACGTAAGTCAACAAAAGCTTCAAGTTGTTCAGCCAGAATAGTCGCTGCACGGCGAATCGCCTCTTCAGGATCGATTGTACCGTTTGTTTCCATTTCGATAACTAACTTATCCAAGTCAGTACGTTGTTCAACACGAGCTGCTTCAACATTGTAGGCAATACGCTCTACAGGGCTATAGCAAGCATCGACTAACAGACGACCGATTGGGCGCTCATCTTCTTCCGAATGTACTCGGGCAGAAGCCGGCACATAACCACGACCACGCTGAACTTTAATTCGCATGTTAATAGATGCGCTTTCGTCAGTCAGGTGGCAGATAACGTGCTGCGGCTTGACGATTTCGACATCGCCATCATGGACGATGTCGGCTGCAGTCACAGGGCCAATGCCAGATTTATTCAAGGTTAAAATAACTTCATCTTTACCCTGAACTTTTACCGCCAGCCCTTTCAGGTTGAGGAGAATCTCCAGGATATCTTCCTGTACACCTTCTTTGGTGCTGTACTCATGCAGTACACCATCAATCTCAACCTCTGTCACCGCACAACCCGGCATAGACGAAAGCAGAATACGGCGCAGTGCGTTACCAAGAGTATGACCGAAGCCACGCTCTAAAGGCTCAAGGGTCACCTTGGCGTGCGTCGAACTCACTTGCTCGATATCTACCAGGCGCGGTTTTAGAAACTCTGTCACAGAACCCTGCATTGTGTCCTCTCTTTGGTGCTAAGCTTTACTTAGAGTAAAGCTCGACGATCAGGTGTTCGTTAATGTCCGCAGACAGGTCAGTACGTTCAGGAATACGTTTGAACACACCTTCCATTTTAGCAGCATCAACTTCCAGCCAAGTTGGCTTCTCACGCTGTTCAGCCAGCTCTAAAGCAGCCTTAATACGAGACTGTTTTTTCGCTTTCTCACGAACGCTGATAACGTCATTCGGGGAAACCTGATAAGAAGCGATATTAACTACTCGACCATTTACCATGATAGCTTTGTGGCTAACCATTTGACGTGCTTCTGCGCGAGTTGCGCCAAAGCCCATACGGTAAACGACGTTATCAAGACGGCCTTCCAGCAGAGTCAACAGGTTTTCACCTGTGTTGCCTTTCAGACGTGTTGCTTCTTTATAATAGTTACGGAATTGACGTTCCAGAACACCGTAAATACGACGAACTTTTTGTTTTTCACGTAACTGAACACCGTAGTCAGACAGACGCGGTTTACGCGCTCCGTGCTGGCCAGGTGCCTGTTCTAATTTACACTTGGTGTCAATCGCGCGAACACCAGACTTCAGGAAGAGGTCTGTTCCTTCGCGACGGCTCAGCTTGAGCTTAGGACCCAAATATCTAGCCATTTTCTTTCTCCAACAGTCCTAAAAACGAAACGTATTAAACGCGACGTTTTTTCGGTGGGCGACAACCGTTATGAGGGATAGGAGTCACATCAGTAATATTTGTGATGCGGAAACCTGCGGCGTTCAGAGCACGAATTGTTGATTCGCGACCCGGACCCGGTCCCTTAACCATAAACTTCCAGGTTCTTGATACCGTATTCTTTCACGGCTTCTGCGCAACGCTCTGCTGCAACCTGAGCTGCAAACGGAGTGGATTTGCGAGAACCACGGAAACCGGAACCACCGGCAGTTGCCCAACCTAATGCGTTACCCTGACGATCAGTAATAGTAACGATTGTGTTGTTGAAAGAAGCATGGATATGAGCCACACCGTCTGAGACTTGCTTTCTTACACGCTTACGTGCACGAATTGGTGCTTTTGCCATTATTCAATACCCCGACTTATTTCTTGATCGGCTTACGCGGACCCTTACGGGTACGAGCGTTAGTCTTAGTACGCTGACCGCGCACAGGTAGACCACGACGATGACGTAAACCACGGTAACATCCAAGGTCCATCAGACGCTTGATGCTCAGGGTAATTTCACGACGTAAGTCACCTTCTACCACATACTTGGCAACTTCGTCACGCAGCTTGTCGATTTGTTCTTCAGACAGCTCACTGATCTTAACATTTTCAGCAATTCCAGTCGCTTCACAGATAGCCTGTGAACGAGTTTTGCCGATTCCGAAAATCGATGTTAAAGCGATCACGGTATGTTTATGATCAGGAATGTTAATGCCTGCTATACGGGCCACTATGCACTCCTAAGTTAAAATATACATTATTGTGCTGAAAAGCCCGTTTTCAGGATACTCAAACAATAATGTATCTCGATAAAAAAGATTGGCTGGCTAATTTAGCCAGCTCAACCCAACTTTGCAAGAAAAAAATGCTTTTTCTTAACCTTGACGTTGTTTATGTCTTGGCTCAACACTGCAAATTACACGAACGCTACCATTGCGACGGATAATTTTACAGTTACGGCATAATTTCTTGACGGAAGCACGAACTTTCATTTTTACTCTCCGTAACTTCTAAAGCAAACCATAATCACACTAAGCGATTACTTACCTTTTAGATTTGCTTTCTTCAATGCAGACTCATATTGACTTGACATCATTAGAGTTTGCACTTGAGCCATAAAGTCCATGATAACGACAACTACGATTAATAGAGAAGTACCACCAAAGTAAAAAGGTACTTTCATTGCGTCACGCATGAACTCCGGGATTAGGCAGATGAAGGTAATATAAAGTGCACCGACTAAAGTCAGGCGAGTCATTACCTTATCAATGTACTTGGCCGTTTGCTCTCCCGGACGAATTCCTGGTACAAATGCACCGGACTTCTTCAGGTTATCTGCTGTTTCTCTTGGGTTGAAAACCAACGCCGTATAGAAGAAACAGAAGAAGATGATCGCAGAAGCATAAAGCAACACATAGAACGGTTGACCAGGCTGCAAGAACATAGAAAGAGTTGTCAGCCAGTCCCCAGCCAGTTCCATCACCGAACCAAGATGCTATTGTACCCGGGAACAGTATGATACTGGAAGCAAAAATTGCAGGAATTACACCCGCCATATTCACTTTTAATGGTAAATGTGTGCTTTGTGCCGCATAAACACGGCGTCCTTGTTGGCGTTTCGCGTAGTTAACAACGATTCTACGTTGACCACGCTCCATGAATACAACAAAGAAAGTTACCGCGAATACGAGCACTGCAACCAACAGCAACAGGAGGAAGTGCAGATCGCCTTGCCGAGCTTGCTCGATAGTATGGCCAATGGCCGGCGGTAGACCCGCAACGATACCAGCGAAGATAATGATTGAGATACCGTTACCAATACCTCTTTCCGTTATCTGCTCACCTAGCCACATAAGGAACATGGTTCCTGTAACTAAGCTAACAACAGCCGTGAAGGTAGAACGGGAGACCCGGATCAATAACTAGCCCTTGCATCCCTGGCATATTCGGAAGACCCATTGCAATACCCACAGATTGGAATATTGCTAACACCAAAGTACCCCAACGAGTATATTGGCTTATCTTCCGACGACCTGCTTCACCTTCTTTCTTAATCTCTGCTAGTCGTGGGTTAACCACTGACAATAATTGGATAATAATAGATGCCGAAATATACGGCATAATACCCAAAGCAAAGATAGAAGCTCGGCTAAGAGCACCACCAGAGAACATGTTAAACATATCAATGATGGTGCCTTGTTGCTGTTCGAGCAATTTGGCAAGCACAGTGGCATCAATACCAGGGATTGGAATAAAAGAACCAATACGGAAAACAATCAGTGCACCTATAACAAACAAAAGTCTGCGTTTCAGCTCACCAACACCACCTTTGGCACTTTGAAAATCTAATCCTGGTTGTTTAGCCATCTGTCACTTATTCCTCAATTTTACCGCCGGCAGCTTCAATCGCAGCGCGAGCACCTTTAGTAACACGAAGGCCACGTACAGTTACTGCACGATTCACTTCGCCAGAAAGAATAACTTTCGCATATTCAATCTGGATGCCAACAACATTCGCGGCTTTTAGTGCGTTCAGATCAATAACATCGCCTTCAACAGCAGCAAAATCAGACAGACGAACTTCTGCAGTGATCATTGCTTTACGTGAAGTAAAACCAAATTTTGGCAGACGACGGTATAAAGGCATCTGGCCGCCTTCGAAACCACGACGTACGCCACCGCCAGAACGAGATTTCTGACCTTTGTGACCACGTCCGCCGGTTTTACCCAGACCAGAACCGATACCACGACCTAAGCGCTTTAGGCGCGTGCTTGGCACCTTCAGCCGGAGACAGAGTATTTAAACGCATCTCTTACTCCTCAACTTTAACCATGTAGGAAACCAAGTTGACCATACCGCGAACAGCAGGAGTGTCCTCACGTTCTACTGTATGACCAATGCGACGCAGACCTAAACCGATCAAAGTTGCCTTATGCTTAGGCAGGCGACCGATTGAACTGCGAACTTGTGTAATTTTAATAGTCTTAGCCATGGCTGATTACCCCAGAATTTCTTCGACGGATTTTCCACGCTTAGCTGCGACCATTTCTGGAGACTTCATGCTGTCTAAAGCATCCAGTGTTGCACGAACCACGTTGATTGGGTTTGTGGAACCATAGGTTTTAGCCAGTACGTTGCGAACTCCAGCTACTTCTAAAACAGCACGCATTGCACCACCGGCGATGATACCAGTACCTTCGTGAGCAGGTTGCATCAACACGCGAGAACCGGTGTGTGTACCTTTCACAGGGTGGAACAAAGTGCCGTTGTTTAGAGCAACGGTTTTCATGCTGCGACGGGCTTTTTCCATCGCTTTCTGGATTGCTGCCGGAACTTCGCGCGCTTTGCCGTAGCCAAAACCAACGCGACCGTTACCATCACCAACTACTGTCAGTGCTGTAAAGCTGAAAATACGGCCACCTTTAACGGTTTTTGCTACGCGGTTTACCGCGATCAGCTTTTCCTGCAGTTCGCCAGCTTGTTTCTCGATGTGAGCCATCTTACACCTCTACCTTAGAACTGAAGGCCAGCTTCACGGGCAGCTTCTGCCAGTGCCTGGACTCTACCATGATATTGGAAACCAGAACGGTCAAAAGCAACAGTAGTGATGCCTTTTTCCAATGCGCGTTCAGCAATAATTTTACCAACAACTGCTGCTGCGTCTTTGTTTCCAGTGAATTTCACTTGCTCATTGATAGCTTTTTCTGTAGTAGAAGCGGCCACCAAAGTTTCAGAACCGTTTGGAGCGATAACCTGCGCATAAATATGGCGTGGAGTACGGTGTACCACCAGGCGTGTCGCACCCAACTCTTGGATCTTGCGGCGTGCGCGGGTCGCACGACGGATACGAGCTGCTTTCTTATCCATAGTGTTACCTTACTTCTTCTTAGCCTCTTTAGTACGCACGATTTCATCGGCGTAACGAACACCTTTGCCTTTGTAAGGCTCAGGACGACGGTAAGCACGCAGTTCTGCCGCGACTTGACCAATCACTTGCTTATCCGCACCTTTCAGTACGATTTCAGTTTGTGTTGGGCATTCTGCAGTAATGCCTGCTGGCAGTGCGTGTTCAACCGGATGCGAAAAACCTAGAGACAAGCTAACAGCGTTGCCTTTAACTGCCGCACGGTAACCAACACCGACTAGTTGAAGTTTTTTAGTGAAGCCTTCAGTAACACCAACAACCATTGAGTTAAGCAGAGAACGAGAAGTACCCGCCTGTGCCCAAGCATCAGCGAAACCTTCGCGCGGTGCGAAAGTTAAGCGGCCATCTTCATGTTTAACTTCAACTGCATTATGGATAGTACGAGTAAGCTCGCCGTTTTTACCCTTAATCGAAATAACCTGACCGTTGAGTTTTACCTCTACGCCGGCAGGAATGACGACGGGTGCTTTTGCCACACGAGACATTCTTTCCTCCCGAATTAAGCTACGTAGCAGAGAATCTCGCCACCAAGACCAGCTTGGCGAGCTGCACGATCAGTCATGACACCTTTAGAGGTAGAAATAACAGCGATACCTAAGCCAGCCATAACTTGTGGCAGCTCATCTTTTTTCTTATAGATGCGCAGACTTGGGCGGCTTACACGCTGAATGCTTTCTACTACAGCCTTACCTTGGAAATAACGCAGAGTCAGTTCCAATTCTGGCTTAGTGTCGCCTTCAATTTTAAAATCTTCAATATAACCTTCTTCCTTCAGCACTTTGGCAATCGCCACTTTCAGCTTGGAGGAAGGCATGGTGACCGCAACTTTGTTCGCGGCCTGACCGTTACGGATACGGGTCAGCATATCCGCGATGGGATCTTGCATGCTCATCTGTCTTTACTCCCGTGATTCAATATGGTGACAATTACCAACTAGCCTTTTTAAGGCCCGGGATTTCACCGCGCATAGCGGCTTCACGGACTTTAATACGGCTCAGACCAAATTTCCGCAGGAAACCGTGCGGACGCCCAGTTTGACGGCAGCGGTTACGCTGACGAGAAGGACTTGAATCACGTGGCAGTGTTTGCAGCTTGAGAACAGCGTCCCAGCGATCTTCATCAGATGCGTTTACATCAGAGATGATAGCTTTCAGTTCAACGCGTTTTGCGAAAAACTTCTCAGCTAATTTAGCACGCTTAACATCACGCGCTTTCATAGATTTCTTAGCCATGAGTACCCTGCCTTACTTGCGGAACGGGAAGTTGAACGCTGCTAACAGTGCGCGACCTTCGTCATCTGATTTCGCAGTTGTGGTGATAGTAATATCTAAACCACGCACACGATCCACTTTATCGTAATCGATTTCAGGGAAGATGATTTGTTCACGTACGCCCATGCTGTAGTTACCGCGACCATCAAATGACTTAGCGGACAAGCCACGGAAGTCACGAATACGTGGTACAGCAATAGAAATCAGTCGCTCAAGGAACTCCCACATGCGTTCGCCACGCAGGGTTACTTTACAGCCGATTGGATAGCCCTGACGGATTTTGAAGCCTGCAACAGATTTGCGTGCTTTGGTGATCAATGGTTTTTGACCAGAGATTGCTGCCAAGTCAGCTGCTGCATTGTCCAGCAGTTTTTTATCAGCAATCGCTTCACCAACACCCATATTCAGGGTGATCTTCTCGACCCGAGGGACTTGCATGACAGAATTGTAACCAAACTGAGCCATCAGTTTTTTAGTTACTTCGTCTTTATAGTAATCATGCAGTTTCGCCATCGTATACTCCAAAAATTACTTGATAGTTTCACTGTTAGATTTGAAGAAACGGACTTTTTTGCCGTCTTCGAATCTAAAGCCTACACGGTCAGCCTTACCAGTTGCCGCGTTAAAGATTGCAACGTTAGAAACGTGAATTGCCGCTTCTTTTTCAACGATGCCACCTGGTTGATTCAGAGCCGGAACTGGCTTCTGATGTTTTTTAACCAGATTGATACCTTCAACGATAACTTTACCAGAAGAAATAACCTGTTTTACTTTACCGCGCTTACCTTTATCTTTACCAGTCAGCACGATAACTTCGTCATCACGACGGATTTTCGCTGCCATAGTTCCGCTCCTTAGAGTACTTCAGGTGCCAGTGAGATAATTTTCATAAACTTCTCTGTACGAAGTTCACGAGTTACCGGCCCAAAAATACGCGTACCGACTACTTGCTCGCTGTTATTGTTTAGAATAACGCATGCATTACTATCGAAGCGAATGACAGAACCGTCCGGGCGACGTACACCCTTCTTGGTGCGCACCACTACCGCCTTCAGGACATCACCTTTTTTCACTTTACCGCGTGGAATTGCTTCTTTAACAGTAATTTTAATGATGTCGCCGACGCCTGCATAGCGACGGTGCGAGCCACCTAGAACCTTGATACACATTACGCGACGTGCACCGGAGTTGTCGGCCACGTTCAGCATAGTCTGTTCTTGGATCATTTTAGTGCTCCGCTAAATGTCAACTACTACTGAGCCACTTCATTATTGAAGAGACCGTTCAATATAACCCACAATACGAGGGCGCGGCATTATAACACCACATCTTCGTTATGGACAGAAAAAAAATAAACGGCTCAGTAAAAAAGAGCCGTTTATTTATTAGAAAAGGCTATTCTATATTATAAAACAGCTTTTTCAACAACGCGAACTAAGGCCCAAGACTTAGTCTTAGACAGTGGACGAGTTTGGCGGATTTCTACCACGTCACCGATTCCACATTCATTGTTCTCGTCATGTACGTGCAATTTAGTCGTACGACGGATGAATTTACCATACAGAGGGTGCTTCACCATACGCTCGATAGCAACAACAATAGATTTCTCCATTTTATCGCTAACTACACGACCTTGCAGAGTACGGATTTTATCGCTCATTACGCACCTGCCTTCTCAGTCAGTAAAGTCTTCACACGTGCGATATCGCGACGCACTTGTTTCAACAGATGAGACTGTTGCAGCTGACCACTTGCAGCCTGCATACGTAAGTTGAATTGTTCACGTAACAGGTTCAAAAGTTCAGCGTTCAGCTCTTCAACGCTTTTTTCGCGCAGCTCTTGTGCTTTCATTACATCACCGTCTTAGTTACAAAGGTGGTTTTGATAGGCAGTTTCGCTGCTGCCAGAGAGAATGCTTCACGAGCCAGCTCTTCAGGCACACCGTCCATTTCATACAGGACTTTACCAGGCTGGATCAAGGCAACCCAATATTCTACGTTACCTTTACCTTTACCCATACGAACTTCGAGTGGCTTCTCAGTAATTGGCTTGTCTGGGAACACACGGATCCAGATTTTACCTTGACGCTTAACTGCACGGGTCATAGCACGACGTGCCGCTTCGATCTGACGAGCAGTCAGACGACCACGGCCCACAGCTTTAAGACCGAAAGTGCCGAAGCTAACATCCGTACCTTGTGCCAGACCACGGTTGCGGCCTTTGTGCACTTTACGGAATTTTGTACGCTTTGGTTGTAACATCAGCGACTCTCCTTACTTGCGGCCTTTACGCTGCTGCTTTTTAGGTTGAGCAGCTGGTTTTTCAGCTTGTTCAACAGCAGCCATACCACCCAGAATCTCACCTTTGAAGATCCATACCTTAACGCCGAGAACACCGTAAGTGGTGTGCGCTTCTGAAGTGTTGTAATCGATATCAGCACGTAGAGTGTGCAGTGGCACACGGCCTTCACGATACCACTCGGTACGAGCGATTTCAGCACCGCCTAAACGGCCGCTGACTTCAACTTTAATACCTTTAGCGCCCAGACGCATTGCGTTTTGTACAGCGCGTTTCATAGCACGACGGAACATAACACGACGTTCCAGCTGTGAAGCGATGCTGTCAGCAACCAATTTAGCGTCCAGTTCTGGTTTACGAACTTCGGCGATATTGATTTGCGCAGGAACACCAGCGATATCCGCTACTGTTTTACGCAGTTTTTCTACGTCTTCACCTTTCTTACCGATAACGATACCTGGGCGAGCAGTGTGAATAGTCACACGAATGCTTTTTGCAGGACGCTCGATAACGATGCGTGAAATTGACGCTTTTGCCAATTCTTTGTTCAAGTACTGGCGTACTTTATAATCGCTGTCTAGGTTGTCAGCGAATTCATTAGTATTCGCGTACCAAGTAGAGTTCCAAGGTTTGACAATACCCAGGCGAATACCATTAGGATGTACTTTCTGACCCATTGCTAGTCTCCAGAGTCTCAGCGATCGGACACAACCACAGTAATGTGGCTGGTGCGCTTAAGAATACGATCTGCACGGCCTTTCGCACGCGGCATGATGCGTTTCATGGTTGGACCTTCGTCAACGAAAATTTTCGCAACTTTCAGGTCATCAATGTCAGCGCCATCGTTTTGCTCTGCGTTAGCAATTGCAGATTCAAGTACTTTCTTCACTAAACCAGCAGCTTTCTTGTTGGTGTAGGTCAGAATTTCCAGAGCTTGCGACACTTTCTTACCGCGAATCAGGTCGGCAACTAAGCGAACCTTCTGGGCAGAAGAACGAGCGTGGCGATGCATAGCTAAAGTTTCCATCTCTTCCTCCTATCCTTAACGTTTCTTAGCTTTCTTATCAGCCGCATGGCCGCGATAAGTGCGAGTCGGTGCGAATTCACCCAGTTTATGACCAACCATTTCGTCGGTAACAAAAACTGGAACATGCTGACGACCATTATGGACAGCGATGGTCAATCCGATCATATTAGGAAAGATCGTTGAACGACGGGACCAAGTCTTAAGAGGCTTCTTGTCTCCGCTTTCCACCGCTTTCTCTACCTTCTTCAGCAAGTGCAGGTCAATAAAAGGACCTTTCTTGAGAGAACGTGGCATGGTTTATCCTCTAATTATTTTTTAGAACGATGACGTACGATGAATTGATCAGTACGCTTGTTGCTACGAGTTTTCTTACCTTTGGTTTGAACGCCCCAAGGTGTTACAGGGTGTTTACCAAAGTTACGACCCTCACCACCACCATGTGGGTGATCGACTGGGTTCATCGCCGTACCACGAACGGTAGGACGAATACCACGCCAGCGGCTAGCACCAGCTTTACCCAGAACACGTAACATGTGCTCAGCGTTACCAACTTCACCTAAAGTTGCACGGCAATCAGCCAGAACTTTACGCATTTCACCAGAACGCAGACGCAGAGTGACATAAGCACCATCACGTGCAACGATCTGAGCATAAGTACCTGCTGAACGCGCTAACTGACCACCTTTACCTGGTTTCAGTTCGATGTTGTGAACTGTAGAACCAACAGGGATGTTGCGCATTGGCAGTGCGTTACCAGTTTTGATTGCTGAATCAACGCCAGATTGGATCTGGTCACCAGCTTTCAAACCTTTAGGCGCAAGAATATAACGACGTTCACCGTCTTTATATAGAACCAGTGCAATGTTCGCAGAACGGTTTGGATCATATTCCAAACGCTCAACAACAGCAGGAACACCGTCTTTGTTGCGTTTAAAGTCAACCAGACGATAGTGTTGCTTATGGCCACCACCAATGTGACGAGTGGTGATACGGCCATTGTTGTTACGACCACCGGATTTGCTGTTTTTTTCTAACAGCGGAGCATAAGGTTTGCCCTTATGCAGCTCAGGGTTAACCACTTTAACTACGTGGCGACGGCCCGGAGACGTAGGTTTACATTTAACAATTGCCATTGTTCTTTACTCCTCCGACTTACTCTGCGCCGCCAATGAAGTCCAGATTCTGGCCTTCTTTCAGCGTAACGTAAGCTTTTTTCCAGTCGCTACGACGACCAAAACGCTGACCGTGGCGTTTAGTTTTGCCTTTAACCAGCAAAGTGTTAACACCTTCAACTTCGACTTCAAACAGTTTCTGCACAGCAGCTTTAATTTCTGCTTTAGTCGCGTCTTTCGCAACTTTGAGAACGATGGTATTGCTTTTTTCCATCGCTGTAGAAGCTTTTTCAGATACGTGCGGCGCGCGCAGTACTTTTAGCAGACGTTCTTCACGGATCATGCCAGCATCTCCTCAACTTGCTTCACAGCATCAGCAGTCATAACCACTTTGTCGAAGGCGATTAAGCTAACTGGGTCGATACCCGCTGCATCACGAACGTCAACCTTGTACAGGTTACGTGCTGCTAAGAACAGATTTTCATCTAATTCAGCAGTGATGATCAGTACATCTTCCAGAGCCATATCTTTCAGTTTCTGTGCCAGCAACTTAGTTTTAGGTGCTTCAACAGAGAACTTCTCGACAACGATCAGACGATCTTGACGTACCAGTTCAGACAGGATGCTTTTCAGAGCACCGCGGTACATCTTCTTATTAACTTTTTGACTGTGGTCCTGTGGTTTAGCAGCGAAGCTAACACCACCAGAGCGCCAAATTGGGCTCTTGATAGAACCAGAACGTGCGCGGCCTGTGCCTTTTTGACGCCATGGTTTTTTACCTGAACCAGAAACTTCAGCACGAGTTTTCTGAGCACGAGTACCTTGACGAGCACCAGCTGCATACGCAACAACTACTTGGTGAACAAGCGCTTCATTGAAATCACGCCCGAAGGTAGTTTCGGAAACAGTCAGCGCGCTTTGCGCGTCTTTCATTACCAATTCCATTCCTATCTCCTCGACGTTAAGCCTTGACAGCCGGTTTTACGATCAGGTCGCTACCAGTTGCACCTGGAACAGCACCTTTGACCAGCAGCAGGTTGCGCTCAGCGTCAACACGTACTACATCTAGGCTTTGAACGGTTACACGCTCATTACCCAGTTGGCCTGCCATTTTCTTGCCTTTGAACACTTTGCCCGGAGTCTGGTTCTGACCGATAGAACCCGGAACACGGTGAGACAAGGAGTTACCATGGGTAGCATCTTGGGTACGGAAATTCCAACGCTTAACTGTACCAGCAAAGCCTTTACCTTTAGATGTACCAGTAACGTCGACTTTTTTAACGTCAGCGAAAATTTCAACGCTAATGCTTTGACCTACGTTAAATTCAGCACCTTCTTCAGTACGGAATTCACGTAGAATACGGCCAGCTTCGACGCCAGCTTTAGCGAAATGACCTGCCTCAGGCTTAGATACACGGTTCGCTTTTTTGCTACCAGTAGTCACCTGAATTGCATTATAACCGTCAGTTTCTGCTGTTTTAACTTGAGTAACGCGGTTATTTTCGATTTCGATAACTGTTACAGGGATAGAAACACCATCTTCAGTGAAGATACGCGTCATACCCACTTTTTTACCGACTAAACCAATCATTGTTTCAACCTCTCAATCGTTCGACGACCTGATTAACCCAGGCTGATCTGCACGTCTACGCCGGCAGCCAGGTCCAGACGCATCAGAGCATCAACGGTCTTCTCGGTTGGCTCAACGATGTCAACCAGACGTTTGTGAGTGCGAATTTCGTACTGATCACGCGCATCTTTGTTAACGTGCGGAGAAATCAGAACGGTAAAACGCTCTTTACGTGTCGGCAGCGGGATAGGACCACGAACTTGCGCACCAGTGCGCTTAGCAGTCTCTACGATTTCCGCAGTTGATTGATCAATTAAACGATGATCAAAGGCTTTCAGGCGGATACGGATTCTTTGGTTCTGCATGAGACCAGAGCTCCAACTATTTTATAAACGTAAATAATTACTCCTCGCACCCATTTCGATTGATGGGGGAGTGTAATCGTTCTTTGATGTAACCCCCAAATCGGGAGTATTGTCTAAATGAGTTACAAATCGTGAACTCAATACTGACCTTTAAGACCTAAAAAACTAGGGATTACTAATCAGTAAGCCCGCGCATTATACGCAACTGAATCTTAAACGCAAGTAATCGGAGAAAATATGTGCGAATTTTTCTGCTTTTTTACTTATAGCACTTTTCAATAAAAAACGCCTCACTATTACTTTTTTGTAGTGAGGCGTGATATTACAGCACATAAATAAATCGAAAAAGCATTACTCCTCTTCAATAATTTGCGCCTGTGTATAATTTTGAATACCCATACGTTTGATTAAATCTAACTGCGTTTCTATCCAATCAATATGGTTTTCTTCATCAGCTAAAATTTCAATCATCAGATCACGACTAACGTAATCATGAATTGAGTCTGCGTAACTAATCGCTTCTTTTAGGTTTTTAGCCCCATCAAGCTCCAGCTTAAGATCTGAAGCTAACATCTCCTCAATATCTTCACCAATGTTAAGTTTACCGAGGTCTTGCAGGTTAGGTATCCCCTCAAGGAATAAGATACGTTCGATATACTTATCTGCATGTTTCATTTCATCAATCGATTCATGGTATTCCACCTCATTAAGACGTGTTAAACCCCAATTTTTAAACATACGTGCATGCAAAAAGTATTGATTGATTGCTACTAACTCATTGCCCAATAACTTATTCAGATGGGCTATCATTTTTTTATCGCCTTTCATTTTTTATACTCCATTGCTTCCAGTCTTTAAAGTGTAGTACTGAAATGCTAACAATGAGTAATTTTCTATAGAGAATTTGAGATGAAAGTTACTTATTAATGAATGAGTTAAATGATTATTATTTCGATTAAGCGACTTCAGCAATACAGATATGCTCGGCAAGTGCTAACTCATCATTTAAGATTTCACGAGTTTGCCTGATGCACTTACCGCATTCGCGACCGACAGGGAGGATTTGACGTAGCCCTTTTAATGACGTCACATGATATTGGCGCACCGCACTTCTAATTTGTTTATCCGTTACGGCTTCACAGAGACATACATACATAGCAACTACCTGCATAAATTACACACAGGTAGTTTAAATAAAAATGATTACCATTTCAATTATCGTTACGATCAATTTACATAAAACGTTTCATTAAGCAGTAAAACCTCCATCCACTAAATAGGCAGCTCCTGTCACAAATGACGCTGCATCACTAGCTAAAAAGGCAACAACATTAGCAACCTCTTCAGGTGTCCCTATCCTTTTCATCGGATGCATCTCTGCTAACTTTTGTTTATCTAAATCGCGCCCATCCAATAATGGAGTATCAATATAACCAGGGCAAACTGCATTAATTCGAATATTATGCATTGCATAACTTATTGCCAATGTTTGCGTTAACAGTTTGATCCCACCTTTTGAAGCGCAATATGCTGGAAATTGATGTTGCCCCACAAACGAACATATAGAGCCACAGTTAACAATTGCTCCTTCTTTTTGGTTTTTTAACCAATAATCGATAACAGCTCGATTAATCAAAAATAATCCATTGAGATTAACATCAATGACATGCTGCCATTTTTCATAAGCGAGTTTGTGGGCAACGTCATCGGCAAGTATTCCTGCATTAGCAAATAAAAAATCAATCGAACCGTATTCCTTTACTGTATGTGCCACTAACCGATCATTCTCTTTTTCATTGGCTGCATCCATCTGAAAAAATTGTATTGCGCCCTCTTTGTTCTTCAAGCGATTGAGTGCCCTCTGGCCACGGTCAGCATGACTTCCCGTAATGATAACTGACGCACCTAATGATAAAAATTTTTCTGCCGCCGCTAGGCCAATACCGCTACTCCCTCCCGTAATAATGCCAACCTTATCTGCGAACGAAATCATGCCTCATCTCCTCATCTTCATTATGATGATTAAATAATAGACAATTCGTTTGAGTTTATTGGTAATACTGATGTTGAATCTTGATTTTGTGACCGAATTAACGCCTTGAAATTTAATAAATAAATAGAAATATCACAAGGATTGATAATGTCTTGAGAGACAATTCTTCGCGGTAAATAGATAGGAGATGAGGGAGATAAGAAATACAAAAGGGCACCCTATGGATGCCCCTTTTCACTACAGTGGGTTGTTATTATGCAATGATTTTTGCAACAACACCCGCACCTACTGTACGGCCACCTTCACGGATTGCGAAACGCAAACCATCGTCCATCGCGATTGGGTGAATCAGAGTTACTTTCATGTTCACGTTGTCGCCTGGCATTACCATCTCTACGCCTTCTGGCAGTTCGATAGTACCTGTTACGTCAGTTGTACGGAAGTAGAACTGTGGACGGTAACCTTTGAAGAATGGCGTGTGACGACCACCTTCATCTTTGCTCAGAATATAAACTTCTGATTCGAAAGTTGTGTGTGGCTTGATTGAACCTGGTTTCGCCAGAACTTGACCACGTTCGATTTCTTCACGCTTAGTACCACGCAGCAGAACACCTACGTTCTCACCCGCACGGCCTTCGTCCAGCAGTTTACGGAACATTTCAACGCCAGTACAAGTGGTTTTCGCAGTCTCTTTGATACCTACGATTTCAACTTCTTCACCAACTTTGATGATACCACGCTCAACACGGCCTGTGACTACTGTACCACGACCTGAGATTGAGAATACGTCTTCGATTGGCAGCAGGAATGGCTTGTCAATTGCACGCTCTGGCTCTGGGATGTAGCTGTCCAGTGCTTCTGCTAGTTCAACGATTTTCGCTTCCCACTCTGGGTTGCCTTCCAACGCTTTCAGCGCTGAACCACGGATAACTGGAGTGTCATCACCTGGGAAATCGTATTGAGACAGAAGTTCACGAACTTCCATTTCAACCAGTTCCAGCAGCTCTTCGTCGTCTACCATGTCACATTTGTTCAGGAACACGATGATGTAAGGAACGCCAACCTGACGACCTAACAGGATGTGCTCACGAGTTTGTGGCATTGGGCCATCTGTTGCCGCAACAACTAGGATTGCACCGTCCATCTGAGCAGCACCCGTGATCATGTTTTTAACATAGTCGGCGTGTCCTGGGCAGTCTACGTGTGCGTAGTGGCGAGTTGGTGTATCGTACTCTACGTGAGAAGTAGAGATGGTGATACCACGCGCTTTTTCTTCTGGTGCGTTATCGATTTGATCGAATGCACGAGCGCTACCGCCGTAAGTTTTTGCCAGAACAGTAGTGATTGCTGCTGTCAGGGTAGTTTTACCGTGGTCAACGTGGCCGATTGTACCAACGTTAACGTGCGGTTTTGAACGTTCAAATTTTTCTTTAGACATTAGATTGTCCCTCTAAGACACGGAATCGGTGGCTACACCACATCAACCAAGCAGTTAAAATTTATTTGCTTGCTTTTTACAGGAGACAAATCAGGGAGATAATTGAGAACATAAGGGAAGTGGTGCTGATAGGCAGATTCGAACTGCCGACCTCACCCTTACCAAGGGTGTGCTCTACCAACTGAGCTATATCAGCACATCTTGGAGCGGGCAGCGGGAATCGAACCCGCATCATCAGCTTGGAAGGCTGAGGTAATAGCCATTATACGATGCCCGCAATGAACTCGGCTACCTGAGTTATCAGCTGCTAAATGTAACCTGAATAAACTTTTTTGAAAAGTTCTTCAGGAGATGGTGGTGGGAGAAGGATTCGAACCTTCGAAGTCTGTGACGGCAGATTTACAGTCTGCTCCCTTTGGCCGCTTGGGTATCCCACCTATCCAAATTGTTAATTGGTGCCGGCACCAAGAGTCGAACTCGGGACCTACTGATTACAAGTCAGTTGCTCTACCAACTGAGCTATGCCGGCATCAAGTGCTGCGCATTCTAGGAAGAGTGAGCGCGACTTGCAACAAAAAATTTTAATTTTTTGTTCGCTTGCTCACATTTTATGCACTTTTTGCGATTTTGCTGCTTTTTTCGCTATATTCAGCTTAAAACATCTACAGCAGAACACCACTATAATCCATTATTATTTAATCAGTAAAGAGCCCTTGCATCATTAAAAAGTGACTTAGGCCATTTTCTAGAGCAAAAAATGATGTTCTGTATCTTCGTTCCCTCTTTCTAACCGCTGCTTTTTTCAGCAACTCGTTCTATTTTTACAGCCTTCGTCAAAAAAAATTCACATAAAACATAAAAAGTTCTACGCCTACTATCTTTCACTCGCTATGATGCAACTTAATTTTACGGATACGGGTGTTTAGGCAACCTGTCCAACCTGCATAGAATAGGCAGATGTTGGTTTATGAAACAGACAGAGAATTTTATTACTACGCCATACTTAGAGTTTGATAGGGAACATTGGGCAACATTACGTGATTCAGTCCCTTTGACATTAACGTCTAGCGAATTGATAGAGTTAAAAGGTATTAATGAAGAACTCTCGATGGAAGATGTTATTGAAATCTACCTACCATTATCTCGTTTACTCAATTTTTATATTAGCTCCAATTTGCGCCGTCAGGCTGTATTAGAGCAGTTCTTAGGAACAAATGGAGCAAAGGTTCCCTATATTATTGGGATTGCAGGCAGTGTTGCTGTAGGCAAGAGCACAACGGCTCGTCTATTACAGGCCTTATTAACACGTTGGCCTGAGCATAGAAAAGTTGATTTAATCACGACAGATGGTTTTTTTGTATCCTAATCAGGTACTCAAAGATCGAAATATCATGAAGAAAAAGGGTTTTCCTCAGTCTTACGATATGCGAAGACTCGTGAATTTCGTGTCGCAGATAAAATCAGGGGCGCGTAACGTTGTTGCACCGGTCTACTCACATCTTACTTATGATATTGTGCCTGACCAACAACAGGTTATTGATCAGCCTGATATCCTAATTCTAGAAGGCTTAAACGTGCTACAGAGTGATATGGACTATCCACATGACCCACATCATGTGTTTGTCTCAGACTTTGTTGATTTCTCTATCTACGTGGATGCAGACCCTGAATTATTAAAGCAGTGGTATATTGGTCGGTTCCTAAAGTTCCGCCAAGGGGCATTTTCCGATCCTGATTCCTACTTCCACAATTATTCTAAATTAAGCGAAGAAGAAGCCGTTAAAATTGCAGGCTCTATTTGGGATGAAATTAATGGTTTAAACCTAAAAGAAAATATTTTACCCACGAAAGAACGTGCAAGTTTAATAATGACCAAAGGCGAAAACCATTCTATCCAGAATGTTAGGCTTAGAAAATAAACACTATATGCCGGTATAACTTACCGGCATCATTTTATTATTTTTCGTTAGATCTTAGTGATATTTCCCCACCGATATAAGGAATAATTTCACCATTATCCTGTTGTAATAAAAGAGCACCTTGTTGATTTATTCCTTTTTCCACACCGGTGATAATTTTATCACCAATCAACAACTTAACCTTCCTTCCCAAGAAGTTATCTAATTCAAACCAACGCTCCAAAAAGGGAACTAATCCTTCCTTCTCAAATAAAACTAATGCTTTTTTCAGTGCATTAATAATATCAGCAGACAATTTATTTCTTTCTATATTTTCTACTTCATCAATTAATGAGGCCCACTCCTGATTAATTGTACCCTCTTTATCTACATTCTTTTTTTTCCATACCAATATTAATTCCAATGCCAATAATGATATGTGCGGCATCACCTGTTTTTCCTGTTAATTCCACAAGTATACCTGCTAGTTTTTTATCATTAAGATAAAGATCATTAGGCCATTTTACTTTTACTTTACCCCTGCTTAGTTTATTTAAGGTTTCAGCAATTATGATCCCCACAACTAAACTTAGTCCGACTGCAGCTGCCGGCCCTTGATCAAGCTTCCAGTACATCGATAGATATAGATTACAACCAAATGGTGAAATCCATTGCCGCCCGCGTCGACCTCTCCCCGCACTTTGGTACTCCGCCAGACATGTATCGCCTGATTTTAAGCTCGAAATTCTTTCAAGCATATACTGATTTGTTGAATCAATGACAGGCTCCACAATCACATCACTGCCCTGAATATATTGCTTAATTAACTCACCATTGAGCAAATTAAGCGTATGGGGCAATTTATAGCCTTTACCTGCGATAGTTTGCACTTCAATGCCCCATGAACGCAGTGTTTTAATATGTTTATTAATCCCTGCTCGTGTCATCCCTAATGTATCGCCTAGCTGTTGGCCTGAGTGGATTTGAGCATCAGATAAGATCTCTATCAATTGTAGCGGTGTACTGGTTTCTTTCATAAAATGCAGTCCATAGGGTTAATTTCGCCATGTTTACCAATAAACCTCACTTCTGGCTCAAGCATGATACCAAAATGCTTATGCACGGTTTGGCTGACATATTTAGCTAAGTCAACAATATCACGCCCTGTCGCATGGCATTTATTAATGAGGACTAAAGCCTGCCGTGTATGTACAGCAGCGCCACCTAATTCATAGCCTTTCAACCCACATTGGTCTATCAACCAGCCCGCAGCAACCTTTATTGAGCCATCTTCTTGGGTATACTGTGGGCAAGTTGGAAAACGTTGTTTTATTTGATGCGCTTTATCTGCTGTAATAATTGGATTTTTAAAGAAGCTTCCCACATTGCCCGTCACGGCGGGATCAGGTAATTTTGCTTTCCGCGTCTGGCATACGGCATCAAACACTTGCTGTGGAGTCACTGTTTCGGCATCTAAGAGTGCTAAATCCCCATAGGTGAGTTTAGGTGACCATTGTTTAGCAAACTTCAAACCAACCCCAATAATCACATGAGAATGCTGATAGTCATGCTTAAAGATACTATCACGGTAGCCAAAATGGCAGGCTTCAGCCTCTATCCTTTCTGTCTTACCAGTTTGGAGGTTCAGAGTATCAACATACTCACATAAATCCTTCAGCTCAACACCATAAGCGCCTATGTTTTGAATTGGTGCAGAGCCTACACAGCCAGGTATCAAGGCTAAATTTTCAGCACCATAGATACCTTTACCCATTAAATATTCAATAAATTGATGCCAGTTCTCACCTGCCGCAGAATACACATGCCAATATTCTGGGGTCTCTGTGATAGTAATGCCTCTAATACGATTGAGAATTACCGCACCATCAAAGTCTTCAATAAATAACACATTACTTCCCCCTCCAAGGATCAAAACAGGTAACTGCTGTTTTTGCGCATTAAGCCATTGCTGATAAATCTCTTCTGCTGATCCAGCAATACAAACTGACTTTGCTTGTGCTTCAATACCGAGAGTATTAAACGGTTTTAATTCAAGGGATGGGTTCATTGCAGCCTTCAATAGATAACCAATAAAGATGAGCTAAGTCTATCAGGCTGACCCGCGAGAATCATTAAATAATGAGATGCCTCTCATGACATTAGGAGTATTAGGTTGAAATGGCAATGTGTCAGGAACAAGAAAAAAGAAGATACAGAAGAATTTGAATGGGGCTAAATAGCAAAAAGCCACCCTAAGGTGGCTTTTCTATGTTTAAAACCTAGCAGTTCCCTACTCTCACATGGGGAAGCCCCACACTACCATCGGCGCTACGGCGTTTCACTACTGAGTTCGGCATGGGGTCAGGTGGGACCACCGCGCTATTGCCGCTAGGTAAATTCTTTTTTAATACTGATAAATTCATGGTGCTGATACCCAGATTCGAACTGGGGACCTCACCCTTACCAAGGGTGTGCTCTACCAACTGAGCCATATCAGCAATATGGTGCGGTCAGTCAGTACTGACACAACCTTTAAATTTGATGTCTGGCAGTTCCCTACTCTCACATGGGGAGACCCCACACTACCATCGGCGCTACGGCGTTTCACTGCTGAGTTCGGCATGGGGTCAGGTGGGACCACCGCGCTATTGCCGCCAGACAAATTCGGTTCGTTCCCGTTCGCGTCTACACCGCAAACCAGAACTGCAATCTTGAACAAGCTGATTTTTTCGCACCACTCTATCTCGTGCGCTTCAACAATTCGTCTCTTCGTCTCTCTAAAACACCTTCGGTGTTGTCAGGTTAAGCCTCACGGTTCATTAGTACTGGTTAGCTCAACGTATCGCTACGCTTACACACCCAGCCTATCAACGTCTTCGTCTTAAACGTTCCTTTAGGACCCTTAAAGAGTCAGGGAAGACTCATCTCAAGGCAAGTTTCCCGCTTAGATGCTTTCAGCGGTTATCTCTTCCGCACTTAGCTACCGGGCAGTGCCATTGGCATGACAACCCGAACACCAGCGGTGCGTCCACTCCGGTCCTCTCGTACTAGGAGCAGCCCCTTTCAATCTTCCAACGCCCACGGCAGATAGGGACCGAACTGTCTCACGACGTTCTAAACCCAGCTCGCGTACCACTTTAAATGGCGAACAGCCATACCCTTGGGACCTACTTCAGCCCCAGGATGTGATGAGCCGACATCGAGGTGCCAAACACCGCCGTCGATATGAACTCTTGGGCGGTATCAGCCTGTTATCCCCGGAGTACCTTTTATCCGTTGAGCGATGGCCCTTCCATTCAGAACCACCGGATCACTAAGACCTACTTTCGTACCTGCTCGAGCCGTCACTCTCGCAGTCAAGCTGGCTTATGCCTTTGCACTAACCGCATGATGTCCGACCATGCTTAGCCAACCTTCGTGCTCCTCCGTTACGCTTTGGGAGGAGACCGCCCCAGTCAAACTACCCACCAGACACTGTCCGCACCCCAGATTATGGGGCGACGTTAGAACATCAAACATTAAAGGGTGGTATTTCAAGGTTGGCTCCATGCAGACTGGCGTCCACACTTCAAAGCCTCCCACCTATCCTACACATCAAGGCTCAATGTTCAGTGTCAAGCTATAGTAAAGGTTCACGGGGTCTTTCCGTCTTGCCGCGGGTACACTGCATCTTCACAGCGAGTTCAATTTCACTGAGTCTCGGGTGGAGACAGCCTGGCCATCATTACGCCATTCGTGCAGGTCGGAACTTACCCGACAAGGAATTTCGCTACCTTAGGACCGTTATAGTTACGGCCGCCGTTTACTGGGGCTTCGATCAAGAGCTTCTCCTTACGGATAACCCCATCAATTAACCTTCCAGCACCGGGCAGGCGTCACACCGTATACGTCCACTTTCGTGTTTGCACAGTGCTGTGTTTTTAATAAACAGTTGCAGCCAGCTGGTATCTGCGACTGGCTTCAGCTCCATGGGTAAACCACTTCACCTAATGCCAGCGTGCCTTCTCCCGAAGTTACGGCACCATTTTGCCTAGTTCCTTCACCCGAGTTCTCTCAAGCGCCTGAGTATTCTCTACCTGACCACCTGTGTCGGTTTGGGGTACGATTAATGATAATCTAGAGCTTAGAGGCTTTTCCTGGAAGCGGGGCATGAGCTACTTCGCCACCGTAGTGACTCGTCATCAGACCTCAGTGTATAGCGAACCGGATTTGCCTAATTCACCCACCTACATCCTTAAACCGGGACAACCGTCGCCCGGCCAGCCTAGCCTTCTCCGTCCCCCCATCGCAATTATCACCAGTACAGGAATATTAACCTGTTTCCCATCGACTACGCATTTCTGCCTCGCCTTAGGGGTCGACTCACCCTGCCCCGATTAACGTTGGACAGGAACCCTTGGTCTTCCGGCGTGCGGGTTTTTCACCCGCATTATCGTTACTTATGTCAGCATTCGCACTTCTGATACCTCCAGCATGCCTCGCAGCACACCTTCACAGGCTTACAGAACGCTCCCCTACCCAACAACATTTACATGTCGCTGCCGCAGCTTCGGTGCATGGTTTAGCCCCGTTACATCTTCCGCGCAGGCCGACTCGACCAGTGAGCTATTACGCTTTCTTTAAATGATGGCTGCTTCTAAGCCAACATCCTGGCTGTCTGAGCCTTCCCACTTCGTTTCCCACTTAACCATGACTTTGGGACCTTAGCTGGCGGTCTGGGTTGTTTCCCTCTTCACGACGAACGTTAGCACCCGCCGTGTGTCTCCCGTGATAACATTCTTCGGTATTCGTAGTTTGCATCGGGTTGGTAAGTCGGGATGACCCCCTAGCCGAAACAGTGCTCTACCCCGAAGATGAGTTCACGAGGCGCTACCTAAATAGCTTTCGGGGAGAACCAGCTATCTCCCGGTTTGATTGGCCTTTCACCCCCAGCCACAAGTCATCCGCTAATTTTTCAACATTAGTCGGTTCGGTCCTCCAGTTAGTGTTACCCAACCTTCAACCTGCCCATGGCTAGATCACCGGGTTTCGGGTCTATACCCTGCAACTCATTCGCCCAGTTAAGACTCGGTTTCCCTACGGCTCCCCTATTCGGTTAACCTTGCTACAGAATATAAGTCGCTGACCCATTATACAAAAGGTACGCAGTCACCCTGATAAATCAAGGCTCCCACTGCTTGTACGTACACGGTTTCAGGTTCTATTTCACTCCCCTCGCCGGGGTTCTTTTCGCCTTTCCCTCACGGTACTGGTTCACTATCGGTCAATCAGGAGTATTTAGCCTTGGAGGATGGTCCCCCCATATTCAGACAGGATAACACGTGTCCCGCCCTACTCGTCGAGTTCACAACACCAACACCTTCGGATACGGGGCTATCACCCTTTATTGCCGGCCTTTCCAGACCGTTCTCCTGATGCTGATGCTGATTAAGACTCTGGGCTGCTCCCCGTTCGCTCGCCGCTACTAGGGGAATCTCGGTTGATTTCTTTTCCTCGGGGTACTGAGATGTTTCAGTTCCCCCGGTTCGCCTCGTTTGACTATGGATTCATCAAACGATAGTGCAACGAATTGCACTGGGTTTCCCCATTCGGACATCGTCGGTTATAACGGTTCATATCACCTTACCGACGCTTTTCGCAGATTAGCACGTCCTTCATCGCCTCTGATTGCCTAGGCATCCACCGTGTACGCTTAGTCGCTTAACCTCACAACCCGAAATTGTTTCAACGATCACCTGACTGTCATGGCTGTGCGTGGTGAACTTCTGCGTTGGGCAGTGCTCGCAATGCACACGTACTCCTGTACGCTGCGTTTGCTGTGCGCTGTCCGCCTTGAATTTCGCCCTGCTCGCTCATGCCACTCGTTTGAATGACCGAAAATTTCAGGTTTGAAATTTTGAGAGACTCTCACATTGTTTAAGCGATAAACAATGTGCGTTGTTTCAATTTTCAGCTTGTTCCAGATTGTTAAAGAGCATAATTGTTAAGCTAACTCACTGAATTAGCTTAATCATTATTGAGGACATCGTCTTTCACTCGATATCGGCGCAATTGGCGTCCCCTAGGGGATTCGAACCCCTGTTACCGCCGTGAAAGGGCGGTGTCCTAGGCCTCTAGACGAAGGGGACATAAAATATTGCACAACACCGTTGTGGCCCATTTCATGTAAGCCCTATTCTTTTGAATAAGTCTCCCACGTATAGCCTATTGCTCTACTTTTCATCAGACAATCTGTGTGAACACTTCACAAAACACTTCAACGGTAAGGAGGTGATCCAACCGCAGGTTCCCCTACGGTTACCTTGTTACGACTTCACCCCAGTCATGGATCACAAAGTGGTAAGCGCCCTCCCGAAGGTTAAGCTACCTACTTCTTTTGCAACCCACTCCCATGGTGTGACGGGC
Organism: Providencia stuartii; assembly: GCA_900455155.1. Taxonomy (GTDB): domain Bacteria; phylum Pseudomonadota; class Gammaproteobacteria; order Enterobacterales; family Enterobacteriaceae; genus Providencia; species Providencia stuartii. The sequence goes on along the minus strand of UGUC01000004.1, from coordinate 41,655 downwards.
GGTGTGTACAAGGCCCGGGAACGTATTCACCGTAGCATTCTGATCTACGATTACTAGCGATTCCGACTTCATGGAGTCGAGTTGCAGACTCCAATCCGGACTACGACGTACTTTATGAGTTCCGCTTGCTCTCGCGAGGTCGCTTCTCTTTGTATACGCCATTGTAGCACGTGTGTAGCCCTACTCGTAAGGGCCATGATGACTTGACGTCATCCCCACCTTCCTCCGGTTTATCACCGGCAGTCTCCTTTGAGTTCCCGACCGAATCGCTGGCAACAAAGGATAAGGGTTGCGCTCGTTGCGGGACTTAACCCAACATTTCACAACACGAGCTGACGACAGCCATGCAGCACCTGTCTCAGAGCTCCCGAAGGCACTAAAGCATCTCTGCTCAATTCTCTGGATGTCAAGAGTAGGTAAGGTTCTTCGCGTTGCATCGAATTAAACCACATGCTCCACCGCTTGTGCGGGCCCCCGTCAATTCATTTGAGTTTTAACCTTGCGGCCGTACTCCCCAGGCGGTCGATTTAACGCGTTAGCTCCGGAAGCCACTCCTCTAGGGAACAACCTCCAAATCGACATCGTTTACAGCGTGGACTACCAGGGTATCTAATCCTGTTTGCTCCCCACGCTTTCGCACCTGAGCGTCAGTCTTTGTCCAGGGGGCCGCCTTCGCCACCGGTATTCCTCCACATCTCTACGCATTTCACCGCTACACATGGAATTCTACCCCCCTCTACAAGACTCTAGCTAACCAGTCTTAGATGCCATTCCCAGGTTAAGCCCGGGGATTTCACATCTAACTTAATTAACCGCCTGCGTGCGCTTTACGCCCAGTAATTCCGATTAACGCTTGCACCCTCCGTATTACCGCGGCTGCTGGCACGGAGTTAGCCGGTGCTTCTTCTGTCGGTAACGTCAATCGTTGATGGTATTAACATCAACGCCTTCCTCCCGACTGAAAGTACTTTACAACCCTAGGGCCTTCTTCATACACGCGGCATGGCTGCATCAGGCTTGCGCCCATTGTGCAATATTCCCCACTGCTGCCTCCCGTAGGAGTCTGGGCCGTGTCTCAGTCCCAGTGTGGCTGATCATCCTCTCAGACCAGCTAGGGATCGTCGCCTAGGTAAGCCATTACCTTACCTACTAGCTAATCCCATATGGGTTCATCCGATAGCGCAAGGCCCGAAGGTCCCCTGCTTTGCTCCTAAGAGATTATGCGGTATTAGCCACCGTTTCCAGTAGTTATCCCCCTCTATCGGGCAGATCCCCATACATTACTCACCCGTCCGCCGCTCGTCAGCGAGAAGCAAGCTTCCCCTGTTACCGCTCGACTTGCATGTGTTAGGCCTGCCGCCAGCGTTCAATCTGAGCCATGATCAAACTCTTCAATTAAAAGCGTTTGATGCTCAAAGAATTAAACTGACTACATTCTTTCATATATGAATTAACGTGTTAGTCACTCTTCAAGACTTTAAAATCAAATATTTTTTTGATAGTGTCCTGTGAGTGCCCACACAGATTGTCTGATAAATTGTTAAAGAGCGTTGCGACTTTATCTTTCGATATTAACCAGTTAGGTCGTTGTCGCGAGGTGGCGTATATTACGCTTTCCTCATCGAGAGTCAAGCTTTTTTTCGCTTATTCTTTTCAGAATCTCTCGCCTGCCTTCGTTACCCTGTTGGGCTTGCCATCACATTCAATGTCGGCTCATCGTCGGTCAGTGGAGGCGCATTATAGGGAGTCAGAAAATTCTGGCAACCCCTTTTTTACGTTTTTTTTTCGTTTGCTCAGATTACCATCAAATTTAGCTTAAATCACCAGTTTTTGTAGCCTATTGAACCCTTCGGCGGCTAATACAGGTTGTAATGCTAAAGCGGTATCATTCATTAAAAGGCAATATGCAAAGTCTTTTTCTTGACTATCAATCACTTCTTCTGCTTGATTATTAATCAGCCAAACCGCACGTCTCGCGATCGCCGCCCCTGAATCAACAAATCTTGTGCCATCTGGTAGCACTTGTTCGAGTTCTTCTATTAATAGAGGGAAATGCGTACAACCCAAGATCACCGTATCAGGAGGTTCAGGCATTCTTAACCATGGCTTCACTGCATTGGCAATTTCATCTAGCGGAATTTGTTCGCCATGTAATTTTCTTTCCGCTAGTTGAACAAGGTCGGCAGAACCCAGCGAGAGCACTTTGCAATCTGTTGCAAACCGTTCAATTAGCTCTTTAGTATATTCGCGATTCACCGTTCCTTTGGTTGCAAGCAATCCAACAACACCATTTCGCGTTAATTTAGTCGCAGGTTTAATTGCTGGCACGACACCAACCACTGGGAAACGAAAATGGGCTCTAAGGTTCGGTAAGCTCACGGTACTGGCTGTATTACAGGCAATAATTGCTATCGTTAAAGGGTGTTTTTTCGCAATAGCATCAACGAGTTGATACACCCTATCGATAATAAATTCTTCACTCTTTTCGCCATAGGGGAAGGCTTCATTATCGAATGCATATATATAATGTGCGTTAGGGAGTAATTTTTTGACTTCCCGATATACAGATAGCCCCCCCACCCCTGAATCAAACACAAGGATGGTCGGGCGAATAGATAGGTTGTGATTAGAAGTTGTAGCTTCCTGTAAGGAAATATTCTCTTCCAGCGGTGCGATAACCATACGCGGTCTCATAGTCTTTATCGAACATATTAGCTATTTTACCACGAATTGTAAGCTGTGAAGTGATTGGATATGCCGCCGTGAGATCCCAAAGGCTAACCCCCCCTTGTTTTAGACGTTTTGATGGTGATTGGGAAAAGTCATTATCATAACGCGAACCTATATAGTGATAAGTTAGCCCCATATCTACCTCAGCAATATTCCAATCTAATTGGTATTTCACTTGTTGCTTAGCTCGGCGCTCCAATACTTTGTTCGTCTTTTTATTTCTGGGATCGACATATTGGTATGTTAATTGATGATGTAAAAAACCAGTGCTAAATTCACCAACCCACTCGATACCTTTAATTTCTGCTTTTCCAATATTTTCATATGTACTGATAAAATCGCCATATTTATATTCAATCAGGTTATCAATATCATTATGATAAGCATTAATTTGCCAGAATAGCGGTCCCGTTATTCCTTCAACACCAATTTCCCACTGCTTACTTTCTTCTGGTTTTAAGTTCGGATTACCTTTTGTTGTTCCCCAATTTGATGAAGAATATGCGTACAGTTGACTTAGATTAGGTGCTTTATATGCTGTTGCGTATGATCCAACCAGTTTATACCCATCATAAAATTCCCAGCTCAGCCCTGATTGCCATGACGTATGCCAATTAAATTCTGAATGATGATCCGTGCGAACGGCGGCTTCAGCTATAACAGAATCAACAAACGAGTATTGCCCTGTCAAATAGAGCCCCGTGTTATTCATGGTTTCTTTTTTAGTTATTAAAGCATAGCCATTAGGCTCTATGCTTTGACGCTGATAATCAATACCCGCACTAATATTACCTTTATCTAAACGATAATTGTTACCCCACTGAATATTATACTGCTTTGATTCATCTAGATTAGAAGAGCTAGCATACTGCCCTTGCCTTGGATCAAAATTGTAATCTTTAACGTAACTATAGCTTCCGGATAGTGAGGTTGAGTATTGGTTTTGATGATATTTAACCCCAGTTTCATATGTACGGCTATAAAGTTTACGGGTATCTACCCGCACACCTGAGTATTCAGAGGCATCATAACGAGTTCTATTATCATATCCATATGCTCTCGCATAAGCTGATATTTCAGATGATAACTGATGCTCCACACCTAGCCATAATGATTTATTAAGAAAACCATCTTTATCGTAGTCACGTGGACTAACGTCCTTAGGTGCTAGATCAAATCCTTTTGTATAGGTATAAGCTGCGGCAGCGGTTACTGTTGTATTTTCACCGATTTTCTGTTGAGTTGAGCCGTTATAATTCTGATAACCATAAGAACCAATACCCGCATTTAATGTGGTTCCTACATTATCTCGGCGAGTAATAATATTAACAACACCACCAATTGCATCCGAGCCATAAACAGCCGATCTTGCTCCACGAATATATTCGATTCGCTGAACTAAAGAGATAGGAATTTGGCTCATATCTGATGAGCCAGAAATACCCGCTTGGTTTAAACGAACACCATCAATTAATACCAATACATGGCGAGACTCTGAGCCTCTAATAAAGAGGGAGCTCTGCTGTCCTATACCACCATACTGCGCAATATCCACACCCGGTAGCCGCCTTAATACATCAATCACAGTATTAGACTGCCAATGATCAATGTCTTCACGCGTAACGACCGTCACAGGGGCCAGTATTGATGAAATGGGCTGCTCAAAGCGATTCGCTGACACCACCATTTCATCTGATTTATTGTTTGCGCTTGCTAAAGAAGAAATACCACACAACACTGCCATAGCAGCAACCGATAGCGGTAGTAACTTACTCTTATTCATTATAATAAATCCGGAATATCAATGAGATTAAAATTCCGCGAGGCCGAATATCAGATCCGCGCTAATATCCAACAAAGCGATTAAACTATGGCAGGTCTTCGGACTGAGAAGTCATACCCATCTGGGTAAAAGTTAACTATAGAGGCAACTTCCCATTAATTAATAACAGTGTTGTATCTCTTTTTTCCTTCATCACCGCTGCGCGTCAGTCTCGGACTTACACCGAGTTCCCTATTTACTCTTTACGACCATAGTCGCATTATCCTAAATGGATTGAAGGTATGTGTCTATGCGATGTGGAATCAAAAACTGGACATCTGCCCCACTTGCCCTACAATTTCGCCCCTGATGTTATTTTTTTACTGTTTTCTATGAATAGGGCCACACTAATGAATACTGAACACTATGAACTGCAACTTGCAGAAAAAGTAGAACGTCTGAAAACGATGATGGCCCCCTATACGGCAATGGAACCTGAGGTATTTACCTCACCAGAATCTCATTATCGTATGCGCGCAGAATTTCGAGTATGGCATGATGGTGATGACTTATTTCACATCATGTTTGATAAAGAGACTAAAGAGCGTGTGCGTATCGATCAATTTCCTGTAGCAAGCCAACTGATCAACAATATCATGGCTGAAATTTTGCCACTGATAAAAGAAAATGCGCTTTTACGCCATAAACTTTTCCAAATTGATTATCTCTCGACGCTGAGTAATAAATTAATTGTCTCTTTGCTTTACCATAAAAAACTCACTGAAGAGTGGATTGAAGCAGCCAAACAATTAAAAACAACGTTAATCAATAAAGGTTTTGATTTACAGCTTATCGGCCGCGCTTCAAAAACCAAAATCATGTTAGACAACGATTATGTTGATGAAATTTTGCCGGTGAATGGCAAAAATATGATTTATCGCCAAGTAGAAAATAGCTTTACTCAGCCAAACGCTCAAGTAAACATTAAAATGTTGGAATGGGCGATTGATGCCACTCAAGGGGCAACTGGCGATCTACTGGAGCTTTATTGTGGAAATGGCAACTTTTCACTGGCTTTAGCACAAAACTTTGAACGAGTCTTAGCCACTGAAATAGCCAAGCCATCGGTAGCAGCCGCGCAATATAATATTGCGGCAAACCAAATCGATAATGTACAAATTATTCGCATGTCAGCAGAAGACTTTACACAAGCCATGCGAGGAGTGCGTGAATTTAAAAGACTCGATGGCATTAACCTAGCAGATTACCAATGCAACACCATATTTGTTGACCCACCAAGAAGCGGGTTAGATGATAAAACCGTTCAGCTTGTGCAAGAATATGACAATATTCTCTATATTTCCTGTAATCCGGAAACCCTATGCGATAATTTGTCTGTCCTGAATGCGACCCATCAAATCAAAAAACTCGCTCTATTTGACCAATTCCCATATACCCATCATATGGAAAGTGGTGTGCTGCTGACACGCCGCTAAATCTTACTTGCCACCTGTTGTTTTTATTCATTAAGTCAGGTGGCAACCTTGCTATTTTTAATATACACCGTAGCTAACTGACGATTATTTTATTGCGAGTGGAAGATGAAAATTTGGTTAAGAAATTATTCGTGTTTTGCTCCCATAAAATACACAAACGCCGCAATGTTGGCATAGCGGCGTTATTGGTTAGAGCGGTTTGGAAACGCGATTAAACTTCAGCTTCGTTTTCTTCTGCAAGCTCTTTTTGTTCTTGTTTACGCGCCTTCCAACTTGTGTACATCCACAACGCGAGAGCGACAATAATGATTGAAGGAATAAAACTCGAACCTACGTCTGGATGTTGCACTCGTAAGATAGCTGCATAAGCAAATAGCCCTAAGAAAAAGTTACCTACAACAAACTTAGGTAGACCGATAGGCATCGCATGATGCAAATAACGTTGATGTAAACAATAAATTGCGACGATTAAACTAATAACAGGGAAAATAGAAAACTCTACTAAGGAGTTAAACAGAGCAGAGAAAGTTCCGTGAGTTGATAAGCCAATCACTAATGCTAATAGTAACGTGCTTTTCTCATTGCGATTGTGTTCCGTCATTGATTCTCCTTATATTATTTAGTGAGATCGGGGTCAGTTTGATTTTGTTTTTCTTGTTCACGGCGATACCAGTAATACGCACCTTTTGCGATCATGCGTAACTGAAGTACAAGCCGTTCTTCCAGATGCCGCCTTTTTTCTTCATCGATATCAAGCGCTTCTGCACCCGCGCTAAACACGATGGTCACCATAGACTCTGCTTGTAGCTCTGTAAAATAGCGTGGCATATGGCTTTCTTGTTCAAGGTAATCTGCTAATTCAGCAATAAAATGTTGGATTTCCCGTGCAACTGCAGCACGAAACTCAGCAGAAGTACCAGAGCGCTCTCGCAATAATAACCTAAAGGCATTGGGGTTATTACCGATAAATTCCATAAAAGTTGAGATTGACGTTCGGATCACACTACCGCCCTTCGCGATACGCTGCCTTGCTTGTCGCATAAGCTGGCGTAACATCAAACCACTTTCATCAACCATAGTCAGCCCTAACTCATCAACGTCTTTGAAATGACGATAAAATGAAGTGGGTGCAATACCTGCCTCACGCGCAACTTCGCGTAAGCTAAGGCTTGTAAAACTACGTTCTGCACTTAATTGGCTAAATGCGGCTTCAATGAGCGAACGACGAGTTTTTTCTTTCTGTTTTGCTCTAACGCCAATATGATTGCTCACGGTGATCCTGATTTCTATGTCATTAAACAGCCATTAATATACCAAAATATGAAAACTTGGGTGTGACCACCTCTCTAGCATACCTCAAATTTATTAGGCTGTTTGAGGGAAAAAGCGATTAAGTGTACAGATTACCGCTTTTCAGAATTTCACTAAATCATTTTTCAATAGGTGAAGGCTTTTTATTCGTAGAACCGTGCTTAATTTCCCGTCATTTGGTTAGAGAACTCGCTAAGCAATAAAAAAGCTTTTTTGTGAATACGCTTCAAAATAAAAACATTAAATAAAGCCATTAATTAAAAGTACATGAGTAAAGCGGGTAAATAATCGGCGGATATGCTAACATCATGTTGTCATTTTGTTTTAGAGCAGGTCTTACCTCATGCAACACATCCATTTTGATGCAATTGTCATTGGTTCCGGGCCGGGTGGAGAAGGCGCCGCCATGGGACTGGTGAAGCAAGGAAAAAACGTCGCCGTCATAGAACGTTATGATAGTGTCGGCGGTGGCTGTACCCACTGGGGAACCATTCCCTCCAAAGCCCTCCGCCATGCAGTTAGCCGAATTATCGAATTTAACCAAAATCCACTCTACAGCGATAATTCTCGCTCCTTACGCTCCTCTTTCTCTGAAATCCTCAAGCATGCTGAAAGCGTGATCAGTCAACAAACGCGTATGCGCCAAGGTTTTTATGAGCGTAATGGCTGCCAAATGTTCTCTGGTGAAGCCACTTTTATTGATGAACGCCATGTGAGTGTTCGCTATTCCGACGGTAGTTGCGATGTTCTCAGTGCAGATAATATCGTAATTGCGACAGGGTCGCGTCCTTATTGCCCATCCGATGTCGATTTTAACCACTCTCGTATTTACAACAGTGATACCATCCTAAATCTAACCCATGAACCACGCCACGTGATTATTTATGGTGCAGGGGTGATTGGTTGTGAATATGCGTCTATCTTTCGCGGGTTAGGTGTCAAAGTTGATTTAATCAACACACGCGATCACTTACTTGCCTTTTTAGATCAAGAAATGTCAGATGCACTTTCTTATCACTTCTGGAATAGCGGTATCGTTATTCGTCATAATGAAGAGTATGAAAAAATTGAAGGTGTTCCTGATGGCGTGATTGTCCATCTTAAATCAGGCAAAAAAGTCAAAGCAGACTGTTTACTGTATGCGAATGGTCGCACGGGGAATACGGATAAGTTAGGTTTAGCGAATGTGGGTATTGAAGCAGATAACCGTGGCTTGATTAAAGTCGATAGCGCTTACCGCACTTCTAATGAACATATTTATGCTGTTGGTGATGTTATTGGCTATCCAAGCCTTGCATCTGCTGCCTATGACCAAGGTCGTATTGCCGCTCGAGCTATAGCAGAAGACTTAGGTAATGCACACTTAGTTGAAGATATTCCTACCGGCATCTATACCATCCCTGAAATTAGTTCTGTTGGTAAAACAGAGCAAGAATTGACAGCGATGAAGATCCCCTATGAAGTCGGACGCGCTCAATTTAAACATTTAGCACGCGCCCAAATTGCAGGTATGAACGTGGGCAGTTTGAAGATCTTATTCCACCGTGAAACATTGCAAATTTTAGGCATCCACTGTTTCGGGGAAAGAGCCGCTGAAATTATTCATATCGGTCAGGCTATTATGGAACAGAAAGGGGAAGGAAATACCATCGAGTATTTTGTGAATACGACCTTCAACTATCCTACGATGGCAGAAGCATTCCGCGTTGCCGCATTAAATGGCTTAAACCGCCTGTTTTAAGCTATTAAGTGATTGCCGAACCTAATACGGCAATCACTTCTCTAGCCACACCCTACTTATTAGCGCGCTTTATTACTGTAATAGCTACTCATCAAATTATAAATAGCCTCAGCAAGCTGTTCATAGCGACCACGTAACGGTGAGCCTGGGCGATAAACTAATACTACTGTACGTTTCGGCTCTGGATGAATACAGTTCAGATAGCAAATACCATCACGGCAGGATTCATGAGGCACGGCCAAATCAGGCAATAATGTAATTCCACTTCCTGCTGCCACCATATTTCTCAGCGTTTCTAGGCTTGTTGCTCGGAAATGTGTATCTTCTTTAGCCCCCGCTTGAAAACAAAAGCCCATCGCTTGGTCACGTAAGCAGTGGCCATCTTCCAACATTAATAATTTCTCGCCAGATAGCTCATTCATCTCGATAGTGTCACGCCCCTGCCATGAGTGACCTTCATAGATGGCGAGCTTCATTGGCTCTTCAAACAAGGGTACAACAATAAAAGGATCTGTTTCTTTCACTTGCGCCAAAATAGCACAATCTAATTTACCGCTATCCAACTGAGCCAACAGTTGCTGTGTCTGTTCTTCATGTAGGTAAATTTCAAGTTTAGGGAAGAGCTTGTGCAATTCAGGAATGATAAGGGGCAAAAGATAAGGCGCGATCGTTGGGATCAACCCTATATGTAAAGGGCCAGACATGCTTTCCCCCTGTAGAGCCGCCATTTCCTGTAAGACTTTAATTTCGCGTAAAATCGTCCTTGCTTGTTCAACAAGTAGCAATCCTTGTTGAGTAAATAAAACCTTGCGGCTAGTCCTTTCTAGTAACATAACCCCAAGTTCTTCTTCTAGCTTACGTATTTGGCCACTCAATGTTGGTTGACTCACATGACAAGAGTCTGCTGCACGACGAAAATGCTTATGCTCAGCTAATGCCACTAAATATTCCAGATCGCGAATGTTCATTTTGTCGCCCTTCTTAATATAAACTGCCAATCAGTATACCAGATATCTAATGCTTTTAACTATCAATTAGAATTGACATGTTCAATAATTCTTCATCATTTGCAACGTGACATTTTGTCTCGCCCATTCAATTTATATCAAAATGTAAATTTAAGTGACTAATTATGAATTAAAAAAACAGGGATAAAATAATATAATTAATTGAAATAATTATTATTTTTTATATTTTGCATGAAATAAAATTTCACCCTAAATGCAAAAAATAGAAACAATTATTCATCATATAGCAACATATTATTTACATTATTGTTTTTGATTTAGTTACTCAGGCTACGCTCAAAAAAACACCACAATTGATAAAATATCAAACTAAATTATTAAAAATAAATGAAATTTAACTCCACAAAAACATCATCAAAGTAATTATTTTCAATATTTTACGCCAATATTTTGCAACATATTATTAACCTAAAAGGACTTTAAATTTATCAAATAGAGCTATATTTATGTAAACAAGAAGGAGAAAAATAGAGACACAAAAGGAAAAGGAAGGTTGACGTTAATGGAATAGTGATTTTCTTGAATGCTGAACACCTGATGTGGGTATAGCTAAAGGAGAAACGCTATGAAAAGCATACAACGTACCTTGAGCCATCAACTAAACCCACTCACATTCATTTATCGAGTGAGTAGATTTCAAACGCCTTGCTCACGACAGAATTACTCGATAAACAACGCATTCATCGTTTTGGGCAACGATTATCTGCCCTAATGATATCTCTTAGTCACAAATAGAAAAGCAAACCAAGTTCGATGATTGATGCTATCACTTTCATGATGAGATACACCGCTATGCTAAGAACATGACATCATGCAAAACAAGATAGTGTAAGTATGCAGGCCAACACCGACACATAAACCGTTTAATACAAAAAAGTAGGCCAATTTCATTTTAGTCAGTCAATTTTTATCGAATAGGTATAACGCTATCGTTATATAAAGAAGCTTCATCTAAAAATTAAAAATAAAACAATTAATCGCAATATGCGTATTTCAATCTGTCACCGTTTGATTACAGTGAAAACAGAATAAATCGTAGATAGCGTAATTTAATAATTCACTTACTCGATGAAATATTTAGATACATTATGTTTATTTTTATCATTGTTTTATTAATTTCCATTAAAAAATAAATAAAAAATCATTGCAATTTACTTTATATTTTTAATTAAAAAGACAACCAAAACCACCTCCGCACCAACAGATAAAACCATCAAAAAGGAGACAAAAAGAAGCATATAAAGCCAAATACCTACAATGAGTCATTATACACAGAATTAAACTCTAATTAACTAAATTGGGAGGGAATGCGTACAATCAATATTATTAATCAATTTCAAATATATTTACTCACATTTGCTTTTTAAAATTAACACCCAAAGCAAACTTTAATCTATATAATTCGCTTCATCCAAACTTGTGGAAACAATATAAGCGAATTAAGTTACTTAAATATATATCGAGGACTAATACCATGATTAAGAATACAATCAAAACAGCGTTATCTTTTGCTCTGATCGCAACTGCTTTATTTACAACTAACGTTCAAGCAAAAACTAATAGCACAACAATTACATTTAAAGCAATGATTGTATATCCTCCTTGCAACTATTCTTTTAATAACAACAATGCTCAATTAAATTGTTATAATAGTGAAGAGAATAAAGTAAAAACATCAAGTTTTAATTATACAAAGCAATCACCATCTAGCGAATGGAAGAAAACTGAAGACAACCGCAGCATTTATCAATTTAATTGGACTAATAAAGAAAAAGGCTTAGCTATGGTTTCAGTTAAATACCTCTAATATAGTAAAAGGCAATCAAAAACAGTTAGTTATAAACCATAATTCAGCAATAGGTTTTAAGTATGAAAGCGTTACGCTTAAATCTGAAAAGAGTCTTATTTGCTCATTAATGGTATTATTACTCGCCCTGCATTCAGCGTTGCTGATACAGGTTCAATAAAATAAGCATACATTAGAGTGACTGTTCTGACAGGCTCTATCCTGTACGAATGGCTCTTGAAATCGATAGTTAATATTTAATTGCTTAAATGACAAAGCAAATATGACCCAAGAAAGATGAGATCTTAAGGAACAATGAGATTCTAAAAATTGGGAAATAATTAACGATGGTCTAGGAGCTTATATTTATAACTGGATTGGCGAAAGGATACTGTTAGGCCTTTTAACAATTAACTATATTTAAGTATTAAACTTTTAATCGCATGTACGGGGTAGTTATCTACCCCGCCATTTTATCCCACTTTAAACACTATCTTGCAAATTCAATGAGTTAAATCCCTAAACGTGCTTTAGCCTCCGTAATTGCCTTAGCGACTTGTTCCTTTGAAACTCCGCCTTTTGCTAAACGCTTATCTAGACAAGATTGCAATGAGAGGATCTGATACACATCGAGTTGGATAGTATCACTGAATTTTTGCAAATCACTTAATGCCATCTCTTCCAATGCTTTCCCTTGGCTAATCGCAGTAACCACCGCCTCGCCGACAATATGGTGAGCTTCACGGAAAGGAACGCCTTTAGCAACAAGGTAATCCGCCAGCTCAGTAGCATTGGCATAGCCTTGTTTTGCGGCTTCTTCACAACGATTTCGACGAATTTGAATACCATCAAGCACCAGAGCCGCCATATGGAGACAGTCTAACCAAGTATCAAGAGCGTCGAACAACCCTTCTTTGTCCTCTTGCATATCTTTATTGTAGGCTAGCGGTAATCCTTTTAAGGTCATCATCATTCCTGTTAATGCGCCTTGTACACGACCACACTTACCACGGATCAACTCAAGTGCATCAGGATTTTTCTTTTGTGGCATTAATGAAGAGCCTGAAGTGACTTTATCTGAAAGTTCAACAAACCCCGCTTCGCCACTGTTAAAGAAAATGAGATCCTCTGCAAAACGGGATAAATGCACCATACCAATACTTGCATCGGATAATAATTCGAGAACATGATCCCTATCTGAAACTGTATCAAGGCTATTACGCGTTGCCGATGAGAAACCTAGCCACGATGCCAGTTGCTCACGGTCGATATCATAAGCAGTTCCCGCTAAAGCCCCACAACCTAGCGGACTAACATCTAAACGTTTTAATGTATCTTTTAGACGACTTTCATCACGCGCTAACATTTCACTATACGCTAAACACCAATGAGCAAAAGTCACTGGTTGTGCACGTTGCAAGTGGGTATAACCGGGCATGACCGCATCTTGGTTATTTTCCGCGGTGATCACTAACGCTTTTTGCAGTTCTACCACAGCTTCTAACAATAGCGCGACTTGATCTTTACACCATAATTTTAAATCGGTGGCAACTTGGTCGTTACGACTACGTCCAGTGTGCAGTTTTTTACCTAAATCACCTACTTTATCAATCAGTTTACCTTCAACCCAGCTATGAATATCCTCGGCATCGCTCTGTAAAATGCGCTCAGGATCATCTTGCACCTCTTTTAATAAGGCATTTAGCGCTTGCTCAAGAGATTGCTGCTCTGCCTCTGATAGCACCCCAACAGTGACCAACGCTTTTGACCATGCAACCGAACCAATAATGTCTTGCTGCGCTAAGCGATAATCGAAACGCAATGAATCATTAAATTGTTTAAACCGCTGATCGGCTTCTTGACTAAAACGTCCACCCCAAAGTGCCATAACTGATCCCTATCTGATTGATAAAATAAATGTGATACCCGACAGCAAATAGCTGTCGGGAAGTGTACATCAATAAAACTATTTCGCTTTGTTCTGTCCTTTTAGCGCACGAATACGCGACGAAAGAGAGTACAAACGGATAAAGCCACCAGCATGGCTGTGATCATAAACTTCATCTTCACCAAATGTTGCGAACTCCTCAGAATATAAGCTGTTATCTGCTTTTTTCTGGATAGCAGTTACTTGGCCTTTATACAATTTCAGAACCACTTCACCAGTAACGTCTTGCGCTAAAGATTCTGCTGGCTGCTTGCAGTGAATGACGCAAAGGCGCAAACCAACGACCATCATAAACCACGTAGGACATTTCTAAGCCTAGTTGCTCACGCCATTTAAAGCTGTCGCGATCGAGAACGAGTTGCTCAATGCCACGTAAAGCAGCCATCATGATGGTGCCTCCTGGGGTTTCGTAACAGCCACGAGACTTCATACCAACTAAACGGTTTTCAACAATATCAATACGACCGACGCCATGTTTAGCACCGAGGACGTTTAAAGCTTCAAGACATCCCAGCGGAGATAATGTTTGGCCGTTAACAGAAACCACTTCCCCTTGTTTCACACCGACAGTCACTAGCTCTGCTTCATCTGGTGCATCTTTCGGATCGACCGTCCAGACCCAGCAATCTTGGTTTGCCGCATTCCATGTGCTTTCTAATACGCCGCCTTCGGTAGAAATATGCCATGCGTTTTCATCACGACTATAAATTTTTTCTAAACTGGCTGTCGTTGGAATATGACGCTCTTTCAGGTAATCCAATAGGGCTTCACGCGAACGCAAATCCCACTCACGCCATGGCGCAACAACTTTTAGCTGTGGCGCAAGTGCGCTATAAGTGCTTTCAAAACGCACTTGGTCATTTCCTTTACCTGTTGCGCCATGCGCTACCGCGTCGGCACCAACTTTCAGAGCCAGTTCAACCTGTGCCTTAGCAATAATAGGACGTGCCATTGAAGTCCCTAACAGGTAGCTTCCCTCATAGAGCGCGCCAGTTTTCAATACTGGGTAGATATACTCTTTGACAAACTCTTCACGTAGATCGACCACATGGCATTCCGATGCACCTGATTGCAATGCTTTTTGCTCAACGCCAACGAGATCTTCTCTGTCTTGTCCTACATCGGCAACGAAAGCAACCACTTCGCAATCATCATAGTTTTCTTTTAACCATGGAATAATTGCCGATGTATCTAGACCACCTGAATATGCTAATACAATTTTTTTAATGCCCTTTTTCATAACTTACCTATCCCGATTCCGCTCAATTAAAAAGTTTTCATTCATTCTTGGTGGTCGCGCCAACCAAACGCATCCGCTTTAGGATGCTAAAATCCGTGTGCCAATAGCAGTACCGTTAAATAGAGCTGGTAGTTGCTCTGCATGACGCCAACTGGCGATATCGACAGGACGTTGCAATGTTTTGGCTGCCTCTAATGCGGCATTAACTTTTACGATCATGCCGTCCGTGATAATGCCTTGTTCAATTAACTTCTGTGCTTTTTCCGTTGTCATTTCATTAATTTTTTGACCCTTACCATCAAGGATGCCACTGACATCTGATAGCAATACGAGATCCGCATTTAACGCTTGTGCGATGGCTGTTGCGGCTTGGTCGGCATTAACATTCATCAATAACCCTTCTTCGGTCACGCCGATGGAACTAATGATTGGTAAATAGCCTGCACCGAGTAAAAGCTGTAATAATTTAGCGTCACCCGGCTTTGCATCGCCGACATGCCCAAGTTCGTCATTTAATTGAGTGACGACAGCACTTTGCCCATCCCCCAAAGATAACCCAACTGCTTGTAACTGATATTTCGTTGCCCACGCCAACAATGTTTTATTGGCGGTGCCAGCCAACGCGCCTGTGATAATGTCTATCTGATCAGCAGGCGTCACACGCAATCCTTGCTTTTTAACCACCGGTAGTTGCAGCTTTTGCATTAGCTCATCCACCAAGCAACCACCACCATGCACGATCACTAAAGGTCGTTGATGAGATTGACGATAGGTTTGTAATGCATTAAACAATCTTTCAAGCGCTTCTTCGCTATCGAGTAATACACCGCCCAATTTAATCACTAATGGTTGCATGGGGTTTATCCTTAAATAAGTTCGTTGGCACTAAAATAGTGATTGCGTTTCATTGAAACCGAAACGAATATTCATGCACTGCACAGCTTGCGCGGCAGCCCCTTTTAATAGGTTATCTTCTGTTCCGACTAAGATCAGGTGCTCACCTTTTAACACAAAGCCGATATCACAAAACGGTGTGCCTACCACTGATTTCAGGGCAGGAACACCTTTTTCATACAAACGGACTAATGGCTTATTTTGATAAGCATCTTTGAATACTTGACGAATTTGTTCGTCTGTCACTCCGCGATTCACTTTGCAGGTAATGGTGGCCAAAATACCGCGTGAAAAATTCCCCAAGTGCGGAGTAAAAATAACTTCACGACCTAAATGGGTTGCAATTTCGGGTTGATGGCGATGCGTGAAGATGCCATAGGGTTGTAAACTCACTTCACAAAAACTGTTGGTCATTGACGCCTTACGACCTGCCCCAGAAACACCACTCGTCGCATTAATCACTGGCCACATATGGTCATCGAGTAACTTGGCGTCGATCAGTGGTTTTAGTGCTAATTGAGAAACCGTTGGATAACACCCCGGCACGGCAATTAACTGTGCTTGACGAATTTTATCGGCTTGCCACTCAGCTAAACCGTAAACTGCTTGATTTAACCACTGACTGTTTGTATGTTCGAAACCATAATATTTCGGATAGAAAGCGGCATCTTGAACACGATAAGCCCCAGACAGATCAAATACGACACACCCTGCTTCTAGGAACTGAGGCGCAATGTCATGGCTAACTTCGTGAGCGGTTGCAAGAAAGACAACATCAATACCTTGTGCCGCGGCTGCAACATCGGTTAATGGCAACACGGGCATATCGATAATGCCTTTATACTGGGGATGCAACTCAGAGAAGCACTTACCTGCATCAGCACTGTGCGCTGAAACCATCAATCCCTGAAGGTTTATTTCAGGATGACGCTGCAGATAGGCTGCCAATTCCGCTCCAGTATAACCACTGGCCCCGATAATGAGTGTGTTCAACATAGATTTCTACCTTGTGCTCGTGACCCAAACAGTTTAATGTGTATTTTTATTCAAATAAAGTGCATGAATATTGATACTATTATGGATAAAGGCTGTCAACAGTGAATATTAAATTACCTGCATTTATTGAGATTTATCGCCAATTAATTGCCACTCCTTCTATCAGTGCTACTGATGCGCAACTCGATCAGAGTAATAAAGCCTTAGTAGAATTACTGGGTGGATGGCTGGAAACCCTCGGATTTACGGTCAATATTCAACCTGTACCGGATACCCGTGATAAATACAACCTACTTGCCTCAATAGGGGAAGGAAGTGGCGGCCTAATGCTGTGTGGGCATACCGATACAGTTCCTTTTGATGAAGGGCGTTGGAGTAAAAACCCTTTTGCGCTATCAGAGCATGACGGCAAGTTATACGGTCTCGGCACTGCCGACATGAAAGGTTTTTTCGCTTTCATTGTCGATGCCTTACGTGACATTGATACCCGTAAATTAACTCGCCCATTGCATATACTTGCAACCGCAGATGAAGAAACCTCAATGGCAGGCGCGCGTTATTTTGCAGCCAGTACGCAACTTCGTCCTGATTTTGCCATTATTGGGGAGCCGACCTCATTACAACCGATACGTGCGCACAAAGGGCATATTTCGAATGCCATCCGTATTACGGGGCAATCAGGTCATTCAAGCGACCCAGAAAGAGGCGTGAATGCTATCGAATTAATGCATGAGTCTATTTCACATCTGATGACGCTACGTAATACATTGAAAGAGCGTTATAACAATCCTGCTTTTGTGATCCCTTACCCGACGATGAATTTTGGTCATATTCATGGGGGTGATGCGGCTAACCGTATTTGTGGATGCTGTGAATTACATATGGATATTCGTCCATTGCCGGGGCTGACCTTGCAAGATTTGGATGAGCTATTAAATGAGACGTTGGAGCCTGTAAAAGCAAGATGGCCAGGACGCTTAACAATTGAGTCTCTCCATCCCCCTATTCCTGGGTATGAGTGCCCAACGGATCATAAAATGGTGGCTGTGATTGAACAGTTACTGGGTCAGAAAGCTGAGACGGTCAACTATTGCACTGAAGCGCCGTTTATTCAGGCGCTATGTCCGACACTTGTGCTCGGCCCTGGCTCGATTGAGCAAGCACATCAACCTGATGAGTTTATCGATATGAAATTTATTGAACCGACTCGCCAACTGCTCAGCCAACTGATCGAACATTTCTGCCTGACTGAATAAAAATGTGTTGCGCGCAATAACTTCGGGTTATTGCGCCATTTGTTAACATGAATTTTTTTCCAGTTACGACTGAAAAACCCTCACAACACTATTTCATTTAAGTGTTGACTCTGCATGAATATCCGGTAATCTTTGTTTAGACGTCTAAACGTATAGACACTTAAATGGATATAATAAACTATCGATACCATAATGGTTTCGCTATATACAAAGTCATGAGGTCAGGGTATGAGTTTCTTTCACGCAAATCAGCGCGAAGCGCTAAATCAAAATTTAGCTGAATTAGATGGACAAATTAATGTCTCTTTTGAATTTTTTCCGCCGCGCACTGAAGAGATGGAACAGACCCTTTGGAAATCTATTGATAGGTTGAAAAACCTCAAACCAAAATTTGTCTCTGTTACTTATGGCGCAAACTCAGGTGAGCGTGATAGAACCCATAGCATTATTAAAGATATCAAAGAAAAAACAGGGTTAATCGCTGCGCCTCATTTAACCTGTATCGATGCAACACGCGATGAACTCAGAGAAATTGCACGTGATTATTGGAACAGCGGTATCCGCCAAATTGTTGCATTACGCGGTGATCTCCCCGATAACAGCCGTAAGCCAGATATGTATGCAGCCGATCTCGTTGAGCTGCTCAAAGCAGAGGCAGATTTTGATATCTCCGTAGCGGCTTATCCCGAAGTGCACCCTGAGGCCAAAAGTGCACAGGCTGACTTAATTAGTTTGAAAAAGAAAATTGATGCAGGAGCCAACCGTGCGATTACGCAATTTTTCTTTGATGTAGAAAGTTATTTGCGTTTTCGTGACCGCTGCGTCGCAACAGGTATTGATGTTGAAATTGTCCCCGGTATTTTACCTGTTTCAAATTTCCGCCAACTTGAGCGGTTTGCCAAACTAACCAATGTACGAATTCCATCATGGATGAGTAGAATGTACGAAGGCCTTGATAATGACCCTGAAAGCCGTAATTTGGTGGGTGCTTCAATCGCCATGGATATGGTGAAAATTTTAAGCCGTGAAGGGGTGAAAGATTTTCACTTCTACACCTTAAACCGTTCTGAACTCACATATGCGATTTGCCACACGCTTGGTGTAAGGCCATAGCCTCTATCTCCAAATAGTATGAAGGCCGCACTTTGCGACCTTCATACATCTTGTTTTATTACCAACTCCCTGACGCACCGCCACCGCCACTGGATCCACCACCACCTCCGCTGGAGCTATCACTTGATGAACTCGATGAACTCGATGAACTCGAAAAGTCTGATGAGCTAAAAGAAGAAGAGGGTAAATAATAGTAACGGCAAATATCATGCCATTCCCGTCGTTGTTGTCGGTAAGTAGGCGAAATGGTATGGATCACAAGAAACAGTATTGGAGTAGCAAACATGCTCCCTACCACAAAAAATAGCGCCACAAACAGGAATAAAATAGGGCTAAAGTCTCCTTCTAGCCATATCGCCAATAACATGAGTGCTAAATAATAGAGTATCGTCATCAACAAGGTACTAAATAACGAAGGAAAGTAGTATTTATATTGATAATACTTTTTCAGCTTGGCTAACTGTTTCTGTTTCTTTGCCCGTTTGGATTTACTCGCATACTCTATGCTATAAATTTCTTTTTCAAGATATAGCCGACGCTTTTTAGTACCATAAAATAACATCGTAAAATAAGCTGCGATAAATGATATAAAATAGAAAAGCTTATAATGTTCTACACTCTTTGGTAGCACAATTCCATTATGCACTTCCCCCATTTGATAGTCTGGTGCCTCATTCATCACATTAATCGCACGAGATACGCCATTTTGGATCCCAGCGTAATACTGGTTGTCTTTAAAATCAGGTATCATACTTTGACGAATGATACGCCCAGCAATCGCATCGGTCATGACCCCTTCATAACCATACCCAACTTCAAAGCGCATATTGCGATCGTCTATCGATACAACCAGCAATACACCATTATTTTTGCCTTTTTGGCCTAACCCCCAACGATTAAACGCGCGTAATGAAAATTGTTCTATTGTTTCATTACCTGTAGTTGGAACAATATAAACAACAAATTGTGTGCCATCACCACGCTGCTTTTCAAAATTTAATAACTGGCTATTTAAAGTGTGGTATTGCGACTCACTTAATAGGCCTGCACGGTCGAGCACCCTATCACTACCCAATGCAGGGAGTTGGATTCGCTGCGTAGCCCAGCTTCCACTGCTAAATACACAGAACAATAATAGCCAGATCACATGCCGATATTTCAATTAAAATCCACCGTAGGTACTGTTTTTATCGCCTGTTCGTTATCTGCTTTAAAATTCGCTTTTGCAGAATACCCAAAATAACTTGCAATCAAGTTGCTAGGAAACTTTCTGATTTGTGTATTGTATTGACGAACGGCTTCAATATAACGACCCCTTGCAACGGTAATACGATTTTCAGCGCCTTCCAGTTGCGTCATTAAATCTTGATATAATGGGCTGGCTTTAAGATCAGGATAACTTTCCGATATGGCTAATAAACGGGATAATGATTGCCCTAATTGTGCTTGTGCTTTTTGATACTCCGCTAAAATAGCCGGATCTGATAATGCACTTGCATCCACTTTAATTTGCCCCACTTCCGTCCTTAATTTCACAACTTCCATGAGAACTTTATTTTCATAACCAGAGTAACCTTTTACCGTATTGACTAAATTCGGAATAAGATCAGCACGACGTTGATATTGGTTAATCACTTCGGATGCGGCAGCGTCAACAACCTCATCATTTTGCTGAATACTATTGTAGTTGGTAACGACAATGACCGAAATAATAATGATAAGAGCTAAAATGGAGATAATCAGTTTACGCATTGTGATGACACTCTATCCTTCGTATATCCATTGTTGAGCACAACAGAAATAAATTGAATCTGACCTACATTCATCATTCCATTAATTCATCGATAGAAAGTGAATAGTTTGATATATGAGCGAGCTAGCTCTATTTAGTACAGAACTAATCCCTATTTTAGCAACTTAACATAAATATTGGTAAAATTCTTGCCGCCGATTTAAATAAGATAAGCGATATCACGCGGTAAAACGAAATACAGAAAAATGTGTCGGACGCTGTCAATTATTCGTCAATAGATAAATAAAAAAGAAGGCCCCATTTCAACTTGGCAGCCTTCTTACTGTTGTCGTGCGTGATGTGATATTGCACATTTTATCGGCCAAACCAGCGAATTGATCTGGCCAAAATATTATCTTCTAGCCGGTATTACGCATCCCCGCTGCAACACCTGCAATCGTCACCATCAACGCTTGCTCAACGCGAGGATCCGGATGCTCTTGCTGGCGAGAACGGTGTAGTAGCTCGGCCTGTAAAACGTTTAACGGGTCCGTATAAACATTACGTAAAGCAATTGACTCCGCAATCCAAGGTAAGTCTGCCATTAAGGCTTCATCTTTGGACACCGCCAGCACACTCTTAATATCTTCAGAGAGCTGCTCACGTAATTTCACACCCAGAGGCCAAAGGCGCTCCTCCACTAAACGGTGATCATAATATTCAGCCAGCCACAAGTCAGCCTTCGCATAAACCATTTCCAGCATGGCGATACGGGTATTAAAGAACGGCCATTGTTGCCACATTTCATCTAATATGGCTTGTTTGCCTTCTTTCTCAATCACATATTTTAACGCTGCTCCCGCCCCTAACCAAGCAGGCAACATGAGGCGATTTTGTGTCCATGCAAAAATCCATGGGATCGCACGTAATGTCTCAACGCCCCCCCGTTGGACGGCGTTTTGCCGGACGAGACCCCAACGGCAACTTGCCTAATTCTAGCTCTGGTGTTGCAGCGCGGAAGTAAGGTACAAAATCAGGCTGCTCACGAACATAATCACGGTACATCGCACAAGAAACGTCAGAGAGGGTATCCATCACTGATTTCCACTCTTGTTTTGGCTCCGGTGGCGGCAGTAAATTAGCTTCTAAAATCGCGCTTGCATACAGCGCAAGGCTGCTAATCGCCACTTGTGGTAGACCAAACTTAAAGCGGATCATTTCACCTTGTTCAGTCACTCGTAATCCCCCTTTCAGGCTGCCCGGCGGTTGTGACAAGAGTGCTGAATGAGCGGGCGCACCACCACGGCCAATAGTGCCTCCACGTCCATGGAACAAGGTTAAAGTGACCCCTTCTTTGTCGCACAACTTAATCAGCGCATCTTGTGCACGATATTGCGCCCATGATGCCGCCATCACCCCAGCATCTTTTGCCGAATCAGAGTAGCCAATCATGACCATTTGGCGGTCATCAATCAGCTCACGATACCACTCAATGCTCAAGAGTTTTTGCATAACACTTTCAGCATTATTCAAATCTTCAAGTGTTTCAAACAGAGGTGCGACAGGCAGGCGAACGGATGCCCCCGCCTCTTTGAGGAGCAATTTAACGGCCAGAACATCGGAAGGAACTTTCGCCATCGAAATGACGTAAGCTGCGATGGAGTCATTTTTCGATTCTGCGATCACGCGGCAAGTTTCAAATACTTCTGCCGTTTCAGGGCTTGGTTGCCAATGACGAGGGATCAACGGCCGACGAGATTGTAATTCAGACAGTAAAAAGGCTTGTTTTTCCTCTTCACTCCAAGCTGCATAATCCCCTAACCCAAGATATTGCGTTAATTCAGCAAGCGCTTCTGTATGGCGAGTACTTTCTTGGCGAACGTCAATGCGAACGAGTTGCAAGCCAAAACTCCGTATACGACGTAACGTATCGAGTAACTGCCCATTCGCAATAATGCTCATACCACAGGCCATTAACGATTGATAACAGGCATATAGTGGATCCCACAATTGGGCATTGTCGGTCAGTAAATCGGCTGGTGGTAGTGCTTGTTCGCCTTTTACCTTGCGTTCTAAATACTCTAATGTGGAAAAGAGTTGGCTACGCAAATTTTTTGCAATTTGCCGGTAAGGTTCATCTACCTCATCTCCCCCAGCGAGCGCCCGTAACTCAGGTGTCGCTTCGGTCATGGACAGTTCAGAAACCAACACTTGGATATCTTTTAAAAAGAGATCTGCGGCTTTCCAGCGGCTAAGTAGTAATACATGGCGAGTCACTTCCGCAGTCACATTCGGGTTACCGTCGCGGTCTCCCCCCATCCAAGAAGTAAAACGAATTGGGTTTGCTTCGACAGGCAGTTCAGCACCAATTGAGTCTTCTAATTGCTCATTAAATTCACGTAGGAAAGCCGGAACCGCTTCCCAAAGTGAGTTTTCAACTACGGCAAAACCCCATTTGGCTTCATCAATTGGCGTTGGACGTATTTTACGGATTTCGTCAGTGTGCCACGACTGAGCGACCAACTGGCGTAAACGACGCATGATATTGTTGCGTTCGTAATCAGCCAGATCATCATGATCGAGTTGTGATAAGCAGGTATTCACTTCAACCAATTTATGGATCAAGGTGCGGCGTGCAATTTCAGTAGGATGGGCCGTTAGCACCAATTCGATCGACAGTTGGTTAACCGCTTGACGAAGATCACTATCGGTAAAGTTTTTCTCTTTTAAACGACTAAACAGCTTTTTAAGTGCCACAGGGTTACTCGCTGCTTCACCATGTGGCGAAATGCTATGATATTGTTCGGCAACGTTTGTCAGGTTCAAAAATTGGTTAAATGCTCTTGCAACCGGTAATAGTTCATCATTAGATAGGTTTTGCAGTGTCATCAACAGCTTTTGGCGTTGTACTTCATTGCCTGCACGCGATGATTTTGACAACTTACGAATTGATTCGACTTTATCGAGGATATCCTCACCTAATGCTTCCTTGATTGTGTCGCCAAGTAGCTTACCCCAGCATACTGACATTACTGCGCATTGCGGAATATTGCTGATTCATGAGACTCCTGACCTTGTGCTTTTGGCAGAATGCTACCCCGACCTAAGTTTGCTGACGGTTAACAAACTGCGACCTAATTTCCTGTAATTAAATTTCAACCAACTGCGATAGAATTATTGTTTTGTGATGCAGTCGCCAAATTTTACCCTTGCCTCTATATAGATATCAGAAAAAAAGCGCTTTGGGGGATTTTTCTGAAATTTAATTACACCCTCCATTCTTATTAGTTTTTCTTATTTAAGTCTTGTTTTAGCGCAATATATTGTCGATTCAGCACTTTTAAGACATGAATCTTGCTTAAGATTTAAATCATCAGAACAAAAAGGCAAAAAATAAAGAGGAAAAAATTAAGCGGTAGATAGGCACCGTCACCGATGCCTATCTTTAAACGAAATTAAAGTAGTTGTGAAAGGCGATTAAGGTCGGATTGGATCGCCCCCGCGGTAACATCACGACCAGCGCCGGGCCCCCGTATGACTAATGGATTATCACGATACCAACGACTTTCAATAGCAAACACATTATCACCCGGCAGCAGCGATGACAGTGGATGATCAGGCTTAACTGCCTCTACACCAACCCGAGCACGCCCTTTTACCGCATCAAACCGTGCAACATAACGCAACACCATTCCCATTTCTTGAGCCGCTTCTAAACGTTGCTGCATCTGCTCATTGATAACTGCACTATTTTCAAAGAACTCATCCAAAGAGCCAGACTCTGCTTGGGCAGGTACTAATGATTCAACACGCACATCACTCGGCTCAATTTCATAACCTGCTTCACGCGCTAAGATGATCAATTTACGCATCACATCTTGCCCTGAAAGGTCAATGCGGGGATCTGGCTCCGTCAAACCTTGCTGCCATGCTTGTTCCACTAATTCACTAAACGGCACTGAGCCATCGAATTGTAAAAACAGCCACGATAACGTCCCTGAGAAAATACCACTTATCGCTAAGATGGCATCACCACTCTCTTTCAGGTCACGTACCGTATAGTTAATAGGTAACCCAGCCCCAACTGTCGCGTTATATAACCAATGGCGGCCAGTTTTCGTAAAAGCATCACGTATTTGACGATATTGTTGGGTTTGTGCGGCTCCCGCAATTTTGTTCGCACTGATGACATGGAACCCATAGCTGGCAAAATCCACATAGCTTTCAGCAAGAGATTCGCTCGCGGTCACATCAAGCACGACTAGATCATCATATGGATGGGCGCGCATCCATAAAAATAGATTATCATCTTCATGCTCGACAGCTTCATCATCAAAGAAAGCGAGTGCACGGCTTGGATCAATGCCTTGATAATTCAGTAAACTACGGCGGCTATCGACTACCCCTGCTAGGACAAAATCAAAATCACTGCGTGCCGAGATATTTGGTTGCTCGGCAGCAAAAAGTTCCAACCAACGCGCACCAATGTTACCCTTCCCAAACAAGACTAAGCCAATGCGTTTTTCAGCACGGAAGAGGCTTTGGTGCATACCTTGAATTAAAGGGTCAGTCTGGTTTGAACGCAATACTGCGACGAGGCTGATCCCCTCTTCTGAGTGCCAAACAAACTCGACAGGTTGATCTTTTAACTCCTCATAGAAACGATGGCTATGCAGTGGGTTCTTGCACACCCCAGCCCCCACCAATGCAACTAATGAAAAACCTTCACGAAGTGATAAGGTGCCCGGTAACCCAGCTTCTTCTAAAACATTCAGTGCACTTTCAACCACTTCAGAGGTATAGCAGAACTGTAATAAGTTTCTATCTGAGTGGATGCCATGAGCCAGTGGCCGTAACTGAGTACGTTTTAATAATAAGTCGATATCTTTATATATCTGATTAAAATCGCGCCCCTGTGCCAGCCTTAACTCAATTAGGCAAACATCATCATGGCTAGTGACTATTTTAGCACCTGTTCCTGAAGCCAAAACACGCTCAATCTTTGTCGAACCCTGCTCAGGCTGATAGCTACATCTTAACTGTAGATCGATATTACTGACGGAAACGGGTTGCAACGTGCGAGTGTGCAGCACCGGCGCAGCAAGACGAGCCAACTCACTTGCCTCATCCAGCCGCAACAATGGCAGTAAACATGCGTCTTTGATTTTACGAGGATCCGCACTGTAAACCCCCGCCACATCACTCCAAATGGTGACTTTCTCGACCCCTGCTAATGCGCCGACTTGTGTTGCAGAGTAATCGCTCCCATTACGCCCTAGTAGAACAGTCTCTCCCGCATGGTTACGAGAAATAAACCCTGTAACAACAAGGCGATGCTGAGGATATTGCACTAAAATCTGTTGTAATAAATGGCGTGATTGCGATTCATCGACCTGAGGCTGAGCCGCTCTTTCTGCACGTAAAAACATACGTGCATCAAGCCAAGCACTTTGCATACCCGCCTCTTCTAATACTGCCGACATGAGACGAGCAGACCAAATTTCACCATGACCGACCACTTCAGCGTAAGAAGCATCATTAATAGGTCTATCTAACAAAGCGCTTAAGCGTTCGAGATCTTCAACAAACTGGCGATTTAATTGTTCTGCTTTTTCTTCAGGCAATAGCCCATGGATCAATTCTTGCTGATAGCGACGTAAATATTGTTGAACTTGATGAGCCGAAATGCGATCACTTTGACTCAATTTCAACCAATTAATAAGCTGATTTGTTGTACTTCCAGCGGCGGACACGACCATTAAGTCACCAGATTGGCTATAATTCGCCATAATGTTGGCAACTCGCTGATAACATTTTACATCGGCTAAACTACTACCCCCCAAACTTATGTAACTGGCGATGGCATGGCCCCGCCTCGACTGCTGTCAGTACACTCATCAAATACTCCACTAACGTTGTGCTGCTATCCTAAATGCATTGTCTAAATCTGCAATGAGATCTTGGCTATCTTCGATGCCCACAGAAATGCGCAATAAACTATCTGTGATCCCTGCTGCCGCCCGAGCCTCCGCCGACATACCTGCATGTGTCATGGTGGCAGTATGCGAAATAAGCGTTTCAACACCACCTAATGACTCAGCAAGTGTAAATAATGACAGTGTACTCAAAAACCGACGTAACTGTTGTTCATCGCCATTAAATTCAAAACTCAACATCGCCCCAAAACCTTTTTGCTGTTTCACAGCAAGATCATGGCCGATATGATCTGCTAACCCAGGATAATATAACTTTTTCACCAACGGTTGGGCTTTAAGATAATTGACGATTTCTTGGGCGTTCGCCTGCTGCTGCTTAATTCTGGGTGACAGCGTTCTCATTCCTCTTAACAACAGATAACTATCAAATGCCCCACCAGTGACGCCAATATTATTCGCCCACCATGCTAATTCTATGGCCCATTTTTCCTCTTTGGCAATCACTGCCCCCGCAATAATATCTGAATGACCATTAAGATATTTTGTACAAGAATGCACCACAAAATCGGCACCTAACGCGATAGGTTGTTGTAAGACAGGGCTTAAAAACGTGTTATCTACAACAACAAACGCCCCTGCATCATGCGCTAATCGTGCAATCTGCTCAATATCATAAATACTTAATAGTGGGTTACTTGGTGTTTCAATTAAGACTAACTTCGGCTTTTTCGCTAACGCCGCAAGAAGCTCTGATCGGTTATTTTGATTAATAAACTGAACCTGATAGGCTCCCCGTTGGTGCTGGCTATTAAATAAACGATAGCTCCCCCCATAACAATCATGTGGGGCTACCAAGAGATCACCCGGTTGCAGAAAAACAGTGCATAAAAGATGTAATGCCGACATGCCGCTGTTGGTCATTACCGCACCGCTGCCGCCTTCAAGTTGTGCAAGTGTCCTTTGCACAATATCGCGCCCAGGATTACCTCTACGCGAATAGTCATGAACTCGAGGCTCATTAAAGCCGGTAAAATTATAAGTACTCGATAGGTAAATAGGGGGCACGACGCAGCCAAACTGCGAGTCTTCATTTAATCCATTGTGAATAGCGATAGTCGACGGTTTGAGGGCCATAAACGCTTCTCCTGATTGACGGTGAGTCAAATAATACCCACTGGATGTTTGGACGTCAATATATCTAGACGTCTAAACCTCTTTACGTTTATATCAAGTAATGGAATAATCATCCCTAATGATTATGCGTAAATTGATTGTAATTTGCGCAATGTAAATTAACGCATTAATTTAAAACAGAAATTATGATAATTTATGTGATGCGTATACTAACTTATATGTCGGTTTGAGATCTGAGATTATTCATATTTGTTCTTTGAAAGATGACGGGCATATTATTTTTTTATTATTGATGAAACTAACCAAGGTAACTCATGGCTGAATGGAACGGTGAATATATCAGTCCGTATGCTGAGCATGGCAAAAAAAGTGAGCAAGTTAAAAAAATTACAGTCTCTATCCCATTAAAAGTGCTGAAAATTTTAACTGATGAGCGCACTCGTAGACAAATCAATAACTTGCGTCATGCAACGAACAGTGAATTACTGTGTGAAGCTTTCTTGCATGCCTTCACTGGACAGCCGCTGCCAAATGATGAAGATTTGCGTAAAGAGCGCAGTGATGAAATTCCTGAGGCTGCAAAAGAGATTATGCGTGAATTAGGTATTGACCCAGAAACTTGGGAATACTAAACGCTATCCCCTTATCTTATTCGTCTTAATTGGCGAAGGGTGATCAATCACTAAGATAAGGGGAATTATTCCTATTTATTTCTATTTCAGACTTTCCTTCAAGCTTTATTTTTTGTGCTTATTTACACTTTACGTGCTTCTTCCATAGAAAATAAAATACGTAAGGATTAAAGTCATGAGCTCCTATTTTCAAGCTACTGCGACGTTATTCGGTGCCGCTTTGTTGGTCACTACTGGCTGCTCTTCTTATCCACGACAAGTGGTAGACTCTCGCTCAGATGTGGCATATGAAGCACAATCTACATCCAGTGCAAAAACATTGGGTACACAATGGGGTGAAGATATCCGCTCTTCCGTCCAAGGTGTGACAGCCACTCGCATGACGAATCAACCCTATGATACTGTCACTATTTATTATCAAGGTGAACGCGTACCAAATCATGCTTACACCCAACCTTATATCAAGGTATTTCCTCTCTCTGTCGCAGTAACCAATGAGTATGGGCAACCAATGCCAATTTACCGTAATTCCCAAGGGCAATATAAACTGCCAGCCACTGAGGGTATGCGCTATACATTGCGGATCCTAAATAGCGATAGAAATAAAACTTATGAGGTAGTGACAACGGTCGACGGCCTTGATGTCCTCAATGGGCAAGCAGGTTCTTACCAAAATAATGGTTATTTAATTCGACCAGGCAAAAAACTGACCATTGAAGGTTTTCGCAAGAATAACAACCAAGTTGCCGCATTTCGTTTTGCAGCGCCTGAATCATCCTACGTGAATCAAAACGTACAAGGCGATGAACGAAATATTGGCGTTATCGGTATCGCTTTTTTTGAAGTGCGCGAAACCTTACCATTATGTGACGCTAATCCGTTCCCAGCGGATACACAATATGCACCGGCACCTTGCCGCAAGTATTAATAGCTATATAGGACAATTAGCGTATTAACCAATACGCTAATATTGGTGTAATATAAATTACTCATAATCTCCAAATTAAAATTAATTGTTCCTCATTAAAAACAAAAAAAATGACTTTGTTAGATTAAAATTCAAAGTCACAAGCGATAAGTATCATTATTACTGATTTAATATTTTTCTTATTTACATTTCTATTATATAAAAAATACGCTTTTCTTTAGAAAAAAATATTTATATTGAGCACTATTCTTTCATAGACATCCTAAAACACAATATTCAACACCCTGATTCAGCTTATTATTTTGATTTAAACCCAAACTCAACATTAAACGTTTTGTTTATTTTTCATTCTATTATAATGAGCTAATAATTGTCGAGGTAATATTAGAACATTTACTTAATAAGTAATTTGATAACTCATTATCTCATTCTACTTCCTTCTATTATTACGTAATAAATTATGAGAAAAAATAAAATCAGCACATTTGTCGCTATTGGTATTTCATTACTAGCAGCACAAAGTTATGCGGCAGAAAAACCACTTGAAATAGAAAAGAAAATAAATTTGGATAACCGAAAAGGATTTTATTCTGAGGCATTGCATATTTCTGCAGATGGCAAAATCATTGTTATGAATCTTGCTAGCGATACGCAAAGAGACAATCTTTTCCGTTGGACTGAAAAAAGTGGTCTGGTGAGCTTAGGAACACTGAAATCAGATAATAGTGGCAGCATATCAACCAATGGCATATCAAAAAATGGTTCAGTTATCATCGGTTATTCAGAGACTGACGATGGGCAAGGTAATGCATTTCGATGGACTGAAAAAACGGGGATACAAAGCTTAACCCCAAATGCACACTCCTATGCACAAGCTGTTTCTGATGACGGAAGCGTTATTACGGGCCAGATATTTACAAATGATGGCAGTCACTTAGGAAATGCCTTTATCTGGACTGAAGATAAGGGCATACGTAGCTTAGGGACACTAAAAAGCGATAATTCAGGCCTTTCCGATCCTAATGGCATCTCTGCGGATGGTTCTACTATTGTCGGTGATTCAAGCACTGACAGTAATGCGATGAATGCTTTTAGATGGACAGAAAAGACAGGAATGCAGGGGTTAGGCACCTTAAAATCTGATGGTTCCGGTAACTCTGCAGCCAATGCGACTTCTGCAAATGGACTCGTTGTCGTTGGCTTCTCAGACACCGATAACAACCAAAATAATGCTTTCAGATGGACAGAAACCACAGGCATGATTAGCCTCGGTACACTTAGAGCGGATAAAAGTGGTCAGTCCAGTGCTGATTTTGTCTCAAAAGACGGCTCTGTTGTGGTTGGGAGTTCAGATAGTGAGTTTGCCCATGAACAACAAACTTTCCGTTGGACAGAAAAAACAGGCATGGTTAGCCTTGGTTCATTAAAAGCCGATAATTCTGGATTCTCCGAGGCTCTTGATATGAATGGGAGTGGTTCTGTGATTGTTGGCGAAGCCTATAATGATCACAATGAACTTAGTGCGTATCGCTGGTCTGAAAGTACAGGGATGGTTGGTTTAGGCACCCTAGCATCTGATAATAGAGGCTCCTCAACGGCATATGCCGTTTCCGAAGATGGCTTGATTATTGTTGGTGCCGCTCAAACAGATGAAGATGATATCCATGCAACCCTTTGGAAGATCAAGGGTTCAGAAACTGAACCGAATATCGTGACCGTTGACGCCACTCATTCAAGCTATGCAATGTCACGCACGGCAAACCGAGGGTTTAAAGTTCTCGATTTTTATCAAAGTAGTTTAAATCATTTAAGTAATAGCCGTTGCCAATTAGGCGACAGTAGCTACTGTGTTGGTCTTTTCTCTCAATATGATAGCCTAAGTGATAATCATCGCGTTGCAACTGGTCTGTATAGCGCATTACGTTTACCTGCTGAAAATTGGACTGTCGGTGCAGCAGTGAATTTTGCTCATAATACGACCTTAGCGGATAATTATGACACCCGAAACAATAGCCGCCCTGCTGTTGGTTTATTCACTCGCTATCAACAAAACCTGAATAACAACGGTCTATATGCAGACTTATCCGCTTCATATCTAAATCAAGATGTCCGTATCACTCGTGATACATTGAAAAATACAGAAGCAGGGGAAGGAAATGCAACAATCAAAGGCTATCAAGCACGCCTAAGTATTGGTTATGGTCTTCCATTAACCTCTCAGACGCGGTTAATGCCTGAAGTTGCTTTATCCTATAAAAAAATTAACCGTAGCAGCTATACCGAGACCAAAAATGCTGAATTTGCAGCAGAATATGGCCGTATGGGTAACAAACGTACCGACCTGCAATTAGGAATGAATATCAAACATAATCTCAATGAGGTATTCCAAGTAGATGGTAAGATTGGTACAGATATTAAACTCAATAGTGATCGTGATGCGTTTACGGGTTACATCCCTTATGTCGGTGCGTATACCTACGATAAAGGTGATGAGCGTACTGTTAACCCTTACGCAGTTGCAGGGCTCAATATTAACGTTACCCAAAACTCAACAATACGCACCAGTGTCGGTTGGCAACAAACTGACTACAAACATGACAGTGTAAATGTAGGTTTAGGCTATTCTTATCACTGGTAAGAACCCAATGGCTGGAAGGCGTTAAATGATTTTCAGCCATATTACCCCCATTAAAAAAGGGAAACTGAGTTTCCCTTTTTTTTGCATTTCACAGGCTTGATTACTTCTTCGCGCCTGGGATGCTGAAACGTTTGTTAAAGCGATCAACACGACCACCGGTAGCAACGTCACGCTGTTTACCAGTATAGAACGGGTGGCAGTTACCACAAACGTCCAGGTTCAATGAGTGACCTGCAGTTGAATTGATTTTCATAACATTACCGCAAGAACAAGTTGCAGTAACTTCTTCGTATTTAGGATGAATACCTTTTTTCATGGGAAAACCTCTATTAAGGCCGTGTCGCCATTCCAGCCCTAACGCCGGACACCACACGTCGTGTTGATTAAAAATGTTTTATTGGCAAAATTAGATACCAAAGGCGGCGGATCATACAGAAAATCTCTGTATCACGCAATGAAAACCACGTAGTTTTTATGGTACCCTAACAAAATAATGAAACTATTCTCGCACAAAAACCAGACGGAATTCCAGTTATGATCGTCGTTCAGGTGGCTTTACCTGTTCCTTTAAACCGCGCATTTGATTACCGCTTAGCGGATAACATGCCAATTCCACCGATTGGCAGCCGTGTTTTGGTGCCTTTTGGTAAACGGCAAGCACTCGGTGTTGTTGTGGATCATAGCCATAGCAGCGAACTTCCTGAAGATCAGCTAAAAACCGTTGACCTTGTGCTCGATCATGAAACCTTATTCCCTGATGACCTCTGGCAGCTATTGCTGTGGTCTGCACAATATTACCATTACCCTATTGGCGAAGTGTTGTTCCACGCACTCCCCATTTTGTTACGTCAGGGGAAACCGGCTGAATTTTCACCTATTTGGCAATGGCAAGCTACACCGCTCGGGCAAGAGTGTGACCTAAATACTTTAAAAGGTGCACCTAAGCAACAACAGGCACTCGCCCTACTACGCCGCCGCCCTGTGTATCGTCATCAAGTCAGTGAACTTGAATTGAGTGAAAATACGTTACGGACTCTAAAAAAGAAAGATTATATCGAGCTTTACCCCGTCCAACCCGTCACCGAAAAATGGCAGTCACAATTTGCCGTATGTGGCGAGCGTTTACGCCTTAATAGCGAGCAAGCCACCGCAGTTGGGGCCATTCGTGCAGAAGATGATCACTTTTCACCTTGGTTACTTGCAGGGATCACTGGTTCGGGTAAAACAGAAGTGTATCTCAGTGTATTAGAAAATATTCTCGCTCAGGGTAAACAAGCGTTAGTACTCGTTCCTGAAATTGGATTAACGCCACAGACCATTAGCCGATTTCGCGAGCGCTTTAATGCCCCCGTAGACGTTCTTCATTCAGGTTTGAATGATAGTGAGCGCCTTGCTGTGTGGTTACGTGCGAAACAAGGTACCAACGCAATTGTGATTGGCACACGCTCCGCACTTTTTACCCCGTTTTCCCGTTTAGGGATCATCATTATTGATGAGGAGCACGATAGCTCTTATAAACAGCAAGATGGATGGCGTTATCATGCACGTGACCTTGCTGTATTTCGAGCCAAAAAAGAAAATATTCCCATTATTATGGGCACGGCAACGCCCTCTTTAGAAACCTTATATAATGTTCAGCAGAAGAAATATCGTCAGTTAAACTTAACATTACGGGCGGGTAATGCACGTCCTGCGACACAGCATCTTATCGACCTAAAAGGGCAGCCACTAAAGTTTGGTTTATCCCATTTATTGATTAAACATATCCAAGATCACCTCGCACAAAATAATCAGGTGATCCTTTTCCTAAACCGCCGAGGATATTCACCTGCGTTGCTCTGCCATGAGTGTGGCTGGATAGCTGAGTGTCAACGGTGTGATCACTATTATACCTTGCACCAACAATTCCATCAGTTACGCTGCCACCATTGTGATAGCCAAAAACCTATCCCCCGACAATGCCCTCAATGTGGCTCAACCCACCTTGTTCCTGTGGGGATGGGAACCGAGCAACTCGAAGAAGGGATCAATACGTTATTCCCCAATGTCCCTGTTACGCGTATTGACCGAGATACTACTAGCCGCAAGGGTGAATTAGAGCAGCATTTGAATGAGGTACACGCGGGTGGCGCGCGTATTCTCATTGGCACACAAATGCTAGCAAAAGGGCATCACTTCCCTGACGTCACCTTAGTTGCCTTACTGGATGTCGATGGGGCACTGTTTTCCAGTGATTTTAGAGCTGCCGAGCGCTTTGCTCAGCTTTATATACAAGTATCAGGTCGTGCTGGCCGAGCAGGTAAACAAGGGGAAGTATTTTTACAGACTCACCACCCTGAGCACCCGCTATTACAGACCTTATTAGAAAATGGTTATGATGCGTTTACCCGTGAAGCGATGGACGAACGCCGCATCGCCATGTTGCCACCCTTTTCCAGCCATATTTTAATCCGTTCAGAAGATCACAATAATCAGGATTCAAGGCAGTTCTTACAGAAAGTCCGTCACTATATTTCTGAGCATCCACACAGTGATTCACGCTTATGGATTTTAGGCCCAACCCCTGCCATTCAAGCTAAGCGTGGCGGGCGTTTCCGCTGGCAACTGCTTTTACAGCATCCATCACGAGGTTATTTGCAGCAATTTGCCGCACAAATTTTACCAGAGTTACAGAGCCAGCCAGAAAGCCGCAAGGTGAAGTGGAATATTGACGTGGATCCAACGGACTGCTAGGGGATGGTGAAAGGTACTCAGCGCTTCGCCTCTTCTACTGCCATGATAAAATATCATTTCTCGATATTATTTAAGAGCTTGACCTCTAAAAATGACCAATATCCCATCATGCACCAACGCTATCACGACTAAAATAACGTCAGCAAAAACCCGTTAACCTAACTGTGCGCCTCCCCCCCAATAATTAGTGATAGATATCAATCAATTAAAAAATAAGGGGAGAGATAGGCAATATCCGCCCAAACACTCTCCTCAAGCAATAGCAACAACCTAACGCTTTGTTTATAAAAATTTAATACTTAATGACAGAATAATAACTCAATTTATTTCGCTTTATTAGAGATAAAAATCGCAGTCGTTAAAAAATTCCGTCCCTTTTATCTCGTTTTTAGATGATATTTTTTTATACTGATAAAACAATAGGTTAAAGCAATTAAACGTTAGGAATTTTCTGGAACGTTTTTTCGCTCAATGTACATAGATTTTTGCTAATATTTTCGATAGTTAAGCGTTTTTCATCAAAATAACGAACAAAAGCGAAAATACTTCATTCTGTTTTCACGCCTAAAATGCCATTTCGAAAGTAGCAAATATCGTCATGACAATTATTTTACGCTAAGTCACTTATCCTAGGCCGTTCGGATTATTCCGATATATTTACATCCCTACCCACGATATATATCATTCCCCCTAACCGAAATCACCGTGCGCATTGGCTGATATTAATGATATTGAGCAAGGAATATATTGCTCTTGTTGCAATAAACCATCGTTACTCATCACCTGACTTATTATGATAACTCAGGATAATAAAAGGACGCATTATGCCAACTCCATGTTATATCTCTATCGAAGGTAAAACGCAGGGCAACATCACTGCGGGAGCATTTACCCCTGAATCCGTCGGTAACATCTATGTACAAGGTCATGAAGACCAAATGCTGGTGCAAGAGTTTTCCCACATTGTGACCGTACCGACTGACCCTCAATCCGGTCAACCTTCAGGCCAACGTGCTCACAAGCCATTCCGTTTTACGGTGGCATTAAACAAAGCGGTCCCTCTGCTGTACAACGCACTGGCGTCCGGTGAAATGCTGCCAAAAGTGGAACTGAAATGGTACCGCACGTCTGTTGAAGGGAAGCAAGAGCACTTCTTCACCACCACGCTGACCGATGCGACTATCGTCAACATCGATTGCCAAATGCCACACTGCCAAGATCCGGCCAAAGCGGATTACACGCAGCTCATCGAAGTGTCGCTTTCTTACCGTAAGGTCGACTGGGAGCACACCGTGGCAGGCACTTCCGGTGCTGACGACTGGCGTGCACCGCTGGAAGCATAATCGCCTCATTCGACGAGCTCACCCGGGCTCGTCCTTGTCTGTTTTAACGTGATGCACTCTCCCCGTTAACCCGGAGCCTGACCATGTTCTCAAAAGATCCGAAAAAATCATCCCCTGATCTGGCGTCGATGCTGAAGGACGAAGCCATTAACCAAGCCAAGGAAGCGGCGATGTCAAAGGCATCTGCGCGAACACAACAAGCCGTCAATTTGGCCCAACAAGCGGCCAGTGCGGCGTCCTCGTTGCAGGCCTCCGCCGCGATGTTGACCCCCGGTGGCGGGCTGACGGGGGGGCTCAACCCTGCCGATCCGGATACCGCGCAAGCAGCCTTACGCAGCGCGTTAGGGTTAACCGCCGAGCCGAGCGGTTTAGTGTTTACCTGTGAAATCGGCTTATTTCCTGCGGGCACCTTTCAAGTCACCGATTTTACCCTCACCGAAGGGCTCTCTTCCTTATATCACCTTAGCCTGAATGTGGTGAGTTTGTTGCCTTATATTGAATTCCAAACGCATTTAGGCCAAGCCGCCTCACTGACGGTCAAACGGGATGGGCAGATTGTGCGCACCGTCAATGGCATTCTTGCGGGCGGTGTCCAAGGCAATACCGATGGCGTGAAAACGTGGTACCATTTTGATATCCGCCCTGAAATGTGGATCATGACCCTCAATCAGGACAGCCGTATCTTCCAAGACCAAAACGCCCCCGCGATTTTAAAGACGTTATTGGATGAAGCGCACGTCAAATCAGACTGTCTTTTTTACCGTGAAGCGCTGCATCCGGAACGGACCTACACCACGCAAAAACGGGAATCCGCCTATGACTTTTGGTGTCGCTTAGCCTTTGAGGAAGGGATCAACTTCTGGTTTGAAGAAGATCAGATGTTCTACAGTGATGAGCACATGGGCATGACCGCGGGGATCTCGTTGACTTACAACCCGCAAGCGAACACCGATATCACCGACAGTACCGCCACCACATGGCAGTACGGAGAGTATCTGTGCCCGATCAACTGATCCAAAAAGACAACAACTACGTGCGCCCCTCTTACCCGCTGATGCACCAAGATCAGCAAGCAGGCGGTGGGCA
Source organism: Providencia stuartii (assembly GCA_900455155.1). Taxonomy (GTDB): domain Bacteria; phylum Pseudomonadota; class Gammaproteobacteria; order Enterobacterales; family Enterobacteriaceae; genus Providencia; species Providencia stuartii. Next base: position 4,192 of record UGUC01000004.1, on the reverse strand, counting down.
GCACAGTGTGTTTGAAAGTTACGGGCGTTTTCAATTGGATGCCGAAGGGGAGCCCCTGACCAAAGCCCGTTTTGAGCAATTACGCAGCGGCAGCCGCGTGGGCAATGCCACCACGAACTGCTTTGCCTTGCGCCCAGGCAAAATTTTCACCCTGCAAAATCACCCACACGCCCCGATGAATGACAGTTGGCAAGTCATCACGGTCCACCCATCACGGCGTGCAACCCTTAGCCGACAATGGCGGGGGCGAAGGAACGCAATTAAGTAACACGGTCTCCTTTTATACCGGGTCGTGAGGAGTGGCGTCCGCCACACCGTTATAAACCGACGGCCGATGGGGATGAATTGGCGACCGTGGTGGGGCCGCCGGGGGAAGAGATTTACGTCAATGAGTACGGCGCCGTCAAAGTGCATTTCCATTGGGATCGCTACGGCAAGCCCGATCACAGCGCTTTCCTGTTGGGTGCGTGTCGCCATGGGATGGAGCGGCAACGGTTACGGCTTTTCTGGCCGTGCCCGTATCGGCACCGTTGTGCAAGTCAGTTACCTGAACGGGGATATTGACCGCCCCATTATCACGGGATGCACTTACGATGGCCGCAATGCTCCCCCTATTCGTTTTTCCTGAGAACAAAACACGCACCACGTTCCGCACTCAAACCCATAAGGGCGAGGGCTTTAAACGAGTTACGTTTTGAGGATGAGGACGGTAAGCAGGAAGTGTTTATTCATGCGCAAAAAGACATGAATACCACGGTACTCCAATGACCACACATTAACCATATTAAACAATAAAACCAAAAATGTTGTGGGTAATGAAGAAAACACCATTGAAGGGTATGAAAATAGCAAAGTCGTTGTTGCACAAGATATCGCGGTCAAAGGGAACTCCACCTTACTCACTGGGGGTTACCGAAAAGACCAAGCTGTTGGGCGATATTTTATCGGTTCAGGAGAGTCCATTCGCTTAGAATGCGGGGACAGTGTCCTAGAGCTCAATGCTTCCGGCGCTATCCATTTAAAAGGAAAAACCTTCAATATCACCGTGGACAACAACGGAGAAATTAATACCACGGGGGGCGTGTTGGGGTTAAACCCCTCGTCACCTTCTGCCACGATTTCCCCGGATGGCACGGGCAATAAAGGCATGTTACAAACCACCCTCGATAATGTTTTTGCAAAGAAAGGCTAATGCTATGTATACCTTGAATGAAGGGCAATTTATCGCTCACCCCCAACGTGGAAAGACACGACCATGAATGTGTTTCGTGACCCAGACTCCCCCCCGTACATTGGTGGTCGCGCGCGCTGAAATGACAACCGGAAACACCTTGGAAGAAGAGCTAACACTGCAATGTCAACAGTTACAGCAGGTCGGCCACAAACATCTCGATTGCCCCCTTCGAGAAAGTTGATTTACTGGCGGCACCGCACGTGGAAGCCCTTAGAAACAGACATTCGTTTTTTTTCGCAATGGTGGTCAATATTATCAACGGCAGTTGGCGATTTTACAACCGGATAAAAAACGCATTCTGCTTTTAGCTATACCTCTGCCGCTCCGTTTGACGATACCGATAACACGTATTGGCAAGAGCTTAAACATTCATTCACCCTCAACGGCTAATTGAAAGGATTCATGCATGACAACCCCTAATGCAGCAAGAGAACAAGACGAAATCATCCACAGCAGTATCTGGGCTGATGTGGTTTCCATTGTGGCTGAAGGGGTCGTTTATGCGGCGGCGGGGGGTGGTCGTCGCGGGAGCCGCTCCTTGTGGCGACGCCATTTTTGACGGCGTTCGGTGCGGCCGGAGCAGCTGCAGCTGCGGCAACGACTGCAATTGGCAGTAGTTGTGTCATGTCAGGCTTTATCGGCAGTATGATCATCAAGCTCGGATCTTGGCGACTCTATCTCATCTGCCTGTGCCGACTTTGGTAATTGGCTTTTTCCGCCATCTGCAGCCGGCACGATCAGTACTGCTCAAAAAATGTTCACACCAACGGCAAACCTGCGGCGCGGGCTGCGGGTCGTTTGTTATCAAAGACTGAAATCGCCGCTCTTCCTTCGCCCCCCGAGGAGCATTCTTTTCCTCCGATTATGCGAGCTCCTTACTGAATACAGCCAAGAGCTTTGTTTCAGGAGATGATCCAACCGACGGTCGATGCCCCCAGTGGCCCTACCGCGGAAGCTGAACATGATCGCATTGATTGTTCCAAAACATAGTCCTATTCAATACATGGCGGAAGGCTCCGATAAAGTTTCAATTAATGATTTACCCGCAGTACGCGCCAATGACCGCTCAACCTGTGAAGGAAAAGGTGTCTGAAGCCGTCTCCCCGAATGTTCTTATTGGTGGGGGCACTGTAGTGGTACGCCCCATCAAAAGTGGGAAATTACCCGGTTTAGAATTCATCTATATGGCTGCTTCCTACTGCGCGGTAAGCCCAAAGCCATCTTCAAAAGTTTACCTTGTATGCTTGCCATGGGCGCCATTGTATGGGAGTCAATCGGATCAGTAACGCCATTCAATCCCTATTTAACCCAGTGCACGCCGCCACGGGGGCCAAAATCTTATCCGGTGAGGAAGAACTCGATTTTTCACTGCCTGCACGTTATCCTCTCTTTTGGCAACCGTATTTACAATAGCCGTAATCATGCCCGAGGCCTATTTGGACAAGGTTGGCTGACCCCGTTTGAAGTGAGCGTGACCCGTGAAGCGAACCACTATTGTTACCGCGATATGAGTGGTCGTGAACTGCGCTTTGAACCGCCTGTCCCCGGGATCCAATATTTCAATGCTGATGAAGGGTTAATTATTGCCGCCAATGAACGCGGTGACCTCACAATCAGTGACAGTGACGGAGAATGCTGGCGCTTATTTACACCGCGAGACGATAATCCGGCACCACCTTCGCCTGGTGTCGCTGAGCGATGAATATGGCAATGGGTTGATACTGCACTATGATGCACAGCATCGCCTTCACCAAATCACAGACACAGCACAAACACTGGCAGTGACGCTTGTTTACCACCATCCTGACCTGCCTCATTGTGTCACTCACATCGTCGAGCAACCAAGACAACGAGCCTGACCGAGACTTAGTACACTACCGCTATAATGATCAAGGGCAAGTCAGCGCCGTTATTGATGCCAGCGGCGTTATCATTCGCGAATATGCCTACAATGAGCATAACCTGCTCACGCAGCATCGCCTGCCTGAGGGACTGGCGCTGGTGATTATGACTGGGCAAAATTTGATGATTGGCGGGTCGTTGAATATAAAACTAACGCAGGCGAACATTGCCGTATCGATTATGATATGGTCGCTCGAAAACCCATGTCATTCATGCGAATCAGCTCTCTCATACCCACGAATGGAATGAGCAATTCTTAGTCACCCGTTATACTGATGAGGCAGGCAATGACTGGTGGTATGAGTGGAATGAATTAGGCCTGCTCAGTCAAACTTCGTCACCACTGAATGAACAGTGGCATTTTCACTATGATGAAAATGGCTGCTTAACCGAAGAAACCGACCCATTGGGGAATACCACTTTAATACAGTGGCTAACTACACGAGATTTAATTAAGAGTATTACCTCTCCCGATGGGAGCCGCACTCTGTTTAGTTATGACGTGCATCATGGACTTATCTCAGAAACCAATGCATTAGGGCAAACCACAACATTTGAACGTGATGAGTTTGGTGAAGTGATTAAACAAATCGATGCCAAACAAGGGTCAGACAGTTAACCTATAATTTACGCGGGCAAATCACGCGCCACCAAGACTGTTCGGGAAAAGTCACTCAGTACCGTTATAATGCTCAACATCAACTGATTTGCACCGAAGATGCCGAGCATGAAGAGACGCATTTTCACTATGATGCTGCGGGTCGCCCGCTTGTCATCACTCGCCCCGACGGTTGGTCAAATCGCTTCTATTGGGATGCGCTGGGTCGCTTATCGCGTTTTGAGCAGGCTGACGGCTCCTGCTATGAATACCATTGGTACGATTCAGGCCTACTGCAACGCACGGTCAATCCGCAGCAAGGCACCGTTGAGCGCCAGTATGATGAGCGAGGCCGTCTCGTTGCTTTGCGCAATGAGAATCACGAGCAGTACCGTTTTCGCTGGGGACCCGATGATGTGTTGTGTGATGAAATTGGGCTTTGATGGTGTAGTCACCCA
>UGUC01000003.1 GCA_900455155.1 Providencia stuartii | reverse complement strand
CTACTCGCGGCTCTCATGGAAAACCCTTCTAGAGATATTACCTTCTACTGGGGGGGCGTCAGCTAGAGCACCTTTACGACTTAGGGAGAGCTGCAAGCGCTTAGTGAACGTTATCCTAATCTAAAAGTGATACCTATCGTTGAACAACCGGATGAACAATGGAGAGGGCGCTCAGGAACGGTTTTAAGTGGGTATTGGAAGATTTTGGTGATTGTCCTCCTATGATATTTACATAGCAGGGCGTTTTTGAAATGGCAAAAATCGCCAGAGAACGTTTTTGTGCAGGCGTAATGCAAAGCCTGAACAATTATTTGGTGATGCCTACGAGTTTATTTAAATGATAATTTACTGAATATTTGAATCGATGGCCTGTGGCATGATTGAGCGTATATGTGCCACTTTCCTTGTTGGTGATGACATTGATTGGTTGTTTTAGACAGTAACTTGTCAGTTAAACTTTGCCCAAATGGATAAACCAAGTGGCAAAAAAGAAAAAGCCCGCCCCTGACTAGGCGGAATGTTGACAACATACAACAACACTACGGCAACTCGCGGCTATACCCTTTATATTTCAATTGGCGCAGGTTTAGCTGTTTGGCATTGCTCAGATAATACCGTTTTTGAGCTTATCCTTTTGGCAAACATGCGCTTGAACGACTTAGGTATAGACACACTATACACGCTCAATGATCGTGGCAATGCCTTGCCCAAATCCGATACACATTGTTGCTAGGCCAAATTGTTTATCCTTCAGCTCTAACTGATTGAGCAATGCCGTTGTAATCCTTGCCCAGAACAACCCAGAGGGTGGCCCAATGCAATAGCACCGCCATTAAGGTTGACTTTTTCATCAATAAGGCTTTCTGGCAGTTTCAGCCCTTTTAAGCAGGCAATGGATTGAGCGGCAAATGCTTCATTTAATTCAATAATATCGATATCCGCTAATGATAACCCGCGCGTTTTAGCGCTAGCTCTGTAGCAGGAACTGGCCCAAAGCCCATGATTGAAGGATCACAGCCAACAACGGCCATTGAGCGAACTTTGGCACGTGGCTTGAGCCCTCGTTCTTTAGCGTAGCTTTCGCCTGTGATGAGCATTGCTGACGCCCCATCTGAAAGGGCAGAAGAGTTACCTGCCGTGACGGTACCACTTACGGGGTCAAAGGCGGGGCGCAATGATGCTAGGCTTTCGAGGCTTGCATCAAAACGGATAACTTCATCATAATCCACGGCAAAGAGATTGCCTTGGCTGTCATGCCCAGCTACGGGCGCTATTTCATGTTTAAATTGACCATTTTTAGTGGCTTGGGCAGCACGTTGGTGCGATCTAAGGGCAAACGCATCTTGCTCCTCACGGCTAATTTTGTACATTTTAGCCAGCATTTCTGCGGTTAGGCCCATTGCACCAGCCGCTTTTGCGACACGTAACGTTAATTTAGGGTTGAAATCAATACCATGTGTTCATGGAACATGACCCATGTGCTCCACACCACCAATTAAGACTGAGTTTGCATCGCCTGTCATAATAAGTCGGCTAGCATCATGCAGAGCTTGCATTGAAGAGCCACACAAACGGTTAACTGTGACCGCAGGAACTGTATGTGGGATATCAGTCAGTAACGCAGCGTTTTTAGCGATATTGAACCCTTGTTCAAGGGTCTGTTGCACACAGCCCCCAAATAATATCATTGAGTTCTTTTTTGCTTGCGTTAGGGTTGCGTTCAAAAAATCACATTCATCAGGTGTGCTGAGAGGTCTTCCGCTCGGACATGGCGAAATACACCGCCCTTTGAACGCCCCATTGGTGTACGTATTCCATCGATAATAACGACATTTTCCATACTATTAGCCTCTCGCAACTTTTTTAATATCAATTGCCACTACAGGTGGCTTCGCATAATAACTGGAATTGGCCTGAGATTTTTTCTTTGAGACCCGCAGGAATTTGATACAGAGGGCTTAACTGAGCATAGGCCTCCGCTGTCTTAGCATAAGATTGTGTGCCAACGGTATCTAAGTAGCGGAAGACGCCTCCTCGGAAAGGAGGGAACCCAAGGCCGTAAACTAAAGCGATGTCTGCATCGGCAGGGCTTTGAATGATGCCCTCTTCTAAACAACGAACGACCTCATTGATCATCGGGATCATCATACGTGCAATGATCTCTTCTTTTGTAAATGAGCGCTTGCCTTGACTGATTGAGGCGAGTAATGCATCTGTGGCGGGGTCATCAACTTTCTTTGGCTTTCCTTTTTTATCTTTTTCATATTGATAAAAGCCTTTGCCATTTTTTTGCCCCAAACCGTTTTTCTTCAAACATAACATCAATAGCATTTTTTGCCTGTTTTACTCATGCGCTCAGGGAACCCTAGTGCCATTACATGCTCTGCATGGGATGCGGTATCAATACCAACTACATCAAGAAGATATGCAGGTCCCATCGGCCAGCCAAATTCTTTTTCCATGACTTTATCGATTTCTCTGAAATCTGCACCATCTTGTAGCAGTAAGTTAAAACCTGCAAAGTAAGGGAAAAGAACCCTATTGACGAAGAAACCAGGGCAGTCATTAACGACAATGGGGGTTTTACCCATTTTGTTGGCGTAAGCGACGACTCTGGCGATGGTATCCTCTGAGGTTTTTTGACCACGAATAACCTCAACAAGCGGCATGCGATGCACAGGGTTGAAGAAGTGCATACCACAAAAATTTTCGGGACGTTTTAACGACTTCGCTAGCTCAGTAATCGGTATGGTCGACGTATTAGACGCTAAAATTGTTTCTGGGCTAACTAATGCTTCAACTTCCGTCAGCACAGCGGCTTTAATTTTGGGGTTTTCAACGACCGCTTCCACGATCACTTGTGAATTTTCGATACCCGCGTAAGAAAGCGAAGGATGAATCGATGCGAGTGTTTTCGCCATTTTTGAGGCATTGATTTTCCCGCGCTCAAATTGACCATTTAATAGTTTATGAGCCTCTTCGATGCCTAAATCTAAAGATTTTTCATTAATATCCTTCATGAGCACAGGAACGCCTTTACTTGCGGACTGGTAGGCTATTCCACCTCCCATAATTCCTGCTCCTAGTACTGCGGCATGTTGAGGGGCTTCAACGTGACGAGAAAGCTGTTTGCTTGTTGATTTAACTTGCTGATCATTTAAGAAAATACTAACTAATGAGCGAGCAACATCGCTATGAGCAAGTGGAACAAAAGCTGCTGTTTCATGTTTTAGGGCTTCAGTACGAGCACAGTTGGCTGCTTTTTCAATGGTATTGACTGCCGTCATAGGGGCGGGATAGTGTTTTCCTGCAACCTTATACACCATACCTTTTGCAACATTAAAGCTCATGCTCTGTTCAATAGGGCTAAGTTGTAATGGTTGTAACTTAGGTTGACGTCTTTGCTGCCAATTAATCGCTCCTGCGATTGCTGATTCAATGAGGGCAAGGGCTGATTCTACAAGTTTGTCCGTCTCAACAACGGCATCAACCAAGCCGAATTTGAGTGATTCTGCGGCACTAATGTCTTTGCCTGCGGTAATAATTTCTAGGGCGCTATCTAAACCGATTAATCGAGGTAAACGAACAGAGCCGCCAAAGCCCGGCATAATACCGAGTTTCGTTTCAGGTAACCCAATACGCGCATCTGGAGTCGCAATACGTAAGTCAGTAGAAAGAATACATTCACAGCCTCCACCTAGCGCATACCCATTAATGGCGCTAAGAGTAGGAACAGGTAAGTCTTCGATACGATTAAAAATACCATTTGCGTAGCCTAACCACTCGCTTAGGGTCTCTGCTGGTGCTTCAAAAAGTGAAAGAAACTCTTTGATATCTGCCCCAACAATAAATGCAGGCTTGTCAGATCTTAGAATAACGCCTAATAGGCCTGATTGCTGTTCAAGTACAGCAACTGCTTCATCAAGTGAAGCAACGGTATGAGTATCCAATTTATTTATTGGCCCAGGCGAGTTAAAAACGAGTTCTGCAATACCTGTTTTCAACCATTGAACATAGATTGTTTCACTTTGATAAAGCATGCCGTTCTCCTTATGATGATTTTATCATCTGGTACGACCAGATAGAGTTGAGTGTGACTAGAATGTTAAGGGAATGCAAATAATTGATAACAAAACTGGAACGTTGATCACAGCAAATAAGTGAAATATAGGAGAGGGAAAATAGTATTCTATTTAATAATCAGTTGATTAAGTGGATTTCCCCTCAGATTGCATACCAGTCAATTCAAGAACGTGCTAAGCTTGGATTTTCTAATAAAACTGAAAGGTTGAATGAAATGGAAAAACTGACTGCACTCTACGCTGAACATATTAAAACTTTGCAAACAACAACTCAGCAGGTCTTACAACGCAGCAAGCTAGACGCCATACTGATTCATTCGGGTGAACCTCAACGTATTTTTCTTGATGACAGCGACTATCCTTTCAAAGTGAATCCTCACTTTAAAGCATGGGTGCCTGTCACCGATGTTCCACATTCTTGGTTATTAGTGGATGGTGTGAATAAACCTAAACTTTGGTTCTATTCTCCCGTTGATTATTGGCACAGCGTTGAGCCATTACCAAATAGCTTTTGGACCAAAGAAGTTGAGCTTATTCATTTAAAAAATGCAGATGATATTAGTGAGTTTTTAGCGAATATACCTAAAGAAAATATTGCCTATATTGGTTCTGCTAAAGCTAGAGCGGAATCACTGGGTATTCGCCTACAAAATATTAACCCAAAACCTGTCGGTTGATTTCTATCATTTCCATCGTTCTTATAAAACAGATTATGAAATGTATTGCATGCGTGAAGCGCAAAAAATGGCGGTAAATGGTCATTTATCGGCATTCGAGGCTTTCCAAGCAGGGCATGAGTGAGTTTGATATCAACATCAGTTACTTACAAGCGACAGGGCATCGCGATACAGATGTACCTTATGGGAATATTATTGCACTCAATGAAAATGCAGCCGTATTGCATTACACTAAATTACAGCAACAAGCACCGAATGAAATAAGAAGCTTTCTGATTGATGCAGGGGCTGAGTATAACGGCTATGCTGCTGATATAACTCGTACTTATGCCGCAAAAGGCAAAAGTGAGTTTTGCTGCTCTTGTTGCCGATATGAATAAAGAACAGTTGGCCTTGATTGATACCATCAAAGCAGGTGTACGTTATACCGATTACCACGTCGATATGCACCATCGAATTGCTAAGCTATTGAAAAAACACTCAATCATTAAGGGAATTAGCGAAGAAACTATGGTGGAGCAAGGGCTAACCACGCCATTCCTACCCCATGGGTTAGGCCATCCTCTAGGTTTACAAGTTCATGATGCTGCTGGTTTTATGCAGGATGAAGATGGCACACTGCTTGCTGCACCGAAAATGTATCCTTTCCTTCGCTGCACTCGCGTACTGGAACCAAGAATGGTGCTGACTATTGAACCCGGCCTTTTATTTTATCGAATCGTTACTGTCATCTTGGCGCGCAGGGCGAATTTGCTCAACACTTTAATTGGGAAAAAATTGAGCCACGTTCAAACCTTATGGGGGTATTCGTATTGAAGATAACATCATCATTCATCATAATCGGATTGAAAATATGACGCGAGATTTGCAACTACCGTAATGAAACCTTATTTAATACCGGCTGAATCTATCTGTTATACAGAAGAAATTAAAAAAAGCCGTTTTATTACCTATCTTGCACATACAGAAGGTATTGATGCCGCAAAGGGAGTATATTCAATCCATTAAAGCTCAATACCCAGATGCTCGGCACCATTGCTGGGCATTTGTTGCAGGGCGCCCAGATGATTCTCAGCCAGTTAGGTTTTTCCGGACGATGGTGAGCCAACAGGAACGGCCGGAAAGCCAATAATGGCACAATTGCTCGGCCAGCAATCTTGGGGAGATCACCTGTGTTGTTGTACGTTATTTTTGGTGGTATCAAACTAGGGACAGGCGGTTTAGTTAAAGCTTATGGTAATGGTGCTCAGCAAGCACTTAAGTTATTACCAACACAAACAAAAGTACCGCAAAAATTTTTCCAGCTAGTTTGTGATTATGCATTTATTAATACGGTTGAGCAGGCTAGTTACGCAGGTCAACGGGATGATTTTACACAGTGAATATAACGAATCTGTTTCCCTACGAATTGCAATTCCTGCTACCTTAGAGCAAGAAGTCAATGATAAATTACGCGATATGAGTCGCGGGGCTTTAGAACTCATACCTGAATCTGAATAAGTCAATTGGTTAGCAAGGAACCTGCCGAATGCATTTTCGTGCAATAACCCGTATTGTCGGGCTACTCGTTATTATCTTCTCTTTTACCATGGTTGTGCCGGGTATTGTTGCGCTTATTTATCGTGATGGAGCAGGTCGAGCATTTAGTCAAACGTTTGTTACGGCTTTAGTGCTCGGATTACTGTTATGGATCCCAACGCGCAACAGCAAGCATGAGCTTAAAGCAAAAGAAGGGTTTCTTATTGTCGTCTTGTTTTGGACCGTGTTTAGGAAGTGTGGGGGCATTACCTTTTATCTTTTCTGAAAAGCCAAACCTTTCCATAACCGATGCTTTTTTTGAATCCTTTTCTGGGTTAACCACAACAGGAGCGACAACGTTAACTGGGCTCGATACGCTTCCGAAAGCCATATTATTTTATAGGCAAATGCTACAGTGGTTAGGTGGGATGGGGATCATCGTACTTTGCTGTGGCGATCCTGCCATTACTCGGTGTTGGGGGAATGCAGCTTTATCGTGCTGAAATGCCTGGGCCGCTTAAAGATAATAAAATGCGACCGCGTATTGCAGAAACGGCAAAAACCCTTTGGCTCATCTATGTATTGCTGACGATTGTATGTGCGATTGCGCTGTGGATAGCAGGTATGGATGTGTTTGATGCCATCTCTCATAGTTTTTCTACAATAGCGATTGGTGGTTTTTCAACGCATGACGCGAGTGTGGGGGTATTTCAATAGCCCAGCGATAAATACCATTATTGCGGTTTTCTTAATTATCTCAGGTTGTAATTTTGGTCTGCACTTTGCCGTGCTTACTGGGCGTAGCTTAGGTATCTATTGGCGCGATCCTGAATTTAAAACATTCATTAGCTTCCAGTTAGCCCTCGTCATTATCTGTACACTGGTTTTACTTTATCACTCAGTGTATGGCTCTTTTGGGCAAACATTAGATCAGGCATTTTTCCAAGTTGTCTCAATGGCAACAACTGCAGGTTTTTACAACAGATAGTTTTGCCGGATGGCCTTTGTTCCTGCCGATGCTTCTTCTATGTGCCGCATTTGTTGGCGGTTGTGCTGGTTCAACAGGAGGCGGATTAAAGTTATCCGTATCTTGCTATTGTTTTTGCAAGGGTCTCGGGAATTGAAAAGGCTTGTTCACCCAAATGCCGTTTACACCATAAAGTTAGGGCAAAGAGCTTTACCTGAAAGGATCATCGAAGCGGTATGGGGCTTCTTTTCAGCATATGCGCTCGTTTTTATCGTCAGTTTACTTCTATTAATTGCAACGGGTGTCGATGAATTTTCTGCTTTTTCAGCTATCGCAACAACGTTAAATAACCTAGGGCCAGGCCTTGGCACTGTCGCTGATAACTTTACATCGATGAACCCAGCAGGGAAATGGATACTGGTAGTGACTATGCTGTTCGGTCGTCTTGAAGTCTTTACATTATTAGTGTTATTCACGCCAACCTTCTGGCGCGATTAATAAGATAGGATCAAGAATGAGTTACTTACTTTTGCATTCGAGCACAGATGGACAAACTAAAAAAATTGTTTTGAAAATGGCGGAGCAACTACGAAGTGTAGGGCGCCAATGTGATATTCGAGATTTAAATAGCGAAAAAAATATCAATATTACATCGTATGAAAAGGTGTTAGTTGGAGCGTCTATTCGTTATGGTCACTTCAATAAAGCACTGATGCGGTTCGCAACGATTCATCAAAGCCAATTAAATACAATGAAAACCGCTTTCTTTGGTGTGAACTTAACTGCGCGCAAAGAAGGCAAAGATACTCCTGAAACGAATGCCTATACGCGCAAGTTTCTGGAGAAAAGCCCTTGGCAACCAACACTAAGCTCAGTATTTGCTGGCGCATTGTTCTATCCACGTTATGGTTGGTTCGATAAGACGATGATTCGACTTATTATGAAAATGACAGATGGGCCAACCGACCCAAATACAGAGATAGAATATACGGACTGGGAAAAAGTGAGCAAGTTTACACAGGAATTTGACTGTTTATAGCTCATATCTTTAACGATAAGTGGTGTTTTTAAACGATTTGTTTAATGTTTCATCGGTTGAATTAAAAAGTTTAAAAAACACTTGCTAGAATTTTCTGACTCCCTATAATGCGCATCCGTTGTCACGACAAACCGCTTCGGTGGTCAGGTTAGAAAAGGAACCGGTGACAACGAGAGGTGAAAAAAGAAAGAAAAAGTTGAAAATAATCGCTTGACTTTCTCACGAAAAAACGTAGTATACATCACCTCGCGACAACGACCTAACTGGTTAATATCGAAAGATAAAGTCGCAACGCTCTTTAACAATTTATCAGACAATCTGTGTGGGCACTCACAGGACACTATCAAAAAATATTTGATTTTAAAGTCTTGAAGAGTGACTAACACGTTAATTCATATATGAAAGAATGTAGTCAGTTTAATTCTTTGAGCATCAAACACTTTTAATTGAAGAGTTTGATCATGGCTCAGATTGAACGCTGGCGGCAGGCCTAACACATGCAAGTCGAGCGGTAACAGGGGAAGCTTGCTTCTCGCTGACGAGCGGCGGACGGGTGAGTAATGTATGGGGATCTGCCCGATAGAGGGGGATAACTACTGGAAACGGTGGCTAATACCGCATAATCTCTTAGGAGCAAAGCAGGGGACCTTAGGGCCTTGCGCTGTCGGATGAACCCATATGGGATTAGCTAGTAGGTAAGGTAATGGCTTACCTAGGCGACGATCCCTAGCTGGTCTGAGAGGATGATCAGCCACACTGGGACTGAGACACGGCCCAGACTCCTACGGGAGGCAGCAGTGGGGAATATTGCACAATGGGCGCAAGCCTGATGCAGCCATGCCGCGTGTATGAAGAAGGCCCTAGGGTTGTAAAGTACTTTCAGTCGGGAGGAAGGCGTTGATGTTAATACCATCAACGATTGACGTTACCGACAGAAGAAGCACCGGCTAACTCCGTGCCAGCAGCCGCGGTAATACGGAGGGTGCAAGCGTTAATCGGAATTACTGGGCGTAAAGCGCACGCAGGCGGTTAATTAAGTTAGATGTGAAATCCCCGGGCTTAACCTGGGAATGGCATCTAAGACTGGTTAGCTAGAGTCTTGTAGAGGGGGGTAGAATTCCATGTGTAGCGGTGAAATGCGTAGAGATGTGGAGGAATACCGGTGGCGAAGGCGGCCCCCTGGACAAAGACTGACGCTCAGGTGCGAAAGCGTGGGGAGCAAACAGGATTAGATACCCTGGTAGTCCACGCTGTAAACGATGTCGATTTGGAGGTTGTTCCCTAGAGGAGTGGCTTCCGGAGCTAACGCGTTAAATCGACCGCCTGGGGAGTACGGCCGCAAGGTTAAAACTCAAATGAATTGACGGGGGCCCGCACAAGCGGTGGAGCATGTGGTTTAATTCGATGCAACGCGAAGAACCTTACCTACTCTTGACATCCAGAGAATTTAGCAGAGATGCTTAAGTGCCTTCGGGAGCTCTGAGACAGGTGCTGCATGGCTGTCGTCAGCTCGTGTTGTGAAATGTTGGGTTAAGTCCCGCAACGAGCGCAACCCTTATCCTTTGTTGCCAGCGATTCGGTCGGGAACTCAAAGGAGACTGCCGGTGATAAACCGGAGGAAGGTGGGGGATGACGTCAAAGTCATCATGGCCCTTACGAGTAGGGCTACACACGTGCTACAATGGCGTATACAAAGAGAAGCGACCTCGCGAGAGCAAGCGGAACTCATAAAGTACGTCGTAGTCCGGATTGGAGTCTGCAACTCGACTCCATGAAGTCGGAATCGCTAGTAATCGTAGATCAGAATGCTACGGTGAATACGTTCCCGGGCCTTGTACACACCGCCCGTCACACCATGGGAGTGGGTTGCAAAAGAAGTAGGTAGCTTAACCTTCGGGAGGGCGCTTACCACTTTGTGATCCATGACTGGGGTGAAGTCGTAACAAGGTAACCGTAGGGGAACCTGCGGTTGGATCACCTCCTTACCGTTGAAGTGTTTTGTGAAGTGTTCACACAGATTGTCTGATGAAAAGTAGAGCAATAGGCTATACGTGGGAGACTTATTGAACGATAAGGCTTGCATGAAATGGGCCACAACGGTGTTGTGCAATATTTTATGTCCCCTTCGTCTAGAGGCCTAGGACACCGCCCTTTCACGGCGGTAACAGGGGTTCGAATCCCCTAGGGGACGCCAATTGCGCCGATATCGAGTGAAAGACGATGTCCTCAATAATGATTAAGCTAATTCAGTGAGTTAGCTTAACAATTATGCTCTTTAAACAATCCTGGAACAAGCTGAAAATTGAAACCAACGCACATTGTTTATCGCTTAAACAATGTGAGAGTCTCTCAAAATTTCAAACCTGAAATTTTCGGTCATTCAAACGAGTGGCATGAGCGAGCAGGGTGAAACTCAAGGCGGACAGCGCGCAGCAAGCGCAGCGTACATGAGTATATGAGTACGTGAGCATTGCGAGCACTGCCCAACGCAGAAGTTCACCACGCACAGCCATGACAGTCAGGTGATCGTTGAAACAATTTCGGGTTGTGAGGTTAAGCGACTAAGCGTACACGGTGGATGCCTAGGCAATCAGAGGCGATGAAGGACGTGCTAATCTGCGAAAAGCGTCGGTAAGGTGATATGAACCGTTATAACCGACGATGTCCGAATGGGGAAACCCAGTGCAATTCGTTGCACTATCGTTTGATGAATCCATAGTCAAACGAGGCGAACCGGGGGAACTGAAACATCTCAGTACCCCGAGGAAAAGAAATCAACCGAGATTCCCCTAGTAGCGGCGAGCGAACGGGGAGCAGCCCAGAGTCTTAATCAGTATCAGCATCAGGAGAACGGTCTGGAAAGGCCGGCAATAAAGGGTGATAGCCCCGTATCCGAAGGTGTTGGTGTTGTGAACTCGACGAGTAGGGCGGGACACGTGTTATCCTGTCTGAATATGGGGGGACCATCCTCCAAGGCTAAATACTCCTGATTGACCGATAGTGAACCAGTACCGTGAGGGAAAGGCGAAAAGAACCCCGGCGAGGGGAGTGAAATAGAACCTGAAACCGTGTACGTACAAGCAGTGGGAGCCTTGATTTATCAGGGTGACTGCGTACCTTTTGTATAATGGGTCAGCGACTTATATTCTGTAGCAAGGTTAACCGAATAGGGGAGCCGTAGGGAAACCGAGTCTTAACTGGGCGAATGAGTTGCAGGGTATAGACCCGAAACCCGGTGATCTAGCCATGGGCAGGTTGAAGGTTGGGTAACACTAACTGGAGGACCGAACCGACTAATGTTGAAAAATTAGCGGATGACTTGTGGCTGGGGGTGAAAGGCCAATCAAACCGGGAGATAGCTGGTTCTCCCCGAAAGCTATTTAGGTAGCGCCTCGTGAACTCATCTTCGGGGGTAGAGCACTGTTTCGGCTAGGGGGTCATCCCGACTTACCAACCCGATGCAAACTACGAATACCGAAGAATGTTATCACGGGAGACACACGGCGGGTGCTAACGTTCGTCGTGAAGAGGGAAACAACCCAGACCGCCAGCTAAGGTCCCAAAGTCATGGTTAAGTGGGAAACGAAGTGGGAAGGCTCAGACAGCCAGGATGTTGGCTTAGAAGCAGCCATCATTTAAAGAAAGCGTAATAGCTCACTGGTCGAGTCGGCCTGCGCGGAAGATGTAACGGGGCTAAACCATGCACCGAAGCTGCGGCAGCGACATGTAAATGTTGTTGGGTAGGGGAGCGTTCTGTAAGCCTGTGAAGGTGTGCTGCGAGGCATGCTGGAGGTATCAGAAGTGCGAATGCTGACATAAGTAACGATAATGCGGGTGAAAAACCCGCACGCCGGAAGACCAAGGGTTCCTGTCCAACGTTAATCGGGGCAGGGTGAGTCGACCCCTAAGGCGAGGCAGAAATGCGTAGTCGATGGGAAACAGGTTAATATTCCTGTACTGGTGATAATTGCGATGGGGGGACGGAGAAGGCTAGGCTGGCCGGGCGACGGTTGTCCCGGTTTAAGGATGTAGGTGGGTGAATTAGGCAAATCCGGTTCGCTATACACTGAGGTCTGATGACGAGTCACTACGGTGGCGAAGTAGCTCATGCCCCGCTTCCAGGAAAAGCCTCTAAGCTCTAGATTATCATTAATCGTACCCCAAACCGACACAGGTGGTCAGGTAGAGAATACTCAGGCGCTTGAGAGAACTCGGGTGAAGGAACTAGGCAAAATGGTGCCGTAACTTCGGGAGAAGGCACGCTGGCATTAGGTGAAGTGGTTTACCCATGGAGCTGAAGCCCAGTCGCAGATACCAGCTGGCTGCAACTGTTTATTAAAAACACAGCACTGTGCAAACACGAAAGTGGACGTATACGGTGTGACGCCTGCCCGGTGCTGGAAGGTTAATTGATGGGGTTATCCGTAAGGAGAAGCTCTTGATCGAAGCCCCAGTAAACGGCGGCCGTAACTATAACGGTCCTAAGGTAGCGAAATTCCTTGTCGGGTAAGTTCCGACCTGCACGAATGGCGTAATGATGGCCAGGCTGTCTCCACCCGAGACTCAGTGAAATTGAACTCGCTGTGAAGATGCAGTGTACCCGCGGCAAGACGGAAAGACCCCGTGAACCTTTACTATAGCTTGACACTGAACATTGAGCCTTGATGTGTAGGATAGGTGGGAGGCTTTGAAGTGTGGACGCCAGTCTGCATGGAGCCAACCTTGAAAATACCACCCTTTAATGTTTGATGTTCTAACGTAGCCCCATAATCTGGGGTGCGGACAGTGTCTGGTGGGTAGTTTGACTGGGGCGGTCTCCTCCCAAAGCGTAACGGAGGAGCACGAAGGTTGGCTAAGCATGGGTCGGACATCATGCGGTTAGTGCAAAGGCATAAGCCAGCTTGACTGCGAGAGTGACGGCTCGAGCAGGTACGAAAGTAGGTCTTAGTGATCCGGTGGTTCTGAATGGAAGGGCCATCGCTCAACGGATAAAAGGTACTCCGGGGATAACAGGCTGATACCGCCCAAGAGTTCATATCGACGGCGGTGTTTGGCACCTCGATGTCGGCTCATCACATCCTGGGGCTGAAGTAGGTCCCAAGGGTATGGCTGTTCGCCATTTAAAGTGGTACGCGAGCTGGGTTTAGAACGTCGTGAGACAGTTCGGTCCCTATCTGCCGTGGGCGTTGGAAGATTGAAAGGGGCTGCTCCTAGTACGAGAGGACCGGAGTGGACGCACCGCTGGTGTTCGGGTTGTCATGCCAATGGCACTGCCCGGTAGCTAAGTGCGGAAGAGATAACCGCTGAAAGCATCTAAGCGGGAAACTTGCCTTGAGATGAGTCTTCCCTGACTCTTTAAGGGTCCTAAAGGAACGTTTAAGACGAAGACGTTGATAGGCTGGGTGTGTAAGCGTAGCGATACGTTGAGCTAACCAGTACTAATGAACCGTGAGGCTTAACCTGACAACACCGAAGGTGTTTTAGAGAGACGAAGAGACGATTGTTGAAGCGCACGAGATAGAGTGGTGCGAGAAATCAGCTTGTTCAAGATTGCAGTTCTGGTTTGCGGTGTAGACGCGAACGGGAACGAAACCGAATTTGTCTGGCGGCAATAGCGCGGTGGTCCCACCTGACCCCATGCCGAACTCAGCAGTGAAACGCCGTAGCGCCGATGGTAGTGTGGGGTCTCCCCATGTGAGAGTAGGGAACTGCCAGACATCAAATCAGTGAGAAAGCCACCCATCGGGTGGCTTTTTTGCGTTTGGGAGAGATAAAGTTTAATCCCTTATTTTGTGGTAGCGGCCTCACGGTGAGAGGCCGTTGCGAACACCACGCCCCTCTTCAGTTTTACTGATTTTGGCAAATTCA
Organism: Providencia stuartii; assembly: GCA_900455155.1. Classification (GTDB taxonomy): domain Bacteria; phylum Pseudomonadota; class Gammaproteobacteria; order Enterobacterales; family Enterobacteriaceae; genus Providencia; species Providencia stuartii. The sequence continues at coordinate 586,336 of UGUC01000003.1, read as the reverse complement.
GTCGCCTGTACTTTTAGTTTTGTTTGTATAGTGGGGGGAAGTTTAGCCTAGCAAGAATAGGCAGCCACACACGATTTAAATCACCGCATCCCATAAAACACGGTATGGTGGCTGATACATTGTTTTGATGGTCGTTATTATCGATATCATAAAATTAAACCCCAAACCCCAAACCCCAAACCCCAAACCCAAACCCAAACCCCAAACCCCAAACCCCAAACCCCATCTCATACTTTATTAACCACTTTTTATCTCAGCGCATATCTCCCCCTGATTAGCTATAACCATAAATATGGTTGTTATTCTCCCTCTACAGCACAGCTATACCGAGTTTGGCACACTACATGAACCGTTATTGATAGGATGATTGATGCGTTAATTAAAGGGGGGGAATTAAAGCTTCAGTGATAATGCCCTGCTTTAAACAAAATTATTTGGTCATTGAATAGATTGAGTAAATATAAAGTAGTGAGTAACAGCTCACAGGTTTGTGTGTTCCAGTATTGAGAGTGTCAAATTTATTACTAATTATTAGCTATTTCAATGTGTTAGAGGGTGTTAATAAAAAAGTATCATTCACTGTTTTTTGCTGTGTATTGATAGGGTGAATAGGTTTAGTGGATATAAAGTAGTGAGTAACAGCTCACAGATTTGTGTGTTTCGGTATTAATCAGGATATCAAGTTAGTTGCTAAACTATTTATTTCAATGAGTTAATGAATTATTAGCAAGGAATTTATAACTCACTAATCTCTTTGCTGGATATTGATAAGGTGAATAGATTGAGTGGATATAAAGTAGTGAGTAACAGCTCACAGGTTTGTGTGTTCCAGTATTGAGAGTGTCAAATTTATTATTAATTATTAGCTATTTCAATGGATTAGATGGTGTTAATGAAAAAGTATCACTCACTGTTTTTTTGATGGATATTGATGAGGTGAATAGTTTGAGTGGATATAAAGTAGTAAGTAACAGCTCACAGGTTTGTGTGGTCCGGTATTGAGAGTATCAACCTTATTACTAAGCTTTAATTATACTAATGAGCGAGGCGCTTGAGTAACGTTCTGCTTTTATTCTTTTGAATGTATCTAAGATCTGTAATACATATCTTATAATTTAGATTATTTTTTGTGTTATTGAGGATGTTAAAGTAACCCGTTGTTACTTAAGCTGTTTCTATGGTTATTGAGGATGTTAAAGTAACCCATTGTTACTTAAGCTGTTTCTGTGGTTATTGATGTATTAAAGTAACCCCTTGTTACTTAGGCTGTTTCTATGGTTATTGAGGATATTAAAGCATTCCCTTGTTACTTAAGCTGTTTCTGTGGTTATTGATGTATTAAAGTAACTTCTTGTTACTTAGGCTGTTTCTATGGTTATTGAGGATATTAAAGCACTCCCTTGTTACTTAGGCTGTTTCTGTGGTTATTGATGTATTAAAGTAACTTCTTGTTACTTAGGCTGTTTCTGTGGTTATTGATGGTATTAAAGTAACTTCTTGTTACTTAGGCTGTTTCTATGGTTATTGAGGATATTAAAGCAAACCCATTGTTACTTAGGCTGTTTCTATGGTTATTCAAGATATTAAAGTAATCCTCCTGTTACTTAGACGGCTCTGTAGGTACTGAGAATATTAAAAAATGCCTTATCGCTACTCACTTAGACTATTCCCAGCGGTATGCAATATCCACTCAGCCTGACGCTAGCGCCAATCAATCCCAGTTACGTACGGATAGATGATGAGGGAAATATTATATCTGTATTCATTTTTATTACTCTATGCCCTTTAAAAGATAGAGCTAAGATTAAAATCAGTAAGCCAATTAAATAAACGTTATCAGCCTCAGTTCTTTATTATAGAATTTATTAATGCTAATAAAAAATAAACTGAGGGGGATTGATAACAGATAAATTTATTACTCATTAGAAATAAAATTTATATATAATTAAATATAAATTACTTAAATTGCAGTAATGGATATTTATTAATAATTAATTTAAACCAAGGCGTAAATTGGTCAGGGGTATTTTTGATTTCTGTTTGTAAGTCTGAAGGTAATACCCAGCGAATGGCAGAAACTTCATCACGATTAGGGGTTACGGCGCCATCATAATAACCAATAAAGAGGTGGTCATATTCATGTTCAATTAAGCCGCCATTGACTTCTGCATGATAAACAAAGTGGCCAACTAGTGAAATTTCGGTAGTAAAACCAAGCTCTTCCATTAATCGACGTTTAGCCGCCGCTAATGTATCTTCGTTAGGGCGAGGATGGCTACAGCAGCTATTTGCCCATTGACCCGCAGAGTGGTATTTATGAGCAGCACGCTGTTGAATAAGTAATTCTCCCTTGGTATTAAAAATAAAAAACCGAGAATGCGCGGTGTAATCTTCCCTGTTGATGGGCTAATAGTTTAGGCATAGTGCCTATAGGGTTATCTTGTCTATCAACAAGAATGATCTTTTCTTCCATTTGATTTAATCTTCCGTATTAATTATTTCATTAGTTTATCATATTATAGTTCAATTCGTGTTACTTGTAGATTTGAGCTTTTTCATTGATAAACGCTATTTATAACGACCCTAATCACATATTAGCTATGTGACTAGGGGGATTTTCTAGACTCAATTGGTTTGCTTAGCAATTATGGGGAACGTAGGTACGTTGTTATGCACATTAAATAGCGACTATTTTTGTTGTAGCACCCATACAGCAGCCTCGACACGAGATTTTAGATTCAATTTTTTCAAGAGGTGCTTCACATGAACTTTGACTGTACTTTCTGCGATATCGAGTTTGCGAGCAATCATTTTATTTGATAGCCCTTGTGCAATAAGCTCTAAGATATTGGTTTCTCTAGGCGTTAAAGATAGAAGATTATTTTCGGTTTGTGGGCGATTGTCTCTCAGTGATTCTGCCAACACGGAAGTCAACGCTGGGCTAACCACCATTTTGCCACTGGCGGCTTCTTTAAGAGCGACAATCAGCTCTTCTGGCTCCATATCTTTCAATAGATAACCATCCGCTCCGCGTTTGAGGGCGCTAACAAGGTCTTCACCATAATTAGAAACGGTGAAAAGAATGATCCTGCCAGATAATTCCCGTTTTCTAAGCTCATCTAGGGTTTCAAAACCATTCATACCTGGCATATTGAGATCAAGAAGGATAAGGTCTGGATCTTGTTCTTCAGCAATTTTTATACCTGTAGCGCCATCACCGGCTTCACCTATCACGAGTAATGATGGCTCAAGACTGATTAATTGTTTGACGCCATTTCTTAGCATCGGATGATCATCAATCAATAAAATCGTGGATTTTTCGCTCATTATATTTGTGTTTCCCATGAATTGCTTTGCTCCAAAATGATTAAGTAACAGGTAAAGAAAAGGTGACTTGCACTTTTGTTCCACCTTGCGCTCTCGGAATGATTTCACACTCACCATTAAGGCTAAGCGCTCGCTCTCTCATAATAATTAAACCATAGTGGTTTTGTTTGCTTGGTGTAGGGGCAATACCTTCGCCATTATCTTCGATTGTAATTGTGACAACACCGGAATCTTGTTGAAGAGTAACTTGTGCCCAATTGGCGTGAGCATGCTTCAGAATATTGCTCAGCGCTTCTCGGATTATCTGTATGATATGAATCGATTGATGGGGTGAAATGCTTTTCGCTGGAATATGGTAATTCAATAAAATCTTAAATCCCATCTTCTGACTAAATTCGTTAATTGTGCTTTCCAATGACGGAAGTAGTCCAGGCTCCATTAACTTTAATCGAAACGTGGTGAGTAACTCTCTAAGCTGACTATAGGCAGTGTTAATTTCACCTCGCATTTCACTGAGCAATTGTTGGTGTTTATCTGGCAAAGATTCTGGTTGCATTTGTAAATAGCTAATTTGCATTTTTAGACAAGACAGCGATTGGGCGATCGAATCGTGTAGCTCTCTTGCGATAGCAGAGCGTTCATCCATAATGAGTAATTGTTGCTGTTGCTCTATTTGATGTTCCATCGCTAGCATGCCTGAAATTTGTTTTACTAGCATAAGAACCAAGTTATTTTGTTCCTCAGAAATATCTTCATTGTTCTCAATTTCCGCAGAAATGACACCATAACGGTGCATATTATCGGATAGCTCCCATAATAATGTTTTGGGATGATGAACAATATCTTTGGGAATAAATGACGGATCTTCGGATAGCGGATCATTTGAAGTACAACAAATTTCATGAAAGTATTTTTCATTGCTATCTTCGTAGAGCTTTAAACTCAAGTTTTTTAAACTTGTGATATTTTTGAGTTCGTCAAGGACTTTTTGTAATCGTAAATCGAGCGGCTCAGTTGAATGTAGTATCTGATTTGATTGATAAAGATAAGAAAGTACACGGTTCTTGTTGCGAAGATCGGCCGTTTTTTCCGCTACTCTCGATTCGAGCTGATGATAACTTTGTGCTAACTCATCAGACATTTGATTCAAGGTTAGCCCTAAAGTATTTAACTCATCTTGTTTGTTATTATTAGGGTATCGTTGGCTAAAATCTTTTTGACCAATCGCATGAGCCATAGAGAGGAGTTTCATCCATGGATAATAAATTTTACGTCTAAGGTGCCAAATCGTGACCATTAATAACAAAAAGACTAAGCCAATAAAGATCATCTGTGTCATGGCGACATATGCGATTTTTCGTTCTGTTTTTTCGTCAATATCATGAACGAGTTCATCCAGCATATTGACAAAAGAGATCACTTCATACCGCGCATCGCTGGCAGAATTGGCTTCAGAGAGTGCAGGGCGTAAGGTTTTTAACCAAAATGTGTGTAATTCGGAGAATTTTTCAGTGAGATCTTCAGCTTTAACAACTTGAGTTAATTCTAGGCTGGATAAATCATTTTCTAGTATATCAAGGTACTCTTTGGTATGGTCATTTAAAGGAATTAAAGAAAGCAGCCGGTAGCTTTGCATTCGAAGTGAACCGGATTTATTAATCGCATGAGCGTTACCTTGCACACTGATTATCATACGATTTGAAATCGTCATTCCGATAATACCAAGGATGGCTATAAGCAACATCAATCCGATAACTTGATTAATAATTGAAAATCGACGGTGAAATACCGGCATATTCATTTCCTTCAAAATGACCTCGCAATCTACTTTTTCTTTTTTATGATGGTTATATTGTTCAGAGATTGCTTAAATTTAAATATACTACTTCAGGGTTAACCCTAAATTTCTTATCTATAGGATAGCGTAAATATCAGGATAAAAGTAATTTAAATAAATCTATTTTTATTTTGAATATTTATAGGGTTAGCTAAATATACCCCTTGTACCCCTCTAGTAGGTTGTTTATATAGTGTGCAAAACCTAACTTGAATATCTCTTGATTTAGATCAGTCTAGCTGTTCCTAAATGAACACAAACTGACCTCATAAATGCTATTTATTGGGGTGAGTTATGTCTCAACGAGAAAGTTTAAATACACGGACAAAACAATCTGGAGCGATTATTCAGGATTGGCGCCCTGAAGATACTCAGTTTTGGCAAACAACAGGGCAGCGCATTGCAAATCGCAATTTGTGGATCTCTGTACCATGTTTGTTACTCGCATTCTGTGTCTGGATGTTATTTAGTGCAGTTGCCGTTAATTTAAATAAAGTAGGATTTAATTTCACAACTGACCAACTATTTTTATTAACAGCGCTACCCTCAGTTTCAGGTGCACTTTTACGAGTACCGTATTCATTTGTTATTCCTATTTTTGGTGGCCGTCGTTGGACTGCAATTAGTACTGTTTTTCTTGTTATTCCCTGTATTTGGTTAGGGTTTGCTGTTCAAAATCCAACAACACCTTATAGTGTTTTTGTCATTATTTCGTTGCTATGTGGTTTCGCTGGGGCCAATTTTGCGTCCAGTATGGCAAATATCAGTTTCTTCTTCCCTAAATCACGTCAAGGAGGAGCGCTTGGGCTAAATGGTGGCCTTGGTAATTTAGGGGTGAGCGTAATGCAGTTAGTTGCGCCATTTATTGTTGGTGTTGGCGTATTCTCTTTTATGGGGGGAGCAGGCACACCACAGGCTGATGGCTCTGTGTTATGGCTAGAAAATGCTGCATGGATTTGGGTACCTTTCTTATTATTTTTCACCGTGATGGCTTGGTTTGGCATGAATGATTTGGCAGCTAACAGAGCATCGTTAACGGCACAACTTCCTGTACTCAAAAGAGCCCATCTTTGGATCTTAAGTTTTCTTTATCTTGCGACCTTTGGGTCTTTCATTGGCTTTTCTGCAGGGTTTGCGATGCTGTCTAAGACGCAATTTCCTGACGTCATCATCTTAAAGTTCGCCTTTTTTGGGCCATTACTCGGCGCACTTGCCCGCCCTGCCGGAGGTATGCTGTCTGATCGCTTTGGCGGCGTAAAAGTGACGATGATTAACTTTATTGTGATGGCTATTTTCTCTGGATTGCTGTTCTTCACACTACCAACTCAAGGTCAGGGCGGCTCCTTTATCGCGTTTTACGCGGTATTTATGGTGCTGTTTTTAACGGCGGGATTAGGTAGTGGCTCAACATTCCAAATGATCGCAGTTGTTTTTCGCAAGCTAACTATTGATCGCGCCTTGTCTCTTGGGGCTTCAGAACAAGATGCACAAAAGCAAGCGGTGACAGAGAGCGCGGCAGCATTAGGTTTTATTTCCGCTATTGGGGCAATCGGTGGGTTCTTTATTCCAAAAGCATTTGGAACCTCTTTAACACTGACAGGTTCACCCGCTGGTGCGATGAAAGTTTTCTTCGTGTTCTATGTCTCTTGTGTGTTTATCACATGGTTAGTTTATGGGCGTAAGCACAAATAATAACAACCAATAAATACGATTTAAGCAATGTATGACGCCTGTCGGCGTCTCTTTGGAGGCAATCCGAATGAGCAAATTTTTAGACCGATTTCGTTATTTCAAACAGCTTGGCGAGACTTTTTCAGGCGATCACGGACAAGAGTTGAACGTCAATCGTGATTGGGAAAATGGTTATCGTAGCCGTTGGCAGCACGATAAAATTGTGCGCTCGACACATGGCGTAAACTGTACAGGGTCATGTAGTTGGAAGATATATGTCAAAAATGGTTTGGTAACATGGGAAACGCAACAAACAGATTACCCACGTACACGCCCTGACTTACCTGATCATGAACCAAGAGGCTGCCCGCGTGGAGCGAGTTACTCATGGTATCTTTACAGCGCTAATCGGGTGAAATATCCAATGGTTCGTAAGCGCTTACTAAAATTATGGCGTGAAGCGAAAGCAGAACATCAAGATCCTGTAAAGGCTTGGTTTTCTATTATCAATGATCCACAAAAAGCACAAAGCTATAAGCAAGCTCGTGGGCGCGGCGGCTTTGTACGATCAAGCTGGCAGGAAGTAAATGAGCTGATAGCCGCAGCTAATGTCACAACGATTAAAGAGTTTGGCCCTGACCGTATTATTGGTTTCTCTCCAATACCCGCAATGTCGATGGTTTCTTATGCTTCAGGAGCAAGATATTTATCGTTGATTGGTGGTGTTTGCCTCAGTTTCTACGATTGGTATTGTGATTTACCGCCATCTTCACCGATGACTTGGGGTGAACAAACGGATGTACCAGAATCGGCGGATTGGTATAACTCCTCCTATATCATTGCATGGGGTTCTAATGTGCCTCAAACGCGTACTCCGGATGCGCATTTCTTTGCTGAAGTACGTTACAAAGGTACGAAAACGGTCGCAGTCACACCTGATTATGCCGAAATAGCTAAATTGTGTGACCACTGGTTGAATCCTAAACAGGGTACAGACAGTGCAATGGCGATGGCGATGGGGCATGTGATCCTTAAAGAATTCCATATCGAACGCCAAGCTGAGTATTTTCGTGAGTATGTACGTACTTACTCCGATATGCCAATGTTGGTTATGTTGGATAAACGTGAAGACGGAACATATGCTGGCGGTAGAATGTTACGAGCCGCCGATTTGGTTGATTCTCTGGGCGAAGAGAAAAATGCTGAGTGGAAAACCATTGCTATTGATGAAGCAACAGGGGCGTTATGTGTTCCTCAAGGTTCAATGGGGTTCCGCTGGGATAATAGTCGCAAATGGAACCTCGAGCCTCGTAAAGCGGATGATGGGCAAGAGTTCAAAATGCAGCTTAGCCTCTTGGATGGATGCGATGAGGTTGTCGAGGTTGGTTTCCCTTACTTTGGCGGCTTAGAAAGCGAACATTTCCAAAATGTTGAGCTTAAAGACGTGCTGTTACATAAACTGCCCGTAAAACGTATTCAATTGGCGGATGGTAGCGACGCTTTGGTGACCACTGTTTATGATTTGATACTCGCGAACTATGGTATTGAACGTGGTTTAGGTGATGAGAATTGTGCCACAGATTACGATGATATGAAGGCATACTCCCCCGCATGGGCGGAGAAAGTGACGGGGGTTAGCCGTCAAAATATCATCCGGATTGCACGGGAATTTGCGGATACGGCAGAAAAAACGCATGGACGCTCTATGGTGATTGTTGGTGCAGGTATCAACCACTGGTATCACATGGATATGACCTATCGCGCTATTATTAATATGTTAGTGTTCTGTGGCTGTATAGGACAAAGTGGTGGTGGTTGGTCACACTATGTCGGACAAGAAAAATTACGTCCACAAACGGGTTGGCTGCCTCTTGCTTTTGGCTTAGATTGGCAACGTCCACCGCGCCATATGAATAGCACCTCATTTTTCTACAATCATTCAAGCCAATGGCGCTATGAAACAGTCAAGACGGAAGAGCTATTATCCCCATTAGCCGATAAAAAAGCATTTAGCGGCTCTCTTATTGATATGAATGTGCGCGCAGAGCGCATGGGATGGTTACCTTCCGCACCACAATTAAACGTTAACCCTATTACGATTGCTAAACAAGCCGAAAGTGCAGGTATGTCGGCGGTAGATTACACGGTTAACCAATTGAAAGAAGGGAATATTCGCTTTGCTGCGGAGCAACCCGATAGCCCACAAAACTTTCCGCGTAACCTATTTATTTGGCGTTCGAACCTACTTGGCTCAGCCGGTAAAGGCCATGAATATTTATTGAAATACCTATTAGGTACTGAAAATGGTATTCAGGGGCTTGATTTAGGACAACAAGGAGAAGTGAAGCCTGAAGAGGTTGAATGGGCAGATAAAGCGGCAGAAGGAAAAGTCGACTTAGTCGTAACCCTCGACTTTAGAATGTCGAGTACCTGTTTGTTCTCGGACGTGGTTCTACCAACCGCAACGTGGTATGAAAAAGACGATATGAATACTTCGGATATGCATCCATTTATTCATCCATTGTCTGCGGCGGTTGATCCTGCTTGGGAATCGAAAAGCGATTGGGAAATTTATAAAGGGATTGCTAAAGCATTTCTCAGAAGTCAGCGTAGGTCACCTCGGGAAAGAAACCGACGTTGTTACGCTGCCAATCCAGCACGACAGTGCCGCTGAAATGGGGCAACCTTTCGATGTGCGTGATTGGAAAAAAGGCCAATGTGAATTGATCCCAGGGAAAACGGCACCGCACATTATGACGGTTGAGCGTGATTATCCATCGACCTATGCACGTTATACCTCACTGGGTCCTTTGATGGATAAGCTCGGTAATGGCGGTAAAGGGATCAGTTGGAATACGCAAGATGAAATAGACTTCCTGAAAAAACTGAATAAAACCCAACCTAGTGGCGTTAACCAAGGACGGCCGAAGATTGAAACTGCTATTGATGCTGCGGAAGTTATCTTAACGTTAGCACCAGAAACCAACGGGCAGGTGGCAGTGAAAGCGTGGGATGCTTTAGGTAAAGTCACAGGCCGTGATCATACCCATTTAGCACGCTATAAAGAGGATGAAAAAATCCGTTTCCGCGACATTGTTGCGCAGCCACGTAAAATCATCTCTAGCCCCACATGGTCAGGCTTGGAAGATGAGCATGTGTCTTACAATGCCTGTTATACCAATGTTCATGAAATGATCCCTTGGCGTACCTTAAGTGGTCGTCAACAGTTATATCAGGATCATGAGTGGATGAGAGCTTTTGGTGAAAGCCTTGTGGTTTATCGTCCTCCTATTGATACCCGTGCGGCCCAACCGTTGATGGGGAAAAAGCCAAATGGTTTCCCTGAAAAGGCGCTTAACTTCTTAACGCCGCATCAAAAATGGGGGATCCACTCCACATATAGTGACAATTTACTGATGCTAACGCTGGGTCGAGGCGGACCGATTGTCTGGTTAAGTGAAGAAGATGCCCGCCAGTTAGGTATTGAAGACAACGATTGGGTAGAAGCCTTCAACAGCAACGGGGCGTTGACCGCGAAAGCCGTGGTGAGCCAGCGTATTCCTGATGGCATGATCATGATGTATCACGCGCAAGAACGCTTGATTAATTTGCCAGGCTCCGAAATTACGGCGCAGCGCGGCGGGATCCATAACTCAGTGACCCGCGTCTGCCCTAAACCGACCCACATGATTGGTGGTTATGGGCATTTAGCATATAGCTTCAACTACTATGGCACCGTGGGCTCTAACCGCGATGAATTTGTGGTGGTACGTAAAATGAAGCAGGTCGATTGGCTTGATGGTGAGCAAGATGGCTATCAGCAGGCGCTGAGCGGAAAGGAGAAAGCATAATGAAAATTCGTTCTCAAGTCGGCATGGTATTGAACCTCGACAAATGTATTGGTTGTCATACCTGTTCAGTGACCTGTAAGAATGTCTGGACCAGCCGTGAAGGCGTTGAATATGCTTTGGTTTAATAACGTCGAAACGAAACCAGGTATCGGTTATCCCCATAATTGGGAAGATCAGGAAAAATGGAAGGGCGGCTGGATCCGTAATATCAAAGGTAAATTAGTGCCGCGTATGGGCAACCGAGTCGGGGTACTTTCAAAGATCTTCGCTAACCCAGATGTTCCTGCTCTGGATGATTACTATGAACCATTTGATTATGACTACAGTCATTTAAAAAATGCTAAAGAAGGGCAACATGTGCCAACGGCTCGCCCACGCTCATTAATTACTGGGCAGCGTATGAGCAATGTCAATATGGGGCCAAATTGGGAAGATGATCTTGGTGGCGAATTTAGCAAACGCGCACACGATAAGAACTTTGAGCATATTCAAAAAGAGATGTATGGGCAATTTGAAAATACATTCATGATGTATTTGCCGCGCTTATGTGAGCACTGTTTGAACCCAGCTTGTGTGGCGACTTGCCCGAGTGGTGCTATCTATAAACGTTCAGAAGATGGCATTGTCTTGATTGACCAAGATAAGTGTCGTGGTTGGCGAATGTGCTTAACAGGCTGTCCATACAAGAAAATTTACTTTAATTGGAAAAGTGGTAAATCAGAAAAATGTATTTTCTGCTATCCACGCATTGAGTCTGGTATGCCGACAGTGTGCTCTGAAACCTGTGTTGGGCGCATCCGTTATTTAGGCGTGCTGCTATACGATGCCGATAAGATTGAGCAAGCGGCGAGTGTAGAAAAAGAAACCGACCTATATCAAAGCCAACTTGATGTATTCCTTAACCCACATGATCCACATGTGATAGAAGAAGCACAAAAACAAGGGATCCCTCTGAGTGTGATCGACGCTGCTCAAAAGTCCCCTGTTTATAAAATGGCGATGGAGTGGAAGCTTGCATTGCCATTGCACCCAGAGTATCGAACTTTACCGATGGTGTGGTATGTGCCGCCTTTGTCACCCATCCAATCCGTTGCGGATGCAGGTATGTTGGCGAGCAATGGTGTCTTACCTGATGTTGAAAGTTTACGTATCCCAGTACAGTACCTAGCGAATTTATTAACCGCTGGAGATGTCGAGCCAGTATTGCTTGCACTAAAACGTATGTTAGCGATGCGTCACTATAAACGGGCTGAAACAGTAGAAAATCAATGTGACACCAGTGCACTAGAACAAGTTGGTCTAACAGAAGCTCAGGCACAAGAGATGTATCGTTATTTGGCAATAGCGAACTACGAAGACCGCTTTGTGATCCCATCAAGCCATCGTGAGTTAGCGCGAGAAGCTTTCCCAGAAGCGAAAGCGTGTGGCTTTAGCTTTGGCGATGGCTGTCATGGCAGCGATAGCAAGGTGAATTTGTTTAATAGTCGCCGTATCGATGCGATAGATGTGACACCAAAAACATCGCAGGAGAAAACATTATGATGTCGTTGAAAGTGATTTCGCGCTTACTTGACTACCCAAGTGAAGCGTTATGGCAGCATCGTGATGAGCTTATCGAGGCGCTAGAGCAAGCGAATGAGTTGCCATTTACCCAAGCCGTTCAACTGATGATGTTTGTGCGCGAATACCTTGATGAAGATCTGTTAGACATGCAAGCACAATATTGCGAGCTATTTGATAGAGGACGCGCAACTTCCTTGTTGCTATTTGAACATGTGCATGGGGAGTCTCGTGATAGAGGGCAAGCAATGGTTGATTTGATGGCGCAGTATCAACAGCAAGGATTGCAGATTGATTGCCGCGAATTACCGGACTATTTACCGATTTATTTGGAATATTTAACGGTATTAACCCCCGACCAAACCCGTGAAGGCTTAAGCGATATTGCGCCAATTTTGGCGCTATTGGGTGAAAGATTGAAACAACGCCAAAGCCGATTCGGTGTGTTATTTGACCTTCTTTTGACGCTATCGGCGACTGCTATCGAAACTAGCCAATTGAGTGGGCAAGTCGCAGCGGAAGCACGAGATGATACGCCAGAGGCATTGGATGCTGTTTGGGAAGAGGAGCAAGTGAAATTCTTTACCGATGAAAAAAGTTGCGCGAGTGAAGTGACGGCTCATCAACATCGCTTTGCAAACGCGGTTGTGCCTCAATATTTGGATCTTGATGCGGGCTATAATGCGGGAGTTCAAAAATGAATTTTATCAATCAATTCTTCTTCGATATTTACCCCTACATTGCCGGTACTGTGTTTATTGTCGGTAGCTGGTTACGTTATGACTATGGGCAATATAGCTGGCGAGCTGGTTCAAGCCAAATGCTTGATAAAAAGAATATGCGCTTAGCGTCCAATTTGTTCCATGTCGGGATCATTGGTGTCTTTTTGGGGCATTTTTTCGGTATGTTAACCCCGCATTGGGTATATGAGTCTTTCTTGCCAATGCATATTAAGCAATTGATGGCGATGATTGGTGGGGGCGTATGTGGGCTAATGGTACTGATAGGTGGAGCGATGTTATTAAAGCGCCGCTTAACGAATCCGCGTGTCAGAGCTACTTCATCCTTTGGCGATATTATGATCTTAACCTTACTGGTAATACAGGTCTGTTTAGGTTTACTGACTATTCCATTCTCTGCTCAGCATATGGATGGTAGTGAAATGTTGAAATTGGTAGGGTGGGCACAATCGGTTGTCACCTTCCATTGGGGGGCGTCACAATACCTCGAAGGAGTTGGAATTGTCTTTAAGTTACACCTTGTTTTAGGAATGACGCTATTTTTGTTATTCCCATTCTGCCGTTTAGTGCATATCTGGAGTGCGCCAATAGAGTATATTACGCGCCGTTACCAGCTAGTGAGAAATCGTCACTAAAAATATGGCCTTGCAAATGAAGGCAAGGCCAGCTTGTGTTCTTGTGTAAACAACAAATATTGCTAATGTAGCAACCCCATATCATCGATATGGGGTTTTTTGCTTCTTTAGGCGCTTAAACGTGTTTTGACTTGTTTGGCTAAAGTGATAAGCAAGACGAGTATAATGCCCACGATTAACCCAAAAATAAGGTTTGCCAATGAAGGCGTAATGAATTGCATTACCTTACCAATTGCAGGTGTTAACGATAGCGCTAGGGCTAACTCTTCTATCCAATAATAGACTGTTGTTATACCATGAGTCAGAATACCGCCTCCGACCATAAACATGGCAGCTGTGCCGACAACGGATAAGGTTTTCATTAGGTAAGGCGTGGCATAAATAAGCCATGTACCTAATTTGCTTAACCAAGCAGAAGCCTTTTTCTGTAAATAGAATCCGAGATCATCCAGTTTGACAATACCTGCCACTAGCCCATAAACCCCAATTGTCATAACAATCGCAATAATGGAAAGAACAATAACTTGGTTCATAAAGGTTGTTGCAGAAACGATACCGAGTGTGATCGCAATAATTTCAGCGGATAACACAAAATCCGTACGTACTGCTCCTTTGATTTTGCTTTTCTCAAATGCCGCCAGCTCTTCCGGCGACATGACGGCTTTTTGTTCCCTTTTTTCATGGTGTTCTTGGGCGGAATGGAGATATTTGTGCATTAATTTTTCTGCGCCCTCAAAACACAGGTAAGCCCCACCAATCATCAGTAAAGGCGTCACGGCCCAAGGTATGAAGGCACTGATCAATAAGGCGAGCGGAACCAATATCAGTTTATTGATAAAAGAGCCTTTTGCTACGGCCCATACCACAGGGATTTCTCGTTCAGCTCGAACCCCTGTGACTTGTTGGGCATTTAAGGCGAGATCGTCACCTAATACACCGGAGGTTTTTTTCGCGGCCATTTTTGTCATTACAGAAACGTCATCTAATACGGCTGCAATGTCATCAAGTAAAGCAAGTAAGCTACTTCCTGCCACAGAGTGATCCTTTTTTGTCTAATTTAAGGTGTGTTTAATGTTAATTAGGCTGATATTGCGATAATTAGTTCACCTTTTGGTAGGTAAATAAATCCGATTTAGAAGGAATCTATGTCTGTAAGCCAAGAGATGGAGGCTCCACTTTTTAATTGTGAATTTTTTATGACAGTGGAACCAATATATATATTTTCTCTCTAATCATCTAAATTACCGTGTTTAGATGAGTTTTAAAAAGTATCGTTTGAACAAAATAATAGCAGAAAGTGACCAAGGAAGGTGGCTTTCGAATGAATGGTTTAATAAGGTTAATACATGTCTCCTGCACCTGTTTTGAGTATTGTCGTTGCCGTTTATAATGGTGAAAAGTTTCTTCCTCATTTTTTTGATAGCTTATTAGCGCAAAATCTGAGTAATTGGGAATTAATCGTCGTAAACGATGGTTCAAAAGATAACAGTGAGGCGGTGATCCGCCAGTATCAAGATAAATTCAGTCACTTTACATTATTAACGCAAGACAATCAGGGGGTTTCTGTCGCACGTAATACCGGCATGGCAGAAGCGCGAGGGAAATATATCACTTTCCCTGATATTGATGACGAAATTAGTCCTAAAATGTATGGTCGCTTGTTAGAAATTGCGTTGGCGGGAGATTTGGATGTAGCCACCTGTAACGGAACATATATTTACACTAATGGTGATGTACCAAAAGCGATTTTTCCACCCAATAAAGTACCATCAACAGGTGTGATTAGTGGCCCTGAATGGCTGGAAATTGGTTTAAGTTCACGTAAATTTTTACATGTGACTTGGTTGAATCTTTATCGTTTGGATTTAATTCGCCAGCATAACTTTTCCTTTGAACCTAAATTGCACCATCAAGATATTCCATGGACTACGGAATTACTGCTGGTGGCGAAGCGAGTTCAATTTATTAATGAGCAATATTACGATTATCTGATCCATAATCAGTCGGTTTCCCACTCCTTGCAAGGGGATGAACGGTCTATTCGTAAGATAAATACCTATTTGAAAATCATTGATATGCTGTTGGATATCTATAAGCGCTATCCGAAACAGGTTGAACAGGCGCCAGCGTGTTTATGGCAGGTCGGTAAAGAAGGGCTTGGGATTACTCCAAGCCATACTTGCCATTAAATCACCGGAAACACAGCGAGATGTCGCCCGCATGTTTTTTGAGAAAGGTTATTGGGATGTGATCTGGTCTCATGCGACGACGATCAAGTTAAAATGGCGTTTGATCCGTCGTTACACTAAGTTGAAAGCTATCGCTAAATAATCGCTAAAGGGTAGCGAATGGAAACATTGGCTACCCTTGTTTTTGAAAAGGCCTAATTAGGTAATCTTTTCAATGAATCAATAAACAATTCCCACAATCTAGCATTATCCAATCGAGTCGCAACTTGCGTATGGCAGTCGCTAGCTGGCGGATGCCGGAAATCAGTGACAGTCATCCCTGTGGTCAGTGCCCCTTGTAATTCAATATTTACCGGCGCTTTTTGGGTTGTGATTAATGTTGGATCAATAACATAAGCAACAGCGCAAGGGTCATGCACAGGGGCGTGCTCATTGGTTCCATTACGTTGGCGATATCCCGCAGTGTAGTAACTTAATGAGTCCACGACAAACTGGCTTATCGGTGTATTGAGTGCGGCGATATCGGCCATAAATTTTGTCTGTCGGCCTTGCTTGGTGTGTTAAATCGAGGCCTACCATGGTGAGTGGCCAGTGTTCATTAAACACAATATGAGCAGCTTCTGGGTCGATAGCAATATTGAATTCGGCGACCGCAGAACGATTTCCGGTGTGGTAGCCTCCTCCCATTAAAACCACTTCTTTAACTAAATCGACGATCTCAGGCGCTTTTCTTACAGCAAGGGCAATATTAGTTAGCCCCCGCAGTAGGAACGAGTGTGACCGTTTTAGGTGGATGGGATTTTAGGGTATCGATGATGAGATCAACGGCATGGCGCTTATCGAGTGGCTGTGTAGGGGAAGGAAGATGGGTGCCATCAAGGCCACTTATACCATGTACTTCTGCCGCATTTTGGATGTTACGTATTAGTGGGCGAGGACAGCCTGCTGCAATAGGGATTTGTTTTCCACCAGCGAATTCAGTGATGGCTTGAGCGTTGTGGGTGACTTTATCTAACGTTTGATTACCGACGACAGTAGTAATTGCTAGCACATCGATATCAGGATGCCCTAATGCCAATAGAATTGCCATTGCATCATCATGGCCGGGGTCGCAGTCTAAAATGATTTTCTTTTGTGGCATTTTTCTCTCCTAAAGTTGGCAGGAAAATGGTTAAGCATGAATGTATTAAGGAATGAGCTTAACCATAGGATCCATTGCTAATTGAGTCTATCTAAGCGTGTTATTAAGGTTAAAAAATTGCGTGTACATTTCCTGTGATACATCTCGGATTTATATGGATGGTGATAAATAGTTGGTAACAAATTATTAATACTTTTGGACGAGAGTGTGATTTGATTAACATATTAATAACAATTGGATTGAGTTGCTTAGGATAATGTGGTTTTTTATAAGCTTTTGGCAGCTGATTTTATCGCTGAGAGAAAATAGCTTATTAATAAGTTAATGACTTTGGAGGCAGAATGGAAAACTATCTGGATAAACTACCTGATGTGATTGATTCTGTTGCAACCAACCAATTTTATCCTAATTTATTATCATGGCTATCATCATTTATTGCATTTGATAATGCCATTGTTTATTCATTTGAAAAAGATGCCCCACCACGCTTTTTATCGAAAGTTGAAAAGCGCAACAGTGACAGTGTGAACCGCATTTATCAACGCGGGGCTTACCTTATGGATCCTTTCTACCAAGAGTTACAAAAAGGGGGGAGGCTCCCAGGTGCTGACATTGAGAGAACTAGCACCAAAAGGTTTTTATCACACGGATTACTATCTCAATTTTTACCGGAAAACAGGTTGGTGTGATGAAGCGGGGCTGCTACTGGAAATCACCGCAGATAGGCAGTTAGGGATCTTTTTTGGTAATGAAGATGAACCGTTTTTATCTGAAAAATCAACACAGGCACCTTTAAAAGAAGCATTTGAAATTATTCGTAGCATGGCAAAACTGCATAAAGAAATTTCTCCAAATGATGTTTCTAGCCACTATCGCTTAGCAGATATGCAGACTCGTTTCGGTTTAACGCCAAGAGAGTGTGAAATAGTGGAGCTGATCCTTGAAGGTAAAGGCTCTCCGCAGATTGCGCAGTCTCTCTTTATTAGTTTAGGCACAGTAAAAAACCATCGTAAGAATATCTATCAAAAGTTGGATATTAATTCTCAAGCAGAATTGTTTAACTTATTAATGAATCATCGAAACCACCCTTCTTATCGTCGCTGTTTGTGTTGAAATTTCTAACATCAAGCATGACTTTAAAATTGTGATTATTAATATAAAAATAATACGTAATATTATGATTTAATTTGTTTTTGTTCTATTTTTAAATTAGTTGTTTATATCGAAATATTCTACCTGTGTCACAAATGTTAAATCAATGTTTCAAATATCCCTAAAGGGCTATGTAAATGTTAAAGCAAGGTTAAGATAATCGAGGTTATCGAAAGATACTAAATAGGGTATCCATTATGAATAACCAAGTAGAATCATTAACTTATTACGCTGCTACTAAAAAGTATGACCTACGTTTTCCAACATTGAGAGAAGACTTAGATGTTGACGTTGTGATCATTGGTGGTGGCTTTTCCGGTATCCATACGGCACTTGAATTATGTGAAAAAGGCATCACCAATATCGCGATTTTAGAAGGGCGTTATTTGGGATATGGCGGTTCAGGGCGTAACGGTGGACAAGTCATGGCGGGAATCGGTCATGATATTGACGCCATTAAAAAATATGTTGGCAAGGAAGGTTTAGAAACTATTTTTAAGCTTAGCAACATGGGGGCGGGGATCATGCGCGACCGTATTGCTAAATATAATATTGATGCCGATTTTTGTCGTGGTTACGCCTACTTAGGGAGTAACAAACGCCAAGAAAAAACGTTACGCAGTTGGTTGAATGATTTTAAAGCCGTCGATCCAGATGAGGAAATTGAGTTTTACTCAGGCTCTGATCTTAAACAGATCATTGGTTCGGATGCATATACCTGTGGCATCAAGCATATGGGCGGCGGTCATGTTCACTCCTTGAATTTACTCTTGGGTGAAGCAAAAGCTATTAGCGAAGTCTATGGCGCGAAAATTTTCGAAAACAGCCAAGTCGTCAATGTGGAATATGGTAATACCATCACAGTGCGTACGGCAATGGGATCTGTGCGAGCGCAAAAAATGCTATGGGCTTGTGACTCATTCCTTAATGGTCTTGAACCCACAATTTACCCAAAAACCATTAATACCTACGCTTATCAATTAATGACAGAAGAGTTACCTGAAGAACTCATTGAGCAAATTAGCCCTATTCGTGGTGCTTACAGTGATATTCGCCCTGTCATTGATTATTACCGAGTGACAAAAGAAAACAGGCTGCTGTTTGGTAGCTCAACGCATTTTCTTGAGTATATCCCGTCTGATCTAAAAGCTTGGAACCGTAATTTGATGCTAAAAGTTTTCCCCTATCTAAAAGATGTCAAAATCGAATTAGCATGGGGCGGACCGATGGCATGTAGTGCGAACCTATTCCCGCAAATAGGAACATTGCCACAACATAAAAATGTATTTTATGTACAAGGCTATTCCGGTTTTGGTGTGACGCCGAGCCAGATCGTGTGCAAAGTGCTTGCAGAAGGTATGGTCGAAGGGTCAAGCCGTTATGACTTAATGAGTTCTATTCCTCATGCCAACATCATTGGTAAGGACAAACTGCGTAATGTCATCGTATCACTGGCAAAAATTATGCACCAAACATCGGGTTACTGGCAGGGGCGCCGCTAACTCAACTATTTTGTACCATCGTGTTAATAAATAAAAAGGTGAAGTCATGATTAGTCCACTACTGTTAAACAAACCACTTCCTGATTTACTGAATATTGGTAGTGTAACCAATTTAGGATCAGAGGTTGTTGAAGGTGACCCACAAGCTAGCGTTGCGATGATCCATGGTGAGCCAACAGATAACCTAACGTGTGGTATTTTTGCCTGTACTAAAGGTAAGTTTAAAATGGTTTACCCATTTGATGAAATGGCGACAGTATACGAAGGCTCAGTCAAACTGACTGATGTCAAAACAGGTAAGACTGTTGAATATCATAAAGGTGACACTTGGTTTGCTGCTAAAGGCACTGAAGTCCTATGGGAGATCACCGCTGAGCGTTTTGTTAAGCATTATCTTGCTTGTGTAAACGCATAATTTATTTTTAAAAGTGGAGTGATAACGATGAATCAATTAGCCCTATTGCCGGAAGTTAGTGCGTTTTTGCAACGTCAACATGGACATTTTATCAACGGCCAGCCAGTTTCCGGTGAGGGGGATGCCTTCTTTGAAGTCGTTAACCCTGCCACAGAGCAAGTTATCGCGAAAGTGAAAGAAGGCACTAAGGCCGAAGTGGATGCTGCTATGCAGGCTGCTTACACCGCTTTTCGTGGTGCTTGGGCAAAAACAACGCCGATGGAGAGAGGTAACTGCCTCAATCGCTTAGCGGACTTGCTCGAAAAACATCTTGAAGAGCTGGCGCAGTTAGAAACCTTATGTTCAGGGAAAACCATCCAATTATCGCGTTTTCTTGAAGTTGGCTCTGCTGCTCAGTTCTTACGTTATTTTGCAGGTTGGGCGACAAAAATTAGCGGTGAAACACTGAATGTCTCTCTACCATCATTTAAAGGTGAACAGTATTCAGCCTTTACCCAGCGTGAACCAGTAGGGGTTGTTGCCGGCATTATTCCGTGGAACTTCTCAATTATGATTTCCATTTGGAAGTTGGCAGCGGCGCTGACTTGTGGCTGTACTATTGTTTTAAAACCGAGCGAATTTACACCGTTAACTATGCTGAGAGTGGTTGAATTAGCCAAAGAAGCTGGGATCCCTGATGGTGTTATTAATATTGTTAACGGCGGTGGTCGTGAAGTTGGCCCAGCGTTAATTAGTCACCCATTATGTTCGAAAGTGACCTTTACGGGGTCAGTACCCACAGGACTTGCCGTAGGCCGAGCTGCAATGGAAGGGAAACTCACCCGTGTAACCCTCGAATTAGGCGGTAAGAATGGGGCGGCTTTCTTGGCTGACCTGCCTGTTGAAAAAATTGTTGATGGCATTATTGAAGCGGGTTACCTCAATCAAGGCCAGATTTGTGCGGCAGCGGAGCGTTTCTATATCCCATCTTCTTTGATGGATGAAGTATTAGCTCAGCTTAAACAGCGTTTATCTACCTTGAAAATTGGTTCTCCGTTGGATGAAACAACCGAAATGGGGCCATTGGCGAATAAAGCCCATTATGAAAAGATTTTAGGGTTATTTGAGAAAGCGCGTAAAGAAGGCAATGAAATTGTCTACGGTGGTCAGCCGATAGCTGGTGCGGGTTATTTCGTACCGCCAACCATTATCCGTGCGAACAGCCCAGATGATGCATTAATGAAAGAAGAAACATTCGGTCCAGTGGGTACTTTCTTAAGTTACGATGATGAAGAAGAGTTGATCGAACAGATGAACAGTACGCCATTTGGTTTGGCCGCGAGCCTTTGGACTAACGATCTGAGTAAGGCGATGCGTATGATTTCACGTATCGAGGCAGGAACCGTTTGGGTCAATATGCACACATTCCTTGACCCTGCCGTACCTTTTGGTGGGATTAAATCCTCGGGTATCGGTCGTGAATTCGGCAGTGCGTTTATTGAACATTACACAGAACTGAAGTCGGTCATGGTTCGTTATTAATTGTTAATGTTGTTGTATTCAGCATGCCTCCAATGCAGTGTTGCCAGTAGTTGTATTTGGACGTGTTGTATCGAGTATTTTTTGAGTCAATTTTATAGTGGTTGCCCAGCTAACGCTGGGTTTTTTTTTATCTCCAAAAAGTCAGACGCAGCTTTTCTAACATTAGCCTTAAAGGAACGTTGAGACTCGGCTGGAGAAAATTATCAGTGGAGGTCACTCATGAAAACCCGTGCTCCCTGAGCTTTTGTTATCTTTTTCCTCTTGGTAACGTCGGTATCACAATCTTCGAAGAGAGTGCCTTAACAACGTACATAACCCAGTGTTAGGTAGGGCACAGAATGCCCTTTAGATAGGTTAGAACGTTTTCTGATATTGATTGTGAGACGATGCAGGATACCGCTTATCCATTAATTATTTTTAGTCTAAAGATAGATATCAAATCGCCGTAAACTCATTTCAGTTTTCAGTGTCACGTTCAAAAGCCACCTAGCAAGAGCGAGTTATCAATGTACAGGTAACCGATTTGAAGGTTATTTGTAACGGCATTCACTATTAACTCTCAAACGACAAATTCTCGATATGGTTTTGTGTTGGTTTTTGGGAAACATATTAAAAATTAACACGAAAAGAGAGTTTACTTGAATTTACAAAAATCGATGAGTGAGATACAAGATAATTTAGTAGATAATGCTTTGATGGTAGGGGTAAATAATCATAAAGACAATTAAAATGTTTATTTTTTAATTTTAAATATTATAAAAAATAATGAAACTCATTTTCGTTGTTTTTGCTTTTGGTTATTTTATTTACGATAATGTTATTAAGTTTGTTTTTGTCTAAAAAATTATTTTAGCGAAAAACATGAGAAAAGGGTATACGTATTTTTTAATGTTTTCATATGTAAAAATTTATTTTAATAATAATATGTAAATATACGTATATTAATTTAATGGGATTATTAAAATATAAAGTAATCATTTAAAGTGTATTATTCAAAAAGTCTTTTTAATCATTTGGTTAGTTGTGAAAATCCAGTAGTTGCATTTATATTATTATTTAATTCATCGAACAATTTACGTCACTTGATAGGTCTCACCTATCGTAAGTGGTTTATTCGATCGAAATAAACTTCTTTAATCGAATATAGATAAGAGTTAGATTACATGCAAATAAAGAGTATTTAATTATCTAATAATTTATTTCTATTTGGTTTTTCATTTTTTTTATTCTGATAAATACTTGCACTAGAGAGATTGTTTTATGGTTTCACAAGAAAAAGAACATTTTGATGTGATTAACTCTGAAATTGGTGAATTTATAAGAATGATTAGAATAAAAAAAGGGTTAACGGGAGCTGAGCTTGGTAAATTAATAGGTGTAAGTCAACAGCAAATTTCACGGTATGAAAGAGGTTATCATACACTCTCATTATCAGATTTTACATTTATACTATCAGTGATGAATGTGTCATTTTTAGACTTTATTTCATATTCGTCATTCTTTAAGTCTGATGATTGCCATATAACGCCAAAAGACTACATGTTATGAAATGATAACCTATTTCTGTTTAAAGAATCTTTATAGTATAGATAAAAGTTAAACTAGTTTTAGCTGTATTGTCTTTCTAATATATTAAATTAACCTTTTAGCTTTATAGCTAATGGGGATGGACTTCGTGAATTTTTATGTATTAGAAAGTGTTTTATCTAAAATGCTTTCTAATACAGATATGTTTATCTGTGTTGAGTAATTAAATAGTCTTAATTTTATTATTCAATTTATAATTAAACTTAAAACATCGATAGGAAATAGTATGAAATTAAATAAAGCTATGGCTGTATTAGCAGCGGCTATGTTAACCACATCTTTCGCTTCACTTGCAGACGTTAACTCAGGCACCGTGACTTTCAAAGGTGAAGTTCGTGATACTCCTTGTAACCTAGATGCGGGTCAAGGCGGTACGGCAACGGTTGTTGATTTTGGTCAGCTATCTCTAAGCCAATTAAATGCGGGCGATTCAAAATACAAAAATTTTGAATTGAACCTGAAAAATTGTTCTTTGACTTCTATTGACGATACAGATCCACAAAACCCAGTCACAGTTACTAAGACCGCAACGATTACTTTTGATGGTGTTAGCAAAATTGCAGGTCAAAATCTTTTAGCAACATCAGGTAGCGCAGCAAACGTTGCAGTTGGTATCCAAGATATTACTTTTGGAACCCCTGCGGCACTGAACCTACGTGATGGTGATAATACATTGACTTATTCTGCTTTCGTTAAGAAGGTGGGTGCTAATGCTGTAACAGCAGGTGATTTCTCAACGATCTCTACTTTCGAAATCGCATACCAGTAAGTTATACAGGCTCCTTCACTATTAGGCGAAGGAGCCTATAATTTGAAAAATTAATACTATGAAAAGCTTGCTGATTATTACTCTGTTATTCTCACCTATTTTCAGTATGCCAGTCTTTGCTGCAATGAATTGGGGACAGGCAACAGTAAAAGGAGAGGTACTCGCTTCTGGTTGCTCAATTCAATTGACGAGTAAAGACCAAATTATTGATTTTGGTGCCTATGCCTTAAGCAAGTTAGAAGAAAATAAGATAAAGAAACCATTTAAAATAATTTTAAATAATTGCCAATTATCAAATTCTTACTTCAATGATGAAAAATCGCCTGTACGAATAAAGTTTACAGGTCCAGCAACAAATAATTTTAATGGCTTTAAATTTAATGATGCCGATGGTTTAGCTATTTATATATTAAGTGGAAACGATGTTGTTAAACCTAATCAATACTACCCAATTTATAAATTAAAAAGAATATCCGGGAAAACAAAATCGATTAATGAACAGCAATTAGACTTTTTATCTGAGGTTATTGTTGTTGATAAGCTAAAGCCTCAATTAGGAGAATTCTCAAGTATCATTACATTTGATATCGATTACTATTAATCTAATGAGTATTTATGATGTTATCAACAAAAGAAAAAATAACGATATTCATGGTATCGATGCTTTGTTTGACTAAAGTGTCTTACGCTGTAGAGTTTAATACCGATATACTTGATAGCGAAGATAAAGCTAACATTGACGTCTCAAGATTTAAAAATCCTAATTTCATTCTACCGGGAACTTATTTCTTTAACATCATTATAAATAGTACTCAATTGACGCAGTCTACAGTTCCTATTCAAATTATTGGTGATAGTACAGATACCTCTGTCAGTGATGTGTGCATTGATAAGTCATACATTAATAGCTTAGGTATTAAAGAAAAGTATATTGACCAATTAACCTATTGGAATGATGGGGCGTGTATTGATTTTTCGGCATTAAAAGGGGTCAGTGTTGTCCCTAATTTATCCGAAGGCACTGTGACGCTGAATATACCACAATTATATCTCGAATATATGGATAATAACTGGTTACCGAAATCATTGTGGGATGAAGGTATCAGTGGGTTGTTATTAGACTATAATGCAAACTATCAATATAGTGATCGGGATAGCTTAAAGAATCAGATTGCTTCCATTAGTGGATATCTTGGCGCCAATATGGGAGCATGGCGCCTACGTAGCGAATACTATGGTAATTATCAAAGACAAAATTCCAATGGTAAAACATCGACAATACGTAATTTTTTATTTAATGCCATTTATTTATATAGAAATATAAAAGCGCTAGATTCTAAATTAGTGATTGGTGAGAGTACAACCCCCTCACAAATTTTAGAGCCAATTAAATTTACAGGATTATCATTATTCACTAATGATTCCATGTTACCACCAAGGTTACGTGGATATGCACCAGAGATAACAGGTATAGCTAAAACGAATGCACGAGTTGTCATTACACAACTTGGACGTGTATTGCACGATGGAAATGTACCTGCTGGACCATTTAAGATTCAATCATTAAACAGTGGAACTCGTGGTGAGCTTAACGTAAAAATTATTGAGCAGGATGGTACTGAACAACAATTTACAGTGAGTAGTTCGAATGTTCCGTATTTAACGCGTCCGGGCACCACGCGATATAACGTATCTGCGGGGCAACCGACAAAAGTGGATCATTCGGTATATCGTGGTGTGTTCTTTTTTAGAGCAGAGGCTTCTCACGGTTTAAATAACAATTGGTCGTTAAACGGTGCAACAGATATTAGCCAAGGCTATCAACAGGTTTCATTAGGTGTTGGTCGTTTTATGAATCGGTTTGGTGCACTTTCTGTGAACATTACGCGTTCGTTCGCACAATTAGATCATGATAGTCCTTCAGGTAACTCATACAGTGTTAATTACTCGAAAACATTCGATGACTACGATATGGACTTAACTTTTGCAGGGTATCGATTTACTGATAGAAAATACTATACATTATCCCAATATTTAGATTTAAGAGATGATAGGGTTGTTGATAGCGAAAAAGAACGTTATCAAATAACGCTTTCTAAGCGCTTAGGTGAGTTTAATATAAACTTAAATTATCAATTGCAACAATATTGGGATAGAGGTCAAACTCATCAATATGGTCTTAATATAGGTAAAAGTATCAATCTTCCTTACTTAAAACTACAGGGAGGAAGCATTACATTATCAGCAAATAGAAGTTATTATCAAAATAAATATGATGACCAAATTAGCTTAATGCTTTCTGTGCCATTTGGTAAGCAGTTTTATACTTTTGATACAATGAAATATAACGATACTTATAATTCGCGTGTTTCAGTGTCTAATTTAACAGATGATAATGACTACTATAATATAAGTGCATCGACAAGCTACGGTAAAGATGCCAAAAAACAAAGTACACTTGCTGGAATGTATGATTTACCGACACGCTATGCATCTATCAATAGTAATATGTCTATCTCGGATAAAGGGGATAGTAGTTTAGGCTTAGGACTCAATGGTGGGGTGACATTGACGCAACATGGTGTAGCTTTACACAGTTCATCATATTCTTCTGCCTCAAGGTTAATGATAGACACAAATAATATCGCGGATGTTCCTTTAAATAATGGTACAACCGTGACGAATGGATTAGGTATTGGCGTTATTCCTAACATGACTAACTATTATAAAAATAGTTACAATGTGGATATGAGTAAATTACCAGATAATATTGAATCATCAAATACAATTTATGATATCGCCTTAACAGAAGGCGCTATTGGATATAGAAAAATAAGTGCAGATAAAGGTTTTAAATTATTTGCAACGATTAAAATGTCTGATAACTCAGGGTCACCACCATTTGGTTCTCAGGTATTAAATGAAAAAGGGAGAGAGGTCGGGATTGTAAGCGATAATGGATTAGTTTGGTTAACAGCGGTTCAATCAGAAGAAAAGTTAAATATCAACTGGTCTAATAAAATACAATGCAGTACGACCTTACCAACCTTAGATAATGTAAATCAAATTATTTTAATTTGTGAGAAATAGAGAGTTTTTATGAAATATAAATTATTGTTAATTCCACTATTATTTATAGCACATAACAGCATGGCCGCGGTTTCTCTTGATAGAACAAGAGCGATAGTAGAAGGGAGCTCTAATCCAGTCATTATTAATATTGAGAATCAAAGTGATACTTTGCCCTATTTAGCTCAGGCTTGGATTGATGATAAAGATGGTAATAAATTAACAACAGGGCCGTTAATTGCAACACCATTGGTTCAACGTTTGGAACCAAACGTAAAAAGTATGATTCGAATCTCGACGACGGATGTATCTCAGTTACCGAAAGATAGAGAGTCTGTTTATTACTTTAATTTAAGAGAGATCCCGCCTAAAAGTGATAAACCGAATGTTATGCAGGTCGCATTACAGTCAAGAATTAAATTATTCTATCGCCCAGAGGCGATTTTAGATAAGGCAAAAACCAATTGGGCTTTAGATTTAGAATTACAATCTGTCAGTAATGGTTATGTGGTTAAAAATACATCACCTTTTTATTTGACCGTGATAGGCTTAGCCGGTGATAGAAATAAGTCAGAAAATGGCGCCTTTGATTCGTTTATGATCGAACCTTTTGGTTCTTATCAAGTCAAGACTGCTCATTTTCAAAAGCCTTATCTTACTTATATTAACGACTATGGTGGAAGGCCAACAGTTTCATTTAACTGTGATGCATCTGTCTGTAAAGCTGATAAACAATAAATTTCAGAGCTAACAAAGTGAGAGTGCAATGAAGTATTTTTATTTAGTGTTTTACACTTTATTTATTTCATTTAGTAGCATGGCCACTCAGTATGAGGAAAACAATTATTTTCCTTCGAATGATGTGACATCTGCAATGAAGATGAATGAATTAAGTGGAAAACTGAATTTTAAAATAAGTTTAATGTACTCTCCGTGTGTCATTTTAGCTAATGAATATGTTGGAAGTTTCTTTTTTTATTGAGTTAGATAAATGCTTGTTTAATGATAATAATATAAAAATTCCATTACAGGCAAAAGCGAAAGTGTTTGAAGGTAATCAGCAAGTGATGGCATCTCAGAAGCTATTCTCAGGTAGAAATAATGTTTATCTACAGACTAAAAAAATTAAGGGTAGAGCAGTGATTATGGAGCTAGATTATGATTAAAAAAATACTGGTCATATTACTTAGCTTGATGGTATCTCCCGCTTTTGCCAGTGAATTGGTTATTAATTTTAATGGTAATTTAGTTGATAAAAAGTGTGAAATTAAACAATCAGATATAACAGTTCAATTCATACCTTATTCATTAGGCTATATTGAAATCGGTGGCAATATCTCGGATAAAAAATTATTTGCAATTGAATTTCAAAATTGTACGCCGACACTGATGAATAAGATTATAAAAATTTCATTAGACTCTACTAATGTATATAGGCGAAATGGCGTTGATTATTTGAAAACGCAAGGTGGAACCGGTCTCATTGTCGGCCTAGAAAGCATGAGTGGGGAGCCTATATCATTTAATCAACCTTTAGAAGTACAGGTTACTAATGATAGTAAAGCAGAATTAGTTTTAAATGCATTTTTAACTAAAGGTGATTTCGCTAAACCTGGCACTATTCATGGCACAGCAAGTGTTATGGTTAATTATAATTAATAAGAGGAAATAATATGATAAAGACAAGACAGCTACTCTTATTATTATTGTTTCTATCCAATTGGAGTCTTGCCGCTGATTTTAATAGCGGTCGTGCAGATGTCAGAATAAATATTAGTGCAACGATTGTTGCTCCGGTCTGTACCGTTTTAGGCAATAATAATCAATCCCCCTTGTTTGTGAACTTTGATAACATTGATTTTTCTGACGTAGAGAGTGGAACTGCTTATCAAGATATTCAACTTAAATATAACTGCGCTGGTAGTTCAGTACCCGCTAACAAAGTGATGAGCTTATATTTATATCCGACAAAATATGGCATTTATACACAGGTAGGTAATAATGTATTACGCACATCAAAGGAGGGATTAGGAATTTCGTTGACAAAAGAAAATACTAATCTTGATTTAAATAAGTGGATCCCTTTTGGGAGTAATGAGCTAGAAGGCTCATTTATTCTTCGTGCATCTTTAATTACACCTGATAAATCACTATTAACTGAAGGTAGCTTTGACAGTACGGTGGCTATTTTGATGAGTTATTTATAATCTGAATTAGGTCTTATGATGAAAAAATTTTTTTCTTTACTACCGGTCGTATTATTTGCTTTTTCAAATATTAGCTCCGCTGGAGACCCTGATGATTGGACTGTCATGGGATATAATGGCACTCAGTTTACCGCAAATACAACTTGGACGGGGGCTAATTTTAATGGTGTAAACTTAACGTTGAATGCCATTTTAAGTAGCTCTGGCGGGAGAATGACAGAATATGCTTGGGGGACTCGTGCCTGTGCTCCTTATGGTGGTTCTCCTAATTCAATTAACGTGCAGTATGTTATCGTACCAAATACAGTGAGATATGTTGATCCTGTAACGCGGAAGGCATTTGATTTTAGAATTGTTTTACCTCAATCTTTGGGATCAATTTCGGGATATCCTAATGCTCAATACGCAAAAATAGGTCAAAGTGCAGGTAATGTCGGGCGTGCAACGTGCAATTCAGTACCTTATACACCGATGGCTTTTAGTGGGCAAACGGCAGTAACTTTAATTAGTAATACAAATTTACCGATTAGAAGTACACCGCATATTATTCAAGTGGATACAACTTTGTTTGGGGTAAGGAATCCGGAGGTACCTAGTAAATGGTTAAGTTCTGTTGCGCTAATACAGCCTAAAAACTCAGCAAGGTTAAACTTTTATGTCACGGTGGTGAATACGTGCCGAGTCGATAAAACTCAGTTAGATTTTAATTTTGGTACATTACCTCAGTCATTAGCAGAAGGTAAAAATTTGACTAAAACAATAACGGTTAGTTGCACTCATCCAGGCAATATTAAAGTGACTTACCGACCATCAAAACCAATTGATAGTGCTAATCCAACTCGTACTAGTTTAGATTTAGGTAACACGTCATCGGGTTGGTATGGTGAGCTATCCGTGGATAATAAAAAACAGTTAATTACCACTTTACAAGGCATTACAAATAAAACATTAGATATTGGTATGACATTAGGAAAAAATAGGGCTAATGCATCGGTAGGTAATATGAGTGGTGGTGGTGTATTAATTTTTGAGTATATTTAATTTGAATTACGTTTGGCGATGGTGAAAATCAATGGATTGATTTTTACCATTTTTTATTGATATTAACACGTATAATGAGTCATTATACGTGTTAATATATGCTTTGTTTTATGATTCTCTTCATCTTCTGAGTTCACTATCACCATTTTTAATTTTCAAAATAATAAGCACCAATAATAATGAAATTAATCGTTTGATTTCCTATATCAACCTCGTAATCAATTAAATATTGATTGATTCTGTCTGTTCGATGAGTTCGTGAATATGCGCCATGACTGAGTTGATAGAAAAGCACCACTCGTTTTATGCGTATTTTGTTTGTTGAAGTATTTTAGTTGTTCTCCTATGATGAACTATAATTTAAATAAAAGGATAAAGTTATTGAATATAAAAATTAAAATAATTCAGTGTTTTCTCTATAGAATAGTGAGTTGAGGAACCGTGTTTCAAGTCACCTATAAACGTTTAATAAAATGATTAAAGGTATAAGATGTCCTCTATTTTAAATGTTCGATTGTTTTTTTTGGGGATGCTGTTACTTATGATTAGTGAATGAGTGAAGCTTTAGTGGCGAAATGTTAGAGAGCGAGGGTATGTATATGGAAACAGCCTTGAGCTTTGAAATCAGTGCTATGTCTAAAATAGATAATACATTAGAACATTTGCTAAAAAATACTGAAGAGCTAACACCCTTATTCTATACAGTGAATACTGAGATAGGTAAAACTGAATGGCGAGATACCTATAATACGTGTTGTGAATTAAAGAACCTTACTCATGTAAATGTGGTTCCTCATATTGCGATTAATAATAAAGATGAATGTGAGTTATGTTTTATTATTGAAGAGTATTTGAAGAATGATATAACAGAATTGTTTGTCATTAGGGGGGATAGACACCGTTTTGATGAGGAACTCCCATTTAATTATGGCATAGAACTTATTGATTTTATTCGGAGGAGATACCCTGAAGTGATGATAAAATCCAGTATTTATCCTGATTATCACAAAGAGAGTATCACACCTGAAATAGAAATTGATTGGCTAAGAAAAAAATTGCAATTAGGCGTTACAGAGCTTATTAGTCAATTATGTTTGAATAAAAATGCATTTTCTTATATGAAAAAGCAATTGGGGAATGATATTCCTATCACAATATCAATGATGCCTATGCTTAACTTTAGTTTTATCGAATCGTTTTTTAAAAATAATGCGATCGATTATCCATTATGGATAAAGAAACACATAAGACCGAGTAATATTAATAACCATAGGGCATTTGGTATTCAGCTTACTCAATTTCTCATCGGAGAGTATATAAAAGAAAACAAGCGATTGCATTTTTTTACATTAAATAATGCAGAGATGGTCAAAAAGCTATTTGATAAATTGAGATGAATCATCTGAATATCACTGATAGATTGAACTATTTTTTCCAGCGAAATTAATATTGGTTTTATCCCAACGACAATAGGGGATGATAATCAGTTTTAATTTTATCCTTGTTAGGCTAATTCAGTATCAATGAGGGCATGATAATGTTAAAAGTCGATTACAATGCGTACCGTTCAATAAAAGGTTTTAATCGTAGAGTAAGGTTTTTAGTCATGCATTACACTGCTTTGAATTTTCAAGGTTCAGTTAATGCATTATCAGGAAATGCCGCTGTAAGTGCTCATTATTTAGTTCCCGATCCAACAGATAAAATGTATACAGATGCTGGGTTTAAGGAGATGAGAGTTTTTAATTTAGTTGATGAAAATGAAAGAGCTTGGCATGCAGGCGTGAGTGCATGGGCTGGTAGAACTAACTTGAACGATACTTCGATAGGTATTGAAATTGTCAATGAAGCTCAAGATAACAACGGGAATTTTCTTTTTCCGCCATATAATGAAGTGCAAATTGAAGCAATCAAACAATTAGCATTAAATATTATCGAACGTTACCCTGATATTATTCCTACCAATATTGTCGGACATGCGGATATTGCACCTGATGGGCGTAAAAGTGATCCCGGTGCAGCGTTTCCTTGGAAACAACTTTATGATGCAGGAATTGGGGCTTGGTATGATGAGGCGACTAAATCTTGTTATATGCAGAAATATAACGGGGGATTACCAGAAAAAGCAGAAATTTTAGAGAAGTTAAAACGCTATGGGTATGACGTTTCAAAAGCGAATACAGATAATGGCTATAAAATGTTAATTCGAGCTTTTCAGCTTCACTTTAGACCAGAAAACTATGATGGTATTGCGGATGTTGAGACGGTTGCGATCATTTATGCCTTAGTTGAAAAGTACTTCCCTTAATGTAATTGCGTTAGTTGAATAACAGGACTTTGCCTAATACTTCATTGAGTGTGATAGTGAACGTATTTATTTAAGAATGAAATGCATTGGTGTTCAATCCTATTTGGAGAGCAATGTAATAGGGGCGTTGCCAATGCATTTACTCCCAGTTGTATTATTAAATAAACAAATAATTATATAGTTAATGAATCAAATATATTGGTTTTTCCATGAATTTATTAAGGGCTGTGTCTAAGCACTCACAGCATCTTTTCTTGGCGAATAATAAAACCGGATGAAACCAGTTCTGTGCGGTTGCTGACATTCGCCTTAGTAAAAATATTGCGTAAATGGGTTTTCACCGTAGACAGTGATACCCCAAGTTGCAAAGCGATACGTTTATTGCTTGCGCCTTCTCGGACTAAGTGAATGATCTCTTGCTCCTTTGGGGTATAAGAAACCAGAGAATCAGGCAAAATGTCAAAAGTCATTAATTCAGCAATAGGTAAAATTGCATTAAGCCGCATAACTTCTTGTTGTTGAAAGGGAGCATCCCGCAATACGGAGATCCCTGCGATGATCTTGTTTTTACGACGGATAAAAATCTCTGCCATATCTGTAATATTATTTGGCCTCATAAAGTCGTTATAAAACTCTTGGCTTTGTTGTTTCATGTCAGGTGCCATTCTGACTAATCGTAAATCATCACCTCGGAATTTATCGGGGGTGTAACGGATCTAACTGATAAAAATGCTTTAAATAATCTTGATGCATACGTGAGCTAATACCATAGAGCACATGGTTATCAGGCTGCCAAAAATCATCCACCAAGTAATAAACGGATGCCGAAACAGGAATAATATGAGCAATTGTGTTCAAGCAACAGTTGATTAATGTTCGCTGGTGGTAGCACAAAGGGGGTGTCTTCATCATATTACCTTCCGTAGTGGGTCCAATCATTATCATGCAACTAATTTTTGTTAACATAAAATAAACATGTTAATAACGTGAGCTTGATTACAATATTTAAACTTCATCGGTGATAAGCCAACTCACTCAATTCGCCAATCTGTATCTTTCGTTACTACTTTATTAACATATTAATAATCCAGTTGTCTGTTATTTGTTGATTTTTAATGTGTTATTTGTTTTTTTTGCAATTTATCCGGTACTTTTCGCGGCTATCCCCTTTATTCCCTCCCCCTATGGGTATCGTCCTTTAGGACGATAGCGGCAAGATTATGCTTATTTCTATAGTGGCAATGCAGTCACTCTATTTTTACAAAAAATTCACAATCATGACTGTGTTCTGAGAAAGAGAGGGAAGCAAAATGAATATATCCTCAAAATTAACCTCACATATTGAAAAGGGGAAAGTAGGGTTTCCAACGACCCTAGCTAGCTCTGTGGGTGTAATTATGGCAAGCCCTGTCATCTTGACGGTGACAAGCGGTTTCGGGATCGGCGGTGATACTTTTGCGTTAGCCGTACTGCTGAGTTTTATCATGATGCAAGCTCAGTTGACGACATTCTCTGAAGCAGCGGCGATTTTGCCAACATCAGGTTCTGTCTATGATTATATTTCATGTGGTATGGGGCGTTTTTGGGCAATTACGGGGGCATTATCAGCCTATTTGATTGTGCATGTGTTTGCAGGAACGGCGGAGACAATTCTGTCGGGTATCATGGCATTGGTAAACTTTGAAAGTCTCAATACCGTGATGGAAACCAGTAACACTTCTTGGATGGTTGGGGTTGGCTTAGTGATCACATTCGGCCTACTCAATGCCTTTGGTATCGAAGCTTTCAGTAAAGTGGAAGTGGTGCTCACGTTTGCGATGTGGAGTACTTTAGTCATATTTGGTATTGCCGGATTATTAATGCCATTCCATGCATCAGCTGAAGGCTGGTTTGGTCTTGGATTAAATATTTCAGACCCAACACTCGTGTTAAGCTTTGTGGGGATGGCGATGTTTATGTTTGTCGGTTGTGAATTGGTCACACCGATGGCCCCTGAAATTAAAAATTCAGCAAAAGTTATTCCTCGCGCCATGGCAACGGGGCTGTGTGGTGTGGCTTTTTGTATGTTCTTATTTGGTGCTTCAATGACACACCAAGTTGAAAACATCATTGTTGATCCCGCGAACAATGTTAGCTTGTTAGAAACACCAATGGCGATCCCTGCTTTCGCGGGGCAAGTGTTTGGGGATATTGGTAAATATTGGATTGGTATTGCGCTGTTATTAGCGGGTGGTGCAACGATTAACACATTGATGGCGGCGGTGCCACGGATCCTTTATGGTATGGCTCTTGATGGCGCATTACCTCGCATCTTTGCTTACCTGCATCCACGTTTTAAAACACCAGTATTTGGTATTTTTGTGGCGGTGATGATCCCTTGCCTACATACTTTCGCGATCCAAGGTGATTTAGACCGGATCATTCCATTAGTTTTAGCGGCAGTATGTTCTTGGGGAACGGCGTATTTGTTGGTGACTATCTCGGTTATTCTATTACGTATTCGTCGTCCTGATTTACATCGCGCTTATCGTTCACCGTTTTTCCCACTTCCACAAATTATTTCTAGCGTCGGCATTATCTTGGCGATTATTTATATTACGCCGCCGGGAATGAA
The DNA here is from genome assembly GCA_900455155.1 of Providencia stuartii. Taxonomy (GTDB): domain Bacteria; phylum Pseudomonadota; class Gammaproteobacteria; order Enterobacterales; family Enterobacteriaceae; genus Providencia; species Providencia stuartii. The sequence goes on along the minus strand of UGUC01000003.1, from coordinate 551,200 downwards.
TAAGTCTGATGTCTACATTCCTTTTATTATTATGTTAAGTCTGACAGCAAGTTACGCTTTAATTTGGACTGTCTTTGTGCAGAAAGTAAATCCATTTAAACCTGTTCCAGTTGAGCAAGTGCTATCAAGCACCTTTACTGAGGAAGAGTTGAAGGGGGTGAAAATTGAGCCACTACGCAACCTCGCCTAAGGGCAACATTTGGCAGCGTTTAAATAAAAAACGGTTGCCAGCAGGTTATCAACAAGGGTTAACCTTGAATAGGGTAGAGCGTGATATTTTACCGTATCAATGTGAATGGGGAGCTCCAGGGGAGCTCCTAATACACCCGCAGGCGTCATTGACTATTCGAGTGACTGAACGTGTTAAAACCTTATTTATGGCGTTTATTGTATTTAGCCGTTTTTCTGTGACAGGGCGCTGTGGTTCAGCTATCAATGCACAAATTACGGTGAAAACCCGCGGGAGCTTAAAGCAAAAACATGTTCATTTCATCTCGAAGGATGAAGAAGGGCAAGCCGTCGTTAATTTATTGAAAGAGTACCCCATTATTGCTCAAACACTTGAAGAGTTAGACTTTAATTATTTTCACTTAGTGATCAAAGATGGGGTTTGGCATTGTGAAATAGAGCCTTTTACCGCTTCCGAGATGGTGTGTCGAATGCCAGCAATCCGCCGTTATTTACGTTTAACACCAGAACAAAGGCACCGCCTATTAAGTGCATTGCAATTATTCCAGCAATTTATGGAAAAACATTATGGTAATCATTGAGTTTGAAATGTTAATTTGATAGTAATGTTTGCTATTGAAACTCTTTCTCAATGGAAATGGATGTGAAATCGTTACCGTTATTAGGCTGTATCTTACTTTCATCGGCAGCTATGGCAGCCGTTCCAGATTGTATTCGCTTGGATGAATTATCTCCTTCTATTGAGGGGATTCATAATAGCGAAGGTCATAGCTGTTTGCTGGTTGAAATCTCAAATAAACAGTACATTCGCCAAGAGGGGGATGGTATTTCAGAAGCTGTGCTTTCAGGGAATGATAAGCAACCCATTCGCGTGTTAGTACAACATTTACCACAAACAGAGCCGCATTCTGTCTCTTATATTGTGCCCAAGCAGGGGCAATATTACCTCAATTTACAAGGTGCACCGGAGCAGCCTTGGCATCTCAAATTTAATTTAACTGACTATCAACCATTAGCGATTGAAGCGGAACATAAAATTGATAGCCCTAAATTACAAGCTTTACTTGATGCACATAAACAAGAGAAAACGACAGACGCTTTTTGGCGAGAGGTAAAAGCACAGGGAACCCCCTTAGTTGAAGAGTATAAAAAAGGACAAAAGAAGGTCACTTTTTTATGGCGTGGTGCAACCGCTAATGCTTATATTTTAGGTGCGCCTTCAGGGAATCATGAAACTATGGCCCATATCCCGAATACGGATATCTGGTATCGCACTTTTATCGTTCCGAAAGACACTTTGTCACAATATAAAATCGCCCCTGATGTGCCGAAAGTGACAGAAGGTGGGTTCGCGCAACGCAAAGCGATTTTGGCGACGGCACAAGCCGATCCATTCAATGCGCATGGGATCCCGTCATTTGCGACGGATCGCTATAATCGCTTTTCATTATTGTCATTAGCGCCAGAAAAAACGTCAATGCGACTTTGCCAAGATTGAGGGGCACCAACGTAAAGGCCGCTTAGAATCATTTAATTTTCACAGTAACCTGTTAAATAATGATAGGCAGATTTATCTGTATCGCCCTGCGGTCGCAATGAGTAAGCCATCGGTGTTGGTATTATTAGATGGACAAACCTACTTGCATACTTACAAAATGGCTGACTTTTTTGATAAGTGGATGTCGGAGGGCGCAATACCACCAATGTATGTGGTGTTCCTTGATAGCATTAGCTCCGAGCGCCGCAACGTCGAGTTACCACCAAATCCTGATTTTCCGAAGATGCTGTCAAAAGAGCTGATGCCTGTCTTAGCAACAAAAGGCATCCAAGCACCTGCACAGTCAACCATTATTGCCGGATCGAGTTATGGAGGATTAGGTGCGACTTGGAACGCCCTCTCACATCCTGAATTATTCGGCAATGTACTTAGTATGTCAGGCTCTTATTGGTGGGCGCCTAAAGGAAAAGAGCCTGAGTGGCTGATCCGCGAAATAGAGCAGATGTCGAAAAAACCATTGCGTTTTTACCTTGAAGCGGGGCTATTTGAGCAACGTGGTAGTTGGGGCGGTATCATTCAAAATCATTATCGATTATTGGATGTATTGAAGCATAAAGGTTATCAGGTGGAAGCGACTGAGCTACCAAGTGGACATGATTATGTCTCTTGGTGTGAAACGCTCTATACAGGAACTCGTTACTTAATGGCGGAACCACCGAAACAATAGTGTCATTTAATTGACCCAAAGAAAAACAATAATGGAAGCAGCCACCGTGTCGTTAGGCTGCTTTTTTTTATTCTTAATGACAATGATCTTTTTTTCGACATAAAAGCGTCATGCAACTGTCATCTGACTCAATTAGCATGCCTGTCATTATTTGAAGCAATTACATATTTAATTTCTTTTTATTATTGGCAAGGAAATGGTTATGACAGGTCATTGCATGAAATCGATTTTAGCTGTTGCTGTAAGTACAATGATTTTTGGTAGTGCTATCCCTGTATATGCGGCAACGCCGACAGATGCGGTTTCACAAAATCGCGCAGCACAAGGTGATATCACTAAATTTGGCGGTGCTCGTCGCCTAGCACAAGAGCAAACCGATATTATGAAAGCGGCGCTCCATAATGGGCAGGCGAAAAACGTCATTCTGTTTATTGGTGATGGTATGGGCGACTCTGAAATTACGGTGGCACGTAATTATGCAGAAGGGGCAGGCGGTTTCTTTAAAGGTATCGACGCATTACCTATTACTGGTCAATATACTCACTACGCATTAGATAAAAAGACGAAAAAACCTGATTACGTAACAGATTCAGCCGCTTCAGCGACAGCTTGGTCTTCTGGCGTGAAAACCTATAACGGTGCTTTAGGTGTTGATGTGTTTGATAAAGACCATGAAACCTTACTTGAAATCGCTAAGCGCCATGGTAAAGCGACAGGTAACGTGACGACCTCTGAAATTCAAGATGCGACCCCAGCCGCGCAATTTTCCCATGTCACAGCGCGTAAATGTTATGGGCCAGAAGAAACCTCCGCAAAATGTGCGAGCAATGCCTTAGAGAATGGCGGTCGTGGTTCAATCACTGAGCAACTGCTGGTTACCCGTGCTGATGTTACATTAGGTGGTGGTGCGAAAAGCTTTAAACAAGTGGCGAAAGCCGGTGAGTACAAAGGTAAAACGCTAGAGGAGCAAGCAAAGGAGCGTGGTTTCAATATCGTGCGTGATGCCAAATCCTTAGATGCGGTTACTGTTGCAAACCAAGATAAACCTGTTTTAGGCCTATTCCATGATGGCAATATGGCGGTTGCTTGGGAAGGTCCTAAAGCAACGCATTATGGCAATATCAATAATCCACCGCTTGAGTGCAAACCGAACGCTAAGCTAGATCCAAATGCACCGACATTGGCTCAAATGACACAAAAAGCAATCGATCTGTTGCAAGTCAACCCGAATGGTTTCTTCTTGCAAGTTGAAAGTGCTTCGATTGATAAACAAGACCATATGGCTAATCCATGTGGCCAAATTGGTGAGACGGTAGCTTTGGATGAGGCCGTACAAGTTGGCTTAGAGTTTGCGAAAAAACACGGTGATACATTGGTGATTGTCACTGCTGACCACGCGCACTCCAGCCAAATTATCCCTGAAGGAACCAAGTCTACTGGGTTAACACAAGCATTGATCACAAAAGATGGTTCCGTCATGGTGGTTAACTACGGTAACTCTGAAGAAGAAGATTCACAAGAGCACACCGGCGCACAGTTACGCGTTGCAGCGTATGGCCCACATGCCGCTAACGTCATGGGGTTAACTGACCAAACCGATTTGTTCTTTACCATGCGCGATGCCATGGGATTGAAACAATAAACCAACCTGTAAGTGGAATCCTCTGCGATAGGAGATTGCGGAGGATTTTTTATTGCCCCCTCTTTTTAACCTCCCGCTATTTACGCTCTCTTACATTAACTTTTTTGCGTTAACTCAGCGATTCAGGTATAAAAAATGATTAGACGATTGAGCCTGCTTGATGTGTATTGTGGCATAGTGGGGAGAGTTTAATCGCTTATTCATACCATCTGCATTAAGGTTTATTGTTAACTTTTTGAATAATAATAAAAATAATGTATGATTGTATGATTTCACTTAATTCGGCAACGTTTTAAGTTATCTAATTAATTCATCCATCAAGCAAGAGTGAAAAAGGCGGTCTCCTTCCGTTTGAAATCACTCGTACAGTTTTATCACCATTGTCTTAAATATAACAAATATAACGTCATAGGGTTTCAATGCTGGCACTTTTTACATCTTTTATCATCTGTCGCATTGCTAGTTTGGGGCACACATATTGTCCGTACTGGTATTATGCGGGTTTTTGGTGCAGATCTACGCCGTATTTTAGGAAAGAGTGTTAATAAGAGAACAAGCGCATTTCTTTCCGGCGTAGGGGTAACTGCGCTCGTGCAAAGTAGTAATGCAACGGCATTACTGGTTATCTCTTTTGTTTCTCAGGGGCTGATTTCATTAACGCCTGCCATGGTTATCATGCTTGGTGCCGATGTCGGGACAGCGTTGATGGCGAGGGTGTTAACGTTTGATCTCTCTTGGTTATCACCGCTGCTGATCCTTGTGGGTGTTTCAACCTTTTTAAGCCAAAAGAAAAATCGCACAGGGCAAATTGGTCGTGTCGGTATCGGGCTTGGGCTTATTTTATTAGCGTTACAGTTAATTGTGGCATCGGCAGAGCCGATTACCCATGCTGATGCGGTGAAGGCAATTTTTACCTCGTTAAGTGGGGATGTTGTCTTGGCACTGCTGGTGGGTGCTCTGTTTGCCATGGTGAGTTATTCAAGCTTAGCAGCGGTGTTATTGACTGCCACATTAAGCGCAACAGGCTTGGTGCCTCTTTATATTAGCTTGAGTATCGTTATTGGCTCTAACATTGGTAGTGGCTTACTCGCCATGATGAGTAGCCGCGGGCAAAATGAAATTTCACGACAAGTCGTTCTGGGGAGTTTGCTATTTAAACTAATCGGCTGTGTTGTCGTATTACCTTGGGTGAAACCACTGGCAGAATGGATTGGGGGCTACGGCTTTAATGAAGCCGAAATCGTGATCTATTTTCACGTGTTTTATAACCTAGCTCGTTGTCTTGTCATGTTGCCTTTTGTTGGGCCAATGGCGAGGTTATGTAATAAATTAATCCCTATTGTTCCTTCGATGGAGCAAGAGGTTGCCCCGCGTTATTTGGATAAAAGTGCATTAGAGACGCCATCACTGGCAATCGCTAACGCCGTACGAGAAACATTACGTATGGGGGATCTACTTGAATTAATGCTTCAACGTTTTACAGATGTTCTTAACGGTAATAAAGAGCAGAAAAGGGAAATTAACCGCTTGGATGAAGAGGTCGATATGCTGCATAGCAGCATTAAACTCTATTTAGCGCAGTTACATCAAAGCGAACTCAGTGAGGAAGATTCAAGGCGTTGGGCTGAAATTATTGATACTGCTTTTAATTTGCAGCAATCATCGACTATCATCCACCGAATGACTTCTGAGTTAGTCAAAAAATCGATTGATAATCGCCGTTCCTTCTCTAATGAAGGTTATAAAGAGCTACATTCTTTACTTGAGCGATTACAGACGAATTTGAATCTAGGGATGTCTGTTTTTGTTTCGGCCGATATTGATAATGCGAAACGTCTACGGCGTGCAAAACACCGTTTTCGTCTTATTAACCAACGCTTTGCTTATGCTCACGTTGAAAGGTTACACAAACAAAATATGCAAAGTCTAGATACTAGTAACTTACATGTTAGCCTGCTAGGCGATATGAAACGGTTGAATTCATTATTTTGTGCCGTTGCTTATCATGCGCTAGAAGGCGTAGCAGAAAGCCGTAAAGAGCAATTGAGTTTAGAAAATGAGAAAAATACGTGAATTAACAAGGGATGAAGTTCCTTCGGTTTGGTCAATTGATAGAACAGAATTAATCGAAAATTTATATCTTCACCAAAATGGGAAATTAGTGTTATCCGCGCAACGCTTTGATATGAAAGGTTGGCCGGAAGGTGAACCTGAGGCATATACGCCACATTTACTCGAAAGCTATGATAACGGAGCGGTATTTATTGGCGTGTTTGATCATGACACACTAATCGCCGCTGCAAGTTTAGATAATGTATGGCGTGGTGAAGAGCGTAATTTACTTCAATTGTCATTCTTACATGTTAGCCACCGCTATCGGGGTGAGGGCTTAGGGGGCATGTTATTTAATCAGTGCTGTGAATTAGCCAAAGAGAAAGGGGCAGCTGGCTTATATGTATCAGCAACGCCTTCTGAAAATACAGTCCATTTTTATCAGTATATGGGGTGTGAACTGCTGGATAAGCCAGACCCAGAGCTATTTGCCTTAGAGCCTGAAGATATTCATTTTGTTTATTTATTTAATGAATAAATAGCTTTTATTTTTTCTTAAATAGGCATGGTTTCCTCAATAAAAAATATTGTATTTTGCCAAAAACAAGATATGATTGATAATCATTATCATTTAGATTGTTGAGGTCGCTATGCCAACTAGCGTAACAAAAAGCACTTATCTACGTCGCTCTACAGCAGGGTTATGGGGTGTTTTCGCGGTTATTTTGTTGAGCGTGATTTATCTACTCAGCAATATGGGGCTAAATAGCCTTAAAGCTGTCACGATAGTGACTATGCTAACCACCGCCGCAATGTTATTCAACCGCGGCTCTCGGCGCTTATTGATTATCCCCGCCGTGATAGCACTGTTATGCAGTCTAATGGCTTTAGTCTCACAACATAGCGTATAAGATAACCGTAGTTTACACGCCTACAGCGAATCTTCGGGTTATAGGGAAAGGGTTCGTTGATCGAGATAGGAAGTTAACAGTGGTGCGAAAGGGGGGACTTGAACCCCCACGCCCGAAGGGCACTAACACCTGAAGCTAGCGCGTCTACCAATTCCGCCACCCTCGCAGGTACTGTCAATTCATTGAAAGCTATCGATTTAATTTTTAACTTGGTGATTAAAAATTGTAGTCTGTATGGTGCGAAAGGGGGGACTTGAACCCCCACGTCCGAAGGACACTAACACCTGAAGCTAGCGCGTCTACCAATTCCGCCACCCTCGCAATATCAGACTCTATTTTGTGTCGATAGTACGCAGCGGATTTTAGGCTAATTTAGCCGCGCGTCAATAATTTTTTTATTATGCTTTTATTATTTGATGTAAAAACGGCCAACCATTTCTAGGTTAGCCGCGATAGAAATCATGGAGGTTTATGGATTAGCGTTTAATTGCTTGATAAACCTTAAATTTACCTGTTTTTGCTAATACTTCATGGCTGCCAAATGCCTTATCAAGCATGTCTGGATAAGGTAAAAAAGCATTGGCCACAATACGGAGTCGCCCACCTTTTTTCAGGTATTTCGGGGCTTGGAAAATCATATTTTCAGCTGCACTGTAGCTGGTATTTAACCCATCATGGAAAGGGGGGTTAGAGATAATCCAATCAAAGGTGTCATTGATATCTGAGTAGGCATCGCTTGCAAGTACTTTGCCAGTTAACTGATTGGCTTGTAATGTGGCGATAGAGGAGGCAATAGCAGCCGCGCTCACATCACTCAGTGTCAATGTTACATTAGGGTTGTGGCTTCCGACGACGGCAGCTAAAACGCCATTACCGCAAGCAATATCAAGTAGATTACCTGTAATAGGCTCATTCAGTGTAGAAAGTAGGAGTTCACTACCAATATCTAATTCATTGTGACTAAACACGCCAGGTAAGGCTTGGATCTGTACGTTCTCTACTTCATAGCGGCGCCACCAACGAGTTATATCAAAATCCGTAGGTTGTTCTAACTCACCATAATACAGCCCACAGCGTCTTGCAGAGTCAATTTTTTGCAATGTCGCGATGCCTTCCATGATAGATTCGGCACTTTTTACACCGCTACGGTTTTCGCCAACAATAAAAATTTGGCTACCTGTGGTCAGGTGAGTGCATAAATCATCCAGTTGAAAGCAGGCTTCTTGTTTATTTTTAGGCCAGAAATAGATCAAGGTATTGCAAGGACGTACAAAATCAGCATCTGCTACCGCAGCAAATTTCACACTGTCGCCCATTAAGGAGTGCAAATTTTGCCAACGATGGTATTGATTAGTGAGAACACGTACGCTCGCAGCTTCTAAGGTTGCTGCTAATTCATCTTGGATGTCACCCGCTAAAATGACATGGCGATCGGTAAAATGCTCAAGGTGGCGTTGGATAACTTCGCTAGCCGGTGTCAGTAGTGACATACTTTGTTGATCTCCTAAAATACCCTCAATCTTTCGAGCCATCGCGTTTTAGCGTCTAGCTACAATGCAAATTGTTTATGGTATGTATGTAAGCCTAATTATTTTGTGCACACTTTATCAGAAAATGGGGAAATAGCATTGCTCTGTTGGCGCTATTGATCCGCTTTGATAAGATGTCGTTGTTAACATAGCGACTGGAATGAAATGAATGGCACGACGTGACAGACTTTTAAATCAAATGGGTATCACTCAATGGGTAGTGAGAAACCCTGCTGTATTACGTGGTGAACGTGGTGTAAGAATTCCAGATTCGACTAAGCTTATTATTATTACTGATGAGAACCTTGATTTAAACAACCGTCTGTTAAAAGATATTTTTCTGGCGATGAAAATTTATCCAACGGATGTGGTTTGTATTAATTCAGAGCAATTGGCAATGCTTCCAACACCAATAACAATAAATTGTTGGGTCTTAGGCGGCCAATCTCATCCAGAAGGGTTAAATACAACCTTTATTTCTCCTGTATTAGATGAGCTGGCAGCCAGCAATAGCGCTAAACGGGCACTTTGGGAGCAGATTTATCAATATGACGAAAATTTCAGCACTAAAGCAGTCTGATCTTGCGACAGCTTTCTTAATCGAAAAGTTAAGTCATGATTTTCCTTGGACTGAGCGTGTTTTTTATGGAAACCAAGGGGAAAAGTATCATAACATCAAAATTACTCTTAATAATCAGATCGTTGGTTTTGCTATAACACAGTGTGTTCTTGATGAGGCAACACTCTTTAATATTGCCGTGCACCCCGATTATCAAGGAAAAGGGTATGGGCGTATGTTAATGGAGCAACTGATTAAGGATCTGGTTGATAAAGGGATTTTGACATTATGGCTTGAAGTTCGTGAATCGAATGCACCGGCGCTGCACCTGTATGATAAATTAGGGTTTCATCAAGTGACGGTACGTAAAGATTATTACCCTGCAAAGCAGGGGGCGAGAAGATGCGCTTATTTTGGCATTAACCCTGTTTAATGACGCATAATGTGATTATTAAACCACGGCCGAATATGGGTCGTGGTAAATTTGCCTGCCGATTATTTAATACGAATACTTAAGCCATATTAGCCTTTTACAATGAGTGGGTCTTGGCTAACCATATTATATTCAGCATCTTTTCGGTAACCAAAAAGCCGAACCAGTGTACGGCGGTTATCTTTTACAATATCCCGACTATGTAAGCTTAATTTATTATTAATCACTATCATCCTATATGGCTGCAAATCGACGGCATCAAATTCCATATTTTCGGCAATAGAATTAAATTTATTATACGTTTTTTGGACGAATTCTGAAGCCGCGGGATTGAGTGAAAAACGCTCTGAATTATAATTCATATTCAATTTTCCATGCTTATCAAGTTCGAGGATAGAAATACATTTTCCACCGATACTTTTTCCTTCACTGGCTGTTTTCGCTTTACGGAAATCAAAGCTGGCTGTGGTTAAAGCAACGATTTCTTCAGGTGATAATTGGTCAATGATGCGCTTAATGGGGGCTACTTTTGTTGTTTCTGATAAAGGGTTCCACCTTGCAGTGAGTATCAGCGATGACGGTGAAGGGGAGTGCCCATCGATAACGTTAATTGCGGAGTAATAAGGGTCTTCAGTGTGTGGTACGACCGCTTTGCCCGAATGGGAACTGGCATCAGGGGCTTCATTTTGGCGTTTTTCAGCACCACCGCCATTAAAGTTAGCTACAATTCTAATAATATTTCCTAGGTTTTCAGTATCATAAGCAAATGTGGTTTCATTTAATAATGCTAAAATAATTTGCTCTTGTGAGGCCAATTTTAAAATTTCGATATCACTTTCTAATTCTTGGAGGGTCGGTAAGGCGCTTTTATTCGGAAGGTTAATCGGTTCACCATTAACGTCCGTATCCACAAACCCTTCAAAAACTAAATAAGGAATTTTTTCATTCCTATAGTCATCCAGTAGTTTCTTATCTTCATCATTGAATAAGTTGTATAACTGAGTTGCAACCTGCTCTGCTAATTTTTGACTTCCTGATATTTGAGGCCCACCATTTAAAGCGAATTGATAGGACTTTTCCTGTAAAAGCGTGGCGATCTCACTGCTGAGGAAAATGTGATTAATGGTTTTATTGTCTGGCATAATTTTATTATTCCTATAATTCAATTTGTTAGATAACGATTTTTAATGAATAAAAACTAATTCATTAATTAAGGAATAATAAAAAAATATTATTTTTTTTCGATTTCTTAATCTATTAGTGTTTGATCTTATAATCGGATGCTTTTTATTTGACGGCATGAAAAACCACAGTATCCAAACTGTGGTTTTATTCTAATAGGCTTTTAGAGGGTTATTTAGATAGCTTTTCAGATGCAGGTAGAATAGGGGGATTGATCACAACTTGGCTTTTTTTGCGGTACTTCTTTTTCTGCTTTTTCTGTGCGGACCTCTTCATTAAGGCCTTTGTATGTCGAATAACACATCAATAGCATTAATATGGAAAGCGGGATAGCAGTGGCAACTAAAGCAGATTGTAAACCGGATAATCCACCTGTGATGATCAATACGATAGCAATAGCCGCGATAACCACTCCCCAAATGGTCTTCGTCGTATGGGTTGGATTTGGGTTACCATTTTCACTGACCATTCCCAATACGAATACGGCTGAGTTTGCTGAAGTAATAAAGAAAACCATCACTAAAACCATAGCCAATACGCATAAGAAGGTGCTTGCAGGGAAATAGTCTAAGAATTTAAAGAAAGCAGAAGTCACATCTGATTTCACCGCTTCTGCAAGTGCTTTTTTGTCCCATGTTTTGGATAAGATGGATGGCTGAGCCTCCCATCACGGCAAACCAAGCGAATGAGCCGAACACAGGAATAAAGACAGCGCCAATCATAACTCTTTAATGGTACGCCCTTTGGAAATACGCGCCACGAAACTCCCTACTAAAGGCGCCCATGCAATCCACCAGCCGAAGTAAAAGAGAGTCCAGTTCGCAATCCAAGCACCATCATTATAGGGTTCAGTACGGAATGACATACTGACAAAGTTTTGTACATAGTCACCAATACCTTGAAAAGAACTTTAAGGATCGTTTGTGTCGGGCCAGCAAAGAGAATAAAACCCATCAAGGCGAATGCTAATAGCATATTTAAGTTAGATAAATGCTTAATCGCACCTTGTAAACCAGAGATGGTCGACATGATATAAATGATGGTGACCACTGCAATAATCGCAATTTGGATCCAGATACTTACAGGGATCCCCCATAAGTAATTCATGCCACTGTTAACTTGCAGTGTGCCAAAGCCTAGCGAGGTCGCAATACCAATAACGATCGACAATACCACTAATACATCGACCCATTTCCCTATCGAGCCTTTGATACGTTCACCGATCAGTGGGTAAAACACAGAGCTCAGCGATGAAGGTAATTTCTTTCTAAATTGGAAAAAGGCTAATGATACACCGACTAAGGCATAGCAGGCCCAAGCTGAGACCCCCCAATGTAAATAGACATATTGCATGGCGGTTTTTGCTGCTTGTTCGGTATAGCCTGTACCAACTGGAGGGCTGATATAGTAAGAAACAGGCTCGGCAACTCCCCAAAACACGAGGCTAATCCCAATCGATGCACTAAATAACATTCCAACCCATGTTGCGGTACGATATTCGGGGCGATCACTGTCCTCTCCAAGCCGAATATGACCAAACTTTTGAAAAACCGAGATACATACAAAAACTAAAAAAGATAAAAACGGCTCCGAGTATAAACCAACCTAAATTGTTATAGATAAAACCCAGAGAGTAATTTGAAAATGCTTCGAGTTTGTCAGGTATAAAGGCGCCTAAGCTGATTAATACCAGACTAAAGGCGAGTGATACGTAAAATACAGATTTCTTATTATTCATCATACCTCTTCTCCAGTTGCTCACTTATTTTTATGTCTTTTAATGAGAGTTGGTTTGCAGGGAATGCTACTTTTGGTTTACAGAGAATATCCATGAAAATATTGCGTGGTCAACAATTAATTAACCTGTAATTAACAAATGTATTTCACGATATGTCATTATCTATATGTTTTAAATAGGTAAATTATTATTGTTATAATAATGTTTAATATTTTGTTTGATCATTATTGAGATCTAGATTAACATTCCCAAAAAACATGTTAACTATAAGTTTACATAAGTGAGGCAATAATGATGAGCAATGCAAAAAAAGTCATTTCGATTAATGATCACCTTGATATTGATAATGCGTGGACCATTCCTGCACGCTATTACACGTCAGATGACGTATTTGAGTTCGAAAAAGAAAATATCTTTGCTAACTCTTGGGTTTGTGTTGCTCACAGTAGTGAGGTGAAAGAGAAAAATGCCTATATCACTCGCCAGTTGATTGGCGAAAGCCTTGTTATCGTTAGGGGGCGAGATGATGTTTTGCGGGGCTTTTATAATGTCTGCCCGCATCGAGGCCATCAGTTGATCAGTGGTGAAAGCGGTAAAATGAAAAATGTCATCACTTGCCCTTATCATGCTTGGGCATTCAAATTGGATGGTCAATTGGCACATGCGACAAACTGCGAAAACGTAAATAACTTTGAAGCCGATGCCATGTCATTGAGCAGTTTTCATGTGATTGAGCACGCAGGGTTTATTTATATTAATTTGACAGAAGGCGAGCCTCAACCTATCGAGGAGCAACTGCCTGGATTAGCGGCAAAAATGGAAGAAGCTTGCTCAGTGATCCGTGATCTGAAATTAGCGGCGCGCTTTGTCAGCCATACGCCAGCTAACTGGAAGACGATTGTTGATAACTATATCGAATGTTATCACTGTCCAACAAACCATGTCAGTTTTGCTAGCTCGGTCGATGTGAATGTGTATGAGCACCAGTTGAATGAAAACTGGACGGTACAGATTGGTCAAGCCAAACCTTCAGAGTCGTCATATCAATTTGATGAATCAGTAGTCAATCCACGTTTCTTCGGCTTTTGGATTTGGCCTAGCACCATGTTTAATATGCCGCCAGGTGGTGATTTTATGACCGTCATTTATGAGTTTCCGGTTAGTGCGGGAGAAACGTTGCAGCATTACGATATCTATTTCTTAAACGAAGAATTGACGGAGTACCAAAAGAATTTAGTGGAGTGGTATCGGACGGTATTTCGCCCAGAAGATCTGCGCCTCGTTGAGAGTGTTCAAAAAGGGTTACGTTCCCGTGGCTATCGAGGGCAAGGGCGGATCATGGCTGATAGGCAACGTAGTGGGATCAGTGAGCATGGCGTCGCACACTTCCATAAGCTGATTGCAACGGCACACACTGAGTGACGGGAGAAATAGCACATGAATAGGTTAAATAACCCAGCGCTATTCCGCCAGTCTTGCTATATCAATGGTCAATGGGTGGATAGTTCGAAGACTATTGCAGTATTGAACCCTGTGGATCAATCGGTGCTGGGTACTGTACCCAGCCTTTCACCAGAGCAGGTGAATGATGCGATTGTGAAGGCACATCATGCGATGGAGGCTTGGCGTCAGTTCACGGCAAAACAACGTGCTACGATTTTACATCGCTGGTTTACATTGATTGAAGCCAATATGGATGACTTAGGTTTGCTGATGACATTAGAGCAGGGCAAACCGTTGAATGAGGCTAAAGGGGAAATTCGTTATGCCGCCTCGTTTATCGAATGGTTTTGCAGAGGAAGGCAAGCGAGTTTATGGTGAGACGATCCCGCAAACCGTAGCTAGCAACCGTCTTTTAACCATCAAGCAACCGATTGGTGTGTGTAGTGCCATTACGCCGTGGAACTTCCCCGCCGCAATGATCACGCGCAAAGCCGCTCCCGCATTAGCAGCGGGCTGTAGCATGATCATCAAACCCGCCAGTGAAACACCGTTTACGGCTCTCGCACTTGCTGAGTTAGCGCAACAAGCTGGCGTACCTGCTGGGGTGCTGAACATTGTGACAGGGGAATCTCGTGTTTTAGGGGAATTACTCACACGTCATGAATTGATCAGTAAATTTTCTTTTACTGGCTCTACGCAAGTTGGACGTCAACTGTATGAGCAGTGTGCCTCAACGATCAAAAAAAGCGCTTTAGAGCTTGGGGGAAATGCCCCTTTTATTGTGTTTGATGATGCGGATATTGATAAAGCGGTAAACAGTGCAATACAGGCAAAATTTCGTAATGGTGGGCAAACCTGTGTTTGTGTGAATCGTTTTTATATTCATGAGTCCATCTATGCGCCATTTATCGAGAAATTCACCGCAAAAGTAAGCCAGTTACGTGTTGGAAATGGGTTGGATGAGGGTACTGATATTGGGCCTATGATTACATCTCGAGCCATCGATAATATGAATTTATTAGTTAAAGATGCACTTGCTAAAGGTGCCAAGCAGCTAACGTTGGGGAATGAAATCACTGAGCAAGGTAATTTTATCAATCCAAAAGTGTTAGTGGATGTGGATGATTCAATGGATATCGTACACGAAGAGATTTTTGGCCCTATCGCGGTACTTATTCGTTTTCGTGATGAAGATGAGGTTATTAAGCGAGCGAATAATACGATCTATGGTTTAGCCGCCTATTTCTTTTCAAAAGATATTGGTCGTGTTTATCGCGTGGCAGAGAAACTGCAAAGCGGCATGGTTGGGATTAATACAGGCCTGATCTCCAATGAAGTTGCTCCATTTGGTGGTGTTAAGCAATCGGGCCTAGGCAAAGAAGGTTCCCGATATGGCATAGAGGACTACCTGACCGTGAAATATCTGTGTATTGACATCGCTTAGCCAGTAATCAGTAAAAGAGGGAATTGTGATGAGCCAACAAAAAATAGCCGTAAATGTTAGCCGCATAGAGCAACTTAGCCCAACCATTAAAATGTTCGAGTTCGTTGCAAAAGAGACCTTGCTTGAACCGTTTAGTGCGGGGAGCCATATTACGGTACACATGAACGAAGAGCTGGGATTACAGCGGGCTTATTCGTTAATTAGCGATCCTAAAGATTGCCATTGTTACCGTATTTCTGTGCTACGCGATGAGAACTCGAAAGGCGGCTCTGCTTATATGCATGAACAGTTAGCGGAAGGGGATTTAGTTTATTTATCGCCTGCTCAAAACTATTTTTCATTGAAACATGACAGTTCTTGTAAGCATATTTTGATTGCGGGAGGGATTGGTATTACCCCGTTCCTCTCATACCTTTATGAATTAGAGCAAACGGGTATGGAATTCGAGCTTCATTACTGTTTTCGCGATCAAAATACGGCTGCTTTTGTTGAACAGCTTCAAGAGCGATTGGGGGAGCGATTATATCTTTATGATAATGCGAAAGCGCAGCGCCTATCTGTCGAGCAGTTGGTTAAAGCGCAACCCAAAAATAGCCATGTTTATGTGTGTGGCCCTGAATCATTAATTAATGCGGTTATCGAACATGGCAATGCACATTTAGGTGAATCTCAAGTTCATTTTGAAAACTTTGGTGAAGTAGCAAATGAAGGCGAGGCTTTTGAGGTTTATTTCCAACGTTCAGGGTTTAGCTTAAATATCAGCGAAGATGTCTCCATTTTGCAGGCGATCGAAGCAGATAAACGTATTCAGGTTGAATGTTTGTGCCGCAATGGCGTGTGTGGCACTTGTGAAACGGCAATTTTAGAAGGCGAGGCAGATCATCGCGATCACTACCTTGATGATGATGAGCGTGCGGAGCAGAAGACCATGATGTTGTGTGTTTCGCGTGCTAAGACTAAACGGTTAGTGTTAGATTTGTAATGTATGCTAGCCCCGATAATGGGGCTTTTGTGTTATTTAAGCTGAAACATGAGGAATGGCTGCTGCTCATCATTGAGATGATAAGAGGCACTAATTTCACGGTCTTGGAAGTGAATGTGGCCGTGACCTTTACTATACACCCCTTCTAACCACGGCTTATGATTGATAGCGAGTTGATAGAGTAAGCGCTGTAATTCCAAATAATCGATATCCGCAGTTTGGCTTTCGAGATTACTGGCAAGTATTTCCCCCGCTTTATCGGTAAACACAACTAAATGGTTAAAGTGAGCGAGTAAGACATCAAAGTAGCACTTAATTTTACGTAGCCGTAGTTCTGTATTTTTACGTTCGGTGTTATCTAGGCTGATCCCCACCAATTTAGTCACTTTACCATTTGGGCCTTTAACACCGGTTGCTCGTGAGGTGATCCATCGGTAGCCATCATCCCACGCAATTTTAAAATCCATTTCATGGGCGCCACCTTCACGAATGATCTTTGAGTAACCATTCACTAATTTATCTTTCGATTCTTGGTTCATTAAAGCCCAAAAATCATCATTAGTGGTGATTTTGATGCCGTAAACATCTTCAACATTATCCGAATAGTTCAGTTCGCCCGTGAGTAAATCCCATTCCCAAGTAACGATCTCAGTGGACTCTTGAAGATGCACTTCATTGATATTACGAACAATGGCTGGGTGTGAAGCGGTAGAGGCGTGATTGGTGTATTCACCATATTTGAGCCATATTTTATCAACATTCAGTAATTGTGCTAATTTCTCAAGGTTGTTTTCATCAATCATACCGCCTTTTGTCCACTTGTTGACGGCAGTCCGAGAAACACCAAGTGCTTCAGCGGCTTTTAACTGGCTCATTTTTTGTTGTTTCAATAAGGCCAGCAAACGTTGTCCAAATGTTTGCGTGTCTTTCATCGGCTCATGTCCACCTTTTGTTTATTCATCCTGAAATTGATGCGGTAAATGTTTTGATAAGTATTCTGTTAAATTTTCAATAAAAACGCGCAAGTTTGCATTATTGCGGGCGGTGCGTGAATAAACGGCATACACATCAGCAGGTTGGCTCCATTGTGGAAGTACGCGAATTAATTTTCCGCTCTCTAACTCCGGTAGTACACTCCATAATGAACGCAACAAAATACCTTCACCGCCGATACACCACTGTTTAGCGACATCACCATTGTTCACCATGAGCTTACTATTTGGTGCCACCGTCATACTTTCTGTTTGATGTTGTAGTTTCCATTGTGCAGGTGCTTGGTTGCGCTCTTTAATCGTAATGCAAAAATGTTGTTTTTCTAGCTCTTGAGGATGATTAGGGCTGCCATGCTGCTCTAAATAAGCAGGGGAAGCGCAGAGAATGCGTTTATTTTTGGCGATTTGCTTCGCAATGTAATGATCGGGGATTGTGCCACCAATATAAATATCGAGATCAATGTTTTCGCTGATAATATCAATGGAACGATCGGTTAAAGTAAGGTCGATCCCTAAGAGTGGATAGTTAGCACGTAATGCTAGGATAAAGGGGTTGAGATAGGCGCTACCAAAGCCTGTGCTGCAACTGACCCTTAACTCACCACGGATCTCCTCTCGACAGGCGTTTAACGCATTGTGCATATTGTCGAGTTCGTGTAATAGCCGCTCACCACTGCTCAGAACAATGCGTCCTTCATGAGTTAAATTAATTGAGCGGGATGCTCGCAGAAATAGCGTCTGCCCGAGATTTTCTTCAAGTAATTTTATGCGTTTGGAGACATAGGCGGGTGAAACAAGCAGTTGCTCCGCGGCTCGTGAAAAACTCATTAAGCGAGCAACAGTGACAAATACTCTAATGTCTTCCAATGCGGGTAGCTTGTTCATAGTTTGTAAACCCAAAGATTACACTTCGACGCTATACTTTATCACAGCAACCCATAAACTGGAGATCTTACTTACTCATAAAATTTATTGTTGTGGGAGTGCCGTGACATGTCACAATTTAATATCGCAGTCATTCCAGGTGATGGTATAGGAACAGAAGTTATACCTGAGGGATTAAAAGTCTTAGAGGCCGCAGCAAGTCAACATCAGGTAAAGCTTAACTTTACCCATTTTGATTGGTCCTGTGAAACTTACCATCGTACAGGACGCATGATGCCTGAAGATGGTTTAGAACAGTTAAAAAAATTTGATGCCATTTTCCTTGGTGCAGTCGGGTTCCCTGGTGTGCCTGACCATATTTCACTTTGGGGGCTGTTGTTACCCATCCGCCGTGCTTTCAACCAATATGTTAATTTGCGTCCGGTACGCCTATTTGAAGGGATCAAATCCCCTTTAGCCGATAAAAAACCCGGTGATATTGATTTCTATGTGGTACGTGAAAACGTAGAAGGGGAGTATTCGGCTATTGGCGGCATTCAGTATGAAGGTACTGAAGATGAAGTGGTGTCTCAGCAAAGTATTTTTACCCGTAAAGGTACGGATCGGATATTAAAATATGCGTTCGAATTGGCACAATCACGGGAGAAAAAACATTTAAGTTCGGCAACGAAATCAAATGGCCTTTTTCACTCAATGCCTTATTGGGATAGCCGTTTTGCGGCAATGGCGAAACACTACCCTGATGTGAAAGTGGATCAATTCCATATTGATATTTTCGCCGCCAACTTGGTCAGAATGCCTGAATTTTATGATGTGATTGTAGGCTCCAATTTGTTTGGTGATATTTTGTCGGATTTAGGCCCTGCCTGTACCGGAACCATTGCCATTGCACCTTCTGCGAATATTAATCCTGAAAAACAGTTCCCATCTATGTTTGAGCCAGTACATGGTTCAGCGCCTGATATTGCGGGGCAAAATATTGCTAACCCAATCGGCACTATTTGGGCGGCCGCAATGATGATGCAGCATCTCGGCTGCCCAGCAATGCATGATACCATTATGGATGCGGTTGAAACGGTGATCAAAGAGCGCCATCACTTAACTCGCGATATGGGCGGAAATGCAAGTACACAGCAACTTGGGCAAGCCATTGCTGATCTGATTTTAGCCAAATAGTCACTCTTCTTGGGGAGCCTACTGAGGCTCCTTAGTGGCTTTGGCATGTCGTCCGTTCTGTTTTAATTAGTTTAATGGCAGTAATAAAAAGAGTCTCTTTCTCGGTAACAATCGCTATCAATTAAGTGACCTTTGATTGTTTATGACCCTAAGATCTGAGAAAATAGCCGCCAATTTCGATTAACAAGACGGATTTGCTGAGCTAAGAGCCACCTATTGCCTCTCCTAATGCATGTACAAATCTGTATTCAAACAAAAAAGAACGGTTAAATGGCAGATCAGAATTTTCTACATGAAGTCAACGCGCGCAGGACCTTTGCTATCATCTCTCACCCTGACGCAGGTAAAACCACCATTACTGAAAAAGTATTGCTATTTGGGCAAGCGATTCAGCGTGCGGGAACGGTAAAAGGCCGCGGTTCAAATCAACACGCAAAATCAGACTGGATGGAGATGGAAAAGCAACGTGGTATCTCAATTACCACATCGGTGATGCAATTCCCTTATCATGATTGTTTAGTTAATTTGTTGGATACCCCGGGGCACGAAGACTTCTCTGAAGATACTTATCGTACTTTAACGGCGGTTGACTGCTGCTTGATGGTCATCGACTCCGGTAAAGGGGTTGAGGATAGAACTCGCAAATTGATGGAAGTCACTCGCTTGCGTGATACGCCGATTTTGACTTTTATGAATAAACTTGACCGTGATATTCGTGACCCAATGGAGTTAATGGACGAAGTTGAAAATGAGCTGAATATCGCATGTTGCCCAATTACGTGGCCCATTGGTTGCGGTAAGTTGTTCAAAGGGGTTTATCACTTATTACGTGATGAAACGATCCTTTATCAAACAGGCCAAGGTCATACAATCCAAGAAGTCCGTATTATTAAAGGGTTAGATAACCCTGATTTAGATAAAGAAGTCGGTGACGAATTAGCGGCTCAGCTACGTGATGAGTTGGAGTTGGTAAAAGGGGCCTCTCATGAGTTCGATCATGATGCTTTCCTTGAAGGCGAATTGACTCCGGTTTTCTTTGGTACTGCACTTGGTAACTTTGGTGTGGATCATATGTTAGATGGTTTAGTCCAGTGGGCGCCATCGCCTCAGCCACGTCAAACTGATGTGCGTGAAGTTGAAGCTACAGAAGAGAAATTTACCGGTTTCGTCTTCAAAATTCAGGCGAATATGGATCCAAAACACCGTGACCGTGTTGCTTTCATGCGTATTGTTTCAGGAACTTATGAAAAAGGTATGAAGCTGCGTCAGGTGCGTACGAAAAAAGATGTCGTCATCTCTGATGCGCTGACCTTTATGGCAGGTGATCGCTCTCATGTCGAAAATGCGTATGCGGGTGACATTATTGGTTTACATAACCACGGTACGATCCAAATTGGTGATACCTTCACACAAGGGGAAGATCTGAAATTTACGGGGATCCCTAACTTTGCACCTGAGCTGTTCCGTCGTATTCGTTTGCGCGACCCATTAAAGCAAAAACAATTGCTTAAAGGGTTGGTTCAGTTGTCAGAAGAAGGGGCTGTACAGGTTTTCCGTCCACTGACCAATAATGATTTGATTGTTGGTGCTGTGGGGGTGTTGCAGTTTGATGTCGTTGTATCTCGTTTGAAGAGTGAATATAACGTTGAAGCCATTTATGAAGCGGTTAACGTATCAACGGCACGTTGGGTTGAGTGTGATGACGCGAAGAAATTCGAAGAATTTAAGCGTAAGAACGAGCAGAACCTAGCACTTGATGGCGGCGATAATCTTTCTTATATCGCTCCAACCATGGTTAACCTAAACTTGACCAGTGAGCGTTATCCGGAAGTCAAATTCCGTAAAACCCGCGAACACTAATTTTATTTTCAGGCTAAGCCCACTACAGAAAGGCCTTTTTTTGTAGTGGGTTTTCCCAAATTAACCATCCATTTTCGAATACTCTCCTGTTTTTTTATCTAAATATTGCAGATTACTCTGTCTTTTGCGTTTGAATACTTTATTTCAAGGGGCTTTTCCCATAGTCTATAGTTATCAATTGAAATAGCGACAGCGCTTAGGCATATGGCGTATGACGTCGATTATGGCGATACAGTGGGTATTTCAATACTTAAAACAGTAGTTGATAAGGAAGGTACCGATGAAACATTCAGCACTTTTACGTTCTTTAATTGTTATTGGGTTAAGTGGGACCTTATTTGCGTGTAGCTCATCGGCAAACTCCCCATTGAAAGAGCAAGCTGCTGAAACTTGGGATAGCGCAGTTAAAACAGCAGATATTGCAGGGAAAGATACCAGCGAAGCGATATCCAGTGGCGCGAAAAGTGTCGATAACTATATGGATGATTCCTCCATCACTGCTAAGGTCAAAAGTAAGCTGCTAACAACCAGTGGTATCGACAGTAATTCGATTTCGGTGAAGACAGTCAACGGCGTTGTTTACCTCTCTGGGTTTGTGAAATCGAATAACCAAGTCGATAAAATTGTTCAGGTTGTCTCGATGGTTGAAGGTGTAAAATCAGTACAAAATGGTTTAGTTGTGGCGAATTAATCGATAACGGCCAGCACAATAGCTCAAGTCAGCACATATTGGGTGAGTTGAGCGACTAAAATAATTTGCTCAAAGTTAAAAACTGAACCTCACTGAGAGGTTCAGTTTTTTACATTGTTGATTCGTGACAATTTACTTTATGGGGCTGTGTTTATACATAGGCATCCTATCGCTATGTGTAGAAGGTTGTCAGGGGACGAAGATGGGAAAACATGTATCAGTAACACTTGGCAGTATTGAGCCTTTGGCTTTTTATGATGAGCTAAATAAAGGAAAAACAGCGCTTATCTGTGAAGGTGGAGGGCAACGCGGTATTTTTACGGCCGGTGTTTTGGATGAGTTTTTAAAAAACAGGCTTTAACCCCTTTGATATCATGATTGGCACATCGGCGGGAGCACAAAATCTCTCTGCTTATATCTGTGGTCAATATGGCTATGCTAGGCGAGTGATCACGCGTTATACGACAAGCCCACTCTTTTTCAACCCACTGCGTTTTATTCGAGGGGGGCATTTAATCGATTTAGATTGGTTAGTGGAAAGCACCTCGAAAGAGTTTCCTCTGCATATCTCCTCTGGCATTGAGTTAATGGAGGCGGGGCGTGAGTTTTATATGGGGGCAAGCCGTAGCGATGATTTTGAAGCCGAATTTTTAAAGCCTAATGCGGATACATGGCTCGATATCATTCGGGCATCCAGTGCGATCCCCGGTTTTTACCGCATGGGGGTTGAGTTTGAAGGGACTTTGTATCACGATGGTGGGATCAGTGCGGCGATACCAGTTGAAGAGGCATATCGTCAGGGCGCTGACACGATTGTCGTCATCCGTACGGTGCCTTCACAAATGTACTTTACCCCTGAATGGGTCAAGAGAATGACTCGCTGGCTAGAAGGTGAAAAGTATGGTCTACAACGAATGGCAACCATGCTAAAAGTTCATCTGAAAAGTTATCGTCGTACTCAAGAGTTTATTGAAAATCCACCGGGTGATTTACAGATTTTTGAAATTTATCCACCGACACCGTTAAAAAGTAGTGCATTAGGAAGCCGCTTATCAGCACTTAATCAGGATTATCATGTCGGTCGTCGTTGTGGGCGCTATTTTATTGCCGCATTGGGTCACTGCTTTACAATGAATAATGATGCCGTCAATCGCTTTAGTTTTGAAAGTGCAGCCCATGAAGAGATGCAGATCCTCCAAGATTATGAAGAGGCGATATCTGATGCGCAGAATGATGGTGAATTAGTCGCTCAACGTAAAGCGAAAAAAGCGACCGATACAGCACAAGCCATTATGACGGGCGCAATTGTGGCAGCCAATGAGGAGCCGGCGCAACAGATCAACGAGAAAAATGACTAACCGATTTATTGATACACATTGCCATTTTGATTTCCCACCTTTTATTGGTGATATCAATAAAAGCCTAGAGGCTGCTCAAGCGGCAGGGGTCACTGATATTATTATTCCTGCTGTCAGTGCCGATAATTTTGAGCGTGTTTGGGGGTTAGCACATGATCATCAACAACTGCATGCCGCTATCGGCTTGCACCCTTTGTATTTAAATGTTTTTCAAGAACACCACTTGGAAACATTGGCTGAATATCTCCATCAACATAGCCCAAAATGTGTTGCAGTAGGGGAAATCGGTCTTGATCTCTATATGCAAGAGCCCTTGTTTGATTTACAACAACGTGTCTTGATTGCACAGCTAAAATTGGCGAAGCAATATGATCGACCTGTTATTTTACATTCGCGAAAAAGCCATGACCAATTAGCGGCAATATTGCGCCGTTATCCTGTTCCTGCATGTGGGGTTATTCACGGGTTTGCGGGGAGCTTATCTCAGGCTCAAGCCTTTATTAAATTGGGTTATTCGATTGGAGTAGGGGGCACCATCACCTACGAACGAGCTAATAAAACTCGCCAAGCGATAGCTCAGTTACCTCTTACTTCACTGGTGTTTGAAACGGATGCACCAGATATGCCTGTCTCTGGTTTTCAAGGCGAACCCAATCGCCCTGAGCGCATTCAATGGATTTTTCAGTCGTTATGTGAACTACGCCACGAAAGTCCAGATGAAATTGCGCAGCAACTTTACATAAATAGCCTATCATTATTTAATCTGCTCAAATAAAGGCCATCAAAATTCACTTAAGTGAACAGTTGGTTTATATTCCTCCATCGGCATATCTCGTTCGATTTTTCACCTATTTTTTGTGTTCTACGATGCTTTCCAGACTAAACTGATAATTAAATGTGATTTTGGTCACAAGAACTGAATTTTTGTTACTTTTTACACTGCGTATTTGTGACGTAGGTTGCGGGTTCTTGGAAGGGACTAGGTATAATCATCGCACAAAGAGTCAAGGGAACTTATGGGTTCTCTTTCTACATCAATCTAGCATTAAGTGAACAGGGATACTTCCATGCAACTCATTATGAGTCTGGTTGGGATGGCAGTACTGATTGGTATTGCCGTACTATTTTCCAGCAATCGTCGAGCGATTAAACTCCGTACCGTTGGCGGGGCTTTCCTTATCCAAATCGTTATCGGTGCATTCGTGCTTTATGTACCAGCAGGTCGTAGCGTATTACAAGGGATGTCTGATGGCGTTTCTAAAGTCATCAGTTATGGCCAAGATGGGATGAACTTTATTTTTGGCGGCCTTGTTTCTGACAAAATGTTTGAACTATTCGGCGGCGGCGGGTTTATTTTCGCACTACGTGTACTGCCAATTATTGTCTTCTTCTCTTCTTTAATTGCCGTTCTTTACTACCTTGGCATTATGCAGCTGGTTATCAAGATTCTTGGTGGTGGTCTGCAAAAAGTACTTGGCACATCAAGGACGGAGTCTCTATCTGCAACAGCGAATATCTTTGTTGGGCAAACGGAAGCACCATTAGTTGTACGTCCTTATATCTCTACCATGACCAACTCTGAGTTATTCGCAGTAATGTGTGGTGGTTTGGCCTCTGTTGCTGGGTCTGTACTGGCAGGCTATGCTCAAATGGGTGTTCCAATGGAATACTTGATTGCAGCATCATTCATGGCGGCGCCAGGTGGGTTACTGTTTGCTAAACTCTTAGTGCCAGAAACGGAAAAAGCGTATGATAATGTCAATGCGACAGAGCTGATTGCTGAAGATGAGCGCCCTGCAAATATTATCGATGCAGCCGCTTCAGGTGCTGCTTCCGGTATGCAATTGGCCTTGAACGTAGGTGCGATGTTACTGGCATTTATCGCTTTAATCGCCCTAATTAACGGTATCTTAGGTGGTATTGGTGGCTGGTTCGATTACCCTGAACTGTCTCTTGAATTAATTCTAGGTTGGTTGTTTGCTCCGATTGCTTATTTGATCGGTGTGCCATGGAGTGAAGCAACAAATTGCAGGTTCATTTATTGGACAGAAAATTGTTGTCAACGAATTCGTGGCCTTTATGAACTTTGGTGAATACATGAAAGCCGATGCGGATGTACTTGCAGCCGGTAAGCAAGTTCTGTCTGATCACACTAAAAGCCATTATTTCATTTGCACTGTGTGGGTTCGCTAACCTATCTTCTGTGGCTATCTTACTTGGGGGGCTTGGGGGCATGGCGCCAAACCGTCGTGGTGATGTGGCACGCTTAGGTATGAAAGCGGTTCTCGCGGGTACACTCTCTAACTTAATGAGTGCAACAATTGCTGGTTTCTTCCTAACACTCGCAATTATATAACCTCAAATCTTTGAGAAAGGGCAAATGCCCTTTCTCTTTCATTATTATTTCATTATTTTCAGCTATATTCTTTCTTACTTTTTATTTCATCCTTCTATTTTTGAACTACGCTTAATCAAGTGTATTTATGGCGTGAAGTGACAAAAAAAGTCATAAAAAGCCATTTGAGAGAATAAAATTGAGACTAATTAGCGTATAATTGAGATATTGTTCACAAATATGTATTTAACAATGTAACTTTCAGGCAATTAATGTGATTTGTGGCACATAAAATAGCCGAGTTCCATGGTCAAATAGGTATAAATTAGCTGCTATGGACTGCTAGTTCTCAGAGTGCATACACTCTAGGGCATTGTGCGGTGAGAAGGAATTCAGCTGCTACATTCGGGTTTTCGAGTAGCATCTTTAAGGAACCAAGCCCGCTCGCCAACAAAGAACGTGTTGTTCTGACAGAATTCACAAAGTTGGAGAGTTTTTATGACTGATTTAACTGTAGCTGCGCAACGCGCACTAAATCTAATGGATTTAACCACCCTGAATGATGACGATACTGATGAGAAAGTGATTGCACTGTGTCATCAAGCGAAAAGTCCTGCGGGGCAAACGGCTGCCATCTGTATCTACCCTCGTTTCATCCCTGTTGCCCGTAAAGCACTACGTGAGCAAGGTACGCCAGAAGTGCGTATTGCAACAGTGACTAACTTCCCTCACGGTAATGACGATATTGATATTGCACTGGCTGAAACGCGTGCGGCTATCGCTTATGGTGCAGATGAGGTTGACGTGGTTTTCCCGTATCGTGCATTAATGGCTGGGAACGAAAAAATTGGTTTTGATTTAGTGAAAGCCTGTAAAGAGGCTTGCGCTGCTGCAAATGTACTTTTGAAAGTCATTATTGAAACGGGTGAGCTAAAAGATCCGGCTCTGATCCGTAAGGCTTCTGAAATTTCAATTAAAGCAGGAGCAGATTTCATTAAAACATCAACAGGTAAAGTACCTGTTAACGCCACCCTTGAAAGTGCTGAGATCATGATGCAAGTGATCCATGATATGGGCGTAGCAAAAACGGTGGGTTTTAAACCGGCTGGTGGTGTGCGTACCGCTGAAGAAGCTGCTCAATACTTAGCATTAGCAGATAGAATTTTAGGTAAAGATTGGGTTGATGCTCGCCATTTCCGTTTTGGTGCATCAAGCCTGTTAGCTAATTTGCTGAATACGCTTGGTTTTGAAACTAAAAAATCAAGCAGTAGTTATTAATTAGACCGCGCTTAAGCGATTACCTAGATTCTGTTTGAATTAAGGAGCATACCGTGTTTCTGGCACAAGAAATTATCCGTAAAAAACGTGATGGCAAACCACTGAGCGAAGAAGAAATTCGTTTCTTCATTAATGGTGTACGCGATAATTCAGTTTCTGAAGGTCAAATAGCCGCTTTGGCAATGACCATCTATTTTAATGATATGACCATGGCTGAGCGTGTTGCCCTGACGTTAGCAATGCGTGATTCAGGCACCGTTTTAAATTGGAAATCATTAAACTTAAATGGTCCACTCGTCGATAAACACTCTACGGGTGGCGTTGGTGATGTCACCTCATTGATGTTAGGTCCAATGGTAGCGGCATGTGGCGGCTATGTTCCGATGATTTCGGGGCGTGGTTTAGGCCATACCGGTGGCACACTGGATAAGCTTGAAGCGATCCCTAATTTCGATATTTTCCCTAATGATGAGCGTTTTCGTGACATTATTCGTGACGTTGGTGTTGCAATTATTGGGCAGACGAGTTCACTCGCACCTGCGGATAAACGCTTTTACGCAACACGTGATATCACTGCAACGGTTGACTCTATTCCACTGATTACCGCCTCTATTTTAGGTAAAAAATTGGCAGAGGGCCTTGATGCTCTAGTCATGGATGTTAAGGTGGGTTCAGGTGCATTTATGCCAACCTACGAAAAATCAGAGCAACTGGCCGAGTCCATTGTTAAAGTCGCTAATGGTGCGGGGTGTAAAACAACCGCACTGTTAACCGACATGAATGAAGTACTCGCTTCTAGTGCCGGTAATGCGGTTGAAGTACGCGAAGCCGTTCAGTTCTTAACGGGCGAATACCGTAACCCTCGTTTGTATGAAGTGACGATGGCGCTGTGTGTTGAAATGCTGGTGTCTGGTTCATTGGCGGCAAATAGAGAAGAAGCTCGCCAAAAATTACAAGCAGTCTTAGATAACGGTAAGGCAGCGGAAGTCTTTGGTCGTATGGTTGCGGCTCAAAAAGGCCCAAGTGACTTTGTTGAAAACTACAACAAATATTTGCCTACTGCTGTACTGAGCAAAGCGGTGTATGCAGAGAAAGCGGGTATAATTACCGCGATGGATACACGTGCGCTCGGCATGTCTGTTGTGACATTAGGTGGTGGTCGTCGTAAGGCAACGGATCCGATTGATTATAGTGTTGGTTTGAGCGATATCGCCGCGTTAGGTACTTCGGTTGATAATCAAACTCCACTAGCAATTATTCATGCTAATAGCGAGAAATCGTGGGAAGAAGCGGCAAAAGAGGTGCGTGCAGCCATGGTTATTGGTGATCAAAAACCAGAAACAACGCCAATGGTTTATCGCCAAATTAGTGAATAATTGACAAACAGTTTTATCAGTGGCACTTCCTAATTAGGAAAGATGACGCAGGAGAGAAGTTATGAAACGTACATTTATTATGGTGTTGGATTCTTTTGGGATTGGTGCAGCCGGTGATGCGCACAAATTTAATGATGAAGGTTCAAACACATTAGGTCATATTGCAGAGGCCTGTGCACGTGGTGATGCAGACAAAGGTCGTCAAGGTCCACTGCATTTACCTAACTTAACCAAATTGGGTTTAGGTAAAGCGGCTGAAGCATCTTGCGGTAAATTCCCTGCTGGCCTTGATCCCAATTCAGAAATTATCGGTGCTTATGCTTACGCGAGCGAAATCTCGTCTGGTAAAGATACACCATCAGGCCACTGGGAAATTGCGGGTGTGCCTGTGCTCTTTGATTGGGGGTATTTCGCGGATGAAGAAAATAGCTTCCCACAAGAGCTGTTAGATATCATTGTTAAACGTGCTAATTTGCCGGGTTACTTAGGTAACTGCCACTCTTCAGGTACGGTTATCTTGGATAAACTGGGTGAAGAACACATGAAAACGGGTAAACCGATTTTCTACACCTCTGCTGACTCCGTATTCCAAATCGCCTGCCATGAAGAGACTTATGGCTTAGACAAACTGTATGAGCTATGTGAAATCGCTCGTGAAGAGTTGACAAACGGCGGCTATAACATTGGTCGTGTTATCGCACGTCCATTTATTGGCGATAAAGCTGGTAGCTTTGAGCGTACCGGTAACCGTCATGACTTAGCCGTTGAGCCACCATCACCAACGATGCTGCAAAAATTAGTTGAAGAAAAACAAGGTGAAGTGGTTTCTATCGGTAAAATTGCGGATATCTACGCACATGTAGGTATCACTAAGAAAGTCAAAGCAACAGGGATTGATGCGCTGTTCGACGCAACTGTGAAAGAAATGAAACTGGCTGGTGATAAGACTATTGTATTTACTAACTTTGTTGATTTCGACTCCGCTTATGGTCACCGCCGTGACGTACCGGGCTATGCAGCAGCGTTAGAACTCTTTGACCGCCGTTTACCAGAACTGATGGAACTGGTCAAAGAAGATGATATTTTGATCTTAACCGCAGACCATGGTTGTGACCCAACTTGGCATGGTACTGACCATACCCGTGAGCACATTCCTGTTCTGATTTATGGTCCGAAAGTCAAACCAGGCTTTTTAGGTCATCGCGAAACATTCGCGGATATCGGTCAGACAGTCGCTAAATATTTCGATCTATCACCGATGGAATACGGCAAGCCAATGCTGTAATTGGTTAACATAAAAATTAAATAAGGCAGGAAACTGCCTTATTTATTGTTGATAGTATTGGGTCATTTGCCGTAGACAGCGAGTATTATCAGTCGCTACTATTATCAGGTAATGATGTTAAACCCTTTAATTTAATGATTTATAAGGAATAATAATAATGGCAACTCCTCATATTAATGCAGAAATGGGTGATTTTGCTGACGTCGTATTGATGCCAGGTGACCCGCTGCGTGCAAAATATATCGCTGAAACTTTCCTCGAAGACGTGCGTCAGGTGAATAATGTTCGCGGTATGCTAGGTTTCACTGGTACTTATAAAGGTCGTAAGATCTCCGTGATGGGTCACGGTATGGGTATCCCTTCTTGCTCTATCTATGCAAAAGAGTTGATCACTGATTTTGGTGTAAAAGTGATTATTCGTGTGGGTTCATGCGGTGCGGTAATGGATGATGTGAAACTGCGCGATGTTGTGATCGGCATGGGGGCATGTACTGATTCGAAAGTAAACCGTCAACGTTTTAAAGATCACGATTTCGCGGCAATTGCTGACTATGAACTTGTTCATAATGCGGTAGAAGCTGCGAAGGCAAAAAATGTTAATGTTCGTGTCGGTAACTTATTCTCTGCTGACCTGTTCTATTCTCCTGATCCAGACATGTTCAAAGTCATGGAAAAATACGGCATTCTGGGTGTTGAGATGGAAGCTGCGGGTATTTATGGTGTGGCTGCGGAGTTCGGTGCTCGTGCGCTGACCATTT
Source organism: Providencia stuartii (assembly GCA_900455155.1). Lineage (GTDB taxonomy): Bacteria > Pseudomonadota > Gammaproteobacteria > Enterobacterales > Enterobacteriaceae > Providencia > Providencia stuartii. The sequence continues at coordinate 520,877 of UGUC01000003.1, read as the reverse complement.
GTACTGTTTCTGACCATATTAAAACAGGTGAGCAAACAACCTCAGCGGAGCGCCAAACAACGTTCAACGAAATGATTGAAATCGCATTGGATTCAGTGCTATTAGGCGATAAATAATCATTAAATGATTTTTAATTGAGTAATGCCACGTACATCACGTGGCATTTTTATTGGGGAAAAAATGAAGCTCATGGCACCCAAGTGGGTTTGATTACCCTCGATTTTTATTAATCCTACTCATCATAATCGCATCGACATATTGGCCATCGCGGAAAGCGTAATCACGCATCACACCTTCTTGTTCAAAACCAAACTTTTTATAGAGCCCCCAAGCCATTGTCATTAGTGGCATACACTTCTAATTCAATACGGCGGATGTTTAACCAGTTATCACAGTAGTCGACCATCACTTGCATAAGCTTCGAACCAATACCTTTTCCTTGGTGCATTTGACTGACCGTAATGCCAAAACTCGCGGCATGTTTACGCCGTTGTTGACTTGGTTGATGAAGAGTGAGGATCCCAACGACAGTATTATCAAGAGTAGCAACAAAATGCGTGACGAGAGGATCATTGGTAGCTAGACGCGCCTCCCAAGTTTCTGTCGATGGGTAGGGTAGCTGTAATGTATTAGCGTATGCCGAATAATCAATATGCATTTGAGTGACGGCGGGAATATCGTCTAAGGTTGCTCTACGGATAACGATGTCGTTCATCATGCTATTTCTCTTTTTTATTTGAAAACACGATCATTAATCATATAAGCCTAGTGAACGTCAAATAATTAAATGATCGTATTTTCGTGAGGCAGCGTTTTATCAGCCCCGTATTTTAAGCGAATAAAAAGGGGGAATTAACCCCCTTCAATAGCTACGGTTATGGTGTCATCGTAAATACTTTCGGGTTTTGCCCCAGATATTGATTGGCGATACGGTTGAGATCATTGACCGTAAGTTGCTGGATAATGGCACGCTCTTGGTTTAGACGCTGATATTGTTGGTCATCGGCAGCGACCTGAGCTAACGCCTCGGTCCAATAACCTGAACTGTCGGTTATTTGTGCATTTTCCGTAAGCCAAATATTTTTTGCTTCAGTTAATTCTTTACTATTTACCCCTGAGTGACGTAGTTGATTAATTGTCTTTTGGGCGATCTGTGACATCTCCTCAGTACGTTCTGGTGAGGTGGTAAAGTTGAGGCGTGCAAAATAGTAAGGCTGCGGTTTTTTCGCCAGCATTTGTGAAAAACCAAGTGCATAGATACCGCTGGCTTTTTCGCGTAGTTCGCCACGTAGACGTTGGCTCACAATGGTATCTAGCAGTTGCATTGCTAACTGATCTTGCTGTGTCCATTGTGCAGGGGCAGCAAATTGGATGCTGACCATACTTTTATCACTACTGCTGATCGGGTAATTTTTATTGAAGCTCGCCATTTTAGGCATGATCCCCTGATCACGCCATGCCAGCTGATGATGACTGGCAGGGATAGAAGCAACCCACTGTTCTAATAATGGTTTTAAGTCACGGGTATTCACTGCTCCGCTAATTACCAGTGTCATATTCGCCGTCGAAGTGAGTAACTGGCGGTTAGCTTGCTGTAATTGGCCAGCGGTGAAATTTTTCCAGCCACCTTGTGGGTTAATGACTAACAGTTCACCGTGCTGGTAGCTTTCCTTATTAATATTATCAAGGAAGGTGCGCTCAACAGGTGTTTTGGCAAGGTTCAACGCAAATGACTGTTTCTGCTGCTCTAATTTTTCACCGCTAAATTGCGGAACTGTCAATTTTAAGTGCAGTAATTGCAGGGCGGTTTCGAGGTTATCAACAGGGGCCTTACCGCGGAAACCATGAGTGAGCAATTCACTATAAGGGCGAAGCGAAATCTGATTTTGTTTCGCTAATAATGCCAAATCACGTGCGCTATATTCACCATAACCGCTACTTTCTGGTAGCTTTAATGCCCAATCTGTTAGCCACGCAGTTTGTATGGTTTCAAGTGAACGGCCGCCGGGTAGCTGTAAATTAAACTGAATATCTTCTTTAAGATTTTTATCAGCTTTGACGATGACCTGAATACCATTGCTAAGTAGCCAACGTTCGGTTTTTGCGACAGGAAGTGCAGTCTGCTCAGTGATTGTGCCTTTAGCCACTTTAGGCAATTGCAGAGTGATCGCTTGAGAGCGTAAGGTGAATGGCCCCGGTGAACTTAGGCGGGTATTTTGCCACTGCTCACTAAAGTCCGCATGATTGACTTTATTTGCGTCAGTATCAGGACCAATTAGGGCTAAGCGTGGTGAAGCTTCATTTAAAAAGTTAGCAAACGTGCTGCTGTAAATCGTGCGGTTTAACTTTTCCAATCAGTTGGTAGCTCTTATCCAATTGTTGGCGTTTATTCCACATTGGCATCTCATATTCAAGCGCGGTGGTTAATTGACCTGCCCAAATAATCATTGCCATAGCGCTGTTCAGCGGCGGCCTGCTGGCTGAGTTTTTTCAATAGATTTTGACGAGCGCTATCAAGCTCTTCTTGTGTTACCGGCTCAGTCGCTAATCGCTGTAGCTCAGTAAATAAAACCTGAGTGGCGCCAATATAATCATCTCCTTTAGGGTGGATAATCATTAATTGTTGTAAGCGCTGGTTATCTAACATCGAGCCTTGCTCATTAATACTAATGGCGGGTAATACGCCATTATCCACTAAGACAGAGAAACGTTGATTTAGAATGGCGAGCCATAAGCTATCCATTAAATCTTCGTATTGCCCTTCTCGTGTGTTGAGAGGGGGCGATAATGTCTTTTTGCAAAGCAAATTGAACATAACGAGCACCTTGCTCTTTATCAAACACAGGTTGAACTAACAGCAAATTAGAGTGAGCAAACTGCTTCCATTCTGGATTGTCTTGAGACAAGGTCTCTGGCTTTGGTATGGCGAAAAGCGTATTGATTTCGTCACGTACTGTAGATTGATTGAAATCCCCAATCACCAGCAGGGTCATACGTTGTGGGCTGATACCATGTCGCATAATACTCTTTTGCCAGTTCAATCGGTGCTTGGCGAACGATATCGAGTTCCCCCTATTGGGTTACGCTCTGCATAGCGGCTACCGTGGTAGCGTAAATGCTCAAGGCTATCATTAACACGATAGCCCATTCCTTGGCGCAAACGCCACTCTTCAATAATCACTGGGCGCTCTTTTTCAAACGCTTGTTGATCAAATGAGATATTGGATGCCCAATCCGCCATCACTTGTAGGGCTGTTGAGACTTGTGCTGGTGTGGCGTTCGGGAGTGATAGCTTATATAAGGTTGAATTGAGGCTAGTGATCGCGTTGACATGACTGCCAAGCTTCAATCCTTGCTGTTCTAACTGTTTAAAGCCTGTTGTGCCTGGAAAATGTTTTGTACCTTTAAAGGCCATATGTTCAGTAAAATGGGCCAATCCTAGCTGTTGTTCGTTTTCTTGCAACGAGCCACTTTTCACTAATAAGCGTAGCTCAACACCTGGTTGAGAACGCGGTAATAGGTAAACGTTTAGGCCATTATCTAATTGATAATGTTGCAAATCAGTACGGATAGGCAATAAATTCTGCCCCATCGTACTGGATGAAGCAGACACCCCACAGCCTGTGAGGCTGAGGCCAATAAAAGCGGCGAGTAATATTTTACGAAGCATATTCAGGCAATCCTGTGGTTATATTGGCGCGAGTTTGCGCTTCTTGAAGCGGAAGAGTGTGTTCGGCAACTTGTGATAGGAAACGTTGATGGGTAACCAACACAATAGCGCTATCGTGTAGTTCATGTTTAATGAGTTGAATTAACTCAAGGGCGCTATTTTCATCAAGTGCTGAAGTGGTTTCATCCAAAAGTAATAATTTAGGGCGATTCAGAAGAAGTCGAGCAAACATAATGCGTTGTTGCTCACCACCTGATAATCGGTTATGCCAGTCTGTCTCTAAACTTAATTGATAGTGCAGTTTCTCTAGACCCACTTTGCTAAGTGCGAGTTTAAAATCAGCCTCTGTAAATTGCTTAGCATCTTGAGGGTATGCCAGTAAGCTGTCTAAACGGCTGATAGGAAGATAAAGGCGTTGTGGGATCCACATTAGGTGGTTTGTACGTTTAATCGCACCTTCAAAGAATGGCCAATGGCCACTTAAAGTACGTAATAGGGTTGATTTACCAATGCCGGAGCGCCCAGAAATTAAAGTGACTTCCCCTTGTTTAGCCACGACATGCACATGCTCAATTAAAGTGCGATTATCTGAGGTAGTCACTTTAACAGCGGCATCAAGTAAAGGTGGTTCTTTGGTGATTTCTACCTCAGCCGCTTTATCATTTTCCAATAAAATCACAAAATTATATAGACGTGAGACGGTAGCCTGCCATGCCGCTATTTCTTTATAGGCGAAAATAAACCAGCCTAATGAAGTGGCAACACTGCTAAAGGCTTGGCGTAACTGCATCAAACCGCCTAACATAATTTCGCCGGCGAGGAATTTGGGCAGCGCCAATAATACAGGGGCGAGAGCGGTCACTTGTTGGTAGCCAACGGTGTAAAAAGAGAGGTTCCGTTCGCAACGAATTAAACGGTTCCAATTACGAATAATTTCACCGAAGCGCTGCATGAGCTCTTTTCTATCTTGCGTCTCACCACGTTGCCCTGCTATTGCATCGCCATGCTGACGGCAATTGATCAAGGCGCTACGGTAATCGGCTTCACGGCGCTGCTTATCCATATTTAAGCGACGTAGAGGGAAACCTATCCATTGCGTTAAGGCGATACCAATAAGGGTGTAAATAATACAGGCCCAAAACATATAACCGGGGATAGACCAATCAGTACCCACCAAGTTGAATGAGAGGCTACCTGACAGTGTCCAAAGAATAGTGGCAAAGGAGACCAGTGTTAACATTGAGTGCAGGAAGGTGACCAGCAGATTCAGTGTCGATTCAATCAGTAATCGAATATCTTCTGCAATACGTTGATCAGGGTTATCTGGCTCTTGTGAGGTTAATCGTAGCATGTAGTGTTTACTGTTTGGAGAAAGCCAGCGATTGAGCACTAACTCTGTCATGCCTTTACGCCAACGAATGATCAGCATTTGCTTGAGATAGTTCCCCATAACGACCACGAAAATTAATCCGCTTACTAACACCACAAAATATTGCAAGAGGCCATAGAGTGCCTGACCATCCAGTTTCTGTAACGCATTATAGAAATCACCGTTCCACATGTTCATTTTGACATTGAACCAGACCGATGACAGGGTTAGCCCCAGTGAGGCGGCAAGCAGTAGCCAGCAGAAAAGGGCAGCGCGCTGCCCCCAAAAAGGTTTAACTAAATAGAAAAATTGTTTCAGTGTCTTCATGACGTTCTTCGTATTGTTGTTGTAGATTGCTCACATTGTTAACAAGATTTAAAGGTCGTAATTGACCTGTAGCCAGAATTGGCGACCTGGATCGTAAGATTTCAACACCCTATCTTCGAACACAAAGCGGTCTGCGATATTTTTGTTATTCAAGATATTGTTCACTTCAACAGAGAAACCAAAGCCATAGGCAAAATCAGGTTTCCAGCCAAGGCGGGTATCCCATGTGTATTTACTGGAGAAGTGCTGTTTGGTGTATTTACGAACTTGCCCATACTCGGGATCAAATGCGTAGGCATTATCATAGCGAACAGCTTGGTTGCGTGCGCCCCACCATTGCAGGCGGTTATACCAAGTTAGGTCGTAATCATCCCAAACACTGGTCAGCTCTAAGTTTAATTTGAATGGTGAGTTGAAACTGGTGGATGGCAGTTTCGAGGCATCAATGACTTTACCGTCATACCATACCTTGTTGAGGTTCACTTTATTGGCAGGATCAAACGAGTTATAGCCTGCATCTTTTGGCGTATTACTTTCACTTTGCTGCCATGTCAGTGAAGCGGTCATCACATGAGAAGCTTCTGCCCACTCCCAAGGTTGGCTGTTATTAACGGAAAGTGTCACGGTGTCATGTGAACTACGACCGCCATTATCAAAGGTGCGAATGCTACGTTTACTTGCATCACGAGTATCGTATTTGGTACGCGTTCTTACCTCATCATAACCTTCACGGTGGACATATTGTAGGCGCCATGTGGTTGATAAGATCTCCTGTTGCAGTGCAAGGGTTAGCTCATCGTTATAAGGGGTTTTAAGTGAATCAAGTCCTTCATAATCTTTTTTGTTATCCCAATCGTTTTTATTAGGATCTAGGGAGCAGCCATCATAACTATTGCATAATTGCATCCCATCATTTTGTGCGCCATATAAGGCATAGGTGAGCATTGAACGACCGTAATAACGGTTCGCACCTGCAATAATCTGTGTTTTGCCATCGCCAAAGACGTCGTAGTTACCGGATAAACGCGGTGCTATATTGGTACGATTAACGAAGTCGTCGCGATCTAAACGGATCCCCGGACGAATGGTTAACTTGCCGTATTGAATATTGTCATCAAGGAATACAGCATAATTAGTGTAGTCCGCAGCGTGGCTTCCTGCTTGGAATCGAGTGACATTACTGAGGTAACCGTTATACATGCCACTGTCATCTATGCTACCTGTGTATGTATAACGGAAGTAGTCTTTATCTCGTCGATAAGTGCCTTTGGTGTAATTGAGCTCTGCGCCTAAAGTGGGTTTATGAGTGAGGCCTATGCCATCTTCCATGGTATTAAAACGCATCACCCCCTTTAACCCATGATTTTTCTGTTTTGAGGTGAGATCGCCTAAACCGCCGCTGCTACTTTCCGTGGTTTGATAGGTGGAATAGTCAATAGCACGGACTGTGAGTGAATATTTTTGGTCATCAGTACGATCATCTTTGAGTGTTTGGGTGTTCGCGGTTAACTCGAATTGGCCAATATCAAATTGATGTTTAAAAACCGCGGTAAAACCCAGTCCATCATGGGTTGAATCATAACCTGAATTCATGACTGAAGCAGAAAATAGACGACTATCGTAAGAGGCATAGTTAGCTGAGAGATCTAATGTGCTTTTATCTGATAGGTCGAGCGAATATTTCAGGAAGTAGTTATCCGATGTACGGTGCTGCTTCTTTTCACCTGAAGCGAAATTAACCATTTCCACTTGATTATTTTCATCAAAGATAACGGAATCGCCGCCAGTTACCGTCATTGGTATCGTGGAACTGCGGCGTGACGCTGAAAATACGATACCTGAATTTTCACTGACACCTAATTCGAACCAACCACCAAAATCATCTTTATCGTAGCGATTTTGGAAACGAGCAGGGTTAGCGGTGTCATTCTTGGTCGTATCGATCCCAAGCGAGGAGTCATGAAATAAATTGTTCCAACCGGAGCGGGTTAACCGATAATAGGCATGTGCGCTGTTTTCACCTTGCCAACGGCGGCTATTAACCTCAACGGTTCCCCCCGTAAAGCCACCAAATTCGACAGGAATATTATTGTCATAGACCGCCATACTATCGATAAGACGACTATCGATATAGATCCCCTGATCGCTACTGCTTAAGCGGGTTGCTGTTTCACCAAGGCCATTATCTGCGGGGTCAAAGTCATTGTTGAAGCTAACGCCATCAAGACGATAAGCATTTTGATAACTGCTGGAGCCGTGAATTGAAATACGCGAAGGCTTTATTTCCCCTTGGTTCATTGAGTTGCTGTCATTATTAGCAAATTGAACGGCAGGGTTGGTTTTCATCAGATCCGTAATATTGCCATCGCCCGTGTTACGTTGGCTGATCTCTTCCGATGTCACATACTGTGGCGCAGACATAACATCTGTCGCTGGGTGATTTTGTTGTACGACCCCAGAAACCTGTGTTTCGGGGAGGACTAATGTGCCTTGATTAAGGTTCTGTGAACGGATCACGAAGATGCCATTATCACTGACTAACTCTAATCCGCTACCGATAAGTATTTTTTGTAATGCGGTTTGTGCGGTGTAGTGACCTGATAATGCAGGCGCGCGTAGGCCATTGAGTTGGCTCTTGTCATACAGTAATTGGATATTTCCTTGCTGGGTTATCTGTGCCACAGAAGTGGCTAGTGCTTGTTCTGGAAGTGAGAAAGCGACTTCTTGCGCAGCAGCAGATTGGCAAACTATTGCGCTACTAACGGCAACGAACAGTGCAAGCGGCTTAAACCGTTTGTGGGTGAATCGCATAGACATGAGTATCCCTTATTCTTAAGCGGCACAAAAAGTGTGCTAAAAATGGCAAAATAAATAACAACTGCTTAAGTAGAGGGGGAAATGAGAATTATCCTCACCTGTAAATCGAAATAATTTTCATTTATTTTTTTTATTTTGAATAATCAATATGTTATTTTTGTCTTGATAAACGACTTGTACAGGTAAAAGCATTGGAAGTGCTTGGAAAAATGACTCAGGTTGACGTAAATTGATCCGACCAGAGATTTTACTTTGCGCTAAAGAAGGCGGTGATAATTCAATGTTGACGGGTGAGTAAGCGTTAAGTTCAGAGAGCACCTCAGCCAATGGTTTATCAGTAAAGCTCAACTCGCCAAAACGCCACCTTGCCACATCAAGAGGCGCAATTTTATTCATTTTGACAGGGCTATTGATGGCAGAGCTAGTCGCGCTATCCCCAGCAAACAGGTAAGTCGTTGCTTGCTCTTGCCCTGTTTTCAGACTCACTATCCCTTTGCTAACACGGACAGCGACTTGTTGCTGATGTCTATCGACTTCAAACTCAGTGCCAATGACTTGAATGCGCCTTTCATCGGCTAAAATCACAAAAGGCCGATAAGGATTGGATTTGACTTTGAAATAAGCGTTGCCTTCATCTAGATATATCCGCCGAACCTCTGTTTCATAGGCTACCCGCACGCGTGTCTGGCGATTGAGAAATAATGCAGAGCCATCCGATAGAGTGACCTCTTTTGGCATATTAGTTGCGACGAGAGTCATATTGTTGAACAACATTGAGGGTAGCTGACTATAGGGTAAGAATAAAATAGCGGCAATAAATAGCGCTGCTAAGGTATTTCCCAATGGGCGCCATAACCGGAAAAAGAGCTGTTTTTTCGGGGGGAGTTCAATAGACGCTGGCCGTGGCATTGAAGCGAACTCGCGCCAAACCCCTGCAATCGCTTCATAGGCTTTCGCATGCTCAGGAGATGCGTGTAACCAGATATCAAATTGCTTTGCTTGTTCAGCGCTCATCTGCTGACTGTGCTTGCGGGTGAACCACAGCGCTGCTTGCTCATCAATAGAATCTAATGTATCCGGCTCAGAGTGTGTTGTACGTGTCATTAATTATTATTGCTCTGATTATCAAGGTGTTTTTTACAATGTACCAAAGCTGCTGCTATATGCTTTTCGACCATACTAATGGAAATTTCCATTCGTTCAGCAATCTCACTTTGTGACAAACCATCAAATCGGTAGAGCAAAAAAGCTTCGCGACGCCGTGGAGGGAGCGACTCGATCGCCTCACTAAGCCACTGGATACGTTGTTGATGCTCCAGTATTTCACTGGGATCAGCTTGTGTCTCTTCGAGCTGCTGTTCAAGTAAAGCATCATCAATGTTTGTTTCAGACGTGGGTTGGCGTTGATGACGTCGCCAATGGTCAATTAACACATGATTGGCGATTTTGAACAAATAAGCACGGCTCTCTTTAATCGGAGATTGCTCTTTTCGATTAAGCCATAGTGTAAACACATCCTGAGATAAATCATCAGCATCGTTACTATTACCTAGCCGATTGCGGAAAAAGCGGACAAGTTGGCTATACGTTGACTGATATGCGCCGCTAATTTTACGGGCAAGGGATTTATCAATAGTCATTTTTCGCTGGTGTTAAAAGTTAAATTACACGCTTAGGCGTGATAAAGATTTGCTCAAATCGCTTTATTGTTTTATTTCAAATAGTTATTTTAACTTTAGAATGTTATTAATAATAATGAATATCATTTTTGTTTGTATTATGCCTATAATCTGCAAAAAATAAAGTCGTGAGGCAGAATATGAGTAGTATCGCGGGCAAGTTAGAGCGCCCGATTTTCCGTCCACTGGGCGGTTTATTTTTAAGTCTTCTTTTCCACGGAACACTCGCAGTGATATTTATTGGCTGGTTTACGGCGTCAATACCGACAACAGGGGTATTGCCACCCGCAATATCATTACAACTAGGCGTTTATCAGCTTGAGCAGCATTCAGAGCCTGAAGTGAATCATGCTGCGAAACAGCAGATGGCGACACATGAGGAAGTTTTACCTGAATTAGTTGAAAAAACAGAAAAACTACCCGAAACACCGTTAGTTAATAATGGAACCTTAACCAAGGTCAGCGAAAAGAAACACCCACCTAAAAAGAAACCTACACAAGTCAAAAAAGTCGTTGAAGAGGCGCCTCTCAGTACGCAAGAGTCAGCAGTGACTTCGGCACCAGCAGCGGGGAGTGAAGCAAGTAGCAGTGCGAACTTCTCCAGTAATGCCTCGGTGGCGGTGAGTGGTCATCAAGGTTGGCACAGTGAGGTTCATCAGCGTTTAGCAAAAGCGAAACGTTATCCAAGGGCGGCGCTACGTTTTCGTTCAACCGGTGTCTCTCAGGTCAAAGTGATGGTGGACAGTCACGGTGAGGTGATTAGTGCCAGTTTGATTAATTCATCTGGAACCAAACTGTTAGATAAAGAGGCGATTGCGACCATAAACCGCGCAGCGCCATTCCCAGCCCCTCCTGAAACGCTATTAGTGGATGGCAAAGTCGAATTCGTTGCACCGATTGTTTTTGATACTTATTCCATGTAATTGAACTGCTGAGGGGAGATCCTCAGCAGTGTGAGTTCGTGGCTTAATTTTCAGGGGGTTTGGGCTTATTCGGCTTGCTTTTAGCACGACGTCTTTTAGGGCGATAAGGCCGATGTTCGCTTCTTTTTCGGTCGAAATGAGGTTTTTTGGCAATGTTTGGTGCCATATTTTCAGCATCTTCATTGCCGCTGTCTTCATCAACAACGAGCTGAGGCGGTACATTTTTGCCTTTCTTTTTCTTGGTGCGGAATAAGGTATTTGCCAGCACAATCCCAATACAGAGTGCTAATAAAATAAAGAAACGTAATACATTGGTACTGTTATCAGCTTGCTGAATTTCTGTGGTTAGTAGCTCAGTATCAATGGTAAGCCGTAAATAACCTTTTGGCTCTTCTTTTCCGGGAATAGGTACAACCAGTTGATATTGAAAAGGTTGTGTTGATTGTTTGCTATCAATGGCAAGGCGTTCACGTACCGGAACTGACTCTCCCGCACTCGCAATTAAGGTTCCTCCCGCCGAATAAATACTGGCATCCAAAATGTATTTGTCTTTGGTGACATTGTTTAAATTGGCGATAATGCGTTCTCGATTAAAATCTTTGCTGCCGGAAACGATATAATCGGATAAGCTGAAAGCCACTTGTTCGGCCAAAACTCGAGTTAGCTGTTTAAATTGTTCGACTCTGTTTTGGTTTTGGCTGTTACCTAAATAGGTTATGCCATGCATTAATAGGGCGATTAATGCGACACAGATAATAATTATCACTGTTTTGTGAAGCTTAAAGGTCAGTTTCATAGAAATCACTAAGTGCTCTTTATCCATTCTCTGGCATCATGTTGCCAGAGCTTGTACAGATAAGGTAGTTTTGGGGCATATTTTTATTATAAAACGTTGAGTCGATTACAGGAGCTAATTTTCATGTCAACGAGTTTGACCTATTGCTATTTACCCGATGAAATTCAAAAGTGGCCCGGGTTACCGCTGTCATTGAGCGGTGAAGAGGTCATGCCTTTAGATTATCGCGCTGGCGACAGTGGTTGGTTATTATATGGACGAGGGTTAGATAAGGCACGGATCAGCGATTTTCAGCAGCGTTTGGGGATAGCGATAGTGATCGTTTCATCATGGCGAATCGATGACTATCAAGTGGTCAGAATTGCGGGAAGCATTACTCCTCGCATCAAAAAATTAGCCGATGAAAGTTTATTAGATGTTGTTCCATTAGGGCAAATTCCCCGTTTACGTTCACCGGGCCTGCTGTTAATGGATATGGACTCTACGGCAATTCAAATTGAATGTATCGATGAAATTGCACGTTTGTATGGCGTGGGCGAGCAAGTATCGGAAGTGACTGAACGAGCCATGCAAGGTGAGTTAGATTTCACGGAAAGCTTAAGAGCGCGTGTGGCGTTACTTAAAGGGGCCGATGTGATGATTTTGCAGCAAGTCATGGATACGCTGCCATTGATGCCTGGCTTAACCAGCCTTGTTCGTAAATTACAAGCGATGGATTGGCATGTGGCGATTGCATCAGGAGGATTTACATTTTTTGCCGATAACTTACGTCAACAATTAAAATTGGTCGCCGCTGTTGCGAATCAGCTAGAAATCAAAGACGGCAAGCTCACCGGTAAAGTCAAAGGGCCAATTGTTGATGCCAAATTTAAAGCACAAACGCTGGTTAAGTTAGCAGAGCGTTTAGAAATACCGATTGAACAAACCGTGGCAATCGGCGATGGCGCAAATGACTTGAAAATGTTGCGTAAGGCGGGGTTAGGAATAGCTTATCACGCGAAGCCAAAAGTCTACGCACGTGCCAAAGTGGCTATCCGTCATGCTGATTTAATGGGGGTTATGTGCGTGTTGAGCGGGGGGCTTAAACACGAAGAGCGGTAATATTCATCATACAGGGCAGCCGTAAAGCGACGGGGTATTTTAAGTATTACGGGCAGCAACTATGCGGATTATTGAATAGCATATACTTTGAATTAAAGGCAGTTAGTTAAAAAAGGGTTAATAGGAGCAATATTGTGGCGAAAGGTGCAAAAAGAGCGTTTGTCTGTAATGAGTGCGGTGCGGATTATCCGCGCTGGCAAGGGCAATGCAGTGCCTGTCATGCATGGAATACCATTACAGAAGTGCGCCTCGCCTCAAGTCAATCATCGCCACGTCATGATCGCTTAACGGGGTATGCCGGAAATGCTGCTGGCGTAAGCCGTGTGCAAAAGCTATCAGAAATTAGCCTTGAAGAGCTGCCGCGTTTTACCACAGGATTTAAAGAGTTTGACCGCGTACTTGGTGGTGGCGTCGTACCGGGGAGCGCGATTTTGATTGGCGGGAACCCAGGGGCTGGGAAAAGTACATTGCTACTACAGACCATGTGCTTACTTTCACGCGAAATGAAAACACTGTATGTCACAGGGGAAGAGTCGCTGCAACAGGTTGCTATGCGTGCACATCGCCTTGGTTTGCCGACGGATTCGCTAAATATGCTATCTGAAACCAGCATTGAGCAAATTTGTTTAACGGCAGAGCAAGAGCAACCTAAATTAATGGTGATCGACTCAATCCAAGTCATGCATATGGCTGATATCCAATCTTCCCCCGGCAGTGTGGCTCAGGTGCGTGAAACCGCCGCTTACTTGACGCGTTTCGCCAAGACGCGCGGTGTCGCTATCATTATGGTCGGTCATGTGACGAAAGATGGCTCTTTAGCTGGTCCTAAGGTGCTAGAGCACTGTATCGACTGTTCGATTATGTTGGATGGGGATGCCGATAACCGTTTTCGTACTTTGCGTAGCCATAAAAAACCGTTTTGGTGCGGTTAATGAGCTAGGTGTGTTTGCGATGACGGAACAGGGTTTGAAAGAGGTAAATAATCCTTCGGCTATTTTCTTAAGTCGTGGTGATGAAATCACATCGGGTAGTTCCGTCATGGTGGTATGGGAAGGCACACGCCCACTGCTGGTGGAGATACAGGCATTGGTCGACCATTCAATGATGTCAAATCCTCGTCGAGTTGCGGTAGGGCTTGAGCAAAACCGTCTTGCGATTTTATTGGCTGTTTTGCATCGCCATGGTGGCTTACAAATGTCAGACCAAGACGTTTTTGTGAATGTGGTTGGCGGCGTTAAGGTCACTGAAACGAGTGCGGACTTGGCGTTATTGCTTTCTTTAGTCTCCAGTTTTCGGGATCGTCCTTTACCACGAGACCTTGTGGTATTTGGTGAAGTTGGCTTAGCCGGTGAAATTCGCCCTGTGCCGAGTGGGCAAGAGCGTATTTCAGAAGCGGCAAAACATGGCTTTAAACGGGCGATTGTTCCCCATGCAAACATGCCCAAAAAATCACCTCCCGATATGAAAGTGTATGGTGTGAAAAAGTTGTCAGATGCTTTAAGCGTAATGGATGAATTTGATTAATCGTCTCGTCATATTTCGCACTTTCGTGGCGTTCGATAGCGCTACATTTCGAATTATTGAGAGCAAATAAGGGAACTAAATGGCTGAATTTGACTATCTTAAGAATGCAATTAAGCAAGCTGGCTATACATTACAGCAAGTTGCTGATGCCTCTGATATGACCAAAGGGTATCTCAGCCAGCTTATCAACAACAAAATTAAAAGCCCGAGCGCACAAAAGATCGCGGCACTTCATCGCTTTTTAGGGCTGGAATACCCAAATAAACAAAAAAGCATTGGGGTCGTTTTCGGGAAATTCTATCCCTTACATACAGGTCATATCTACTTGATCCAGCGTGCTTGTAGTCAAGTTGATGAGTTACATGTCATTCTTTGCCATGATGAGCCGCGTGATAAAGACCTATTCGTGAATAGCTCCATGTCACAACAGCCGACAGTCAGTGACCGTCTACGTTGGTTATTACAAACATTCAAATATCAAAAAAATATTCATATTCATTCATTCGATGAACAAGGTATCGAACCTTATCCACACGGTTGGGAAGTGTGGAGTGAGGGAATGAAGGGCTTTTTGAAAAAGCACAATATTCACCCAAGTTTTATCTATTCGGGTGAAGCCAATGATGCACCGCGCTATAAAAAGTACTTAGGGATAGAAACTATCTTAATCGATCCTGAACGGACCTTCATGAATATCAGTGGTAATCAAATTCGTCAGGCCCCTTTCCGATATTGGGATTATATTCCGACAGAAGTGAAGCCCTTCTTTGTACGTAAAGTGGCAATACTCGGTGGTGAATCGAGTGGAAAATCGACACTCGTCAACAAACTGGCCAATATTTTTAATACCACCAGTGCGTGGGAGTTTGGGCGTGATTATGTGTTTTCTCATCTTGGTGGTGATGAAATGGCATTGCAATATTCTGACTACGATAAAATTGCATTAGGCCATGCTCAATATATTGATTTCGCGGTTAAATATGCCAATAAGGTCGCTTTTATTGATACTGATTTTATTACCACTCAGGCTTTTTGTAAGCGCTATGAGGGCAAAGAGCATCCTTTCGTACAGGCCTTGATTGATGAGTATCGTTTTGAATCTGGTGATCTTATTAGAAAATAATACCCCATGGGTAGCCGATGGTTTACGTAGCTTGGGGAGTGAAAAAGATCGGCAAGAGTTTCAATCTTTGTTAATTGAAATGCTAAAGAAAAACAACGTGGAATTTGTTCATGTTGATTCTCCTGACTATGATACCCGTTTTCTCACCTGTATTTCGTTAGTACAGCAATTGCTGATGTTAGACGAATAATATAATGGGTTATTGAAAGTGAGAGATTGGAATAACACAAATACCTCATCATGAGGTATTTGTGTTTGTAGGAGGCTTGGCTTATTTGCTCATGCGCTTATATTTCATGCGATGAGGTTGTAGAGCTTCGGCACCCATAGTCCGTTTTTTGTAATCTTCATACTCAGAGAAGTTACCTTCAAAGAAGGTGATATTACCTTCATCTTGATAATCAATAATATGAGTTGCAATACGGTCAAGGAACCAGCGGTCATGCGAGATAACCATTGCACAGCCCGGGAACTCTAACAAGGCGTTTTCTAAGGCACGCAATGTTTCAACGTCGAGGTCGTTCGTGGGTTCGTCGAGTAACAGTACGTTACCGCCAACTTGTAGCAGCTTAGCTAAATGCAGACGTCCACGCTCACCACCGGACAACTCGCCAACACGTTTACCTTGGTCAACGCCTTTAAAGTTAAAGCGACCCACATAAGCGCGGCTTGGGATCTCAAAGTTACCAATACGCATGATATCTTGTCCGTTCGAGATCTCTTCCCAAACCGTTTTGCTGTCGTCCATGGAGTCACGGAACTGATCTACAGAGGCAATCTTCACCGTATCACCTAAGGTGATGGTGCCTGAATCTGGCTGCTCTTGGCCTGAGATCATACGGAATAGGGTTGATTTACCCGCGCCGTTAGGGCCGATGATACCGACAATGGCTCCTTTTGGAATGGAGAAACTTAGGTTGTCGATAAGAACGCGGTCACCGTAAGATTTGCTGAGGTTTTCAACTTCAATAACCTTATCACCCAAACGTGGACCTGGTGGAATAAATAATTCACTGGTCTCATTACGTTTTTGGTATTCAACGCTGTTAAGTTCTTCAAAGCGAGCCAGACGTGCTTTACCTTTCGCCTGACGGCCTTTTGGATTTTGGCGGATCCACTCTAACTCTTTCTCAATCGATTTACGTCTTGCCGCTTCCGTTGAAGCCTCTTGCGCTAAACGCTCATCTTTTTGTTCTAGCCAAGAAGAGTAGTTACCTTCCCATGGAATACCTTCACCACGGTCAAGTTCGAGGATCCAACCTGCAACGTTATCAAGGAAGTAACGGTCGTGGGTGATCGCCACAACAGTGCCTTCATAGTCATGTAAGAAACGTTCTAACCAAGCAACGGATTCCGCATCCAAGTGGTTAGTTGGCTCATCAAGGAGCAGCATGTCCGGTTTTTCTAACAGAAGACGGCAGATAGCAACACGGCGACGCTCACCACCGGATAGATTTTCGATTTTAGCATCCCAAGGTGGCAAACGCAGTGCATCGGCAGCACGCTCTAGCTGGTTATCCAAGTTATGACCATCTTGCGCAGCAATAATGGCTTCTAACTCGCCTTGCTCTTTAGCTAACTTATCGAAATCCGCATCAGGATCGGCATAAGCGGCATAAACTTCATCTAAACGCGTTAATGCGTTTTTAACTTCAAAGACTGCCTCTTCAACCGCTTCACGAACAGTGTGTTCAGGGTTGAGCTTAGGCTCCTGTGGTAGATAGCCAATTTTGATACCGGGTTGAGGGCGTGCTTCCCCCTCAATTTCCGTATCGATACCCGCCATGATGCGTAATAAGGTTGATTTACCCGCACCGTTAAGACCTAAAACACCAATCTTCGCCCCAGGAAAGAAGCTCAGAGAGATATTTTTCAAAATATGACGCTTCGGTGGAACAATTTTTCCGACTCGGAGCATAGAATAAACATATTGAGCCAATTTTTTTTACCTATTGTTTTATAAACGAAAGTTCAATATTTGATAGTGTTTTTAGCAGACATATGACCGTCTTATCACGCGATTATACCTTAGGCGACTTTTGCTGCTGTAAACGTTACTTTCTATCTTAAAATTTTTCTGAGCTTCACTCTAATTGTTCCTCACTCTAAGTCAATAGTTGCGTGTGTTTCCGATACTTTCTTGTGAATTAACCCCCACTTAAGACGGGATCAAAATTAAGTAAAAACGCGCATGTTTCATCATGAGGTAAATGGCCTTTTACATTGTAAACAAAAAATAATCATTAACAGGAGGGAGCGGGGGTTGTTGGCTATTTTTTAATACGGGGGCTGTTTTGTTTTATAGATAAACATATCGATTAATTTTGTTAGGGTAAATTTAGTTTAAGTCTTAATGGAGATTTCTTTTCATTTAGCTTTGGTGAAGGTATTTATTGGATCATGGTAGAGTGACATGCCATTTAATATTTCATTAATAAATCTGATATAAAAAAGATTATTTAGGGTTAATACTTTTACCTCTATTACTTTTTCTTCCGAGTTATCTAAATTTTGTGAAGATGATTTTGACGATAAGCTAAAGATGCCTATCAAAGCCCAAAAATCAGCGTGTAAAGCAGACGCTTAACCATTCGCAAGATGCGGCAAACGGCGACTGTTCAATAAAATAGGTTTTTCTGTTTTTATGTTTTGAAGATTACTGAGAGCTTATTATTTGATATTAATATTTAAATAGCGATTAATATTAAAAATCACATAGCGATTAAAATAGATTATTAGCAAATTATTAGCATAATAAATCGACATCTAAATATGTTGTAGATGATATTAATTCTATAGCAGAGCGATGACCACTATAGAATTAATTTTTAATATCATTAAAGCCTGAAAATAAATAGATTTTATTGATTAGAAATAGGCGCTGATTCTAACTTAACGATATCAGGTTTTTTCTGTTTAAGCTCTCTTTGTACATCACTGGCCTGTATTTTTTTATCTGTTCTTTCAGAGGTTCCGGTGAATACCCCACCTTTCTTAATGGTTAGGTTTTTAGTTTGGCAGATCCCATCGAGCTGACCATTTTCTAGAATATCCAAGTTTTCAGAGACACATAAGCCTCTCATAATGCCGTTGATTGAAATGGTTTGAGCATAAATCTCGCCTTCAACAACCCCTTCTTTTTGGATCGTGACAATACCGTCATTGCTACGAACACTCCCTTTTATATGACCGAATATTTGGATGTCTTCATCTAAAACAAGGTCACCGGAAATGTTGCAACTACTTGAAATAGAAGTGCTCTTACGTGCTGAAGGTGTTGAAAGCACTTTTTCTTCTTTAATTTCAACCGTTTCTTTTTCGGGCGTTAACTCATGCGTTTTTGCCGCTTCGATAACGTTATCTTTATCTTTACTTTTTTTCGCAAACATCCTTTTATTCCTTGTAGAGAGTATATAAAAAACAATGAAGAATATGATTAGGAAAGGCAGAGATACAAGAGAAGAGTGAATATCTGTTAATGTGTATATTAAAAGATATGCCCATCCGCACCCAAGAATAGAAAAAAATAAATTTTTGAAATCCATATCATATCTCATTTTAAAGGGAGTTTTAGATTATTCCAAATGAGCTTCATCATATTGACAAAATTAAATAGTTTTTACATCCACTGATATTATTTAACAGTAAAGATCAAGATTTGTCTATTTTTACTGAAAATAATACATCAATATTGAGTAATTTAAGCATTCATACCTATTAATAAACATGGCTCACTGATTTTTATCTATTTAACAACCATTTTTATAGATAACTCATCATGTTATTCAACGATGTGCCATAAAGCCGACGATTATCAAATCCATCATTTTACGTGATTCAGCGTAGTCTATTCGGTGGATTAACCACTATTTTACTAGGTGTTTTTGACGTATAGAAAGAGGCTGCTCTCTATCAAGGCGTTAATTTCAAGAACACTCCTGTTGCTTTCAACCTAAAGATTTTATATTGATAAAAATCGTTTAACAAAGTTGTATCCACCTGATACGCGTTATATTTCAGGCCATATCAATACAAGTTGTGTTTAGTGACTCAAACCGATGAGTTGATGGGGTCTTTTGGGAAAACTTCACTGAACACCTACATGCAACTCGAATAATTTCGAGTATAGTTATAGAAGCGAAAAATTTAGAGCAGCGCGGGAATAGGGAAATAGTCAGTATGAAAAAATTCTTGATGGCAGTGCCGATTGCCATGATGTTGGTATCGACGACGGTATGGGCAGACTCTTTACAGGCTCAGCGAGAGCGTTATCAAGCCATCAAACAAGCTTGGGATGCCAAGCAAATGGATGAAGTTGAACGTTTATTGCCGACATTACAAACGTATCCATTGTACCCTTATTTAGAATATCGAGAGTTAACGCAAGACCTTGATATTATTTCGCCGAGTCAAGTACAAGCATTTATTGACGCTCACCCGACATTACCTGTCGCAAAAACGTTAAAAAATCGCTTTGTGAATGAACTTGCTCGTCGCCAAGAGTGGCAATCTTTGCTGGCATTCAGCCCTAAAGAGCCTATGCCTGCGGAGGCGAAATGTAACTATTTCTATGCTAATTGGGCTACAGGCAATAAAACGCTCGCTTGGCAAGGGGCGGAGAAATCTTGGCTTAATGGGCGTTCAATGCCTGCCGCTTGCGATAAATTGTTTAATGAGTGGGAAAAAGCCGGCCATTTAACACCGGAAATGATCCTTGAACGGATCCACCTTGCCATTGATGCAGGTAATACCTCAATGGCTACCTATTTAGCGAAGCGTCTGCCACCAAGTTATAGGACGATTGGTGATGCATTAGTGAAGCTGCAAAATGATCCTGCATCGGTTACCACTTTTGCTAAGACGATGACACCGACCGATTTTTCACGTCAAGCCACGATAGCTGCATTTAGCCGTTATGCGCGCCAATCGCCAGATCAGGCACGAGCCGCGTTAAAGGGGATCAGTAACGCGCAAAAAATGAATTTTGCCGAAACTCAAAAATTAAAAGATAGTGTTGCTTGGCAATATATGGGGGCGGTCACACCTGAGCAAGAAAACTGGCGCGATGAGGTGATCAGTGAAACTGATTCAACAGCCCTAAAAGAGCGCCGTATTCGCTTAGCACTTGGTGCTGGGGATAAAGCAGGAGTAGCAAAATGGCTGAAACAGCTTCCCGCTGATGCACGGCATAAAGATGAGTGGCAATATTGGCAGGCCATCACCTTAATGAATGAAGGCAAAAAAGCAGAAGGTGAAGCTATTCTACGCAAACTCATCGAGGGCAGAGGCTTCTACCCAATGGTGGCAGCACAAAAATTAAACACGGAATACCCTCTGTATATTAAAACGGCTGAAAAACCGGATAGCCAACAGCTAGATAAGTTAGCAGAAATCCAGCGTGTACGTGAATTAATGTATTGGGAAATGGACAATCTTGCTCGTACCGAATGGGTAAGTTTAGTCGCTTCACTACCACCAAATCAGCAAGAGCAGCTTGCCCGTTATGCGTTTGATAACAATTGGGCGGATTTAAGTGTGCAAGCAACTATCCAAGCGAAGTTGTGGAATCATTTAGAAGAACGTTTCCCATTAGCGTGGGAAAAAGAGTTTGAACACTACACAAAAGGTAAAACGATTTCTAAAAGTTATGCCATGGCGATTGCTCGTCAAGAGAGTGCATGGAACCCACAAGCCAAATCCCCTGTTGGGGCGACGGGGCTAATGCAGCTCATGCCAGCGACGGCGAAGCATACGGTACAGAAACAAGGGATTGATGGTTATGTCAATACCAGCCAATTGGTGAACCCAGTTAAGAATATTGAAATCGGTACGGCTTACTTAGATGATGTTTATCAGCAGTTCTCTAATAACCGTATCCTATCAAGTGCGGCTTATAACGCTGGGCCATCAAGGGTCACGCGTTGGTTAGGTAATAGTAGCGGTCGTCTTGATGCTGTTGCCTTTGTCGAGAGTATTCCTTTTTCAGAAACACGAGGCTATGTGAAAAATGTGCTCTCTTATGACGTATTCTACCGTTACTTTATGGGGCAACATGGGCCTGTATTGACCGATAACGAGTGGTTAATGAAGTATTAGTAGGTTTTACAGGTGATTTGCCAAATAGTGTGTTATCATTTGTACTAGTTAAATAGTATGGTTGGATAACATGACTGCAAATCACCTGAATGACCCAGCACTCACTACCGATGAGAACGATGATTGGCAACGCTTTGTTAAATTGCTACAGCTTGCGTTTGAGCAAGACTTACAACATCCCATATTACAATTGTTGCTGACACCCGATGAACGAACGGCGCTTGCGACTCGAGTCAGAATTGTGCAAGAGTTGATGCGTGGTGAAATGAGCCAAAGGGAATTAAAAAATGAACTTGGGGTGGGTATCGCTACCATCACACGCGGCTCAAATAGTTTAAAATCGGCACCTCAGCCTGTAAAAGAGTGGTTAGAAGCGCAATTGCTAAAATAGCCACTGCATATTCATTGAACACAGAGCACTCTATACACGTTACTCCATGACAGGGAGCCGAGTTGAGCATCAGTCCATACTGACTCAAGATGATGAGTTGTCAGTGTTAATTGTGTGATTTGTGTCATTAATATAGACAAATAGGGGCAAAGACTGCCCCTATTGTTATTTTTTCGTTATAATTAATCTTCTATCTGGTTTAGCTCTTTATAAATTTCATGCTTAATGGGAACCAGCGCCAGTATCAGTGCTTGTTGGTAGACACTGGTGCGTGTTAGTACCCCGTTAGTAAAAAAGCCGATGGCACCGCCTTGTTGTTTGATGTTATCGATGCCAGTTAAATCTGCCATTTCGTCACCAAGCTCACGCCCTTCACGGATACCCGCAAGGATTTTTTCTGGGATCATGATACTCGCTGAACGTGATTCACCACGGATCTGTTTATGTTCAATAACAATCCATGCAAAGGTCATATCTTCATCAATGCCAGCTTCAATCCCGACCCAAAAATCGGCCTCTGGGCGAACTTGCCTTGATGCCATTACACGTTGCCTTGCGCCTGTGCGGGTTTCATTATTACCGATAGGTTGCTGTGGAACGCTGCTATCAACGTTAATATCTTCTACTTGATAAGTGCCTGGCCAAAAACAGCATCGAAAGCAAGATGAATCGCTTTAATTTTGGCAGGATTAGTCGTTGCAGCTATAACTTGGTACATTAATTATTTTCCTTTGAACACATATTTCGCAAAGTAATAACGGAACACATCTATGTTACAGGTTTATCTTGTTCGCCACGGTGAAACCGAATGGAACGTGGCACGTCGTATACAGGGCCAATCTGATAGCCCACTCACGGCCACTGGACGTCTGCAAGCAAGGCAAGTTGCCGAAAGGATGAAATCAGAAGGCATTACTCATATTATCACTAGTGATATGGGACGCACACGCGAAACTGCACAAATAATTGCGGATGTTTGCCGTTGTGAAATTATCATAGAACCTCGTCTTCGTGAATTAAATATGGGGGTTCTGGAACAGCGCGAAATAGAAAGCCTGACAGAGCAAGAAGAGCAGTGGCGTAAAAGCCTTATTGATGGCACAGAAGGCGGGCGTATTCCAAACGGTGAATCGATGGAAGAGCTGTATCAGCGCATGTATGCCGCTCTCAACAGTTGCCTCGATCTACCAAAAGGGAGTCGACCACTTTTAGTCAGCCACGGGATCGCATTGAGTACGCTAGTTAGCCGTATCTTAGGGGTTCCTGCTTATTCAGAACGCCGCTTGCGCTTACGTAATTGCTCAATTTCACGCGTGGATTACCAAAAACAGCCCTTGGCTCGCAAATGGTTGGATCGTTGAAAGTACTGGTGAGGTTACCCACCTTACTCAGCCTGCGTTAGATGAACAGCAAGCGTAGTTGAGACCGTGTAAATTTTGGAGTTCCAACAATGATAGATTCTAACTTATTCGAGTTGCAGCTAGGAGACTAACGGAGATAGTCGGGAACATAAATAATATGTGACTCGGCTAGCTAGGACAGTCCATGATGCCACAGCTTGGAAAGATAACGAGCCATTGAAACTCCAAATTATTAACGTTTTATCGGCACATAGTAATCAAAGGCCGCAACATGCGATTTCGGGTCATCATTTTTATGGTCTATATGACGTAACTCAACATTTTTGAGTTTATAGTGTTCGATATCATAGCCAGGTCGGCGCGTGATATTGAGCTTAGGCAGATAGACGCCATAAATCTGATATAAGAACTCTTGCATTGCTGCGCGCGTTGCTTCACCGCTAAAGCTAAACTTCACATATTCTCCAGCGGGAATAGTGAGATGGCTATATTCTGCATTGTTAAAACTTGCATCTTCAGGTTTTACTGCGGTGGTATAGAACACCGTCTGTTCATCTTCTTTATCGGCGTTATGAATCGCGTGGTGTAAGCCGAAGACCTCAGAGGCAATCGAGGTTGTATGTTCTAAATAGTAGTGCCAGAAAGTTTGGCGCATCTGTGAACAGGCGGTTGACCACTCTTCTAGCGCATAAGAACAGCTTTGCTCAAGCCCCACTAAAGGCTGCTCCTGCATCTCGACGAACTCATAATCTAAATGTTTATGTTCATCTAAAATAATAGGTGGACAAATACCCGTGGCACACCACTCATCGCTACAACGATAGTAAGCAGGGGTGATGTTAAATTGTTTCTTAAACGCGCGGTAAAAAGTTTGCTGTGAGTCAAAGCGATATTGTAACGCGATATCAAGAATCGGACGGCTGGTCAGTCGTAAAGCTACAGCAGCGCGAGATAGCCGTCGAGCACGAATATAGGCGCCAATTGCTTGGTCAGTCACCTCTTTGAACATCCGTTGTAAATGCCATTTGGAGTAGCCAGCTTTTGCCGCAACATTATCGAGTGATAGAGGTTTATCTAGGTTATCATCGATCCAGCGAAGAAGGTCACGAATAATATTTGTTTGATCCATGTATATCCCTAGTCAATAAGACTTAAAAAACAGATATAGGTTATCAAGGAACGCCTATTCTATATCAAGTTACCTTTTTCGTTTATAGTAAAAGAGTTGTATTTACCATTTAGTTGTAAAGAAAATGATTAACTTCTTTTATACTTGTCATATTTCAGGCTGCCTTATGGTTAATAATGGCTGAAATGTCACTCGAATTGTTTAAAAAGTATATAACAAAGAGGCTAAGTCTTCTGGTTGAAAAGGAAATTTGTATGCATTTTTGCAAGTTGAAAAAGATCGTATTGGCATCACTGTTGTCTGCATTACCCTTTGCGACGTTTGCGGAAGAAATTGGCTCGGTAGATACCGTTTTTAAAGTATTTGGCCCTGACCATAAAATTGTTGTTGAAGCTTTTGATGATCCTGATGTTGAAAATGTGACCTGCTACTTAAGCCGTTCGAAGACGGGGGGGATTAAAGGTGGGCTTGGTTTAGCAGAAGATACTTCTGATGCGGCGATATCTTGCCAACAAGTTGGTCCGATTGAACTGAATGAACGGATCAAACGTTCACCGAAAAAACCGCACGTTGTTTTCCAAAAACGGACTTCATTAGTATTCAAAAAGTTGCAGGTAGTACGTTTTTATGATCCCAAACGCAATGCGCTTGTTTATTTGACTTATTCAGACAAGATGATTGATGGCTCACCGAAGAATGCATTAAGCGCTGTACCTATTATGCCATGGTAAGTCTTTAAGTGGGTCTACAGGTGCTCTTCCCGCATAAAATAACCCCCAATAATGGAATTTTGGGGTTATTTATTCATCGGTCTTTATCGAACGATGGCGGGATTATTCGTCGAGATCACCACAAAAGCGATAACCCTCACCGTGGATTGTTGCGATGATTTCTGGGGTATCAGGCGTTGATTCGAAATGTTTACGAATACGACGGATAGTGACGTCGACCGTTCTATCATGAGGCTTAAGCTCACGGCCTGTCATTTTCTTCAACAAATCGGCGCGAGTTTGGATTTTCCCCGGGTTCTCACAAAAATGTAGCATAGCGCGGAATTCGCTACGAGGTAATTTGTAGTGTTCGCCAGCAGGGCTGATCAGTGAGCGACTGTTGATGTCGAGTTCCCAACCATTAAATTTATAGCTTTCGACTAAACGGCGCTCTTCAGTGCCACCAGCTAAATTCATAGTACGAGATAGCAGGTTGCGTGCACGGATAGTCAGCTCGCGAGGGTTAAATGGCTTGGTGATATAATCATCCGCACCAATTTCTAGGCCAAGGATCTTATCCACCTCATTATCACGGCCTGTTAGGAACATCAGTGCAATACTTTCTTGCTCACGTAATTCACGCGCAAGGAGAAGGCCGTTTTTACCGGGTAGGTTAATATCCATGATAACGAGGTTGATGTCATGCTCGGACAGAACATTGTGCATCTCTTCGCCATCAGTGGCTTCGTGAACTACATAGCCTTCAGCCTCAAAGATACTTTTCAGCGTATTGCGTGTGACAATCTCATCTTCAACAATTAAAATGTGTGGGGTCTGCATATTTGCTACCTAAAGTTTTAAAATAAAATTGTGAACTCATAAGCCGCTTCCAAATTAGGTGGTTTTGATTTTATTTTACTGGAACGACGCGTCTATGGGTTATAAATATGTTTTCGAGTCAAGGTTATTTTGTCGCCTCTATCGTCATCAGATTCTAAATTGAATCAAAATTTAGGCACCTTCCCAACGTTGGGCTGTTAACAGCAATATAACAGCTAATACTGCATTTACCACCTAAAAAAATAACTTTTGTTGATACATATCAAAATCAATTGTAGCACGTTAACAAAATTTGTTAGGAAGAAAATCTTACCGATTCAATGGCTGTTTAACTATCAGATAAAGAGTAAAAGTTTTTTATTCTTTGTTTACTCAAACGATGCGTTTGGGTGAAAAATGGCCAACTATTCAAGCTAACGCTAAAAAAAGTTTATGGATATTTTAATCTGACAATTGTTAATTTTTTGGTTTTTTAAATTAGCAAATTGTGAGGCCTATTCATTTGTGATTAAATTTTGTTGAGAAAATAGGATAATTTTTGATAGGTCACGCTTTGAATAACGGCTTTTTTTGCAAATAAATTTGACATTTTTGGGCAATTGCTTTAACCGTATAGGGAGCAAGTAACGAATCAAGAGACAGACAGAAATCTATGCGTAACATCAGCCTGACTACGATTATTATTACCACCACCGTAACCACAGGAAACGGGGCGGGCTGACGCATCCAAAAAATAAAAAACGAAAAAGCCCGCATCCAATCAGATGTGGGCTTTTTTTTGGTGTTAAATCAGGAGAGAAATACCATGCGTGTGCTTAAATTTGGCGGTACTTCGGTTGCAAATGACGAACGAGTACTGAATGTTGCTGACATCGCTGAAAGTAAATTGGCCGATGGCAAGTGGCGTTTGGTGCTATCTGCACCAGCAAAAATCACTAACCATTTGGTCGCAATGATTGATAAAACGGTTGCAGGTCAGGATGTCATCACGCATGTGAATGATGCAGAAATGATTTTGCGAACTTATTAAAAGGATTAAAAGAAAAACAACCCGGTTTTGATTACGATAGACTGAAAAAACTCACTGAACAAGAATTCGCACAAATCAAACAAGTACTGCATGGTATTACTCTTCTAGGCCAATGCCCTGATAGCATTAACGCCTCAATTATTTGCCGTGGTGAAAAACTCTCTATTGCCATTATGGAGTCTGTGCTAACAGCACGCGGGCACAAAGTCACGGTGATTAATCCTGTCGAAAATTTATTAGCCGTCGGTCATTATCTTGAGTCCACTGTTGATATTAATGAGTCAACTAAACGTATTAAGGAATTAAACATCCCTAAAGACCACTTTGTATTAATGGCGGGTTTTACTGCGGGAATGATAAAGGCGAATTGGTCGTATTAGGGCGTAACGGCTCCGATTATTCCGCGGCAGTATTAGCGGCTTGTTTACGTGCTGAATGCTGCGAAATTTGGACCGATGTGGATGGGGTATATACTTGTGACCCACGTTTAGTGCCTGATGCACGCCTATTAAAAGGGATGTCCTATCAAGAGCGATGGAGTTATCCTACTTTGGTGCAAAAGTACTGCACCCGCGTACCATAGCACCAATCGCACAATTCCAAATTCCTTGCCTTATCAAAAACACCACTAACCTCAGTGCTCCGGGTACATTGATCGGGGATGGACAAACAGATGACAGCACCCCTGTTAAAGGGATCACCAACCTGAATAACATGGCGATGATCAACGTTTCAGGCCCCGGCATGAAAGGAATGGTTGGTATGGCCGCACGTATCTTCTCTGTGATGTCACGTAAGGGGATCTCGGTTGTACTTATTACGCAGTCATCATCGGAATACAGCATTAGCTTCTGTGTGCCTCAAGGGGAATTAGTACGTGCACGTGCTGCCTTGGAAGAAGAATTCTATTTAGAATTAAAAGATGGCGTCTTAGACCCTCTTGATGTCATGGAGCAGTTAGCCATTATTTCGGTCGTTGGCGACGGCATGCGTACTCTAAAAGGGATTTCAGCGCGTTTCTTCTCGGCATTAACACGCGGTAATATCAATATCGTGGCGATTGCCCAAGGCTCGTCTGAACGTTCAATTTCGGCGGTCATTGCCAATGAAGCAGCAACCACGGCGGTTCGTTTATGCCATCAAATGCTATTCAATGCTGAGCAAGTCATTGAAGCCTTCATTATCGGTGTGGGTGGGGTAGGAAACGCACTGATTGAGCAAATCCATCGTCAACAGCAATGGCTGAAACAAAAGCATATCGATTTACGCGTTTGTGGGATCGCCAACTCACGAGCCAATGTTGACGAATATGCAAGGCATCTCTCTTGATAATTGGAAAGAAGAGTTGGCGCAAGCGACCGAGCCATTTAGCCTGAGCCGCTTGATCAGATTGGAGCGTGAATATCACTTTCTCAATCCAGTGATCATCGATTGTACTTCTAACCAAGAAATTGCCCAGCAGTATGTCAGTTTCTTAAAAGACGGCTTTAACGTTGTGACACCTAACAAAAAAGCTAACACCTTATCAATGGAGTATTACCGCCAATTACGCTCCGCGTGTGAAGTATCAAAACGTAAGTTCCTTTATGACACTAACGTTGGTGCGGGGTTGCCTGTGATTGAAAACTTACAGAATCTCCTGAATGCGGGTGATGAGCTAGTTCACTTTAGCGGTATTCTTTCTGGATCACTCTCCTTTATTTTTGGCAAACTCGACGAAGGGATGTCTTTATCTGAAGCGACGGCTCTAGCTAAAGAGAAAGGGTTTACCGAGCCAGATCCTCGCGATGATTTGTCAGGCATGGATGTCGCACGTAAGCTGTTGATCCTCGCGCGTGAAGCCGGTTATGAATTAGAGCTAGAAGATATTGAAATCGAACCCGTATTACCTGCGGAGTTTGATAGCAGTGGCGATGTGACTGAATTTATGGCTCGCTTACCGCAACTTGATCAGCCGTTTGCAGAGCGTATAAAAGCAGCAGAAGCAGAAGAAAAAGTGTTACGCTATGTCGGATTGATAGAAGAAGGACGCTGCCAAGTGAAAATCGTTGCGGTTGATGGCAATGATCCGCTCTTCAAGGTCAAAAATGGCGAAAACGCATTGGCTTTCTATACGCGCTATTACCAGCCAATTCCTTTAGTACTCAGGGGCTATGGAGCAGGTAATGATGTTACCGCAGCCGGCGTATTTGCAGATATGTTGCGTACTCTATCATGGAAATTGGGAGTCTAATAAGTGATTAAAGTTTATGCGCCCGCTTCAATTGGTAATGTTAGTGTCGGGTTTGATGTCTTAGGCGCGGCGGTATCGCCAGCAGATGGAACGCTGTTAGGGGATTGTGTCACTGTTGAAGCGGCTGAGAGCTTTTCTTTGACGAATAAAGGCCGCTTTGTCGCAAAATTACCGAAAAAAAATGAACATAATATTGTTTACCAATGTTGGGAACTGTTTTGCGAACGCTTTGGTAAACCGCTTAATGTTGCGATGACTCTCGAAAAAAACATGCCTATTGGTTCAGGGCTTGGCTCCAGTGCATGTTCTGTTGTTGCGGCACTGATGGCACTGAATGAGTTTGCCGGTCAGCCTTTTGATGAGACCACGTTATTAAGTATGATGGGGGAGCTAGAAGGGCGTATTTCAGGCAGTGTACATTACGATAATGTGGCTCCTTGTTACCTAGGTGGCTTACAACTGATTATTGAGCAAAACGGAATTATTTCTCAACCTGTTCCCGCTTTCGAGAATTGGTATTGGGTGATGGCGTATCCGGGGATCAAGGTTTCTACCGCGGAAGCGCGAGCTATTTTGCCAAATAGTTATCCGCGCCATGATATTGTTAATCATGGGCGTTATTTATCGGGCTTTATCCATGCTTGCCATACAGGCCAACCAAAGCTTGCTGCGACTATGATCCAAGATGTCGTAGCTGAACCTTATCGAACACAGCTACTTCCTGGGTTTGCCGAGGCGCGTAAGAATGCTTATGAAATTGGTGCACTTGCATGTGGTATTTCTGGTTCTGGGCCGACACTATTTGCCATTTGTGATGATAAACAAATCGCTGAAAAAATGGCCGATTATCTACAACAACATTATGTTCAAAATGATGAAGGCTTTGTGCATATCTGCCGTTTGGATCTCACAGGGGCAAGGACAATAGGGTAAACAATGAAACTGTATAACTTGAAAGATAATAGCGAGCAAGTGAGCTTCGCACAGGCAGTAAAACAGGGATTGGGCAAACAACAAGGTCTATTCTTCCCACAAGATTTGCCAGAGTTTAGCGCTGCTGAAATTGATGAGCTACTAAAACTGGATTTTGTCACTCGTAGCAGCCGTATTTTAACGGCATTTATTGGTGATGAGATCCCTGAAGCTGAGCTGGCGGCTCGCGTCAAAGAAGCTTTTGCATTCCCTGCTCCTGTTACTCAAGTTGAGCAAGATGTAGCGACACTAGAGCTATACCATGGTCCAACACTCGCCTTTAAAGACTTTGGTGGCCGTTTTATGGCTCAAGCACTTGCCCAAGTTGCTGGTGACCAGCCTGTGACTATTTTAACTGCAACCTCTGGGGATACAGGGGCGGCGGTTGCACACGCATTTTACCGTTTAAATAATGTGCAAGTGGTTATTCTCTATCCAGAAGGTAAGATCAGCCCACTACAAGAAAAGCTCTTTTGTACCCTAGGTGAAAACATTCACACGGTTGCAATCAAAGATGACTTTGATGCCTGCCAAGCCTTGGTCAAACAATCTTTTGATGATGAGGCGCTGAAAAAAGCATTGCATTTAAATTCAGCGAACTCAATTAACATTAGCCGTTTGTTAGCACAAATTTGTTACTACTTTGAAGCGGTTGCTCAAATCCCTGCTGAGAAGCGTGAGCAACTCGTTATTTCTGTTCCAAGTGGTAATTTTGGTGATTTAACTGCGGGCTTACTTGCTAAATCGCTGGGCTTACCGATTAAACGCTTTATTGCTGCAACTAACGTCAATGATACGGTTCCTCGTTACCTTGAAGGTGGGGAGTGGAAACCACATCAAACCGTTGCGACTTTATCGAATGCGATGGATGTGAGCCAACCTAATAACTGGCCGCGTATTGAGGAGCTATTCCGTCGTAAAGGGTGGTCTCTGAAAGAGCTTGGTTATGGAGCGGTGACCGATGAGGTGACTAAAGAAACGGTGCGTGAGTTAGATAAAAAAGGGTATGTATCTGAGCCGCACGCAGCTGTCGCTTACCGTGTTTTACGCGATCAATTACAAGATGGTGAGTATGGTTTGTTCTTAGGAACGGCGCATCCTGCTAAGTTTAAAGAGAGTGTAGAGGCGATTTTGAATAAACAACTTCCTCTACCAGAAGCTTTAGCTGAGCGTGCTGAGCTACCTCTGCTATCACACTTTTTGCCGTCGGATTTTGCGAAGCTAAGGGCTTTCTTAATGGAACGTGCACCTAAATAGCGATTTCTGGATCCATGAAACGGAAGCGATATGCTTCCGTTTCTATTTATCGTAATGATAATAGTTCATTGATTCAAATATTGATGACACGATGAGATCACGAAAGTCGGTATAGTAGAGGACTAGTGCGTAGAGCGATTTGAACTTGCACCATCTAGGCCGTTTCTGCCACCATTTGGTCCACCAAGACCTCCTTTACCCCCTTTTCCTCCTTCTGGGCCTGCATCTCCACCGTTGCCGCCATTGCCACTTCCTGAACCATGACCGCCGTTACCACCGTTGCCACCATGACCCCCATTCCCTCCGTTTCCGCCGTGACCATTTCCTGTACCATTACCGCCATTACCCCCGTTACCGTAGCCGTCACCATTACCGCCTCGGCCCCCGTTCCCGCCATTGATTCCGCCACTACCGCCATTACCACCATTACCGTTACTGCCGGGCTGTGCATGGCCCCCATCTCCTCCATTACCATTATTGAGTCCATTGCCCCCATTACCGCCGTTGGCACCATTACCTCCATTTCCACCATGATTCACATAAAAGATATTGTGCTCACTCGAAATCGCATGTGGTGGCGTTGTGCTGTGTAGTGGATTGTTGTAACTGAGTGAATGGCTTGATATTGCGGGAGTTAAGAAAAATAGCGTGCTGATAGTGAGAAGCCATTTTCGTTGCATAGTTTCCTCCGACCCCCCTCCATTTAGAAGGGGGGGAATAATCATATAAGATTACGAGTTAATTACCGACCATTACCACCGTTGCCGCCATTGCCACCGTTACCACCATTGCCAAAGTATTGGCCCGATACTGAGGTCGGATCCATTAGCATATCAAGGAGTTGATATTGAGGAAGAGAAGCGAAAGATAATGCAGGGGTAAACAGAGAAGCGATAAGGATATGTTTTATTTTCATATAATATTCTCTTGGTTAAATGAATTAAACAAACTGCTATTTCAGTTTATTTGTTCATTTTTATTTATCAATAAAAGTGGGCTTTTAGAATGTGTTGTATTTAAAACATCCTGATTTATAAGAGATTATTTATTTAAGCGGTGAATTAATTTAATATATTCCTTAAAATAATATTAAATTAATTTACTGACTTGTGATCAGCAAAAAAAGAAGCCACGAGACAGTTAATCACTGTTTTTGTGTTGAGGGGGGAAGTTGGTATGGCGCTGCCACTTCATACTCGGAATACAAAGGAGCAGCGGATAAGCGCTTAAATGGCGTCTTCTAAGATAAGTTCAATGGTTTTTAGCTCTTCAGGTGTAAATTCGCGGTTTGCCATCATACCGAGAGCGTCATCAATTTGGCTAACTCGACTTGCACCAATGAGCACAGAGGTGATCCTATCATGGCGTAATACCCAGGCTAGGGACATTTGGCTCAATTTTTGGCCTCTTTGCAAAGCAAGTTCATTCAGTTTTTTCACCCGAGCGAGTACCGCGGAGGTTAGCCTTTCTGGGGGAAGAGAAGGGTTGCTTGCCGCCCTTGAATCGGCAGGAATACCGTTTAAGTAACGGTCGGTAAGTATGCCACCTGCAAGCGGCGAATAAGCTATGGAGCCGACGCCTTCATCTTCAAGCACATCAAGTAATTCATCTTCTGGATCACGGACTAACATGGAATATCTAGGTTGATGGATTAGGCAAGGCGTACCTAATTGGTTAAGGATCTCAATCGCTTCTTTTGCAAGCTCGGCAGGATAGTTAGAGATCCCAACATACAGAGCTTTACCTTGGCGTACGATCAGATCAAGGGCGCCCATTGTTTCTTCAAGAGGAGTATCAGGATCTGGGCGATGGTGATAAAAAATATCAACATAATCTAGACCCATGCGTTTTAGGCTTTGATTAAGGCTGGCAATTAAATATTTTTTACTGCCCCAATCACCATAAGGGCCATCCCACATGGTAAAGCCAGCTTTTGATGAAATGATCATTTCATCTCGGTAAGGTAAAAAATCTTGTTGGAGTATTCGTCCAAATAGGCTTTCTGCTGCGCCCGGCGGAGGACCATAATTATTGGCGAGATCAAAGTGGGTGATCCCATGGTCAAAAGCATACCTTAACATGGCTCGGCAGTTATCCGGGGATTTGTTGTCACCAAAATTGTGCCAAAGACCTAAAGAGATTAGTGGGAGCCTTAACCCGCTGCGACCACATAGGCGATATTCCATATCCGTGTAACGATCAGTATTTGCAATATAAGGCATACTTCACCTCCAAATAGTTGGCAGAGACCTAAACGATACTGACACAAATGTCATTTTCGCTATGGTGAATCAATGCTAATTTTTAACCAAAATACAAATTTTTAGTAAATATGTGATGGAGGATAAAAAAGAGACAATATTGCCGAGTCGTGAGTTAGGTGATCACACTAGCGACCACCTTATTTAGGGGATTAATGTTGTTCAGGACGGGTAAAGACCAGCTCATTTCCTTTGGATTGGCTCTCATCGAATTGGTAACCTTCAAGGTTAAAATCAGCCAATTGATCTGTTTTGGTTAGCTTATTTTGAATAATAAAGCGGCTCATCAAACCACGTGCTTTTTTAGCATAGAAACTGATCACTTTATATTTGCCATTTTTTTCGTCAAGGAAGACCGGTTTTATGATGACACCATCTAATTTTTGGCTATTAACGGCTTTAAAATATTCATCTGAGGCAAGGTTGACTAATACATGATCGCCTTGATCTGCAAGCGCTTTGTTGAGCTTGTCGGTGATGATATTGCCCCAAAATTCATACAAATCTTTGCCTCGAGGGTTTTTTAGGCGCGTTCCCATTTCAAGGCGGTAAGGCTGCATTAAATCGAGAGGGCGTAATAAGCCATATAGCCCTGATAAGATACGCAAATGCTGCTGGGCAAACTCAAAGTCCTGTGCAGAAAATGTTTCAGCTTGCATACCTGTATACACATCCCCTTTAAATGCAAGAATAGCTTGGCGTGCATTTTCAGGCGTGAAATCCGCATGCCACTCACCAAAACGTGCAGCATTGAGGCCAGCCAGTTTATCGCTAATTTTCATTAAGCTTGAGATGTCTGCTGGAGATAGTTTGCGGCAAACCTCAATCAGTTGCTGTGACTCATTCAGTAATTCAGGCTGTGTGAAAGAGTGTGTTGCGAGCGGGCTTTCATAATCTAATGTTTTGGCAGGTGAGATTGTGATGAGCATAGCAAGATCCCTATAATAAAATGACGACGACCACTTTAACAAAAATTGCCATTAAATAGCTAATCGGTGAGATAAGTAAAAACAATTTTTCTATTTTGTCGTACTGTGATTATGCTTATTCGAAGCTAAAAGGATTCAGTTTTAATTTAAATTGCGAAAACGATTGCATATCAATTAGTTGCTATAGAATAGTTTTAGTCGCTTGCAGCAACTTAGATGCGTGATATTATCATTGTACGGTGCGGCGTTTGCCTCAATTCCTTTATAACAACGAGATTAAAGAAATGACCGATAAATTAACCTCCTTACGTAGTCTGACCACCGTTGTTGCTGATACTGGCGATATTGAAGCGATGAAGCTTTATAAACCACAAGATGCGACAACTAACCCATCTTTGATTCTAAATGCAGCACAAATTCCTGAATATCGTAAACTGATTGACGAAGCGGTCGAGTGGGCCCGTAAACAAAGCAGTCATCGTGAACAGCAGGTTGTTGATGCTTGTGACAAATTGGCAGTCAACATCGGTTTGGAAATTCTAAAACTGGTTCCAGGCCGTGTTTCAACGGAAGTTGACGCACGTCTGTCTTATGATGAAGAAGCGTGTATCGCTAAAGCGCGTCGTCTGATTAAGCTGTACAACGAAGCGGGTATCAGCAATGACCGTATTCTGATTAAATTGGCTTCAACTTGGCAAGGCATCCGTGCAGCTGAGAAATTAGAAAAAGAAGGCATCAACTGTAACTTAACCCTACTTTTCTCTTTTGCGCAAGCTCGTGCATGTGCGGAAGCAGGTGTTTATCTGATTTCACCATTCGTTGGTCGTATTCTTGACTGGTACAAAGCGAATACCGATAAAAAAGAGTATGCACCGCAAGAAGATCCAGGTGTTATTTCTGTGACTGAGATCTATAACTACTACAAAACCCATGGTTACAAAACCGTCGTTATGGGCGCAAGTTTCCGCAATGTTGGTGAGATTTTGGAACTGGCGGGTTGTGATCGCCTAACGATTTCACCAGCACTGTTAAAAGAACTCTCTGAAGCGCAAGGCGAAGTTGTTCGTAAATTAACTGACTCTGGTAAGACAAAAGAGCCAGAAGCTAAACTGACTGAATCTCAGTTCTATTGGCAGCATAACCAAGATCCGATGGCAGTAGATAAACTGGCTGAAGGTATCCGCAAATTTGCTATTGACCAAGAAAAACTGGAAAAAATGATCGCAGAGCTACTGTAATTTCTGCCTTCACTTTTTATGAGAACCCAGTGTCTTCACTGGGTTTTTTGCATTTTGGATCAGTAAGTACCAAATACAAAAGAGCCTCTGATAAGCAACCTGAATATTATTTAACTAAATGAAATCATTGACGACGCGGCTAATGCTGAACGGCCTACATTTCTTCATGTATTTTCACTAAGCAATATCGCGATACTTAGCACTGAAACCTTATATTTCCCATGATATGATAACCTACGTATTAATGCGCGTGATTTGCGGGTGCTGCCCGCAATGAGCACTTTTTATTGGTTATTTATTGAGGTTTGTATGGATGAATTGCGCATAGGTTTGGTTTCAGTTTCTGACCGTGCTTCAAGTGGTATTTATGAAGATAAAGGGCTCCCATCCTTAGAAGCATGGCTTGCGAAAGCGCTGACAACACCTTTTCGTATTGAAACTCGCCTGATCCCTGATGAGCAAATCATGATAGAACAAACATTATGTGAGCTAGTGGATGAGTTTGCCTGCCATTTAGTACTGACAACTGGTGGTACAGGCCCCGCACGTCGTGATGTCACGCCAGATGCAACATTAGCGATTGCCGATCGCGAGATGCCTGGTTTTGGTGAACAAATGCGTCAAATTAGTTTAAAATTTGTGCCAACGGCCATTCTTTCTCGCCAAGTGGGGGCGATACGCAATCAAGCATTAATCCTCAACTTACCGGGTCAACCTAAAGCCATTGCAGAAACACTGGAAGGGTTAAAGGATGCGGAAGGGAATGTCATCGTCTCTGGGATTTTTGCTAGTGTGCCTTACTGTATTCAACTGCTCGATGGGCCTTATGTCGAAACGGATCCGAGTGTTGTGAAGGCATTTAGGCCAAAGTCGGCGATCCGCTCTTAAATCATGATTATTAAGTCAGGTGAGGTTCACTCACCTGACTTGCTTACGACGACGATTAACAGCGCTGCCCTATTGGTAAAACAGTTTTGCCATATTGCTCATTCAACACTTCAGCCATTGCTAAGTAGAATGCACTTGCGCCACAAACAATTCCTTCAAAGCCTGCGATCGTTAAAATAGTGCTATTGCCTGTTAAATTACCGATGGCTAACAATGCAAACAGTACGGTTAAGCTGCCAAAAACAAATTGCAAAACAAAATTGGCTTTTAATGTTCCAAGGAACATAAAGAAGGTGAAGATTCCCCAAATCAGTAAGTAAACCCCTAAAAATGCAGGTCCGGTTGGCTCTGCTAAGCCCAGCGTGGGCAAAAATAATAGGCCAACTAACGTTAACCAAAACATCCCGTATGAGCTAAAGGCTGTTGCGCCAAACGTATTTCCTTTCTTATATTCAATAAGTCCGGCTATCACCTGAGCAATACCACCATAAAAAATCCCCATGCTCAAAATCACTGATGAGAGAGGGAAAAAACCTGCATTATGGAGATTGAGCAGAATTGTAGTCATACCAAAGCCAAATAAACCAAGTGGACCCGGATTAGCAATAGAGCTGGATTGCATATAACCTCTGGTGAAAAATGATTAAAATTCAAAAAGATATAAAATTTTTTGCCAGCTTGTTTAGGTTGGCGGCGAATCATACGCAGTTTTTTTTGCTGAAACAATGATCGAAAGACAGGTTTTTTTGCAAAAAATATGAAATTTTTTTAAGTCATCCCCTTGATGAATGAATTTACGACCCCATCTTTAAAGCATCACTCGTTATCAGTCGAATAATTGTGTAAAGCAAAAAAATTGAGCCTCGGAGTAAAAACTCCCTTGAAAATGAAATATTGAGCCTCATATAGATTGGTAATGAAATTGAACAAAAAAGAATTCCTTTGGAGGCGTTTTAGATGGGTAAAATTATTGGTATCGACTTGGGTACAACTAACTCATGCGTTGCAATTATGGATGGCACAGCTGCTCGTGTTCTTGAGAACAGCGAGGGTGATCGTACTACTCCTTCCATCATTGCGTACACACAAGACGGTGAAATTTTGGTCGGTCAGCCAGCAAAACGTCAGGCAGTGACTAACCCTGAAAATACATTATTTGCGATCAAACGTCTGATCGGCCGTCGTTTCCAAGACGAAGAAGTTCAGCGCGACGTGGCTATTATGCCATACAAAATTATTGCGGCAGATAACGGCGATGCTTGGTTAGATGTAAAAGGCCAAAAAATGGCTCCACCACAAGTTTCGGCTGAAGTTCTGAAAAAAATGAAAAAAACAGCAGAAGATTACTTGGGTGAGCCAGTAACAGAAGCTGTTATTACTGTTCCTGCATACTTTAACGATGCTCAGCGTCAAGCGACAAAAGATGCTGGCCGTATTGCTGGTCTTGATGTTAAGCGTATCATCAACGAACCAACAGCCGCAGCATTGGCTTATGGCTTAGATAAAGAAGTGGGTAACCGTACTATCGCAGTTTATGACTTAGGTGGTGGTACATTTGACCTATCAATCATCGAAATTGATGAAGTTGATGGTGAAAAAACATATGAAGTGCTGGCAACCAATGGTGATACTCACTTAGGTGGTGAAGACTTCGATAACCGTTTGATCAACTACTTAGTTGAAGAATTCAAAAAAGACCAAGGTGTTGACCTACGTAATGACCCGCTGGCAATGCAACGTCTGAAAGAAGCGGCTGAGAAAGCGAAAATCGAACTTTCTTCTGCACAGCAAACAGATGTTAACCTGCCGTACATTACAGCAGATGCAACAGGTCCTAAACACATGAACATCAAAGTGACTCGTGCGAAATTAGAGTCACTGGTAGAAGATTTAGTTAAACGTACCATGGAGCCTGTTAAGGTTGCGCTACAAGACGCTGGCCTAAGCGTAAATGACATCAACGATGTTATTTTGGTTGGTGGTCAAATCCGTATGCCTTTGGTACAAAAAGCAGTTGCTGATTTCTTTGGGAAAGAACCACGTAAAGACGTGAACCCAGATGAAGCCGTTGCAATAGGTGCAGCAGTTCAAGGTGGTGTGTTAGCGGGTGATGTTAAAGACGTGCTGTTACTTGACGTAACGCCACTGTCTTTAGGTATCGAAACAATGGGTGGCGTGATGACTCCGTTAATTCCGAAGAACACCACTATCCCAACGAAACATAGCCAAGTGTTCTCAACAGCAGAAGACAACCAAGCTGCAGTAACAATCCATGTTCTGCAAGGTGAACGTAAGCGTTCCGGTGATAACAAATCACTGGGTCAGTTTAACTTAGATGGTATTCAACCAGCACCACGTGGTATGCCACAAATCGAAGTTACGTTTGATATCGATGCTGATGGTATCTTGCATGTATCAGCGAAAGATAAAAACAGTGGTCGTGAGCAAAACATTACCATTAAGGCTTCTTCCGGTCTGAACGACGAGGAAATCGAAAAAATGGTACGTGACGCGGAAGCGAACGCTGAAGCAGACCGTAAATTTGAAGAGTTAGTTCAGGTTCGTAACCAAGCTGACCAACTGATCCACGGTACGCGTAAGCAAATTGAAGAAGCAGGCGATAAACTGCCAGCAGAAGATAAAGCGAATATCGAAAAAGCAACATCTGAGCTAGAAGCAGCAATCAAAGGCGAAGATAAAGCAGATATCGAAGCGAAGATCCAAGCTTTAGTAACTGCTTCAGCTAAACTTCTGGAAATTGCACAACAACAAGCTCAAGCTGGCTCAGCAAATGCTGGCGCAGGCGCAGAAGCGAAGAAAGATGACGATGTTGTTGATGCTGAGTTCGAAGAAGTTAACGATAAAGACAAAAAATAATGCCCTTAGCGGGCGCAGTGACCTTGCTAATGGTTATTAATGGTTACTGATACCGAACACGGGCGTCGAGGAAACTCCACGCCCGTGTCGGCATGTTAAGGGTAAAATAAATGGCGAAAAGAGATTTTTATGAGGTCTTAGGCCTCGAAAAAAATGCTTCAGATAAAGACATCAAACGCGCATATAAGCGTTTAGCAATGAAGTATCATCCTGACCGTAATCAGGATAAAAAAGATGAAGCAGAAGCTCAATTTAAAGAGATAAAAGAAGCTTACGAAGTCCTGTCCGATGAGCAGAAGCGCGCAGCTTACGACCAGTATGGCCATGCTGCCTTTGAGCAAGGTGGCATGGGCGGCGGCGGTTTTGGCGGCGGTGCTGATTTTAGCGATATCTTTGGTGACGTCTTCGGTGATATTTTTGGAGGCGGCCGCAGACAGCAGCGCCCAAGCCGTGGTTCTGATTTACAGTACAACATGGAGCTGACCCTTGAAGAGGCTGTCCGTGGAGTGACCAAAGAGATCCGTATCCCAGCTTTGGAAACCTGTGATGTCTGCCATGGTAATGGTGCTAAACCGGGAACCAGCGTAGATACTTGCCCAACATGTCATGGTATGGGTCAGGTACACATGCGTCAGGGCTTCTTCTCTGTACAGCAACCTTGTCCAACTTGTCATGGCCGAGGCAAAATTATTAAAGATCCATGCAACAAGTGTCATGGTCATGGCCGCGTTGAACGCTATAAGACCCTATCAGTGAAAATCCCAGCAGGGGTAGATACTGGCGACCGTGTTCGTTTATCCGGTGAAGGTGAAGCTGGGGAAAATGGGGCACCAGCAGGGGATCTGTTTGTTCAAGTTCGTGTGTTACCACACAGTATTTTTGAACGTGATGGCAACAACTTACATTGCGAAGTTCCGATTAACTTTGCGGTTGCGGCATTAGGTGGTGAAATAGAAGTCCCGACCCTTGATGGTCGCGTCAAACTGAAAAATCCCAGCAGAGACCCAAACCGGTAAAATTTTCCGCATGAAAGGCAAAGGCGTGAAATCTGTCCGTGGTGGTATGCAGGGTGATCTCATGTGCCATATTGTCGTTGAAACACCAGTTAAATTGAATGAGAAGCAAAAAGAGCTACTCAAAGAGTTTGGAGAATCACTCGGTGGTACGAGTGGCGAAAAGAATAGCCCACGCTCAAAAAGCTTTTTAGACGGCGTGAAGAAATTCTTTGATGACCTAACTAACAAATAATAAATTAAACGGCCCGCTTAGTTGCGGGCTTTTTTTTGAGATTAGTGCCTTTCTTTGTATTAATGGCTTAGCTTCGCGAGTAACACACCAGCTAAAATAATCACACAAGCAGTAACGCGCATGAAGTTGAACCTCTCTTTTAAGAAAACGATAGATAAAAACATCGCGAAAAGTACGCTGGTTTCTCTGACCGCAGCAACCAAAACGATGGGGGGCTTGGCTCATTGCCCAGATAGCAATGCCATAACTCACTAACTGCATTAATCCACCAATTAAACCAGAGCGCCAATACTGTTTGATACCTTGAAACAGGGTTTTTTGATATTTCAAAGCGCCCGAGAGAGTAAGTACTATGCCGTTAAGCAAAAATAGCCATAACGTATACACGATAGGATCTTCGCTAGCCCGAGAGCCTTGCCCATCGGATAAGGTATAGCAGGCGGTAAAAAAAGCAGTGCACAGTGCGTAAAAGAGTGCTTTTCCTGTGATATTGAGCGTCAGCTTTCTTCCGGCAAACGCAATAATAATCACCCCACTCATAATGAATAGGATCCCAAGTAGCCCAATTAAAGAGATCATTTCATGGAAGATTAGCAAACTGAGTAAGGCAGTAATAAGCGGTGCAGAACCTCGAGAAATGGGATATATCTGCCCTAAATCACCATGTGTATAGGCTTGGCTTAAAAAATAGGCATAGCCAAGATGAAAAAGGAGTGATAAGGCTAACCAAGGTATGGCATGAACGGAAGGCAACCCCAACACAAACAGTGCCGGTATTGCTAACACCGCAGAAAATAATGAGATCATGACTAAACCGAAAAAACGGTCATTACCGAATTTTACGATGGCGTTCCAACTGGCGTGACAAAATGCTGCAAATAATACAGCGAGCAAAACATAGGTTGTCATAATACGAATAGGTGAAATAGGTTGTCATTCAGTATTACGTAATGAGGCTTTTTTGTGAAGGGCTTACGAGGTTGATTGTCACTCACTGGATGGTGAAGCTTTATTTTGTGAGCCGGCACGAAAAAGAGCGTTTACTCTAAAAAAGTGGCTAGTGGTTGATCTGTTAAGCATATTATCTTAAGAAACGGGATGTGTACTGCGATTGCGTAAAAAAGAAAAATATGGATTCAAATAAATTTGTCTATATTTAAATTTAACAGTAATTAAACAAAAAGAGTGAGTAATTTCTCATATTACTCGAGAATGTCGAATCATTACTGATAAATAAACGACTTTTTACGAACTAATGATTAGCATAATATTAACACTCTGTTTATTTTGGGGTTAAATATATGACAGCAATCATCCGTAAATTTTTAAGGTTAGAAGCAGCGGGAGGGCTACTCCTAATTATTGCTGCCATAGTCGCATTAATTATGGCGAATTCGCCAGCTCAGGGACTATACCAGCAGTTTTTAGATATACCTATCTCCGTTAAGATCTCATCACTAGAGCTCGATAAGCCATTAATTCTATGGATTAATGATTTTTTGATGGCGATTTTCTTTCTTGTCGTTGGTCTTGAGGTTAAACGAGAACTGCTTGAGGGGTCGCTTGCAGGGAAAGATAAAGCTATTTTTCCTGCTGTTGCAGCGCTAGGTGGGATGTTAGCACCTGCACTCATTTATTTGCTGTTTAATGGCGCTGATGATATTACACGCCAAGGTTGGGCAATACCCGCAGCAACAGACATCGCCTTCGCCCTAGGGATTATGGCGCTTTTAGGTAAGCGAGTGCCAACAGAGTTAAAAGTCTTTTTATTGGCGCTAGCGATTATTGATGACCTTGGTGTCATTGTGATTATCGCATTCTTCTATACCAGTTCGTTATCTTTAGTCGCGCTTGGTTTAGCGGCTTTATGTGTGGCATTACTGGTTATCATGAATTGGCGGCGAGTTGAAAATACCGCAGCTTATTTAGTTATCGGGCTGATCCTTTGGGTTTGTATTCTTAAATCAGGCGTGCATGCAACTCTCGCGGGGGTCATTGTCGGTTTCTTGATACCACTGCATGGCACAAATAATACAAAACCGTCAGAAGAGCTTGAGCATGTGCTACACCCTTGGGTTGCTTATATGATTTTACCGATATTTGCTTTTGCCAACTCAGGTGTTCAATTAAACGGCGTCACGTTTGATGGATTGATGAGTACATTACCTTTAGGGGTTGCGGCAGGTTTACTTTTTGGTAAGCCTTTAGGGATTTTTCTCTTTAGTTGGGTTTCGGTAAAACTTGGGTTTGCAAAATTACCTGAGTCCATTAATTTGAGGCAAGTATTCGCAGTATCTGTTTTATGTGGAATCGGTTTTACTATGTCTATCTTTATTACCGGACTGGCATTTGATGGGTTGGATGATAGCTATAGTACCTATTCAAGACTAGGAATTTTACTTGGATCAACATTAGCTGCCTTTTTAGGTTACTTTTTGTTAAAGGTAGTGTTACCGAAACCTCAACAAAAATAGTGATTGTCTGAATTCCAATAAATTCAGAAATAAATAGTAAGAAATTCCGAGTTAATGGACTATGATATACCCGCAACACACCTTTTTTGTGTTGTGGGTATATCTATATAACTCCTGCAAAAGGAGCAGTGAAAAATAGTATGGTCAGTATTGATTATTATTGGCGGTACAGAAGGAATCGATATGCGGGTTTCACACCTTAATTTTAACCACCTTTATTATTTTTGGCATGTCTGTAAAGAAGGGTCTGTCGTTGGGGCGGCTGAAGCGTTGTATTTAACCCCTCAAACCATTACCGGGCAAATAAAAGCATTAGAAGAGCGGCTAGGCGGTAAATTATTTAAGCGCCAAGGGCGCGGTTTAGTTCCCTCAGAGCTTGGGCAACTCATTTTTCGCTACGCTGACAAAATGTTTATGTTAAGCCAAGAAATGCTTGATATTGTCAATTATAGCCGAGAATCAAATTTGTTGTTTGATGTCGGTGTTGCTGATGCCTTATCGAAACAGTTAGTAAGTCGAGTTTTAGAAACGGCGGTCGTTGAACATGAGCAGATCCATCTTCGCTGCTTTGAATCGACTCATGAAATGTTGCTTGAGCAACTGAGCCAACACAAACTTGATATGATTTTATCTGATTGCCCAGTCGATTCATCACAGCAAGAAGGCCTATTTTCTGTGAAGTTAGGCGAGTGCAGTGTGAGTTTCTTTTGCCGCGACCCTGCAC
The DNA here is from genome assembly GCA_900455155.1 of Providencia stuartii. Taxonomy (GTDB): domain Bacteria; phylum Pseudomonadota; class Gammaproteobacteria; order Enterobacterales; family Enterobacteriaceae; genus Providencia; species Providencia stuartii. Next base: position 476,890 of record UGUC01000003.1, on the reverse strand, counting down.
CTAAAAAGCCATTCCCTGAATGTTTAGAAGAGCGTCGTTTGCTGATCCCAGGTCGCCGTTCAATGTTAGGACGCCACTTATTGACTTGGATCCGTAATAAGAATTTGCAAGTTGAAGTACTTGGTGAATTTGATGATGCTGCTTTAATGAAAGCCTTTGGTATGCATCACAATGCAATCTTTGTTGCTCCCTCATTATATGCCGCGGATATTTTGGGAGGGGAGGATGTTATCGAACTCGGTCGGTTAGATAGCGTTAAAGAAGAGTATTTTGTCATTTTTGCGGAACGCATGATCCAACATCCTGCGGTTCAGCGTGTCTGTAACAAAGATTTTTCCAATCTGTTCTCAGCGCCATTTGATAAGCTTGAGAAAAAAGTTTAACAGACAAAAAAACCGGCAGAAGCCGGTTTTTTTAGCTAATCAAGAAGCAAAATTACATAGCTTTGATTTGAGCTGCTAAGTTAGCTTTATGACGCGCTGCTTTGTTTTTGTGGATCAGGCCTTTAGTGGCGTGACGATCAACAATAGGTTGCATGTCATTGAATGCTTTCTGAGCCGCTTCTTTATCGCCAGCAGCGATAGCAAGGTAAACTTTCTTGATAAAAGTACGCACCATAGAACGACGGCTAGCGTTGTGCTGACGACGTTTCTCAGATTGTATAGCGCGTTTCTTAGCTGATTTGATATTAGCCAAGGTCCAACTCCCAAATGTATTCTATTGAGGACAATTCAAAGGTCGAGGAATATGCCCTTTCGCCCTTCATTTGTCAATGGATTTGTGCAAATAAACGTCGTGTACATCGACGTAAGTGCGTTTGTGAATGGTGCAAGATTCTACCAGCAAATGCTAGAGGAATACAGATCTTCACGCGAAAAAAAAGCGTATTTGATGGCACATAATAAAAAATTTTTTTACTGAAAAAATTTTTGAGTTGAAGATAATAGCAGTTAGTATAATTATCACGCAATAATTGTTTGTTTATTGGTCATTGAGAACAATGGCTTGCATAAGTCTGGACGAAAATCAGAAAAATTTACGATTTTTCGAGACCTCAGCGCAATTTTGTTGTATTGATAATCCATTGGTTATCCCTATATTTTGATCTTTATATTCAGCAACAGCTAAATTTTTTTCGTTAAAACCGCTTAGTCGGGGTTTTATTCAGGCTAAAACTGGGCTGTAGTTTGTGTATTGATCAAAAAATGGCGATTGAATGAAACCTTTTACGAACTTGGGTTAACCTTAAGCGTCGTACAAGGTATAATCCAGCAATTTCCTCGGTATTGAGCCTGTTATGGAGCTAATTCGCGGTATACAAAATATCCGGGCGTGCCATCATGGTTGCGTGCTGACTATTGGTAATTTTGATGGTGTCCATCGTGGGCATCAGGTTTTACTTCAAAATTTGAAGCAAAAGGGTGAGCAGTTGGGGTTACCCTCTGTCGTGATGATTTTTGAACCACAACCCCTTGAGTTTTTTATTGGTGATAAAGCGCCTGCTCGTTTGACGCGTCTGCGAGACAAAGTGAAATACTTGGCAGACAGTGGGATTGATTACCTACTGTGTGTTGAGTTTAACCAACATTTTGCCTCTTTAACGCCAGATGAGTTTGTCGCTGAACTACTGGTAAAAAAATTGGGCGTAAAATACCTCGCCATAGGCGATGATTTTCGTTTTGGTAAGAATCGTATGGGCGATTTTGCTTTCCTACAGCAAGCAGGTAGCCAGTATGGGTTTCAAGTCGCGGATACAGAAAGTTTTTGTGATTCGGGGTTGCGTATCAGTAGCACTGCGATTCGCAAAGCAATACAAGATAACGATCTGGCATTAGCAGAAACGTTATTAGGCCACCCATATCGTATCAGTGGGCGTGTTGTGCATGGAAACCAACTTGGGCGTACCATCGGTTTTCCAACGGCAAACCTGCCATTAAAACGATTAGTCACACCTGTGACGGGTGTGTATGCTGTAGAAGTTTACGGTTTAGGGGATAAGCCCTTGCCTGGTGTAGCAAATATAGGTACTAGGCCAACAGTATCTGGTAAAGGGCAGCAATTAGAAGTCCATCTGATTGATGCCAATATGGATTTATACGGACGTCATATTGATGTCGTGTTGCGTAAGAAATTACGCGACGAACAGCGGTTTGCTTCATTAGACGCGCTTAAGGAGCAAATCGCTAAAGATGTGATTGCGGCTAGGGATTACTTAGCGGCAATAAATGTCAGATAATTTAGCGGAAAATGGAACTGAGAATCGATGAGTGACTATAAAAATACCCTGAATCTACCAGAAACAGGGTTTCCAATGCGTGGCGATCTCGCCAAACGCGAACCACAGATGTTAGAGCGCTGGTACAAAGAAGGTTTGTATCATGCTATCCGTAAAGCAAAATCGGGCAAAAAAACATTTATTCTGCACGATGGTCCTCCGTATGCTAACGGCAGTATTCATATTGGTCACTCAGTCAACAAAATTCTCAAAGACATTATTATTAAATCCAAAGGGCTGGCGGGCTTTGACTCCCCATACATCCCTGGTTGGGATTGCCATGGTTTACCTATTGAACATAAAGTTGAGCAAATAGTAGGCAAGCCAGGGGAGAAAGTTTCCGCCGCTGAATTCCGTGCACAATGCCGCCAATATGCTAAAGAGCAAATTGAAGGCCAAAAAGCTGACTTTATTCGCCTTGGTGTTTTGGGTGAGTGGGATAAGCCGTATCTGACGATGGACTTCAAAACAGAAGCAAACATTATCAGAGCATTGGCGAAAACTATCGCTAATGGTCACCTAGTGAAAGGGGCAAAACCAGTTCACTGGTGTACCGCTTGTGGGTCTTCACTTGCTGAAGCAGAAGTTGAATACTATGACAAAACGTCACCATCTATCTACGTTCGTTTCCCTGCCGTAGATAGCAACGCGGTGTACGAAAAATTTGGCGTAGTGGGTGATAAAACGCCAGCGCTAGTCATTTGGACCACAACGCCTTGGACGTTACCAGCTAACCGTGCTATCTCACTGAACCCTGAGTTTAAATACCAGTTGGTTGAAGCCAATGGCGAAGTCGTTATCCTTGCGGCTGATCTCGTTGAAGATGTCATGAAAACAGTGGGCATTGAGTCATGGAAAGTGCTGAGCGAATGTGAAGGCAGTGCCCTTGAATTATTGCGCTTCGAGCATCCATTTATGGGCTTTGATGTGCCTGCTATTTTAGGGGAGCACGTTACTCTAGATGCCGGTACAGGGGCAGTGCATACCGCCCCAGGTCATGGTCCAGAAGACTATGTAGTCGGTCAAAAATATGGCCTAGAAACTGCAAACCCAGTAGGTCCAGATGGTTGCTTCCTTGCGAATACCTATCCAACCTTGGATGGTGTGTTCATCTTCAAAGCTAACGATGTCATCGTTGAGTTACTGAAAGAAAAAGGCGCATTGCTGTATAAGCAAGCTATTTCACATAGCTATCCATGCTGTTGGCGTCATAAAACCCCAGTCATTTTCCGTGCTACACCACAATGGTTTATTGGCATGGATAAGAATGGCTTGCGTGAGCAATCACTAAAAGAGATTGATATCGTTCAGTGGATCCCAGGTTGGGGTCGTGCACGTATCGAATCAATGGTTGAAAACCGCCCTGACTGGTGTATCTCGCGTCAACGTACGTGGGGAACACCAATGTCACTGTTTGTGCATAAAGAGACCGAAGAGTTACATCCTCGCACGTTGGAGTTGATGGAAGAAGTCGCTAAACGTGTTGAAGTTGATGGTATTCAAGCATGGTGGGATCTGGATGCTGCTGAGCTATTAGGTGATGAAGCTGAAATCTACCGTAAAGTGCCAGACACACTGGATGTATGGTTTGATTCAGGGTCGACACATTTTGCCGTTGTGGATGCACGTCCTGAGTATCACGGTAATTCAGCAGATATGTACCTTGAAGGTTCAGACCAACATCGTGGTTGGTTTATGTCTTCATTGATGCTCTCAACGGCAATGAAAGGCAAAGCACCTTATCGTCAAGTACTGACTCATGGCTTTACTGTCGATGGTCAAGGCCGCAAGATGTCTAAATCTTTAGGTAACACAATTAGCCCACAGGATGTGATGAACAAACTGGGTGCTGATATTTTACGTCTATGGGTGGCATCTACCGATTACACTGGTGAAATTGCGGTATCGGATGAGATCTTAAAACGTGCGGCAGACTCTTATCGCCGTATTCGTAACACTGCACGTTTCTTACTGGCTAACCTGAACGGCTTTAACCCTGAAACTGATATGGTTAAACCTGAAGAGATGGTGGTGTTAGATAGATGGGCAGTAGGGCGTGCACTTGAGGCTCAAAAAGAGATCACTAAAGCCTATGATGAATATGACTTCTTGTCAGTCATTCAGCGCCTTATGCATTTCTGCTCTATCGAAATGGGCTCATTCTATCTGGATATCATTAAAGATCGCCAGTATACCGCGAAGAGTGATAGTCTTGCTCGTCGTAGCTGCCAAACAGCGTTATTCCATATTGCGGAAGCCTTGGTTCGTTGGATTGCACCAATACTGTCGTTCACTGCGGATGAAATTTGGAACGAGCTGCCAGGTGAGCGTGCTAAGTTTGTATTAACCGAAGAGTGGTATGACGCATTATTTGGTTTGGCAGAAACAGAAAGCATGAATGATGATTTCTGGGCTGAGCTACTTGCTGTTCGTGGTGAAGTTAACAAAGTTCTTGAGCAAGCACGTGCAGATAAACATATCGGTGGCTCATTAGAGGCCTCTGTCACCTTGTATGCGGATAAAGCGCTTGCAGAGAAGCTCAATAGCTTAGCGGATGAGCTCCGTTTTGTGTTGTTGACCTCTCAAGTACGAGTTGCTGATATTGCTGAGGCACCAGCGAATGCACAACAATCAGAGCTAAGTGGCTTGAAAATTGGCTTTAGCAAGGCTGCTGGTGAGAAATGTCCTCGCTGCTGGCACTATGCTAATGATGTAGGTTCCGTTGCAGATCACCCTGAATTGTGTGGTCGCTGTGTCACTAACGTAGCCGGAAACGGTGAAATACGTAAGTTTGCATAATGAAGAGACCTATTTGTTCTACTGGGTTACGTTGGTTGTGGTTAACCGTTGTGCTGATTGCATTGGATTTAGGCATTAAACAGTTAGTCTTGAAAGAGATGAACCTGTATGAGCCACATCCAATCATGCCTTACCTCAACTTGATGTATGCACAAAACTTTGGTGCCGCATTTAGTTTTCTTGCTGATGAGGGAGGCTGGCAACGTTGGTTCTTTGCTGGCATCGCGGTGACGATATCTGTCATTTTAATGGTAATGATGTATCGCCAAAGCGCGCAAAAACGACTAAGCAATATCGCTTATGCGTTGATTATCAGTGGAGCAATTGGCAATCTGAGTGATCGTTTAATACATGGCTTTGTCATTGATTATATTGATTTTTATATAGGTAATTGGCATTACCCAACATTTAACCTTGCAGATGTTACGATTTGTATTGGTGCCGCTTTAGTGATCTTAGAAGGCTTCTTGCCTGACAAGGACAAAAAGAAAGCAAATTAACTGATATAATAACCCTCAGCCCGGTTCTGCCGGGCTGATTTTTATAATAGAAATAGGTTCGATTTATGTCTACTCAGGTACAACCACAAAGCGCGGTATTGTTGCATTTTACGTTGAAACTAGAAGATGGTTCGACAGCCGATTCTTCCCATAGTCAGGGTAAACCTGCGTTGTTTAGTTTAGGGGATGGTTCACTTTCACCTGAATTAGAAGCGCAATTAGTTGGGCTGAATGTGGGTGAAAAGAAAAGTTTTTCATTACCGGGTGATACGGTCTTTGGTAAACATAATCCTGATTTAATTCAATACTTTTCTCTGCGTGATTTTACGGAAACAGGGATACCTGAGATTGGCACAATCATGCTTTTTACTGCAATGAATGGCAGTGAGATGCCTGGAGTAGTAAAATCAATAGAAGGTGAATCTGTGACGATTGATTTTAATCATCCGTTAGCAGAGCAACAAATCACTTTTGATATTGAAGTACTTGAGATTGACCCGCAATTGGAGAGTCAAAATGCAAATATTAATGGCTAACCCTCGTGGCTTTTGTGCAGGGGTAGACCGTGCGATCAGCATTGTAGAAAGAGCACTTGAGCTTTATGGTGCACCTATTTATGTACGCCATGAGGTTGTTCACAACCGTTATGTGGTAGATGATCTGCGTCAGCGCGGTGCTATTTTTATTGAAGAGATCTCTGAAGTACCCGATGGCTCGATCCTGATTTTTTCTGCTCATGGCGTCTCTCAAGCTATTCGTCAAGAAGCGCGCTCACGTGATCTGACGATGTTATTTGATGCGACTTGTCCATTGGTGACCAAAGTGCATATGGAAGTGGCGCGTGCTAGCCGAAAAGGCAAAGAAGCTATTTTGATTGGTCACGCAGGCCATCCAGAAGTAGAAGGTACCATGGGGCAGTACAGTAACCCAGAAGGTGGAATGTACCTTGTTGAAAGCCCAGAAGATGTCTGGAAGCTGCAAGTAAAAGACGAAAATAATTTGTGCTTTATGACCCAAACAACGCTCTCGGTTGATGATACCTCTGACGTTATTGATGCATTAACTCAACGTTTCCCAAGCATTGTTGGCCCGCGTAAAGATGATATCTGCTATGCGACGACCAATCGTCAAGAAGCAGCGCGTGAACTTGCTGAGCGTGCAGATATTGTGTTGGTTGTGGGGTCTAAAAATTCGTCAAACTCGAATCGTTTGGCGGAATTGGCTTCCCGAATGAAAAAACCAGCTTATCTCATCGATGGTGCTGAAGACATTAAAACAGAGTGGCTAGTCGATAAAAAAATTATCGGTTTGACTGCGGGAGCCTCAGCGCCTGATATTTTAGTTCGCCAAGTGATCGATAAACTGAAAGAGTTTGGCGCCGATGAGGTTGTAGAGCTTCAAGGCCGCGAAGAAAATATTGTGTTTGAAGTGCCTAAAGAGTTACGTGTTGAGGTTAAGCAAATTAGCTAATGGCAAGGCGCCTAGTTATTTATTATAGAATACCTCTGATCTGCCTAATAGAGGCAGGTTGGAGGCAACGCAGCGTTTTTGGAGTTTTCATTCGTGCCCAACAATACCGCCCATGCCGTTAATGTACTTTCTGTTTTTGATTTCGATGGCACATTAACATATCGTGACAGCTTTATCCCATTTTTAAAATTCGCGTTCGGGAAATATCGTTTTTCCCGCAAAATTATTAGATTGGTTTTGCCTACTTTGCAATGTGCTAGGCGCAAGCTCACGCGTGACGAATTAAAAGAAGTGCTGATTAAGACCTTTCTCACGGGGGTTGACGAGAAGTGGCTAAAAGAGAAGGCCGAACAGTTTTGTAAGATTTATTGGACGAAATTGATGCGCCCTGAAGGGGTGTTAGGTGTTGCCGCTGAAGTTGAAAGTGGTGCTGAAGTGACGATTTGTTCCGCCTCACCATCTCTGGTCCTTAAGCCGTTTGCAAAAAGGTTAGGCATCAAGTTGATCAGTACTGAACTTGAAGTGGTGAATGGTAAATTAACGGGGAATTTGGTTGGCCAAAACTGCCGCCGTGAACAGAAAGTAAAACGTTTAGAGCAGGTATACGGTGACTTGGGTCAATATCACCTACGCGCTTGGGGTGATACTCGTGGGGATTTTGAATTATTGCAAGCTGCGCAAGACGCACACTGGCGCCATTTCCATAAAAAGCACTACCGATATAAACATAAACAGGTGGTTAGTAGAGACTGATTTTATTATCAGTCTCTTGGGAAAATAAAGTCATCAAGAGAGAGATGAGAGCTTGATGACTGCCAGTAATCTTTATAGATGAGGGCAGTGCTCATCTTAGTTAAGGTGAATTAGATATTGACACCGTGTTGAGCTGCTAATGCACTCAAGCCACCCGCGAAGCCTTGGCCTACCGCTTTGAATTTCCACTCGTTACCATGGCGATATAGCTCACCAAAAATCATTGCTGTTTCAGTTGACGCGTCTTCAGATAGGTCAAAACGTGCAATTTCAGCATTGGTATCGTTGTTGTAAACACGCATAAAGCTGTTGCTTACCATGCCAAAGTTTTGTTTACGTGTTTCTGCATCATAAATCGTGACAGAGAAAACCAGTTTTTTCACTTCAGCAGGAACTTTAGTCAGGTCGATTTTGACTTGTTCGTCATCACCATCGCCTTCCCCAGTACGGTTATCGCCTTGGTGTTCAACAGAACCACATGGGCTTACTTTGTTGTTGAAGAAGATAAAATTTGCATCAGAGAGAACTTTACCGTCTTCTCCAACCATAAATACAGAAGCATCTAAATCAAAATCTGCGCCGTCAGTAACACGAGCATCCCATCCCAGACCGACCATAGCAACATTCATTGTCGGTGCTTCTTTAGTCAGGGATACATTACCACCTTTAACGAGGGAAACTGCCATATAAAGCTCCTTTGCTGTTGAAAATTGGTAGCGTTTTTTCGCTACCAATACTTATCACTGATTTTACTGATATCAAGATGCATTGATGCCGTATTGAGCGCATACAGAGGCTAGGCCACCTGCATAGCCTTGACCGACGGCACGGAATTTCCACTCATTGCTATGACGGTATAATTCACCGAATAGCATTGCCGTTTCCGTTGACGCGTCTTCAGTCAGGTCATAACGAGCGACTTCAATTTGGTTGTCATCATTGACTAAACGGATAAATGCACCAGAAACTTGGCCGAAACTTTGGCGACGAGCTTGTGCATCATGAATAGTGACAACGAAGATGATTTTTATCGATGTCCGCTGGGATCAGGTCTAATTTGATTTTCAGCGCTTCATCGTCACCATCGCCTTCACCAGTACGGTTATCACCGGTATGAGTTACTGAGCCGTCGGCAGATGCTAGGTTGTTATAGAAAATAAAGTCTGCATCACCACGTACTTTTCCGTTAGCGGCTAATAAAAACGCAGAAGCATCTAAGTCAAAGTCCTGACCGTCTGTTGAACGAGCATCCCAGCCAAGTCCAACTAGGACGTTTTTCATCGTTGGTGCTGCTTTGCTTAACGAAACATTGCCGCCTTTAGATAGAGAAACGCTCATTGTTATAACTCCTTGAAAATTTATGCAAAAATATGTTGTGAAAGAATGTTAGCTATGCTTTTCATCCTCAGATTTATCTTTTTCTGGAAAAAGTACGCTTGCGATAATGCCTAATGCAAGTACCCCAAGTACCACAAACAAGCTTGTGCTAGCAGAGATACTAAAGCCATGATGCCAAATATGATCTGTTGCATTCAAGCCAAGTTTAACGGCAATAAAGAACAGAAGAACGATGACGGCTTTTTCTAAGTAGACAAGATATTGCTTCAATGCTTCCAGAACGAAATAAAGCGTACGCAAACCTAATATTGCAAACATCATTGCGCTGTAAACAATCAGTGGCTCACGGCTTACCGCGATAATAGCGGGTACAGAGTCAAAAGCAAACATCACATCAGATAACTCAACGACAGCCACACATAACATAAGTGGGGTTGCGTAAAGTGCTGCTTTTTTACCGCGGCCGATTGTCACATCTTTGTTTTCAGGTTTGGCTAGCTCTGCATCAACTTCTTTTTGTGTTAATAAGAATGCGTGCCCCGTTATTTTAGGCCAAATTGGGAAAGAAACGTTTGACTAAACGATAGGCTAAGTGCTGAGAATAATCCTCAATTTCATCACTGTCATCGCCGCTACGTAACATCATTACCGCTGTCCAAGCAACCACAAGGGCAAAGATGATTTCAACGTATGGTCCTAAGCTGAGAAGTCCTGTACCGATGGCGACGAAGATCCCACGGAAAATAATGGCACCGATAATCCCCCAGTATAGAACCCGGTGGCGAAAGCGATCCGGTACGGCAAACCAAGAGAAAATCGCCATCATGACAAACAAGTTGTCGACCGAGAGGACTTTTTCCAACGCATAACCTGTTACGAATAGGCTGGCAACTTCCGAGCCATGATGGATATATAGGAATCCAGCAAATGCCATAGCAATGGCAACCCAGAATATGGACCAGAAAATTGCATTTTTTAATGTGATCGGTTTATCAGCACGGTGCATAAATAAATCGATAAAAATAGCTCCGATTGCTAATACCACAAACACAATTACGGTTTCAGTCGGAAAGCCAATATGAGTGGATACCATAATAATTCCTAAACGGGGTCCTTAATTAAAATTACAGACCAAAGTCTGCTGGTGAAAAGCCTAATGCAGTTGCAATATCACGTACCGCGGCTTTCTCATCATTGTCAAAATCACCATCACTTTTGGCGACCGCAATACCAACGCGGATAGCTAACTGAGCGGCTTCAGGTTGATCTTTTAGTGCAAGGATGTATTTCATTGTTTCACCCTTGCCAATTTCTGAGTCGAAATCAAAGCTTGTAATGAGCTTATTAAAAAACTCAATCACTTCAGTGGTATCAAAAACTTTTAACTCATCAGAGGCTTTTAAGAAGCCAAGCATTTTCTGCTTCTCTTCAGAGCTAACGCCATCGCTGGCAATAGCAATACGAGCACAAACAGCCACTGTGCCTTGCATAAATTTTTTGTTTTTAAAACGACCGACTTGTTTGGTTAACTCTGCTCGGCCTGTATTCAATGCATCTTTAACTTTATTGAAAAAACTCATGGTATATCCCCTAATTTCCTTTTGATTATTTAGAACCGGCAGTCCAGCGAAACCCCCAGCCAAAAGGCGTTATCCATATCTTTATGACCTTTAAAGAACTGGTTGATACGCTCAACTTTGATAGCGCCTTGCTCGTTCACGAGTCGCGCGATAGCGCACATGCCGCGACCATTATTTCCTTCGGTTAAACGTGTTTCAATTGGTGGTTGATCTGGTACATGAATAGTGACCACACCGTCCGTTTTATCCCAGCTTGGTACACCTTCGTAAATAAAGGCGTAAATCAGTATTTGCTTGATATTTTTCCACTCACGACCATTGATATATATCCATTCGCCACCTGAAACATCACCAGTGCGGTCATCCCCTTGTAACTCGACGAACGGTGGAGAATTAAAGAAGCCGAAAGTGTTTCCAAGCGCTTGGATAACCCCTTTTTCACGGTTCTGTAGCTCAACAAATGCACCTAAATCAAGGTCAATTCCTTTATTTCCACCACCAAATAAGCCACCTAAGAAGCCTGTTGACCCAGTATTACTACCACGGTGCCAATCAAGGTTGATCCTTATCTTCCCAAAATCGTCTTTTTTAACGAGGCTAATTGAAGGTTTTTCTTTAGTTAGAGACACTTTGCTCAGATTCACGGAAGCCGGAGCAGGGGGCGGTGTTGGTGTTGAGGCTGGTGCTGGAGTGGGTGTCGGCGCGGGTGTCGGTGTATCTTCAACATCAACACCAAAATGCTCAGCGAGAGGTTTTAGTCCACCATTAAACCCTTGAGCAATAAAGCGGAACTTCCAACTGTCATTACGGCGATAGAGTTCACCGAGAATTAATGCCGCTTCTTGGCGTCCATTAGTTTCCACCGTGCCGTTTAACAAAACTTCATTATTAGCATCAACTTGAATAGCAAGACGCTGTAAGCCAGCAATGGTTTGGTTGCCGTCACAAGTTGCTGTAAATGCAACTTTTTGCACGCTAGGATGTAAACGATTTAAATCGACGGTAAAGAGGCTATTGTTGCCTTCAGGACGAAAGCTAATGGTTTGATCATCATTCGTTGTTTGACCATAAAAAACCATATCCGCATCGTTTTTAACTTTACCTGTATCGTATAAACGGAAAGCCGAGGCATCAACAGCCATGCCAGATTGAATACGGATCGTCAGGGTTTGAGAAGGAACGGTAGCATTAGCACCTGGAGTCATATTCATGGGCGTACCACCACATTAACGATGTCAGATTGCATATCTTGAATAGTGCGACCTGTAGAAGGCGAACCGTGAGCGGTGAAATCCCACTGACCGTTATTACGACGCAAAGAAGCAATAATGATCCCTGTATGCGAGCCTTGTTCCGTTAATTTATAGTTTGCCAGCTCCTTTTTAGTAGCGTGATCAACAACGCGGCAAAATGCGTTTTCGACTTCATTGAAGGTTTGACCACGGAAGCTATTGACTGTGAATGCGAGGTATTCGGTATTGGCTGGCAGTTTATTGAGTTCTACAAAAATGGTTTCATCATCGCCATCACCTTCACCGGTAAGGTTATCGCCTGAATGAATGACAGAGTTGCAGCTTGATTTTAATTTGCGGAAAGAGACTACATCAATTTGCTTTCCTTGTGCATCAAGTAAAATGCAGCTAGCGTCCAAATCGATTGAATTACCGCCACCAAAAAGCCCACTTAAAAATCCTTTTTTCTTAACCTGAACCGGATCCCAGCCCAAACCAAACATCAGATGATTCAACGCAGGTGCTTGCTTGCTCAGGGAGATGGTTTGATTTTTGCTTAATGAAACCATAATAAAATTCCTTCAAAGTTACGATGAAATAGTGGTTTTTACATAACTAAAATCCAAAATATAAAGTTAATCATATCATGATGAAGTAGTTGGGCAACGCTATTTTTTTCAATATTATTTCTTTTTATTTTAACGTGTTGAATATAAATGATTAATTCATTTTTAGTATATTGATTAATGAGATTTTTCCGAACTAAATGTAAATATATGTAGTTCTAAACTATTAACGGTAATAAATCACAATATGATTGACATGTTGCGGTTTAAATCGCATTATTGCCGATCTTATTATTGGGTGCTTCGGATGGATGTAGGGATTGATGAACAGTAAAATATGGTTTTATGGAAGGCTTGTCTTCGCAGCGAGACCTTATTCAAGGTGCTCGTGAGTTTGCTCAACAACAACTGAAAAACATAACGATATTTGCTTCTCATCGTCATGCCCGAAATGAAATTTTATCTCAGGCCGACTATGCACGATTAGAGCCAGAAGATAGTGCTGAGCGATTGGCATTTATCACTCGGCTGGTTGAAAAAGAGAAAATATCGGCAATCCAAGCTGGCCGAAATAGTGAATGGTTTGAATCTCACCGCCAGCAAATTGAGTCTCTTGGCGTTAAATTAACAACGGGGGCGATGAGTGTTAGTGCACTTCAGTTAGCCGATGATAAATATGCTTTTGCACAATCAATGGAAAAGCACGGTTTGCCCGTTGTCCCCTCTATTCAGATTGACTCAATTGATGAATTAAAAGCATTTATCGTGAATAACCCTTTTAAAAATGTGCCATTATGTGTGAAACCTATTAAAGGGATTTATGGTATGGGATTTTGGCGTTTTGATGATTCCGTTTCTGCTATGGCGGCATTTACTCACCCTGAGAGTCGTCGAGTTAACCCTCGCCTCTATTTGCAAGCGATGGAACAAGCAGACGGCTTTGAACCTTTAGTCTTAATGCCTTATTTGCCGGGGCCTGAATATTCGGTAGATATGGTTGTCGAACAAGGTCGTGTTATTGCTGCGGTTGCTCGTCGTAAAGAAGGCTCTTTGCAGCACTTAGAAAACTCAGGGGAAGCTTATGAGTTAGGCTGTGCTTGCGCGCAAGTGATGCAAGCCGATGGGATTGTTAATGTGCAAACACGCAATGATGCTCAGGGGAACGCCGTTTTGCTTGAAATCAATATGCGTCCTTCTGGTGGAATAGGTTACACACAACATAGTGGTATCAACCTACCTGGTATTTTTGCTTTGCGGCAGCTTGGTTTAATTAGCCAAGAGGAAGTCGTTGCTGAAAAAGCAAAATTCACACCTTCGATTATACGGCCTATCACAAATTCAATCAGTTATAGTTCAATAACAACCAATTTAATCAGTACGGATAAAAACTAATAATGAAGAGTACGACTGAGCCTGTAGTTTACCGCCGCAATCTGACGACTGGCACTTTGAGTGTTATTCCCACTTGTTCTTTGGACACGCTAGATGAACTCTTTGAAATCGCAGAGAGACGTAACCCGAAACGTGCCTTTCTATTTGTGAGTAAAGTGTTGGGCAGGCATATTCCTGTCCAGCCAAAATTGATGCGTAAAACATATCAGCAATTATGCCAACAATTTCCGTCAACACTTGAAGGGCCTGTTTTATTTATAGGCATGGCAGAAACCGCCGTGGGGTTAGGGGCTGGCGTGTTTGATGAGGCGAGAAAACATTATAAAGATTCTGTCTATTTGACGTCGACGCGTCATCCTGTTGAAGGGGGTGAGTTATTGTGTGAGTTCAAAGAAAATCACAGCCATGCGACGGATCATCTGCTTTATTTACCCCATGACCCTGAATTAAGACGCCGTGTATTGCATGCGCAAACCGTTGTCCTTGTTGATGATGAGGCAACCACGGGAAATACCTTTATTAATTTACTTTGTGCTTTACGTGACGCTGGCGGTTTGACTGAGATTAAACAGGTGATAGCCGTCACCTTAACCGATTGGAGTGGTGACGCTTTACAAGAGCGTAGCCCCTTACCGATACGTACTCTATCGTTAGTGCAGGGGCAATGGCAGTGGCAGCAAAATAAAGATGCGCCTGTCCCCATCATGCCAAATGTGAATATTACAGGAACAGGTCATTTCCCAATTACAGGTAAGCAAAGTTGGGGAAGGTTGGGGATAGCAGCACCGGCTGGAGATTTGGGCCGCCATATCCAAGCCTCTTCCGACGAAAAAATATTGGTGCTTGGCTCAGGGGAATTTGTTTGGGAACCCTTTTTGTTAGCAGAGAGGTTAGAGCAACAAGGTGCGGAGGTAAAATATAGCTCCACAACGCGTTCACCAATTTCTGTTAATTATGCAATTCAATCTGCTATTGCCTTTAAGGATAATTACGGCTTGGGGATCCCTAATTTTGTTTATAACGTTGCCCATCAACATTTCTCACGCATCATACTGTGCATCGAAACACCCAGAGAGAGTGTGGATCCCGTACTACTTGAAGCACTGAATAAAGTGGCTCCAATAGTTGAGGTATTAAGTTATGAGTAGGCCGGTGATTTTTACCGATTTAGATGACACTTTGTTTCAGACCCGGCGGAAAATGGTTGATGAGCTAGACTTAATGCCTTTTCAGGTTGGCGCCTTAGACAGAGACCTAGAGCCACGTAGCTTTATGACCCAAGAGCAAGCCATGCTAGTGGATTGGATGATTGAAAATGCTGATTTGATCCCTGTTACCGCACGTGGAACGGAAGAGATCCGCCGTGTCACCATCCCCTTTCGTTCTTGGGCCATTACGACACACGGGGCGGTGATCTTAAATCCACAGGGTGAAGAAGATAGGCAGTGGCGAACACAAATATTAGCGAGCCTGCAAAATTACACTGAACAACTGATCCAGATGCAGCAAAAGATCACCGCGTTAATGGCTGAACGCAATATCGATGCTTGGGCACGAATTAATTATGAATATGATAATACGCCCATTTATTTGGTTATGAAGCACCGCGATAGCACTAAATTAGATGAGCTGTATGCCATTGGCGATGAAATTGAGCAGCTATTTTCAACCAAAGGTTTCTATATTCATCGTAACAGTAACAATATTGCTTGGTTGCCTGAGTCGATAGAAAAAGGGCATGCGGTGACTTATTTACTTAATAAATTGAGAAGTGAACGAGGCGTTTTTCCTGTGATTGGTTTAGGTGATAGCTTAAGCGATCATCGTTTTATGAAGCTGTGTAGTTGGTTTGGAATGCCAAAACAGAGTCAGTTTGCTGCTCAAATCAATACAAAGATTTTTGAGGGATTAGACGATGCGTGATTTTGAACCTTTTTCTGGTAGCTATTTGCCTGATGATGTCCATTTTTTGTTGCAGCCCGTCACCATCGAAATGACACCTGTTGAGCTAAAAGAACAACTTATACAGTCAGGGGCAAAGCACTATTCAGATATGCTAAGCCAAGAGCCTGAACCGACTCCGTGGCACCTTGATTTATTTGCGAAAGCCCTTGATTCAGGCGCGGCACGTTTAGCTAGCGAGGTTGTGATGCTAGCCAAAGCGCTAATTCAGCAGTTCGATAAGACCCCAATTGTGCTGACGAGTCTTGTGAGGGCAGGTGTGCCGTTAGGTGTTATGTTGCAACAAACACTACGTGCGATGGGGAAAGAGTCTTATCACTATGGTATCAGTATTATTCGCGATAGAGGAATCGATACCACGGCATTAGAGTGGATTGAGCGGCGTCATGGCACCGAAGGTATTGTGTTTGTTGATGGCTGGACGGGAAAAGGGGCCATAACCGGTGAATTAGTGCGCTCATTAACGGGGCGTGAGGGCTATCCTGCGCAGCCTAGACTCGTCGTACTAGCAGATCCTTGTGGGTGTGCATGGTTGTCTGCGAGCCATGATGATTGGTTGATCCCATTTGGTATCATGGGAGCACCTGTTTCAGGGTTAATTTCACGCTCAATATGGACTGAATCAGGCTTTCATGGCTGTGTTAAATGTGATCATTTAAGCCAATTTGAGTGCAGCCGCCTGCTTGTCGATACCGTTGCTAAACAACGAGATGCTTTAGAGATGGCTTCAATTGCCACACCGTCTCCAAACTCCCCATTATGCGCATCGCTCAAACAGCGTAGCGAGCAGGTAATCAACACGTTGGCAGAGCAATACAGTATTACCAATATTAACCGTATCAAACCAGGGATTGCAGAGGCAACTCGTGCGGTATTACGTCGTGTTCCCGATCATGTTTTAGTGCGCAAAATGAGTGATCCTGATGTCGCTTTGTTGGTTTATTTAGCACAACAGAAAAATATTACTATCACTGAGGTTGGCAATGACATCGGCCAATATCGTGCAGTAACGATTATTAAGAAGGTAAAGTAATGGAGCAGAGACTCTCACCTTGGAAACTAGGTGCTACGCTTTATATGCCAGCAACACGTACTGATATTGCTGATGTTATTTTGAATCACAAAATAGCAGGACTACGTTCATTAATCATCTGTTTAGAAGATTCGGTGAGTGAATCGGATATTCCTCTGGCGCTTAATAACCTGCAAGCTTTACTACTTGAATTATCTGAAGTTAAAAAACAAACGGGTAATCAGGCGTGGCCGTTAGTGTTTATTCGCCCAAGAGAGACGGAAATGGGTGAATGGATAGTGCAACATCTTGATCTCAGTGCAATTGACGGTTTTGTACTGCCAAAATTTACCCAAGAATCACTCCCGGTCTGGTGGAATATCATCGAAAATACACATTTGTGCATGATGCCGACACTGGAAACAGAAGAAGTCTTTGATGTAATACAAATGACTGAACTTGCAAATCATTTACTAGTACACCCTTGTCATGAGCGAATTATTGCGCTACGAATTGGTGGAAATGATTTAATGAATGTGATTTCATTGCGACGTAATCGCCATTTTACGTTATATGATGGACCGATGGGGTATGTGATCAAAATGCTCGTTGCGGTTTTTGGCTCCCGTAATTTCTTTTTAACGGCTCCAGTTTGCGAGCATATCGACGACCATCAAATCATGGAAAAAGAGTTGATGCTTGATATTGCTAATGGCTTAGTGGGGAAAACGGCGATCCATCCTAGGCAGATCAGTAAAATAGAACAAGCACTGATGGTCTCTCAGTCAGAACATTCGGACGCTTTACGTATTTTGAACTCAACCCAAGCGGTGTTTAAATCTCAGGGCGCTATGTGCGAGCCTGCGACTCATCGGCGTTGGGCAATCGGTATTTTAGCTCGTTCAAAAATCTACGGTATCGCACAAGAGCAAGGCAAAATAGGTTCACCACGTTTAAATGCAACACAATGATGAAGTTGATGATTGACGTTTTAAATAATTCGATAGTATAGGAAGTATGGCTTGTGTTATCGACATTATTTTAAGTAAAATCGTTAGTTGGGTTGAAAATGGTTATCATACATGGATTTTCGCATGTTATCGCCAATAGGTGAGTTTTCTTTTGATATAATATATGTTATTAATATTTAAAGATATTATCATATATAAGTATCAAATCTATTTTGTATCCTTAATTTTCGATTTTATTCAAGTAAGTGACAACAATCATGCAACTCAGTACTCGCCAAATCAGAGTTTATACATTAGCCGCGCTTTTAAGTCCGGGGAAGCCAGTTGCTACGACAAAAATAATCTCTTCGCTAGAATGCTCAGAGCCAACGTTGACACGCGTATTGAAAGAGCTGCGTGAAGCTTATGGCGCAGAGATAAAATACAGTAAATCGAATCGTGCTTATCAAATGACCGAAAGAGGGCAATTGGATAATAAAACGATCCGTCGCATGCGCGAAGCATTAGTGGCTAATGAAGAAAGAATGCATCAAGAAATTACTAGTCGGGTAAGATTAGATAAAGACAAAAAGAAGTCAGTTTCATTGTCATTAAAAATGCTTACGTTAAGAAAGATTGACCGACTATCACGTTTAAATAAATCAACTCGTAGTGATGCCGTTGAATTACTGGTTGATAATTTTATTGAGCAGCTTATTCAAAAAATCTCCGCAGAAAATAAAAAAAGCTAACTTATTAAGTATATCTATTCGTTATGCTTTAAGTTATCGCATTGTTAATGATGCTTTTCCCTAATGTGGGCGAGAAATATAGTCGAGGCGTATCATTAGCATTCATTGAGATTTACTGAATTATGATTAATCCGAATAATAGCCGACTAATTTTAGTCGGCTATTTTTTTACTTAATTTTCAAATATTAACGGGATTGTTCTGATTGCCTTGCTACGAGTACTAAGTGCAATATTGATTGAATTCATGTTGAGATGCATTAAGATATTGTATAAATAAAAAACATAATTTTGAATAGGACTCATTCATGCGCCGATTGCCCGTTTATCTTTTACTTGATACCTCTGGTTCTATGCACGGAGAGCCGATTGAAGCGGTGAAAAATGGTGTGCAAACGCTGTTATCGACACTAAGACAAGATCCTTATGCACTCGAAACAGCCCATGTATCCATTATTACCTTCAACTCAACGGCACAACAAATTGTTCCATTAACCGACCTTATCAATTTTTCCTTACCTGATTTACAAGCGAGTGGCACGACAGCATTGGGAGACGCTCTCTCCGTTGTGGCTCACTGTATCGAAAATGAAGTGCAAAGAACAACCGTGGAGTCAAAAGGTGATTGGCGTCCGTTGGTATTTATTATGACGGATGGGGCACCAACTGATGATTGGAAGGCCGGATTAAACAAATTTAAAGCAGCAAGAACGGGGCTCGTCATTGCTTGTGCAGCGGGGCAATCAGCACAAACAAAAAGTGTTAAAAGAGATCACCGAGGTTGTTCTTCAGTTAGATACCGCGGATTCAACGACGATTAAGTCTTTCTTTAAGTGGGTATCTGCAAGTATCTCCGTAGGTAGTCAGAAAGTGGATTTGAGTAAAAAAGATATTGCTGATCTCAATGACTTACCACCACCGCCACCAGAAGTTAATGTGGTACTTTAAAAAGGATTAATTTATGTCAGTTAGCTTAAAGAAAGGCCAAGGCGTCAGTTTAAAGAAAAGTGAATATGATCTTTCCTCTGTCACCATTGGGCTGGGTTGGGATATTAAAGAAGAAAAAAAAGGTTTTCTAGGAAGTCTTTTCGGTAAACAAGAAGAGTACGACTTAGATGTCATTGCTTTTTTATGTGACGCTAATGGTAAGGTTGCAGATTTAGGCAGAATGGAAGGCGGTCAAGCATCTCTTGTTGATGGCGACATTATTTTCTTTAATAGCCTAAGACATAAATCAGGGCAAATTTGGTTGACGGGTGACAACCGTACAGGCGCTGGTGATGGTGACGATGAACAGATTATCGTAAAACTGAACACCCTCGATGACAAATATGCCAAAATTGTCTTCATTGTGCAGATTTATAACGGTAAGCAGTTACAACAACATTTTGGCAAAGTGCAAAATGCGTTTATTCGTGCAGTCGATGCGAAAAATGTTGAAATGGCGCGTTTCGATTTATCTGGTGGTGCAGAATTTAATCACCAGCGCTCTATGCTTTTTGCTGAGTTGGTCAGAGAAGACTCTGGCTGGAAATTGAATGCGATAGGTCAACCTTCAGACTCAGATTCATTCGTCTCTTATTTGAAGGATTATTGCTAAATGAGAAGGTTACCCGTTTATCTTTTGATTGATACATCTGGCTCAATGCGAGGTGAATCAATACATGCCGTAAACGTTGGGATCCAAGCTATGCTTAATGCACTAAGGCAAGATCCTTACGCATTAGAGAGTGTTCATATCGCGATCATCACCTATGATAACGAAGCACGTGAATTTATTCCTCTTACCGCATTAGAAAACTTTCAATTTACCGATATTGTCGTGCCTAGCTCTGGAGGGACCTTCACTGGCGCTGCATTGGAATGCTTAATTCAATGTGTTGATAGGGATATTAGACGTACTGACGATACGCAAAAAGGGGATTGGCGACCTTTAGTTTTTTTAATGACAGATGGTACTCCGTCAGACAGCTATGCTTATACCGAAGCCATTAAAGAAATCAAAAAGCGTTCTTTTGGTTCCATTATTGCTTGTGCCGTGGGGCCAAAAGCAAAACATGACCACCTGAAACAGCTAACCTCTCAAGTCGTTGCACTTGAAACACTCGACTCGAATGCCTTTTCCGGTTTCTTTAAATGGGTTTCAGCGAGTGTCTCTTCAGGGAGTTCCAGCGCAGGTATTAATAGTAATCAGGATACCTTGCCTCCTCCACCTCCTGAAATACAACTTGTATTATAGGAATAAAGCAAAGTTTCATTATGAAACTTTGCTTTTATTGGGCTATCCACTGTTTGATGAACAACAGGACAGCTTGAAAGGAATTTACTTGTAATAAGGTTTAGTGATGAGAAGACTGCCTATTTTCTTCGTGCTTGACTGTTCTGAATCCATGGTGGGAGAAAACCTAAAAAAAATGAATGATGGTCTACAGATGATCGTCAACGATCTCAGAAAAGACCCTCATGCATTAGAAACAGCTTGGATTTCCATTATCGCTTTTGCGGGTATTGCTAAAACAATTGTGCCGTTAACGGAAGTTGTTTCCTTCTATCCACCTCAATTGCCCATAGGGGGTGGAACCAGTCTTGGTAGCGCCCTGAAAGAATTATCCTATCAAATAGATACTCAAGTCCAAAAAACCACTTATGAAAGAAAAGGGGATTGGAAGCCTGTGGTCTATTTACTGACAGATGGGCGACCTACCGATAATGTGGCACCGGAAATTCAGCGTTGGAAAGAAAAATATGCCTCTAAAGTCAATTTAATTGCGATTGGCTTAGGCGCCTCTGCTGACTTAAACGTATTATCGCAATTAACGGAGAACGTTTTATTGTTCACGGAAGCTCAGGAAGGGGATTTTACTAAATTTATCAAATGGATTACGGCATCCGTTGTTTCCCAAAGTCGCAGTGTGGGCGATGAAGCACCACCACTATTGCATAAGACAGAGCAAGTGGTGCGGTTAGCTAAAGATGAAATTGCGGCAAGTTATGATGATACTTGCGTCACTTTTGTCGGGCGTTGTAACCGTTCTAAACGGCCTTATTTGATGAAATATGAACGTCCACCAACACATCTACCTAACCTGAACTTCAAATTGAACCTCAGTCACTTTAACCTTACAGGGTGTTACACCATTGATGAAAGTTATTTTGCGTGGAGCGATGATAGCGCGAATATGTCACAAGTGAACACTAGCGAGCTAAATGGTACGCCAGGTTGCCCATATTGTGGTAATGCGACCGCTTTCGCCGTCTGTGCCTGTGGCAAATTACTCTGTGTCAATGGCCCTGAATCTGTCATCTGTCCTTGGTGTGAAAGGGGGATCTCTTTTAACAATAGTGATGACCAGTCTGATTTTGATGTGACTAGAGGAAAAGGGTAATGGATCAAAATGCACTATTGATTAAATTGCTGCTAGAGCACGCAATTAGAAATCGTAATATGCCTATTTCTGAAAGCGCTTTGGTGGCAATTTATGAAGATAAACAAATAGCTGAAGCCATTTTTAACATTCTTGAGCAAATCCAAGAAAAATGTGCAGATATTAAAGAGCAGGCACAGTTCGCTGATAGGTTGAATGAGTGCCAATTCAGTGATTCACAACTGACTCTATTATTGCCTTATTTGCAAAGCCAGTCACAGCAGGTCACCGAGCCTGTATCTTTGGAAAAAGAGCCCGTGCTTAAACCGGGGCAGATCCCCGCAGCAGGCAATGCGAATATCACGAAAGAACCCGTTTCTCTGCCTCCTACTGCGAGCATTGTGATCGCAAATGGGCGAGTTGGGCTTGCCTTTAATTCTCAAGTTCAAGTGTTATTGAGTAATGGTGAAACGGCAACCGTTGAGCGTGTCGATTTTTCAGATGAGATTGGCGTTACCTTTAATGCTGAAACATCAATGTTATCAGGCGTACCAACACAAAGTGGCAACATTAAGATGTCGGTAGTTTGGTCAAGTGAAGGCCGAGAGCCTTGTACCACAGAGGGGATGTTTATTATCAATCCTGATCCTCGTAGTCTATGGCAAATTAATGAGCCACCAGCAGATAGCCCTTACCCTAAAAAGCATATTGACCATCAAATTATTTCAGAAGGCCCATTGCGTATTGCAGCAGCAAGCCGCCGTGGTCGCTCTCATGAACACGCTGGATCATTTCGTGATGATGATTTTTATATTCACCATGATGATAAAAGTGGTTGGAGCTTAATGATTGTTGCTGATGGCGCAGGCAGTGCAAAAAACTCACGTGAAGGCTCACGTATTGCGGTCAATACATTCGGTGAGTACCTTAACGGGCGGTTATCGAGTGCTAGCGATGAAGAAAGAGCACAATTTTATGGGAGCGCTGACGTCATGGGATGCGGAATCAACCAAATATATCGGTGCCTACTTTGCTAAGTTGTTCCATAACGCAGCACAATTGACGATCAATAATATTAAAAATGAAGCTATTCACGTTGATCAACCGATTAAATCATTCTCAACGACGCTACTGGCGACGGCTTCAATGCGTGTTGGCGATGAGTTATTCGCGGCTTCGTTTTGGATGGGGGATGGGGCAATTGCGGTTTATGGTCCAGCAGGTAAAGTACGTCTTCTTGGTGTACCCGACAGTGGGGAGTATGCAGGGCAAACCCGTTTCCTCGATGAGAGTGAAATCAATGATAACGACTTTAATCGGCGGATCGGGATTGGTAAATGGCCTGAAATCACTCACCTGATCCTGATGACTGATGGGGTTTCTGATCCTATTTTTGAAACCGATAACGGCCTGAAAGATCCACAGCGATGGGATGATCTTCTTGAGCAAATAACGCCTTGTTTAGAAAGCCCAGTAGAGGCTGATAAAAAGCTTGCCGAATGGTTAAATTTTTTCTCAGCAGGTAATCATGATGATCGCACCATCATTGTTGCTTGGTAACCGTTCTGAAATATAAATTTGGTGGTTTTTATGGCAAATATTATTACCTGTACAACTCAGGATGGGAAAACCGTTCAATACGTTGACGAAATTATTGGTTCAGGCTCAATGAAGGATGTCTATTTTTCGCCAGACAGATCCTATGTCGTCGCATTTTATAAAACGCCCCAAAATGCGCAAGCGCTTGAACGTATTGATATGATCACAGGGCAATACAGAAAAAATATTTTTGAGCAAATTGGTGGTGAATACTGGAAGGGTTTGTTTTGTTGGCCAACCGATATTGTGAAGCATGAAGGTAAGGTTGGTATTGTTGTTCCAACTTATCAATCCCATTTTTTCTTTAAATATGGCTCTAAGAATAATGACTTCCTAGCGATTAAAGGCCGTGAAAAAGAAGGAAAGTGGTTTGCCAGCGCAAATAATCAAAATAAATTCTTAGATCCGCGTGAACGCGGCAATATGCTGAATTACTTGAAAGTGTGTCTTTTGTTGGCAAGAGCCGTTCGCCGAATGCACGCTGCGGGTCTGTGTCACAGTGATCTAAGCTATAAAAACGTGCTAATCGACCCTGAACAGGGGCATGCGTGCGTGATTGATATTGATGGGTTAGTGGTTCCTGGAAAATACCCCCCCGATGTGGTCGGTACACCAGATTTTATTGCACCGGAAGTGGTCAAAACGGCTCATTTAGCCAAATCCGACCCAAATCGTATTTTACCGAGTATTACTACAGATAGGCATGCGTTATCAGTTCTGATCTATATGTATTTATTTTATCGACATCCACTGCGTGGCGGTAAAATTCATGATATGGATGATGAGATGAATGATGAAAGCTTATTAATGGGGGAAAAAGCGCTTTTTATTGAACACCCTACCGATAGAAGTAATGCCGTTAAATTGAATCAGGTTAAACCTTCATCTTTGCCTTGGGCTGATCCTGAAAAAATCCCTTATACCGTGATGGGGCCTTATTTAACGCCGTTATTTGAAAAAGCGTTTATTGCTGGTCTGCACGAACCCTCTCTCAGGCCTACTGCGGATGAGTGGGAAACGGCACTAGTAAAAACTGTCGATCTCATTCAACCGTGTCAAAACCATGATTGTGAGCAGCAATGGTATGTTTTTTCTGGGAAAATGCACCCTGTTTGCCCTTATTGTGGCACTGCATACTCAGGTAAATTACCGATCTTAAACCTATACTCTTCACGTAAAGCGGGAAATTATCGACCAGATGACCACCGGTTGATGGTATGGAGTGGGCAATCACTTTATGCTTGGCATGTTAATCGACTTATTGCGCCTAATGAGCGAACAACGGATGAGCAAAAGAAACGTGTTGGTTATTTTATTTTCCACAATAACCAATGGTGGCTAGTGAATGAACGTATTGATGGCTTGATGGTATTACCAGAAAAAAGACAGATACCTATTGGCGATAAGATTGCATTGACTGATGGCTTGCAGTTTGTGTTATCGACAGAAGAAGGCGGCCGACTAGTCGTCGTTCAATTAATTTCTAATGATTAGCTGACTTATCTCACACGCTAGCCACAGAGGACCCCCTTCTGTGGCTATTCCTATTTTTCCCACAACTTTTTATGATAATTTCTAGCCATTATACGCTTTTGTTAATAATTCAAGATTAGAGCTAGCAGAGTCTCAAGAGGCTCGCTAAGCTATATCACAATGATTTTTCACATGACGATGTTGTGGTGGCGAGTGAAGTGGTATTAGGCCTCACATTCACCGCAAAACGGACAAAAAAGGATAGCAAATGGCAAATTCAATGGTACGTGTTGCAATTGTTGGTGCAGGAGGGCGCATGGGGCGTCAGCTTATTCAGGCAACACAAAATCAAGAGGGTATCCGGTTAGGGGCGGCAATTGAGCGCGTCGGTTCATCATTAGTTGGAACGGACGCGGGTGAGCTTGCGGGAGTCGGCAAACTGGGTATTGCTGTCGTTGATACATTGGATAAAGTTGTTGATGATTTTGATGTCGTGATTGATTTCACGCGTCCCGAAGGTACGTTGAATTATTTAGCTTTTTGTCGCGCTAACCATAAGGCGATGGTAATTGGTACAACCGGTTTTGACGATCAAGGCAAACAAGCCATCGCCGAAGCCGCTAAATCGATCCCTATTGTGTTTGCAGCAAATTTCAGTGTTGGCGTTAACTTAGTGCTGAAATTGCTGGAAAAAGCGGCGAAAGTGATGGGAGATTACACGGATATTGAGATCATCGAGGCTCACCATCGCCATAAAGTCGATGCCCCTTCAGGTACGGCACTGGCTATGGGTGAGTCGATTGCTCATGCACTAGGTAAAGATCTTAAAGAGTGTGCAGTATATGCGCGTGAAGGCCATACCGGAGAGCGCGAAGCTGGCACAATTGGTTTTGCGACTGTACGAGCGGGTGATATTGTTGGTGAGCACACTGCAATGTTTGCCGATATTGGTGAGCGTGTAGAGATAACTCACAAGGCTTCCAGTCGAATGACCTTTGCTAATGGGGCAATTAAAGCATCTGCATGGGTAGTTGCTCAAAATGCAGGCTTATATAATATGAAAGATGTTCTCGATTTAGAGAATTTATAGATTTATTTTTTAATATTGTTGATGCAAATCATGATGTTATCTACGTATCTGTTGTGATTTGCATCTATTGTTATGTATTTTATAAATTACCTTTATTTCTTACTGTTTAGTTGTTTTTTCTAAGTCTTTTTGCTTAAAAAATAGACTTTCTTCGATACTCTTCCTGCTTTACCATAAGATATTCACTTAATTCAGTTTGCAACCGTTTACTTAGGTACTATTGGTGTTAGTTTTGCTAGCCATCGCACTAAAAATTGGGCTGATCACTAAAAAAGTAACAAAAAAATGAAAAAAATGCGTTTTTTCCTAGACAAGACCTCATCTCATCATTAGAATGCGCGCAATTTGCCAAAAATTTGCTTAAAAACGCATTTTGGCATTGATTTAGATCCTCAAATCTGAATTAATATGCACTAATTGTGATTTATTATTCCCTGGAGGGTGTTTTGATTAAGTCAGCTATACTGGTTCTCGAAGACGGAACCGAATTCCACGGGCGCGCCATTGGTGCTGAAGGGGCCGCTGTTGGAGAAGTCGTTTTCAATACGTCAATGACCGGATATCAAGAAATAATTACCGACCCTTCCTATTCCCGCCAAATTGTTACTCTCACCTATCCCCATATTGGTAATGTCGGCACTAATGCTGATGACGAAGAATCCCCAAATGTTCATGCTCAAGGTTTGATTATTCGTGACCTACCACTGGTTTATAGTAACTTTCGCGGTCAGGAAGGCCTATCAGAATACCTGAAACGTCATAATGTCGTTGCTATCGCCGATATTGATACACGTAAATTAACGCGTTTATTAAGAGAAAAAGGGGCTCAGAACGGCTGTATCATTGCCGGTGATGCACCAGATGCGGCGTTGGCGCTGGAAAAAGCTCGCTCATTCTCTGGCCTAAACGGCTTAGATTTGGCGAAAGAAGTGTGCACGAAAGAAGCATACAGTTGGACTCAAGGCTCTTGGACTTTGGCTGATGGTCAACTGAGTGCGAAAAGTGAAGATGAGCTACCGTTACATGTAGTCGCTTATGACTTTGGGGCTAAGCGTAATATTTTACGTATGCTAGTGGATCGTGGGTGCCGTTTGACTGTCGTTCCTGCAACAACACCAGCAGAAACCGTATTGGCGATGGATCCAGATGGTATTTTCCTTTCTAACGGGCCTGGCGACCCTGCCCCTTGTGACTATGCTATCAAAGCAATTCAAGATTTCTTAAAAACAGAAATTCCTGTTTTTGGTATCTGCCTAGGGCACCAGCTACTGGCGTTAGCAAGCGGCGCAAGTACGATGAAAATGAAGTTTGGTCACCATGGTGCAAACCATCCAGTTAAAGATTTAGATCAAAATGTTGTCATGATCACAGCACAAAACCATGGTTTTGCTGTCGATGAGTCAACATTACCCGACACATTACGTGTGACACATAAGTCATTGTTTGATGGCACTCTGCAAGGTATTCACCGTACGGATAAGCCAGCGTTTAGTTTCCAAGGGCACCCTGAAGCAAGTTCTGGCCCTCACGATGCGGCGAAATTGTTCGATCACTTCATCGAACTTATCCATGAATATCGCCAGAACCAACCTCGTCATAACGCAAAATAATCGGGAGCAGAAAAATGCCAAAACGTACAGATATAAAAAGTATTCTGATTCTAGGGGCTGGCCCGATTGTTATCGGCCAAGCATGTGAATTTGACTATTCAGGTGCGCAAGCGTGTAAAGCACTGCGTGAAGAAGGCTATCGCGTTATTTTAGTCAACTCTAACCCAGCAACCATCATGACTGACCCTGAAATGGCTGATGCAACGTATATTGAGCCAATTCATTGGGAAGTGGTGCGTAAAATCATCGAAAAAGAGCGTCCGGATGCGGTGTTGCCAACCATGGGTGGGCAAACTGCTTTGAACTGTGCACTGGAGCTTGAGCGTAAAGGCGTATTAGCTGAGTTCGGTGTGACAATGATTGGTGCCACCGCCGATGCGATTGATAAAGCCGAAGACCGCCAACGTTTTGATAAAGCCATGAAAAAAATTGGCTTGGATACAGCGCGCTCCGGTATCGCACACAATATGGAAGAAGCCTACGCGGTAGCTGAAGATGTTGGGTTCCCTTGTATTATCCGTCCTTCATTTACGATGGGGGGGAACTGGCGGTGGTATTGCTTATAACCGTGAAGAATTTGAAGAAATCTGTACGCGCGGCCTTGACCTCTCACCAACCAATGAGCTACTGATTGATGAGTCGCTCATTGGCTGGAAAGAGTACGAAATGGAAGTGGTACGCGACAAAAATGATAACTGCATTATTGTTTGTTCAATTGAAAACTTTGATGCGATGGGGATCCATACGGGTGACTCTATCACCGTTGCGCCAGCCCAGACACTGACCGATAAAGAATATCAAATTATGCGTGATGCCTCGATGGCGGTATTGCGTGAGATTGGTGTTGAAACTGGAGGCTCTAACGTTCAATTTGCCGTCAATCCCAAAAATGGACGTTTGATTGTTATTGAGATGAACCCTCGTGTATCGCGCTCTTCCGCACTTGCTTCGAAAGCGACTGGTTTCCCAATTGCCAAAATTGCCGCTAAGCTTGCTGTTGGCTACACACTTGATGAGCTAATGAATGATATTACAGGTGGTCGTACACCTGCATCATTCGAACCTTCCATTGACTATGTCGTCACAAAAATTCCTCGTTTCAATTTCGAAAAATTTGCGGGCACGAATGACCGGCCTGACAACGCAAATGAAGTCCGTTGGTGAGGTGATGGCAATTGGTCGCACCTTCCAAGAGTCAATGCAAAAAGCATTACGTGGCCTTGAAGTTGGCGCGACTGGTTTTGATCCAAAAGTTAGCCAAGATGATCCTGAAGCACTAACACGTATTCGTCGCGAGTTAAAAGACGCGGGCGCAGAGCGTATTTGGTATATTGCCGATGCCTTCCGTGCAGGACTATCCGTTGACGGTATTTTCAACCTAACTAACATCGACCGCTGGTTCTTAGTGCAAATCGAAGAGCTGGTGCGCTTAGAAGAACAAGTTACAGAGCTAGGCATTAATGGGTTAACCAAAACGTTTTTAAGCGTTTTGAAACGCAAAGGTTTTGCTGATGCACGTTTAGCAAAACTTGTTGGTGTCTCTGAAGCTGAGCTACGTAAACTGCGTCAAGGTTATGGCTTACACCCTGTTTATAAGCGTGTTGATACCTGTGCGGCTGAGTTTGCAACAGATACCGCTTATATGTACTCCACCTATGAAGATGAGTGTGAGTCTAACCCTAATTTCGACAAGCCTAAAGTTATGGTATTAGGTGGTGGTCCAAACCGTATAGGTCAAGGTATTGAATTTGACTACTGCTGTGTTCATGCTTCGTTGGCACTACGTGAAGATGGGTATGAAACCATCATGGTTAACTGTAACCCTGAGACGGTTTCAACAGACTATGACACCTCAGACCGCCTCTATTTTGAGCCAGTTACCTTAGAAGATGTACTTGAAATTGTACGTATTGAGCAGCCAAAAGGGGTTATTGTTCAATATGGCGGGCAGACGCCATTAAAACTGGCTCGTGCCCTAGAAGCGGCTGGTGTACCCGTCATCGGTACTAGCCCAGATGCCATTGACCGTGCAGAAGACCGTGAACGTTTCCAACAAGCGGTTAATCGCTTGAACCTGAAGCAACCACAAAATGCGACTGTAGTGACGATTGAGCAGGCGGTTGAAAAAGCGTCAGGCATCGGTTATCCGCTGGTGGTACGTCCATCCTATGTTTTAGGAGGACGTGCGATGGAAATCGTTTATGACGAATCTGATCTACGTCGCTATTTCCAAACTGCCGTGAGTGTTTCTAACGATGCACCAGTACTACTCGACCGTTTCCTAGATGATGCAGTTGAAGTAGACGTTGACGCAATCTGTGATGGTGAAATGGTGTTGATTGGCGGCATCATGGAGCATATTGAACAAGCTGGGGTGCACTCAGGTGATTCAGCATGCTCATTACCTGCTTATACACTTAGCCAAGAAATCCAAGATGTGATGCGTGAGCAAGTGCGTAACTTGGCATTTGAGTTACGTGTTCGTGGCTTGATGAACGTCCAGTTTGCCGTAAAAGATAACGAAGTTTATCTTATCGAAGTGAACCCACGTGCAGCGCGTACTGTTCCATTTGTATCTAAAGCGACTGGGCTGCCTCTGGCAAAAATTGCTGCGCGAGTGATGGTTGGTCAATCATTGACAGAACAAGGGATGACGAAAGAGATTATTCCTCCTTATTATTCTGTAAAAGAAGTGGTGCTACCGTTTAATAAATTCCAAGGTGTTGACCCAATTTTGGGGCCAGAGATGCGCTCAACAGGGGAAGTGATGGGCGTTGGCCGTACATTTGCGGAGGCTTTCGCGAAAGCAATGTTAGGCAGTAACTCGACAATGAAAAAATCCGGTCGTGCATTGTTGTCTGTGCGCGAAGGGGATAAAACTCGAGTCGTTGATTTGGCGGCTAAATTGCTTAAGCATGGTTTTGAATTGGATGCGACCCATGGTACGGCCATCGTCTTAGGTGAAGCTGGGATCAACCCTCGTTTGGTCAACAAAGTGCATGAAGGTCGTCCTCATATCCAAGATAGGATCAAAAATGGTGAATACGATTATATTGTGAACACTACGGCTGGTCGTCAAGCGATTGAGGATTCTAAGTTAATACGCCGTAGCGCATTACAATATAAAGTACACTATGATACGACGTTGAATGGCGGCTTTGCGACCACAATGTCATTAAGCGCTGATCCAACGGAAAAAGTGATTTCAGTGCAAGAGATGCATGCTCTAATTAAATAATGCAATAAGATAAGTTTAAAGCCCTGTCCTTAATCTTAAATGGCAGGGCTTTTTTATTTTAAGAAAATACTATTGTGTTGCTTCTCTGTGTTTTAATATTTTGTATTCAATATCTTTTATCCACGAAAGTTTGAGATCATGGAATTGCTGGTCGGCAGCATAGAGCGCGGCTCCCCGCAAAGAAAGCTCTCGGAGGTTACTTTGTGGAATGTTGGCAACACTCATTTCTCGGTTGTATTGGCGAAATGACTCTATCTTTTGATCACAGTAACCAAGAGCCGCTTCAGCTATTTGGCTGGCAGGTTGGTCATATTGTCTTGCGATATCAAAAGCATATTGGTCAATACACGCTTTAGCTTCCTCGGCTTTCTCATACCCAGGCGTACTCGGCTCTCCGGTGTTTAGGGGATTTGCTAACCCTAAAGAAGGGAGTAAAAGCAATCCTATACATATTGCTTTCATACTCATTAATTTCACCATTATTATTCAGTGTGGGTTATTCCGCGAAAATTATAATCAGTGTGTTTGTGAAGATAAAGATGATCTAGAAAGAGAAAAAAAGATAAAATTCTTGTCAGAAACGGTTGACTCTCACGTAACGTGAGGCACTAACCTGCACATCAATCACAGGAGGTTCGATATGCTATTTCAAGTGGGTGAGATTGCACAAAAAACAGGGCTAACCATTCGCACACTTCATCATTATGAAGAGATAGGATTACTCGTTCCAACTGCGAGAACCGATGCGGGTTATCGACTCTATAACGTAGAGTGTCTCGAGCGTTTAACTCAAATTCAAATGCTCAGACAAGTGGGCGTTAAACTCAAAGACATCGGTAAGATCTTAGATGGCCATAGTGGGAATATGGCGCAATTGTTACAGGAACGTATTAGCGCGCTTTCTGAACAGATGAAACAGATAGCCAAACTACGCTATCGGTTAGAGCAGCTTCAATTACAAATGCAAGCTGGCGATATTCTCACTCAGGCTGATTGGTTTTCCATATTGGAGATGATGTCTATGTACGACAAGTATTTTACACCGAAAGAATTAGAAAAAATGCCATTATATACGGCGAATACGTTAAAAAGCCAAGAGTGGCAGCAACGCGTAGAAACCGTTAAAAACCTTATGCAAGAAGGTGTTACACCTGACTCTGAACAAGCGCGCAAAGTGTCAGCGGAGTGGATGATCGCTTTAGAGCGTGATACTGGTGGGAACCCTGACTTTTTCGCTAGATTGAATAAAATTCATTTGTCGGATAATGAATTTGCATTGTCTTCAGGTATTACTGAGGAAATGATTGAATATGTGGCGAAAGGGTTTAGCGAGCACCAGCTTGCGATTTTTAAGTCTTATTTAACGGATTCACAGTTTGCATTTGTGCGTGAACACTACTTTGAATCAGGTAAAGTATGGCCTGAATTGATTGCGGGCTTATACAGAGCGCAGCAATCAGGTGTATCGCCTGAATCACCAGAAGTGCAATCATTGGCTAAAACATGGTTAAACATGTTTAATCAATTTACTGGGGGAGACCCTGAATTACAGGAAAAAATTCGTCAAATTTATCGCGAAAACCCTATTATTTCACAAGGTACGTGGATGACCCCTGAAATTGGTCAATACTTATTTGCGGCCTTAACAGCGCATTAAAATCAGCCATCATAACTAAGTCTAATGCCGCCTCAATGATGAGGCGGTTTTTATTATTTCGATTTATTATTGATAGACTTGCGATGTTTCCAATACATCATGATGGAGCCGATAAGCCCACCGATGAGCAAAAGTACAGGTAAGATCATTAATACGCTAATGACGATTTGCTCATGTTGCTTCACAAAAGGAATTTGGTTCAGTGCATATCCTAATGTCACGATAATGCCTACCCAAAGTAAGCCACTTAACCAATTGAAGAGTTGAAAACGTCGATGGCTTAACTCAGACAGCCCAGCTAATACCGGCAATAGTGTGCGGACAAAGGCTAAAAAACGACCGATGAGTAAGGCGTAAAGGCCTTGTTTATGAAACATATGGTTGGCTTTATCATGATATTCATGCGGGATCTGTGAGAGCCAACGCTTAACGATTTTTGTTTCACTCAACCACCTTCCTTGAAGAAAACCGAGCCAACACCCCAAGCTTGCCGCTGTTGTTAGTAGCAAAATGGTCGGAATAAAGTGCAGCACTCCTTTTGCAATTAAGGCTCCCGAAAGGATCAATAAGGTATCACCAGGTAAAAAAGCGGCGGGGAGTACCCCATTTTCTAGCACAATGACCACAAAGAGAACTGTGTAAATAACCCAAAGCACTTCTGGATTGGAGAGTTTAAGGAAATCATGATGCCAAAGCGCCAGCACGATTTCGCGTAGTACTTCCATAATTGTTCCTGTCTATCTACGAAAAAGCGAATTTCTTTTCTTATATTACAGGAAAAAACCATACCAAGTTTGATTTGTTTACTAAATGAGAGGATTAGTTGATAAATAAGATGATTGAATTTTCACGCTTTCATCTTGGGTCGATGATGAAAGCGTGTAACAAAACACCATTATTGGATACGTTCAAATGCCAATGTGAGGTCATCAATTAAATCTTGGGGATGCTCCAGACCAACATGAATACGGAAAAAAGTACCCTCATTGGGGGTAAAATCATACTGACGCATGCTGATAAGATCTTCTTTTTGGTATCCCAAAATCAAAGATTCATAACCTCCCCATGAATACCCCATCTTAAAATGGCTGAAGTGATTTAAGAAATTTTCAAACTGTGTTTGGGATAAGCGTGATTTTAATTGAAAAGAGAATAGCCCGTTGCTGCCACTAAAATCACGAACAAAGAATGAGTGCCCCGGACAAGAAGGAAGCGCGGGATGGAAAACCCGTTCAACTTCAGGGCGCTGCGCTAACCACTGGGCAACAGCTAAGCCATTGGTTTCATGCTGTTTGAGTCTCGTTGCTAACGTATGTAAGCCGCGACCGGCCATATATACCGTATCAGGATCGGCAGTCTGACCGAGTAAATAAGAGTTTTCGCGAAGGGGTTCAATGCAGCGCTCATTAGCAACGGCAACGCCTAACATACCATCCGAGTGACCATTAATATATTTAGTCGCAGACTGGATAGAGATGTCGATGCCTAATAATAAAGGTTTTAATAACACGCCCGCGGCCCAAGTGTTGTCAATCATAATAATAGTTTCGGGGGCTTTTTGACGTATCGCTTGCACAATAGCAGGGAGATCATGAATCTCCATAGTGATAGAACTGGGCGCTTCTAAAAAGACTATTCGAGTATTAGGACGGATAAGCTCAGCGATAGCAGCTCCAATCATCGGATCAAAATAGTCCGTTGTGACGTTTAGTTTTGTTAGGATCTTATCGCAAAAGTTTTGTGTGGGATCATAAGCTGAGCCTGTGACAAGAATATGATCTCCCGAAGAGATAAAAGATAATAGTGCATTGGTGATTGCGGCCGCCCCTGAGGGATAAAGTACCGCACCTGCACCACACTCTAATTCCGTCATCGCCTCTTGAAATGCAAAGTGAGTTTGTGTTCCACGACGCCCATAAAAAAGTACAGAATTGGCTCTGTTTTGTGTCGCATGGCGCTTCTCAGCAAGGGTGTTGAATATTACGGATGAGGTGCGCTGGATTATAGGGTTCACGCCTTTTTGAGTAAAAGCAGGGTTTCTACCAAGGTGCACGAGTTGAGTTTCTGGTTTGATCTTAGCCATATTGCGTCCTTTAGCTGCTCCTGAGCGATACGAAACAAAAAGAGAATACTTGAAGTTAAATGATTTTGTTGAAGATGTACAAGTGTAAACGTCCAATCGGATTTTTTTTCATGTCACTCAGTAATAGTCTCACTGTTGTTGAGGGCATATTTGTTAAAGCGCAAGAAATATGAAAAAAATATTGAATAGTAATGATAATTACTATCAATTCGCGCAGCGTTTGATATTATCTGCACCATCTTTTGAAAAAAGAGATGAATTGGGCGAGTCAATTTCGCTTTTATAGGTTAGTCGGTGAACGTGAAATCATCGGCACGAATTTATTAATAGAACACAGAAAAAGAGAGTATAAGGCCAACTGATGCGTAAACTAACAGCTTCTATTCTATTGGCGATAGGCCTGTTGGGGACAGCAAATGCTGAAACCACACCAGCAACAACCCCAGCGACATCCACAGCGTCAGCCCAAACAACACCAGCGGCACCGGCGACTGAAACAAATACCCCATCGGCAGCAGCACCGGCACAAACTCAAGCCGCAGCAGAAAATGGTGCAACAACACCAGTGGTTAGCGAAAGTATTGAGATTGCGACCGAAAACCAAGGTGGTTTTGATAAGGACCTATCGGTCTGGGGTATGTACCAAAATGCAGATAACGTTGTTAAAACAGTCATGATTGGTCTGGTTTTGGCATCAGTGATTACATGGGCCTTGTTCTTCTCTAAAGGCATCGAGTTATTGGCAGCGCGCCGTCGTTTAAAAGCTGAAGTAGCACAGCTTAATAAGGTCAAAT
Organism: Providencia stuartii; assembly: GCA_900455155.1. Taxonomy (GTDB): domain Bacteria; phylum Pseudomonadota; class Gammaproteobacteria; order Enterobacterales; family Enterobacteriaceae; genus Providencia; species Providencia stuartii. Next base: position 441,402 of record UGUC01000003.1, on the reverse strand, counting down.
CGTTAGATGAGGCAATGAGCATCGCTGAAGGTTTTAAGGCAAACAGTGTAACCCGTTTATTGTTAAAACAAGCGGTTGTGGAAAGAACACTGTCAGCACAAAGCACAGATCTTTCTGGTATTAAAGATCGCACAGGGTTCCGTCTTGAGCGTTCAATCGCTGCAATTAGCCGCCATATGGGGCGTGGAAATGGTTATTTAGCTACCATTGGGGCGATTTCTCCGTTTGTTGGGTTGTTTGGTACGGTTTGGGGGATCATGAATAGCTTCATTGGTATTGCTCACTCACAAACCACTAACTTAGCCGTTGTTGCTCCAGGGATCGCGGAAGCATTATTAGCAACAGCAATTGGTTTGATCGCAGCAATCCCTGCCGTTGTTATTTATAACATTTTTGCCAGAATGATTAATAACTACCGTGGTCAGGTCGGTGATGTTGCAGCACAGGCTGCGTTACTATTAGGTCGCGATCTGGATCTGGCAAATAGCAAAGCAAGGTAACGATTATGGCAATGCGTTTAGGTGACGAACAAGACGATAGTGGTGAAATGCACGAGATCAACGTAACACCGTTTATCGATGTTATGTTAGTTCTGTTGATTATCTTTATGGTTGCCGCTCCTTTGGCAACGGTTGATATCAAAGTGGATTTACCTGCTTCGACAGCGAAACCGCAACCACGTCCAGAAAAACCGGTCTTTCTGACGGTAAAAGCGGATAGCCAATTATTCATAGGAGACCAAGCTGTAACAAAAGAGCAGTTAGCGGCCTCTCTTGATCTGGCAACAAATGCGAATAAAGATACCACAATTTTCTTCCAAGCGGATAAGAGTGTTGATTATGAAACAATGATGGATGTAATGAATGCATTGCGTCAATCAGGGTATCTTAAAATTGGCCTAGTAGGCATGGAAGCGGCGGCGTCTAAGTAGTTCGCTAGTATCTTTTTCTATAGCAAGCGCACTTTATCCCTTTACATATAGTAGGGTGATAAGGTGCGTTTTTTATTGAGGGTTTAAATCTACAGGCACCAAACTGCATCATTGAGGTGCCTAAGTCACAATTTTTTTCTTGATTCGGTATGACGTATTGCGAGTAATGATTAGTTTTTTGAATTAATTTTATGACTTCTTTGTGATTTATCCGTTGAGTTGTATGGTTTTTTTTTGTCCACTAATACATCTTTTTTTGCCTAGTTTCTCAATAAGTGATTATTAAAAATAAACTATTTTTCTATTAGGATGTTATTTTATTTTGTGAATTTTTAAGTAATTACGCGTATTTTTTATTTTTGCGTAGATAAAGGGTTTTTTATTTATCTTTTGTAACCTTTTGTTTTACATATAAAATTCTGATTATATTATTGAGAGTATAAATACAGATTATATTTATCCATTACAAGTGTTATTGAGTAGAATAGATAATGAAATAAATTAGATTAATGCTTATTCAAATTATGATATCTATATAAATAAATCTAACAATTAAATGTTAATTATTATCTAGATAAGAAGAGTTAATTGAATAATTTGTTTTGTAACATTTTAAAGATGTCGCTATTTATGTAAATTATTATTAAAAATATATAATTATGTTTTTTATATTTAACGATAATAGTGTAACAATATGATTTTATTCATTAAAATTGAATTTACGCTGAAATTTTAGTTAAATGAAAAAAACACTTGCGCAACAATTATGTTGAGTTATAATGCGGTCAATAACATTTAGAAATACTTTTAAACACTTTTCATCTTTCAAATTTTTTTATTTTCTTTATTCGCCAAACTAGGGAAAAATAAAGTCATCTTGATAATTTGAGTTAGTAAAAATGATTTATATCGTATTATTTTTTAACTTACGGATGAATGCGTTTTTAAGTTGATAAATGTTATTACTGGAGTCAAATGGGCTGACTTCAGACTACGCATAGCATGCAACGCCGTTATACGGCAATTTCATATTATACTCCTCTACTATAGATAAAATAAGACTACACATTCCCGCGTTATCTCTGATAACGCTTTTTTTTTGCTTAAATTTCTTTTATAAAACATAAAGTTAATGTAAGTTTTCAAAAATCTTCATGTTAATGGAAAAACCTGAGATGCAATATAATCAACCTAGGGTATTGCGAGCCATCCTTTTATTTTCGATAGGTTATTATATCTGCTGTAAAAATCAGCGATTGAAGGGATAGACCGTGAAATATTTATAGCATATAGCTTCCCGAAACTAATTATCGGAGTATGATGTTATCCCTATCTGCTGTGGGGAATATGCCAATTTGCTTTCTTGCAACCATTGGGGGCTTGTGAAGCGGGCATGCTATACAACGGCGGGGTTCTCTGCCAGGTTCTGGCGCGAATGAATTGGACGTTAAAATGACTTGGTCTGAGTTTAAATCTCACTATCTCATCCGTTTTTGGAAACCTCTACCTGCGGTTATTGCGGCAGGGATCTTATCCACCTATTACTTTGGTTTAACAGGTACATTCTGGGCTGTTACTGGTGAATTCACCCGTTGGGGTGGGCATATCATGCAGTTATTCGGTGCTGACCCCGAAAACTGGGGATATTTTAAAGTCATTGGCTTAGAAGGTAGCCCCCTAGATAGAATTGATGGTGTGATGATCATCGGTATGTTTGCGGGGTGTTTTGCGGCTGCGTTATGGGCAAATAACGTAAAATTACGTATGCCACAACACAAGATACGTATTTTCCAAGCAATTATTGGCGGTATTATCGCTGGTTTCGGTGCGCGTTTAGCGATGGGGTGCAACTTAGCCGCATTTTTTACTGGGATCCCTCAGTTTTCTCTGCACGCATGGTATTTTGCTATCGCAACCGCAGTAGGCTCCTATTTCGGTGCTAAATTCACATTAATGCCGATGTTTAGGATCCCTGTTAAGCTCAAAAAAGTCTCTGCTGCTTCTCCATTAACACAACACCTAGATGTGGCAAAAAAACGCTTTAAATTAGGGATGACTATCTTTTTAGTCGCGATCGCGTGGGGCTTTTATACCTTATGGGATGCGCCCGTATTAGGTATCGCCATTCTATGCGGTATTGGGTTTGGTTTGCTTATTGAACGAGCACAAATTTGTTTCACCTCCGCTTTTCGTGACTTATGGATCACCGGAAGAACACATATGGCAAAAGCCATTATTATTGGTATGGCGGTGAGCGCAATTGGTATTTTTAGTTATGTACAATTAGGTGCAACGCCAAAAATTTTATGGGCTGGCCCGAATGCCATTATTGGCGGGTTATTGTTTGGGTTTGGTATTGTGCTTGCGGGGGGCTGTGAAACGGGCTGGATGTACCGTGCCGTAGAAGGGCAAGTCCATTATTGGTGGGTCGGTTTCGGTAATATTATCGGAGCAACCATCCTTGCTTACTATTGGGATGATTTAGGCCCTTGGTTAGCAACAGACTTCGATAAAGTGAATTTGCTAGAAACCTTTGGTCCACAAGGGGGATTAGCGGTGACTTATCTGTTGTTAGCTTTAGCATTTATCTTGATGTTGGTGTGGGAACGCTATTTTTTCCGTAAACGTCAATCACCAGTTTCAACATCAGCGGAGGTTGTATGAGTCATAAAGAAATCATTCCTGACTATCGGTTAGATATGGTCGGGGAGCCTTGCCCTTATCCGGCCGTAGCGACATTGGAAGCGATGCCATCCTTAAAAAAAGGGGAAATATTAGAGGTGGTCAGTGATTGCCCACAATCAATTAATAATATCCCTTTGGATGCCAAAAATTATGGTTATACCGTGCTGGATATTCAGCAAGATGGACCAACTATACGTTATTTGATCCAGAAATAACGATACTTGCCATACTTTAAGTTGCAGCGCTGTTGGCGGCTTCCACAGACCCTAGTGACATACTTATGTATGCTTCTAGGGATCTGCTCGTTTGCCGCCTTGCTGCAACCTGAATGAGTTAGATGATCTGCTGAAGTGAGCTTCGAGGTTCCCGCCTCAGAGAGATATCGGCATTATAGGCTTATGAATTGCCATGTTAATCATTAAATAATAATAGGTGGCAATCCCCCTATTTGCTAAATCACGGTTCTTCTTGCCAGTTAGTTAAATCAAGAACAAGTTCACATTCATCATCTAAATAAGCCCCTGTAGGAATAAAACCAAGCTTTTTATAGAATTCAAACGGGCTTTCTTCTCCTTCGCCACAGCTATTATAAAGTCGTGGATAACCTTTCTTTTTTAAATAGCGGATCACTTGAAGAAGGGCTTCGCGACCAAAGCCTAATTTTTGATAAGGCTCTGCTATCATAAAGCGCCATAGCATAATTCCATCATATTCAAGCTCGTCATCATCTAGCCCCGAATGCAGCATAATAAAACCAACGGGAACATCGTCAGCATATATACCGCGATACCATGCACAATCGGAAAATTGAGCTTCAACAATAGAATAGGCATTATCCGCTACCATACCGCGTTGTGCTTCGCTGAGCGTATGGCTGAGTAGGCAAATTTCCGAAAAATTATCTGCCGTAATTTTTTGTAGCGTGACAACTGAATGTTCATCCACTTCGGGTTCGATGAGCTCTTTCATAACAATTCCTGCGATTGAAGTTGACCTTATTTTGATAGTTAACGTGATTCGTTTAGTTATTTTTATTTAACAAATAAACGTTGCGATAATTTTGTTATCAAGATGTAATTCAATTCACCAGAGATTGAGTAGGCAGTCAATGAATTAATAGTGGCAATGCTAGCGAGGTCTAAAAAGTGATGGCAACACGGTGGATCGTCTGCTGCCATCTGGGGATATGGTATCGATTAATGTTCAGCTTCACCGCCGAGAACATCAATAAGGCGTGCAATCAGGGCGCTCAGTTCCCCTGTCATAAGCACATAATCGGCATCAAAACGCTGAGCATAATCTTCTTTACCGATATCATCGTTTTGTTCTTTTAATGTATCACTGAATTTTAGTCTTTTCAGTGAACCATCATCAGACAGCATAAATTGGATCCGTTCTTCCCAGTCTAAAGCCAGTTTAGTCACTAATTTTCCAGCCTCAATATGGGTCGCAATTTCATCAGAAATCAGATCCTGCTTTTTACAACGAATGATGCCACCTTCCTCTAGAATGGCTTTTAACTCTGCTTCATCCATTACGGCAAAACCTTGAGGCAGAGAGCCTGAGCGGATCCATTCGGTTAACGTTAGCTCAATAGGATCTTTAAAAGTTAGCGGCACAACAGGCAGTGAACCGAGGCTTTTACGCAATAGTGCTAAATTATCCTCTGCACGTTTAGCGCTGGCGGCATCAACAATAATCAATTGATTGACGGTATCAATCCAAATGTAGGTTTTATTGTATTTGCTGAATGCTCTTGGTAATAAGGCATGGACAACCTCATCTTTAAGAGAATCTTTTTCTGTTTTTTTCAGTTTACGGCCTTGGTCTGCTTCAAGTTTTTCGATTTTTTCTTGTAGCTCCTGTTTGATGACAGGGGAAGGCAGCATTTTTTCTTCTTTTTTGGCACAGATCAGTATTTGGTTACCCGCGGCATGGGTCAAAGCATCAGAACCTTTCATGGGTGACACCCATCCCGTTTTCATCATGTCTTGACTACCACAAGGATGATAGGCCAGAGGGGCAAGCTGTCTTTCCAGATCGTCAGCACTGAGAGCCAGATCACGATTCAGACGATAGACCAATATATTCTTGAACCACATGAAAAACCTACCTTTGTTGATGGATTACCTGTTTTAGCCGGTGGCTATGATAACGAATTGTCGGTTATTAAGCGAAAAAAAATGCCTTTTTGGCGTATTTGTTGTGTTTATAGGCCTCAGTTTTGTCGCTAATCGCTTGAAATCGATAGGGTATACAGGCAATGATACAGAAAATAGCTAAGTAGTGGGTGTGATGATGAGAATTGGAATTGACCTTGGTGGTACAAAAATAGAAGTGATTGCATTAGATGATAATGGCGAAACTCTATTTAGAAAGCGCGTGGCGACGCCCAGAGGAGACTATAACGCAACGTTAAATGCGATTGCAGGTCTTGTTCATGATGCCGAAGTGGCCACGGCGAGAAAAGGAAGTGTGGGAGTTGGGATCCCCGGGACACTATCACCTGTGACAGGTAAAGTGAAAAATGCCAATTCCACATGGCTCAACGGTCAATTTTTTGATGTAGATTTAGCGCGAATACTTGAGCGGCCTGTAAAAGTCGCCAACGATGCTAACTGCCTTGCTGTTTCAGAAGCCGTTGATGGTGCAGGCAAAGGGGCAAAAGTGGTATTTGCAGTGATTATTGGTACGGGATGTGGTGCTGGTATTGCGATCAATGGTCAGGTTCATTCTGGTGGTAATGGGGTCGCGGGGGAATGGGGCCATAATCCATTGCCTTGGCAAGATAGCCAAGACGCATTGTTTCTTCAAGAAGAGCAATGCTATTGCGGGCTAACAGGGTGCACTGAACTATTCGTATCTGGAACAGGTTTTATGGCGGACTATCGTAAATTGTCTGGTGAAACCAAAATAGGTTCAGAAATCATCGAATTGATGAAGTCTGGGGATCCACATGCAATAGCCGCAATGACACATTACCAATCTCGGCTTGCTAGAGCATTAGCTCAAGTTATCAATATGCTCGATCCCGATGTCATTGTGCTCGGTGGTGGAATGAGTAATGTCGAAGGCTTATATCAAACATTACCTTCACTGGTGAAAAACTGGGTATTCGGTCGTGAATGTGATACGCCAATTCGGCAGGCCATTCATGGTGACTCAAGTGGGGTGCGTGGGGCTGCATGGCTTTGGCCTAAATAGTTATGTACCGTCAATAATTTTGTGACTTATATATGATTAAATAGTGCTTATTAAGATAAACAGTGACTTCGATGGACAAGAGAGGCACTGTTTATCAACGCTTATCGAAATATCAACGAATAGAACGCACACATTCACTATATGTAATGCTGTTTGTACTATTTTTACAGAGAATATAAGCAAGGGTTATTTTGCACAAATCAACGTAAGGGGAATTACGGTGAATACTATTTTTAAATTATCAGCATTAGCTTTATTCGTGGCATTCAATGCCAATGCCGCAACAGTTGATTTACGTGTTATGGAAACGTCTGACATACACAGCAACTTGATTGATTTCGATTATTTTAAGGATAAACCAACGGATCAATTTGGATTGGTGCGTACTGCAAGTTTAATTAAGGCGGCTAAAGGTGAAGTGACAAATGCCGTCTTAGTTGATAATGGTGATTTAATTCAAGGCAGTCCTTTAGCGGATTATATGGCAGCAAAAGGCCTTGAGGAAGGGGAGTCACATCCTGCTCATAGTCTAATGAATACAATGGGCTATACTGTAGGTAACTTTGGTAACCATGAATTTAATTTTGGTTTAGATTATCTGCAAAAGGCAATTGCAGGGGCAAAATTCCCTTATGTTAACGCCAATATCATCGATGCTAAAACGGGTAAAAACTATTTTACTCCTTATATTATTGTTGATACTCCCGTCAAAGATCGTGATGGAAAAACCCATAACTTAAAAATTGGTTATATTGGTTTTGTTCCCCCACAAATTATGATTTGGGATAAACCCAATCTTAGTGGCAAAGTGACGGTCAACGATATTACGGAAACCGCCAAAAAATTTGTGCCTCAAATGAAAAAAGAAGGTGCTGATTTAGTGGTGGCAATCCCTCACTCCGGTTTTTCACAAGAGCCTTATAAGGCAATGGCTGAAAACTCTGTTTATTATCTGAGTGAAGTACCGGGAATAGATGCGATTATGTTTGGTCACTCTCATGGGGTATTTCCAAGTAAAGATTTCGCTAATATTAAAGGTGTTGATATTACCAAAGGTACCGTTAACGGGATCCCAGCGGTGATGCCAGGCCAATGGGGTGATCACCTTGGTGTCGTCGACTTAGTCGTCAATAATGACGACGGTAGTTGGAAAGTTGTTGATGCGAATGCGCATGCTCGACCCGTTTATGATAAAGCCAACAAAAAAGCGCTGGTTGAGCGTGATGATGAATTAGCGAAGATCATTGATAAACCTCATAACGATACACGTCAGTTTGTCGGGAAATTGATCGGAAAAGCCTCCGATAATATGTACAGCTATTTGGCATTAGTTCAAAGCGATCCAACGGTACAGATAGTGAATGATGCGCAAGTTGATTATACGAAACATTATATTCAAGGTGACCCTGACCTTGCTGACTTGCCTGTATTGTCTGCAGCTGCTCCATTCAAAGTAGGTGGACGTAAAAATGCGCCTGACGAATTTGTTGAGGTTGAAAAAGGAGATCTAACCTTCCGCAATGCCGCTGATTTGTATTTATATCCAAATACACTAGTGGTTGTGAAAGCGACAGGTGCCGAAGTGGTCGAGTGGCTGGAGTGTTCAGCGGGTATGTTTAACCGTATTGATCCTCAATCAACATCACCGCAAAGCTTAATTAACTGGGATGGCTTTAGAACTTATAATTTTGACACTATCAGTGGGATAAATTATCAAATCGACCTCACTGAGCCTGCAAAATATGATGTAGATTGCCAGCTAGTCAATAAACAGGCGAATAGAATTAAGCATGTCACTTATCAAGGGAAACCAATAGACCCGAAAGCTACCTTCTTAGTTGCAACCAATAATTATCGAGCATACGGCGGTAAATTTGCCGGAACGGGCGATAATCATATTGCGTTTGCTTCCCCAGATGAAAACCGTGCCGTATTGGCCTCTTATATTGCGAAAGTTTCTAAAGAACACGGTGAGGTTACCAGTAGAGCTGATAATAATTGGTCATTCTTGCCAATTAAAACAGATAAGGCTCTCGATATTCGTTTTGAAACCTCTCAGAGTGATAAAGCTGCGAAATTCATTCAGCAGAATGCCCAATACCCATTAAAACAGGTAGGCACTGATGATATTGGTTTTGCTATTTACCAAATAGACTTAACTGAGAAATAAGCAGTATCGAATTTAGTACCATTATTAAAATTTGATCATTAAAAGCCTCGTTATTGTTAATTTCATTTTAATAATAATGGGGCTTTTTTATTGAAGGTATAAAAATCACTACCTCGTTATTAAAGATAAAAGCTGAAAAATGTCATTAATAGGCGGTGAAAACAGGAGATACAATTCTGATATATAACAAAAGGGTTAGTCTAATTATGTTTGTGTTTCTATCTAAGAATGAAATAAACAATAAGAGAAATATTAATTTTTTTATATATTTTTAATGTTAATTAATTTTTTTTCATTACAAAAAGTGCTGTTCAATATATTCATTTTTTTAATATGAAATTTTTCTAAAAAAAGAAGGTGAACTCATTTTTTATAATATCATTCAAAAAATGATTTTCTATAAAGGACGCTTTTTCAAGATGAAATCCAAAGATAATGTAATGTAAATATTAGTTATGTAATTAAATAGGTAACTTTACACAATTTTAAATTGTGAAAGGGGGCACTTTTTTATTTTTAGTTTCTATTATTGATGATTGATTTATGATTAAATTTTAATATAAATGAGTTACTCCAATCGCGAGTATTAATGATGATAATCTAAAAATGCAAATAGGTTGATATATATTAATACATAAAATTGATTTTTTTGGTGTTAATGTCGATTTTTCAACATTAAGTAGATTTTTTATCTTCTTTAATTGCTTGTTGATTTCTAAATCAGATGTTAATTCTGGTTTGGGATATTTGATTAACATTATGTTTTTATTGGCGTTGTTTGACTTTCGATAATTCTAGTTTCTATTTTTATTTTCATAATATATTTTACTCTTTCGTGAGTGGTGTTATTTGTTTTTAAATTATGGATACGTAATATATTTGACAAGAACTAATCTGAATCAATGTGTGAATAATAAATTCAGAGGTACCCGCATATGGAAAATGAAAGATATAAATATTCATTGTCTGTTGGGCAAAGAATAAAGTCACTGAGATTGCAAAATGGTTGGAGTGGAGAAGCATTAGGTAAAATAACAGGAATAAGCCAACAGCAAATTTCTAGATTTGAACGTGGAGTTAATAGAATTGATGTCGAATCATTAGCAAAATTTGCTAATGCCTTTAATGTAGATATCGTCGTGTTATTGTCTGATTATGACAAAACTATTTACGATAAAAATATATTTGTCGCGAATACTTTAGTTATTTAGTTTTTGGAATGTTGTCTTAAATGGATTTAGCTCTTACTTAAATGTGTAGTCAGTTGTCCTTATTTTTAATAATAAAGGATTGGAATTGTTTTATCTTAACAAAGGTTAAATATGAAAAAATCACTTTTAGTTTTATTCATTGCATCGTCAATTTCGGCATCAGCATTAGCGGCAGATGGTACTATTACGTTCAACGGTGAAATCACTGCAACAACTTGTGATGTCACTACGGGTAATGGTGGTGACTTCACAGTCACTCTGCCAACAGTATCGACTACTGCATTGAGTTCTGCTGGTGCAACAGCAGGTAATACATCATTCACTATCGAACTGGCTAACTGTAGCGTTAGTGGTGTTGATGTAGCAGCAAACTTCGAAAGTTTGACAAGTGGTGATGCAGTAACTGGTAATCTTATCCCAACAACTGCACCTGCTAACGTACAGATCGGTTTAGCAGACCAAGCTGGTAACGCTGCGAAAGTAAACGGCGCGCCAGCAGGTAGCCAGCCAATCGTTAATGGTGCAGCTACATTGGCATACCAAGCATTCTATTATGCGAAAGATGTAGTAACCGCTCCAGGTGCTGTTACAGCACAAGTTAACTATACATTGACTTATCCATAATAAGTTAATTCTGCCGGGGGAATTCATTCCCCTGGCAGATCAATAAAAGACTAAATTATTACAACTTAGAGTAGGGTTAGGTCATTATGATAACTAGGCTATCTATCATAAATAAAATCGTTTTATTTATTTCATTATTCATTGTATCAACATCCATGTATGCCAGCGTTATTATTAATGGCACTCGTGTTATATATAATGAAAAATCTAAAAGTAAAACAGTACAGTTGGTTAATGATAATAAATGGCCAGCTTTGGTGCAAGTTTGGCTAGATAATGGAGATCCTAATGAGTTACCTGAAAATATTAAAACTCCATTTTCAATTACACCACCGATATTTAAAATGTCTGCTGGAGCAGGTCAAAATTTAAGGTTAACTTATCTTGGTGATTCTTTACCAAAAGATAAAGAGTCTGTTTTTTATTTGAACGTGTTAGAAATTCCACCTGAGAATGAAGATACTGCTTCTCAAAATAAGAATACAATGCAAATTGCCATTCGAACAAGAGTGAAATTATTTTATCGACCAACAGACATTAAAATGCCTGCACAGGTTAATGAAAAACTTTCTTTCTCAATAAAGAAAACGGCAAAAGGAAATGAGTTGCTTGTTAAAAATAACTCGCCATGGTTTATTACTTTTCAGGATGTTACATTATCTGAAGGGAATAGAAAGTTAAGCTTAGAAGGGAATATGGTTGCGCCATTCTCTGATATTTATCTGAATAGAGGAAAAGGTGTAGCAATACCCAATGATTTTATTAATGCAAAAAAAGTTAGCTACTCAGTCATTAATGATTATGGTGGCTTAGATTCCTACGAGTCTAATTTATAATAAATGGTATTGCTATGAAAATAAAATTACTTTTTGTTCTTGTTTCTTTGTCTTTAGGGTATGGTAGATTTGCATTAGCGGTAGAAGAAAACCAAAATGAAAAGAAATACTCTTACAATGAGGGGTTCTTATTAGGTAATGCTAAAGATATATCAATAGATAAATTAACAGAAGACCAAATTACTCCAGGTAATTGGTATGTCGATTTATATTTAAATAATGAATTTCTTTATAATAAAGAGATTAGATTTTATGAAAATGAACAGGGACGTGTTGTTCCTTGTTTAACCAAAGAAGATGTTGATGGGTTTAACATAAAACCAGAATATTTAGGGCTAATAGAGTCTAATGGTGAATGTGAAGACTTAAAATCATTATCAAAAGATGTTCAAGTTAATTTAAAGCAAGATATATTACGATTAGATATTTTAATTCCTCAAGCAATGGTGGAGTATTCAGCACGCGGCTCTGTACCAATCAGTGCTCTTAATGAAGGGGTTCCTGCTTTTTTTATGAACTATAACCTTAATGGGTATAGTACTCGTAGTCATGGTAAGGACGAACATTCTGCTTACGGAAATATATCGGCTGGGCTTAATTTAGGCTTGTTTAGAATTCGCCATCAATCTAATTTGCAATACAATGAAGATGATAAATTTCATCATGAAAGCATCAGAACGTATGTTCAGAGAGCTATTCCACAAATAAAAAGTGAATTAACGGTTGGGCAATCTTTTACCGATGGAAGCCTATTTGATAGCTTTTCGTATACCGGTGCTGAATTAGCGACTGATAACCGAATGCGTCCACAATCAATGCAAGGGTTTGCGCCAACAGTTAGGGGTGTTGCAAATAGTAATGCTCGGGTAAGAATAATACAAAATGGTTTTGTAATATACGAAACGAATGTCTCTCCCGGTGAATTTACGATCAATGACCTTTATGCAACAGGTTATGGCGGTGATTTAACTGTTGAAGTGACTGAAGCAAATGGCAGTGTTTCCACGTTTGTCGTGCCATTCTCAACGGTACCAGGTTTATTAAGACCGGGTCAGATTGATTATAGCATTGTGAGTGGTAAGTTACGGGGTGATCATACTTCTTCCGATATTTTTGCTCAATCAACAATAAAATATGGTTTAAGTAATATTCTAACGCCATTTGCAGGGGTGCAGTATTCCAATAAATACCAATCTGGGTTATTAGGTTTTGCGGTTAATACACAAGTCGGTGCATTTAGCTTTGATATGGCAAGCTCAAAAGCTGAATTAGACAATAAACGTACCTATAACGGTGCTCGTGCGCGAGTCACGTGGAATAAAGACATTAATGCCACTGGTACAAATATTGCGTTAGCTGGTTACCGTTATGAATCGCAGAACTATTTAAGCTTATATGAAGCAAGTTCTTATCGTGATAGTTATTTGTTTAATGGCGAAAGCATTAACCCAAGACGTTCCCAATATGTATTAACGGTTAACCAAAATTTAGCGGATTATGGTACTGTGTATGTCAGTGGTTCATTGCAAACTTGGCGTGATAATTTGCCAGATACTAAGCAATTGCAAGCTGGCTATATGAATAACTTTAAAGGTATTGGTTATAGCTTCACCTATATAAAAATGTATCGAAATGGCGATCAGGGTGGAGATAATAACTATATGTTTAACGTCTCTGTACCATTCTCACTTTGGTATCCAGAACAGAATACGTTATTAAGTAGCTCCATAACACGTTCTGATTCAGATCATCGTTGGTCAAATAATACGACAATTAGTAGCTCTTTCGGTGAAGATAATTCTATTTCTTGGAACGCGACAGCGAGTGATATTGGTAATTCAAACAGTAGCTTCTCTGGAAATATTCAGAAAGATTTCTCTTCGGCTTCTGTAAACGCGGGTTATTCACAAGGTAATAATTACAAGTCATTATCGGTGGGAGCAAGTGGTGCATTAGTGGCTTATCAAGGTGGCGTTATTCCATCTCGTTATTTAAGTGATACTTTTGCGATTGTGGAAGCTAATGAAGCGGAAGGTGCATCAGTAGCCTCATGGAGTAATATTGTTATTAATGATAGCGGAAAAGCCGTTGTACCTTCATTAGTACCTTATCAATATAATACACTGTATCTTAATACAGAAAATATGGATACAGATGTTGAATTAGATAATAACTTAGCCAAGATAGCACCTTATGCAGGGTCTGCGGTATTAGTGAAATTTAATACACAAAAAGGTAACAACATTACTTATCGTATTATTTTACAAGATAAAAAAGCAGTGCCGTTTGGTGCCGATATTTATGATGAAAATAATAATAAGATTGGTTTAGTTGGGCAAGGTGGCTTAGTACATTTTAATTCTCAATCTGAACAAGGAACAGTTATTGTTAAATGGGGTGAAGGTAGTCATCAACGTTGTAAGTTTGATTATAACATCTCAAGTAATAGTTCTATTTCTGAATCTGTTTGTTATTTTTATTAAGGTTGTATGTTGTTTAAGAAGAAATGATTTCTTAAAGTGCTACTATGCCTTATTTAATTTACGGTTTTTAGGGTTAATAAGTTCCGATACTTTTCTAAAATATGAAAATTAGTATCTTTTAAAGATTAACTATTCAGTATTGGGCTTATTAATCATTATGTTTTTTATTAATTTACCCATAAGTTTTTAAAAAAGACTTATTCGTTAACAAGTATTTTGGGGGCGTTATGTTTATATCTAAACGAGCCATAACATCAATTGGTTTTATGATTTTATTTTTCGCTGGAACAGCAAATTCCACTTGTATTATCCAAAATGGTGGGATACCTGGAACACAAGTGAGTATTGGCTCTAAGGTTGACGTCAGTATATATGGGTTACAATTTCAGCCTGCTGGAACAAGAATTGCTTTTGATTCTATAACGAGCACTCAAATGGCATCATTAATGGGCGCTCCGCCAGATCGTGTCGTTTTTAAATGTGATATTGCTGATGCATCCTCTATTTTTGAAATATACTATTTACCTAAAACTTATATTTTCGATAACGCCGCTCCCGCGTTTACGTATGACAATATAAAATATTGGGGAACGAATATTCAAGGAATGGCTTTTGAACTATTTCTAGGTATGAATAGAGATGCTTCATATCAATTTGATAATGTGGTGAATGCGAAGCCTATGGCATATGACATAGATCCTGATAACCCACAAAAAATTAATATTAAGCTGAAACATTTTTCGGGTCTTTCTATTGAACAGGTTCGCTCTCAGCAAAATGTCAGTGGTAACTCGTTAGGTACCGTTGGGGTCGTTAATAGAGGGGTTGTTGGGTTCAAAGGCCCTGGGATCAATAATACGATAAATAATAACTATGAACCCGCAGGCTACACTTTTTTTAAAATACGTCAGCGTCCAGTCGGGGGACGTCAGGTTACAACTTGTGGTTTGAAATCGTCGACATCAACCGTTTATTTAGGTAGCCATTCATCAAATGATATTCCATCAACTCCTACTCCTTTTTCTTTCACATTAGAATGTCAGAAAGGGGCTAAAATTAGTTATGGTTTTGCACCTGGTGAAGAAAATAGGGCTATGAATGAGGTTGACTATTTATTATTAGATCCTAATTTAGGCTCGACAGCAAAAGGGGTCGCGATAGAAATATTAAATTCATCGGGGCAGAGAAATAAACTACTTCGTTTAGGAGCAATTGATTCACCAATTCCTACAGCAAATAATTGGACTAGCGTTTCTGTGCCAACGACAGGCGCTGCAACACATGAGCTGCTATTAAACTTTACAGCACGCTATGTTCGTTATGGAACTGAGCCAATTAAACCAGGTAAAGCAAACAGTAAAATGACCATAACGTTAAATACTAATTAAATTTAACTATCAAATAAAAGCTTAGTTAATTTAGTATCGTTGAAAGAGTTAGCAAGATTTCGCTAACTCTTTTAATAAATAAAGAGCATTAATCGTAGGTCACATTTAGAGTGGGTTTATTGTTGAATTGATTATATTCGACTTTTACAAAATCAGAACTGAGTTTTTTGGCATTTTTAAGTGAACTGGTTTTGGTGATATTTTTACCATTGCGGAAACATTCAAGATCAATTTGTTCGCTACTGGATACTTTAACTGCGCATTGTGGTCATAGACATAGCCAATAAAAGTAATGGTTCCACCTCCGATTCGATTGGTTGCAGCATGGGTAAAAGTAAAACTGGAAATGAGTAAAGCAGTCACTGTTACAATTGAGGATAAACATTTCATTGCTTCTACCTCCTAGTTGAACTAGCGCTAGTTAAATAACACGAGTAGCGCGTTACAAAATTCTCACTGACTAGTTTAGTTCAAATACGAGTAAAAAATATGATTTATGCTAATAAAATATCGATTTTATTTAGTTTATTTTGTAATAGTATGAAATTTAAACGAATTTATTTAGTGTAATATTCTAAAAAGATGGCTAAAAATAGATAGATACCGACAATAAGTCGGTATCTAATAGAGATTATCAATATGAAATTTTATTAGATTGCTATTAATTGATTTTATATTCTAAAGGATTAGCGTTTGATAGCATGGGTTGTGGAATAACTAATTGATATTGCATATCAATAATAATCGGATCCCTTGGTGTTGGCTGGTATTGAAAAGTGATATATCACATTATTTGGCAGGTGATTTGCCCTTGTTTTAATCAACAAGGGCTTTTTATTCGAATTTTATTCTGATTATTTAAAGATTTTGAAACGAATTTCATCATCCATAAAGTCTTTATCACCCGCAGGAGCATTAATTGACCCAAATACCATTTGAGCACGTAGTACCCAATTATCAGGTGTTCCCCACTCTTTTTGTACCTGAGTATCAATGAGTGGATTATAGTGTTGCAGTGATGCCCCGACGTTTTCTTGCGCTAAGGCTGTCCATACCGCAAATTGTGCGATACCGCTGGCCTGTTCTGACCAGATTGGGAAATTGTCGGCATAAAGTGGGAATTGCTCTTGTAAGCCTTTCACGACCGCCATATCTTCGAAAAATAAGATAGAGCCAGCACCCGCAGCGAAGCTATCAATTTTTTGTTCAGTAGCTGCAAATGCCTGTTCTGGCACGATGGCGCGCAATGTTTCTTTGGTGATGTTCCACAGTTTTTTATGCTCTGCGCCAAATAAGATCACAACACGTGATGTTTGTGAGTTAAAAGAAGAAGGTGAATGTTTTACTGCTTCTTTAATTAATTTTGTAACATGCTCTTCAGAAACTGGTAATGCATCGCCGAGGTTATAAATAGTGCGACGATTTTTAATCATTTCAATAAATGCGTTTGACATGTGAGTCTCCTAGCTATTTGTTAAGTATTACTATAGCGCTGTGAAGGGAAAATCATAGAAAAAAAAATTAACGGTAAGGTTCAAATTTTTCGGCTGAGTCAATTTAATTGTTTTTTATTAAAATTAATTAAATACAAATTGTTATTTTTTATGATTGCATTGGGGAGCATCTATCAGCCCTTCATGATAGAAAATTGAAAGAAATTTTTGATTGATGTGGTAAGGCGCTTTTATCTAGGAATGTCTTGTTCCTATGATAAAGCGCCATTTATATTTTAACGGATACGATATCGGCTAGGTAATTCACTAAAGCCAAAACCGTTGGTCTTTTTCACGGGGATCTGTACAGAAATTCGCTCTTTCATCGCTTCAACATGGCTAATTACCCCAATCGTTTTTCCGGATGCATTCAGGCTTTCTAACGCATCTAAGGCAATATCTAATGTTTCAGGGTCGAGTGTGCCAAAGCCTTCGTCGAGAAATAAAGACTCGAGTTGAGTTTTGTTACTCACCATATCCGATAATGCGAGAGCAAGCGCTAGGCTGACTAAGAAACTTTCTCCGCCAGAGAGGGTTTTAATATCCCTGATAGTATCGGCCTGCCAGCCATCAATCACTTGTAATTCCAGATCCGCATTATGATTACGTTTTAGCAAATAGCGACCATGTAGCTTATCCAAGCGCAGATTAGCGAGAGAAATGAGGCAATCAAAGGTTAGCCCTTGCGCATAGCGGCGGAATTTATCTCCTTCCGCTGAGCCAATCAGTTCGCAGAGATATCCCCAATCTTCATAGTGGGATTGGCTCTGCTCGATTTCTTGTAATAAGCCACGTTGTTGGTGACGTTGTTGTTTGTCTGCTTCGAGTTGGCTGAAGATCTGCCCCTGTTGTTTATTGAGATTTTTAATCTCCTCATCAAGCTGAGTAATTGCTTGCTGCCACTCCTCCAAGCTTACCTCAATATGATCATCGGGCTTTTGGGCCAAATGTTCTTGTCGTGCGCGCTCACCTTCTTTATAACGGGTTTGCGCTTGTAAACGTGACTGGAGTAATCGTTGTTGCAATTGTTCAAGTTGCAGCTTTTCATCCGGCGATAATAGTGCGGCTAAGAATGCTTGCTGTGTTGCAAATGGGCTAGTCGAAAGGGCATGCTCGAAGCGCTGCTGTGCTGTGGTTAACTGATATCGTGTCTTTTCTATCGTCGTGATGACCTCGTTAAGGCTGCCTTTTAGAGAAGCTAAGTGTTTTTCATGATGCGTGACCTGCTCATTAAGTTGTTGTTGCTGATGAGCCAGTTTGTTTTGCTGATCTTGCAATCTACCCATAAATTGTGAAATAGATTGCCCATCAAGTAATAGCTGCCGTGCCGCCTGTTTTTGTTCAACCTGTTGTTGTAACTGTTGCAATTGCTGTTGCGTATTTTCTAGCCGTTTACTTAAATGGGTTTGTTGAGCTAACTCAACTTGCAACGTCGCCTCAGCGACCGCTATTTTTTGGCTAATATCTTGCGCACTTTGTTTTTTCGCAGCATATAGCTGACCACGCTGCTCTAGTAACGTAAACCACTGTTCAAAACTTTCGCTTTCAGGCAACCTAAATTCAGCCAAAGCCTCGTGGAGCTGTTGCTGCTGCTGATTATGGCGCTGTTGGTGTACGACATGCTCTTTTTGTGTTTCATCAATAAGTTGGTGCTGATGCTTAATTCGTTCAGTAAGCAAGGCGAGCGAGGATTGTTGCTGTTTATTTAATGACTGCTGCTCATGTAATCGGTGTTTAAGTTGTTGATATTCACGTTCGAGGGCGGTGAACGCCTGTAATGACTGCTGTTTCTCTGATAACTGTTTTTGGATATCCGTGAGCAACTGCTCTACGGCAGCATGAGTCGTGGTCAGTTCAGGGGCGAGAGCTTTCTGGCACGCGGTCATCCATTGTGTTCGCAGCTGACGCTCTTGAGCTATAAGCTGCTGTTGTGCCTGTTGATTTTCTGCTTGGCGCTGCATTTCTCTTTGCAGTAGCGACTGTTGAGTGACTTGCGTTTGCTTAAGCTCTTCTAACTGTTTGGTTAATGCGATTAAGCGCTGTTCAGTTTGCGTTGGCTCTACAGATTGATATTGTTCAATTGCAGGGTGTTCGGTAGAGCCACAAAGTGGGCAAGGCTCACCCGCAATAAGTTGTTGGCGCTCCTTTTCTAAACTGACGATTTTCTGCTCTAAGCGTAACCGCGCATTCAAATCTGTTAAATGAGGCTGAAGGTGCGTAA
The DNA here is from genome assembly GCA_900455155.1 of Providencia stuartii. Taxonomy (GTDB): domain Bacteria; phylum Pseudomonadota; class Gammaproteobacteria; order Enterobacterales; family Enterobacteriaceae; genus Providencia; species Providencia stuartii. The sequence goes on along the minus strand of UGUC01000003.1, from coordinate 422,156 downwards.
TTTGTGTTTCAGTTAGCTGGAGCTGCTTTTCAGCCTGAGAAATTGATTGGGTTAGTTCCTCTTGCTGGTGTTGTTTGATTTTTAATTGGTTTTGCTGCTCTTGCCATTGAGATAACAATAAAGGTAAAAGTTGGGCATGTTGTGATCTGGTGTGTAGCTGTTCTATTGATTGATTAAGTTGTTCAATATCTTGTTTTTCTTGCCACTCTAGATAGCGACTTTCAACGAGTTGATATGCCGCAGTATCCTGTTCAAGTTGGTGCTGCGTTTGGGCATTTTGCTCAATTTGCTGTTGTTGCTCGCTAACTAATGCTGACTGCTCTTGTTGCAGTAGTTGTTGTTTTTGCTCTAAGGCTTGTACTTTTTGACTCAATTCATCAATAAATTGACCTTGTTGCCGCCATAAACCTATTTGTTGGGTAATAGCCGCATCTTGGGGATGTTGCTGTAGGTAATGTTCAATTTGCTGTAACTCTTCACGGTCCAAATGAGCTTGATGTTGGGTTCGAGTAATTAAGCTGTGCTTCGATTGATATTCCGTGTGATATTGCTCTTTTTGTTCTGAAATTTCTTTTAATCTGTTGGTGTAGATGAAGAATCGCATTATCTAATGGGCGAACGTGGGTATCGATCAACACGGTTTGCTGCTGAACATAATTTTGGTGCTGGCTATGCTCATGTTGGACTTGAGCAAGTTGTGCTTGTAAAGGCGCAAGTTGTTGAGTGTTATTTTCACACTGTTGTGAAAGGCTCTGTTGCTTCTCTAATAATTCATTTAATGCCTGTTGTTGGCGTTCCACATCCTGCCATAAAGGACGCAAATTTTCGGCAGGCAGATTGTCTGAGAGTTTTTTAAACTGAGGCTCAGCGTCTTGATATGCCTTTTCAGCCTGCTGTTGATCAAGCTCTAACTGATGTAAGCGGGCAGTTAACTGTTGTTGGCGTTGCTGCCAATATAACGCTTGTTGGTTTCGCGTTCGTTTTTGATTAAGCTGCCTTTCTTGGTCTGCTAATACGGTTTGTTGTTCGATGAGGGCTTGATGTTCGCTTTCGGTGAGCAAATGAATGCTTTGCGCTCGAGCTTTTAAAATCTCTAAATCATTTTTGACCTGTTTGTGCTGGCGATAGATATAGCTGGATATTTGACTATAAATTTCCGTGCCGGTGATCTCTTCTAACAGATCGGCTCGCTCTTTTTCGCTCGCATTTAAAAAGGCGGCAAAATCCCCTTGTGAAAGCAAAATAGACTTTGTAAACCGTCCGAAATCTAGCCCTGTGATCTGAACAATTTGTTCTCGTATGTCACTGACTTTTTCCGCAATGATTTTGCCGTCACTGACAGTCGCTAGCTCGGCTTTTGGCGGTTGTAATTTTCCTTCTGGCTTGTTGCTGGCTCGTCGTTGGCTCCAAAATGCGCGGTAAGCGATACCTTTGACCTCAAATTCCACTTCAGCCAAGCACTCGCCAGTATGGCGTGTCATAAGCTCATTCTGTTTAACGGATAGTGTACTTAAACGAGGTGTTTGGTGATAGAGTGCGAGACAAATAGCATCTAGTAAGGTGGTTTTACCCGCTCCAGTAGGGCCTGTGATCGCAAACAATCCTTGGCTAGCAAACGGCTCTTGGGTGAAGTCAATTTTCCATTCACCTTTTAGAGAGTTAATATTTTTTAGGCGTAGACTTAAGATTTTCATGAATTTCCCTCTAACTCAGCACGCAAAGCGTCATAAGATTGCCTAAAGAGTACTAATAAGCGCTGCTCTTTTTCTTTATCATCTAGCGACTCTTCCGCTAAACGACGCAAAAATACCTCTTCGGCGGTAAGCTCATTTAAGGTTTCATTAGCGAGAGCTTGTTGGGGGTTTTGTGGTTTACGTGCACGGCGTAACAATACAACTTCAACGGGTAAGCCTTTGATAATACTTTCGATACGTTGTTGGATATCAGCAAGATAGTCCTGTGAAGCGACTTCGATATCTAACCAAACTGGGGGGCGTATCTGGCTCGATAGAGAGTGCATGTAACTGCTTTTGAATGTCTGCAAGTGACCCTTTTAGTGTTTGCAAAGGTTGAAAAGTTGGGATCGCAAGTTGGTGGATCTGCGACAGTTCGCGGCCATCAAACTCCACTAAGCAAACACTTTTTTGTTGGTTCGCTTCATCAAAGCTTAATGCAATCGGTGAACCAGAGTAGCGAATATGTTGCTGTTGACCAATAACTTGCGGACGATGAATGTGCCCCAAGGCGATATAGTCAGCCGGAGGGAAAGCGGCAGAGGGAAATGCGTCTAAAGTACCAATATAGATATCACGCACAGAGTCCGTCAATTCAGCCCCGACAACCGTTAAATGCCCCGTTGCGATAATTGGGATATCTAACCCCATAGTTTGCCGCTGCTGCTCGGCAAGCTGATAGCTAGCTTGGTAATAGTCACGAATGGCTGTTTGTAATGATAGCTGCTTCTCTTCACTGCTCTGTCCTGCAACACTTAATTGAATATCTCTAGGGCGTAGAAAAGGGATCGCACACAACAGTGCTCCGGGTTGCCCTTGTGCATTCTTTAATGTGATCACATGGGGCGTTGCTCCTGAAGTGACGACATCCGTATTCAAATAGGCAAGCAGTGAACTGGTTTCATTTAAGACGGAAACAGAGTCATGGTTACCACTTAGGATCACCAATTGGCAACCTGTTTGCTGTAGCGAGACGACAAATTGATTATAAAGCTCACGGGCATAACTTGGGGGGGGAGCCGGTATCAAAAATATCTCCCGCAACAATCATGGCATCAACTTGATGAAGTTTGACCTGCTCAATAAGCCAAGTTAAAAACTGTTGATGTTCGGCTGCGCGGCTTTTAGTGAAAAAATACTGGCCAAGGTGCCAGTCAGAGGTATGGATAATACGCATGAAGGCTCCTTCCTACGGCTTTATATGTATACTATGCTCAGTATACCCTATCATGACCCTTTAAGGGGATCTCTGAACAAGCAGACAATTCAATGTGATAACGATAGGCGAAGCAGCAGGCGCGACAATGTAAAGTATGACGAGAATGTTTCACTTAAATGACAATTTACCGCTAATATAGAAAGGATTATTGTTATTTGATGACGGTATTCATAATTCTGTCATAAAAGTGACGCATAATGCTTTCACTTTTAATGATCTCTTCTTATTTACAGGATTAATCATGGCAAGACGCATTCTAGTGGTTGAAGATGAAGCGCCCATCCGAGAAATGGTTTGTTTTGTATTAGAGCAGAATGGTTTTCAGTCGATTGAAGCTGATGATTATGATTCCGCCATCGCGCAGTTAGTTGATCCATTACCCGACCTTGTTTTATTAGACTGGATGATCCCTGGTGGTTCAGGCATTCAAGTGATTAAAACACATGAAACGTGACAGTGATACGCGCGATATTCCTGTGATGATGTTAACCGCAAGAGGGGGAGGAGGAGGACCGCGTAAAAGGCTTGGAAGTGGGGGCGGATGATTACCTAATAAAGCCGTTTTCACCCAAAGAGCTCGTCGCTCGTGTGAAAGCCATTCTACGTCGTATTTCCCCGATGGCAACAGAAGACATTATTGAAATGAACGGGTTAACACTAGACCCAACGTCTCATCGGGTCAGCAGTAATGACACTCCTATTGATATGGGGCCGACGGAGTATAAGCTGCTGCATTTCTTTATGACTCACCCTGAACGAGTATATAGCCGCGAGCAGTTACTCAATTATGTATGGGGAGCGAATGTGTATGTTGAAGATAGAACGGTTGATGTGCATATCCGCCGCCTCAGAAAAGCCTTGGAGGCTGAAGGGCATGATAAAATGGTTCAAACAGTGCGTGGTACTGGTTATCGCTTCTCAGTGCGTTACTGATCAATAACAGGAGATACCAGTGCTTGAACGCCTATCATGGAAACAGCTAATTTGGGGGCTGTTTTTATTCATCTTACCTGCATTAATCTTATCGATTTTTATCGGCCATCTTGCATGGCTTTTAGTCATCTCATTGACCGCAGCGCTGATTTGGCACAGTTATAACTTGATGAAGTTGTCATATTGGTTATGGCTTGATCGGAGCATGCTGCCCCCTGATGGTAAAGGCGGCTGGGAGCCAATCTTTTATGGGATCTATCAGCTTCAGCAGCGCAACCGAAAACGTCGGCGTGAATTAGGGCAGTTGATCAAACGCTTTCGCAGTGGCGCAGAATCTCTCCCTGATGCCGTCGTAATGATGACTCTTGAAGGGAATATTTTCTGGTGTAATCGCCATGCTCAACATTTATTAGGTTTTCGTTGGCCGGAAGATAGCGGGCAACCGATTTTTAATTTATTACGCTATCCAGATTTCAGCCGTTATTTTACATTACAAAACTATGAACAAGCGTTAACGATAGAGCTAAACAGTGGCGCTATTGTTGAATTTCGTGTCTTACCCTATACCGAAGGTCAGCTATTAATGGTTGCGAGGGATGTCACGGAAAAGCGCCGATTAGAAAAAGCACGTAGAGACTTTTTTGCGAATGTCAGCCATGAACTACGCACACCACTAACGGTGATCCAAGGTTATCTTGAAGTATTAGATGATCAAGAAAATGCCTCAGCTGCCAACAAAAAAGCGTTAACGGTAATGCAAGAGCAGGCGCATCGAATGGATAATTTGATTAAACAACTGTTACAGTTATCTCGCATTGAAGTGGCGCCTCATATTAATTTAGATGAGCAGGTAAATATTCCTGTAATTTTAAAAATGATTGAACAGGAAGCGATGAGTTTAAGCCAAGGGCGGCAACAGTTTAAATTTATGGTTGATGAAAAGCTGTATGTTTACGGTAATGAAGAGCAGCTTCGTAGTGCGGTGGCTAACTTGGTCTATAATGCCATTATGCATACACCGGAAGGAACAACGATCCAAGTCAGTTGGCAGAAAACACATAATGGGGCACGTTTTGGCGTTGCTGATAATGGGTTGGGGATCCCCCCAGAGCATATTCCACGTTTAACTGAACGTTTCTACCGTGTTGATAAGGCGAGGTCTCGCCAAACAGGGGGAGGAACGGGGCTTGGTTTAGCGATCGTCAAACACGCTTTGCAGCATCATAATAGCCAATTAATGATAACCAGTCAGTTAGGCAAGGGGAGCGAATTCTCTTTTACCCTGCCTCCTGTATTGATCGTATCAGACAAAAAAACAGCTAAAACACTTCATTAAAGACGTGACATACCTCGATGAGAGCGGCAAACAGCCGTTCTTATCGACCCAATCCAACATATCATTATCACCGCCAGATATGTCGCTCCTTCTTATTTAAAAAATGAATCTCTCTATATTTGTGATGGGTTATTAAAAATTTCTGTTTTCTAAAAAACCTATATTTCGCTTTGCAAAACCATAATCGATTTAAAAGATAAGATAAATAATGGTTTAATTGGTTGTTTTTTGTTCAAATCATATAGCGCATATTCTTATTTTACTGACAGTAATCACTAGTTATAAAAAATACTTTAGAGATTTATTCTTGTTTTTAGGTTTGCTATTGCCTTTTTTCCCTATAAAAGTTTTACTTGTAGCCAGTTATTGGCGATTTTTTCTGTTTTTTGATTTTTAATCTTGCCTGATGTGATAAATCGTACACATTGTATTGTTTATCAACTTGTTAATTAGAATTCTATACCGCCATTTATAATTCAAAGAGTTACTGATTGGTTACTCTATATTTTCTAACACCGTTACAAAGATTTAACATAAAATATGGCTCATCGTTTAACATCCAGAGATATTCTTGCCTTAGGTTTTATGACCTTTGCGCTCTTCGTTGGTGCTGGAAATATCATATTTCCACCAATGGTTGGCTTACAGGCTGGCGAGCAAGTGTGGACTGCCGCGCTAGGCTTTTTGGTTACAGGTGTGGGGTTGCCTGTTTTAACCGTTGTGGCATTAGCCAAAGTGGGTGGGGGTATTGAAGCCCTAAGTACACCTGTTGGTAAAACGGCGGGGCTATTGCTTGCTGTTGTTGCTTACCTGTCCGTTGGCCCGCTATTCGCCACGCCTCGCACTGCGACGGTTTCTTACAAAGTGGGGATTGCACCGCTACTTGGTGGCGAATCAGATATATCATTATTAATTTATAGTGCAGTCTATTTTGTGCTAGTCATCGGTATTTCTCTATACCCAGGTAAACTGCTGGATAGTGTAGGTCACATACTGGCACCTGTAAAAATGTTAGCCCTTGCTATCCTTGGTGTTGCGGCTGTGCTTTGGCCGGCAGGTCAACCTATGTTATCAACAGATGAATACCGCGATATGGCCTTCTCAAATGGCTTTATCAATGGCTATTTGACGATGGATACATTGGGGGCAATGGTCTTTGGTATCGTGATTGTTAATGCGGCTCGTTCGCGAGGTATCGAAAACTCCTCACTGCTGACCCGCTATACCATGTGGGCGGGGCTGATTGCGGGAGTGCTACTGACACTGGTTTACCTTTCACTATTTAAATTAGGTGAAAACAGCGCATCCATTATTCCAAACCCTCAAGATGGTGCTGATATTCTGCATGCCTATGTTCAGTATACATTTGGTAACTATGGTAGCTTCTTCCTTGCCGTATTGATTTTTGTTGCCTGTATGGTGACGGCTGTTGGTTTGACCTGTGCTTGCGCGGAGTTCTTTAGCCGCTATGTGCCAATCTCTTACCGCACGCTAGTCTTGGTACTTGGTGCATTCTCCATGGTCGTTTCTAATCTTGGATTAAGTAAACTGATTGCGTTTTCTGTTCCTGTATTAGTGGCGATTTACCCACCTTGTATTGTGCTTATTTTATTAAGCTTTACTTTAAAGTGGTGGCGTAACCCAAGTGTGGTGATTGCCCCAACCATGTTGACCAGTTTTATCGTGGGGTTAATTGGTGCAGCGAAAGCGTCAGATCATCTGAAAACGTATATTCCTGATTGGATGACTGGAATTCCCTTATATCAACAAGATTTGGCATGGTTATTACCATCATTTGTGGTGTTAATTGTAGCGGCAATTTGTGACCGAGTGATCACACCCGCAGCCGAACATAAACAAGCCTAAAAATATCAATATTCAATAATAGAAAAAGGAGCTTATTAGCTCCTTTTTTACTTCTTATTCTGACGGAAAAATATCATAAAAAGAAAGGTTTAAAATAAAAATAGTGCTTTTAATTGCAGTTATTACTTATTGTGATATTAATAATATAAATATGTAGACAAGAGTCATCTGTGATCTTTTGTTTATAAGAAATAATCTGCTATTGGAGCCTTGCATGAAAAAAAATGTTGCTAGCGTGATTGTTGATATTCTCCAAAATTCAGGTGTGAAGCCACTGTTATGGCATCGTTGGTGATACCTTAAATTATGTCACGGATGCGATACATGAAAGTAAGATGGAGTGGATCCATGTAAGGCATGAGGAGGTTGGGGGATTTGCCGCCGGTGCCGAATCCTTTATTTCAGGCCAACTCACCGCATGTGCAGGCTCCTGTGGACCTGGAAGCTTACATTTTATTAATGGATTATATGAATCACATCGCAATGGCGCGCCTGTTATTTTGATTGCAAGCCAATTAGATACTAATACAACCGATAGTTCTTTCCCTCAATACGTCGATTTTAAATCCGTTTATAGTGAATGCTCAGTATTCTGCGAAGAAATTATTAGCCCTGATAAAGCGATTGAAGTGACAAAAAATGCCATTAGTGCAGCTTTAAGTCAAAAAGGTGTCGCTGTTATTATTCTTCCAGTAAATATAAGTAAGTCTGAAATAGACTATCCAAATAAAATAGCCGTCAATTATCATCAACCGCGAATTATCCCGGCTCAAGAAGATATTAAAGCGCTGGCAGATGTATTAAATAAAGGTAAGAAAATAGGTATTTATGCGGGGATTGGTAGTAAAGATGCCAGAGGAGCACTTCTTCAATTGGCAGAAAAATTAAAAGCGCCAATTGCACATACCTCACGAGCCAAAGATTTTATTGAATATGATAACCCATATAATGTGGGAATGACGGGAATGATCGGTATTGAGTCCGGTTTTACCATGTTAAAAAACTGCGATACTTTGCTGCTGTTAGGTACTGATTTCGCATGGCCTCAATTTTTCCCTGAAAAAGCAACCATCGTACAAGTTGATATTAATTTAGAAAATATCGGTAAACGCCACCCTGTCAATTTAGGGCTTAATGGTGATGTCAATGAAACCTTATTGCAATTATTGCCTTTAATTGACAATAAAACCGATGATGATTTTTTACGTAAATCTGTCGATTTGCACAAAAAGACACTCGAAAAAAATTAGCTGGCTAGAAAAAGGGGCGAAAGCTCATGTCATCCACCCTCAATACCTTGCTCAGCTACTCGATAAGCATGCAGATAGCGACGCTATTTTTACGGCAGATGGGGGGTTCTGCAATGGTTTGGATGCTGCGCTATATCAATACCAATGGGCAGCGAAGAACATTAACGAGCTTAAAACATGGCACCATGGCTAACGCAATGCCTCAAGCATTAGGATTGAAAAAAGCGTTTCCTAATCGCCAAGTGATCTCTATGTCAGGTGATGGTGGGTTAGCGATGCTATTAGGCGATCTACTCACTATGACGCAAGAAAAATTGGCGGCAAAAATCGTTATCATCAACAATAAATCGCTTAACTTTGTTGAATTAGAACAAAAAGTTGAAGGGTTATTGAATAACTATACCGATTTAGAAAACCCTGATTTTGGTAAGCTGGCGAGTGCGTTAGGGATGTTTGGTGAATCAGTTGAATCCCCAGAAGCATTGGAGGACGCTGTTATCCGCTTCCTAAATTATAATGGCCCAGCGGTATTAAACGTGCATACTTCACCGAATGAATTGGTTATGCCACCGAATGTAGAGCTTAATAGTGTTGTCGGTATGGGGCTTTATACGGCAAAAGCGGTTTTACATGGTCGTAGTGAAGAAGCGATCAGCCTTATTGTGGATAATTTTATTCGTAAATAACGCAAGGTAATTTCAGGCCGTGGGTCAACATCAAGGTGTTTGGCTGCGGCCATAAGAGATTGTGAAAACCATTAAGAATATCAATTTGTTGATTTTTTAGTAGATAACACTAAGCGGGTCTCTCCACTTAGCTAATCATTTAAATGGCGGGTTATCCCGCCATTTGTTTTAAGTGTGGATTTTAATCGACACCAACGGCTTTACCGGCTGGACGACGAACATCATTTGAACCGTAGATATAGCCTTGGCGAACTTTGCCTGAAACTGCGGCATCATTGCCTGATGAGTCTGTTTTATCTCCTTTAGCATCCGGTACGGGCACCATAATTAACTCTGCTGCGCCCCATGGTGTTTGTTCTACCATTTTGTAACCCATCTTATCGAGCAACGCTAAGGTATCTTTAGAGACACCACGCTCCTCATAGTAAACTTCATCGGGTAACCATTGATGGTGGATACGTGGTGCGTTCACGGCTTCTTGAGGAGGCATTCCATGGTCAATGATATTCAGGGCGGTTTGCAATGTGATTGAAATAATCCGTGACCCGCCTGGGGAGCCGAGTACTAAGAACACTTTACCATCTTTGGTCACTATGGTTGGGCTCATCGATGATAGTGGGCGCTTACCAGGAGCAATCGCGTTTCTTTCACCTTGAACTAAACCATACATATTTTTCTCACCAACTTTGGTGGTGAAATCATCCATCTCATCATTTAAAAAGAACCCTGTACCAGGCGGGATCACCACGGAGCCGAAACGGCCATTGATGGTATAAGTCGTTGAAACCGCATTACCTTTGTCATCGACAACAGAGTAATGAGTGGTTTCTGGTTTTTCATGTGGCCCTACACCGGGTTGGACTTGTGTTGATGGCGTTGCTTGGTTAGGTTTGATCTCTTTACGTAGCTCTTCTGCGTAGGCTTTACTCAATAACTTGTCGGTTGGGTTATCGACAAATGCCGGATCGCCTAGGAAAGTGTTTCTATCCATGTAGGCATGGCGCATTGCCTCTGTGAGAGTATGAATATATTCTGCCGAATTGAACCCCCATCTCTTTGAGGTTATAGCCTTCTAAGATATTGAGTGTTTGGCAGATGGTTACCCCACCCGAGCTAGGCGGTGGTGCTGAAATAAATTTATAGCCTCGATAGGTACAGCTAATTGGTGTGGTGTCGGTGATCGTATAATTAGCAAAATCTTTTGCGGTTAAGATCCCCCCATTCTTTTTAGACGCTTCTTCTACGATCTTCGGTATTTCGCCTTCATAGAAAGCTTTAGGGCCTTCTTTCGCAATTTTTTCAAGGGTATTGGCTAAGTCGGTTTGTACTAACAGATCGCCAGGTTGAAAGGCACTACCATTAGGTTTTAAAAAAATGCGTGCGACTTCTGGGTCTTGCTTAAAGCGATCGACAGTGGTATCTAGGACATCGGTATCTGCCCGCGTTAAAACAAAACCTTCTCTGGCTAATTTAATTGCCGGCTCCATGACTTGCTGGCGGCTCATTGTGCCATATTTTTCGAGCGCATAATCAAGCCCTTTTACCGTTCCCGGAACCCCCGATGCGAGGTAACCATAGAGGCTGGCATCTTTTATTAAATTACCATTCTTATCTAAGTACATATTAGCGCTAGCGGCTTCTGGGGCGGTTTCTCTAAAGTTGATAAAAAGATCTTTGCCATTAGCAAGGTGAATGGTCATAAATCCGCCGCCACCAATATTCCCACAGCATGGATTAACCACGGCTTGGGCATATCCCACAGCAACAGCCGCATCAACTGCATTACCGCCTGCATTAAGGATGTCGGCACCAATTTGAGAGGCTAGGTGTTGAGAAGACACAACCATTCCTTTTTTGGCCTCGACAGCAGGTTCTGAGGCGGCAAAGAGTTGAGGTGAGATAAGCAGTGAAAGTAATAGGACAGAGGGGCGCCATGATGTTTTTATCATTCGTATCTCCCGATGAATAAAATGGAATGGGCTTTTTATGAAATTGAGTAACACAATTAACTAATGTGATTCATTTGTTAATTAATTGTGTTCTTTATGTATAGCATAAAATAGCTGGAGAGACTGAAAGATACAATCGAGAAATGTTAACAATGTAGTGAAAAAATTAACTTAAAAATATAAAACAATGGGTTAAGCAGAGCCTGATCGTGGCTCTGCTTAGGGAGACCAATTTATTTTTGGTTGAACAATGCAATATGGATCCAGCCGTTATTGGTCAGTACCAATGGGCTTTGTTGTGATTTTTCAGCACGCTCTTGGGTTGATTTGATTTGTGGGTAGGCGGCAATGACTTTTTCATTTTTGGCCCAAGGTGCCACATCTTCAATTTTTTGTTTAAAGTTAGCGATAGAGATTTTTTGACCACCGCGCTCAGCTGGCTCTGTGAAATTCGTGACTTCAGTGACCACTAACTTACCTGTACAGAAGCTGCCACGCCCAGAAAATTCGGCTTTTGCCTCATCAAAGAATTTTTGACCTTCACTCGTTAAGGTAAATTCAACACCTTCACCTGTTTGTTCTGTTCCCCACATATCTTTGATAACGACTTTTTTTTCTGATTTGTTTAATAATCCAGCATCAACCAAACTATCTAATTGTTCTATTTTTCGAGTATTTGCTTGTGCTAAAAGCTCAGCAGGGAATGGGCCAGTATTGATACAAATAGCCGATTTAGTATCGAGATAATCTTGAATGGATTTTTTGAAATTACTTTCAGAGGCTGTTTGGTTGTTATCACAGCCTGCAAGCAAAGTACCAGCTATAACAACCGATGCTAACAGTTTAAATTTCATCGTTTTTTCCTACTTTACGATTGACGCTATATTGAGTTAAAAATGTAACTATTTATGGATAAATGTAACCATATTATAAATAGCAGTCCTGTAAAAGTATGGTGCGCTATATATCCTCAGATATATTGTTCTTTAGCATCAATTAAGAACTTTCTAGCAATAATTATTTGAAAAAAGACGAATAAAAAGCAGAGAATAAAGTAAATGCGGGCAAATGGGATTGTCAAAAATAAAAAATCGGCATAAACCGAAGTTTATGCCGATCCATAAAAACAGTAAACGCTATGAATTATAGGCCAGTTGCGTTTTTAGTCAGGTAGTCAGCAACACCTTTAGGTGATGCGTTCATGCCTTCTTTACCTTTTTCCCATTGCGCTGGGCAAACATCACCGTGCTCTTCGTGGAATTGCAGCGCATCAACCATACGCAGCATTTCATCGATGTTACGGCCGAGTGGTAGGTCGTTAACGACTTGGTGACGCACAACGCCATTTTTGTCGACCAAGAAAGAGCCACGCAGAGCAACGCCAGCTTCTGGGTGCTCAATGCCGTATGCTTTCATGATTTCACGTTTGACGTCAGCAACCATTGGGTATTTCACTTCACCAATACCGCCGTTATCAACAGGAGTTTTACGCCATGCGTTGTGAACGAATTCAGAGTCAAAAAGAAACACCGATTACTTCCACACCACGTTTTTTGAATTCTTCATAACGGTGGTCGAACGCGATAAGTTCTGAAGGACAAACAAAAGTGAAGTCCATTGGCCAGAAGAAGATCACCGCTGGACGGCCGTTTAGGTGATTTTTCAGGTTAAAGTTGTCAACAATTTCACCGTTACCTAGAACAGCTGCAGCAGTAAAGTCAGGGGCTTGACGTGTTACCAGAACCATAATTTACTCCTATGAGTTTGAATTAAAGGTTTTATATCCATAATAGTTTAAACCACTTATTGGACCGCGTTAGGTGCCTAGTGATAGCGCTATTTTGCTGCTAGGAAGCCTTTCGCTGGTTGCCAACAAACCGTTCAAATTATTTAGGCAATATATCAAGAGAGAATATGAAATTCCCTACAAAGAATAAAGGTATAAATACCAATTTCTGTGATAGTTTTTATCTATCAATTATACTTATTTAACAAATTGATATCAATACAATAGTTTTATTACGGTAAAGTACAAGTGATAATTGATCAAGGCTTCAGTGTTGTGAGGTGATCGACAAATATTCCTTGTTCAGCCTGTTGTATCATTTGCGGATAAAACTGGAAAAAAATCTGTTCAAGTGGCTTATATTGCAATAAAAAGTCATCAAAAAGAGCCGCTAAGCGCATGTAGTTTAGGCCGCCGACGTGCCATTCCATTCAATGATTGCCCTATATATGTTTTATCTGCATAGCGAATTAACCAATTTTGGGGCCAGAGAAACTCATTTAACTCCTGAAACTTTTCAGGCGTATGACGCAGATTAGGTTCAATTTGGCGACGTGCATAATAGATAAAATCGGCCAATCCGATAGTTTGTTCGATTTTAGACCAATGCAATGAGAGGAAATGATCCCATACAAGGTCAAGTGTGATCGGCGCGACCCGACGGTAATCCGGCCTGAACAGTGCGCGCGCTTCTTTGACTAAAGGGTGAGAGTCTGTCGCCTTATCAACAGCTCGATGCATAGTGATCCCCGCGACAACATCGGGCGCATAATGGCCTTCTGGGTTGCCACGAACGAAGTCGGCCATGATATTGCCCAATAGGGAGCTATTCGCTTTATAGGCAAGATGCAAGTGAGCAAGAAAGTTCATGTTGATATCATATACTCGATGCTTGGTAAATTATAGCCCGTTTACTGTGCACGCATCTTTAGATGTCTATGGTCTGTTGTTTTAACACGGATCTGAGATTGCCTAGAGATATCCGTTTAGCACGAAATCGAATAGAAAACAGAGATGCAGCGATGACATAAGGAAGAAAATTTTCGTGACTTGAGAAATATTTGTTAAATATTGAAGGTTTTTTCGGCAAAAATACGCTTATTTCTTGCGCCTTTGAGTGCTCAGCACTAGACTAGTCGCCTGTTTTTTTAGATTGAAGTTAAGACAATGCGTGTTTCCGATTTTACTTTTGAGTTACCTGAAGAATTAATTGCCCATTATCCTCAAGCGCAGCGAAGCGCATGTAGACTGCTAAGCCTTGATGGCCCAACGGGGCAGCTCACGCATGGTATTTTTACGGATATCCTTGAGAAACTGTCACCCGGTGATCTGCTGGTGTTTAACAACACGCGTGTTATTCCAGCAAGGCTATTTGGTCGTAAGGCGAGCGGTGGCAAAATCGAAATGCTGGTCGAACGAATGCTGGATGAGCATCGCGTACTTGCTCATATTCGGGCATCTAAAGCCCCGAAAGAGGGGGCAGAGCTGATTTTAGGTGAAGATGAAAGCGTTAATGCGACTATGGTTGCGCGCCATGGGGCTTTATTTGAAGTGCAGTTTGATGATCAGCGCGATGTATTGAGTATCCTCAATGAAATCGGGCATATGCCATTACCACCTTATATCGACCGCCCTGATGAAGAATCGGATAAAGAACTGTATCAAACCGTTTATAGCCAACGTCCTGGCGCGGTTGCAGCTCCTACCGCTGGCTTGCATTTTGATGAGCCTTTATTGGATGCACTACGTGAAAAAGGCGTTGAAATGGCGTTCGTCACCTTACACGTCGGCGCGGGAACCTTTCAACCCGTGCGTGTTGACGCTATCGAAGATCATGTCATGCATTCTGAATATGCAGAGGTGCCACAAGAGGTTGTGGATGCCGTATTGGCATGTAAAGCGAGAGGTAACCGTGTGGTCGCTGTCGGAACCACTTCTGTACGCTCATTAGAAAGTGCGGCAAAAGCGAGCCAAGATGCGCTCATTGCCCCATTTTTTGATGATACCCAAATCTTTATTTATCCAGGGTTTGAGTATCAAGTGGTTGATGCTTTGATCACCAACTTCCATTTGCCAGAATCGACACTGATTATGTTAGTTTCTGCATTTGCTGGATATCAAAATACTATGCAGGCCTATAAAGAAGCAGTAGCACAAAAATATCGTTTCTTTAGTTATGGTGATGCTATGTATATCACGCGTAATCCTGATGCTCGTTTTGAGCAGATTGGGCAGTAGCGTGAGTTAGATAGGCGGTGGATAAGCTGCTCGCCTGTGAAAGTTAATATCAGCAACAGACTGTTTTTCTGCTGCTAGGAGAAATAAACGTGAAATATGAATTACAAACCACGGATGGCAATGCGCGTCGTGGGTGCTTGATTTTTGAGCGTGGCGTGGTGGAAACCCCCGCTTTTATGCCTGTTGGTACTTATGGAACAGTCAAAGGGATGACCCCAGAAGAGGTCAAAGAAACAGGTGCACAAATTCTGCTTGGTAACACCTTCCATTTATGGTTGCGCCCAGGGCAAGAGATCATGAAATTGCATGGTGACTTACACGATTTTATGCAATGGCAAGGTCCTATCTTGACTGACTCAGGCGGTTTCCAAGTCTTTAGCCTTGGTGCTATGCGTAAAATTAAAGAAGAAGGTGTGCATTTCCGTAACCCTATTAACGGTGAGAAAATCTTCTTAAGCCCTGAAAAGTCAATGGAAATTCAATACGATCTCGGCTCAGATATCGTGATGATTTTTGATGAGTGTACGCCATATCCTGCCGATTGGGATTACGCGAAGACATCCATGGAGATGTCCTTACGTTGGGCTGCACGTAGCCGTCAACGCTTTGATGAATTAAACAACAAAAACGCACTATTTGGCATCATTCAAGGTAGTGTTTACGAAGATTTACGTGATATTTCAGTTAAGGGGCTGGTAGAGATCGGCTTTGATGGGTACGCTGTAGGCGGCCTCGCGGTAGGCGAGCCAAAAGAAGATATGCATCGTATCTTAGAACATGTATGCCCACAAATTCCGGCGGATAAACCTCGCTATTTAATGGGGGTTGGTAAACCGGAAGATTTAGTTGAAGGTGTTCGCCGTGGCATCGATATGTTTGATTGTGTGATGCCAACACGAAATGCGCGCAATGGTCATTTATTTGTCACGAATGGCGTGGTAAAAATTCGCAATGCGAAGTATAAATCGGATACTTCAACACTCGATCCTGAGTGTGATTGCTATACTTGCCGTCATTATAGTCGTGCGTATTTACACCATCTCGATCGTTGTAATGAAATTCTTGGCGCAAGGCTAAATACCATTCATAATTTGCGTTATTATCAGCGTTTAATGGCTGGTATTCGTCAAGCGATTGAAGATGGTAACTTTGAAGAGTTTGCGAAAGATTTCTATCAGAAGATTGGCAAAAGCCAACCTTCATTAAATATGGAATGAATTTAAGTGCGAAATGAGCTTAATCTGTGTAGCATATTAAGCTTTGCTGTACTTATGTTTTAAATAGCGTTCAATAACAATGAGGAAAGTTGAATGAGTTTTTTTATTTCTGAAGCAGCGGCATCTGCAGGCGCGCCAGCACAGGGCAACCCGTATACGATGATTATTATGCTCGCCGTGTTTGCTTTGATCTTCTATTTTATGATTTTACGTCCACAGCAAAAACGTGCTAAAGAGCATCGTAAACTGATGGAGTCAATCACTAAGGGCGATGAAGTTTTAACAACAGGTGGTTTGATTGGTCGTGTAACCAAAGTTTCTGATAATGGTTATGTTGTTCTTGAACTGAGTGAGAACACCGAAGTAACTATCAAACGTGATTTCGTTGCTGCTGTTTTACCTAAAGGCACAATGAAAGGTATTTAATTTCTGATTTTTCCCGAAGGGAACTGCCGTGCTAAACCGTTATCCTTTGTGGAAGTATCTGATGCTGATCGCTGCGATCCTCATCGGTCTGCTTTATGCGCTTCCAAACCTATATGGTGAGGATCCGGCTGTTCAAATCACTGGCGTGCGGGGAACCGCCGCCAATGAGCAAACGCTGATCCAAGTCCAAAAAACGTTAGAAAAAGACAATATCCAGAGCAAATCTATTGCCTTGGAAAATGGGGCTGTACTTGCCCGATTCAACAACCCGGATATTCAATTGCGCGCTCGTGAAGCACTGGTTAGCGCTCTGGGTGACCAATATGTTGTTGCATTAAACCTTGCACCTGCAACACCTAAATGGCTAGAAGCTGTTGGTGGTGAGCCGATGAAACTCGGTCTAGACCTGCGTGGTGGGGGTTCACTTCCTCATGGAAGTCGATATGGACACTGCATTAAGTAAATTGCAGGAACAAAACATGGACGGTATACGTAACGATTTGCGCCAAGCAAAAGTTCCGTACTCTTCTATCCGTAAAGGCGACAATTACAGCGTTGAGATCCGTTTCCGTAATGCTGATGATCGTAGCCAAGCAGAGAAAATACTCCTTCGTAAGTTCCAAGATCTTGTATTTTCTAATGGTAACAATAATACCATGACTGCGGTTATGACGGATGAGCGTCTACGTGAGGCTCGTAACTATGCCGTATCTCAAAACATTACCATTATTCGTAACCGTGTAAACCAATTGGGTGTTGCAGAACCTCTTGTTCAGCGCCAAGGTGCGGAGCGTATTGTTGTTGAGTTACCTGGTATCCAAGATACCGCGCGTGCCAAAGAAATTTTAGGGGCAACGGCAACCTTAGAGTTCCGTTTAGTTAACCAAAGTGTTGACCCAGCAGCGGCAGAAAATGGTCGTGTGCCGGGCGATTCTGAGGTTAAGTATGATCGTAATGGCTTCCCTTACGTTCTGTATAAGCGAGTCGTCCTGACTGGTGACCACATCACTGACTCAACTTCAGGTAGTGATGAAAATGGTGCGCCACAAGTAAGTATTGGCCTTGATAGCGCGGGTGGCTCTGTCATGTCTGATTTTACCCGTGACAATCAGGGTAAACAAATGGCAACGCTGTTTGTTGAATATAAAGACAGCGGGAAAAAAGATGCCGAAGGCCGTGTAATTTTGATGAAAGATGAGAAAGTGATTAACGCGGCGAATATTTCTGCGCGTTTCGGAAGCCAATTCCGTATCACGGGGATCACTGATCCAAACGAAGCTCGTCAATTGTCGCTATTGCTACGTGCTGGTGCGTTAATTGCGCCAATCCAAATCGTTGAAGAGCGTACTATTGGGCCGACTCTTGGTTTACAAAACATTGAACAAGGTCTAAAAGCTTGTTTAGCTGGTTTGTTCGCCTCAATCTTATTTATGATTATTTACTATCGTAAGTTTGGTTTGATTGCGAGTACGGCGCTGTTTGCAAACTTGATCATGATTGTTGGGGTGATGTCCTTGTTACCAGGCGCCACACTGACCATGCCAGGTATTGCCGGTATCGTACTGACCCTTGCTGTCGCCGTCGATGCTAACGTTTTGATTAACGAACGTATTAAAGAAGAGTTGCGCAATGGGCGTTCAGTCCAGCAATCTATTCATGAAGGCTATAAAGGCGCTTTCTCAAGTATTATCGACGCAAACCTGACTACACTTATCACTGCAATTATTCTGTATGCAGTGGGTACAGGGTCAATCAAAGGCTTTGCAATTACGACAGCTATCGGTGTCGCCACCTCTATGTTTACAGCTATTATTGGTACACGTGCTATCGTGAACCTGCTATATGGCGGTAAACGTATCAACAAGCTGTCAATTTAAGGAGCACGTTGTGGCACAGGATTATACTGTTGAACAATTGAACTATGGTCGTAAAGTCTATGACTTTATGCGCTGGGACAACGTTGCCTTTGGGATTTCTATTGTATTACTGATCGCATCTATCGCGATTATTGGGATGAAAGGCTTTAACTGGGGCCTTGACTTCACTGGTGGTACAGTCATCGAAGTCAACCTGAGTCAGCCAGCTGATTTGGATAAAATTCGTGACAGCCTTTCTAATACGGCTCACAAAGATCCTTTAATCCAAAATTTTGGTAGCAGCCGTGACATCATGATCCGTTTACCACCTATTGAAGGGGTTGCAGGTCAAGAAGTCGGTAAAGAGATCATCACTATCATCAATAAAAATGTTGATGAGCAAGCGACAGTGAAGCGTATTGAATTTGTGGGGCCTAGTGTTGGGGCAGAACTTGCTCAAACAGGGGCACTTGCACTGTTAACGGCGCTTATCTGTATCTTGATTTATGTTGGTTTCCGCTTTGAATGGCGTCTAGCGACAGGTGCAGTATTAGCACTTGCCCATGACGTTGTGATTACGTTAGGTATTCTATCTTTGTTCCATATTGAGATAGATATGACCATCGTGGCGTCATTGATGTCCGTTATTGGTTATTCACTGAACGACAGTATCGTTGTATCTGACCGTATCCGTGAAAACTTCCGTAAAATTCGTCGCGGTACACCGTATGAAATCATGAACGTCTCTTTAACACAGACCTTAAGCCGTACCATTATGACATCTGCAACAACACTGTTAGTGGTGCTGATGCTGTATATCTTCGGTGGCGCGATGTTAGAAGGCTTCTCATTGGTCATGTTAATCGGTGTAACCATCGGTACGATTTCATCTATCTATGTGGCTTCTGCACTAGCACTGAAAATGGGTATGAAACGTGAGCACTTACTTCCACCGAAAGTTGAGAAAGAAGGTGCTGACCAAGAGTCTTTACTACCGTAATCCCCATTGGGTGAAAGTCGGTGGCTTAGGTGACTGAATGAAAGCCGTCTGGTGTGTTCTAAAAAGATGGCTTAAACATGAAAACACCCCGTTAGACTGCAAATGTACAGTCTTGCGGGGTGTTTTTTATTAAGCTCTGGGTTACACTGTTTACCCGAAATAAGAATCAGGAAACACTATGCACTGCCCATTTTGCTCTGCTGTAGATACGAAAGTAATTGACTCGCGTCTGGTTGGAGAAGGCTCTCAAGTGCGCAGGCGTCGTCAATGTCTGCTTTGCCATGAACGCTTCACCACCTTTGAAGTGGCGGAACTTGTTATGCCACGGGTAATTAAAAGTGATGAAGTACGCGAACCCTTCGATGAAGAAAAGCTAAGTCGTGGTATGCAAAAGGCCTTGGAAAAACGGCCCGTAAGTGCTGATGCCGTTGAACAGGCCATTATTTCTATCAAATCACAACTACGTGCAACAGGGGAACGTGAAATCCCTTCTAAAATGATTGGTAATTTAGTGATGGATGAACTGAAGAAACTGGATAAAGTGGCTTATATCCGCTTTGCTTCAGTCTACCGTAGCTTTGAAGATGTACGGGAGTTTGGCGAAGAGATCGCTAAATTACAGGATTAAGAACATGATTGAACAAGACCGCATCTATATGGCGCGGGCACTTGAGCTTGCCCAAAAAGGCCGTTTTACCACTTCACCAAATCCTAATGTGGGTTGCGTTATCGTACGTGATGGTGAAATTGTTGGTGAAGGGTATCACCAAAAAGCGGGTGAACCGCATGCTGAAGTTCATGCCTTACGCATGGCAGGAGAGAAAGCGAAAGGCGCTACCGCCTACGTAACATTAGAGCCATGCAGCCATCACGGTCGTACCCCACCTTGCGCTGAGGCTTTGATTAATGCGGGTGTTCGTCGTGTTGTGGCAGCAATGCAAGACCCCAATCCTCAAGTTGCAGGTCGGGGATTATATATGCTTTCTCAAGCGGGGATTGAAACCGCAAGTGGCGTATTGATGGAAGAAGCGGAATCATTAAACCGTGGATTTTTAAAGCGTATGCGTACAGCATTCCCTTATGTTCAACTGAAACTTGCAGCCTCCCTTGACGGCAAAACGGCCTTAGAATCAGGTGAAAGTAAATGGATCACGTCAGCAGCAGCAAGGCAGGACGTACAGGTATTGCGTGCGCAAGCGAGTGCAATTTTGAGTACCAGTAGTACTGTGCTGGCAGATAACCCTTCACTGACCGTACGTTGGAATGAATTACCTGCCGAGATACACGCTGTTTATCCGCAAAGCACATTGCGTCAACCAATTCGTATTGTTTTAGATAACCATAATCGTGTCACGGCGGAACATAAGGTCACCCAATTGGCAGGTGAATGTTGGTTAGTTCGCTCTCAACCCGAGCCTGATGCGGTTTGGCAGGGGCAAGTTGAACAGCTTGCTATTCCATCTGATGATAATGGTATTGACCTTGTGATCTTGATGATGCAGTTGGCTAAACGAAATGTGAATAGCATTTGGGTTGAAGCAGGACCAATACTCGCAGGCTCATTGTTAAAACTTGGTTTGGTGGATGAGCTGATTGTCTATATTGCTCCTAAATTATTAGGGGATACAGCGCGAGGTTTGGTGAATATTCCAGCACTTGCACATTTGTCAGATGCACAAAAATTTGAATTTACTGATGTGCAGAAAGTCGGTGATGACCTGCGTGTCAGGCTACGTCCTGTGTGGTAATAAAAGTTTTTTATCATTTTGCTAAAATTCAACCACGCGATTAACGAAAGAATGTGATAAAATCCGCGCCCCGCGGGTTATAATTAATATTAAAGGAAGGCTATGAACGTAATTAAAGGTGTTGTTGCCGCGCCACAAGCGCGTGTCGCCATTGCAATCGCTCGTTTTAACAACTTTATTAATGATAGTCTGCTGGACGGTGCTGTTGATGCTTTAGAGCGTATCGGCCAAGTGTCTCAAGATAACATCACTGTTGTCTGGGTTCCAGGCGCTTACGAGCTACCATTAACCGTTAAAGCACTGGCCGAAACGAAAAAATACGATGCTGTTATTGCATTAGGCACGGTGATCCGTGGTGGAACTGCGCATTTTGAATATGTTGCAGGCGAGTGCAGTTCAGGTCTTTCTCATGTCGCAATGAACAGTGAAGTGCCAGTCACTTTCGGTGTTTTGACGACTGAAAATATTGAGCAAGCCATTGAACGTGCTGGTACTAAAGCTGGCAATAAAGGCGCTGAAGCTGCTCTGACGGCATTAGAAATGATTAATGTACTTAAAGCTGTAAAAGGCTGATTTAGTTTTTATTTAAGGGGAATCTTGTGAAACCTGCTGCTCGTCGCCGCGCTCGTGAGTGTGCTGTACAGGCCATCTATTCATGGCAATTATCCGGTAATAATGTTTCCGATGTGGAATATGAATTTATTGCTGAACAGGACATGTCTGACGTTGACGTTATTTATTTTCGTGAACTGTTGTCGGGAGTCGCCAATAACGCTGCTAAGCTTGACCAGCTAATGGCTCCTTTCCTATCTCGCCAGCTTGAAGAGTTGGGGCAGGTAGAGAAAGCGATTTTACGTGTTGCTATGTATGAACTAAGCTACCGTGAAGATGTGCCTTATAAAGTTGCAATTAACGAAGGCATTGAACTAGCCAAAGTTTTTGGTGCTGAAGATAGCCATAAATTTGTGAATGGTGTTCTCGATAAGGCTGCGCCTTCTGTTCGTCGTAAAAAATAAAAATTGATCAGGGTTCCCTCCTGTAATACTACAGTAGTAATGAGGTAGGCTGGGTTCCGGCCTATCTTTGTCTTTTATGTCTAATTATCAGTGATGAAGTTGATAACTGGGCATAGCGAAAATGGAAAAGCTACCATGTCATATGGCGAATTTGACCTCATCGCGCGTTACTTTAACCGTCAAACAACAAACAGACGGGATGTGAATATTGGTATTGGTGATGACTGTGCGTTGATGACCATCCCAGAAAAACAGCAGCTTGCTGTGAGCACCGATACATTAGTTTCTGGTATCCACTTCCTTCCTGAAATTTCTCCAGCCGATCTTGCTTACAAATCATTAGCGTCTAATTTAAGTGATCTTGCTGCTATGGGAGCAGATCCGGCATGGGTTTCTCTAGCGATCACACTACCTCATGTTGATCCAGATTGGTTAGAGCAATTTAGCGATAGCTTATTTGAGCAAATTAACTATTACGGTATGCAGCTAATTGGCGGTGATACAACGCGTGGACCAATGAGCCTAACTTATACCGTACATGGCTTAGTACCGAGTGGGAAAGCATTGTCACGCTCAGGAGCCCGTAATGGCGACTGGATATACGTGACGGGCACACTAGGTGACAGCGCTGCGGGTTTAGCAATATTACAGGGGAAATTAGATATTGCTGATGAGAGCCAAAAGTCATGGCTAATTGGGCGTCATCTGCGTCCTCAGCCGCGTATTTTACAAGGGCAGGCGTTACGCCACTTAGCTTCTTCCGCGATTGATATTTCTGATGGTTTAATTTCCGATCTCAATCATATCCTCAAGGCTAGCGGCTGTGGCGCTCGTATTAATCTTGATGCTTTACCACTTTCCGAGGCGTTGCAACAAAACTGCTCTGTAGAGCAAGCACGCATTTGGTCGTTAAGTGGTGGTGAAGATTATGAGCTCTGCTTTACGATCCCTGAAGTTAATCGTGGTGCTTTAGAAGTAGCATTGGCTCATACAGGCGCTAATTTTACGTGTATTGGTCAAATAAAACCGCAATCAGAAGGGATCAGTTATTATTGTGATAATCAGGCGGTTGATGTTGCCCTTAAAGGGTTTGATCATTTTGCATTAACGGATGTTAATAGTTAAGTTGATAAAATAATCATGCTGTTTAGTGAACCCGTGTCAGTGATTGAGACGGGTTTTTTATTTTAAGCGATCAAAAAAGATCTTTTTGTTATCGTAATAATCCGTGTTGTTATTTTATATAGGTTACAAAGAGGTCATTACCGCGATTTTTTATAGAAAAATATAATAGGTTCTAGATAGAGGATATTAAAAATAGCGATTAGAAAATTAGAGGGAATTACTTAATTTATTGAATCTATTTGATTTATTTTCTTTTTTGCAAAAGAAAGCTGCCAAAAGGCAGCTAAAATAAAAATGAGGCGTATATCTCATATAAATATGAGACATTTATGTCAATAATGACAAAAATTATTATGAGGGTAATTGGGTATTAACTTCATACTGAACTTTATTTGAGATAAAAGCAAGATCCTTTTAAAAGAATTTTAGCTTAGTTTGATCTTATCGATGATCAAAATAATTTTATCTTAAATAAGAAAAATGAAATTTCACATAAGGAAGCGGGGATTGTAATGGAAGATCGATTAAGGAAGAATATTGAGAAAAACAGGTATTGTTATTATCACAATACCTGTTTTTTACTATAGGTTATGATTTCTGCTGATATTGTTCGATTGCGTGAATAATACCTTGACTATCGAGACCTAAGTCCGCAATAAGCTCTTCTTGGCTGCCTTGCGGTATAAAGAAATCAGGTAAACCAAGATTTAATACAGGTATCATCTTATGTTCGCGCATCAGGAATTCGTTAACACCACTGCCTGCACCGCCCATAATGGCATTCTCTTCTAGCGTGACTAACATGTCATGGCTGTTTACCATATCGAGGATCAGTGCTTCATCTAATGGTTTAACAAAGCGCATATCAACAACGGTTGCATTAAGCGCTTCGGCAGCGTCGAGCGCATGTTTGAGTAATGTACCGAAGCAGAGGATGGCAATTTTTTCCCCTTGGCGACGAATGACCCCTTTACCAATTGGTAGTGGTGCAAGAGGTTGTAATTCTGCTCCAGTGCCTGTTCCGCGAGGGTAGCGTACCGCGCTAGGGCCATCTTTATAATGGTAACCAGTATGTAGCATTTGGCGGCATTCATTTTCATCACTTGGCGTCATGATAACGAGTGTTGGAATGCACCGTAGGTAAGAGATATCAAATGCCCCTTGGTGAGTTTGGCCATCAGCCCCAACAATCCCCGCACGATCAATGGCAAATAAGATAGGGGTTTTTTGAATCGCAACATCATGGATCACTTGATCGTAACCGCGCTGCAAGAAAGTGGAGTAAATCGCGACGATCGGATTATAACCACCGATAGCTAAGCCAGCGGCAAAGGTAACGGCATGTTGCTCGGCGATGGCGACATCGAAGTATTGGTTAGGGTACTCTTTGGAAAAACGCACCATTCCTGACCCTTCACGCATAGCCGGTGTGATAGCCATGAGCTTATCATCGTTTTGGGCTTCTTCGCATAGCCAATCCCCAAAAATCTTAGAAAATGTAGGACGGGTCTCTTTACTCTTAGGCAGGGTAAATGTGCTTGGATCAAATTTAGGAACAGCATGCCAACTGATCGGATCTTTTTCAGCAGGCTCATAGCCACGACCTTTTTTGGTCATGATATGTAAGAACTGAGGCCCTTTTAGATCACGCATATTTTTCAAGGTTTGCACAAGCGCAACGACATCGTGACCATCAACAGGGCCGATGTAGTTAAAACCTAACTCTTCAAACATGGTGCCAGGAACGACCATGCCTTTGATATGTTCTTCTGTTTTCTTTAATAGCTCTTTAATCGGCGGCATATTAGAAAACACTTTTTTACCACCTTCACGCAAAGTGGTGTAGAGCTTGCCAGAGAGCAGGTGAGCAAGATGGTTATTCAGCGCCCCAACATTTTCAGAAATCGACATTTCGTTATCGTTGAGGATGACTAACATATCAGGAGCAACATCACCGGCATGGTTCATGGCTTCAAATGCCATACCCGCAGTAATCGCACCATCCCCAATGACACAGACGGTTTTGCGGTTTTTATCTTCTTTTTCAGCGGCAATGGCCATACCTAAACCGGCACTAATTGAGGTTGATGAGTGACCAACGCTCAATACGTCATATTCGCTTTCGTCACGCCAAGGAAAGGGATGCAAACCATTTTTTTGACGAATGGTATCAATGCGATCTCGGCGACCTGTTAAAATCTTATGGGGGTAGGCTTGATGTCCCACATCCCAGACAAGGTTATCGAAAGGAGTTTTATAGACATAATGTAATGCAACGGTGAGTTCAACGGCGCCTAAACCAGAGGCAAAGTGACCGCTAGATCGACCAACACTACTAAGTAAAAATTGCCTGAGTTCATCACACAGCTTCGGCAGGCTTTCTTTCGGCAGCAGACGTAGCTCTTCCGGTGTTTCTGCCAGCGCTAGTGTTGGATACTTAGCGATATCAATACTCATTAGGGGGCCCACGACTATTTATAATTGTTAATAAGGTAATAACGCTGGTTAATTCCAGCGTTTGAATTTAGCTATTATGCCACTTTTATTATCAATAGTATGAATAGAAAGCAGCATTGTATACTCGTTATGATCTCGATGGCAGCGTTATTGACTATGTTCACGCGTGCTGACCATAGATTTTTGTATGATCCTAGCAACTTGTTCGCTTCTCGCCTAGCCGCATCTTTAATCGTTTGAGAGTATGTAAGATTAGCTTTTACGCTCGATAATGAAATTCGCTAGGGCGACTAAAGTTTGTGTATTATAGCCTTCTGCTTCAATGGCTTTTAACGCTTCCAACGCATTATAATACAGCTCGCGAGCTTTTTCTTGAGCCGCTTCAAGTCCTAGCAAAGATGGATACGTGCTTTTCTCATGCTCAGCATCAGCGCCTTGGCGTTTGCCTGTCACTTCACTATCACCAATCACATCCAAAATATCATCTTGTACTTGGAATGCGAGGCCAATAGATTCTGCATACTTATCTAATGCAGGTAGTGCCTTATGTCCTTTTATTCCAGCGGCATAAGCACCCATACGAATAGCTGCTCGTATTAATGCACCCGTTTTGTGTTGGTGAATACGTTCAAGGGCTGCAAGATCAACACGCTTGCCCTCAGCCTCAAGGTCGAGTGCTTGACCACCACACATACCTGCTAGACCACTGGCATAAGCGAGTTCTGACAACATAGCAATTCGGTCTTTGTCAGTAACATCAGGCATTTCTGCGGAAGACAGTAGCTGGAAGGCTAATGTTTGTAGCGCATCACCCGCCAAAATGGCATTCCCTTCACCAAATTTGATATGGCAAGTGGGTTGCCCACGCCGTAGGTCATCATCATCCATAGCAGGGAGATCATCATGAATTAATGAGTAGGCGTGAATACACTCAACCGCTGCCGCTGGCGCATCAAGATTAACAGAATCGACACCCAGCATGCTTCCTACAGTATAGGTCAAAAACGGGCGTAGGCGTTTCCCCCCAAGTAGTGCACCATGTTTCATGGCAGCGGCAAGGGGTAAATCAGAGAAAGGAAGCGCATCTAAGGCATTTAGTAAATACTGGTTAACTCGCTCATACGCTTGTTGTTGCTGTATCGTGAAGCTATTAGGGTGTTGTTCGGACATAATTTATTCGGTATCTGGTGAAAAATCATCAAGAGCTTTATTTTCATCATCGCTAAGCAGGATTTGCACGCGTTGCTCAGCCTGTTGCAGGACTTTTTGCCCTTGTTTAGCGATTTGGATGCCTCGTTCAAACTCATTGAGCGCATCTTCAAGTGGTAGTGAGCCAGACTCAAGGCGAGAAACAATTTCCTCAAGTTCTTTGAGTGAGTTTTCGAAGCTAACTACAGGTACTTGCTGAGATTTTTCTTTAGCCATCTTTCTTTAACCACAAATATTTAATCATTCAATCAAAGGATTGTATTAATTGAGCAGACTAACTTAGTCTCGCGCTGGATACAATTTATTATTGGTGTTTTTAGATTCAACACACAAGATAGTGCTATAATACGCCTCTTTATTGACAATTGGTAACCTGTACGTGTGTCACTTTTAAAATACGTTCACTTGCCCCTATAACATTAACATGCTGCTATTATGAAGTTTATCATTAAGTTATTCCCAGAAATTACGATTAAAAGCCAGACCGTTAGGCTACGTTTTATTAAGATCCTTACCAGCAATATCCGTAATGTCCTGAAGCCGTTGGGCGAAGAAATCGCGGTTGTCCGTCATTGGGATAACATTGAAGTGCGTGTTAAAGGGGAAACGAAACACGACGAAATTTGTGACATGCTGACGCGCATTCCCGGTATTCACCATGTGTTAGAAGTTGAAGAAAAGCCGTTCACCAGTTTGCACCATATTTATGAGATGGTGCATGACTCTTATGCGCCTTCGCTAGAAAATAAAACTTTCTGTGTGCGCGTCAAGCGAAGAGGGAAGCATGAGTTTACTTCTATTGAGGCGGAGCGCTATATCGGTGGTGGCTTAAATCAACATATTCCTTCTGCGAAAGTGAAGCTGACAGCCCCCGATGTTACGGTGCATTTAGAGATAGAAGACGAAAACTTGATCCTCGTAAAAGCACGCTATGAAGGTATTGGTGGTTTCCCTATTGGGACGCAAGAAGATGTATTATCACTGATCTCTGGGGGCTTTGACTCTGGGGTATCAAGTTATATGTTGATGCGCCGTGGTTGCCGTGTTCATTACTGCTTCTTTAATCTAGGTGGAGCGGCTCATGAAATTGGTGTTAAACAAATTGCCCACTATCTCTGGAACCGCTTTGGTAGTTCCCATAAAGTCCGTTTTATTGCGGTTAATTTTGAGCCTGTTGTGGCAGAAATCTTAGAAAAAGTAGATGACGGACAAATGGGCGTTGTCTTGAAACGCATGATGGTCCGTGCCGCTTCAAAGGTTGCTGAACGCTATGGCGTTCAAGCGATAGTGACAGGGGAAGCATTAGGGCAGGTATCAAGTCAAACATTGACCAATTTGCGTTTGATTGATAATGCGTCTGACACTTTGGTGTTGCGTCCTCTTATCTCTCATGACAAAGAGCATATCATCAAAATTGCCCGTCAAATTGGCACAGAAGATTTTGCGAAAACCATGCCTGAATATTGTGGTGTGATTTCGAAAAGCCCTACTGTTAAAGCAGTGAAAGCGAAAATTGAAGCGGAAGAAGCCAATTTTGACTTTAGTATCTTAGAGCAAGTCGTTGAGCAGTCACAAAATATTGATATTCGCCAGATAGCCCAAGAAAGCCGTGAACAAGTCATGGAAGTGGAAATGGTGAGTGAGCTTGCGCCTGAGCATGAAGTGATTTTAGATATTCGCTCTACGGACGAACACGAAGAGAAGCCATTATCCATTGAAGGGATTGAGGTTAAGCATATCCCGTTTTACCGCTTGGGTACTCAATTTGGCGATTTACCAAAAGATAAAACCTACTTGTTATATTGCGAGCGCGGGGTGATGAGCCGTTTACAAGCTCTTTATTTGCAAGAGCAGGGGTTTTAATAATGTAAAAGTCTATCGCCCGTAACCGAGTCATGTCATAACTAAGATAAAGGCCGAACGGTATCATCGTATCGGCCTTTACTATTACTGTTCTAAATAATCATTAATCCCATTAGGTAAAATTAATTGAGATGCAACCTTGCCGGCGATATCGCGGCCAACCAGCAACTCAATCAATTTCAAGGCGAAATCAAAGGTTGTTGCTGGCCCTTGGCTCGTTAATAAGTTGACACGCTCATCAAAATAGACTCGCTTATCAACCCATTTATTTGCCGCAATTTGATTTTTCATCGTGGGATAACCTGTCATATTCCCGATTGGAAATAACTGGTGGTATTCCAATACCAAAGCAGGAGCGGCACAAATCGCGGCTACAATTTTACCATCAAGGTGCATTCTCCTCGCTTTTTCCACGACTAATGGGCTGTCGCGGAAGGTTTCGGCTCCTTTTACTCCACCGGGAAGAACAATCGCATCAAAAGGTTCATCAGCCACCTTGATAATTGGGATATCAGCGACAATTCTGACGCCTCTAGAGGCGGTTATTTCAATAGAGCCATCGTCAGTCACACTAGCTAATGTAACCTTGATCCCTGCCCTTACTAATAAATCAGTAGTGGTTACGGTTTCGATTTCTTCACTACCATTGGCGATGCATATCAGTACGGAAGCCGTCATTTTTTTCTTCTCGCTGTTTAATAAAATGGTACAAACGATCATTCTCTGGTGTGCTTAGGCCATGTGCTCTTGCTTGTTTAATGAGATAGCCTGTAATGTAGTCGATTTCGGTTCGTCGCTTATTACGAATGTCTTGTAACATTGAGGAGTAGTTACTCGCCGTACTGTGAATAATGCCATAAATATAGTCAACAAGCTGGGCTTTATCAGTATGCAGTCCTTCAATAGCCATCACTTGGCATATTTCATCAATTAGCAAATTAATTTGCTGTGAATGATTGAGTAAATCACCATTTTTACAATTATGAAGAATAGTGAGAGGATTTATCACACAGTTGACGGCAAGTTTCTTCCAACACGTCGTCAGGATCTGGTTATGCCATGCGACATCTGGAAGGGCCTCATGCAAAATATCGGCAATGGGGTAGTAATTTTCAGCCAGTGAGTTAACGGCTCCGATATGGGTTATACCATTAGCGACATGAAAAACTTGGTTGTTTTCTTGCCAAGCTGCGTGGGTGGTGATGCCGGATAAAAAAGGATGGCGTAAAGTGCCTAATTCATCAAGTGTCCCCATGCCGTTATGAAGTAACAGGATCGGGCAGGCGTCTGGTATATTATGCAGTAAAGGCAGTAGCGCATCGGAGACTTGCCATGCCTTCAAACACACAATAACCAATTCACTGTTTTGTAAATGATTGAGGTTATTGCAAGGGATCCATTCACGAAAAATACGGCCATCGGGTTCGTTGACATCAACAAATAAGTCAGATTGGGCTATACGTAGCCAGCCTTGTATATCGTGCCCTTGCTGACTTAACGCGGCGAGCCATAATTTACCAATAGCACCACAACCGATAAGCGTTATTTTCATATTCCCCCTCTGGGTATTAGTCAGGTTCAAGCCAATAGTTATTTAATGGTCAGTTTTAACCCTTTCAAATTGCAGCTAGGTGTTAAAATCGTCATCTGATGGGTAAACACATAGCCAATGGTGCTGCGCTTGAAGCTCGACGAGTATAGATGCTTGTAAATTCATATATCAAGTATAGTGCTTTTGCTCTTAATAGAAAGAAGCTATCATGCATCACATTGATTATCAGGAGGTCATAACCATGCCATCATTTGATATTGTATCTGAAGTAGAAATGAATGAAGTGCGTAATGCGGTTGAAAATTCCGAGCGCGAATTAACCACCCGTTGGGACTTTAAAAATGTGGCGGCAAGCTTCGAACTCAATGAGAAGAGTGAATCTATCAAAGTAACGAGTGAGTCGGACTTTCAAGTTCATCAGTTGTTAGACATTTTACGTGAAAAAATGGCAAAGCGTGGCATTGATGGCGCTGTCTTGAATATTCCCGATGATGTTGTGCACAGTGGCAAAACTTACAGTGTTGAAGTGACGTTAAAGCAGGGGATTGATGCGGCAACGGCTAAAAAAATTGTTAAGTTAATTAAAGATAGCAAACTGAAAGTTCAAGCTCAGATCCAAGGTGAGCAAGTGCGAGTGACAGGCAAATCACGTGATGATTTACAATCAGTGATGGCACTTGTCCGTTCTGGCAACCTAGGCCAGCCATTCCAGTTTACTAACTTCCGTGACTAATAGGCACAACAGCCCGCTGCTGATATTGCCGCGGGCTATTTGTATTAATCTTCACCTTTAATTATTGCTTCTAGTTGTTCTCGCGTTGTCAGTTTCCTATCCACTTTCACATAAACGCCCATTTCATCGGGAATAATGACGGCTTCTAATACACCCGGCAGCGTGGAAAGTTGAGCTTGTAACTTGTCGATATTTTTAAATCGATGAGGTAAAACAAGACGAATACTGCTGACATAAGGAGGCTGCCGCATGGTCAGACTCACGATAAACCAAATGGCTGTTAAGGCTAGCCCGCCAATAAATACGGCTGCCGCTCCATCCATATCATAGAGCCACCCACCGAGTATGCCGCCTATCGCCACACCTAAAAACTGGCTGGTGGAATAAACCCCCATTGCGGTTCCTTTATAGCCAGCGGGAGCTTCTTTACTGATCAATGAAGGGAGAATGGCTTCCATAATATTAAAGGCGACAAAAAATAGCTGTAATCCTAAAAAGATCACCCACAGATGGTTTCCCGATAACCATAAAGTGACCTCAGCTAACGCCAAGATAAAAATACATAGTAAAAAACACCTGTTTCATTTTTCGGTGTTTTTCAGCATAGATAATAAAGGGAAGCACTGATACAAAGGCGATCAGCATGGTAATCAGATAAGCCTTCCAGTGATCTTTTGCCAAGTATCCCGCATGAGTCATGATTAAGGGGAAGGCAACGAAGCTCGACATAAGCAAAGTATGTAGGCTTAAAATGCCAAAGTTGAGTTTTAGCAACTGGGGGTTCGTTATGACTGTACGCAAATTCTCTTTTACGAAAGCGGATTCGCGGTTAGTCATATGCTGATGGCTATTAGGCACCACAAACAGGGTGACCACAATAGCACCGCCCGCTAGTAGGGTGATCCCCCAAAATAACCCACTTAGTCCAACCCAGTGAGTGACGATTGGTCCTAGGACTAATGCGATAGCAAAAGTGATGCCAAAGCTAATCCCTAAAAAAGCCATGGCCTTGGTACGATTCTGTTCGCGGGTAAGGTCAGAAAGTAATGCCATAACGGCAGCAGAAATCGCTCCAGCACCTTGTAAGGCACGACCAATAATGATCCCCCCATATGGAGTCACTAAGTGCGGCGAGTACGCTACCAATGATAAATATCATCAACCCAACTACGATTAAAGGTTTACGACCAATTTTATCTGACATCAAGCCGAAAGGGATTTGGAAGATGGCTTGGCTTAGGCCATAAATACCAATCGCGACCCCGACCAAAAGCTCTGATGAATCTTTAAGGTGAATACCATAACTGGTTAATATGGGTAATACCATAAACATCCCTAGCATTCTTAGGGAAAAAACAGAGCCTAGCCCCCATGTCGCACGTAATTCGGAGCGGGTCATCTTGTTATCATTCATGGTAAAGCCTCGGGTATAGACGAAAAAGGTTATTCTATTGGGGAACCTAGAGGTAGGTAAATGAATATTTAATCATTATTAATAATCAATAATGATGTTATAAATGAAAACGGCAGGACTGGCCTGCCGTTGGGAGTTATTGTGTCAGAAATTATCTAACTAAAGCTATAACAGTATCGGTTGAAAACTGTTGGGTCAACTGACATCATGACACTCAATGAAGTGATCGCCACAATGGAGAAGATAAACAGTTTACGAGCCCAAACACGGTCATCATTTTCGGTTTTAAACCCAGAAATTGCCATGCCAAGCCACCAAAGACTGACCGCAGCACCCACAACCAGATATTTATAACCAGCGTATCCGCTGATAGCTAACATGAGTGTGGCAACCATGAATGCCAAGATGTATAAGAAGATATGTGTCTTAGCGACAGAGATCCCTTTAATTACAGGCAAAACAGGAATATTAGCTGCTTTATAGTCTTTAAAACGGAAAATCGCGATGGCATACGAATGAGGCATTTGCCACAAGCTGAAAATCAATAACAGGATCAATGCACCTGTATCGAACTCATTTGTGACAGCGCAATAACCGATAACCGGTGGAGCTGCGCCAGATAAACTACCAATTAGCGTGCCATAGACTGATTTACGTTTCATATATAGGCTATAAATACCTACATAAACTACGAAACCAATTACCGCAAGGAGCATTGCCAGAGCATTTGCTGCTACAAGAAGTAGCAGCATGCCAGCAATACCTAATGCAGCGGCGTAAATCAGGCTAATTTTCGGGTCAATCAGCCCTTTAACTAAAGGGCGATTCTTCGTTCTTTCCATGATACGGTCGATATCACGGTCGATATAGTTGTTAAAAACACAACCAGAAGCGACGACCAGTGATACACCCAGCAAAGTCGCAATAAACAGCGGGTAATCAATCGAGCCTTTTGAGGCGAGAAGAAAACCGCCGATCACAGAAATTAGATTTCCGAAAATAATTCCTGGCTTGGTCACTTGCAGGTATTTGCTTAAACATATCGGCAACTCTTTAGTCGAGCATCATATTGATGTTCAGGTTGTACATAATCCACAGAGAGCCAATGACAACGATACCGATGATTAGCATAGTGAACAGGAATGCAATCAGGTTCCAACGCTCATCTGATGATGTGTTCATGTGCAAGAAGCATACTAGATGAACGAGGATCTGTACAACAGCCATACCCACAACTGTCCAAAGGATAGTGGCTTGTGATGCTGTACCTTCCATCACCATCCAGAAAGGAATCACTGTCAATATGACTGACAGAACAAAACCAATCACGTAAGTCTTCATGCTACCGTGGCTTGCTCCAGTATGAGCATCTTTTGCGTGACTCATTTAAATTGCCCCCAGAAGATAAACAACGGTAAATACACAGATCCAAACAACATCTAAGAAGTGCCAGAATAGGCTCAGGCAGTTCAGACGCGTTTGGTTCACCTCAGTTAGGCCACGGCGTGAAACTTGGATAATCATGATGATGATCCAAACTAGACCACAAGTCACGTGGATACCGTGAGTTGCAACCAGCGTAAAGAAGCCCAGACAAGAAGCCACTGCGGTCAGGACCATAGCCTTCTGCAATTAGCTCATGGAACTCATAAACTTCCATGATAACGAAGCCAAGGCCTAACAGGAAAGTGACAAACAGCCATAAGTTAACGGATGCAATTTTACCTTTATGCATGGCTAACATTGCAAAGCCGTAGGTGATACTACTGAACAACAGTAGGAAGGTTTCACCTAAAACGAATGACAGGCTGAAAATGTCTTTACCTTCAGGGCCGCCGGCAGTGCCGTCAGCCAAGACAACATAAGTTGCGAATAAACAGGCGAACAGAATCAGGTCACTCATTATGTAGAGCCAGAAACCAAATACCTTAGTTCCGCCTGCATCATGGTGCCCATGCTCTGCATGGGCCAAGTTTTGATTAGTCATTGTATTAGTTGACATCGTTCACACCTGCCTTACGTAAGTCTTCAAAGTGCTTATTCTCGATTTGCTCGATTTCGGCCACAGGTACGTAATAATCAACATCTTCGTCGAAGCTTTTTTGCAATCCAAGTAACAATCATGCCAGCGAAACCAACGATTGCGAGCCACCAGATGTGCCAGATCATCGCGAAACCTAAAACCAAGCTGAATGCAGCGATGATCACGCCAGCGCCTGTATTTTTTCGGCATATGAATTTCTTCATATTTAGCAGGACGCTTATGAGCGGTACCTTTTTCTTTCATATCCCACCAAGCATCGCGAGTTTGGATGTTTGGCTCGATGGCAAAGTTATAGAATGGCGGTGGAGAAGATGTTGCCCACTCCAGTGTACGGCCACCCCATGGGTCACCAGTTAGGTCACGGTTTGCATGACGGTCACGGATACTCACGATGATTTGGATAACTTGACACAGGATACCCAGCGCAATCAGTCCAGCACCACATGCAGCAACAACGAGCATCGTGTGATAAGCCGGATCAATATTTTGGCTTAAACGACGAGTCATTCCCATAAAGCCAAGGATATATAGCGGCATAAATGCTAAGAAGAAACCAGTGATCCAGAACCAGAAGGCACGGACACCCCATTTTTCATTTAGCGTAAAGCCGTAAGCTTTCGGGAACCAGTAAGTCATACCCGCGAAACAACCGAATACCACACCACCAATGATAACGTTATGGAAGTGAGCAATCAGGAATAAACTGTTGTGCAGAACGAAGTTTGCACCAGGTACTGCAAGTAGAACACCTGTCATACCACCGACAGAGAAGGTGATAATGAAGCCGACAGTCCACAGCATCGGTGATTTAAACTCAATACGACCTTGATACATGGTGAACAGCCAGTTGAAGATCTTAACCCCTGTTGGGATTGCGATAATCATCGTGGCGATACCAAAGAAGGCGTTGACGTTTGCTCCCGAGCCCATCGTAAAGAAGTGGTGCAACCAAACGATGAAGGACATAACGGTAATAACGATAGTTGCCCACACTAACGAGGTGTAGCCAAACAGACGTTTTTTGGAGAACGTTGCCGCAATTTCTGAGAAAACACCGAATACAGGTAGTACAAGGATATACACCTCTGGGTGACCCCATGCCCAAATCAGGTTGATGTACATCATCATGTTACCGCCCATATCATTAGTAAAGAAATGGGTACCTAGGTAACGGTCTAATGTCAGAAGCGTCAGTGTAACAGTCAGGATTGGGAACGCTGCTACGATCAGTACGTTCGTACAGAGTGCTGCCCAGCTAAATACTGGCATTTTCATCATCGACATACCCGGTGCACGCATGCGGATAATTGTCGCGATAAAGTTAACCCCTGTTAATAGTGTACCGATACCGGATATCTGGAGACTCCAGAGCCAATAATCGACCCCGACACCCGGGTTGTACTCCAAGCCCGAAAGCGGCGGATAAGCTAACCAACCTGTTTGTGCGAATTCACCCACCCCCTAAACGAGATGTTAATCAGCACAACACCGACGACGAAGAACCAGAAGCTCAGTGAGTTCAGGAATGGGAAAGCAACGTCACGCGCACCAATTTGCAGAGGAACAACAAGGTTCATCAGACCGACAACAAATGGAGTCGCCATGAAGAAAATCATGATAACGCCGTGTGCGGTAAAAATTTGGTCATAGTGGTGAGGGTTTAAGAAACCTTCTTGACCAGCAGAAGCGAGTACTTGTTGACCACGCATCATGATAGCATCCGCGAAACCACGGAATAGCATGACCATTGCGACAATGATGTACATGACACCAATTTTTTTTGTGGTCAACGGATGTCAACCACTCTTTCCACAACCACTTCCATTTACCGAAGTAGGTGATCGCCACCAAGAAGCGCAATACCGGCCGATAATGATACAAATCAGTGTCACGACGACAATTGGCTCATGGAGCGGAATAGCATCTAGTGTTAATTTTCCGAACATGCCCTTATTCCTCAGTGCCTGTATGAGCGTTATGGCTCATATGCATAGATTGACCTGCAGTTTCATCTTTCTTGTCTGCAGGAGCGTGACCTTTATGGTGCTCATGACCAAACTTGAGAATGATGTCTTCATACAGATTTGGTTTCACGCTAGAGAAGTAGGTTACAGGAACGTTCATGCTAGGTTTGGCGACTTCATCAAACGCTTGCATGGTATCCATAGTCTTAGGTGACGCTTTCACCTTTTGTACCCACTCATCAAAACCTTGGCGATTCAGGTGTTGCGATAGCATTAAACTTCATATCAGAGAAGCCATGACCACTGTAGCTTGCAGAGAAGCCTTTATAAGTACCAGGTTCATTAGCAATTAAGTGAAGCTTAGTTTGCATACCTGCCATCGCGTAGATTTGACCACCTAACGATGGAATGAAGAACGAGTTCATCACCGAATCAGACGTAATTTTGAAGTTGATTGGCACACCAGTAGGGAATGCGATTTCGTTAACTGTTGCAATGCCTTGCTCTGGATAGATGAAGATCCATTTCCAGTCAGCCGAAATAACTTCAATAGTGACAGGTTCCTGATCACTGACTAATGGCTTATAAGGGTCAAGCTCATGAGTCGTCTTCCAAGTAATAGTACCTAGAATGATGATAATGATGATAGGAACGGTCCAGCAGACTAACTCAATTTTATTTGAGTGAGCCCAGTTAGGACGGTAAGTTGCTGATTTATTGGATTCACGATATTTCATTGCAAAGATAAATGCCATGAAAATAACAGGAATCACAACAACGAGCATTAAGCCGATTGCAATAAGAATCAGCTCTTTTTGTTTGACGCCAACGGCGCCTTTAGGGTCCATCAACACCATGTCGCAACCACCTAATAATAAGGCGGCTACAACTAGCGAGATTGCCCCAATGCTTTTTTTGTAGTTCATAAGTCTCATCCACGACCCCAAATGACAAAGATTCTAATTGTCGTTTCATCAGTGGGGGCATTCTACGGTAAGGTTATGTGAGTGTAAACAATTGTAAGGTAAAGAAGCAGGATTGTTAGCTCTTTATGTTAATATGATCACATGTAAAGAGCTTATGATTAAAAAGTTAAAAGTCATGCAGATTATAGGTATATTTTGCTAAAACGAAGGTAATACTAAAATATCTTTGTCATTTTTCAAAGAAAAATATGTACAAAAGTGAGCAAAAAATGAAGAAACTGCTATGATTGTTAAATAAAATGATAGGTGAAATTACGATTTTTAATGCCGATAAGGCGGCTAGCACCACCTTACCGGCCAAAATAGCTAAGAAAAATTGTTACTTTCTTGAAAAGAAAAGAGAGTTTTTAAATTTTTCTATAAGTATTCATGTTGACTTAAGTGAGCTATTTAGAACGTATATTTTAATGTATAAATAATCGCATCTTGATAGAAATCTTCACCTAACTTGTTATCAGCGTAGCGATATTGAACACCTGCTGCTAAATTTGGTGTTGCATTCCACCAAAATGCTAATGCACCATTGACACCATCACGACCACCGTTACCGCTGCCATAACGTTTATGGCGTGCAAACTC
Source organism: Providencia stuartii (assembly GCA_900455155.1). Taxonomy (GTDB): domain Bacteria; phylum Pseudomonadota; class Gammaproteobacteria; order Enterobacterales; family Enterobacteriaceae; genus Providencia; species Providencia stuartii. The sequence goes on along the minus strand of UGUC01000003.1, from coordinate 383,971 downwards.
CATTTCGTGCCAGTTAGTGATCATGAAATTCTCTTCAAACATTTTGAATCCATAACCAGCAACCCAGCCGACGACATAGCCGTTATTACCTGAATAAAACGATTGATCGACATAGTGCATTGCAATAAATGGTTTGAACCACAGGTCACCAAATGCAGTGTTGTATCCTAAACCATACAATGTATTGACTTCATGGAAATTACCACCATATTTAGCTCCTGGCAGTGACCAAGTACCATAGACGTGTCCATATACGTTAAAGCCACTGTCACCTAAATAGAAACGTCCCGTGGTTTTGATTGTATAACGTTGGTTACGACCTGGTTCAGTACGGCGTTTATGGAATGGGTTTTCCACATCAAAGAAGCCGTATAATTCCCCCCAATTGAAGTTAGCACCGCCTTCTAACTCAATGTAGGCAAAGTCTTTTTTACGAGAAGTGTATTCTGACTTAGTTTCGGTGCGGTGAGACCAGTCTAGATAGTTGACATTGATATCCGCGAAACCATTCTGATAGCCAAGAAAGCCGTCGTCTGCATTCGCTGTTCCAGCTAAAGATACGAGTGCCGCGGCGCAGAGAAGTTGTTTTTTCATAATATATTATTTTCGTTTGAGTATTAACGATATTTATTATTCAGCCGTGAGGCTGATTAGCCCTTAACGTGTGAGATATTAGGCTTTTCATTTGTAATTAAAAAATATATTTCATTGAATAAGTGATGTACATCACGATATGACGCGAGGGATATCAATATTTGCTAGTCAGATCTAATTTAAAAGGTCAAGAAAAACCCGAAACAGATTTATCTTATTTCGGGATAATTACTCTAGTTATTAATTTTTTTTGATTAATTAACAGCTTTTTTAACTACTTTCTTGACTGCAAAGAAATCAAGGCATCCACCAATAATCAAACTTAATGCCCCAATCCCAACGCCAGTATTGAAGATGCTATTTTGATATTCAGGCAAGGAAAGCCAAAGTGATAGATGAGTTGTAAACAGATAGATTTTGACAGATGAGAATGAGCTGATTAAGAGCGTTATTAGCCAAATAGCAAGGATGCTAATAGCTAGCAAGAATAAGTAAACCGCGATTTTGTAGGCTTTTGCATATTGTTCACGGCGCTGGAATAGCCCAGTTGTTTGGGTATAGATAAGCGATGTGCGGCAGGCAAGTAGCAGCAAGATCCCCGGTAGAGCAACGATAATCGAGAGTAAATAAAAGATTGGCCAATCATAAGCACTCACAAGAATACTGGCAACAGGGCCGATATATACGCGTCCTACTGCGGAAAGTGCAGATAGCAAAGCAAATTGTGTGGCAGAAAGAGACTTATTACATAAGGTCATCAATAAGGCAACAAAGGCGGCGGTACCCATTCCTGAGAAAAGGTTCTCAAGGAAAATAATTGTTCCCATAGTCATGATGTTAGGTGGCGTGACTGCAAGGAACCAATAGCCGATATTAGATACGCCTTGTAATATTCCGAAAATAAAGAGCGCGTTAAATAAGCTCATTTTTTTCATCAAATAACCGCCAAATAACGCCCCAATAATGGTCGCCAGCATACCTACTGTTTTATTGACAGTGCCGACTTCACTTAAGCTAAACCCTAGCCCATGCAGTAGAAAATTGGTGTTAAGTGCCATAACAAAAGCATCACCCATTTTATAAAACACCAGTAACAGCAGGATCAACCAAGCATTGTTACGGCTGAAAAATTCAGCTAATGGTTCATAGATAGCTTTTTTTAGTGAAGTTGGTGGTGCGCCATTATCTTCAGGCTCTTTGGCAAGCAGCGTCGCTACAACACCGATTAGCATTAACCCCGCCATGAGTAGATAGAGCTGTTTCCATGTGAGAAACGTATCTGCCATCCATAATGCTAATCCACCTGAAACTAGCATACTGATGCGATACCCCATCACCGACACGGCGGCACCAAAACCTCTTTCCTCTGCACTGAGCAAATCGGTTTTATAGGCATCGAAGACAATATCTTGTGAGGCGGAGCAAAAGGCAACCATGACGGCAAGTGCTGCTAACCACCATAGGTGTTCGGATGGATTCATAAAACCCATCGCCCCTATGCTAATAATAAGTAGGATCTGTGTGGTGAGTAACCAACCTCGACGCCGACCAAAAAAAGGAGGCGTATATCTGTCCATCATGGGAGACCACAGAAACTTTAAAACATAAGCTTGACCAACAAGCGAAAAGAAACCGATTGTTTTGATATCGATGTTTTCAACTGTTAACCAAGCTTGTAATGTACCTGCGGTAAGGGCTAACGGAAGGCCGGAAACAAAACCTAATAGGATTAAAATGACTGAGTTAGGTAAAAAGGCACGGGACATAATCTTCCTATGATTGGTTATTTGTAAAATAGAGGACTTCCGTTATTGGTTGCTTATTGTAGTAATAGCACCACACTTTTAAGAGCCTATAGAAATAGGCTCTTACCGTATAATAATGAAGGGCGATTACCGAGCGTTTTGTCTAATAAACTGCGTCAATTCTTGGTCATTTGCCATATCATTAATTAAATCTGTTAACGCGATATTGATCGCTTTTTCTATTTTATCGTTACTTGCACCAAGTAATTCTTGGTTGTTGTAATTACGCGTAAAAGTACGTGATTTCGTCGAGCCGTTAGGCGCTGTCGCATTAACGGTCACACTGGTGTTTACCGTGATATTGTGACGTAGACTGCCTTCAGTGACTTGGGCGTTTAATTGATTTAATTGTACGACTAAGTTAACACTCGCGGGTGACGACACCATAAAACCACGTGCTGCCATTTGTTTCTCAACCGCTTCTTGCATTAAATAGCGAGGATCACGCGAAGGTGACAAGACCACTAAACTCCCATTACGGTTGAGTTCCGTAAGTGATTTTGATGGTCGGTTATCAACGCTACTCACACTAATTGCGGTTGCATTGAGTGTCGGGTTGCGCGCAGGTAGCGTGATTTTGGGTTCGAGCGATAAAGTGTTATTGCTTGTTGCACAACCTGCTAGAAGAAATAGTGCAAAAAGTGGAAAACAAAGTTTTCTTAACATAATTTTTTCCAGTTAATCTTTCCTAATTGAGTCTGTTCCGTTATGGTGCAATCTAACGAACCCTGTTATGTTTTATAGGGTATAGTGCCATTGTGACGGATTTTCTAAAGGGTTAGACAACCATTTTAGAAAAAATTCGCCAAAGCGGGTATTTATCATATCATTGTAGAGTGATTGTCCTCTACCGTGACAAAAAAAGATAACAAAAAAAAACGTAAATGTTGGTTGAAGAAAGGAGTTATTTTTATGGGGATAAATGCACCGCAGAATATGCAGTCACGTATTCAGCAAAAGTTGCATACAGCCTTTGAACCTGCTCATCTTGAAGTGATCAATGAAAGCTATCAACACAATGTGCCTGCTGGTTCAGAAAGCCACTTTAAGGTGGTTTTAGTCAGTGAAAAATTTGAAAATAAACGTATGGTTGGCCGTCATCGCGAAATTTATGCTATTTTGGCGGACGAATTAGCAGGAAGTATCCACGCATTAGCGCTCCATACGTATACCCCGACAGAATGGGGGGAATTGGCGGATACGGCATTAAATTCACCTGCATGTCGTGGTGGTGGTAAAACAAACGGCTGATTGACTCATTCTCTGTTTTACTGTCATTGTGATGAAATGATTCACATCATTTTACGATGTTGACATTAATTTCGATGAGCATTTTTTCTCCAATTTGCGTGGAGAAGACATTTTTTAGTCGGAAAAGTCACAAATAAAGCGGATTGATCGCTTCTTTTATCAGCTTTTCTCGACTCGGAGCATCTGCATCGGTATAATGTCGCGTCTAATTTTCAGTAAGGTTTCGGGACGCTTCTGATATCAGGGATGACCGTTGTGTAAGCAACGCCCCCGGTTCTGGAAGGGAGAAGGTCGTTATGATTTAATGACCAAACTCTGGAGTAGACCGATCACTAAGATTTTTTTTGAGGTAAGAAGATGCAAGTTTCTGTTGAAACGACTCAAGGCCTTGGGCGTCGTGTAACAATCACCGTTCCTGCTGCCGATATTGAAAAAGCAGTAAACAGCGAGCTGGTTAATGTCGCGAAGAAAGTACGTGTTGATGGTTTCCGTAAAGGGAAAGTACCAATGAACATCGTTAAACAGCGTTACGGCGCGTCTGTTATGCAAGACGTTCTGGGCGATGTGATGCAACGTAACTTCATCAACGCGATCATCGAACAAAAAATCAATCCAGCAGGTGCGCCTAGCTACAAACCTGAAATGCTGGAAGATGGTAAAGATTTTGTTTACTCAGTTGAATTCGAAGTTTATCCAGAAATCGAGCTGAAAGGTCTGGAAACTATCGAAGTTGAAAAACCAGTTGTTTCTGTAAAAGATGAAGATCTGGAAAACATGCTGGAAACGCTGCGTAAGCAACAAGCTCAGTGGAAAGAAGTTTCTGAAGCGGCAACTGCGGATTCACGTATCACTATTAACTTCACTGGCTCAATCGATGGTGAAGAGTTCGAAGGCGGCAAAGCAGAAGATTTCGCACTGGTTATGGGCGAAGGTCGTATGATCCCTGGCTTTGAAGATGGCATCGTTGGTCACAAAGCAGGCGAAGAGTTTGATATCGAAGTTAACTTCCCAGAAGATTACCACGCTGAAAACCTGAAAGGTAAAGCAGCGAAGTTTGCTATCGTTCTGAAGAAAGTTGAGCAACGTGAACTGCCAGAATTCACTGAAGAGTTCATCAAGCGTTTCGGTATCGTTGATGGTACTTTAGAAGGTCTGCGTGCTGAAGTTCGTAAAAATATGGAACGTGAACTGAAAAATGCAGTTCGTAACCGTATTAAAGCGCAAGTTTTAGATGGTCTAGTTAACGCAAACGAAATCGAAGTTCCTGCTGCTGTGGTTGATGGCGAAATTGACGTTCTGCGTCGTCAAGCTGCGCAACGCTTTGGTGGTAACGAGAAGCAAGCGATGGAACTGCCACGTGAACTGTTCGAAGAACAAGCAAAACGTCGCGTTGTTATCGGTCTGCTGTTAGGTGAAGTGATCAGCGCTAATGAGCTGAAAGCTGATGAAGATCGTGTTAAAGCATTGATCGAAGAAATGGCGTCAGCTTATGAAGATCCAGCAGAAGTTATCGAATACTACAGCAAAAATAATGAGCTGATGAATAGTGTTCGTAACTTAGCATTAGAAGAACAAGCGGTTGAGAAAGTTCTTGAAGTTGCGAAAGTGACTGAAAAAGAAACTAACTTCACAGAACTGATGAACCAAGTTCAAGCGGGTTAATTTCGCTTTTTCAGTTGTGCAAATAATAAACCCGTGGCATTGCGCTGCGGGTTTTTTGCCAATTAGAGTTATCACATTTCAAGTTAGGGTGAGGGTGCCTAGATAGAGGCTGAGCTTGGGGGTTATTAGCCATTTGTGCTGCCTAAGATGGCTTACTTGTCGCTTTATTACCACTCGAATTATTTAAGGTAGGCGCACCAATCGTCTTGAAAATCACATTTTCGCCCTAATTTTATTATAAGCGCTGCGGTATATTCACATAAGATAGGCTGTTTGGTTCTCGGTTATCTGAAAGAACAAATCCGTGAATCCTTACAGACTTGTGTTAAACTATTTTATAGTGGGTCTTGTTTTCTACGGCGTCATTCGCTGTGTTCATGCTCATCTCTATTAACAGCTTTTTAGTTAACTTAAAAGAAATAACGAGATGAGATAATAGTGGAAATAGGCAAGATAGAGAATTTTTAAAGACAAACTGTTTGTTTGCTGCTTAGAATGCTTAAAAGTCGAACAAACAGCAAATTTAGGCGCAAGCACCAGATAGTTTTTAATAGGAGATTTCGATGTCATATTTTGGCGGTCAGGAAAATCTAGCATCCCAAATGGCTCTAGTGCCAATGGTCATTGAGCAGACCTCTCGGGGTGAACGTTCATACGATATTTATTCACGTCTGTTAAAAGAACGTATTATCTTCCTGACAGGTCAGGTGGAAGATCATATGGCGAACTTAATTGTCGCACAGATGCTATTTCTGGAAGCGGAAAACCCAGAAAAAGATATCCAACTTTACATCAACTCCCCTGGTGGTGTGATCACCGCAGGTATGTCTATCTATGACACAATGCAATTTATTAAGCCGGATGTCAGCACAATCTGTATGGGGCAAGCTTGCTCTATGGGCTCTTTCTTACTGGCTGCGGGGACTAAAGGCAAACGCTTCTGCTTGCCGAACTCTCGTGTGATGATCCACCAACCATTGGGCGGTTATCAAGGGCAAGCGACAGACATTCAAATTCACGCTCAGGAAATTCTGAAAGTGAAAACTCGAATGAATGAATTAATGGCATTGCACACAGGTAAATCAGTTGAAGAGATTAATCGTGATACTGAACGCGATCGTTTCTTGTCTGCAGATGAAGCCAAAGAGTATGGTTTGGTCGACCATATTTATACTAGCCGTTAATTAGCTAGGATTTATCCATACTTAATTAATATTAAAGAAATTTATTATCCTGTTTTAGGTTGTTTATCCAGCAAATAAACAGGGTAGTTTGACGATAAGTGAGGTCAACTGATGACAGAAAAACGCAAAGAGGGGTCAGGTAAGCTGTTGTACTGCTCTTTCTGCGGAAAAAGTCAGCATGAAGTCCGCAAGCTGATTGCCGGTCCGTCAGTCTATATTTGTGATGAATGTGTCGATTTATGCCTCGATATCATCCGTGAAGAGATCAAAGAGTTAGCTCCTCATCGTGAGCGTAGTGCACTGCCTACTCCCCATGAAATTAGAGAGCATCTTGATGATTACGTCATAGGTCAAGAACAAGCGAAGAAAGTACTTTCTGTTGCTGTTTATAACCATTACAAGCGTTTACGTAATGGAGATACCACTGCTGAAGGGGTAGAGCTTGGTAAAAGTAATATTTTGCTGATCGGCCCAACAGGTAGCGGTAAAACACTGTTGGCTGAGACGTTGGCTCGTTACTTGGATGTGCCATTTACGATGGCTGATGCAACCACATTAACCGAAGCGGGTTACGTGGGGGAAGATGTCGAAAATATCATCCAAAAATTACTGCAAAAATGCGACTACGATGTAGAAAAAGCTCAACGCGGTATTGTTTACATTGATGAAATTGACAAAATTTCGCGTAAATCAGATAACCCATCCATTACCCGTGATGTTTCAGGGGAAGGGGTACAGCAAGCGCTACTGAAACTCATTGAAGGAACAGTGGCGGCGGTTCCTCCACAAGGTGGTCGCAAGCATCCTCAACAAGAGTTTTTACAGGTTGATACCTCTAAAATCTTATTTATCTGTGGTGGTGCGTTTGCAGGGCTTGATAAAGTCATCGGTCAGCGTTTAAACACACGTTCAGGTATTGGTTTCGCTGCGGAAGTCAAAGGCGAATCTGACAAAATCAGTGAAGGTGAGTTGTTAACGCAAACAGAACCAGAAGATTTAATCAAATTTGGTCTGATCCCTGAGTTTATTGGTCGTTTGCCTGTTGTTGCGACATTAACTGAATTGAGTGAAGAAGCATTGATTCAGATTTTGCAGGAACCGAAGAACGCATTAACCAAGCAATATCAAGCGCTATTTAGCCTTGAAGGGACAGAGTTAGAGTTCCGTGAAGAAGCCTTAAAAGCGATTGCTAAAAAGGCAATGGCTCGTAAAACCGGGGCTCGTGGCTTACGCTCAATTGTTGAAGCCGCATTACTAAATACAATGTACGATCTGCCTTCTATGGAAGGTGTTGAAAAAGTCGTTGTTGATGAGAATGTGATTAATGAACAATCAGAGCCATTACTGATCTACAGCAAGCCTGATGCCCAAGCCTCTGGTGATAATTAGCGCCTGGGATTTAGCACCAAAAAGTTATCAGTGAAATGAGGGATCCTCCCCTCATTTCACTTTTTATCTTCAAGTACCCATTGAATGCTAAAATCTTATCCCCATATAGTTTATATTCTGAGTGTGGTTTCTTTGTTTTTAAAATAATTACTTTCTAAACAATAGTTGGAAACCCTTAAACTAGCGTAAGCTAAACGAAGAGAGAGCTTTATGAATCCTGAGCGTTCCGAACGCATAGAAATACCAGTATTGCCTCTGCGTGATGTAGTGGTGTACCCACATATGGTGATCCCACTGTTTGTTGGACGTGAAAAATCCATTCACAGTCTGGAAGCAGCGATGGATCATGACAAGCAAGTAATGCTGGTAGCCCAAAAAGAGGCCTCAACTGATGAGCCTGGGGTTAACGATTTATTTTCTGTTGGCACCGTTGCTTCAGTTATTCAAATGCTGAAATTGCCCGATGGCACAGTTAAAGTATTAGTTGAAGGTTTAAGAAGAGCACGCATAAGCAGTTTAACTGACAATGGTGAATATTTCTTAGCACAAGCTGAACTGTTACAGCCTGAATCAGTGAAACACGTTGCGGGAACTGATAACTTTTACAATGAAGCGGGTGCTAAAACGCAAGTTGCAGAGCTTCTTGATGAAAAAGAACAAGAGGTTCTTTATCGCACGATAGTCAGTCAGTTCGAAAGCTACATCAAACTGAACAAAAAAATTCCGCCTGAGGTGCTGACCTCGCTACACTCGATTGAACAAGATCAACTCGATAAACTAGCGGACACAATAGCTTCTCATATGCCATTGAAATTGGCAGATAAACAGCGCGTATTGGAGATGGCGAATGTCGCCGAGCGTGTTGAGTTCCTGATGGCCATGATGGAGTCAGAAACTGAGCTGCTGCAAGTTGAAAAACGCATCCGTAATCGTGTTAAAAAACAGATGGAAAAAAGCCAACGCGAATACTATTTGAATGAGCAAATGAAAGCGATTCAAAAAGAGCTTGGTGAAATGGATGACGCGCCAGATGAATACGAAGCGCTGAAACGTAAAATTGAAGAAGCGAAGATGCCAAAAGAGGCTCATGAAAAAGCGGAAGCTGAGTTGCAGAAGCTAAAAATGATGTCTCCGATGTCGGCTGAAGCCACCGTCGTACGTAGCTATATTGACTGGATGGTGCAGGTGCCATGGCATGCGCGCAGCAAAGTGAAAAAAGATCTTGTTAAGGCGCAAGAAGTCCTTGATAAAGACCATTATGGCTTAGAGCGCGTTAAAGAGCGTATTTTAGAGTATCTGGCAGTACAAAGCCGTGTTAGCAAAATTAAAGGGCCTATTTTATGTCTGGTAGGGCCTCCGGGGGTTGGTAAAACTTCTCTTGGGCAATCTATTGCGAAAGCGACAGGGCGCCAGTATACCCGTATGGCGTTAGGTGGTGTGCGTGACGAAGCGGAGATCCGTGGTCACCGTCGTACCTATATCGGTTCTATGCCGGGTAAATTGATCCAGAAAATGGCAAAAGTTGGGGTAAAAAACCCACTATTCCTGTTAGATGAGATCGATAAAATGTCTTCTGATATGCGTGGCGATCCAGCATCCGCATTGTTAGAGGTATTAGATCCTGAGCAAAACGTCGCCTTTAACGATCACTATTTGGAAGTGGATTACGATCTGTCAGATGTGATGTTTGTTGCTACGTCGAACTCAATGAACATCCCAGCGCCGTTACTTGACCGTATGGAAGTGATCCGTCTTTCCGGTTATACGGAAGATGAAAAGCTGAATATTGCTAAGCAACACTTATTGCCAAAACAAGTTCAGCGTAATGCCTTGAAAAAAGGTGAGCTAACCATCGATGACAGTGCATTAATCGGTATTATTCGTTATTACACGCGTGAAGCTGGTGTGCGTGGCCTCGAACGTGAAATTTCGAAATTGTGCCGTAAAGCGGTGAAAGCCTTATTGATGGATAAAAAGCTTAAACATATCGAAATTAACGCTGACAACCTAAAAGACTTTTTAGGTGTGCGCAAATTCGATTACGGGCAAGCAGATACTGAAAACCGAGTTGGTCAAGTGACAGGTCTTGCATGGACAGAAGTAGGTGGTGATTTATTAACCATTGAGACAGCTTGTGTTCCGGGCAAAGGTAAACTCACGTATACCGGTTCACTCGGTGAAGTTATGCAGGAATCCATCCAAGCGGCATTAACCGTAGTACGTGCTCGAGCAGAAAAACTGGGTATCAATAGCGATTTCTATGAAAAACGCGATATCCATGTACACGTTCCGGAAGGTGCGACGCCAAAAGATGGCCCAAGTGCGGGGATTGCAATGTCAACCGCGTTGGTGTCTTGTTTAACGGGGAATCCTGTTAAAGCTGATGTAGCAATGACGGGTGAAATTACTTTAAGAGGTCTTGTTTTTACCGATTGGTGGTCTGAAAGAGAAATTACTTGCGGCACACCGCGGTGGCATCAAGACAGTATTAATTCCATTTGAGAATAAACGTGACTTGGAAGAAATTCCAGAAAACGTTATTGCAGATTTGGAAATTCATCCGGTTAAAACAATTGAAGAGGTACTCTCTTTAGCACTAGCGAACCCACCATTTGGTGCGGAAATCGTAAAAAATAAGTCAAAAAGAGTGAGCTGAATCAAGAAGTTTACATAAAAATGAGACTGACAGCTAATTTAGGGGTTGTCAGTCTTTTTTTTCGTCGCTAATTTAACGATGATTCTGATAATTATTTGGATGTAATCTGTTCTCTTGCCATTGGCATTCAGGATTGATATAACGGCTGCATCATTAATTAGCTTAAATAGCCTAATTAAGATCATAGTCAAAACTAATATGGGGATGATAAGAGTGAATAAGTCTCAACTGATTGATCAAATCGCTTCTGAAGCGAACATTTCTAAAGCTGCAGCTGGTCGCGTTGTTGATGCGTTTGTTGCATCTGTAACGACTTCACTAAGCAAAGGTGACGATGTTGCTTTAGTTGGCTTTGGTACATTCACTGTTCGTGAGCGTGCCGCTCGTACAGGACGTAACCCACAAACAGGTAAAGAGATTAAGATCGCTGCGGCGAAAGTACCTGCTTTCCGTCCGGGCAAAGGTTTAAAAGACGCGGTTAATAGCTAATTCAGTTTTCTTTTGGTTTTGTTTTATTTTTTCTAAAACACACACTGACTGAATAATATTAATCAGCTAATATAGAGGCGCATCATGGAAATGGTGCGCTTTTTTTTCAATCTGGGTTAAGATTAGCGTATTATTAGGAAATTGAATTTAACAAGCGGAGTTAAGCCTTTTTATGATGGACAATCTACGCACGAAAGCGAACAGTCCTTTTATCAAAGTGCTACTGGCTATTATTATCCTGTCATTCGTGCTGACAGGGGTTGCTGGTTACATGATTGGCGGTTCAAGTAATGATGCTGCTAAAGTTAATGGACAGTCAATTAGCAGGGAGCAATTCCAAACGGCTTTCTCGCAAGAGCGTCAGTCTTTACAAGATTCCTTGGGTGATAAGTTCTCTGAAATTGCTGGCAATGAAGAGAGCATGAAATTTTTGCGTAATCAGGTTTTAAATAACTTGATTAACAGTACGTTAATGGCTGAATATGCTAATGAATTAAACTTATCTGCCAGTGATCAGCAGGTAAAGGATGCAATTTTTGAAATGCCAGTGTTCCAAACTAATGGAAAATTTGATGGCGATAAGTATCGTCAGATATTGGCAGCAAATAACTACAGTGCTGATAACTTAGCGGAACAAGTCCGTGCTAATTTAATTCTCTCTCAGCTTTCTGATTCATTTATTAAAACCGATTTTGCGCTACCTTCAGAAGTGAAAACATATGCAGAGCTCGTTTTACAAGAGCGCGAGATTCGTGTAGCGACCCTTTCGTTAGCCGATGAACAAGCAAAGCAGACGGCGACTGAAGATGAAATTAAAGCTTACTATAATGCGAATCAGGATAGCTTTATTGCTCCTGAGAAAGTGCAAGTTAGCTATGTAGAAATAGACGCGGCAGCTTTACCTCCACAATCAGTCACTGATGAAGAGGTAAAAACGTATTATGAGCAAAACCTAAAAAACTACACTCAAGCTGAGCAAAAGCACTACAGCATGATCCAAGTGGCATCAGAGAAAGAAGCTAACGCTATCATTGATGAGCTAAAAGCCGGTGCTGATTTTGTGGCGTTAGCGACTGAGAAATCAACCGATAAGCTTAGTGCGGGTAATAAAGGTATCATTGGTTGGATGGAAGAAGCCTCGACGCCCTCTGAAATCGTTAACGCTAACTTAACGGAAAAAGGGCAAATCTCTACACCTATTAAGTCAGATTCAAATTTTGTGATTTTCCGTTTGGATGATATCAAACCTGAAAGTATTAAGCCTTTCGACTCGGTGAAGGATGAGATTAAAAATAAACTGATTCAGGACAAAAATAGTAAGCAGTTTTATGACTTACAGCAGAAAGTCAGTGAAGCGGCCACAAATGATAATGAGTCACTTGCTTCAGTTGAAGAAGTATCAGGTTTAAAAGTGGTGGCAACGGATTGGTTTGATAAAAATAATCCGCCAGCAGCGCTTAATTACCCTAAAGTGATCAACGAAATATTCAGTGAACGTTTAGTGGATCAAAATGGTTCTACGGGGATTAACTCAGATGTTATCGACGTCCAAGGTGACCGTGCATTTGTTGTCCGTGTATCACAATATGCACCGGAGCAAACTCAACCATTAGAAGCTGTTAAATCTCAAGTTGAAACACTCGTTAAACGCCAGAAAGCGAATGCAGCATTAAAAGCTGAAGGCGAGAAATTAGTCGCAGCCTTGAAAGAAGGTAAAGGTGATACTGCAAATATTCAGTTTTCTGCACCTGAAAAGGTTTCACGCTTGATGCCTCAAACGCCAGTTATTGGCGCGGCAATGGCAATGGCGAAACCTGCTGACGGCAAAGCAACTTATACAACAGTGCGTGATGAAAAAGATAATTTAGTCATTATTCAACTTGATAAAGTGATCCCAGGCAAAGCTTCAGATAAAGAGCTTGAGCAGTTAACCGCAAACTACCGTGGTATGATGGGAATGGCGGTAAATGAAGCTTTGATTCAGAACTTACGTAATAACGCCAAAATTGAAGTGATTAATTTAGACTAAATTGCGAAGCCGCTCGTAATTCTAAGTGCAATAAAAATAAGTTGAGGCCACCTTTGGGTGGCCTTTCTCATTTCTATCATCACAAAAAAGCTTTTGCATAATAAATTTGGCATTGTGGCATCTCAATTTAAACAGGAGAACATCAATGACATGGATGAAATTTATAAAGCAATCATTAGGCAGCGCTGCCGTTATTCTGACGATATTAATGTGCTCACAATCGGCGCTAGCAAAAAAAGCAGAAGCTGATAAGCCAGTGGCAGCGGTGGTTAGTAAAAAGCCTAAGGAGGAAAAACCATCGGAGAATTTGAAAGAGACAAATCAAGTGAACATCAACCAAGCGAGTGCCGAAGAGTTAGCGAAAAAGCTTCATGGAATTGGCATACAAAAAGCGAAAGCTATTGTTGAGTATAGGGAGAAATATGGCGCATTTAATACTCTTGAAAATATTTTGGAAGTACGTGGAATAGGGCCTGCATTTTTAGAGAAAAACAGAGGCAAGCTAGCGCTATAGTGAGCTGTGTGCCCACCTTGTTGTGGGCACTTAATCTTATTTGTGATGAATGCCAATATTATAGTGTGATCTAAGACGATCCTATTATTGTAATACTTGCCTCGGTACATAAAAAACGCGATCAGCATCGAAGAAAATAGAACATTTCAGCAAATAGCATGATTGTTTGTTATATTTTTGTAACGAATAGCAACTGGTCGGAGTAGTTATGGCAACGCAAATTAAAGTACGTGGTTATCATATTGATGTTTTCCAACATGTGAACAACGCACGTTATCTGGAGTTTTATGAATCAGATAGATGGGCTTGTATGGATGAGCACAATTTTCTGGGCTGGGCACTAAAAAGCCAGCTTGCCATGGTGGCGGTTAATATCAATGTGAACTATTTTCATGGTGCCATACTTGGCGATGAGCTAACAGTGACAACGCGTATTGAAAAAATTGGTACTAAAAGTGCGTTGTGCTATCAGCAAATAACACGCGAAAGGCAAGGTAAGAGAGAAGTGGTGTCAGATGCAAAGGTGACTTTTGTCTTTATTGATTTAGCGCTGAATAAATCCATTAAGATTGAAGGGGAACTGCGCGAAAAACTTGAGTTATTATCCAAAAGCAGTACTGAAGATTTTATTACCGCTTAATCATTAACACCGGAAAGTTGCTAACTCTCCGGTGTGGTTAGCAAGCAAAGTACTAAGCGAGATTAGCGAGTTTTTTTAGAGAAGCTAACACCGACTCTTTATGGCTTAAATAATAGTCCAAGCCTTTACTGCGAAGGTGGCATGCAGCACACTCCCCACAACCGTCACCTTGTATACCATTATAACAAGTCAACGTTTGCTCACGTATGGTTTCTAAATGCCCATAATAGTCTGCAAGTGCCCATGTTTGTGCTTTATCGAGCCACATTAAAGGCGTTTCAAAGCGGATATCTTTTGCTAGCCCAAGGTTTACGGCATGGTTAAGTGCTTTAACAAATTCGTCTCGGCAATCAGGGTAGCCTGAAAAATCGGTTTCACATACGCCTGTGATAACCGCCTCTGCTTGGACTTGGTAAGCGTAGATGGCTGCAAGCGTTAAAAAGAGAATGTTTCTACCCGGAACAAAAGTGCTAGGTAGCCCATTAGTTGCACTTTCGTTATAGTCGGGTACAGGGATATTGTCGCGGGTCAAACTGCTTACGGCTAACTCATTGAGTAGGTTTACATCAAGGATTTTATGCGCGGCTGCACCCAGTGAATGGCTTAGCTTTTGAGCCACTTCAATTTCAAGCCGATGACGTTGTCCATAATCAAAGGTGACACAATGGACTTCATCATACATTTTTAAAGCTTGAATGAGACAAGTCGTCGAGTCTTGACCACCACTGAAGACAACAACAGCACGTTTCATAAATACTTCTCCTACTCAAAAATATAAATACTTAACTGATGGGTCATGGTAATGATGCTAGCGTGTGATGAACAGGGAAATTTTTGTCTTTTTGTGGTTATTGATGAATTATTTATGCTGTCGTAAATCTATTTAGGTAAAATCATTCTATTATATAAAGTCGACAGTGATATTTTTTTATAAATAAAAAGAGAATACCTATGTTAGATAAGATAGATAAAAAGTTGCTTCGCTTGTTGCAAAATGACAGTAGTCTATCTTTAAATGCACTTGCAGAGGCCGTTAACTTGACGTCGACTCCTTGTTGGAAAAGGTTGAAACGCTTGGAGGATGAAGGGTACATTCGCCACCGAGTAACCTTGCTTGATGGGGAAAAATTAGGTCTCGGTCTAACGGTTATTGTTATGATCAAAACGCAACACCATAACAGCGAGTGGTATGAACAATTTGTCTCTTTTGTTAGCCAACTCCCTGAAGTCCTTATGTTTTACCGTATGGCAGGAGAGTATGATTATCTGATGCAAGTCGAAGTCAAAGATATGAAATCCTACGATCTATTTTATAAGAAACTGGTTAATGGCGTTCATGGCCTGATTGATGTAACCTCTAGTTTTGCAATGGAAAAAATCAAGTATACGACAGCGCTACCTATTCCTGATTAGTGTTGTTAGTTCTGCTTTTCTCAATTGTTTTGCATCGTTAGGATGCCACATAATGGCAAATATTAAATCTTATTCAAGGCAGTAACTCAGTGCGATTATTTTCACAATTAAGCTGGTATTTTCTTAGTGAATGGCGGCGCTATGTTGGCGCGGTTTGCTTTCTCATTATTATTGCTATTTTACAGCTTGTTCCTCCACGGCTTGTGGGCGTTGTTGTTGATGGTATTAGCAACCAGACGATGGCTACGAGCCAGCTAGTATCTTATGTCGCCTTGATGTTATTTATCGCTGTCGTTGTGTATGGGCTGCGCTATGTGTGGCGGATTTGGTTATTCGGAGCATCCTATAAGTTAGCCGTACAATTGCGACAAAAATTCTATCGCCAATTAAGCCTACAAAATCAGTCTTTCTATCTACGCTATCGAACGGGGGATTTAATAGCGCGTACAACCAATGATGTTGACCGCGTTGTTTTTGCAGCGGGGGAAGGGGTACTGACGTTTGTTGATTCCTTAGTCATGGGATGTGCGGTATTGATCATGATGAGCGTGGAGATCAGTTGGCAGTTAACGTTATTAGCATTAATTCCTATGCCAATTATGGCACTAGTTATTAAACGCTATGGCGACCAATTACATCATCGTTTCAAACATGCCCAAGGCGCATTTTCATCCCTAAATAATCATGCTCAAGAGAGTTTAACCAGTATTCGCATGATTAAAGCTTTTGGTCTTGAAGATCACCAATCAAACCAATTTGAGCAGGTTGCGACAGAAGCAGGGCGGCGTAATATGCATGTTGCCAGAGTTGATGCACGCTTTGACCCAACCATTTTTATCGCTATCGGTATGGCTAACTTGCTTGCTATTGGCGGTGGCAGTTGGATGGTATTACAAGGAACATTGACGCTCGGTGAACTGACTAGCTTTGTGATGTACTTGGGGCTAATGATTTGGCCTATGCTGGCATTGGCATGGATGTTTAATATCGTAGAGCGTGGTAGTGCTGCTTATAGTCGTATCCGAAGTTTACTTGATGAGCCGCTCGATATTGAAGATGGGCATCAATCACTGGGTGCTGAAAAAGGGGCATTGAGCGCGAGAATTAAAACGTTTAGCTACCCTGAAACAGATAGAGTCGCACTCCACGACATTCAATTTGACCTCAAACCGGGGCAATTTTTAGGACTATGTGGCCCGACAGGTTCAGGGAAATCAACACTTATTACGCTGATCCAACGCCAATTCGATGTTACTGAAGGCGCGATTTCTTATCAGGGGAAACCGTTACCTGAGATTCGGTTAGATGAGTGGCGAGGTCGTTTAGCCGTTGTTAACCAATCACCTTTTTTATTCTCTGATACGATTGCAGGGAATATCGCATTAGGCAACCCACAAGCCACAGTAGAGCAGATTGAGGAAGCTGCGCGTATTGCTTGCGTACATGATGATATTTTGAGGTTACCTGAAGGCTACCAAACCCAAGTGGGTGAGCGTGGCGTAATGTTGTCTGGTGGGCAAAAACAGCGAATTTCTATTGCGCGCGCTATTTTGCAAAATGCCGAAATTTTAATTTTAGATGATGCGTTATCGGCGGTGGATGGGCAGACTGAATTTACTATTTTACAAAATTTAAGTCGCTGGCGAGAGGGTAAAACATTAATCATTAGTGCACACCGCCTATCTGCGTTAGTCGACGCTGATAATATTCTCGTGTTATCCCAAGGAAGCATTGCGGCGGAAGGTATTCACTCAACGTTATCAGTCCAACCTGGATGGTATAAAGATATGTACCATTATCAACAAATTGAAGCCACTTTGGATGGTGATTTATGAGTCAGAAAAAACCATTGTGGCCAGCGTTAAAACGCTTACTTAGCTATGGCAAAGTTCACCGCGGTACAATGTCGGTTGCCATTGTTATGCTATGGGTCGCTGCTGCGGCTGAAGTCAGTGGGCCTTTGCTGATTAGTTATTTTATTGACAACATGGTGGCTAAGAAACAGATCATCATGCCGTTAACCTTATATTTAGCGGTTGGTTTTGTGTTATTACAGATTGCTGCTGCACTCTTACATTATTATCAAACGATCTTATTTAACAAAGCGGCTGTTGGCGTGGTTCAGGCTTTACGTACCGACGTAATGAACTCAGCATTAAGACAACCATTAAGTGCGTTTGATAAACAACCTGTAGGTCAAATCATTTCCCGTGTTACTAATGATACCGAAGTTATTAAAGACCTATTTGTGATGGTTGTGCCGACAGTCTTCCGTAGTTTAGCGCTAATTTGTGCGATGCTTATCGCGATGTTTACCCTTGAATGGCGCATGGCTTTAGTGGCAGTCATGATTTTTCCAGCCGTGATGGTGGTGATGCTCGTGTATCAACGGCTAAGTACTCCGATTGTGCGCCGCGTTCGTTCTTATCTTGCTGAAATAAATAATGGCTTTAATGAAGTGATCAATGGCATGACAGTGATCCAGCAATTTCGCCAACAAGCTCGGTTTGGCGAGAAAATGTTAAAGGCTAGTCAAGATCACTACCTTGCACGCATGAAGGCATTAAAACTGGATGGGTTATTACTTCGACCTCTGCTTAGCTTGATCTCGGCATCGGTGCTTTGTGGGTTACTGTTATTGTTTGGATTTGATGGTACGAGCACAATTGGTGTTGGGGTTTTATATGCTTTTATCAACTATCTTGGACGTTTAAATGAGCCTCTCATCGAATTGACCTCTCAACAATCTATGTTGCAACAAGCGGTCGTTTCAGGTGAGCGAGTGTTTGAATTAATGGATAGTCCGAAACAAGCTTATGGCAATAATATACAGCCATTACAAAGTGGTGCTATTGATATTCAGGGGTTATCTTTTGCGTATCGTGATGACAAAAAAGTGTTAACGGATATCAATCTTCATATTCCTGAAAATAGCTTTGTTGCTTTAGTTGGTCACACGGGAAGTGGGAAAAGTACCATCGCAAACCTGATTATGGGCTATTACCCTTGGCAGCAAGGGGAGATCCTACTTGATGGACGTTCCTTACACACACTTTCACATCAAGTTTTACGTAATGGGATCGCGATGGTGCAACAGGATCCTGTCGTTCTAGCGGCATCTTTCTTTGATAATGTCGCGTTAGGGCGTGAGATAACCCAAGAAAAAGTTTGGCAGGTTCTCGATGTTGTACAGTTAGCAGAGCATGTCCGATCACTGCCAGAAGGATTAGATTCGCTACTAGGAGAACAGGGGAATACGCTTTCTGTCGGGCAAAGGCAACTACTCGCGATGGCTCGGGTCTTAGTTGCAACACCCAAAATATTAATTCTGGATGAGGCGACAGCCAATATCGATTCAGGTACAGAACAGGCTATTCAAAAAGCACTGCGTATAATCCGCCAAACGACTACACTTGTGGTTATTGCACACCGATTATCCACAATTGTCGATGCCGATCAGGTTGTTGTGCTTCATCGTGGTGCAATTGTTGAAAAAGGTAGTCATACACAGCTACTGCAACAAAAAGGGCGTTATTATCAAATGTATCAGCTTCAACAGGTCGGTGAATCGTTGAATTTGCATGATGATATGGAGCCTGAAGCGTTATTGAATTAGCTTGTTTGCACATTTTTAACGCATCGTCAAAAGGCCACTCGGATGAGTGGCCTTTTCTTTTGCGATGACTATTTGAATTATAAGCATAATTAATTTTGGCATGCTATTTGCTGTTAGTGTAGTTGCAGCCAATGATGATGTTGTCGTACGTCTTTAGCTGGATAGGTAGGGGATCATATTATCCGGAGGGAAAATGAAATATATCATCGCAATTATTAAGCCTTTTAAGTTAGACGAGGTCAGAGAGGCTCTTTCAGATATAGGGATACAAGGCCTCACGATGACTGAAGTGCGTGGTTTTGGGCGGCAAAAAGGACATTCTGAATTATATCGTGGTGCAGAATATACCGTCGACTTCTTACCAAAAGTGCGTCTAGAAATTGCTGTTTCCGATGAATTTGCCGATCTCGTTATTGAGTCAATAGAAAAAGCAGCCAATACAGGGCAAGTAGGTGATGGGAAAATATTTGTATTAGAGCTTGAGCAAGCCATACGTATCCGTACTGGCGAGAAACAAGATGAAGCACTATAGGAGAGTAGCGATGAGTAAACTGTTTCAACGTTTGTGTTGGCTATTTATAGCAAGTTTTCCTGCAAGAGTGTTTGCATCTGATGACGGTGTCGATAAAGCGGATAACGCATTTATGATGGTTTGCACTGCATTAGTCCTATTCATGATCGTTCCGGGTATTGCTTTATTTTATGGCGGGTTACTGAGAAGCAAAAATGTCCTCGCACTGATGGCGCAAACTATGGTTATTTTTGCACTTGTTTCAGTGATTTGGGTCATCTATGGTTACAGTATTTCATTTAGTGAGGGCAATAGCTTTTTTGGGGGATTAAGCCAATTTATGCTCAAGGGTATCAATATTGACAGCTTATCTGTCACCATACCTCAATTTATTCATGTCGCATTCCAAGGTGCTTTCGCTTGTTTGACGGTTGCGTTGGTGGTTGGTGCGTTAGGCGAACGAGTTAAATTTTCTGCAATACTGATATTTACTGTCATTTGGACAACCTTTGCTTATTTGCCTATTGCTCATATGGTGTGGGGAGGAGGACTCCTTGCCCAAGATGGTGCTTTGGACTTTGCTGGAGGCACTGTCGTTCATATTAATGCCGCTGTTGCTGGGCTTGTTGGTGCTTACTTACTTGGAAAGCGCACAGGGTTGGGTAAAGAAGTCATAAAGCCTCACAATTTGCCGATGGTGTTTATGGGTACCGCAATCTTATTTATCGGTTGGTTTGGTTTTAATGCGGGGTCAGCGGGAAGTGCGAATTCCGTCGCGGCCTTGGCATTTATTAATACGGTGGTAGCGGCATCCGGAGCAATACTTTCATGGGTACTTGCTGAATGGATATTTAGGGATAAGCCCTCATTGTTAGGTGCCTGCTCAGGGTGCTTAGCGGGGTTGGTTGGTGTTACACCCGCAGCAGGAACGGTTGGGGTTGCAGGAGCATTAATTATCGGCCTACTTTCAGGTATTGCTGGGTTATGGGGGGGTTGTGGTTTTAAAACGTTGGTTAAAAGTTGATGATGTTTGTGATGTCTTTGGTGTTCATGGTGTTTGCGGGGTGGTTGGGTGCTTACTCACGGGGGTGTTTACTTCGGCGGCTCTCGGGGGGATGGGGTATGCAGAAGGTATAACAATGATAAAACAAGTTGGCATTCAGGCATTTAGCATACTTATTTGTGTTGTTTGGACCTCAATTGTTGCTTACCTTGCATTTTTAATCGCAGATAAGACAACAGGCTTACGTGTTGATGTTGAACAGGAGCGAGAAGGGCTTGATATCACTTATCATGGAGAGAGTGCCTATAATTGATCGAAGCCAAAAAGTGAGTTGGTACTAACATACAAGGAAGTTTATCAAACTAAAGCTGTTCAACACCTACATCTCAATATCTTGATAAACATAATGATAGATGAGTGCGGTTACAATATCCCAAACTAAAGCGAAAATAGTGAATGACCCCCAATAATTGGATAAGCCATTACTGGGGGCGTTTTTTAACTCACAAAATAGTTAGTGAGTACTCGCACTAATTAGCTATAGTTGACTTAGCGAGGCCTTCTTTTACGGATCACCCCTTCTTGAACCGCTGTTGCCACTAAGACCCCTTGTCGGTCATAAATTTGCCCTTTAACAAAGCCTCGTCCTCCAGAAGCGGAAGGGCTTTCAATGGCATAGAGTAACCAATCATCAATTTTAAATGGTCGGTGATACCACATTGAGTGATCGATTGTTGCGACTTGCAAATCTCTCTCCATAAACCCACGGCCATGTGGCTGTAGGGTTGCAGGTAAAAAATTATAGTCAGACGCATAGCCTAATAAGTAGTTGTGTAATGAGGGAATATCAGGCAATTGGCCTTTGGCTTTAAACCAAATATAACGAAAAGGCTCTTGCGGTGGGTTATTAAATGGGTTGTAAAATTGAATAGGCCGAAACTCAAAAGGATTTGGGCGCAAAGCATACTTTTTGACCGACTCGGGTAATTGGGTTGCCAAACGTTGAATGATTTCATCCTGTGATGCCAGTGTCTCTGGTAAAGGAACATCTGGCATGAGGTTCTGGTGATTAAACCCCTCTTCTTGTGCTTGGAAAGAGGCCGTCATAAAAAAGATAGGCTTGCCATGTTGTATTGCGCTGATGCGTCGTGTACTAAAGCTGCCACCATCTCTTAATATTTCGACATCATAGACAATAGGGCGTTGGCTATCACCAGGACGCAAGAAATAGCTATGGAATGAATTTATTACGCGACCTTCGGGGATAGTCTGTTCCGCTGCGTACATGGCTTGACCAACAACTTGCCCCCCAAATACTTGAGGTAATCCAAGATCTTCACTTTGACCTCGATAAATACCCTCTTCGATTTTTTCCAGCTCCAATAGGCTGATTAAATTTTGCAATTCTGGGCTCATAGCAACCTTGAAAGTTGATTAATATTTATCAGATGCGGGTATTTTCCCATTAATACATAAAAATAGGTAGAGCGTTTTTTGTCTTATCGCTTTTATATATCAATAGCAGAAAGCATGGCTGGCTATGATTTTAAATAGGCGATGACTACCGTTTAGGCCGCTATGTTCAACAGTTGATTACATTTTGATGTTGTTTGTTACATTTTGAAATAATATTTTGTTGGTGAGTATTTTTTAGCTATAATCAATTCGCCTTCAGTAAAAATCACACTCTGATTAGTATAAAAATACTTAACAACAAATTGTTTTTTTGGACATTTATTATGAAACTACACCTATGCATAATTGGCTTTGTTCTGCCTGCTTTTTTGGTCGGTTGTGAAGGTAATAATAATAATGTAAAAGAGACGAAGGTTAACAATCACAGCCATAATGCAAAGCAGCATTTAGACACTGACGTCATTAGAGGGCAAGTTGTCATTCCGCAGCAGGTCAAATTGCCTCAGAATGCCGTGATTACAGTAACCTTAGCGGATATTTCAATCGCGGAACTACCTGCGTTGATCTTATCACAAAAATATTATGAGACTTTAGGCAAACAGTCTCCTTTTCCTTTTGAATTAAGCTATCAAAAGAATGAAGTACGCCCAGATGCCCATCTTGCGATGAGAGCGACAGTATCTGTTGATGGTAATATCTTGCTGATTTCCAAAGTAGAAAATCTCTCTACTCGTGATGATACGAGCAAAGAAATTAGGTTAGTTATTGAACCCACCAGTTGATTATTTTTTAATAAATATCATTAATTACGTATTTTGTGCAAGAAATCAGCACTTGGCAGTAGTTTTCTTGCTATTTTAGTTGTCATCAAGCATAATGCCTCCTGCTTTTTAGGAAGCAATCTATGGGGGCTCTGTTGGTTCTCCCGCAACACTAACTTGTTAATTTGGTCAGGTCTGGAAAGAAGCAGCCACAGCAGGAGATGTGTGTGCCGGGATGTCGCTGGCAGGGCCCCCACCCAATGATGAGTTAAGTAACCTATCTGTTTATTTCCCCCCTCTTTCATCTTATAACTTAAGCTAATATTCATTGGCAGATAAAATAGCAAAATCGTAAATTTGAAATGAGTATTATTAATTTTAATGCTATTTTTATAAGATAAAGCGACGATTATTTGTAAGGTTTTATAAATTCTTTATGAATAAGCGTAGCGCTATTGAGAAGCTGTCTAATTATGAATATCCAAAGCTTAATTGGATAAAATACGAGCGCGATGGATACATTGTTTACAATGTATAATAATAGAATGAAAGACAATATACACATTAAGCCGATAAAATGAATTATCGGCTATAACCAGTTATTATCTGTGCATATTAATAAGTAGTTACCTAACAAATTTCCAAACCGGATGCAGGGATTTTGTCATAAAGTTTATTCATAGTGAGTTCTGCAAGGCGATGGTCAGCAGCTGAATAGAACAATTCTAACTCATCTTCAGAAAGCTCATACTTATTTTTCTCAATAACACGCTCAAGTGTATCGATAGTTGTGCATTTTCTTAAACGCATCAGATAATCAGTTTTGGTCATAATACCCTTTCTTTTATTGATAATTAAAAAAGCTTTATAACATGCTATGTTATAGTTTATATAGCGACGAATAATATCTTTATGTTTTGCTTGCAGGGCACTTTAAATCATCATCAAGTACGGAAACTAGATTTTGATTCATGCTCTGCCAGTCAATAATTTCACTTAGAGTTATTACAGGGCTTCCGAATAAATCATAAGTCTCATCAAGATACTCTTCAACTAATGATATAACGAGATTCTCTTTGGGATATTTTATCTTAAATTGCCACACGAAGGCTGCAATATGTTCAATGAGTTCATTAAGTCTAGCACTTTGTGGTGAACTTAAATCATTGACCCAGTGTGTATTAGTTTTCTGTAAGCTTAACATTGCTTCTCGATTCAAACTGTTACACAAGTATTTTAACTCAGATATATCATAATTTTTGGGTGAATATTCATCCATAATCACCTCCGCAGGCGAGACTAACCTTTGCTATGTGTATTTCTATATCTAAATAATCTAGTACAAACTAAATAAAACACCTTGGTTATTAACATAAGCATTTACTAATCAACGCATTAGGTTATATATACTTTGTAACAAAGTAGGTGTAATTTTTAGAATTATCAATAATTATATCAGTAATATTCAAATACGGGCTAGCAGCGCTAACAGTTTTCGCTGTGCTAATAATATAGCACTTTTATTACATAAGTCACCACCTGACCGCGGTTTTTTTTCAAAAATAAAGCAGGATAAAGGACTTATAGTGCTATTTATATCAATTAAGCGCAGTTTTAAAGGAGTTTTATATCCAATTAGAGATACTTTTCGTTTGTTTACAAAAAATAACGATGATTTTAACTTAAAAACGATATGCAAAATAATTTGAAGAGGTTTTTTTAACAAAATAGAGAAAAGATTAACGGTAATTGAATATGATACCAATATTGATAAGCATAATTAATTTTTAATACCAAATAAGTAATACCTACCGATTAATCGGTAGGTACATGACAGAGACTTATTTTATAAGTAGAGGTTCAATGTGACACCAGGTTTTAGATCTGCCATTTTGACACCTGAATTCCAACTCATTAAATCATTGAGTTTGATCCCATGCCTTTTGGCTATGCTGTAATAAGAGTCACCTTTCTTCACTCTATAAGTTTTGGTTTTACGACTATTGGCAGTAGGGGCTGAACCTTTTATCTTAAGGGTTTGGCCCGGATAGATAGTGGCCGTTTTCATTCCATTAAGCCGCTTTATCTCTTTACTTGTCGTATTGAATTTTTTGGCAATACTTGCAACCGATTCCCCTTTAGCCACTTTATAAGTGAAATTATTGGCGGGTTGGGTTGATCTCTGATGCTGATTTTTAGCCACAGCGAGACGGATATTATCTAAAACAGCTTGGTCAGAAAGTGATACTTTTAA
Organism: Providencia stuartii; assembly: GCA_900455155.1. Lineage (GTDB taxonomy): Bacteria > Pseudomonadota > Gammaproteobacteria > Enterobacterales > Enterobacteriaceae > Providencia > Providencia stuartii. The sequence continues at coordinate 358,784 of UGUC01000003.1, read as the reverse complement.
TTGCTCCGCTTTTGCTGTCGGTAACATAATATAATGTGGGCCATTAGGTGATGTTACACCACGCTTATAGCCAGAATTATAAATTTTCAGCGACTCTTCCGAAATACCTGTTAGCTCGGCAGCTTGGGTTAATGTAATTTGCTGCCCAACATCGACTTGAGTTAACGCTCTATTTCGGTTACTACGCGGTAATTTAATTTGATATTTTTCAGGTGCTCTTAATATTTGGCTAAGCGCTAATATTTTAGGCACATATTGTTTTGTTTCTTTAGGTAAAGATAACGACCAGAAATCAGTTGGCAACCCAGCTTCTTCATTCTTCTTAATCGCATTCAGTACACAGCCTTCACCGCAGTTATAAGCGGCTAAGGTTAATTCCCAATCATGTCCAAACATGATATTTAAATTTTCGAGCAAATCAAAAGCAGCCTTAGTCGATGTGACTAAGTCACGGCGCTCATCGACCCATTGATCTTGTTTTAAGCCATAAGAGCGTGCGGTGATAGGAACAATTTGCCACAATCCTGCCGCCTGTGCAGGTGAGGTTGCTTTTGGATTGAATGAACTTTCTATGATTGGAATCAGGGCCAATTCCATGGGTAAGTTACGATTATCGATTTCGTCCACGATCCAGTACATATAAGGTTCGGCCCTTAATGTGACGTCGTAGAGAAAACTTTGTTTTGTATAGTAATTACTTGCCTGTTCCCTGATGATAGCATTATCAGGTATATCCATCTTCAGCTCATCACTGATATAACCCCAAAGGTCGTTATCTACCGTTGAGATTTGTCTGCTTGCTGCCTGATTATGTGGAGCAACGGTTTCTATAGTGTGGTTTGCTGAAGACCTGTTCTGCTTGGTTTGTTGAGGCGAGGATTGGCATCCGGCCAGCAGAACAATGGCGATAATAGTCGCTATTGTCTTCATTGTGTCTTGGTTCTTTGTTGTATGTGTAAAAGTCGAACAATAATACTTATCCGACACAAAGAAGACAATAATTAAACGTTAATAATGATCTTTTAATTGACGTAGAACGGTAAAAACAGCTCTAAGTGGTGGGTTAGCTTGATTTATATTTAATTTTCTTTGCAATTGTGCATTATCACACTGTAAAAAAATATTCACTTTTCGTTCTGTTTTTTAGTGTGGTAGGTACAGTTGGTTGATTTTTGTTTCGCTTAGCGGCAACCTCTTCTTGATATTGGCTAATTTGCGTGTTTTCAGGCCAAATATGGTGAGCGAATTTCAAATTAGATTGAGTATATTCATGGGCACAACAAATTAATGTGTCATCAGGGAGAGCAGCAATTTTCTGAATGGATTGATACATTTGCTCCGGTGTACCCTCAAATATCCTTCCACACCCAGCAGAAAACAGGGTATCGCCACAAAATAGATAAGGGGCTTGATAAAAAGCAATATGACCAAGGGTATGTCCAGGTAAGCCAATAACATCAAAATTAAAATCGTTAATTTTGACACTATCACCTTGCTCAACGATTTGTGTTGCTCCTTTAACTTGAGTCTCTTGAGGCCCAAAAACAGGTAGGTTACTGAAGTTTTTTCAGAATACCTTTTACACCACCAGTATGGTCATTGTGATGATGGGTCAGTAAGATAGCCGTTGGGGTAAGCTTTTTTTGCGTCAATATTTCGAGGACTGGCTCTGACTCCGCGGGGTCAACAATGATACACTGTTGGTTATTATCAGACAGAATCCAAATATAGTTATCATTTAAAGCAGGGACTCGTATTAACTCCATAATGACCTCTCTATTTTGATTAAGGGGAATTTGATGAAGCCAGCGCGTATTGAAAAAAAAGTTCCAGATGCCTGTGAGTTGGTCTGATATTCCTTTTGGGGAACACTATCGCCAAGCGTTGCAATATCAGCTTCGCCCTTGGTGGCCAAAAATATTTGGCTTTCATTTGCTTAAGCTTGGGCACCTCAGTACTGAGGTCGATACCGAAGAGTGTATGGTATCGCATCAGTTTTGTTTGGGGAATGGTGACCCTCGTTTTCAAGTTATCGCTGAACCACAAGCGCTTCCCTTTATGGCCAAATCAATCGACGCATGCTTAATTTCACACATGTTGGCATATAGCCATGACCCCCATTGGGTATTGCGTGAAGTTGACCGTGTGCTCGTTGATGATGGCTGGCTAATTATTTCTGGCTTTAACCCATTTAGCTTATTAGGGATCGGTAAAATGGTGCCGTTCCTTCGTAAACAGCAACCTTATTGTAGCCGTCTTTTTCCTACGTTAAGGGTATTTGATTGGCTTAGTGTATTGAATTATGAAGTACTTTACCATCGCAATTGTCAGGTGTTTCCATGGCATGGCCCTGAAAATTGGTTAAATCAGCGCATAAAAGGGGTAGGTACTTTAAATGTGATTGTTGCGAGAAAGCGAACTTACCCTCTAACTCCGACATTGCTCAAATTTAAACAACCGAAAGTTAAAATAGGCACTGCACTGGGGGGCAACAAAGCGTATTTCTGATAGCACCAAAAAATTATAAATTTCAGCGATAAACACGCGATATGAATTAAGGCCTACACTGTGTGGGCAAATGTAGGCAAGTTGGGATTGAACCCGTTTAATCTTGTGTAGGTTGGTAACCTGTATCTTCTTTTGTTGGTGATTCAGCCGCTTGGCGTGCGAGTTCATCACATTTTTCATTTTCCGGATGGCCTGCATGGCCTTTTACCCAACGCCAATCAATTTTATGGCGAGCGATAGCCGCATCTAAGCGTTTCCAGAGGTCAACATTCACTACCGGAGACTTATCTGCTTTACGCCACTGACGACGCTTCCAATTGTGGATCCATTGTGTGATCCCTTGGCGAACATATTGGCTATCGGTGGTTAAAATAATATCACATGGTCGTTTTAACGATTCAAGGGCAACAATAGCAGCAAGTAGCTCCATACGGTTATTGGTTGTCATAAAAAAACCTTCATTGAGTGTCTTTTCATGCTGTTGGTAACGAAGAAGAATGCCATAACCACCTGGACCTGGATTACCCAGACAGGAACCATCAGTGAAAATTTCTACCTGCTTTGTCATTTCTGTTAAACTCTACCTTATTCATCAATCTCTAGTTTGACACAAAAATCCATTATGAGCACGGCGATAACCAGACAAATTGTCCTCGATACTGAAACCACAGGTATGAACAAACTGGGCGTTCATTATGAAGGCCATAACATTATTGAAATTGGAGCCGTCGAGGTTATCAATCGTAGGCTGACGGGGCGCAATTTTCACGTCTATATAAAACCTGATCGTCTCGTGGACCCTGAAGCTTTTGAGGTTCATGGTATCAGTGATGAGTTTTTACAAGATAAACCCGTGTTCGCTGATATTGCCGATGAGTTTATTGAGTTTATTCGTGGAGCAGAGCTGATTATCCATAACGCTCCCTTTGATATTGGCTTCATGGATTACGAATTTAGCAAATTGAATAAAGATATACCGCCAACGGCCGATTTTTGCCAAATAACGGATAGTTTAGTCATGGCTCGGCAAATATTTCCCGGTAAACGGAATAACTTGGATGCGTTGTGTGATCGCTATTTGATTGATAATACGAAACGAACTCTCCATGGGGCTTTGCTCGATGCCGAGATACTGGCTGATGTCTATTTAGCGATGACTGGTGGACAGACGTCTTTGGCTTTTTCAATGGAAGCAGATACTTCAAACGAAAGTTATGTTGAAGAAGTACAACGGATAGACCGTCCTGTCAGTGGGTTAAGGGTACTTTATGCGACGGATGAAGAGCTGATTGAACATGAAAAGCGGCTAGATATCGTCGATAAAAAAGGTGGTAAGCCTTGTCTCTGGCGTCAATCTCCTGAGGAAGGGGAGACGGTTCATTAGCAGTTATTCGCTTTTAAGGCTAAAAACTGTTCAAATGCACGTTTTTTCAAGAAAAAGTATTGACTGTTATTGAAAGTATTCGTAATATGCATCGCGTTCCCAAGGGGAATGTTCGGAGCGGTAGTTCAGTTGGTTAGAATACCTGCCTGTCACGCAGGGGGGTCGCGGGTTCGAGTCCCGTCCGTTCCGCCAGATATCGAAGCCCTGATTCTTAGAATCAGGGCTTTTTGCATTTATGCCTTTGTTCCCTCAAATACACAAAAGAAAAATCCCTCATAAATGTAATGATAGGGGATGCTCTTGATATGCCAATCTGTGTTCATGGCTATTGCAGCGAGTCAGTAATAAAGTTTATGAAATAGAGAACGAAGTCTTGAGTTAAGACTACTATTACACGTAAGCAATTTATAAATCTAAATAAACAGATGAAAGCTAACATGACATTAATGATCGTTATTGAGGTATGACGATGAGAAAATTAGTTAGATAACTTTAACTCCCATCCTTTTGTGTGAATCATTTTGCTTCACTACCTTTTAGTATTTCCCATCCTGAATAAATGATATTGATTTAATCCTCTTTTAGTGGGCGATTAAAACACTATCGTTCAATTCATAATCTATAAATCACTTATTCATTTCTTGATAGCTTTTAATGTTACTTTTAAGTGTTTTTGATAATAATAATGGTTTTCAATTTAAATTGGTTTTAAAAGTTAAATTTTGTTTTATCCCTTTATGATACTCATTATAAGTATATTTAATTTTAAATAAAATAAGCATAATAAGAGTATATTCATTTTTCTAGCATATTTATATTATGTAAATTAGTAGTCATTTTTCAATATTATGAAATTAACTAAAAATTAACACGTCTTATTTTTAGTTATGCTGATTATTATTTTAAAAGTGATTATGAAATCGTGGTTAGTATTATTACCTAAATCAAAAGATAACGTTAACTTTTGAAGGAGTCTTATCTGATATTTAAAGATTGGTTATTATTTAAAATAATGTGGGATGCTTTGTATCTATATGAAAAATATATATTTATTTTTTTGTTTGCTATTTTATAAGAGGTGTTTAATAAATTAATTAATTTATATTTTCATTAATGATTATGACTATTTATAAAATTTAAAATTTTCATCTTTATTTGCGTCATAATTAGTGTTTTTATGGTTGAAAAGTCCATTTTATATAGACTGTCTTAAAATGATTCGCCCTAGAAGCCAGCAAAATAGCTAGGTTTTACGATATTCAAGTTACTCTTTAATGGTGTAAACAGGAGATCTCTGTGCTGCCAGATGGTAGGGGGGAAGTTTGATTTTACTCCAATGCTCAAGTAAATTAATAGGCATTGATTCAGTGACAATACATAATAAAACATTATTTATACCTATAGACTTAAAGTTGCATAAAACATGTTGAAGATAGATTTTTTATTCAATTTTAAAATGGAATTTTAAATGGAATGGGTTTCTATGCATATCGATTTTTATTAGTTATCTTCGTTCGATATATTTATGTAAGTGACATTTAAATAGGTAAGTTTAATTAATTTAATGCATGGAGAAAAATAGTGAGAGTAGATGCGGTACAAATGCCGAAAAATAAACTCGATGATTCAAGAACTGTTTTTACCAAAGCTATCGGGAAAGAAATACATAAATTACGCAAAGAACGTTCGATGACAGGAAAAGATCTAGCTAAGCTAGTTAATGTTTCCCAACAACAAATATCACGTTATGAATGTGGAGTTTGTAATATAACAATAGATACATTGATTGTTATTTTAAATGCATTAGATGTTTCATTAACAGATTTCTTTAATCAGGTCTTTTTACAGGTATTCGAAAAGGAAAAGAAAATCTGTGTGCAATATCATAATGTATTTAGCTCTACTGACCAATCGGAAGAATTGAAGAAACAGCTCGAAATATTTTCTCGATATGACCAAACTAACTTATGGGGTTAGTTATTTTATCATTTCTTTTTATTTAAAGTTTTTTAAATTATTTATCTTTAAATAATTAGGAATAAACACGTCTGAAGGATTGTGAATACATTCCTATTTTTTAAGTACGATATATTTATATTGCAGAGGCAATCATGAAAAAAATTATTTTAGCAACCTTAATTTCTGGCGCAATGAGTGCATCCGCTTTTGCTGTGGATGCAGGAAAAGGGACAGTAACTTTCACGGGGTCTATCATTGAAGCACCATGCTCAATCGCTCCAGGAGATGAAAGTCAAACCATTGATTTAGGACAGGTTTCTAATGTTACCCTACAGAAAGGTGGTATGTCCGCAGCTCAGCCTTTTGAGATCCATCTCGAAGGTTGCACGTTGAACGCAGAATATAAAGATAAAGATGGCGTTACCCAAAAATATAACAATATGGTTGAAGTGAAATTTGAAGGTACAGAGTGGGTAAACAATGGTAGCAATACTGGATTAATTCAAATTACAGGTGATGCGTCTGGTGCAGGTATTGTATTGATGAATAAATCAGGTGCAAAAATCAATATCAATGATTCAACCGTTGAGCGTGCTTATACCTCAGGTAATAACATTTTGAGTTTTCAAGCTGCGCTACAAGGCATGTCAGATGCGACTGTTGTTCCGGGTAGTTTCCAAGCTGTGACCAACTTTACATTGGCCTATAACTAATCGTTATTGTCAATGAAGTATTCCCCTAAGTCACTTCGTGATTAGGGGAAATATAAAAGAGGGGGAACTCGGTTATGAAAGCTATTTTAGTCATGTTACTTGTTAGTCAATTTGCCACTTTACCGAGTGTACAAGCACAAGCTTCCACACTATGGGGAAGTGTCAACATGAATGGCAGTATTGTCGATTCTGCATGTGCTATTGATACCGGTTCTTATGAACAGGTTGTCGACATGGGAATATTACCCGTTGGAACAATACGCCAACAAGGACAAGGTCCTGTTCACCCTTTCTCTATTACGCTAATTGGTTGCACTTTAGTGCCATATACCGGTTCTCCTTGGCAAGCTTTTACGGTGACTTTTGACGGTCCTGCTTCTGGTAATTGGTTTACGGTGTCGGGAGATGCGCGTGGCGTTGCTCTGTTATTACAAGATGCAGATGGGAAGCCTATTTATCCAGGGAAGTCCACAGAGAAACAAACTATCGCACCGGGAAATACTGTACTGAATTATGGGTTAAGGCTAGTTGCCGATAAAGAGCCTTTACGTCCGGGGCAATATCAAAGCGCACTGCGTTTTAAGCTGGATTATTACTAATAATAAAAAGTCATTTTTTCTTTTTAGCTTACGTTTTTCCTGAACCTGATTTTTAGGGATGTTATTTATGTCTTCTTCACGACCTGTATTTTTTCGCCTTAGTTGCTTAGGCCTAGCCATTGTTTTTTCATTCTATGGTCTATCAACGCCATTGTGGGCAACTGAGACAATTGAATTCAATACGGATGTGCTAGATCTAGAAGATAAAAATAACATCGATCTAGAGCAGTTCTCTCGTGCGGGTTACATCATGCCGGGGACCTATTCTTTAACATTAAAGGTAAATGGCGAGCAGTTTTCAGAAGTGTCAGTGCCTTTTTATCCCCCTGAAGATGATCCACAAGGTAGCACAGCTTGTATATCGCCAGAGGTAGCGGATCAATTTGGATTGACTTCATCGGCAAAAAAAGAGTTGGCATGGTGGCATGACGGACAGTGTCTGACAGCAAGTAGTTTACCAGGGATGCAAATCCATGGTGATTTAGCTACCTCGTCATTATACGTGAGTATCCCACAAGCTTATCTCGAATTCACTGCGCCTAACTGGGATCCACCATCGCGTTGGGATGAGGGAATTGCTGCGTTGATGCTGGACTATAACATTAATGGTAATGCCAATAATTCATATAACGGTGGTCACGATAGTTATGCGTTAAATGGAAATGGTATTGCAGGGGTGAACTTAGGGGCTTGGCGCTTTCGCGCTGATTGGCAAGGTCGTTTAAATCATGCTACTGGTTCTGGTGATTCGGTTAATAAAGACTTTGACTGGAATCGGTTTTATGCCTATCGCGCATTGCCGTCACTCGCTGCTAAATTGGTATTAGGGGAGGATTACCTCGTTTCTAATATCTTTGATTCATTTCGTTTTATTGGCGCCAGTGTGCGTTCTGAATTGAATATGCTCCCGCCAAATTTGCGTGGTTATGCACCAGAAGTGACAGGTATCGCAAAAACAAATGCGACGGTAATAGTTAGCCAGCAAGGGCGAGTGTTGTACGAAACACAAGTCGCTCCGGGGCCGTTTCGTATTCAGGATTTGAGTGATGCTGTTAGTGGCAAACTCGATATCACAGTTAAAGAACAGGATGGTACAACCCAAGAATTTCAAATAGATACAGCTAGCTTGCCTTATTTAACGCGCCCAGGGCAAATACAATACAAATTAGCATTAGGCCAACCAACTAATTATCAGCGTCACAGTGAAGGGGACTCTTTTGTCACGGGTGAATTTTCGTGGGGCGTCAATAACGGTTGGTCACTATTTGGCGGTAGCCTGAATAGTAAAAATTACAATGCCGTATCGCTGGGTATTGGGCGTGATTTATTGGCATTTGGAGCTTTATCTTTCGATGTTACTCAATCTTTTGCCCGATTACCGAGTATGGGGAATTTAAGCGGAGGTTCCTACCGTATTAATTACTCTAAACGTTTTGAGGCGATTGATAGCACTATTCAATTTGCAGGTTATCGCTTTTCCGAGCGTGACTTTATGTCGATGTCTGATTTCTTAAATGCACTGAAAACCGGTGAGCGTTATGGAGGGAGTAAAGAGTTATATACGATATCGCTGAATAAAAATTTCGGCGAGTTAGGAATGTCGTTATACCTCAACTATAACCACCAAACTTATTGGGATCAGCCGGATAATGATTATTACAGCATTATGCTGTCGAAATATATGGATATTGGTTCACTCAAAAATATCAGTGTTAACTTATCGGCAAACCGCAGTGTTTATAACGGTGTTAAGGATGACAGTATATATCTATCGACCTCATTCCCCTTAAGTAACGGCGCCAACGTAGGGTATTCGCTGAATAGTAGTCGCTACGATACGACAAATCGGGCGACCTATTACGACCGAATCAATGATCGAACGACATACCAGTTGAGTGCCGGGAGTAGCAAAAAAGGAGGAACGGGAAGTGCATTTATCACCCATCAAGCTGATATCGCACGTTTAACGGCTAATGTGAGTTATATGCATAACCAATATAGTGCATTTGGTCTATCAATGAGCGGTGGAATGACTTTTACCCCAGAGGGGGGCGGACTTCATCGTATTAATACATTAGGTGGAACGCGAATGTTAGTGGATACCGATGGTGTTTCGGATGTGCCGATCAAAGGGATTGGTGCACCGATTACCTCCAATATGTTTGGTAAAGCCATTGTTGGTGATGTGAGTAGTTACTACCGTAGTAAGGCTCAAATTGACTTAAATGCATTACCAGACAATGTAGAAGCACAGCAGTCGGTAGTACAAGCCACGCTCACAGAAGGCGCTGTAGGTTATCGTCATTTTGCTGTGATATCAGGACAAAAAGCGATGACAGTACTGCGATTGCCTGATGGTAGCCACCCGCCATTCGGCGCTCAAATACAAAACAGTAAAGCGCAAAATACAGGAATTGTGGGTGATTCTGGAAGTGCTTATATCAGTGGTATTAACCCTCAGAGTGTGATGACTGTGACTTGGGGAGAAGATAAGGCTTGTCAGATCACCTTTCCTATTCAGTTAGGTTCTTTACAGGAAGCATTACTATTGCCGTGTATTCCGACAACGTTACCAGCATCAACAGTGATAGCGAAAAGATAGTTTTATTCAGCACAAGAATAGCCTAATTCACGAAAAGCATGGCTCAAGAGAGAACACAGAAATAAAAGGTAAATAACTATGCAATTAACGATTTCTTATCGTACAACCATGGGGTTAATTGGTTTGGCATTATTTAGCAGCACAGCTTATTCCGCGGTATCGATGGATAGGACTCGGGTTATTTTTGATGGTGGACAAAAGTCAATCTCACTCAATATTTCAAATAACAACAAACAGTTACCATATTTAGCGCAAGGGTGGATTGAAAATGCGGAAGGGCAGAAGATCCAATCGCCATTGGTTGTATTACCGCCCGTACAGCGTATAGAGCCAGGTAAATCAAGCCAAGTAAAAATTGAAGCATTACCTGCTATTAATTCGTTACCTCAAGATCGTGAGTCTTTATTTTATTTTAATTTACGAGAAATACCGCCAAAAAGCGATAAACCAAACACATTACAAATTGCTCTGCAAACACGAGTGAAGCTGTTTTATCGACCTAAAGCGATAATACCTGAAAAAAAACGGTGCGCCATGGCAAGACAAATTAACCTTAGATAAACAAGGTGAACGTTATATCGTGAAAAATCCCACACCGTATTACGTCACGATTATTAATGCGACGACTAATGGCAAAGCATCGGATGGTAAAGATTTTACACCAGTCATGGTGCCACCGTTTGGACAGGATGATTTAGGCATCAGCGCTAATCAATTAGGAAATAATCCCGTACTGACTTACATCAATGATTATGGTGGACGCCCTAATTTGACCTTCCGCTGTCAGGTGTCGAGCTGTCAGGTTGTTCCAAATGGTAAAAGCGAATAATTCGAGTAAGCACCCGACTGACGGTGCCCATATTGAAGGAGTGCGCATGACAGACTTACAAAGAAAAAAACGTTTTCCGATACGGCTTACTTCTAGCGATGTTTAGCAGCACCGTCAGTTTATCAGGCATGGCGGCGGATAATAATGGCAATCTCTATCGGCCAGTAGATAACTGGAATGTCGATGGACAGCATGGTGTGTTGTACGTGTCTGGTTCATTAACGGAAAGCCCATGTCGGCTAGCGATGACATCTAGTTACCAATCAGTCGAGATGGGGAATTTGGATACCAGTACCTTGCAGCATAATGGTAGAGGAGCACCCGTACCGTTTCAGATTGAGTTAGAGGACTGTTTAGAAACAGAGACTCGTTTAGATAATGTACAAACGGGAATGACAGCATGGAGCTCCAGTCAACCAGCAGTCAAAATTCGTTTTTTAGCAGATAGTGTGCCATCAATGCCGGATATCGCTCGTGTCAATGGGGTAAAAGGATTGGGGCTGGCTATCACAACACCAAATGGTTCACTGCTACCTTTGGGGTTAGAAAGTGAGCCACAGTTATTGCCTTCAGGGCAAAGTCAGTTGACCTATTACGTGACGCCGGTGAGAACGGGGCAGCTTGTGCCGGGGGCGTATTCGGCGCTGATTGCATTTGAAATGTTGTACGAGTAGGAGTGGTCATCATTATGACAATGAGACGATGTCGACTGCCGAAAGTGCTGGCAACCAGTCTGTTGATGAGCAGTTTGATGCTGTGTTCAGCGGCGACCCTTGCAGAAACCTATACCTTAACCGTGAAGGTCACGGTAGTTGAGAAGACCTGTGATATCTACGGGCCTGACGGGATTGGACAGCCCATCAATGTGGCGATGGGCGACCTGATCATAAAAAATATCGATGGGTTAGCTACGGAAAAAACTGACATTCCGTATACTCTAAGTTGCGACGATGCAGCAAGTAATCCAGCCTTAAAACTGAAATTTGATGGCCCCCGCATGAGTGGCCAAGCGGCGAATGTGTTGTCCACCTCGGACAAGAACTTAGGATTACGCCTTATGGCGGGTAACCAGTAATCTGAATTTAGGTGTCTGGCGTCATTTTAATTATAGCACTCAGCCAACCCTCAGTGTGATACCGATTGGCAGTGGGACTGGGGGGATTAATGACGGTCAGATGACTGCATCCGCGACGTTGAGTGTGGAGTATCAATGATGAGGTTAAAAACAATATTAAGGTTAAGTGTCTTTGTATCAGCGAGTTTTATATTACAGATGGCACATGCTGTTGATGTCAATTTCACGGCGAATTTAATTCAAAACCCACCGTGTGATGTGTCAGGGCCTGAAGGTGTGAATCAACCCATTAAAGTCCCATTCGGTGAAGTTGGTATTACTAAAATTAATGGGGTTAATTATCAAAAAGACTTTACGTTAACGCTAAGTTGCGGTGCAGGGTTAGGGGAGTCGGTCGCTTTATATCTAGAGTACCGTGGTATGGCAGCGCCTTTTGACGACAAGGCATTACAAGCCAGTGTACCAGGGCTTGGGATCCGTTTGTATCACGAGGGGCAGGTTATTCCACCGAATACGGGAACCCCAATAAAAATGTCGAGTAATGGCAGCGCAGCTTTACCGTTATATGCGGTACCTGTCAAAGATACGGATCCTTCAGTAACCTTGTTTGAAGGGGGATTTGCTGCAACGGCTAGCGTGGAGATGAATTATCCATGAATAGACTCAATGGTAAGGTAACACGCTGGATATCAATAAGTGCATGTTTATTATTTTGTAGTTGTTTGTCATTAACTACTCAGGCGATGAACAGTAATGATATCCAGTACAGCGGGACATTGATTGCATTGCCATGCACAGTCGATCCTACCTATGAAAATTTTGGGGTTGATTTTGGCGGCAATATTAATTCAAAGGATTTGCTGAATGGACAACGTCGTTATAGCAAGGAAGACATCCAATTTCATTTGACGGATTGTGATACTTCTTTGGGAAATAGTATTTCAGTGAAATTTAGTGGTGTTTCGACGACCGACAATGGATTACTGAATGTAGATGCTGGAAGTCAGGCTAGTGGGATTGCGATAGGTCTTGAAACCCCGAGTGGGGTAGCGTTACCCATTAATAACACTCAGGTAGAGCCTTTAATACCGATAAAAAAAGGGGATATGACTATTCGGTTGCGAGCATATGTGCAGGCGGTGGAAGGCGCAACGGTAGAGAGCATTCAACCGGGTTTTTTTACAGCAACTCTGACGTATGGCTTGATATATGAATAATGAATACATTTTAGTGCAAACTGAAAAATCAACCGCAGGAGCCAGTAGTTCCATGAGCAAAGCTGGATATCGTCAGACTTAGTGCTGAATGTCATTTGTTTTAACGATGAGGCAGAGGATTTCGGGCGTATTATCAGCTCTTTCTTATTGCCTTGGTGTATATAGACGAGAATAATATGAAATTATTACTAACCTTACTTCTATTAGTCCCATTACTTGCATTCGGTTCTAATTTTAACCTAGAAATCGAGGATCGATTTGGCAGTGGTAATTGGCTTGCTCCTAAAACAATCACTTGGCTCTCGCTTGACAGTATTCTTAATCCACAAAACATTGGACATAGGCCAACGTGTGGTTATAGTAGTTTTGGTCCCCCTCTTTGTAGTATGTGTACATTCGTTAGTCGTATTTGGTATCCAAGCATTAACGGAAAGTGGACGACGTTATGGTCAGATAGTATTCAAATTACCGTTATCCTGTCACCATTATTCTAGTGATGACATCATCAGTGAGATTGTTTTTCAGACTGTTAAGAGTGGCCACAAGTATGGGGGCGAAGGCGTGTATGAACTAGCGCCGAATACTGTTGTATGTGCGCAACTGTACGGGCTCAGTACTACTGTACCTCCAATGATTCCCTATGATATGGAGAATTATGGAACTCCACTTCAAGCAATGTGTAAATATGTTAACTATGATATCGTACCACCTGTCTGCACAACTTCAATACCAAATATTAACCATGGTGTTATTAGCCGTGAACTCGTGGCAGGACACGTCGCTACTGGACAGGGCAGCATTAACTGTAATAAAAGTGCAAATGTGAGTATTTATGTTATGTACAATGATCCTATATCGAAAACTGATGTAATCAAGTCCCCCTCAGGATCTCAACTCTCTCATACTCTTACTATATCCTTGGACGGAAAAGATTATGTAAGTGTTATAGAGTCCACTATTGAGGGTGGGAATACCCCCATTTACATCTCTGATTCATTAGGAACAGAAGCGGCGGTTGCAGGTGAATATCTCGGCAGCACGATCATCGTATTTGATTATAGGTAATAGCGACAGCTCCTCTTATTATTGTTTACATGGGAGGAGCAATAACTGTTAATCGATATCGTAATTATGTTATTCATATTTTGGGAAGTGATGATGTACCAAGAAGAAGTCCCTTTATAATAGTAGTTTTTAGTGGCATAGTTAATTTGGTCATTGAATAGAGGTGCTATTATACACTGCATAACTTAATAGGTGACATGTATGACAAAGCAAATTAGATGTAATTTCAGTATGGAATTTAAACTTGAAATCGCTCAATGAGTTCTCGACCAGAATTATGCCATGATTGAAGCAGTTAGTGCCATGGACATGGTGAAATCAACCATTGGATAATGGGGGCGGCAACTCAAAAACGAGCGTAAAGGTATTTCGCCAAAAGCATCGGCAATGACACCAGAACAAGTTGAAATTCGTGCACTAAAAAAGAAAATTGCTCATCTCGAAAAGCATGACGAGCTCTTAAAGAAGGCTACTTTTCTGGTGATGTCAGACTCCCTGAACAACTTGCGATAATTAAAAAACTGAGCCAAAGCTACCGTATTCAAATATTATGAGGCGTGTTTAGTATTAAACTCTTTTCATATCACAATCCAGTGAATCGGTAAAAATACCCCCAGCGTAATTATTTTTAGCTTCCATAAAAGCGACAAAATATCATCGTGTACTTTTAATTAAACTAAAGTGATGTAAATATAATTTATATATTGGGAGTTAGAATGGTTATTTCACTTTGTTAATGATGTGAATTATTTAAATTTGTATATTTTATGATGCTATTTTTATCGGTAATTTAATGAGCTAATAAATTATTAATGATTAATATAATTAAATATAAGTCAATGTAACTGAAATATGCCATGGTTATTTTAAAGGAAATGATTAATTTACTTTTATCTTGTTTGATAAAAAACGTATTCTTCCCTGAAAATAAACTTGGAGGTTGATGTATGTCATTGAATATAGAATTAAAAAACCAATTGGAATCATCTATACTTGATTTAAATCTGCCTGAAAATCCCTATTTTAAATCTCTGACTTCTGGTGAAATGACTCATGAACAATTTTTAAATAGCCAATTAGAATTTGCACCGATGGTTTATTTTTTCAGTAGGCCAATGGCACAAATTATAGCCAATATATCCGACCCTATTTCACGAATTGCCTTGGTGGGGAATCTTTGGGAAGAACACGGTCAAGGTGTTAAGGAAAATGTGCATGGAAATACAATCATAACTTTAATCGAACGTTTAGGTGGTGATATATCCAGTATTGATTTACAGAACCCCCCACCTAATGCTCGGATCTTTAATGAAGCATTACGTGGAGTTTCTTCTTTTTGTGATTTTCGTTTTGCTGCTTCTATGTATGCGGGTATTGAGAGAACATTTGTTGATGTATCGTGCATGATATTTGAAGCGATAGCTAAAGAGGGTTGGCTGCCAGAAGATAAGATCACCCATTATGGCTTACATCGAGAACTGGATATTGAACACTCGGAAGATTTTTTGAAAGTTGTCAATCAATATTGGGATGAACCAAAATATCAATTTATGATTAAAGAAGGTATCAAATTTGGCTGCCAATTATTTGCTAATGCATATGTTGGTTTTTATCGGAGCATGGGCAAGTAGCTCCAAGGATATTTATTGTTTTTAGTGATATAAATAAAATGTAGAATTTGGCTATTTATGACTATTGATATTTATTATCATAAATAGCCGATTTTGGTTTGTATATGGCTAACCACTAATATAGTGGGGGCTGTGCATATGATATTTCTCAATGAGAACGATATAGGTGGTATTTTGTTTTAAATTTCCCATATAACAATCCAGTGAGTCGGTAAAAAGATGGAATAAATACCCCACCGCAATTGCTTTTAATTTCCATGATGGTAGTAAAAATATCATCACATATGCGATAGCCGCCCAACCAGTGTGTAACGAATGGAAACCAATACTTTATTGATTAGGCTCAAAAATCGGATAGGCCAGTAAATGATCTAAATCGACTGTCATGGTTGTTATCATCAATAATGCTGCTAATTTTCAGCTAGTTTCGCCAAAATAGATAGCCAAATAAGATTGTCACTAAAAAATGAAAGCCGTAGTGCACAATATTGCGAAAAATTTCAAATGCCACAATTAAACCTCTAATGCATTATTTTTATTTATTAGCAGATATCTCTTCTTCATTCCTATCTGCATTGGATTATTCAGCACTTTTGAGCTAAATATACTCATTTTTTGGCGGCTAGCGTGCTCCTGTTGTATCGAGATTATAACCAAGTCGTATAACGAATAGGGATTTTTTGTTTCGATGTGTAGAGCCATGCTTATCTCTTATCTAATCCACCAATTTTTCATAGCAAAATTTGCTAATAATCACTATTGTTATCCCTAAATGCATAAGAATGACAAATCACCTTGATCCCTGATGGTAAACTCAGGTTTAATAAGGGTAATGATTTGCGCAAAAAAAATCATCTTTAAGTGATATTTTGCGCAATGGAAAGGATTCAGCTCTGAAATAGTTTAATTTATTGACGATTCGCGGGCACGAATGTAGCGAATAATTGCTGTGTGGAGCAAATTGCGTTAGTTTCATAGCTTGTCTGTGAAAAAGTGCAACAATTCCATATTGCGTTGTGAAAATTGGTTTAAGTACGTTTTTATCCGACCTGGAGTATACTAATGACGACTCGTAAAACCCTTGCTAATGCTATCCGCTTTCTAAGTATGGATGCGGTTCAAAAAGCAAAATCAGGGCACCCTGGTGCGCCTATGGGCATGGCTGATATTGCTGAAGTGCTGTGGCGTGACTATATGAATCATAACCCAGCAGATCCACACTGGGCTAACCGTGACCGCTTTGTGCTGTCAAATGGCCATGGTTCAATGTTGATCTATAGCTTGCTGCATCTGACGGGTTATGACTTATCTATGGATGAGTTAAAAAACTTCCGCCAGCTCCACTCTAAGACCCCTGGCCACCCTGAATATGGTTATACTCCAGGTGTTGAAACCACAACCGGTCCATTAGGGCAAGGTATCGCAAACGCAGTTGGTTTTGCTATTGCAGAGCGTACATTAGCTGCTCAATTTAACCGTCCAGGCCATGACATCGTCGACCACCACACCTATGTGTTTATGGGCGATGGTTGTATGATGGAAGGGATTTCCCACGAAGCCTGTTCTTTGGCTGGTACGCTGAAGTTAAACAAACTGATCGCGTTTTACGATGATAACGGTATCTCTATCGATGGTCATGTACAAGGTTGGTTTACAGACGATACGGCAGGGCGTTTTGAATCTTACGGCTGGCATGTTATTCGTGATATCGACGGTCATGATGCTGACCAAATTCATGCTGCTATTACTGAAGCACAGCGCGAAACAGACAAGCCAACACTGATTATGTGCAAAACCGTGATCGGCTTTGGTTCACCCAATAAAGCAGGCACTGAATCAGTCCATGGTGCACCATTAGGTGATGCTGAAATTGCGGCGACTCGTAAAGCTCTGGATTGGCAATATGGCCCATTCGAGATCCCACAAGAAATCTATAAAGCTTGGGATGCGCGTGATGCAGGTAAAGAAAAACAACATGCTTGGAATGAAAAATTTGCCGCTTATGCAAAAGCATTCCCTGAATTAGCTGAAGAATTTAAACGTCGTATGGCGGGTGAGCTACCGGCGAATTTCGATGCAGAAGCGAAAAAATTTATTGAACATCTGCAAGCAAACCCTGCGAATATCGCAAGCCGTAAAGCATCACAAAATGCATTAGAAGCCTTCGGTAAAGTCTTACCTGAGTTCTTAGGCGGCTCTGCTGACCTAGCACCAAGTAACTTAACAATGTGGTCAGGCTCTAAAACCACTAAACGAAGACAAAGCGGGTAACTATATCCACTACGGTGTCCGTGAATTTGGTATGTCAGCAATCATGAACGGTATCGCTCTGCATGGCGGTTTTGTTCCTTATGGTGCAACATTCCTAATGTTCGTTGAATATGCGCGTAACGCGGTGCGTATGGCTGCACTGATGAAAGTGCGTAGTATCTTTGTTTACACTCACGACTCTATCGGTCTGGGTGAAGATGGTCCAACTCACCAACCTGTTGAGCAATTAGCTAGCCTGCGCGTGACGCCAAACATGAATACATGGCGTCCATGTGACCAAGTTGAATCAGCGGTGGCATGGAAATACGCTATTGAACGTAAAGACGGCCCAAGTGCGCTTATTTTCTCCCGTCAAAATCTGGAGCAACAACCTCGTACAGCGAAACAATTAGCTGAAATCGAGAAAGGGGCTTATATCCTGAAAGATAGCGAAGGTCAGCCTGAGCTTATCTTTATTGCGACAGGTTCAGAAGTTGAGTTGGCGGTGAAAGCTGCGGATCAACTATCTGGCGAAGGTCATAAAGTGCGTGTTGTTTCAATGCCTTCAACTGAAGTATTTGATAAGCAAGATGCGGCATACCGTGAAGCTGTTCTACCTTCAAGCGTCACTAAGCGTGTTGCGATTGAAGCGGGCATTGCAGATTACTGGTTTAAGTATACAGGCCTGAATGGTGCTATCGTTGGTATGCACTCATTTGGTGAGTCTGCACCTGCCGAAGAGCTATTTAAAGAGTTCGGTATTACTGTTGAAAATGCGGTAAAAGCAGCGAAATCATTGCTGAAATAATTGCGGTTACGGCCTAGAGATAGGCAGTAATCACGAGTGAAAATACGCCTCTGTATCAATTTTGGTGCAGGGGCGTTGTTTTTTTGTGCATTTCATTGGGTTTGACTATTGCGTTCTGTGAATATATCCCTTAATCTAATTCTTAATTAGCTGAACCGTTTCAGTCTTTACTGTGATTGAGATAAAAAATTTCAAAAATGTCGAGTGAAGCACACTTTTGATGTTTGACAGTTAAAATCAGCAGTAGAGTTTGTGTGAGTCAGTTATCCTTATCAGCCGTGTGATTTTGTTGAAATTCAAGGTGTAGGATGCCAATAAAAGTGGCGATTAACGGCTTTGGCCGGATCGGGCGGAGTGTACTAAGGGCGTTATACGAGTCAGGGCGACGTGCTGAAATAGTCGTTGTCGCGGTCAATGAGCTAGCAACTCCTGAAGGGATTGCTCATTTGCTCAAGTACGACTCTAGCCATGGGCGCTTTGCTTGGGATGTCCGTCTTAATGGTGCGTTGTTACAGGTTGGCGACGATAACATTCGTCTTTTCCATCAGCCTGATATCGGCGCCTTACCTTGGAAAGAGCTAGGGGTTGATGTCGTACTTGATTGCTCTGGGATGTTTGGTTCCCGTGCAGATGGCTTAGCACACCTTGAAGCAGGCGCGAAGAAAGTACTGTTCTCTCACCCTGGTACGGATGATTTGGATGCGACAGTTGTCTATGGTGTTAATCATGATAACTTAACGATTGAAGATAAAATTGTTTCAAACGCATCTTGTACCACAAATTGCATTATCCCGATTATTAAATTACTCGATGATGCTTTTGGGATTGAATCGGGTACGGTGACAACGATCCACGCATCAATGAATGATCAGCCGGTGATCGATGCGTATCATCATGATTTAAGAAGAACGCGAGCAGCTAGCCAATCTATTATTCCTGTTGATACAAAGTTGGCAGCAGGAATTACGCGGATTTTTCCTAAATTCCAAGACCATTTTGAGGCGATATCAGTACGTGTGCCGACAACCAATGTGACAGCTATCGATTTGAGTGTTACCGTGCACAGTGATGTTAGTGTGGCTACAGTAAACGAACTGTTGCGAAGCGCCGCACATGGTCATTTTCGTGGTATAGTAGACTATACTGAATTACCGTTAGTCTCGATGGATTTCAATCATGATCCACACAGTGCGATTGTTGATGGGACGCAAACGCGAGTTAGCGGCAAGCATTTAATTAAAACCCTTGTTTGGTGTGATAACGAGTGGGGGTTTGCTAACCGGATGCTAGATACAACATTAGCGATGGCAGCAACAGGTTTCAACTAATTAACGGCTGACAGACGGTAGGGTAAACTGATACCCAAACAGCCATTAATGAAAACTTTATAGAGAATCAACAAGAGGATTCACCATGTCTGTAATTAAGATGACCGATTTGGACCTAGCGGGTAAACGCGTTTTCATCCGCTCTGACCTAAACGTTCCTGTAAAAGATGGCAAAGTTACTTCTGACGCACGTATCCGTGCTTCATTACCAACAATCGAAACTGCTCTCAAGCAAGGTGCTAAAGTCATGGTCACATCTCACCTCGGTCGTCCGACTGAAGGCGAGTACAATGAAGAATTTTCACTGCAGCCTGTTGTTGACTATCTAGCCGACAAAATCGATTATCCTGTTCGTCTTGTAAAAGACTACCTTGGTGGTGTGGATATCGCAGAGGGTGAACTTGTCGTTTTGGAAAACGTACGCTTTAACAAAGGCGAGAAAAAAGACGACGAAACGCTATCAAAACAGTACGCTGCATTATGTGATGTTTACGTTATGGATGCTTTCGGCACTGCTCACCGCGCTCAAGCATCAACGCATGGCGTGGCGAAGTTCTCTCCGATTGCATGTGCAGGCCCTCTGTTAAGTGCTGAACTTGAAGCATTAGGTAAAGCATTAGATAACCCTGCTCGCCCAATGGTCGCTATCGTAGGTGGCTCAAAAGTATCAACAAAACTAACGGTATTAGATTCTCTATCTAAAATTGCCGATCAATTAATCGTTGGTGGTGGTATTGCAAATACCTTTATCGCGGCAGAAGGCAACAACGTTGGTCGCTCTTTATATGAAGCGGACCTGATCCCTGAAGCGAAAAAATTACTGGCAAACTGCCATATCCCAGTTCCGACTGATGTTCGTGTGGCGACAGAGTTCTCTGAAACTGCCGAAGCGACACTGAAATCCAGTTCAAAAATTAAAGATGACGAGCAGATTTTGGACTTAGGTGATGAGTCTGCTGAGCGTCTGGCTGAAATTTTGAAAAATGCCAAAACCATTCTGTGGAATGGCCCTGTTGGTGTCTTTGAATTCCCTAACTTCCGTAAAGGAACAGAAATCGTTGCTCGTGCTATCGCCGATAGTGAAGCTTTCTCTATCGCGGGTGGTGGTGACACATTAGCGGCTATCGATCTGTTTGGTATCGCGGATAAAATTTCATACATCTCAACTGGCGGCGGTGCTTTCCTTGAGTTTGTTGAAGGTAAAAAGCTGCCAGCGGTTGTGATGCTGGAAGAACGTGCTAAAGCGTAATTAATTTGTCATGAACAACAGGCTGCCGATGCAGCCTGTTTAACACAGGACCTTTTCAAATGTCTAAAATTTTTGATTTTGTAAAACCGGGTGTTCTCACAGGTGATGATGTACAAAAAGTTTTCGCAGTTGCCAAAGAAAATAACTTTGCATTGCCAGCGGTGAACTGTGTCGGTACAGACTCAATTAATGCCGTACTTGAAGCGGCAGCGAAAGTACGTGCTCCAGTTATTGTTCAGTTTTCTAACGGCGGTGCTGCTTTTATCGCAGGTAAAGGCTTAAAAGCGGAAGGCCAACAAGCGGCTATTTTAGGTTCCATTTCAGGTGCTCAACATGTCCATCAAATGGCTGAGCATTATGGTGTTCCTGTGATCCTGCATACTGACCACTGTGCACGTAAATTGCTGCCATGGATTGATGGTTTGCTAGACGCAGGTGAAAAACACTATGCGAAAACCGGTAAGCCTCTGTTCTCTTCACACATGATTGACTTGTCTGAAGAAACTCTGGAAGAAAATATCGAGATCTGTGCTAAATATCTGGCTCGTATGGCGAAAATCGATATGACGCTGGAAATCGAACTGGGTTGTACTGGTGGTGAAGAAGACGGTGTTGATAACACCGGTATGGATAGCTCTGCGCTGTACACTCAACCAGAAGACGTTGCTTACGCGTATGAGAAACTGAGCGCAATCAGCCCTCGTTTCACTATCGCTGCTTCTTTCGGTAATGTTCACGGTGTTTATAAGCCAGGTAACGTACAGTTAACACCAAAAATTCTACGTAATTCACAGGACTATGTTTCTGAGAAATTTAACCTGCCTCACAACAGCCTAGACTTTGTTTTCCACGGTGGTTCTGGTTCAAGCGCTGCTGAAATCAAAGAAGCTGTTAGCTACGGTGTTATCAAAATGAACATCGATACAGATACTCAGTGGGCAACTTGGGAAGGTATCCTGAACTACTACAAAAAGAACGAAGGTTATCTGCAAGGTCAGTTGGGTAACCCAGAAGGTGATGACAAGCCTAACAAAAAATACTATGACCCACGCGTATGGCTGCGTAAAGGTCAAGAATCCATGGTTGTTCGTTTAGAGCAAGCGTTCAAAGAACTGAACTGCGTTGACGTTCTATAATTGTGCTTAGGCTTGGTTAATCAAGCTAATCGCTAAATCAATCCCTCAGTAGGGTTATCTTACTGGGGGATTTTTTTGATCTTTTTGCTATCGCTAGATAAAGCCTCTTATGTCAAAATCAATCCCTAAGAACCCTTTATCTGATGCTGAAAAAGCGGGTCAACACTGGCAATCTCTATTAAACAGGCCAGAGCCACAGCGCCTTAAATCGGTTCTTGAGTCCACCGCATCTCAGCTCTCTCAATCTAAGAAAATAGATATTTACGATGCAATTGCTAATCGTAAACTGTATTCAGGACTCGTATTTACCTGCCAAATTGGTGATTTTCCTGTAGTGAACTGTCAAATATCAAAATATCGGTATAAAAAAAGCAGTACAAGAACATGTGGAAATACCGAATTATTTAGCACGCCAGTTTGCAGTGACAAAGCCGGATCAAGTTTGGGCGGGTGACCGTTGGATGTATTTAGCTGTTGTGATGGGCTTGTTTGCCGAAAACCGATTAGTTGGGCAATGTCATTATCATCAAATAGTCAGTTAACGAAAAAGCGCTATCAATAGTTTTTGAATCAATAGGTAAGTCTAAAAATGTTCTGTTTCACTCGGATCAAGGAAACCATTATACAAGCCGTCATTACCGTCAGTTACTATGGTGTTATCAGATAAAACAAAGTTTATCTCGGTGAGGTAATTGCTGGGATAATGCACCAATGGAACGTTTTTTTAGAAGCTTAAAAAAAACAGAGTGGGTGCCGAGACAGGTTATCGAAGTTTTACTGAAGCTCAGTACCAAATAATCCGTTATATGACCGGGTATTATAGTCAACTCAGACCTCATCAATATAATGGTGGATTAACGCCCAATAAATTAGAGCGATTGTATTGGAAAAACTCTAAAACCGTGACTAATTTTTATTGACCACTACAAGCTGGCGGCTTTCCAATCCATGAAGGGCAGCCACAGATATACATTAACCTGCTACCCGATGCGAAAGATTTACGTGATTATATTTTAATTACGCCGATACCGTCATTGCCAGTGATTTATGTTTATTTAAGTAAAAAAGCTGGCGATGTAACACCTAAAGGGCGCACATACATAAAGCATGGAGCAGAAAGAGCTGAAGAAAGAGGGTTTTCATCTGAACAGATTGATAATATTATAGATAATAATCAGAAAAGTAAAACCAAACAAATTGATCCTATGTCAGGAGAACAGACATGGCGATACCAAGACAAAAGAGGTAATACAGTTATCACTGATGAGCATTCACAGTGTATTATAACTGTTTATTCTCATCCAAAGAACATTAATGATACTAAATATATTCCTAAGTTGAGGTAATAATGATTTTTGAAAAACTAAAAAACATGAAATTAGATATAATTGAAGGTTTATATTTCGAAATCTCGGATTATTTTTTATCCATAGATAATATTAGTGATCTTGATATTACTAAAGATAAAATTCACTCTTTAACAATTAATGAAACCGGAAACAAATACGTAATTAAGGTAAACGCCAAAGGTTTAAGTGAAGAAGATATAAAAATAATATTCTTAAATTTTGTTCATTTTATTGAGTATAGTTATTTAACCATCTATTCTAAAAAAGAACTAGGTGATGAAATTGTTTATGAATTAATATCATGCCTTCCAAGTAATGATGGTTTTTATTGTGAAGTTCACTTTAAATTATAAACATAGAGTGTGCTTATCTTATAATTTTAGGGTAGGTACATTATAATGCATTATCAATATAGATATGTGTTTAGGTCGGTTAATAACTTGTAACGTAAGGTTATTTATTATACCTCTTTTTGTTAGTAACATTTGGTATGCCTATTCTCAAATATGTATAAGCTTGTAGCATTTTTTATCAGTATTGCTAGTAATGGGAAATTAGCCGAAGAATACAACCTTGATAAAAAATCCAGAAACAAATAAATTACAACAAGTAAGTAAAGATGACTCAGAAGGTAAGCCAGTAAAAGATATCGATTATGGTTATGATCAAGGCGCAGGAGACCCGCATGTTCATGATTGGGAATATCCATCAGAGTTTTCACCAAATAAAATCCGATCAAATGGAAGGCCACTATAACCCGGAGAAACCATCAATGATTAACACAGTAAATGTTCATGATGAAAATATACATGGAATTTTTTATGTAGATAAAGAAGAAGTTCTTGAGTTTTTTTTATCAAATAAGAAAAAAATACGGTTTAAAGAAGTAATTTATTGGGATTTGTCTGAATTCGAAAAACAAAATATAATATATGAGATAGAGCAATATAAAGAGATCCCTATATGGATTAAAGATGAGTTCGGAATAAAAAAAGCATTGCCTTTAGGTTGTTTTTTATACTATATAAATTCTAGTGTAGGTCTTTCTGGAATAGTAATAGCAAAAGATGCAAATTTTTCTGATGATGAAACCTCCTAAAATAATTATCAGTATATGTTAAAATACTAGTAATATATGTTGATTTATAAAAATAAAATGCTTCCCACTCGGCTAATTTTTTATATAAATCAAAATAATCCTTATAATCGATTAGGAATTTATATGAAACAAAAATTTTTTTATGAAATAGAAAGTACTAGCATAGATAAATTTACACTTGTATTTATTTTGGGTGTTTTGACTGGGCTAAAATCAAAAACACTATCTATAGATGAAGCTAATAATTTAATATTTAAACCTTATTACGTTAAGTTTTTTTCAGAGCATAAAGTATCCAAACATGTTACTGAAATCATTTCTAAAGGTTGTGAACTTGAGGATGTACTAGACCTTATTCCGGAAAAATTTGATTTAAATATAAATGAATTACTTAATGAAGTTACTCTTGAACTAGCTAAGTTAGAAAAATTTGAATATTCAAATATCAGATAAATGGTGCAATGATGCGAAGTATCGTAAACGGCAGAAAAATCATTTTAAAAAATGATACTACGAATACCGGAGGTACTGTGCTTACGGCTTCCTCTCTCGCCAAATAAACCCAAAGAGTCGCCTGTGTGGGCGACCCGGTTTATTACCCTTTATGTAAAAAACAGGAACTATCGTTGAAGGGGATAATTTAATGAAAATTAATGGTATCCCTATCGCGTTAGAAGGCCATAACGTCGCTTGTGGATGTTCTGGTGGCTGTGTACTTGTCACAGTAGGTTAAATTATAGCTTGATATCAGTACTCAGAATAAAAAATAAAGTCTAGGTAATGACCACCGTTACGAATATTCGCAAAGGTGGCTAAATGATATTATTCAGTTTGATTTATGCTCTAACTCATCAACATAATCCTCATACCACTGCATCATTTCACTTCTCGTATTGCAAATGGATCTCTTATATGACATAGCTAAAGTCTTAGTGATTCATTGGATTATTCAACTTGGCAAAGTCAAAAGGAGATATTGTTTTCTCCTGATTCGCATCCAAATAATCTGCCCACCATTGCACCATTAATCGACGTTCATCAATATGTCCGGCTTTATTCACCGTATTCTCGCTCATCGGTTTAAAGGGATCATGAACGCCTGTTGCGTATTACCATGAAGGAGATCGGTTCGTGTCACTTTCACAGAACCATTGTTACATTGTCATCGATCAGGTACAACCGAAACTGATACCGTCCGAACAAGCTAAACTTACAGAATTTACCATTGCGTCTTTATTTGGTATTTCGACGGCTAAAGCCAATCCATTGATACTCATCCCATTAGCGATGATATTTCTTCAGCAAATGGCGGTATCGCGCGGCGCAGCTCAGAGTCAAAATACCTGGCAATCCTCGGATAAGTTTTTTGATGATTACTCAACATCTCGTGTATCACCTACAATAAAAGTGAATGCTTCTTCACTATCAGCACTGAGTATCCTTGTGAGTATGGGATATGTAGGGGTTTTTACGCGAACAGAATCGAGTGACTCGAGTGATTTACTGACTTATGAGGATTTAAAAGAAAAGGCGCTCGCTAAGGGAACCGCGACCACACGAATACGCATGGGTATCGATGAAAATGGCCAAGTAGTCGGCTATCATACCTCTACGGAGAGTGGGCAAGACCAAGTTCCTGTTAGGATGATGGAACTCGCTTCAGAAGCGGAGGCGCAAAAAGTCCGTTCATTGGCGGTTTATCAAGCATCAGAAGGCTTACGATATGCGGGTAGTACAGCAGATGTGTACAAATTTATACCGATGACGGGGAAGACGTTTTTATCAGTTATGCGAAAAATGGTAATTTTGTGGGCATTCAATCCCAAATCCATGAGGAGGAAGGTCGAATTCACACAGGGCATCCACCGTCACTGCCTTTAGATATTAGACCGCATACGGGTAGCAATCAGCTCCCTGAGGCTCTTGATATTACGTCAGCGGGTGGCTTTCCTATTCTATTAATGAAGGGCAGCCACAGATATACATTACACCTGTACCGGATGCGAAAGATTTACGTAATTATATTTTAATTACGCCAATACCATCATTACCAGTGGTTTATGTTTACCTGAGTGAAAGTGCGGGTGATAATGGTGAAGAAAAACCTAAAAATAGTAAAATGTTAGATGATAAATATTTAAAAGATAAAGGTGTTGATGCGCATGAAATACAAAGTGAATTCTTAGGCAGTAATGCTGAAATAAAAAATATGACCTTTATGTAGATAAAGATTCTGGACAAGTCTGGATCTTTAGGAAAGGTGGAAAAGGTTCAGGAATACCTACTGGCGAATATATTAACTGATAGGAGTTATAGAATGACTAAAACAACAGTTCAGGCGGAGTTTTCAATTTCAGGTGATGAAAAATTAGATATCGTGAAAATAACTGAGATGCTAAATATTAATCCTAGTAAAGTAGCCGTAAAAGGTGAGCGGAATTTAAATGTAAAAAGAGAATTTTATCATCCAACCAGTTACTGGATAGTTCGAACAGATAAAGAAAAATCCTATGACGTGGAAATTCAAACGAAAAAAATACTTGAGAAATTTTCGGATAAAAAAAATGAACTTATTAAAATTAAAGAGTTATATAATGCAAGTATCAGTTTATGCTTATTTATAGAGATTGTTGATAATGAAAAACCTGCGATTGGTTGGTCTGCTGAGACAAATCTTTTTTTAGGCAGTATTGGAGCAGAAAGTTTTCTAGATTTGTACATATACTAATTAATTTTATTTTGAGATAAGAATAAATAAACTAATGTAACTATGTATTAGGTCTTAAGGTTGATGATCATGCGTAGCACAGTTAATGGTCGTAAAGTTATTTTAAAAAATGATACCACCAACACAGGTGGTACAGTGCTTACGGGGGCCTCCCTTGCCAAACAAGTCCAAGAAGTCGCCTGTGTGGGCGACTCGGTTTATTGCCTTTCATGTAAAAAACAGGAACTATCGTTGAAGGGGATAATTTAATGAAAATTAATGGTATTCCTGTCGCGCTAAAAGGCCATAAAGTCGCTTGTGGATGTTCTGGTGGCTGTGTACTTGTCGCAGCAGATTAAATTATAGCTCGATATCAGTAATTAGGAAAAAATAAAGTCTAGGTAATGACCACCTTTACGAATATTAGCAAAGGTGGCTAAATGATATTATTCAGTTTGATTTATGCTCTAACTCATCAATATATCCGCATACCACAGCATCATTTCCCTTGTTCCTTCCAAATACTGACCATGATTATAGGTTCCACGAATGGAATTTTTATCTTTATGCACCAATTGAGTTTCAATCCAAGCGCTGTTAAACCTGTCCACTCCCCCTAAAATAAGACAGCTATAATTAGAGTTTCTGCCCTAAAAATTGCAGAGGTCATGATGAAAACAGCCCGCTTTACTGAAACTCAAATCGTGAATATCTTAAAACTCGCTGATTCAGGGATGAAAGTGGAAGACATTTGTCGCTAAAATGGGATCAGTAATGCGACTTATTATATCTATGGACTACCTCCGTTTTGCAAGTACTGAATCAAGTTTTAGGCTGTTGCTTACATCTATCCGGCATCAGAAATATCTGTGGCCCAAATGGGTGATCCGCACACAATCGCCTCAACAACTGGACGGCCACGAAGGCCAATATAATAATCAGGTTCCGATCGTGCAGGTTTAACCTGTATCCATTTTTCAATACCTTGCAACTTTTAAAGGTATGCTATTACACTGCCGGTCTGTACTCTGTTTCATTGTGAAGAATTGACCAAATAATTCTGGCATTTTTATTGGCGACTGCAACGGTCGTTTTGTTAAATCCTCGTCGCTCTTTTAGCTGATTAACCCATTGATTTAAATAACCCTCATTATTATTTGCAGCCACTCTAACGACTGCCCTGGCTCCATGAATAAATAAGGTTCGCAAATGCTTGTCGCCTTTTTTCGTCATATTCATCAGTACCTGCCCTGTCACCACTCGAGTGCTGTCGTGGAACCAGACCAAGCCATGCGGCAAAGTGACGACCATTTTTAAATTCAGTTCCTTTGCCTATCGCGGCAACAACAGCTGTTGCTGTTTTAGGGCCAATGCCTTTAACTTTGGCAATGCGCTGGCAGGCTTCTGATTGCCTGAACACAGCATCAATTTCTTTATCAAAAAAGCCTATGCGACGACCAAGATCGTTAAAGAGATCATAAAGTTCTGCAATCGTCCCTGCGCATTCTAACGCTAAGACCATTTTTCAGCATCTTCAAGAATAAGCGGAACAGCGTGACGAACCCTTGAGACTGCCGTACCGATTGTTATTCCAGGGTCAAGCAGTAATCCTCTGATTTGACAGACTGTCGCAGTGCGGTGATTAACAATACGCTGTCTTGCCCCGGTGCTGGGCTTGAATATCCTGCTGTTCCGGACTTTTTGGGGGAACGAACTGCATTGTTGGCTGCATCAGAGCAATTGCGATAGCCTGTGCATCATTACCGTCATTTTTTTGCCCGCGGGGCAAAGGGTTTTACATACTGGGGACTGATCACTTTTACCTTATGTCCCAGTTTTTCGAACTCACGCTGCCAGTAAAATGCGCCCGTGGGAGGCTCCCACACCAATCAGGCAAGCCGGAATATTCGCGACGGTCTGTAGCAACGTTTTACGATCAGGGCGTTTTTTATAAACCGGTTTACCCGACTGATTTAATCCACAAAGTTGAAAAACATTTTTAGCCAAATCAATACCGAGATAGATAACATTCATGATAATGCTCCTGCTGAGTATATTTTGTTCAGTTAACCTCAGAGGGGAGGAGGTAGTCCATCCTATTAATTGGAAATCAAAGTAGGGTGGTATGGAAGCTAATGATGTTAAACGATTAAAAGAGCTTGAAGAGGAAAATGCCAAGCTTAAAAAAATGTTTGCAGAAGTCAGCCTTGAAAAATCAGGCGATGAAGGCGCTTTTTGCAAAAAAGGGTTGGTAGTGGTTGAAAAAGAAGTCCTGTACTCCAGGCTTTAAAAGAGGCAGGTTTATCAGTCATTAAAGCTTGTAAATTAACATCATTACCTCGGGCAGCCTTTTATCGTCGACAGCTAAATTGGCGTGAAAGAGATCGTGCAGTGATTGATGCTATTCAATCAGTTTTAGCTAAATCGCCACAATCAGGATTTTGGAAATGCTATTTTCGGTTAAGATTTCAAGGCTATCCCTTTAATCATAAACGAGTTTATCGCGTTTATTGCCGTTTGGGGTTAAACCTGAAACGGCGAGTGAAAAAAATACTGCCGAAACGAGAAAAAAACCTCTTATTGATTGAAAAAGTCCCGAATATTCAATGGGCTTTGGATTTTGTACACGACAGTTTGTACTGTGGTAAACGCTTCAGAACCTTGAATATTATTGATGAGGGGACACGTGAGTGCCTGGCAATTGAAGTTGATACGTCATTGCCTGCTGAACGAGTCATTAGAGTACTAGGACGTTTGAAAATCGATAGAGGATTGCCGAAACAAATTCGAGTGGATAATGGGCCTGAACTTATTTCAGCTAATCTATTGAATTATTGTAAAAATAATCGAATTGATTTATGCCATATTCAACCCGGTAAACCTCAACAAAACGGTTTTATCGAACGATTTAATGGTTCATTTCGCCGTGAATTTTTAAATGCCTATTTATTTGAATCATTAAGCCAAGTACGAGAGATGGTGTGGTTTTGGCAGCAAGATTACAATCTAAATCGAACCCACGAAAGTTTAAATAACCTCCCACCGGAGACATACCGTAAACAGTTAGAAATCTCTAATTTGAAGTGTCTTAATTAATGGGGAGTGGACAGGATGAAGTCATGATTAACTTGTACATCATTGAACTCCCATGCTTTTGAATGTGGATCCCTGTGTGTATCAGGTATATGAGGTATACCACTATTACAATTATAGGGGTCGTAGTTAGGCCGAATAGGGTGTCTTTTCATTTTAATTTCCTTTTATTTATTCCATTAACTATTTAAATTTATTAGATATTATTTTCAATAAACAAATAAAATAGTAGCCATGAAATTGCATAGAGTAAATAAACGAAATTTGTTTATATGTCATAGGAAAGTGTAATCGTAATGACGTTTACGATGCAGCAAAAAAGCATTTATAACGAGCTTGGTGTTCCTTGGTGGAAACGGAGCTGCCATTGGTTGTGATGATTTTTGCTCCAAATCGATGAACGTAGTGTTTGTTTAATACGTATCTCATTATCAAGTTGAAAACTTAAATAGGTGATGAGCACTGTATTCGCATCTATCTGTGCACATTGGAAATTTTCGGAGTGAATTTCCAATAAATTATTAGCTTGGGTGAGGGCTAAAAGTGTCTCTGTTTTATCGGCGCTCACACCAGAGCGGCAAAATTCTAAAAACGCTGGGTGCAGAATATTTTCAAGAAATTCTAAATTATCTCTATTTGAATAATGATGTAGCTTTTTTTCTAGCGTGATTAGGTGATCAAAGAGTTTCTGCATATCATGTTCTTTATCAAAGTTGTTCAAGCTGTCTTGCCAACCGTTCTGCTAACACCTTAATCGAGTCGGAACTATCGTGGACATGCATCGCTATTTCCATCTCTTCGGCGGCGGGGAAACCTTCTTGCTCCGTCAGGATCCGATGTTGTGGTAACTTAGCGCGTAACGGCAGTAAGCTGATCCCAAGCCCATCAGCAATGGCACTTTGAATACCTGCAAGGCTTGAACAGGTGTAAGTTATATGCCAAGGGCGCTGTTCAATATCCAGTAAGCGGAACATATCGTTACGATACAAGCCATTTTCAGGGAAAACAATCAAAGGCAAAGAATCGGCATTTAAATACTCATTATTGGCGCTCGTTAGCCAACATAACGGCTCCGGCCAGCGATAATCACTCTTAAATTCCCCCTTGCGCTGCTTAACGATAATCAAATCAAGCGCTCCTTGCTGGTAGTGTTGATATAACTGGCGACTAAGACCACTTGTGACCTCTAAACGAATATTGGGGTGTTCATGCATAAAAGCGGCGAGAGTCGGGGTTACTTGCCCTGAAGCAAAATCTTCCGGAAAACCTAAGCGCAGCGTTTGGATCACCGCATTTCCCGTGATTTTCATAAAAAACATATCGTTGAGCGCGATGATCTTCTTTGCATAACTGAAAAAGTACTTCGCCGGTTTCCGTCAGTGTGAGCATACGATGACCACGGATAAATAAAGGCTGTCCAACCAAAGCCTCTAAGCGTTGGATTTGCTGGCTTAGCGTGGATTGAGTTGAGTTTAAATGTTGTGAAGCGACGGTGAAATTACCGGTTTCTGCCACAGTAATAAAGGTCTTAAGTAGAATAAAATTCAGCAATGTATTCATTTTATAGATACCTGACATTTAAATATTTAATTTTTAAATAGCATATATTTTCAGTAGATTAAATAGACGACAAAGGAGGAGCACAATGAAAAAATGGTGTTTAACGACCAAGTGGTTAGCTTATATGTTAGGTATTCTTAGTATATCACTGATATTAATGGCAAAATCATTTGCACAAGTAGACTCATCGTCGTTTGGTGACTCTTGCTGAAAAAGGGGGATCTTTCTGGGGTGACTCAAGCCCTTAAGCAAGGTGCAAATATTGAACAGCGTGATTTACGTTTACGTACTCCTTTAATGGCAGCGACACATGCCAATCAAATCGAAGTGGCTCGCTTTCTAATCGAGCAGGGGGCTAACGTCAATGCCCGTGATGCAATCCAAGATTCACCTTATCTGTATGCGGGGGCCAGAGGGCTACAAGAAATTCTAGAGATGACACTAGAAAATGGTGCAGATCTAGCAAGTACTAACCGCTATGGGGGAACCGCATTGATCCCCGCTGCTGAACGCGGTCACGTGAAAACTGTGCAAACCCTAATTGATGCCGGTGTTAATGTTAACCATGTAAATAGACTTGGTTGGACGGCATTAATAGAAGCTATCATACTCGGTGATGGCAGCGAAAAATATGCCACGATTGTGACGCAACTTATCAAAGGCGGTGCTGATGTTAATTTAGCAGATGCGTCAGGCAATTCTCCATTGACGTTGGCAAAGCAGAAAGGATATAGCAACTTGGTTGAAATCCTTGAACGTTCAGGAGCGAAATAATGCAAGATAAACAATTTTTACAACAAAGCTATTTCACTGGCTAAAGAGAATGTTAAAGCTGGTGGCCGGCCATTTGGCGCCGTGATTGTGCGTGATGGCGCAGTGGTTGCAACAGGTGTTAATCAGATGCTTGAGCTGAACGATCCAACGGCTCACGCAGAGCTAATGGCGCTACGTCAAGCAGGCGAAACCTTAAAACGCACTCGGTTAGAAGATTGTGTGGTATATGCGAGTGGTCAGCCATGCCCAATGTGTTTAGCTGCGATGCGTATGGCGGGGATTTCGCGGATTGTTTATGCGTATTCAAATCAAGATGCAGAGCCATTTGGTTTATCGACAGAGGCTATCGCCCAATCACTGAGAGTCGAGCCACAGCAACAACGTGGGCTGACTTTTATTCAATTAAAACCCGAAAATGAGGCTCAATCCGCGCTTTATACTTTCTGGCGGGAACAACAACATTAATGGCTGGGCATAAAACCGCTTCATTAGGTTTGGTTATGACCATCGTATTAGTCGGGATCAATTTACGGCCCTTTATCACGGGGCCAGGTCCACTGATCGAGGGGATTATCCAAACTACGGGGATGACTTACCAAAGCATTTCATTACTGACGCTGTTACCGATGCTATTAATGGGGGTTGGCGCTTTAATTGTTCCTGCCTTGAACCAAAGGCTAGGTGAGCGAGTTGGGCTTAGCCTTGCGATGTTATTGTTGCTTATCGGCTCTTTATCGCGTCTATTTGTGACTAATGGAGAGCAGCTCTTAATCACCGCTTTTATTTGTGGTGTGGGAGCTGCGTATATTCAAGCGGTATTTCCGGGACTAATTAAATTACGTTTCCCACAAAAAAATGGCCGCAATGACGGGGCTATACTCCGCGATGTTAATGGCGGGTGGGGCGATGGGTGCACAGTTGACTCCGATGGCTTGCCAATATTTCTTGTAACGAGATGGCACAATCATGTACAACAGCCTCAGGACATTGGCAAATTGCTTTAGCATGGATGGCATTACCCGCTTTATTTGCACTAATCGCCGTTGTCGTTAATATCGATTCATCAGCCACGCATCAAAACCATGGGCGAGGATCGGTTTTTGTCTTTTTAGCGAAGCCGAGGGCTTGGCTACTCATGGTTGGTTTTGGCCTTGTTAATGCAGGATATGGAACGGTAGTCACATGGTTAGCGCCATTTTTTATTGAGCAAGGTATGAGCAGTGCTGATAGTGGTTCACTGGTTGCCTTACTGAGCGTGTTTCAAGCCCTCTCTGCTTTGTTAATTCCCATTCTTGCTTCTCACAATATTGACCGTCGATTTTGGCTGATTGTGACATTATGTAGCCAAATGATCGGGTTTACAGGGTTAGTGTTTTTCCCTCAGTTATTCGCTTTTTTGTGGGTTTGTTTAATCGGTATTGGGTTAGGTGGGTGTTTTGCATTGAGTATTATTGCTTCTCTTGATCATCTTCCGCACCCTGAGAGTGCGGGGGCATTAACCTCTTTGATGCAAGCTGGCGGGTTTATTATCGCGGCCTTTGGGCCTCTATTTGCTGCTTGGTTACATGAGGTAAGCCAAAGTTTTGCTTTGGTTTGGATAGCGCATATTTTGATGATCTTGATAACCTTGTTGTTATTTTTACGTCTTAATCCAAAGCATTACGCCAGATTATTCAATCTAAAATAATTGGCATTGCACAATTTGCAAATGATAATGATTGTTATTTTCTTATTTATTTGACAAGATAGTCAGCACATCGCCTTTGTTTCGAAAAAAATCATGCAGCAACGTTCTGAAGATAAACTTAATCAAGCGCATTCTAACCGCGAAGATTATACTGTTGGGCCTTTTGTGCGCATCAGTCGCGGTGAGTTTGTGATCCAACATGATCTGGGGATTAATGAAGAACAACAGGCAGGCCTGAAGTTAGTGGCCATACATCAAGGCGCAATGGGTTGTCGTAGCAGCTCTGGACATAATGTCGAGGTTAATTCACCCTCATTGATACTCTCTGGCAGCCAGAAAAATTACCAGCTATGCAACCTGTTTCGCGCCTGCCAACCGATGAAATATACGATGATCGATATTTCACCTGAATGGTTGGAACAACATCAATTAAAGCTACCTGAAAGCTGCTACCATCCAAGTAAAGCTCAATTATTACATTTTTTCAATTCCTGCAAGTGTACTAGCAATGACACAGCAGCTATTTGCCTGTCCTACTCATCCATCATTACATCAGCTCTACTTATGCGCTAAAGTGACTGAAATTACAGCGTTATGCTTAGATCACTTTTTACATGAGCCATCGCAAATAGCGCCTAAATTGCGTCAACGTGATATTGATAATTTGCAGATAGCGAAATCTATCTTAATGCAGGAGTTAGAATCCCCGCCTAGCTTGGATGAATTAGCGAAGCGTGTTGGTATGAATACTCGTAAGTTAACGCAAGGGTTTCGCCAACTGTTTGGTAATAGTATTTACGGTTGGTTGCAAGAGTATCGATTGGAAACGGCTTATCAGCTATTGAGCGTCCATGATGCGAATATTTCTACCGTAGCTTATCAGGTTGGCTATACTCCCGCTCACTTCTCCGTCGCTTTTCGTAAGCGCTTTGGCATCTCACCAAATCAACTCAAAAAACGTTAGTTATTGCCGGATAGCGATAGACAAAATCCGGCATTCGAAAGTATCCCACCCCATTAATTGGCTAAATTGATAACAATTATCATTTAACTTTTTAGGGTAGAAAATGTTGTCCGTTCATAATGCTAAGCGCTTAAAAGGGGCTAAAACTTGCCCCTTGCGCACTGTTTTTAGCAACTGCTCCATGGGCTTTATCAGCAGGGGCAGAACAAAGCTCGCAACCTAAGCATGATGTCATGCAAGTAACAACGACCTCCAGTGCTGATGACGATTATGTGGAGCCTGGCGTCACAACATTAGGCAAAATAGCCCTAAAACCAAGAGAAGTTGCACAATCTGTCAGTGTTATTGACCGCGAGCAAATCGAAAAGCAGAACCTACAAAACCCTTGACGATGTTATGCAAAGAGCCACAGGGGTAACGAGTGCCCCTTACGTCAAGTTAACGACCGCCTACTATGTACGTGGCTTCCAAATTGATTCCTTTGAAATTGATGGTGTGCCAGCGTTGCTCGGTAATATGGCGAGTTCACCGCAAGATATGGCGGTGTATGAGCGTGTTGAGATCTTACGTGGCTCCAATGGGCTACTTCATGGAATGGGAAACCCTGCTGCGACGGTCAATATGGTTCGCAAACATGCGCCAAAGGAAAGATATGGCGAAACTCAGCTTAACAGCGGGGGAGTTGGAACCGTTATCGCGGTGAAGCGGATGTTGGTGGATTACTCAATGAATCAGGCAGTGTGCGTGGGCGATTTGTGATGGCGTGGGAGGATAAGGATTTCTTCTATGATGTATCCGATCAAAAAACACGTTTAATGTACGCGACGGTTGATGCGGATCTCACCCCTGATACTTTATTACGTGTTGGTGCACAATATCAAACTATCGATTCAGTCACCAATATGGCTGGCGTACCTATGGGGAAAGATGGTCGTGATTTGCATCTTCCACGTAAAACCTACCTTGATGTGGATTGGGACCGTTTTAAATGGGATACCACACGCACCTTTGCTGCGATTGAGCACCAGATCAATGATGATTGGCAATACAAACTCAATACTGAATATCAACATGTTAATGCTCGCCTAATTTATGCAGGTGCATGGGGCAATATCGACCCTGAAACTGGGGATGGCGCCATGCTGATGGGGGGCGCTTATAAATTCCGCAATGAACAAATCAGTCTTGATACAAGCTTGAATGGTAAGGTTGAAGGCTGGGGGCAGAAGCATGATGTGATTATGGGGGTTAATTACTCGCATGCGAGTGAAAAGCAGTATAGCGCGGAATTTGACCCTTCACTGAATGTTCCCGTGAACGTCTATCGCTGGGATCCACACAGCGTACCAAAGCCTAATGTCGGGCCCTATAGCTCTCCAGGTGCAACGAAAACAACTCAAAAAGGCGTTTATGGTATGGGGCGCATTAAGGTTGTAGAGCCTGTCACGGTGATCATTGGGGCTCGCGATAGCTGGTGGGAATTGAAATCGCCAACGTCTAAATTTACTGAAAATGGCCGGATCACCCCTTATGGCGGTGTGATTTGGGATTTTGCAAAAGATTGGTCTTGGTATAGCAGCTATTCAACCGTTTATCAGCCTCAAACCGCGAAAACCTGGAGTGGTAAAATGCTGAAACCCGTTGAAGGGCAAACGCTAGAGACGGGGATTAAAGCGGGATTACTCAACGGTAGCTTGAACTTATCAGGGGCTATCTATCAGATAGATATCAAAAACAATCCTCAAGTTGACCCTGATCACCCGACGGGAGGCTTTGATAACTACTTTATTAGTGGGGGCAAAGTACGTAGCCAAGGTTTTGAATTAGAAGGTGTTGGCTATATTACGCCATTTTGGGATGTCTCTGTCGGCTACACCTATACAGACACCAAATATCGCGATGATAGCCAAAACAAAGGTAATGCCTACAACACGTTAACGCCTCGTCATATGTTACGTGTATGGACCAACTACGATCTTCCTTGGGATGAACGTAAATGGAGCATTGGGGGCGGTATGCAAGCACAAAGTGCTTATAGTACCACCAACGGCAATGTCACTTTACGTCAAGGGGGTTATGCCCTCTTTAATACGCGTTTGGGGTATCAAATTGACGAAACGTGGAGCGCAGCGGTCAATGTGAATAACTTATTCGATCGCCGCTATTATTCAGGTCTTTTCTCTCCACAATGGAATAACCGTTACGGCGAACCTCGTAACGTGATGTTGACTGTAAAGGCTGATTTTTAATGAAATTAGTCAGTGCGATTTCCATCATTGGCACTTTAATAGGGGGAGTTGTTCTCTCCCTATTATTCGTTCGCATTTACCCTTCGGATGATCTTCTAAACCGCTTGTATGGAGCAGTTTTTCTTGCCGTTTTTTGCACCATGGGGATGTTTGTCTACAGCTTTACCGCGAGTAGCTGGCGACAAATGTTATTACGCAGTTACGGATGGGTGGCCGCTTCCTCTATTGTGGTTATTGCTGTGGGGGGGAGGACAATGAAAGTTCCACTGACGCGCAGAATGTCCGATCTACATCGTAGTGCGGGTGCATTTTTGGGCGTTTTTTTATTTGTGATTATGCTAAGTGGCACTTGGAGCTTAGGAAGTGATGCTTTACGTCTTTGGTGGAATAAAGCGCCCCTTTCAGGAGAACTCCTGCCGCTATCACAATTACTAACGTTACAGCCAGAGGCTGCATTGGTGCAGTTACCTCAATCAGCCAATCCTACCATCACTTTTTGCCTTGGGATGGGGCAGTGCGATAACAGCTATAGTGCCATTACGGGCCAAGCTTTAGCGCAGAATACTCCTGCAATGTGGCTGGTCACATTGCATAAAAACCTATTTATTGATTTTCCAGGACGTATTCTGATTAGCCTATTTGGTTTTGCGTTGGCAGTACTGTTAATTAGCGGCTTTATTATTAACCGCCGCAAGTTAGCTTCGATGATGCGCCTACCACGTCGGCTGAATTTACGCTTATTTATTCATGATCTGCATAATTGGCTGGGATTATGGTGCTATCCATGGCTAATTTTATTTGCTGTGACAGGGGCGCTTTCAGGGTTAGGTGCGTTAGGAACCGTTGGCTTGGCATCAAGTGTAAGCCCTGATAATCCACAGTTGGTCATGCAGCAATTGATGGGGGCTTTCGTAAGGTTGATAACCACCAAGTAGTTCTACGCGAGCATCAACCAGAGCAAGTATTCGAGTGGCTTAAACAAACTTATCCCTCTTTTACGCCACAAACCTTGATGCGCCAAGGCGATTCATTGGTGATTGGTGGAGTACACGCGGGGCAACCGGGTAGTGCTAACTTTGAGCAATATCGTTTTGATTTGAATGAAGGGCGGCTTGTTGGTGTTCGAGACTCCTCTGATCACGCTTTCTGGACTCGTGCTTTTATCAGTATTCAACCACTGCATTATGGTCAGTATCAATGGCTACCAAACGTCGAAACGCTATTTAGCGTTTTGCATTTTATCGCGGGATTTAGTGGCTGTGTCTTGGTAGCGAGTGGGTTGGCAATGTGGTGTTGGCGGCATGCAGCCTCGCGGATTGCCGGGGGGATCGTTGGATGCTGTGGTGGACTGTTGCTGTCAGTAAGCGCATTGCTGGTTGTGATGTCTCTGTCATTAACATTGCCAATAAGTGCTTTTTTCCTGTGCTGGGGAGGCATTTTTATCCTCTGTCTAGTGATTAAAAATGCTCGCAAGATGCTGATTTTAATTGCTGCTTTATCAACTTTACTCTTTTTCATCGCATTTATTTTCTCGTTATGGCAGCAGCCTGCTGGCTTTAACCGTATTGATGTCATGCTGCTATTTTGTGGCTTGTTTTTGTTATTAACACTTGGATGTGTGGCTAAGTTATCTGCGACACAAAAAAGTGGTCGGAGTGGATATGAAAGATCTGTTACAGAATAAACAACTGGTGATGACCTTAGGATTGTTATACCTCGCTCAAGGTATACCGATGGGGATTGCGATGGATGCTCTACCTACCTTTTTACGACATGATGGTGGTGAGTTAAAGGTACTCGCATTTTTGCCACTTGTGGGCTTACCTTGGGTAGTAAAATTTTTATGGGCATCTTTTGTTGATAACCATTGGGGAAAACGGTTAGGACGTCGTAAGAGCTGGATTATCCCTATGCAGGTTATCGTGACACTCACCATGTTTGCACTTAGCTTTATTGGTTTCTCTGTGGAAAATGCACTGGCTTGTGTTGTATTGCTATTTATTGCTTCTTTAGCGAGTGCGACACAAGATATTGCCACCGACGGTATGGCGGCAGAGCAAGTCAGCGGCTCAATGCTATCAAAAATCAATGCCGTGCAGATAGCGGGCGTGATGGCTGGCTTTTTTATTGGTGGTGCAGGGCTGATGATTATGAGTGAGTCATTGGGTCAGCATATGGCATTAGCGATTTTGGCTTGTGTGCCGTTGTTAAGTCTGTTTTTTATTTCGTTGTGCCCATTAAAAACATCACAAGCCATTCAGGAAGATGAAAAAGCGAGCTTATTAAAAAACCTTTAAGCGTCAAGGTGCACCTCGTCTACTGCTGCTAACCTTACTTTCTGCGGTGACCGCCGTTTCTGGTTTTGGTTTGGCAAAATTATTCTTAAATGATACAGGTTGGTCGCTGGCTCAGATTGGGAAAATGGGAATGGCGGGTGGCATGGTCACGTTAGTGTTAGGTTGTGGGGGCGGCGCTTGGTTGATTGGTAAAATCGGCGTCTGGCGCGCATTCTCATTTGGCCTATTATTCGCATTACTCTCATCGCTATTATGGACATTCCAGTCGATGAGCGGCGTATCAATGGCATTAGTGGCTACCTGTATCACACTTGGTTCATTATCTTCCGGTGTCACTTCTGTGGCGATTATGACTGCAGGTATGCAATTCGCTTCTCGCTATACGCAAGCAGGAACGGATATGACAGCAGTACAGAGTACTCGTGATATTGGTGAATTGGCTAGCTCAATGATGCTGGTGGGGCTAACGGCGGCGGTAGGCTATTCTGGCGGGTTTATGCTAGGGGCTGGTATTGCATTTGTTGCATTATTAGTCACCTTTTCTCACTATCGTTATATGAAAAAAATCGAAGCTTAATTGTCATCTTCCTGCCCACTCCTTGGGCAGGAATTGTTATTTAAAAGCGATAAGTAAAATCAACTGAAACCGTTCTACCTGGCGCAGGCATCAAGCTAAGCGCCATTGGATCAACATAGTATTCATTAGTGAGGTTAGTGACGGTAAGGTTGATATCCGCATTAGGGTTGAACTGATAATTAGCGTAAGCATCATAAGTCACGGTTGATAAATAAATTAACTGGGTTCCCGTCATCCCAACGGTATTCCATGAACGGTTTAACTTATGAGTAGGACCGCTATTATAGATACGGCGAACGCCAATATCTAAGTTGCGTTCATCAAGTAGCCTCACCCCAAGTGTTGTATTGATGCTGTATTTGGGTGGGTTAGTGATATTAACTAACGAGGTGCCAAAACCACCATTCACACAGTTTGGGGTATTAGGATCGCCATAAGCGTACTGACGAAAACGCTCAGCAGTTTTCGTATCACACGTTGTGGCTTCTAAATAGTAGTTACCCGATACATCAGCATAGAAGCGACCTTGATCATAAGCTAAGCTATATTCAATACCGGATGTTTTATAAAGATCCACATTCTCTATGAACCAAGAAGCGTTATTTGGGTGATAGCCTCGAGTGATCATGTCATGTAAGTCACTCTTAAACCAGGATACCTTAGCGGCAAGTTTATCTTCTTCGGTAAATAGTGAGTTTTGTACAGTTGATGCACCGATTTCAAGAACTTTGTTTTTCTCTGGTTTTAAATCAGCAGACGGCATTGAGGTCCAGTTACCTAAAGTTGACTCAAAGATAGTTGGGTTCTTAACGGCTTCACTGTATTTAACATAGATTTGACTATTGTCATCAAGGTGAAATGCCAGCCCTACCTGTGGGCTGAAATCGCTTCCTTTCCGCTCAATAGGTTTGGTGTAAGCGTATTCTGTGGTGACTTCTTTTTTCAGATAACCTTTTTCCCCTCTTGGGTCAGGGTCATAACCATCAAAGTCATACTTTTCGCCAAGCGTTGTGTTTGCGTATGGGGTTTTCTTTAAAGAGTCTAACGTGTAGTTTCCTTGTTCATCAGGCCACCACTCCATATACCAGCTTTCAGGCCATTTGGTGAAATATTCACCGTTTTTCTTTAAGCGAGCAAACGTGTACTCTTGAGTGCGAGATTTCGCCGCATAAGCGGTGCTGTTTCTATCTCTAACATGATATTCAGTATAACGCCCTCCAACTTGAACTGTTAACCAATTCACGGGTTTATATTCTAGGGAGCTTGATAAGCTATACTCTTTGCGAACACCACTACGCAAGAAATAGTTTTTTTGCAGATTTTCTTTTAGGACAGGAGAATTAGGGCCGGTATCTTCATACTGGAAAGCACCACCAATTGTTAAATTAAACTCACCAAGACGATTTTCGAACGTTGAGCGGTTGGTTAAATTCACGCCATATCTATCCGCTTTAATATCGGATAATAGCCCTTGTTTGTACTCTTCACTTTGTGGGTCTGGACGCTGCTCAGTACTTTGATCGAAAACAGGAACGTTACCGATATTTGCATTGTACATACGGCTGACTGAGTGGGTATACCACAATTCAGAGGTCAAATTGACCCAATCATTATCCGGATCAAAATTGTGCTTTGCTGATAATGAATCAATGGTAATTTTACTCGGGATAAATTGATTAGATTCCCCTTTGCTATTGGGGGTTGTAATCATCGATGGCATGATTTCACCCCATTTAGCGTCATAACGGCGATAAATTAACTCGAGCTTTTGGGTATCAGTAAGCTCGCCAGCCCCTTTGACTAACCAAGATTCACTACGGCTATGGGTATCAAGAACCTCTTTTCCAGCAGGATAGGCGTCAATCACCGCGGCTGTTGTCATCCCCGTGCCACCCGTTGACGAATAATGGGCGTCACGATAGCGTTTCGCGCCGTTTTTACCTGCAAAATAGTTACCTTGATTACGGTAGGCGTAAGCTGCAAGTAATTGATAGCGATCCTGATCTGTTGCGATAGCGACACTACCAAAGCGGCTATTCATATTCGGCCACGGATTGGCGTCATTACTCTCTTTGGTTTTAGTATAAAAACCGGATCGTTCTGAGACCGTGTTATTGGCAAGCCCCCCTCTTAAACGTACCCCAAAAGTTTCACCTTTCGGAATAACATCGGCAGGTTGTAAGGTTGTGACCCGCACCGCTCCTCCGATAGCTCCCGCGCCATCTGTCGCAAGGGTAGGACCTTTGTCGATGGTAACATGGCTAATCAAGTCGGGGTCTAAATAGCTGCGTTGCTGTACACCAGCGTAACCACGGTAAACATCAATGGATTGCTGCGTACCGTCGACAATAACGGGAACGCGGCTTTGGCCTTGTAAACCGCGAATATTGACATCTAACGCTCCGCCATTACGAATATCCCCAAGATGGACGCCACTGACGCCACGTAGAAAATCGGCTGCTGAATTACCTCGGAATCTCTCAACGGTTTTGCCATCAATATAGGACGAGGAGCCAAGCTGCAAATAAGGATATTCAGCATCTAGCTCCTTTTGTGATTTTGCGGAAACTTTGAGAGGGCCTAGTTGTGTTGGTTCTTGAGTTGCACTCTGTGCAGTCATCATGCCGCTTGCCATAAACGGACTCACACCAATCATTAATTGAAGAAGCTGAGTGACAGGCTTCATAGTGTCATTTTTCATAGCCATTATTGTTAAAGATCAATCGGTAATGAGATTGTAAATAATAATTATTATCATTCAATAAAATAACTAAACATTAACAATAAAAGATAGATTTGTACTAATGTATTGATTTAGAAAAATTATAAACATGACTAATTTGTATTTAGGCAGTCAATATAATTACATAGTGTTTGTTGGGATATTGAAAAAAAGAAGGGTGACTGTATCGGTAGGAAACATATTGCTTAGAAAGGACTTTCTTAGCGTTGGATCAAAAAGAGGGGCTATATCGCATAGCCCCTCTAAGCATATTGATGGTTTAATCCGTTATGCGGTTACTGCTAATGTCTGGTGCATAACTGGGTGGAATTTACGTTTGAAGTAAATTAACCCGTGACCTTCTTCTCTCACGATAATCTGCTTCATTTCAACCAAATAAACAGAATGCGTACCAATGTCTTGCACTTGGGTTATTTCACCCTCTAGGTTAGCAAGTGCATCTTTCAATAATGGTTGTTGCAAAATACCTTTATCCCAGATGCTCCAAGCAAAGCGCTCTTCCATTGTAGAGCCTTTCATTCCCGCGAAGTGGCACGCCATCTCTTCTTGTTCATGGTTAAGGATATTGACACACAGGCGGCCATTTTCTTGAAAGACCGCATTCATAGCGCTGTTGCGGTTAACACACACCATCAAAGTGGGTGGCGTGTCCGTGACTGAACAGACTGCTGTTGCAGTAATACCGCAGCAACCTGCTGTGCCATCCGTGGTGACTATGTTAACTGCTGCACCAAGACTTGCCATCGCATCTCTGAAACGCAGGCGATGTTCATTTTCTAAAGACATATTGACCTCCTGCTGCCGATTATTTCAGCAGCGAATCTAACTTATTAATATCGTTGTTGTTATGCAGGTGTGGGCGTTTC
Organism: Providencia stuartii; assembly: GCA_900455155.1. Taxonomy (GTDB): domain Bacteria; phylum Pseudomonadota; class Gammaproteobacteria; order Enterobacterales; family Enterobacteriaceae; genus Providencia; species Providencia stuartii. The sequence continues at coordinate 314,466 of UGUC01000003.1, read as the reverse complement.
CAACCATGCTGATCGTAATCAGACAGGCAGCGGTCAACCATATCTGTCATTGCTTTCATATTACCCGAACCATAAGCATGGCGTAGACATTGCAGACGAATTTCGTCCTGACTACCCGCATAGTTGATTTCATAAAGCTCATGACGTCCGCCAAACTCGCTTCCAATCGCATCCCACATTAGCTTTAACACCTTGATACGTTCTACATGATCCATACCGTTAGAGCCACGCACATATTTTGCCAGATACTTATCGATTTCTGGGTTGTTCATGTCTTTCACACTGGATGGTAGATATATCAAACCACTGGTGACATTACTTTCTATGATATTCTTGATTTTCGTATAGGCCATTGGTGCCATTACGCGATAAGTTTGGATTGCTTGCGTATCTGGCAGATAGGCTCCGCCTTCTCAAGCCTTCGCTTCCGAAGTCATTGCATCGGTAAGTGACCAGAATAAATTACGCCATGCGACCACTTCACCTAAGTCTGCTTGTACACCACGGAAGTCGACAACTCCAGTACATTCAAGGCTTTTTTGCAGTAAGCCTGTAATGAAATCCAATTTAACCGCTAAACGCACGCAGGCTTGTAATGGGAACAAGCGAGCGAAACCACCTTGTACAGCCCAATTACGCGCTCTATCAAAATCACGATAAATTAATACGTTTTCCCATGGGATCAACACATGATCCATGACTAATATCGCATCATTTTCATCAAAACGGCTTGATAGTGGGTAGTCAAAAGGTGCGCCTGTTACGCCAGCAACTAATTCGTATGATGCGCGTGAAATTAGTTTTACACCATCAGCGTCCATTGGTGCGACGAACATCAGTGCAAAATCAGGGTTATCCCCCATCACTTGTGCAGAGCCGAAACCGATAAAGTTGTAGTGAGTTAGGGCGGAGTTAGTGGCAACCACTTTTGCGCCGCTGACGATAATACCTGCATCAGTTTCTTTTTCCAGCTTGATATAGACATCTTTTACTTCATCAGCAGGTTTATGGCGATCGATTGGTGGATTAACAATCGCATGGTTAAAATAAAGCCCACTTTCTTGAATACGTTTATACCAATTACGCGCGTTATCAGCGAATTGACCGTAATATTCTGGGTTAGCCCCTAAAACAACTGGCGAATGCCGCCTTATAGTCTGGAGTGCGTCCCATCCATCCATAGCTTTGGCGTGACCAATCAGCGATGGCGTCACGTTGTTGGCGCAGTTCATCGGCGCTGGTGGCGAAACGGAAGAATTTGTGTGTATAGCCGCCGTTTCCGGTATCTGTTCCCCAGCAAAGGCTGTCATGAGTTGCTTTATCATGGAGTGCATCATATAACTGTCCTATTGAAGCGGCTGAATTACGAAATGCTGGGTGAGTGGTGACATCTTTAACACGCTCACCATAGATATAAATTTCACGGCCATCTTGTAGGCTTTTTAAATATTCTTGGCTGTTAAATGGGCGTTTGGCATCTGAGCGAAAATCTTCTGGTTTCATGTCTACCTCGTTATCTCACAAACAGCGCCGGCGCATCATAGGGTACATATTTTCGCTGGCATCTGGATTATGTTAATTTTATGTTTATTTTGTGTTTCTTAATTGAAGCTTTTTATTTAAAAATAAGAAAGAGACTTTAGAAAGGATCGCTGGTACTTTTCGTTGAAAAAGAGAGTTTATGATAAGAATGTGATCACGGTAGTATTTTTAATATTAACAAATGATCGATGCACTATGAAAATAATCATTTAATTCAATAAATTAAAATTCATTAACTACTTAATGAGTTTAAATTTTACAGGATTTTTTGATAAAAAAACTACCAATAAAAATTGCTTTATCAGTGATTTTTAAAAGAAAAAGTACTTTTCCTAGGAAGAAAAAAAGGTGTGCTGATCTTTCTCTATCGAGAACCGATGACAATAATAAAGTTAACAAAAAGTTGCATTGCAAGACGTTGTCGGTGCTAAAACTTCTCTTAGGTTAAGCGTACTACAATAGCGAAGATTGAGTTTTCGATATGTAGCACGCTGAGTTCCAGTAAGAGAAGCGCTAGGCGATATGGTTTTTTTTCAATAAAAGATCTATCGATTCATTGATTAAGTTACCAATGTGCAAGTAGTTATCCATATTTCTATCGCCATTTCGAAAACAGATTTTAGATTTTATTTCTGAATACGAACCTAAAATACTCGTTGGCTGCTCTGTACTATGTCCTTTTTGGGTGACAAATTGATGGTTTATAGGGAAGCTTATCAAGGAGGCTGAAATAAAGTTATCGGGGCATTTTGTTGAAGAAACGATCAGCAAGTTTAAGGACATCGAGGCGAGTTGGGCAAACAGTTCCTCTGAGCTATCCACCGTGACTATTAAGTTAATATTAGGGTCACTTGCTAAGACGGCTTCTGTAATGTAGGAGGCAAAATACTCTGGTAATGAATCAGAAATGCCAATATGAAAAGTTTTTATATTATTATTTGTAGATTGCTGTGCAATGGCTTTAATTTCTTCTATCTCTTTTAAAATAATCTTGCTGTGCTCTAAGATTTGTAGACCCAAAGGTGTAAAGTTAACCCGACGGGTGGTTCTTTCTAGCAGAAAACAGCCGAGTGTGTTTTCTAGTTTACCAATCTGAATACTTAAGGTTGGTTGAGCTACATTGCAATATTGAGCCGCTTTTTTAAAGTTAAGAAACTTACCTAATGCGTTTAAATACTCGAAATCTCTAATATTCATTTTGTTGCCTCTGCTGTGGTTTAAAAATCAAATTTCGTTGTTATTGTCCATTGCTTACATGACTGAGAATGAGTACTAATAAAAATTAAACAAAAATCATTAAAGTAATGGGATAATAAAACATCTGTTTTCAATGAAGTCAGTTTTACTTAGCTGATGACTAAACTCATTCATAATGAAATCTCGAATTAATCCATCATTGTTAAGGTATTACATAGGAGATATCATTATCAGATAAGTTTATTCAGACAGAGGTAAAATATTTCTCAATACGACCCATACTTTTTTAATAAAAAAGAATTAGCATGATTAATTGTAATCTTCTTATTCTGTTAGCAATAAAAATCCAATCCTGATTTTTAAAGTTGTTATATCTATTTGAATAACAAATAAATATAAAAAATAAAGAACAAGATCTCGCATTAGGCATATAACTAAAAATCAGACTAGCGATTGGATTTTGTTGATTCATAAAATCTACCCTATAAATAGGCGTTATGATTAAACAGTTTCTACCGAATCTTTCAACCAGCGATGAAACTGTGAGCCAAATGTTTGATGCTGACGACTATATTCAAAGAACGCTTTCATATACCCCATTTTATCGCCACAATCATGAGAACGCCCCTTTATGTGATAACCTTCGATAGCATGGGTTTTCAGAAGCATGGATAATGCATCCGTCAGTTGGATTTCATTACTCTTACCAATAGGGGTTTTTGCCAGCAATGGCCAAATCTCTTTACTTAAAACATAACGGCCAACAATAGCTAAGTTTGATGGCGCACTCTCTTTATGTGGTTTCTCTACAATCGCATAGATATTATTAAATTCTCCGCTATGAGTAACCTCATTATGGCAATCTACAATCCCGTAATTTTCGACATGCTCGATATTGACTTGTTCAATTAATATTTGGCTTTTTCCTGTCGAGTAAAAGCGGTCAATCATTGCGGGTAAATTATCAGATGCGTAATTACAATCATACTCATTAATAATGACGTCTGGTAAAACAACAATAAAATCATTATCACCAATAAAAGGCTGAGCACATAATATTGCATGGCCTAGACCGCTTGCACAGCCTTGTCTAACATGCATAATTTTTAAATTTTCAGGGCAAATACCATTTATTTCATTGAGTAATTGCTCTTTCCCTTTTTGTTCTAATAACGATTTTAATTCAAAAGAGGTATCAAAATGATTTTCAATTGAATTTTTAGATGAATGAGTAACAAATATAATTTCATTGATACCCGCCATATAACATTCTTTTATTATGTATTGTATAATAGGTTTATCTACAAGAGGTAACATCTCCTTAGGTATCGCTTTTGTTGCTGGTAGCATGCGAGTACCTAACCCCGCAACAGGTATGACAGCTTTCAACATATATAATCCTTGATAAATAAAATATTTATTATAATCTTTACTTGTTGAGTGTAGTTTTCAACTAAGTACGGTTTTAAATTTTATTAGTTAAAACAGCTATATAGTTAAACCTAAATACATTTCTTTATTTGATTTCCTCCTTGTTTTTTCGCCATGGTATAAGGCTATATCGGCATTTTTTACTAAACTCCCTAAACGCTCACCATCACGTGGGTATTGTGCAATGCCGACACTAATATTGATATTCGATACTTCTCCTTCTAAATGGCAATATGAACAAGTCCCCATAAAGTGAACCAGCTCCCCAAAAAGATAGATTCTGCATGATGATGATGTATGTCATTCACCATTAACACAAATTCATCGCCACCTAATCGAGCAAAAATAACCTCACTCGGTAAGTGTTTTTTTACATTTTTAGTGAACTGTTTTAATAGTCGATCACCATAACCATGACCAAAGGTATCGTTTATTTTTTTAAATTTATCAATGTCAATAAGCGCCAAATAGCATTCTGTTTTACTATTTTTGGCTAATTTAAGAGCTTCTTTGCCTTTTCTATAAAAACCATATCTGTTTAATAGTCCAGTTAGAGGGTCATGGTATACTTGGAAAGAGAGTTTATTCTTAGCTGCTATTAGCCTTGTTACTTCAGATAAAATAAGACAGTAATGATAGACATTGTTGCTATTTTCTTCTATCTCCATTAATCTAGCTATAAAAAATATTTTTTTATTTTCTTTAGTTATAAAAATAATATCTTCAGTGTTACTATAATTAGAAATAAAATCAAGACTGTTTTTTTCTAAAATCAACTGATTATTTATTATGCTTGGCTTATATCCAATAACATCTGCACGATTGTAGTTGTAAGTTTCTAAGAAACGTTGACTAACATATGAAACTCTTCCATATATATCAATTAATAAAAAAAGACAGGTTTGACCAATGATTAAGTCCAATGAGATTTTTTCATTTTTTATTGATAACTCTTTGGTTTTATTAATCATGATAATTTATATTTGATGAATCTATTTAAATAAAGCATAACGAAATATGAAAATATCTTCAGTTGCATTTTCATTCCACAATACAGGCACTGATTTATTACCACCTTGCGATGTTAACCACTGAGTATATAAGCCTTCTAAAATACTAGCGCTAGCTCGACGCCATTTTTTATTGACCGATTTAGGCGCGTGAGGCCACGCACAATGCATAATAAGCAATTCACTATTTGCGGGTGCCATTTTAACAAACCCCCAATTGAACACTTCTAGAACAGTATTAATATTTTTTTCTAATTGACTTAATGTACTTGAATTCTCAATAGTGTGTAATTCACCAAGCTGTTGCCCAATTCGCCGTAGCGTTTTACAGCCTTCATTAGTTTCACCTGACGAAAACTCATAAAATAAAAAATTAATTAAATCATGCCAGCCTGTTTTATAACCACGTTGTAAGTAACTATCTTGGTCAAACATCATTTTTATTTTCCTAGTATATCTTTGTCGAATAAATATTTAAAGTAAATATTAGCTTTTGTCTCATCATAATTACCAAAAGTATTATAACTAACATTCGCTCCAATAAATGAAGATGGTGATATTTTATAGTTAGTCTCTACGCCAAAAGAATAACTTATGCCATTTTTACTGCTCTTTTTATAGTGAGTATCTATATATTCATCATTATCTGTGTAACTGTTTAATTCATCTTGTAGTTGTCTATCTGTAGGGTAATAATCTGCACTTTCAGTCGTGTACGATTGATATCCAACAGTGGAGTTTAATTTTACTGATAAATTATCTAATTTTTGCTCATAAGAAATAGGCAATGAAACTGCAATATATTTCTGTGGGCTGAAATACCCTGCATGCCCTAATGTATAATAATTAAGGTTTTTATCAAATCCCATATAATGAATATTAGCGCCTAATTTTAGAGTTTTATTATTTTCATTTATTCCATAAATATAAGAGCCAGCATTGAGATCAACAGATTGGTTATTAGGAACGTGGGTACCAATATACTTATTAGCGGCAACTTTGGCATAAGTACCATAATGGCTATTATCCCATGCATATTGTGCTGACAGCGTATTGCGTGTCACGGCTCCCCATGTTCTACCTGTTACACTATCTTTAAGCCCACTGTACGAAAGTTGGCTATCAGTTACCGCTCGCCGTTCGGCTGCTAAAGTTAATTGGCTATGTGGTGAGGTGTTAATTGACCATTCAGCTCCGCCAACTAAGGAAACAATTAAGCCATCACTATTGGTATGCCCGAAATCCAATTGAAAGTTATCGCCTTTCAATAAAATATTTGATTCTAAGCCTTGAATTGAACGGCTATTAATTTCATCGGCATGTACATTAGCGCGTGAAGCACTTTCAACTAGGCTACGGCGATTGGCTCTCGTTAACGCTCCACTGCCCACAAGGCTGGCATTTTCAGCGGGAGTTTTGCCTGAACTAATAACCGAAGGGGATACGCTCAGCGCTAACTTAATATTATCAAGCAGTGGAAGAGAGAGTGTGAGGGTCTCTTTGATTTCGGTAAATTTGCTTAATCCTGACTCCCCTGAGTGGCTGTTTACCTGAATGGTATTATTCAATGCGACAGATGTTTTTTGCTGTAAATCTGTAAGCATCATTTCAATATGGTCTAACTGGGCCTTTTGGCGAGGATTGTGCTGAGTGTGCATGAGTATTTGCCCAGCTAATGGGTGATTTACTGGTAAATAAGTTGGCTGTTCTTGCGGCTGAATTAATCCCCATTGTGCTGTTTTTAATAATTTGAGTGCTTGGGTATTATGACCTTCCAGCTCAGCAAGGCGAGCCGACAAAATCAGGTAATCGGTTTTATTGGTTGCCTTGATCTCTGCAAAATATTTTCTTGCTGCCACACTGTCGTCATTGTTAATCGCTAGATCAACTAAGCCTATTAATGCATCCTGATTTTTAGGGGAAATAGCTAATAGGTATTGATAAACATCACTCGCTTGCTCGGGTTGATCATTTGATTGATAAACTCGGGCAACAGCTAATAAGAGTTGGCTATTATTCGGATCATTTTTTATTTCTGGCGTTAATATTTCCCAAGCTTCGTTGAGATGACCTTTTTCGCGAAATAAATCGGCTTGTTCGCTGAGGTAGCCCGCTCTAATGTGATTTAACTCTTTTTCGCTGGTTGTGGCGAGTAAAGCCGGGGAGTTCATCAAGCTCTCTGCTTCTGCAAAGTATCCTAAGCGGCGTAAGATAATGATTTGCTGTGTATAATCTTTTAGGCTTCCTTGTGGTTCAACGGATAGGTTTTGATGGATCACATTTAGCGCCATTTGACTATCACCCGCATCTATATATAGCTGAGCAAGGCGGCCAATATCGGCTGGGTTCTGAGGTAATGATTTAATATTTATTTTTTAGGGTATTTAATGCTGCATTGTGATTCCCACTATCAATGTAGTGTTGGGCAATATCAATTTGTTGATTAAATTTAGCGCGATGTTTAAGCTCAGTTATTTCTGCCGTTTGTGATCCACTAGGAATTTTATGAATTAAATTCAATACATCCTTCCAGTGATTTTGCTCGCTTGCCAAAATGATCGCGCTATGCCAAGTTGCAGGTGAAGGATAGGTTGCAACCAAATTATTCATCACTGCATTTGCTTTATGATGATCACCTTTTTTAAGTAGCAGTCTGGCGTAATCGAGGTGCAGCCAAGCATTTTGAGGATCTTTATTAATGGCTTGTGTGAGAATATTTTCCGCTTCATTCACTAAGCCATTATTAAGTGCTTTTTCTGCATTTTTTCGGTATTGCTCACTGAAATTTATTTTTTGCTGATAATCATAGCGCTCAGTAGGAGAGAAGGTTTGTAATAATAGCTCTAATTCTTGATATTTTTTTTGTTCGTTAAATAACCAGACTAGCTGCTCTTTCACTGTTTTATTATTAGGGTAGTTTTGATGAAGCGTCCGATATAACGACTCTGCGCTAGCATAGTCTTTTTTATCACGATAGGTTTGTGCTAGTAATAAATTGAGAGCAAGTTGCTGCTGTGGGTCACTCACACTGGTACTTTTAAGTAAGCTAATTGCGTGATCAAATTGCTGATTACGCGCTAATTGTTTAACTCTATCTAGTTGCGAATAGTAGTTAATATTTTTGATATCTTTTAACCATTGGGCTCTTTTATGATCCGTTGTGTTATTAGCCGCTTCACTTAATAACTTCTCTGCTTCTTGATAGTTTTTTTGACGGAGCGCCACGTAACCCAGACCCGCAGTGGCATCGATATTTTTAGGATCATTTGTTAGCGCTTGTGTGAATTTTTGCTTTGCTTGTTCAAGGCTACCTCTATTTAATAGCGTAAATCCAGCACGAATATCACTGTTACCAATGCGATTGTTATAGTGTTCCATTACAAGGCTATCATTTGGTGATAAATTCATAAAATGCTGGTAAGCGGGCAGATCTTTTTCATCGGGTTGTAACCACAGTAGTGCTTGCTTCAATGAATTGACCACCGCCTTATCTTTATTTTCGATCTGGATGAGCTTTTGAATTCCCTCTCGCCTTGTTTTCTCTTGATAGGTTAATACCGTTGCAAGAATACGCTGTACCTTCTCATCTGATGGTGTTTGCTGTGCTATTTTTCTTAGCTCAGCGATTGCTTTTTCTAGGTGTTTTTTACTGCCAGCGAGTGTTTCATAATACTCAATCGCTAAGTCACCACTAGGTGGATTATGCGTAAATAATTTGTCATATGCCTGTATTGCTTGTTCAATCTGACCTTGTGTTGCAAATTCTCGGGCTTTTTTGAGTATCTCATCGGAACGATTTTCACGGGGCGAAAACTGGGCTAATTGTGAAAGCCGCTGATCGTCTGGGGCATATTTTTTGAGTTTATTAACCCAGAGAGCCGCTTCTTGTTTTTTACCTTGCTGAATTTTGTAATATGACATTAGATATAATGCTTCAATATTATATTGCTCAATGGCAAAAACTTTACTCAGCGCATCGTAAGCAAGGTCATAGTTAGATTTACTGTGCCAATAATTGGCCTTTTCTAATAGAACTTTAATGGCTGTTTCATTTTCTAATGATCGAGCTAACGTCGATAGTGGGTATGTACCACAGAGCAAAGTAATAAATACTTTTATTAATAAGCTATTTTTCATTTTATTTTTTTCATCCTTGATAGACGTTTGGATTCATGGTTTTTTAATCTTTTAAACAAATACAAACTCATAAGGAATAAGGTGGTAAATAACATAGCCATTAATAGAAATAAATGTTGGCTAAAAAACCAAAGGACTAATGTGTGTAGCGGTAATTCGCCTGATAAAAATGATGCATTAACTCGCAGAACCTTAACATCATCAAAATCATTAAATAGCAAGATATCACCCGATTCGAGTTGTTGTCTTCCAGGCTTATCAATATCATCATGGAGTTTTTTCAGTTGTTCACTGTTAGTCGCAGTTAAAATGGTCACGACTTTGTTGCTAGACCAAGGTGATGGGAAACTGAGTAATCCTCGCCATTTTTGTGAATTTATTAAAATATTGTTTGCTTCTTCAAATTGATTTTTCCATTCTCCGAGTAGAAGCAGTTTCAGTTTCTGCAATAGAGAAGGGGGCATGACTTGTAATTGCCCATAACTATAATGATAAGAGGTATCTTTTATTAGTGGCTTGAATGCTGCGATCTCTTTTAATTTAGAGATTGCAATAATATTCGAACTCGTGAGTTTTAAATTATTTTGTGGTTTTGTTGTATCAGTGAGTATGGTGACCTGACTAACCGGAAAGCCAGTAATGCGTCCTGCTTTTTCCATTAAATGAAGCATTAATGCGATTTCTTCTTTAGCTGGATTTTTGGTTAATAAAATGACGGTATCTGATAAATCGGCATATTTCGTAAATGGGAATAGGCCATTTAAAAACCAAGCCGTATTTGGTAGCTCCCCAAAATTGGAAATATTACTGAGATCAAATGTAGAGCTAGACAATATTTGATTAACAATCTCACCATTATTACGGATATTACAAGGCGTTTCTTGATGCGGTGTGATATTAAAATAAAAGCTTAGTCTGTTTTCACCAAATAAGCTTGTGCTATCAAGATAAAGTGTTGTGCTGTTGTCGTGGTTATTAGTAAAAAACTCCATGATTGGACTAATAATGCTGTGTTTTTGAGCAGAAATATTTTTTAAAAATTGATAGTTCAATGCGATAGTTAGCATCGAATGCTTCATATCAATCCAATTTTTACCATCAAACGTATAGTCTATTTTCACGGGGATTTTGTTCCCTGATAACATGAATACATCAGGTGGAAGGCGAAAAATAATGTTTTTCTCTTCATTCCAAAACAAGCGGGATTGCAGGGCGTCGCGACTTTTAATTATTTGGCTGAAAGTGATTATTTTTTTCGCCGAAAGCCAGTTAGGGGCATCATAAGCTTGCCGTTTTTGTACATGATAGTTGGCGATAGCCATATCGCTGCTGTCAGGTAAATCAGGTGTAAAGAGTTGGTAAGCGGCCTGACGCAGCTCATGTGCATGACGTCCACTAATGACCAAGATTTTGTATTTCTCGTTTACAGGGTTATCTATAATTCTGATATTTGGGCCTTTAGCCTGATTAAAGGAGATCCCTGAAATGGTCTCATCCGCCATTGTGAATAAAACAGCATGCTTTTCCGGTAATTCATCAAGATAAACATTGAAATGGTTCCCTTTTTCCCCACTTTTGATGCCAAAAATAGAGGCTACAATGGCAGAGGCCATTAAGGTATCTGGGGTCGGTGAAGCGGCATAGATAAAAGCAAGTTCATTGCTATTCATTTTTAAAGGATCTAAAAATGGCCGAGGAAAATCCATGAGTGATTTACGCGTATTCATTAATACCCCTTTTAATGCCATTGAGGTTAAAGGGGAAATCTCAAGATTAAGATCTTTTAAGTCTGGGCGCTGGCATGTCCACTCATTATTAATGATGTCATCATTACTAATGATCTGAAAGTTTAAATTGTTCTTTGAAGAGAGAATGGCGTTTGGTACTTTTAAAGTAAAAGTCGATTTATTTTCATGAAGTTGAGATAACGGTATCGAACCTAAAGACTGATCATTTAGCGTTATTTGTAAATTATCCTTTTCGATATTTTCAGTTTCTTTGATTGAAATGATTAAGCGTATTTCTGCATTTATAACAATAAAATCATAGGGCAAAGTAAAACTAATACCAGATTGGAGTTTATCACCACTTAAGGTCAGGCCGTTTATGAGGCCAATTTTTTTCAAGGTAATTTCTTCAGCGGTAGTGTCTATAACATCGCTATTTTTTATTAGCCCATTATTTAATATAAAGTCTAATGGCGCAGAAACTTTTTTCTGTGTATCCACTCTCTCTACGGCAAATGCGGCCGTATGACTTATTAATAACGCGTAAGCGATAAATATTAATTTCAGGCGGTTAAACATGATGCTGCTCTTTACTATTTTGTTTTGAAAGCAAAATGGAATTATCCGTGGCCTTCTTATCTTTACGGATAATGAACAATTCAAATGCACATTGCAGCACGTCGATAAATGACCTTAATGGTTTGTCGTTTGCATGTTTAGGTTTAAACCAAGCATCTGCTCGAGTTAATACAACACGTACAACATCACGTCGAATAGCATGAGTTAAGTGAGCAAATTCCATTCTTAATTGCTTATTATCAATCCATGCTTGCTGGATCGGGATAAATGCTCTTTCTTTGCCTATACCAATGGCAATTTGTGTAATAAATGCCTGTGTAACATTATGCTCAAATGGGAAGTTAAGTCTTGCCCCACTCATGGAGAGATCAATGGACTGAGTTTCTATAACGCTATTATCAGAAAAATAAACGGTCACAGGGATTGATGCAGGAACCCTCGTGGCTCGACGTAACTGTTTGGTCTCTTTTGCTACCGATATAGAAGCGAGGACAATCAGTAAGCTATAAATACCCCATATAAGGTTAATCACAATGACACCGTTATCAATATAATGATATAGACCCATAATCCATTTGAATAAGGCAATCCCAATTGCGGCGACTAAAAGTACGGCGACAATAAGGAGCGGGCGAACGGCCGTGTGATCAAAATAGTTTTTATCTGTTAAATCACCTTTATCAGTAACATTAAATTTACCGAGTTTTGGCGATATTAAGCTCATCAATGTTGGGAGTATTAAATGAAAAGCCATCACTGTTTCATAAATTTCCCCCCAGAAAGAATAGCGATAGCTACCGACAAGTTTTGAATTGACATAGTTAGAAGTAATCAAATGAGGTAGCGCATAAGAAAATATGAGTGTTGCGGATGATGAGATAATATTTAAATCAAATAGAATAAAAACCAAAGGGGATAAGAGGAAAATCGCTCGAGGTAGCCCATACTGAAAATGTAGCATGGCATTTAAATAACAGATACGTTGTGTAAATGTCAGACCTTTACCTAATAGCGGGTTATCGACGCGAAAAATCTGTGTCATGCCTCGTGCCCAACGTATACGTTGGTTAATGTGCAAAGTTAAGCGTTCAGTCGCTAAACCCGCTGAAAGAGGAATATCTAAGAAAGCGGTATTCCATCCCTTACGCTGCAATTTAAGGGCTGTATGGGCATCTTCGGTAACCGTTTCTACCGCAAATCCATTTGTCTCTTTTAAGGCACTACGGCGAATTACCGCACAAGAGCCACAGAAAAACGCGGCATTCCAATTATCGTTACCTTGCTGCACTGGACCATAAAATAGCGCACCTTCATGCGGCGCTCTTTTAGCCGCACTTAAATTACGTTCAAAGGGATCTTTAGAGTAAAAATAATGGGGGGTTTGGATCAAAGCGAGTTTTTCATCGACTAAAAATGCCCCTACTGTTGCTTGTAAAAATACGCGTGTCGCTACATGGTCGCAATCAAAAATACAAATCAGTTCACCATGCGTTTTTGTTAATGCATGATTAAGGTTTCCTGCTTTTGCATGGTTATTATCAGGGCGGATCATATAGCCAACTTGAATATCTTCAGCTAACTGGCGAAACGCATCTCGCTTTCCATCATCTAATATATAAATTTTTAATTTATCTTTAGGATATTCGATACACTGTGCAGCAAGCGCTGTATCTTTGACGATATCAATACTTTCATTATAGGTTGGAATAAATAGATCAACCGTTGGCCATAATGAAGTATCTTTCGGTAAGGGGGCGATCGTTCTTTTTAATGGCCAACAGGTTTGAATATAACCGAATAATAGAATAGCTAATGAATATAGTTCCGCAATAAATAGTAATGATCCTAAAATCAGCTCAATATAAGAATCAAAATAAAGGGTCGTTGTTGCCCGCCACCAGATATAACGAGAAGTACAAAGTAGTGATATTAATATCAAGGCAAGCTGTAGCTTTTTATTTTTAAATATTCCAATAAAGAATGTAAATACAATTAACACGCCTCCTAATAGAAACTGTTTATCACTATCTAGAGGAATGATAATTAATAAAATAAATAAGAATAACAAAAGTATAGACGTAACGATTTTGAGTGTTTTTTGCATATCACTAACTCATAATGAGGTTTTATTATACTATAGGTAAATGAGTATTTTATTTTTTACTAATACTTGAAAAGAGTTCACTCAGTATAACAAGTTGCTCCGTATGAGAAGCTGAGTCCGCTGTATTATGGTAGTGATTATTTTTATAATTAAGGAAATGAGAAAACTCATTAATTGTTGAGTAAGACTCATTTGGTTGGGTTGGCTGGGGCTGAGTCGTTGATTCAGAAACCACTTCAATTTTCTCAGGTAATGGGAGTTCTTGCTTAATAGCCATATTAGATAATAGCTGTTCATCCTTGGATTGAGTGGTTTCTTCAATTTCAAGGAAAGAAAAATTATCCATTTTAAGCTGACGGCTTAATGAATTTAAATCATCGTACATAGTTAACCTTCACCCTGAGAATAACAAACACCATTACACGTAGAATGAGTGATTTTTACCATGGTCTTTTAGGTAAATCATCTTATTTTGATATAATATTTAGTTATAGAATTAAGTAAAAATACCTAATTGATTAATATGTAAATAATCTATAGAGATACGTTATATAACATCCTGATTTAATTTTAAAATATGATGTAATTGTGAAATTTGAATAAATAGTAATTGTTAATTTATTTCATTTTAATAGTTATTATTAATAAATAAAAATGACAATGAAAAATAGAAAATACGCATTGATTATTACTTATAGATATTAGTAATGAACAATTTATAAATAAAGCGGTTTATTAAACATTTTTATTATGGTTATTGCGATAAATAGCAGAGAAACGCGTTAATAGACAGCGTTAAAATTTTCAATAACCACGTGTCATGATTAAGTTTAACTATCATAGATTAGTGGATATTTTTATCTCGCCATTGGCTAGGGGAATCTCCAACTAAACGGTTAAAGAAGCGTGCAAAGTAAGCCGGATCTTTAAATCCAAGTTGGTAGGCTATTTCTGATACAGGGCTGTCACAAAACAATAGCATACGTTTCGCTTCTCGTAATATGCGGTCAAAAATCAGGCGCTTGGGTGGACGGTTAGCGAAACGTCGGCACATATCTTTGAGTCGAGATTCGGTAACACCCAGTTTGTCTGCATATTCGGGAACAGAAAGGTGCTCATGGTAGTGTGAATCAATAAGCTGGTTAAAACGTTGGAATAGGCGATGTTCTCCTCTTACACCACTAACTGGGTGGTCATCAAGGGGAATTGAGCGTAATAGGAAAGTAAATAGCGCTTGAGCTAAAGAGGATAATACCTGATCGCGTCCGGCGTAGCTATTGGCCGATTCGCGAGCCATTAGTGCCCAATAGTGATTAAAAGTTTCAAGGTCATCGGGTTTATCAGCAACGGACAAACAAATCGCAGGAATAGAGACTAAATCAGGGTTAGCAGGGTAAAGTGATTCTAATAAAGGGATGATTAAATCTTGGCGAACGGTCAGCACGTGCCCATCTGTATCTTCTTGAGTAAAAAAGGCATGAGGAACAGAAGGCGGCGTTAGAATAAATAAAGGGGCTTGGACTGAATAACGTAGGTCATCAAGTTGTAATGTGATATGACCTGTTTCAAGGTAGTGCAACTGAAAAAAGCCATCATGTCGATGTGCTTGCATATCACGGCCAAAAAAGGCGGCCATATTACCGAATGTTTGGTAATGAACATCATCATTCCCTTGTGTTTCATCATAATCTTTACTGATATCAATATTGGTTATTAATGATGACACCACATTCTCCCTTTACTCTGTTGGTTTCGAGCCGCAATACAGAGGATTGCGGCTCGACTATTTTGTTATCTTTGAATATTACGGTGTTGCTCTAGGACGTGAGCTCTTCATGGGGATAAATGCGACTAATAGCGCCCCAACGACCAACAACCCAGCGACAAAGTACAGCCCTGAATTGAAGCTACCTGTTTGGTCTTTTAGCCAACCAATCAGTAGTGGGCTGACCGCTGAACCAATATTACCTGTTGCGTTGATAACAGCAATACCAACAGCACGAGCACGTAAACTGATGGATTGGTCTGGCGTGGTCCAGAATACAGCCATTGCGGTAAATGAACCTGTCGATGCCATAATGATACCAATTAATTGGATGACAGGATGATGTGTCAGTGCCGCTAATACCCAACCTGCCGCTGCAAATAGGTAGGGGAGTGCGGTGTGCATTTTACGTTCTTGTAATCTGTCAGAACGCCGGCTCCAATACACCATACCAAGTATAGTACAGAACTGAGGGATAGCCGTCAGTAGGCCTATCATGGCGTTACTACTGCCTTCATTAAAGCTCTGCATAATTTGTGGCGTCCAGATATTAATGGCACTGAGCGTATTGGTCAGGCAGAAATAGGCCACGGTATACATTAAGACAACAGGGGTAAAAATCTCTTTCCATAAGCTAGTATTCTGTAATGCCGTATGGCTTTTCGAACCGTGCGGCTGAACCAATTCTAACTTATCTTGCTCCATCATTTCTTGAAGACTCTCTTTGTCTTCTTTCGTTAGCCATTTTGCTTTATCTGGCGAATCATCAAGGTAGAACCAGACCAGCACGCCTAAGATCACTGAAGGGAAACCTTCCAGCAGGAACAGCCACTGCCAGCCTTTTAGGTTTAAAATACCATCCATTTCGAGGATGTAACCCGATGCTAGGGAACCAAATGCCATTGTGACAGGGCATGGCCACCATAAATAAAGCGTTAGCACGGGCGCGGAAATAAGCAGGAAACCAGTAAGTTAAATAAACTAGGATACCCGGTAAAAAGCCAGCTTCGGCGACGCCGACTAGCATCCGCAAAATATAGAGGCTTGTCGGGCCTGTTGCGAACATTGTGGCTGTTGAGGCGATGCCCCACAGTACCATGATGGTGGCAATCCAACGGCGGGCGCCCACAATACCCAACATAATATTGCTAGGTATCCCAAAAATAACATAGGTTGCATAAAATAGTGTGGCAGCAAGGCCAAACATCGTTGATGTCAGACCAATGTCTTTCCCCATAGTCAGACCCGCAAAACCGATATTAATGCGGTCAAGGAAAGAAAAAACAAATAATACAAATAAAAAGACAATTAGGCGGCGAAATAATTTTTTAATTACGCGTTGTTGTGGTTCAGTTAAATTTTTATGCTGTTCAGCAGGATTTTTTTCAGCAACATTGGATAAATTGCTCATTTTGTAATTCCCTCATTTATATGCATTTAATGCTATTATGGGTACAAAAAGCTCTTAGGCAGCCATATAACATGTCTGCCCCGTAGGTACAGGGTTGTTAATGTTGTTTTCCCTTAGCCACCAGATTGATATTTGTAGGGTAATTGGTTTGCCATATTCCAAGTTGTTTCATTATTCGCTCTTGCTCATCTATCCGAGTCACACAATAATCCATGCTCCTCGGCGATTTTTGCTTAGCGCTTAGAGACAAACTCGAAGTATTTACAACCGAAAGATCGAGTTATCTTAATGGCTTTGGGTGTTTACTACTGTATTGCAAATCACTAATACACACTGGGTGTGTTAGATGTCACTTCAGAAACGGTATTGCCAAAGCGAGCCGCTAATGCTTCTGCGCTACGCGCTAGCAATGTTGTATCCACACCAACCGCAACAAATAGTGCACCTAATTTTAAATAATGTTCAGCGACGTCTGGCGCTGCCATTAAAATACCAGGGGCAATACCCGCAGCACGAATTTGGACAATAGCCTTTTCGATGACTGCCTTCACTTCGGGATGATTTGGATTACCTGAATAGCCCATGTCTGCACTGAGATCAGCTGGCCCAATAAAGACGCCATCGATCCCTTGGACTTGTAATATTTCCGAAAGATTATTGATAGCTTCACGGGTTTCGACTTGCACAATGACACACATCTCATCATTGGCCCGTTGCAGATAATTAGGAATACGATTCCAACGTGATGCACGTGCTAGAGCGCTCCCCACACCGCGGATCCCCGCCGGAGGGTAACGTGTGGCGCGAACAGCTTGCTGTGCTTGCTCTGCATTTTGCACCATAGGCAGTAATAATGTTTGTGCCCCAATATCCAATAACTGTTTAATAATGACAGGATCATTCCAAGGTGGACGTACAACCGGCTGCGATGGATAAGGTGCGATTGCCTGTAATTGAGTTAATATTGTTTGTACATTATTAGGAGCGTGTTCACCATCAATCAGTAGCCAGTCAAAACCTGCTCCAGCCACCAATTCAGCACTATATGAGCTGCATAGCCCCAGCCATAAACCGATTTGTGGTCGACCTTCTTTTAGTGCATGTTTAAATTTATTTTGTAGGATATCCACGATGATCTCCTTATACGAAGCGGCAACTGACGGAACCCATCACGCCGTAGTCCACATGAAATACATCCCCTTTACGAGCAGGAACCGGTCGAGTAAATGAGCCACCTAAAATGATTTGGCCAGCTTCTAGTTGGACGTTGTGTGGCGCGAGTTTATTTGCCAGCCAAGCAACCCCGTTTGCAGGGTGGTTAAGTACCGCAGCCGCGACGCCAGACTCTTCAATAACACCGTTACGGTACAGCAATGCACTGATCCATCGTAAATCAAGGTCGCGAGGTTTGATTGGTCTCCCCCCTAAGATCACCGCCGCATTCGCCGCATTATCTGAAATGGTATCGAATACTTTGCGTGGGCGCTTTGTTTCAGGATCAATACCGTGGCAACGGGCATCGATAAGCTCAAGTGCCGGTATGACATAATCAGTTGCGTTATAAACATCAAACAGGGTGCAGTTTGGGCCACTTAAGGGTTTTGCTAAAACAAATGCTAGCTCAACTTCAATACGTGGAACGATAAAACGATCTGTTGGAATTTCACAACCATCGTCAAAAAACATATCGTCGAGAAGTGCACCGTAGTCAGGTTCATCAATTTGAGAACTAGCCTGCATAGCTTTCGATGTTAAGCCAATTTTATGGCCTTTCAGTGAACGACCTTCAGCGATTTTTAGGCCAACCCATTCACGTTGAATAGCGTATGCGTCTTCAATGGTGATTTGTGGATGATCCAATGAAATCTGACGGATCTGTTCACGTGTTTTCTCGGCCTGATTAAGGCGCTGTGCAACTTGCGATATGACATCTTTTTGTAACATGCGAGTATTGCTCCTGTTGAACTCTGCTTATCACGCAAGAAACGTTGGGCGCTTTCTAACCCGCACTGCCAGATGGCAGTGCGCTAATCTGTAAAGGTCAAATTAGTTTGTAGATAGCCCACCGAAGCAGAGATATTTCACTTCCAGATAGTCTTCAATTCCGTAACGTGAACCTTCACGCCCCAGCCCTGACTGCTTAATGCCACCAAATGGGGGCAACTTCATTTGAGATAATGCCTTCATTGATACCGACCATGCCGCTTTCGAGTGCTTCTGCAACACGGTAGATGCGGCCGATATCTCTAGAATAGAAATAGGAAGCCAGACCAAATTCGGTATCATTTGCTAAATCAATGGCTTCTTGTTCATCGCGGAACTTAAACAGAGGCGCCAATGGACCAAAAGTCTCTTCTTTGGCGACGATCATAGATTCGGTGACGTCTGCTAATACGGTTGGCTCGAAGAACAATCCGCCTAATGAAGCAGGTTTACCGCCTGCCAGTACGCGTGCGCCTTTAGAAACCGCATCTGCAATATGCTCGGTGACTTTATCAACCGCAGCTTGGTTAATCAGAGGGCCTTGTTGTGAATCGGCTTGAGTTGCTGGGCCGATTTTTAGCTCAGTGACTGCTTTTGCTAAGCGTTTAGCAAATTCATCATAGACGCCTTCTTGAACTAAAATACGGTTAGCACAAACACAGGTTTGCCCGCTGTTGCGGAATTTAGCCGCTAATGCGCCCTGTACGGCGGCATCAAGGTCGGCATCGTCAAACACGATAAAAGGCGCATTGCCACCGAGTTCCAATGATAGCTTTTTCACTGTATCGGCACATTGTGCCATCAGTAATTTGCCAACACGTGTGGAGCCAGTGAAAGTCAGTTTTACGAACAACAGGACTTGATGTGAGTACACCACCAATGGCTTTTGCATCTGTACCTGGCACGATGTTGAACACCCCTGCTGGGATACCAGCTTCTTCACCTAATGCTGCTAGTGCTAATGCTGATAATGGGGTCTCAGCCGCAGGTTTCAGTACCATCGTACATCCTGCCGCCAGTGCTGGGCCAACCTTACGGGTGATCATGGCATTTGGGAAGTTCCATGGCGTAATCGCAGCGACCACACCCACAGGCTGTTTAATCGTCACTAAGCGGCGACCAGGAAGTGGAGATGGGATTGTTTCGCCATAAACGCGTTTACCTTCCTCGGCAAACCACTCAATAAAGCTTGCACCATAGGCGATTTCCCCCATTGATTCTGTGATGGATTTGCCTTGCTCCCAACTGAGTAGCTCTGCAAGCTCTTTTTGGTTTTCCATCATCAATTGGAACCACTTATTAAGAATTTGGCTACGCTCTTTGGCACTTTTAGCACGCCAAGCGGGTAGGGCTTTTTCCGCAGCATCAATCGCTTGTTGGGTTTGTGCTGCACCTACATTACTGACTTTTGCAATGACTTCACCGTTCGCAGGGTTAGTGACATCGAATTGACTATTGTCGTTGGCGTTAACCCATTGACCGTTGATATAAGCCTGCTGGCGGAATAAGGTAGAATTGACATTGATACTCATTTTTCTTTTTTCTCCGAAGGCACTGAGACTAACTGTGAGCGGACATTTTTAGCCGAGAAACGTTGGCTTGTGAAACTTAATCCGGCACAGACAGCCATAACCAGTGCCATAGCAAATGGGGATTCATCCTGTAGTACAGAAACTGCAACACTTGCCAGCGCCGCCAATGCAAATTGAATCGAAATAGCAAGCGCACTGGCGCTACCGGCAATTTTTCCTCGATGCTGCAATAACAGTGATAAGCTATTTGTACCGATAGCATTGACCATCGATAAAAACAGCACCACCAGAATAACAATAATAGGCAGGCTTTGCTGGTAGAAAATGAGTAGTAATAGCCCAAACAGTAATTGCGCACCACTTTGTAGGCAGAGTATGCGAGTTAAACTGTATACTTTGAGCAGTCTGACATTCAGTAGTAATACCACTATCATCCCGAGAATATTACAGCCGAATAATAAACCGTAGTGCTGCTCCGATACGCCAAAATAGTTGATATAAACAAAGGGAGAGCCGCTGATAAAGGCAAACATACCCGCAAAAGAGAAGGCCATCGTACCGATAATACTCAGTGCTTCTCTATCGCTTAAAACTTGAGCGTAATTTTGAAACGCGACACTGAGTAAATTTTTAGATTCTTTCTGCGGTGTCAAGGTTTCAGGAAGCAAGAAGAAAATACAACTTGCAGAACAAAGACCTATCAGTGCAAGAAGATAGAAGATCGCTTGCCACTGAAAGTGAATTAATAAAAAGCCACCGAGTAGGGGGAGCCAGTAAGGGCGCTATCATAGTGACTAACGTCATCAAAGATAAAACTTTAGGCAGTTCACCTGTTGGGTAAACGTCTCGAGCAATGGCTCGTGCCATGACAATGGCGGCTCCACTACCGAAGGCTTGTAACGCACGAAAAGCAATTAATGCGTCAGCCGAAGAGGCTTGCGCGCACAGTAAACTTGCGAGCGTAAAAATAGTTAGGCCACTTAACAGCATCTTACGGCGACCAAGAATGTCGCTGAGTGGCCCATAAAACAACATGCCAATACAGAAGCCAGCAAAGAATGCGCCGAGTGTATACTGCATCTGCCCTTGGCTCGCCTGGAGGTCATTTCCCATTTGCGGCAGAGCAGGCAGATACATATCTATCGATAATGGCCCAAATGCAACCAGTGACCCTAATAATGGGATCAAGTAGCGAGGGATCTGTTTATCGAATGGCGTCGGCATCAGGCTTCCTTATTTAAATAAAGCGTGAACATTGTTTTGTTTGTAATTCAACACGGGATCAAGCTCTTCCATGGTAAATGATAGAGCGAGATACCTATCACTCATTAACTGAGCAAAGTGTTCTTTGATGAGGGTAAATAGCATCTCACCTGTTTTTTTGACGATCTTCAAGAGAACGCCCTGAACCAATTTTGAGTGTCATATGGACAAAGGCGTAATCATGTTTACCATCAGCCATCTGCCAAGTATCTAACCAAATAGCACGGCTACGAATGCCGCCTAAAGGAAAAATACCAGTTCCTGCTAATGCACTATTTACCTTGGAAAATAGCTCAGGCAAATTCGCTTGTTCACGGATATTGTCGGTACACTCAGCAATAAAATGCGGCATGACGACTCCTTACGCACTGACTTTTTGTTTATCGGTGATATAGCTTGGCAACGGGAAAATAGCGTTAATTTGTCCGGTACCTGAACTGGCGAACAAATCGGTCAGCACTTCAACTTTTTCTGCATATTTATCCCAACCTAGCATGCCTAATAGCATCACCGTATCGTGCATATGACCTTCGCCATAACAGTAGTCAGCGTATTCCGGCAGCATCTTACAGAACTCACTAAAACGGCCTTCACGCCACAATTTGACGACACGCTTATCCATTTGCTCATCAAATTCACGGGTATAATTGTTCATCCCTTCTTCTGCACGATGGTCATCAATAAAGCGATGCGATAATGAGCCACTCGCGAGTACGGCAACCGTGCCATCATATTTTTCGATGGCTGTGAGTACGGCTTCGCCTAATTTACGGCTGTCTTCAAAACTGTGAGAGGTGCAAAATGCAGAAATAGAGATCACTTTAAAGTGGCGATCACTATTCATATAGCGCATAGGAACTAAGGTGGCATATTCTAACGTTAGGCTTGGGATTTCGTGGGATTGAGCACGAACGCCTAGTTTACGGGCTTCTTCACCGATCATGCGACCAAGCTCGGAGTTACCATCATATTCATATTCCATATCACGAATAAAATGAGGGGAGTTCGTTACTCGTATAGATCCCTTTAAAGTGATCGGCACAGTTGATGTGATATGCACTGTTAACTAACCAGTGAGTATCAAAAACAATAATAGTATCAACACCAAGTTCGCGGCAGCGGCGGCTGATCTCTTTATGACCGTCAATGGCGGATTGGCGGCAGCCATGATGTTTGCCGGGTAATTCTGACAAGTACATGGATGGAACATGCGTTATTTTTGCCGCAAGTGCTAATTTACCCATAAGTTTTTACCTCCCCCGTGATATTTCGAGCTGTAGCGTGTGAGTGATTTTTCGCTACAGCCCGAATTATTTAGGGCATAAGTTAGATTAAATATTTATTATTGAATTTCCAATAAACTAAATATCTCAATAAATTAAACACCCCAACGAGGAATGTTGTGATCCCCGAAGGAAATACAAACGTTCTTCATTTCTGCAAAAACTTCAAAGCTATATTCACCGCCTTCACGACCAACACCAGAGGCTTTAACGCCACCAAATGGTTGACGTAAATCACGTACGTTTTGTGTATTAACAAACACCATACCGGCTTCAATGTTGCGTGATAAGCGGAGGATCTTGCTGACATCTTGTGTCCAAATATAAGATGCGAGACCATACTCAACATCATTTGCCATACGTAGGCCATCTTCTTCTGACTTGAATGGGATCAAGCAGGCAACTGGCCCAAAGATCTCTTCTTGCGCAACACGCATACGGTTATCGACATCTGCTAATACGGTCGGGCGTAAGAAGTTACCATTTTTCAGATGTGCAGGTAGGTCGGTTGGCTTGTCTGGGCCACCAGCCAGTAATGTTGCCCCTTCTTCTACACCAAGGCGAATATAGCCGGATACCTTGTTCCAATGCTGTTCACTGATCAGGGCACCAACTTGTGTTTTTGGATCCGTTGGGTCGCCGACAATTAGGCGATTAGCGCGCTCAGCGAAGCGCTTAACAAATTCAGGGTAGATACTTTCTTGGATGAAAATACGAGAACCGGCAGTACAACGTTCACCATTAATTGAGAAAATGGTAAACAGAGCCGCATCTAATGCACGTTCGATATCGGCATCTTCAAATATCAGAACAGGGGATTTGCCGCCAAGTTCCATCGAATATTTTTTCAGACCCGCGTTTTGCATGATCACGCGGCCTGTTGCTGTTCCACCAGTAAAGGAAACGGCACGAACGTCATGGTGTTTGACTAGAGCGTCACCTGCTGTGCTGCCGTAACCTTGCACAACGTTAAGTACGCCAGCAGGGATCCCCGCTTCTAATGCCAGCTCACCTAAACGGTTTGCTGATAATGGTGACAGTTCAGACATTTTTAAAACAGCGGTGTTACCTAGGGCTAAACAAGGTGCTGTTTTCCATGTTGCTGTCATGAATGGCACGTTCCAAGGGGAGATCAGTGCACAGACACCAACAGGTTGGATCAGGGTGTAGTTCATCATTTTGTCGTCAACAGGGTAGGTACGACCATTCATCTGTTGGCAGACTTCGGCAAAAAACTCAAAGTTATGTGAAGCACGAGGGATCAACACATTTTTGGTTTGATGAATTGGCAAACCTGTATCCTGAGTTTCCATTTCTGCAATTTCAGGGACGTTTTGGTCGATCAATTCACCAAGACGGCGCATCAAACGAGCACGCTCTTTCATTGGCGTATTAGCCCATTTAGGGAATGCCTCTTTGGCTGCCGCAACGGCTTGATTTATTTCATCTTGACCACCAGAAGCCACTTCAGCGAGTACTTCACCTGTTGCAGGGTTGGTGGTTTGGAAATATTCTTTGCTGGCAACATTTTTGCCATTGATCCAATGGTTAATTTTAGTCATTACACTCGTTCCTCATATTCTTTTTCGCTGACAATATAGTTAATCAGCCGGCCTACACCCTCAACTTCAACGATCACTTCATCACCAGGTACGACATCAGAAAGGCCTTTTGGTGTTCCTGTTGCGATCATGTCACCCGGTTGCAGTGTCATAAAATCACTGAGATAGGAAATTAAAAATGGGATATTGAAAATGAGATCAGCAGTGGTTCCTTTCTGGCGCAACTCACCGTTTACATAGGTATATAGCGCAAGGTTATGGGGATCTTTAACCTGATCTTTATCGATAACCCATGGACCGATAGGCGTTAAAGTGTCACGGCTTTTAACACGCAGGTTGGGGCGATAGTAATTTTCTAAATAGTCACGGATCGCATAATCATTACATACGGTGTAGCCTGCAACATAATCCATCGCATCTTCTTGTGATACTTTGTATGCCGCTTTACCAATGACCACAACAAGCTCTGACTCATAATGCATATAGTCAACATTATCGGGGCGCACTGAAACTTGGCGATGGCCTGTTAATGTGTTATCTGCTTTGATAAAAATCAGAGGCTCTTCAGGTGGCTTGAAATCAAGTTCAGTAGCATGGTCGGCATAATTTAAGCCCAGTGCGAACAGTGTGCCTCTAACAGGAGGTAACCATTCAACATTAGCATCATCGCCTGCAATAACTTGGCCATTTGGTAATGTGATTTGCTCGTTTTCACCAACCGTAACGGAATACTCAGTACCTTGGTAACGAATTTTTGCGTGTTTCATTATTGTCCTCCTGCCACAACAACGTTATTGCTTAGGCTCGGAAAGCCTTCTGCTTGAACAGTGACTTCATCACCAGGCTGAATGGTGACGCGTTGATGAGGCGTGCCCATCAGTATCACATCACCCGCTTTTAACGTGGCAAATTCACTGAGTGCGGCAACTAACTCACTGGCATCACGAACCAGATCTTTTGTAGACCAACGGTCAGCTTCTTTACCATTGATGAGGGTGATAATGTCGACAGGGGCAGTTAATGTTGTTTCAACCATTTCCCCAATAGGGCAGAAACTATCACAGCATTTTGCTTTGATAGCAGGACGATAAAATGAGTCTTCAGGTAGGCTGACTTCATTTGCTAATGCAAAGCCCGCAATATAATTTTTGGCTTCTGACTGGCTGACTTTACGTGCATCTTTACCAATAACCAGTGCTAGTGTTGCACCACTTTGCACCACTTCACCGGCAGGGTGCAAAATAGGCTCCCCTGAATTGATCCGAGTATTACGCGGCTTTATAAACCACACAGGTGTTTTTGGTGGGGTTTTATAAGGGGCTTGCCCGAATGCCTCATGCCAGTGAGCCACTTGGCTTTGATGATTGAGGGCAACGGCAAATACAGTGCCTTTCATTGACAACTCCTTATTAGGAAAACGATGATTTCGAATGATTGTTAATATATTAATAATGTATAAAGTGGTAATTGGCAATAGGCTAGAGAAATTGTTAATTTTAATTGTGATCTCTTTAACATATTCAGAAGGTTTTTATGTAACCCATTGATATTCAGTATTCTGATATTTTTTTTGAATTTTTATTGTAACTTTTTATTAACTTTTTGGTTTGCTGTTGAATTGTTTACTCATTAATATTTTGGGGTTTTTCTTTGTGATTGTTATTTTACCGTGCTAACCTTGGTTTTAAGTGGATAGAATAGGCTATCACTAAGGGTAAATTTGCGGTGTAAAGGCGCAATAGATTGTGTAATACCAATTTAATTGGTATTAAATAAACATTTTAGAGTGGTGAGTTTTAAACTTATGCATGAATCATTGACAATTGCATTATTACAGGCAAGAGAGACCGCAATGGGGTTCTTTCGCCCTATTTTAAAGTCATACAATTTGACTGAACAGCAATGGCGTATTATCCGAGTACTTGCCGATAAACGCTCTATTGATTTCCATGAGTTATCAGTTCAAACCTGTATTCTTCGTCCAAGTTTGACAGGGATTTTGACTCGTATGGAGCGGGAAGGGTTAATTTTTCGCTTAAAGCCACTCAATGATCAGCGTAAGCTCTATGTTTCTCTGACGCCTAGTGGTCAAACATTGTACGATAAAGCACGTCAAGAAGTGGAAGAGGGCTATCAAAAAATTGAGCAGGCATTTTCTCAGGAGAAAATGCAACAATTAACCGCACTGCTGGATGAATTAATTGCTTTAGAAAGTCCTGATTACAGCCATATTGCGGATAAAAAAGAGAGCGCTTAGGGCGAATTTCGCATGTCGTGGGCAATAAATAAATTGCCCCCTAATCAGCAACATTCTGATTAGGGGGCTTTTTGTTGTTTACTTACCTAGTAGATGTAGGAAGTGAATATGTTTCTCGTACTGGTCGAGAATATCATGGATGACCTGTTCTTTGGTCCAGCCCATAACATCATAGTCTTGCCCACCTTCTTTAAGGTGAACCTCTGCACGATAATATTTCTGCTCTTCGCTTTTTTCATCATCGCTCTCTGTTCCCATGCCAGAAAGGGCAAAAGAAGGTTGAACATAGTAGCGCAAGCGAACTTCGTATAGGAAGTTCATATCCTCACCTAAATCGACCTCGAAGCCAATCCTATCATCTTTATCATTATAGATATGGCAAGTCGTATTCTGCTTCTCAAGCTCCTCTGAGACCATTTCCATCGATGGATGAACAACCTCACCAAGAAAACGTTTTACTTGGTTACGTTTTGGGAAATACGCGATATTACGTAAGCGTCGTTGCCATGGAATTGGATTGCGGCTCGCTGTCGGAGCAATTGTGGCTAATTGTTGGCTATCACGTTTATAAGCATCAATACGCAATGCTTTAAATAAGCCATAAATTGCTGCTAATAGTACCATCGCAAACGGTAAGGCGCTGGCAATAGTTAAGGTTTGTAGTGCTTGTAAGCCACCTGCAAGTAATAATGTGATAGCAACGACACCCATTAAGCCAGCCCAGAAAATACGCTGCCAAACTGGGGTATTTGAATCACCACCCGATGCTAAAGTATCAACAACCATTGCCCCAGAGTCAGCCGAAGTGACAAAGAAGACGACCACCATCAGCATAGCAAAAAATGACAGTACGGTAGAGAAAGGGAAGTAGGTTAAAAATTCAAACAGGGCGAGTGAAACATCTGATTGCACTGTTTCTGCCAGTTTAACGGCATCTTGGTTTTTAATCAGGTTAATGGCGGAATTACCGAAGAACGTCATCCACATTAAGGTAAAGCCAGCAGGAACAAATAGAACGCCAGTGACGAACTCACGAATAGTACGTCCACGTGAAATTCGCGCGATAAACATCCCAACAAATGGCGACCAAGAGAGCCACCAACCCCAATAAAGTAATGTCCAACCACCTAACCAATCACTGGATTTAGGCTCATAGGCATACAAGTTAAAGGTTTTGTTGACTATCTCGGATAGATAACCACCTGTGTTTTCAACAAATGATTTCAGTAATAAAACGGTTGGCCCTAAGATCAACACCAGCAGCATCAATATAAAGGCTAAACCTAAGTTTAATTCAGAAAGAATGCGGATCCCTTTATCTAGGCCTGAAACCACAGACAGCGTCGCAAGGCCAGTAAAGACAACGATCAGAATAACTTGTACGGTTGGGCTAACAGGCAGACCAAACAGGTGATTCATCCCTGCATTAACCTGCAATACGCCAAAGCCTAATGATGTCGCAACCCCAAAAACAGTACCGACAACCGCGAAAATATCGACAAAGTGGCCAATAGGGCCATAAATACGATCACCAATAATAGGATACAGTGCGGAGCGGAGGGTCAGCGGTAACCCATGGCGGTAGCTAAAAAAGGCTAAAATCAGCGCCACAATGGCGTAAATCGCCCAAGCGTGTAAGCCCCAATGGAAGAAGGTCAAACGCATTGCCTCTTTCGCGGCTTCAACCGTTTGCGGATCACCGACTGGTGGGTTGAGGTAGTGCATTACAGGCTCTGCAACACCAAAGAACATTAACCCTATCCCCATACCTGCGGAAAACAGCATGGCAAACCAAGACACATAGCTAAAATTAGGTTGTGCGTGATCGGGGCCGAGTTTTATCTGTCCATAACGAGAGAGTCCCAGATAAGTCACACTCAAAAGAATGATAGCGACGGCTAGAATATAGAACCAGCTAGCATTATTGAATAGGTTTTGTTGAAGATGACTTAGATGAGATTCTGCTACTTCCGGCATGATGGCGGCAAAACCAACAATAACCATAATCACAAGTGCAGAGGTATAAAATACCGGGGGACTAATTTTTGAGCGATTTTTTTTAGAATCAGTATCGTTTTGACTCATAACAACCTTCTTTGATTTATTTTATTTTTGACATACCAATAATCTGTTGGGTATGCAACGCGCTGTCCTTCTTAATGAAACAATGAAATTGCGAAAGGGTTCCCAGTGAGGAAACAGTAGAAAGAACAATAATGAAACAGTTTGCAGAGATAGCGATAAAAACGGTTATTGCGCCCGTTGCTATCAAATGTTTTTTTAGCTGTTATTACTCCATTTGCGAAAAAACCGGCGGATATATTGCCATATATCGAGACTGGTTTCAAATAAACAGGAAAAACCTCTATGTTTTCATAAAAATATAGCCTTATAAATCACATTATTAACTATCATTGTTGTTATCTTTTTAACTATTTAACAAAAAGTTAGATAAAAAGCTTAGAAAGGTTAATTAAATTAACATTAATATTCGGATTTTAGGTAGAAATAAATATTGGTAGAGTTTCGGTGTTATTTAGGAATAGGGCATATTCACCGTAACTGACTATCTTTACTCCCTCGGCGATTATAACCACTAAATGTGGCACTTTTTTGATCGGCGGCATTTTGGCAAGTGATACAGAGCTGTACGCCAGGGAGTGCCTTGCGGCGGGCGAGAGGAATAGGCTCACCACATTCAACACAGTATTCAGCACTTTCGCCTGAATGGAGTTGACTGCGAGCCTTAGCGATAGCGTCATCAAGAGTGGCATCAATTTGTTCTTGAACCGCATTTTCGTTAGCCCAACCATTTGCCATAATCACCTCGTACAAAAAAGCATCACTTTATTGATCATAAGGGGGGATATGGAAAATTCAAGGCGTTAGAACTTAAATTAACGGTAGAACCATATAGATATGATCCATACCATCTTCGTCATACATTTCGCCTTGTGTGTGATAGCCTAATGTTTCGTAAAAGGCGATTGCGGTATGTTGTGCAGATAGTCCTACAGCATGAAATTGGTTCTCGATAGCGTACTGCTCAACAAATTTCATTAACTTACGTCCAAAGCCTTTGCCTCGATATTGTTTAAGTACCGCGACTCTGCCCACTTTTATCACTTTGTCGGCTTGTAAAATACAACGTAGTACAGCAACAGGGCTATTTTCTAGGTATAGCACCACATGTAATGCATCATCATCATATACATCTACATCGATTTCAGCAGGAAAGCCTTGTTCATGGGTAAAAACTTGTTGGCGAAGCGCGAAAGCGTGATTAACGATTTTAGGATCAGTATACCCAAGGCTATATCTCACTTGCATGTTGTCTCCAATTTATAAGGTAACGTGTTTATATTATTTCGGTTTTAAATTGTTATACCAGAATTGAGGGGGAACAGGACATGGTTTTGTGTGCTTTACTTTCTCCGTATAAAAATATAAAAAAAAGCAGGCCAGCGTAGACCTGCTTTGAGAATAAACCGAGTTATCTAGCACAGATAGTTATTTGTTTTCTGCTTTTAATTCTTCAGTTTTATTTTTGGCATCAGTCGCTAGTTCATCTGCTTTATTGATTGAGTCTGTTTTCACTTCTTGGCTTTTTTCTGCTATTTTATCATTTGTTTCTGATAGCTTATTTTTTGCCGATTCAGTTAATTCATCTGATTTTTTATCAGCCGCATCTTTTAGCTCTTTAGCTTTATCAGATAGCTCATCTGCCTTAGCTGAAGCTTGTTTTTCAAGTTCGTTAGCTTTCTCTGTGGCACTATTTTTAAATTCAGAGATTTTTTGCTCGCTAGCCTTTTTTAATTCATCGGCTTTCTCTGTAGCGCTCTCTTTAAGCTCAGCCGCTTTTTGCTCGCTAGCTTCTTTCAATTCATTAGCTTTCTCTGTGGCGTTCTCTTTAAGCTCAGCTGCTTTTTGTTCGCTAGCTTCTTTTACTTCTTTAGCCTTATCTGCAATTTCATCCGCTTTTTCTGAAGCTTGTTTTTGAAGGTCATTCGCTTTTGCTTCTGCACTATCCTTAAGTTCGGCTGCTTTTTGCTCACCAGCATCTTTTAATTGCTCCACTTTTTCTTCAGTTTGTTTCATCGTTTGATCTGTCTTTGATGAATCATCACAACCTGCCGCCATAGCGATAATACCTGCTAGAATAAGAGAACTTAATATTTTCTTTTTCATAAATATTTCCTTTAGCATGATGTAAGTGGATACGGATCTGCTATCAATAGCATGTTATAAATATAACTCATATTTTTAATAATTAAAAATCAGTTGTCTCTGAAAGTTACCTGAAATAAAAAGGTAGCATTATCAGCAAAATAGTGATTTTAATGCTTGATATCAATATTTAACTTAATAAAAAAGACGAGCTTTATTATTTCGCTATAATTAATCTTGGATATTAGCAAAAAAAATAATATGCTGGTTTCTTTAACTAAAATTCATAAAAACGTGAGTATACGAAAGGAAGTCTTATATGAGTTATTACTATATGCTTGTTGTAGTCAAGTTTATCATTGGTTTTGCCATTGTTCTTACTCATATGAATTTGTCTGGGAAAACGCAGTTATCACAGATGACACCTATTGATTTTATTGGGAATTTTGTGTTGGGTGGAATTATTGGTGGTGTGATTTATAGCGATACAATCCCATTATATCAGTACATCACTTTACTCTTTATAGGTGTGTTTTTTATATCAGGGCTAAACTATTTAACTAAAAAATTTAACTTTATTCGCAACGTGACTATCGGCAATCCTATCCCTATTATTAGTAAAGGAAACTTTATTATGGAAAATATATTAGAAAAAGGGAATAAAATTGATATTTTGAATATATCCTCAAGAATTCATGCACAAGGGGTTCATTCATTCCAAGAAATCTATTATGCCCAGATTGAACCAGATGGGCAATTAACGGTTATTTGTGATCCAACAAATATGCCATCAGTGATTATTATGAAAGATGGTGTTGTTAGGCTAAATGAATTGCAATCGATAGAAAAAGACGAAGAGTGGTTAAATAAACAGATGGGTAAACATGGGATCGATAAGCCCGAATCTGTTTTTCTTGCTGAGTTTTGGCAAGGCGAAGTCAAATTTATTCGGCAAGATGGCAAAATTCAGTAACTATCACGTTTCTTAATAAAAAGATGAAGAGCCGCTAAAGGCTCTTCATCTTAGGTCTAAGATGCTTTACTGACAAATTATTTTTTCAAATCATCATACAGCATCAAAGAGGATTTATTCTCAGGGTCACCAATGTAACGCGGCTGTGGTTGGTATTCGTCACTAAATAGGCTTTTCTGAGGAGTGTAGCCTTTGTAGTTAAAGCCCGCGAGATCAGACCATGAGTAGATAAAATCCATGGTGCTATAAGGCCTATCGGTTTTACTGTTCAAATTAAAATTATGGCTTTGTAACCATTCAGGAGATTGCCATACTAGGAATGGAACATTGTAGATCACACGACTTGGTTTGCCTTCACTACGACCTAAAGTTTCATGAGGAGGTGTATCAAAGACATCTTCACCATGATCAGAGAAAAAGACTAAAAAGCCATTTTCTTTTGATGAATCAAAATCTTTAATTAATGTGGAAACAATATAATCATTGTAGTGTTGTGCGTTGTCGTAAGCATTGTAATCTTCGACTTGGCTCTCTTTGAGGTTACTTGGCACCAGACTATCTTTACCTTTAAAGATGGCTTTATCTTCAGGGTAACGGAACTCATATCGCATATGGGTTCCAAGTAGGTGAACAACAATAAATTTTTTCTCAGCAGGGTCGGCCAGAGCTTCTTTAAACGGGGCTAGCACAACTTCATCGTAAATACGTGAACTTTGGGCCATATCGTTATTTAAGTAATATTGTTTATCTGTTTGTCGAGAAAAAGCGGTTAATAGCGTATTACGCTCCGTCATTGTCTGTTGGTTTGTGATCCAAAAAGTTTTAAATCCAGCTTGCTTCATCATATTCATGATTGAAGGGCGCGAATTAAATAACTCGGGCTCAGTTTGAGAGGCAAACGTGAGAATTTGCTGGAGCGCCTCTATTGTATAAGGACGAGAGGTCACGACATCGTTAAATACAGACAAATTATCGGGATACTGTTGTTTTAGCTGCTCAAGCTCTGGTGTTGTTGGGCGTTTATAACCATATAAGCTCATTCTATCGCGACTTGTTGATTCACCAATGACCAAAACAAAAGTTCTCGGCGTATTGCCGTTAGCATCGATAAAGTTTTCTAATGGCGGGATCTTACTGTTATCACGGATCAGTTCTTCCATATTGGCTAACTGGTTTTTATAGAGAAAATAGCCACTAACAAATTGCCAAGGCGCAGCATAGGCAAGTTTACTATTCACATAAGACATGACATTGGCGAACGGCCTATCTTGTTTAATTCCTTTATTATAATAAGGAACGCCAAATAAGATGATTAGCACGAGCAAAGAGACACCACATCTCGCTGACACTGGTATGGTCACCGGTTTTAGTCGTGACCATAAGAAAATCGCGACCAGAGTATAAATCAATATAACCGCGATAACTTTAAAGCTAATGTATTGCCTTAAAAATTCACCTGCTTCATTTGTATTTGTTTCAAACATCACAAACATGACGCTTTGTGAGATCTGATGCCCATAGACGACAAAATAAGCGAGTGCAATGACAGATGAAAGCCAAAGAATGATACCGATAATGCCGGCAACTAATTTGATCCTTCTAGGGAAAAAGAGCGCAGGGATTAACCAGAGTGTGCTGTACAGTAAAGAGTCTCTTAATCCGACGGTGTTACTTTGTCCTGTAACAACAACATAGATTTGGAGCAATGATGAGAAATACCAGAAATAGATGAGCAACCACAGTAAAGCTGTCCAGCTAAATCTCTTTGCTTGCGTAGAATTAACCATAATTTATTGAACTCTTATTCTTAAGTCATGTTAGGTAATAAGAAAAAACGCCAAAAAATCGATTTTTAGATATTATCTTAGAAATTAAGTTCAATAAAATAAACAACTAATAATTGATGAGATTTGGTTGATATTTGGTTTAATTTTACACAGGAAATAAAGTCAAATTAAGATAGCTTCAGTTTGATAGTTAGGCTTTTTTTATATTTTATTTCTCCTAAGTATAAAAATGGAACTGTATCAGTTGATATAAGGATATGTCGGTTATACCAATAAAATCAACCGAAGAACGGCATTCTAACTAACATCAATGACCAACATGTGTTATATAGACTTTATGTAATCTTATCTGAGCAGAGGGTGAAGGAAAAATGTCAGATAACGCGTTTATTGCTTTTCTGAAATCATCCTTATTTATCCGTTTAATCATCTCAATACTTATCATTTTTGATGGTTTTATGATTATTAAGCCTATATTGGGGGCTTATACTGACTATATTGATTGGCGAGCGAATGGGTTTAGTGAGTGGCTTAAATCTCTCGGCTTTATGAAGTTGCTTGATATCCCTCGTTTTTTGTTAGGAATTTCATTGATATTTTTATCTTTTTTCATGCTTAATGGCGCCCGAATTGCATGGGTGTTTTCACTGCTTTTACTGGCCATTATTTCGTTTGTTGATTTAAAAATTGCAACGGAAAACCTTCATCAAGGTTATTTTTCGCTGGTCCTTTTTTGGCGTTGAGCTTTTTTTGGAAGCGTTATCATCATCACAGCTTAACCAGTGCGGGATTTGTGGCGATAACTTGTATCATTGCATTATTGCTTTATTCCATTTTTGGCACACTCTATATTGGTAATGAATTTCTACCTGTCGTTAAAGATGGAACCACAGCATTTTATTTTGCGTTAGTTTGTATGACGACCGTCGGTTTCGGCGATATAGTGCCAGTCTCTACAGATGCTCGGGTATTTACTGTTACGGTCATTATTCTTGGTATTACAATTTTTACAACATCAGTGGTTTATGTTGTAGGGCTGTTAGCTAAAGGAACAAAGGAAATTGTTCGCAAGAGGTTTTCTTATATGAAAAATCATTATGTTGTAATTGGTAGTACGCCAATGGCGGTAAGCATGTATGAAGGGTTAAAAAATCGCGAACTGCCAGTTGCGGTGATCTGCCAAGAAAGTCATCGCGCACATTATCCTGAGAAAGATAATATCGTCACTGGTGACCCTACAGATACAGCGCTATTAGCCGAATCGAATGTTAAACAGGCAAAATATGTATTAGTGATGACAGATAGCGACGCCTTAAGTACTTTTGTTCTCTTAGGGATAAAACAACTTGCTGGTGAAGGTGTAAAAACGGTGGTATTGGTTAACCAAGAAAGCAATATAGATAAAATTCGCCTGCTTAACCCCGACATGCTGTTTTCATTATCTTCTTTAGGGGGCGAAGTTTTGATGAAAGTGCTTTGCGGTGAAACAATATCAAATGACAGTATTAGTGATATTCTGTTAAATAAAGTGGCGAAAAACGAATAACAGGAATAAAACACTATGTTAACTGCCGAGCAAATCAGTTGTCAGCGGCAAAACAGGATGCTTTTTCAAAAGCTGGATTTCACCGTATTGCCCGGCCAAATTTTACAAGTTGAAGGGCCTAATGGTGCGGGTAAAACGACCTTATTACGTATGGTGGCTGGGCTGTTAAAACCCGATGAAGGGGATATTTTGTGGGAGCAATATTCGATTCATCAGTTAAAAGAAGATTTTACTCGTCAATTACTTTACTTAGGGCACAAGCCAGCCGTTAAATCACTACTTACTCCTTATGAGAACCTACAGTTTTATTATCAGATGCAGCATCGCCATCCTGCCGGGGATAGTTTGTGGTCGGCTCTCGAAGAAGTGTCACTCATTGGCTATGAAGATGTTCCTGTTGGTCAGTTATCAGCGGGGCAACAAAGGCGAGTGAATCTTGCAAGGTTATGGTTAAGTGAAGCTCCTTTGTGGGTGTTGGATGAGCCTTTTACTGCTATTGATGTCGCAGGCGTGAAACGTCTTACCGAACGCTTTCATCAGCATGCTGAACAAGGTGGGATCATTCTTTTTACTTCTCATCAAGCTATGTCGGGGCATTTTGGATCCTTAAAACTGACGGGCGGATATGAATAATGTTTTGGCTAGTGATTAAAAGAGAACTAAAAATAGCATTTAGAAGTTTTTCTGAATTGGTAAACCCATTATGGTTCTTCTTAATTGTTATTACGTTATTTCCATTGAGCATAGGGCCTGAGCCTCAGTTATTAGCACGTATCGCTGTTGGCATTTTTTGGGTAGCCGCGGTGCTTTCTTCTTTATTATCGCTCGAACGTCTCTTTAAAGATGACTATCTGGATGGTTCGTTAGAACAACTGTTGCTCGCACCGCATCCACTATTTTTAACGGTATTAGCTAAAGTGATTGCTCACTGGCTGGTAACTGGAGTGCCGCTAATCTTACTTTCACCGATAGCAGCTTTAATGCTCTCTTTTGACGCGAATACCCTTTCTGTACTTGCAGGTACTTTGTTGCTAGGTACACCGATCCTGAGCTTTATTGGTGCAATAGGGGCTGCTTTAACGGTATCTCTGAAAAAAGGGGGAGTACTCGTGAGTTTACTGGTGCTGCCGCTGTATATTCCTGTGCTCATTTATGCAACGGGAACAATGGAAGCGTATAGTTTTAATATGCCTTTGGGGAGTTATTTTGCGATTCTAGCTACATTGTTAGTGGGGGAGCGTGACATTTTCGCCTATCGCAATTGCCGCAGCATTAAAAATTAATATCAGTCATAATTAAACACGGTACCCAAAAACATCACTAAGGCGGTTGCACTATTTTTCAATCAGCTCCATCGTTAAAAGCAAATTAGAGTCGGGGATAGCAATCTTCATCGTGATAAGCATAAAGCCAGAAGTGAGATTCAATACTGGCTTTATGCTTTTTTAATTATGCGGCGAGTGAAATAGTAGGTATCTATAGATCAGTATGTAATCTATTTAATTAGGCACCAAAGTTGGGGCCAATGATATCAATCGCATCCGTACAAATTACATCAACTCCCCAATTTAAAAGTTGCGAAGCGCGCGCAGGGTCATTAACGGTATAAACTAAAATGTATAAGCCAGCCTCTTTTAAGCGTTTTACGCATTTCTCATCCAATAATGTATGATCTAAATGGATGGAGACACAATCAAGCTGTGTTGTAAGGGTTTGCCAATCATCTCGCCATTCATCTAATAATAACCCTCTCGGTAGTTCAGGAGCGTATTGTTGAGCCGAAATTAGTGCTTCAATTGAGAAAGATGAAATCAATGGGGCTGTTTGCCCTTGCCACAGTTGACGAGCTGCAAGCGCAACAATTTGACCTGTTTTAGCTTCCAAGCCTGTCGTTGGTTTGATCTCAATATTTGCCATCATGCCATGTTGCTGACAACGTTTTGCGACCTCAGAGAGTAAAGGCAGCCGCTCTTTGGCGAATTCTGGACCATACCAGCTTCCAGCATCGATATTTGATAATTGCTTCCAATTTAATTCGCCTGCAATACCATGACCATCACTGGTGCGCTCAAGAGTATCATCATGTAATAAAAAGATTTGATCATCATGGGAAAGTTTGGCATCAAACTCGATCATGGTATGTCCATATTTTGCGCCAATATCAATGGCTGCGAGTGTATTTTCAGGAGCAAGTCTGCCACCACCACGATGGGCAACAATTTTAGGATAAGGCCAAGAGTTCATAATGTTGTCTATTTTCCTATTAAAGAAATACAACGGCTTTTTAAAGCGGTGTGACCAGTATTATAGCCGAATGTCACATTATCTTACTCTTTTAGCAGCTGTAAATGAAGATTAGCTCTAGAGGTAAGTTATCTATTTACAGAAAAGCGGGTGTTTATGAGAAAATAATTTTCAAAAAAACGATATAAAAGCCTATATTTGTTTTTTTATTGGTATTTTAATTTTATTTATTACTCCAATAATGATTATCTGAAAATGTGATCTTGGCGCCTTTACCGAAATTGTTTCGTTTTGTAGGATACTTAACTTAAATTTAAGTATCGCGGTTGGATACATTGATACATCGAACAACTTATTTATCTGG
This sequence comes from Providencia stuartii, assembly GCA_900455155.1. Lineage (GTDB taxonomy): Bacteria > Pseudomonadota > Gammaproteobacteria > Enterobacterales > Enterobacteriaceae > Providencia > Providencia stuartii. The sequence goes on along the minus strand of UGUC01000003.1, from coordinate 276,602 downwards.
TTGCTTATTGCTGGTTATTGTCGAGGTTTAATCGTGATTTTCTACTATTAGCCATGACTCATTCGCGATGAATGGTTTTTATCAATAGTAGTTTGTGGCGCGGTATGATCCTCAAACGGAGCATGTATGTCCACTCAAAACTCAAGTAAATCCGCTAACCCACCTCCAGTCAAAATGACACCAGCTGGCAGGGCTTATGCGGAACAAGAACGCCGTACCGCGAAGCGAGATTCCTTCTTGAAAGCATGGTATAACGGGGAATTAAACTCTGGTTTGGTGTTTAACTGTCGTATCGATGGGCTTCCCGATGACACCTTTCAGGTTACCGAATTTGATCTACAAGAGGGGTTGTCAGAACTATTTACTTTAACTCTTCATGCGGTCAGCTCCCTACTTGATGTGGATTTCCATGATATATTAGGCGGGGCTTCTTCCTTGACTGTGAAGCGGGATGGGATAAAAATTCGTGAGGTACAAGGCTTATTGGCAAGCGCCGAGAATCTGAATACCGATGGAGTGAAAACATGGTATAAATTTGTTATACGCCCAGAAATGTGGGTGATGACTCTCAAGCAAGACAGCCGTATTTTCCAAGATACCACCGTACCAAAGATATTAGAAACCTTGCTGAATGAATCGCACATTAAACACGATAAATTGTTTTATCATCCCGAAGAGCACCTTGAACGCCCGTACATTACCCAAAAGCGTGAAACGATGTATGATTTTTGGTGCCGCCTCGCCGCCGAAGAAGGGATTACCTTTTGGTTTGAGGAAGGCCCGAAACTGTTTTACAGCGACCGCCATTTAGGAATGACGGCAGGGATTACCCTCACTTATAACCCGCAAGCCGATACTGATACTACCGACAGTACTGCTACTACATGGCGCTATGCCGAGCAGCTGTGCAGCGATATTCGTATTGATAAAGATTACAATCAACAGCGACCTTCTCACCCGCTCAGCCATCAAGTCGTTGGTGACGTGCACCACCAACACGAAGTGTTCGAAAGTTATGGTCGCTTCCAAGAAGACGCGGAAGGGGAAACGTTCAATCAAATTCGTTATGAACAATCGCAAAATAACCGTCAAATGGGGCACGCCAGCACCAACTGTTTTGCCTTGCACCCCGGTAAGATGTTTACTTTAACCAATCACCCCAATGAGCGTATGAATAAGCGTTGGCAGGTGGTCAGGGTATCACATCACGGCGTACAACCCCTTGCCGACAACAGTGGCGGCGAAGGAACGCAGTTGTCCAACAGTGTGTCGTTTATCCCAGAGACGCAAGAGTGGCGACCGCCGTATCGTTATAAACCGACTGCTGATGGTGATGAGTTAGCGACAGTTGTGGGGCCTCCGGGAGAGGAAATCTATACCAACAGCAAAGGGGAAGTGGTGGTCTATTTCCATTGGGATAGACGCGGCACGCCCGACCACGGCGCCTCCTGCTGGGTGCCAGTGTCACACGGCTTGGAGTGGCAATGGCTATGGGTTTATGAGTATTCCTCACGTCGGGCAACAGGTTTTAGTCAGTTACCTGAATGGGGGATATTGATAGGCCGATTGTCACGGGGTGCACCTACAATGGACGCAATAAACCACCGTTAAATTTACCCAACGAAAAAACGCGTACCACCTTTAAAACTTGTACTCATAAAGGCGAAGGGTTTAATGAATTGCGTTTTGAAGACAAAGCCGGATACGAAGAAATCTATTTTCACGCACAGCGTGATATGAATGTGCACATTCAAAACGATAATCACACTCATATTCAGCGGGACAGCAAACAGCGCATTGACCAACATCGCTACGCTGAGATTGCGGGTGATGACCACCTCCATGTCAAAGGCCACGCAAAAAAGCGTTAACCGAAGGCGATGTTTTTCAGCAAGTGCTGGGGGCTTACCATCAGCAAGTGGATGGTGCATTGGTCAGTGAAAGCGGACAAGAAACCCATCTGAGCAGCCAAGGCAAAGTGGTGATTGAAGCCGCCACCGAAATCACGCTTAAAGTCGGTGGCAGCTTTGTGCGCATCACCCCCGAGCAACGTGTTTACCTCGGGCAATGTGGCGATTGGTGACAGTGGAGGCGGCTCAGGGCAAGCGGTCAATCTTCAGCTCCCTGACGGGGTGGCTCCGTTTGCACCTCCGCCATACCCCCATCAAACCGTACTGTGCGATGCAAGCTCAAGCCACTGGCAGTTGGGTGATTAAACCCAACGGAGGCAATGCATGAGACCGACGCCTTGGACAACGTGGTTGAGTGAGCCTCACCGTGACCCGGTGTATTTACTGCTCAATACCTTGGCGCAGCCCAACCCGACGGATGTGCTGTTTGCCAACGATTGGATTGAACAGGCGTTTCCGCTGTATAACGGCACCCCCTTGGCCCATTTAATCGCACAAAGTCCGTGGTTGGTGAAATTGAAACCGAGCGCCGCCGTCCCACTCGGGCAGCTGCTTGACCGCAAAGGCTTCAGTGACCCCAGTTGGGGCTGGGCTTACCGCAGCCCGATGGCGTGGGACGCGCAGTTACACCATTGGCAACAACGTCAATTAGTGAAACTGGATGGCGAAATGGTGGTATTACGCTTAATGGACAGCCGCATCGCCAATATCTTGATACCCAGCATGCGCGAAGCGGATTGGTATGTGTTGATGAACCCGGTGCATGAAGTGATGCTGGATACTGACACACAACCTGTCTGCCTGATATCGCCCGCCCGTGACCGTCCGCCGCTGATACCCGAGCTGAAAGTGCACCCGTTTACCTTGGGTGAGCATTTACAAACGGCGTGGGAGAACTCTGAAACGTGCATCCAACTGATGGCAGAAAACCTCGCTTGTGAATTGTGGGAGAACCAACCTGATAACGCACTGGCGCTCGACACCCCTGTAGGGCAATTGCACGAACGCTTGGTCGGTTGGTTGCATATCTCCCCCATATTAGCCGGTAACGTCGCCACACGCACCCTCGCCCAGTTTACCGACTATGCCCAACAATTGGGCTGGATACCCTCGACAACGGAGCCGTCATGAGTCAAAAAACAGAATCTTGCATTATCTGTGACAACTACCGATTTTGGATTAACCTGCAATTGGTGGATGATAAAGGACAACCATTAATTGGCGTGGCTTATACCTTATCTGAGCGTGGTACAGGACGTACCTTAGAGGGCAGCAGTGACCCACAAGGGCTGATTCACGCCGAAGGCATGACGGCACGCCCGTATACTTTAACTCTTGAGCCGCAGTCACTGGCGGATGCACTGACCACCCTATCTCCTCCGACGGCGATTCAAGGCAAAGATAAATCGTTGAAAGATTTTTGTCGCGAACAGGGCTATTCACTCAGTGAACAGCACCGCGCGGGTGAATTTAACACCGGATTGCCCGAGACCGTTCACCGTATGACGGCAGGGCAAATCAGCCGTTCAGCTCATTATCAACAGCGAGATGAAGGCTATCAACTGTGGTTCCCCTACGACCTCCACCGCGTGATAGCAATTAAACGCATTGCCGAACCGGTATTTGCCAAATCTATCTTGCGCGGCGAAGGCAATACAGATGCAGGTGATGCGGTCGAAGACTTGGCGAATTTTGGGGAGTGTGATTACAGTGCGTATACCTGTGGTATTCCGTCAGCAACTGAACAATCTGAGTCTGAAGCTAACTGGGTTTCATCCTTATTCAGTACCATTGGCAATGCACTCAATCCGATTGGGACTGCACAGGCATTTCCTTTCTTCGGTGGTTTGGGTGGGAGCATGGGAATGGGAGGAGCCTTAAGTGGTGGTGTTGCCGGTGCTGCTGTAGGCCAACAAGAGAACGATTTTGGTTGGGGTACAACACAACAGAGCTCAAGTAAGAACATTTCCAATGAGCTAGAACAAGTTTTGCGGGTATCATTTCCCGTCACCATGGACGGCAGGAAGATCTTTTTCGCCATGGTGGCTCACTATTATAAAGGCGATAGTTTAACCCAGCAGGATTTATTGGAAATTGCGGATATGGGGGGAACGGCACCGACACGTTTGCGAGTGGGCTTTGCCTCAACTGATAAAACCGCAGTCGCAATGGCAGCGGCATCACAGCTGATTGCTCTTCATACTGAGCCGGATAGTGATAAAGCGCAAGTTCCTGTGATTAAAGGTCAGCTGGCATCTGGAGCTGAAAGAATGGAAGTCATCAGCTTACCTGCGTATCAATCCCTTGGTCATGCACTCAGTCTGCTGGCGCCTATTGAAGTATACCGATTTGATGTGGATGGTGGTACTCAGCTGTATATGGGGGTAGCGGCGTCAGGCAATATTATTAATATCTCAGCGCGGATTGATGATATTCCAAAAGGGCCGATTATTCATGCAGAGCCTTCCCCTCTGCCACAAAAAGTCGATAAGCCTGAAGGGTTTGATATTCATGATTTCGATTATCGACCTGAGACACTGCCTGTTGCGGATGACGATATTGTCTGGCGGCATACGGGACACGATGTTGAACCTGTCGATTTTCGGGATTATATCCTGGCGGTTGAGAAAAAGGATGTAAAACCTGTTTATTCGAGTTTAAATGAAAAAAACAGTACAAATAAAGAATCAAATATTTCTCCAATTGAAGAGTTTATGTCTGAGCAAAAAGCAAAGATAAACAAAAAATTGGTCAAGGACGATTACCATATGAACCTGGCCCAAATGGCATAAAAGAAGCTACACAGACAATAAAAGATACGTTAACAAATCCTATAGAAGTGAGTAATATTATTAAAGCAGAGCAATTAAGAGGAGAATATGATTTAATTCATATTTATAATGAAAAAACAAATAGTATTGTAAGCTTAAGGGTTTTGTCAGAAGGAAATGTTGAATTTGATACTTTAATCCCTGAAAAGTCATCAAAATTTTAATGAGGATTGATTTATGATAAATAGTATAATGACTAATTTTAGAAACATGTCTTTTTATATGAACGGCGAGTTAGCAGCATCAAACCTTGTTCTTTTTATAGAATTTGACAATGTCAACTGGTTTTCTTTGACTATAGGCGAAGGGATGCTTGAGTTCATTAAAAAAGAAACAGAACCTAAATGCAGCTCAACAGTTAACTTACAAGATTCATTCTCATATCCAATTACTGAGAATACTCAACTGAAAAAGTATAAAGGATGTAAGTTAATAAGCGCTCACGAATATAGATTAATTAAAAATTTAGATTATAGCTTGGGAATTTATTTTGAAACAGATATAGGAGGGATAAGCATCATTGAAGATGATGATGAGCTCTTTATAACCGAGGGAGTTAATAATGATTTATTGTATGCGTGTAATTTAATTAAATATAATATATTAATGATAAAACATTAAAGCCCCCTGCTTTTGGCATGTGAAATGAAATATGAAATCACAAAAACACGTCATCACATCAGGGGGAGCCGAGATTAAAATGTCTATTGATATTATGTGGTACACAGCACTAGAAATTGAAAAATTAAAGCCAAGACTGAATTATTATAGTAAAAGCTACCTTCCATTTGAAAGGAAAGACTATATTATTTATAGTCAAAGATCAATTTTAAATAGATGTGAATTAGATTTAATAAAAGATAAGTTTGAAAAGTATAAACAAGAAACTTCTCTTATAATATCTGAAGTATTTAGCATGACCTACAGTGGTAAGAAGACTATTGCCTACAAATTAAATGTAGTTAATGAACTAATTTTAAGGTTAAAAATTAACACAATGAAAACTATAACTGTTCCTCTTTCTAAAGAAGCAATGCACAGGTTGGATTACAATGAATCTATTGATGGTGATCTACTAGAGCTAGAGTTGAGTGATAACGAACTACATATCTTAAATAAAGTCAATCTATTTGAAACAATTAATTATAAATTAGGTTTAAACATAGATGATTATGAAGATGAGAACCTACATGACATGAGTAAAATAGAAAACTTGAATGAAATCCTCACAAGTATGATAAACAAAGAAAATGAACATATAATTAATTCAATATTAGAATTATCCAATACAGCATTAAATAAAAAAACAGGAATATTTTTCTATTTTTGACATTATTTCCATATGGATTTAAAATAGGCAGTGAGTATTTAAATAATGCACATGGCCCAAATTGAAAGGAATCCAGATAAAGATTGAAACATTAATAATCTTCCACATATAACAATTGGCAATTTTGATAAAAACATCATAGTGTAACTGAAAAAAATTTATAATTGATAGAGATAAATATGATGGAAAACCATAAAAAAATTACATTTGATGAACTAAATAATGAGTTATTACCTGTAATTGGTGGGACTATTGAACTACTTAACTTCGTTGATTTTTCTGAAAAAGATTGTTTTAAAATTATAAAGAAAGTTGAAGGCTGGGAAAGTAAGAAAGATATTGATTTATTAGTAGATATAGAACCTGAAAAATATTTATCGGGCAATATTATAGTGCTAAATGATATATTGTTTTACAATAAACTTGCTTTTTTAGTACAATTGGAAAAAATTAAAGCTTTTTTATCAGATTACTTTAATGAATATCATGAGAGTTTTTTTAATGGGGATGTTCTTCTGATTTCAATTGTAAATAAAAAGTTACTACAATTTAATCATGATGGATATTTAATTATATATGATTTACCAATTAAACTGATAGAGAAAGGGGTTGATAAGTACATGAAATTAAGTTCAAATATTAGATAATGATAAGTATTAATTTTGAAAAAAATGGGATTATCATTCTCAATGATTTAGATCTTGATGAAAATATACCATTATCCCAGCAAGTTGATCTTTTAAAAGAGGATATGTTACAGGTTGAATTCCCTTTAAATTATATTCTAGACGTTAGTTGGAGACCATCATTTCAGGTAGATGGCAAGTTTTATATAGTTATCATTAAAGATTTTGATTGGGATGAGCCTTTGTTTTCAGCCACTGCTGATAATATTAACCAGTTGATAGAAAAAATATATTTAGCAATGGAATTAATTCCTTAATACTTTGGATGTCATGAAATTGGATAAGAGAAGGCTTTGTTATGCGTAGTACAGTTAATTGTCGTAAAATCATCTTAAAAAATGATACTACGAATACCGGAGGTACTGTGCTTACGGCTTCCTCTCTCGCCAAACAAACCCAAAGAGTCGCCTGTGTGGGCGACCCGGTTTATTACCCTTTATGTAAAAAACAGGAACTATCGTTGAAGGGGATAATTTAATGAAAATTAATGGTATTCCTGTCGCGCTAAAAGGCCATAAAGTCGCTTGTGGATGTTCTAGTGGCTGTGTACTTGTCGCAGCAGGTTAAATTATAGCTTGATATCAGTACTCAGAATAAAAAAATAAAGTCTAGGTAATGACCACCTTTACGAATATTCGCAAAGGTGGCTAAATGATATTATTCAGTTTGATTTATGCTCTAACTCATCAATATAATCCGCATACCACTGCATCATTTCCCTTCTTCCTTCCAAATACTGACCATGATTATAGGTTCCACGAATGGAATTTTTATCTTTATGCACCAATTGAGTTTCAATCCAAGTGCTGTTAAACCCTTTTTCATGCAGGATCGTACTCATAGTGTGGCGGAAACCATGCCCCGTTGCTTTACTATTATACCCCATTCGTTTTAATACCATATTGGCTTCATCACGTATAACGCGGGCATCAGCAAGAGAAATATCAGGGCAAACACCAATCGATAATTATTTCTTTTTGCTCGTAAAGCAATCAGTAACGGCAACTATTAGGTTTGCTAGGAGTACGCTTACCAGAAGCCTTATGTTCTTTGTTTTAGGCTCATATCTGTCGGGAGTGGTACACTATAAAATGGTCTTTAAATTATATCGAACAAGCTATGCTTAAATAGCAAATATCGTATTGAGTTTGTATAGGTGGAATAGAAGATAACTTAATCATTATGAGGAACTAAACTAACTGAGGGGACCACTGTAGAAGTGAAAGTGGTGCCCGGACTCGGAATCGAACCAAGGACACGGGGATTTTCAATCCCCTGCTCTACCGACTGAGCTATCCGGGCAACGAGGCGTATTAAACCTGATTTCACAGTTGGAGTCAAGGAACATTCGAAAAACTTTATTTCGTATGCGCTTTTTTTCAACAGGTTAGCTGATTATTGAACAGTAAGGCTAATAAAAAGACGATAAAATAAAAAACACTCGCCAGTTATATACTGAAACGAGTGCTTTTTGTACTAATATTAATCGCCTTTAGAGACGGTAATTCTTCTGAGCCTTATCGACTTTTATCAGATAATTACGCGATTCGGCAGCAGGATGCTTTGTTGATAGCGTTTGATAAACTTCGCCAGGGGCGAGCTGATTGATCTTCTGTGCAGCCACTTTTTTATCGCTGTGGAAGACTCTAAGGACGCTACCAGCACCACCGTTATAAGCGGTTATTACGGCATAACGGCGTGACACTGGGTTTTGAATATCACCTAAATAGCTATTTTGTAAAATTGCCAAATAAGCAGTTCCCGTATCAATATTTTTTTCCGGATCGAAAAGGTAACTACGGCTCGGAACCCCTGACTTACCTTGCGAACGGAAAACATCTTTACCCGCGGTATTTGGCATGATTTGCATCAAGCCTAACGCATCGGAACGACTTACCGCGTAGGGGTTAAAGCTCGATTCGATTTGCATAATGGCTAAAATAAGTGACTCATCAACCCCATATTTAGCCGATGCCTTCCTGATAAAAGGAAGGTACTTATGAGCGCGTTTATCAAGGTGGTTAGGAACCAGTTGCATGGTCACAGACCAAATGACATTCATACCTGATTGCCGGCGCTGCAACTTATTATTAACAAGGTATTCAGCGTATTTATTTGCGCGCCATTCCCAACGAATGGGTTCACCTGTGTTATCTAATACCTGCCCAAATAGAAAAGGCTCTTGGCTGTGAGGTATATCATTAATATCAGAATACAAATCGATAGAGTTTGGGTCATCACCCATTAATAGGGTAGTGATGATAGCCTTTTTCAAATGTTCTGAAGGCTCTACGGCGGAGATGGTTTCTACTGTAATCGTCCCAGCATCAAAGTTGATATGACTACGGGTACGATACTCATCGGTATACTTAACATAATCTTTAGGGCCTGCAATGAGAACTTCTTTGATCCCCCAGATATTTTCGATATTGTGGGCAAATTGCCCCATAAGGATATCGAACCCATTGGTGTCTTTCACATAGTTAGGATTAAAATCAGACTCTTTATTGCTGGAGCAGGAGATAAGAAGAGGCACCAGCAGCGTTAAGGCTAACAGTTTTTTCATACATTCCACAGTATTCAAGCTCATGGTCTACCTAAGATAGGTAGACCAATCAATTATTTTTCAGGTGTGTAGCCGTCGATATGAATATCGTGTCCCTCAAATAGGAACTTAACCATTTCTTGCTCTAGCATTTTACGGTCATCAGGGTTCATGGTATTGAGCTTTTTCTCATTAATCAGCATGGTTTGTTTTGCCATCCACTGACCCCAAGCCTCTTTCGAAATCTCATTAAAAATGCGCTTTCCTAGCTCACCCGGATAGAGCTGAAAATCTTGCCCCTCAGCGTCACGTTGTAAAAAAGTACAAAAAATTGTTCTACTCATTATTTTTTCCTCAGAATATCAGGCGGCACGGCAAGCTGTTGAAGTAAGCTTTCAACCGGCGCAGCGAGGCCGATTGTTGCACCGAGATTTAAGTTATACCAAAGTCCTTTACCTTCATCCATGGCTGAAGTAAATGCCTGAATATTAACTTTAACAGGAATAATATCCAGATGAAAATGGCTGAATGTGTGGCGAAACGCAATTAATTGTTCTGGCGTATCATGTTGAATACCGGATTGAGAAAGCCACGCATTCATTTGCTCTTGGGTTTCAAATTGAGGGAAGGCAAATAGCCCTCCCCAAATACCTGAAGGTGGTCGCTGTTCAAGCCAAACATGATCGCCTTGCTGCATAATTAGAAACCAAGCTGTCTTTTCAGGGATCTTTTGTTTCGGCTTTTTACCGGGGTAATCCTGCCATGAGTGGTTAGCATAGGCTATGCAACCTAAATGCAGGGGGCAAAGTTCGCATTTCGGTTTACTACGGGTGCATACCATAGCACCTAAATCCATCATAGCCTGATTAAAGAACTGGACGCCTTCTTTAGGGGTAACCTCAGTACTGATATCCCATAAGCGATTTTCGACCTCTTTTTTCCCCGGCCATCCTTCGACGGCATAGCAGCGAGCGAGCACGCGTTTAACATTACCATCTAATATTGGATAGTGCTGTTGTTGTGATAACGACAAAATAGCGCCTGCTGTAGAGCGACCAACACCAGGAAGGGCCACAACATCATCGAATGTAGTTGGAAACTGCCCATTGAAACGTTCTGCTATGACTTTTGCGGCCTTATGCAAATTGCGAGCGCGTGCGTAATAGCCCAGCCCCGTCCATAGATGTAATACTTCATCTAAGGGGGCATTCGCGAGGTCTTTTACATCGGGAAAACGGCGAATAAATTTTTCGAAATAGGGAATAACCGTACTGACTTGGGTTTGTTGTAGCATGACTTCCGAGAGCCAGACATGGTATGACGTTTTTTCTTTTTGCCACGGCAAAGTTTTCCGGCCATATTGGTGATACCAATTAAGCACGGCGAGCGAAAATTGTTGAGCTTCCATTGAGTATATTATTTTTATCGGTAATTCTATTAAAATCAGAGATAGTCAGGATTGCAACATAGACCGGACAAGCTGTAAACCGCTTATTGTGTGCTGGAGTGTAAAGTTATCCAATTTTCACCTGCAACCTTGGATGAGTTTTGATAAACTCCCTGCACTTTCATGTGAAGTTTGTATTATTAATCGTTTTACTAACTTGTTGAAAATAGTCGGCAAGGGTAGTCATTTTCGCTTATTTACTTGATTAGGCAATCAATTCGTAGAATTTTTATATTATGATCAATAACGTCATCTCCCCAGAATATAATGAAGAAGGGCGGGTTATGCGCCGCGTTCGCAGCTTTGTCCGTCGTCAAGGACGTTTGACGCAACGCCAAGAAGATGCGCTACAAAGTGAATGGGCAACGATGGGGATCGATTTTGTTGCACAGCCTTTAGATTTTGCCGCAATTTTTAATAACCAAAATCCTGTTGTACTTGAGATAGGGTTTGGTATGGGGGCCTCTTTAGTCACAATGGCCTCACAAAATCCTGAAAAAAACTTTCTAGGGATTGAAGTCCATGCGCCTGGTGTTGGAGCATGCCTTGCTTCCGCAAAAGAAGAAAATGTGACAAATTTACGTGTCATGTGTCATGACGCAATTGAAGTGTTGGACCGTATGATCCCCGATGAAAGTTTATCTATGGTTCAGCTATTTTTCCCAGATCCATGGCATAAGGCAAAACATAACAAGCGCCGTATTGTGCAAGGGCCTTTTGCCGATAAAATTCGCGCTAAACTGGTGAAGGGCGGTGTTTTTCATATGGCGACGGATTGGGAGCCATATGCGGAACATATGTTGGAAGTGATGAGCCATGCAGATGGGTATAAAAACTTATCTGCATCAGGGGATTATGTACCTCGGCCTGAAACACGACCTGAAACAAAATTTGAAAAACGCGGCCAGCGGTTGGGGCACGGTGTATGGGATTTAATGTTTGAGAGGACAAAATAATGGCTAAGCAACAACGCAGTCGTCGTTTACGTAAAAAACTACGTATTGATGAATTCCAAGAGTTAGGGTTCATTGTAAAATGGAGCTTTGAAGAAGGTACGCCTATCGAAGAAGTCGATCGTACCGTTGATGCATTGATTGCTGAAGCAATTGAACCTAATGGCTTAGCGTTTGAAGCAAGTGGTTATATGAGCTGGGAAGGTATTGTTTGCCTGCAAAAAATCGGTAAATGTACTGAAGAACACCGTACCATTGTCGAAAACTGGCTAAAATCAAAAGGCATGAAAGATATCGTTGTTTCAGAGCTATTTGATGTTTGGTGGGAATAATTTCTTAAGTCGGTAATCGATTTATTGGGTTTCTTATTTGTTTTACGAACTCTAATGGTCATTACGACCAAAGGCATCCTTTTAGGATGCCTTTGTTTTCTGGAGTGAAGTACAGTGAGCCGTCTATTTTCTAATCAACTACTGAACGATATCTTAGACCAAGTACGGCCTTTAATTGGTCAAGGCGCGGTCGCAGATTATATTCCTGCTCTCGCGAATGTCCCTCCTCATCAATTGGGGATTGCGGTGCATACTGCTGACGGTGAAATTTTTATGGCGGGAGATGCTCAGACACGTTTTTCTATCCAATCAATTTCAAAAGTACTGAGCCTGACTTTAGCGATGACGCGTTATGAAGAAGATGAAATTTGGCGACGCGTCGGGAAAGAGCCATCAGGATTACCATTTAACTCCTTGATCCAGCTTGAAATGGAAAAAGGTATTCCGCGTAACCCTTTTATTAATGCGGGAGCGATTGTGATTACAGATATGCTGCAATCACGTTTAAGTGCGCCCAAGCAACGCATGCTAGAGTTTGTCCGAAAACTTGCTTGCGAGCCAGATATTAGCTACGACATTGCGGTTGCGCGTTCGGAACTTGAACATGCCAGCCGTAATGCCGCCATTGCCTTTTTGATGAAATCATTTGGTAATTTTGAGAATAATGTCCTTACAGTTCTCGAAACTTACTTTCATTATTGTTCTCTAAGTATGAACTGTGTAGAGCTGGCACGCTGCTTCTCTTACTTAACATCACAAGGGATGTCATCTTGCTCTATCGACCCCTATTATTACGCCACTACAGTCGCGGCAAATTAATGCCTTAATGATGACTTGTGGGATGTATGATGGTTCTGGTGAATTTGCCTTTCGTATTGGCATGCCAGGGAAATCGGGTGTTGGTGGTGGGATCGTTTGTGTCGTACCGAACCAGTTTTCTGTTGCGGTATGGGCACCTGAATTAGATTCGGCGGGGAACTCGCTGGTGGGTTGCGCAGCTCTTGAATTATTATCAAAACGCATTGGTCGTTCGGTGTTTTAGATATCATCAATCGGTAAAACGATCTAATAGGAGTTACTATGTTACGCCGTACTTTAATTGTTCTTTCTTTATTGGCTAGTGCAGGCACTCAGGCCGCAGATTATAAATGTTCAGTGACGCCTAAAGACGATATCTTTCTAACCCCAGCAAGTGTTCAAGTGGTTGGGCGCAGTGGCGACTTGAATATTACGCCTAATGGTGATGTGACTCTTAATGGCAAAAAAATTGAGGTAACCGAGCAGCAAAGGCAGCAAGCTGTTCGTTACCAAGCCGCTATCCGTAATGATATTCCATGGATCAAATTGGAAACCCAAAATAAATTATCGGCCTCGAAAAATACCCTTGATAAAGTGGTGATCCGAGTAATCGGTAATGATAGCAATGTACGTAAACGCTTAACGAAGTTAGAAAGTGACCTTAATGGTCAGATCAATCAAGTCATAGAGACACGCCCTGATGGTTATGCTTTCCATCACCAAGCAATGAGCAAAGTTGAAACGCAAGGGCGTCAATTGGTCAATGAGAGTCTAGGTGGCATATTACAGGACAGTATTAATGAAATGGGCGTAAGCAACTGCTCTCTGGCGGTGATAGCAGTAAAGCGCTGCAAGGCCTTTTAGGGAATTTAGGTGGGCTTCAGCAAGACCTCGAAGCGGAGTGGAAAAAACAAGAAAATAGCTTCCAACAGTTTGGTCAACAAGTGTGTGGTAAAGTGACTTCCCTTGAACAGCAACGTATTTCATTAATGAATTCACTGAAGTAAGAGATATTCTCTTCTTTTTTAAGAGGCAGAGGCCTATTTTGGGCTCTGCCTCTTTGTTATTTAGCACAGCAAAAATGTGATGTTTTTATCAATAATAATAATCAAAATGAAATTGATTCTTATTTGATTGACTTATTAATGGCTCACTCTAGAATGCAAGTTTGGTTTAGTGACTAACTGGTATTGTTTAATATGAAAAAATTCATTCCTGCTGTACTTGTTTCCTTACTCTCTTTTTCCGCGCCATATGCACTGAGTGCTGAATCAGCGGCATTTACCCCTAACGCCGTCATTGCACAAGGCACTGAAAAAGTGAATATCAAACATTTGTCAGGTGAGACTGAAGTGAATAAGGCTCCACAGAAAGTGGTTTTATTCGACTTTGGTGTTTATGATTCAATGCAAAAATTAGGGCTTGGCGATAAGGTCATTGCGCTGCCAATGGGCAATGCGCCTGCTTACATTAAAGGCAATATTGCTGCTAATGTGCAAAATGCAGGTGGAATGAAACAGCCTGATCTTGCAAAAATTGCAGAATTAAAGCCTGATCTGATCGTGATCACTGGGCGCCAAGGTAAGTCTTATGATGAACTATCTAAAATTGCTCCAACCATTAATTTAGGTACAAATAGCCAGCATTACATTGATTCAGTGAAAGCGAATATCAATTTAATCGGTGAGCTGTATGGCAATCAAAAAGCGGTAGAAGAGCAACTGGCTCAGTTGGATAAATCTATTGCGGTAGCCCAAGAAAAAGCGAAAAAATCACAGTCTAAAGTGTTAGTTCTGCTGCATAACGATGGCAAATTGATCCCAAATAACCAAAGTGTTGTTTATGATGTTGTTAAAGCACAACGCGCAGAGTTACCAGAGCCAGCAGAAGCGGATAAGTCTAAGCGCCGTGTCGTTGATACGAAAACCATCGCACAGGCAGATCCTGATGTGATTTTAATCGTGGATCGCAGTGAAGCGATCGGGGCAGGTAAGCTGGATAAAACCGTTTTCGAAGATCAAAATATTCAAGAAACGAAAGCCTACAAAAATGGCAAAATCACATACTTGCAGTCTGATTTATGGTATTTGTCAGGTGGTGGTTTAGTGAGCCTAACAGAACAAGTTGATGCAGTCGCTAAAGCACTATAAGTGATCTAAAAAAGCCCGCACCAGTTAAAAGCGCCCAATTTTATGGGGCACTTTAATCCGCGGGCTTTTGTGATTTATGGGGCGGGATAGGGATATTTTTATTGCGAAAACAAATTACTCTTCATCAAGAAAAAGCTCTAGTAATGAGTTTAAGAATAATTTGCCATGTTTGGTAATTTGCCACTCATGCTCATTCTCAGTGATATAGCCTTTATTTAGCGCTTCATTAAGTGAGTCTCTTACCACCGATTCAGGCAACCCCGTATAGTCACTAAATTCTTTTCGGGGCATTGGCTCCAATAACCGAAAGCGGTTCATAAAATATTCGAACGGCCTATCTTGGGCATCGACATCGTAAGATTTTTGCAAATAGCGCCCCTCCATATAACCACGAGGATGCTTAGTCTTGATGGTACGCATAATACGTCCATCAGTGAATGAGATCTTACCATGAGCGCCACAGCCGATACCGAGATAATCACCAAAACGCCAATAGTTGAGGTTATGTTCACATTGAAAACCAGGCTTAGCATAAGCCGATGTTTCATATTGCTGATACCCTGCCGCAGTGAGCAGCTTATGCCCTTCGGAATAAATTTCCCATAATGTATCATCATCGGGCAGGGTCGGAGGGCGCGAGCCAAATTGTGTATTAGGCTCGATAGTCAATTGATACCAAGATAAATGGGGAGGGGAAAGCGCAATTGCTTGGCGCAAGTCAGATAACCCTTCATCACGAGTTTGTGAAGGCAAGCCATGCATCAAGTCTAAGTTAAAACTACGTAAATTAAGCTGTGTCGCAAGCTTCGCAGCCCGTTTCGCTTCTTCAGCGCCGTGGATGCGGCCAAGAGTAATCAATTTGTCATCGCCAAAGCTCTGTACACCAATAGAGATCCGGTTAATCCCTGCTTTTTGGTAGCCTGAAAAACGATCGGCTTCCACAGTACCCGGGTTAGCTTCCATCGTGATTTCAGCTTGTGGGTCAAGATGAACTCGTTGACGTACACCATCCATCAGCGCTTGCATGGATTCCGCACTTAATAAGCTTGGTGTACCTCCACCAATAAATAGTGTTTTGATGGCGCGATCACCGATGAATTTTGCATCAATCTCTAAGTCGTGCAACAGGTGCTCAACATACTCTCGCTGGGGGATATCACCTTTAAGAGTATGCGAATTGAAATCACAATATGGGCACTTTTGTACACACCAAGGAATATGGATATATAGGCTTAGAGGTGGCAACTTAAGCATTCTTGAGTGCATCCAATAGCATTGCTAAGGCTTTGCCTCGATGTGAAATCGCTTGTTTTTCTGATTTCGTCAGCTCAGCAGAGGTACAATTCAGTTCTGGCACATAAAAAATAGGATCATAACCAAAACCGCCTTGCCCACTTGGTTCATGAGTGATGATGCCATGCCAGCGTCCATGGAAAACCAAAGGTGTTGGGTCTTCTGCATGGCGTAAGTAAACCAACACACAGTTAAATTGTGCCTGACGTTCCCCATCAGGCACCGATTTCATCGCATCGAGTAATTTATGCAGGTTTTGTTCATCCGTTGCTTCTTCACCAGCATAGCGAGCGGAATAGATCCCCGGAGCACCACCGAGTGCGTCAACGGAGATCCCAGAGTCATCCGCAATAGCAGGGAGACCAGTTTGCTGAGAAGCATGGCGAGCTTTTAAAATCGCATTTTCGATAAATGTTAATCCTGTTTCCTCGGCAGACTCAACGCCGAGAGAAGTTTGGGCTACGATATCCATCCCAAAATCACGTAACAGGTCAGCAAGTTCATTGACTTTTCCCGGATTACCGGTAGCTAAAACAACCTTTTGCATTTTTAATCGCTCTTATTACATTACGCCAACAGCGTAGAGAATGCCTGTTAATGTTGGATCAATCATCAGTGAAATATCAGAACGTAGATAATTCAGCGCAATTAAGATGAACATGACAATCATTGCTGAGAAATCAAGCCCACCCATAGCAGGGATAATGCGACGGATTGGCGCCATTAATGGTTCTGTTAATTGATATAACAAATAGTCGACAGGATTACGGCCTTGGCTAATCCAGCTCATGATCGCTCTAATCAATATCATCCAGAAAATTAATTTTCCGGCATAGGTTAGTAACAGAATAATACTGATTGGAATAACACTAAAACTGAGAAGGGCCAATGTATGGGTGATCCATAAGCTAAAGACAATAGCAACAAGTGATAAGATAAATGCGATAGTAACTGT
The DNA here is from genome assembly GCA_900455155.1 of Providencia stuartii. Classification (GTDB taxonomy): domain Bacteria; phylum Pseudomonadota; class Gammaproteobacteria; order Enterobacterales; family Enterobacteriaceae; genus Providencia; species Providencia stuartii. The sequence goes on along the minus strand of UGUC01000003.1, from coordinate 259,372 downwards.
TGCTGTATCAATAGGCCCGATAGAAGGGATAACACGGCGTAATGGTGTAATAACAGGTTTCGTGGCTTTTACCACGAACACGGAGAAGGGGTTATAGTAATCTGCACGTACCCACTGCATCCAGACTCGTAGCAGTAAGATAAAAATATAAAGTTGAATAATGGTTGTAACGACAAAAAGTAAAGTCTGCATGTCTCGTCCCGCTGTTAATTAAAAAAGTTTTTCCATCTCTTCTGCCCGAGTGATAGCACGTTGCATCGCTTTTGCTACCATTTGCGGAAGACCACTATCGTAAAATTGCGCTAATGCCATCGCTGTTGTTCCTCCCTTAGAAGTCACTTGTTCGCGCAATGTGGAAAATGGGGTGTCGCCTTGTGATTTCGACAACGCAACAGCACCTTCCGCGGCATTTAAGACCAATTGACGGGCTTGATCGGGCGTATAGCCTAGTTTTTCGGCTTCTTGCTGCATGGATTCCATAAATAAGAAGAAGTAAGCAGGAGAGCTTCCAGTAATCGCAATAATATTATTGATCTCTTGCTCTTTTTCGCACCAAATTGTCGAGCCAACACTTTGCATCAATTGCTCTGCAAATTGTTTGTCTTCGGCGTTAATACTCTCTTCTGCGAATAAACCACTCACGCCTTTACCGACGAGTGATGGCGTATTTGGCATGATACGAACCAACTGCAATGGCTGGGCTAAATAATCGGCATAGCGGTGAGCGGGGATACCCGCAGCAATGGTCAATACCAGTTTTTTACTGAAATCCACGGCATGCTGTAAAGGTTGACACACCTCTTCCATCATTTGTGGTTTTACAGCAAGTACAATCACATCGGCGTGTTGCACAGCGGATACATTATCACTACTGCTGATAACGCCATATTGTTCGGCGATTTTTTCTCGGCGAACAGGGGTTGGCGAACAGACGGTGATCATTGAGGCGGGGTAACCGTGGCTAACAAGCCCTGCAATAATAGCATGGGCCATATTTCCGGCACCTATAAATGCAATTTTGCGATGTTGCATGTTGTACTCCTTATGATTTGTGATAGTCACGGGCACCAAAAATAGCCGTTCCGATACGAACGAGGGTCGACCCACAATGAATGGCAGCAGCCATATCATCGGTCATCCCCCATAGATAGGGTGTCGACGCTAGGGTAGTGTGTTTGTAACTGTTGATAGGCTTGCTCCATTTTGCGAAAAGCTTCGCATTGGCGCTGGTAGTCGCTTTCCGGTGCTGGAATGGTCATCAAACCACGAAAAACTAGGTTAGGCATTTGGCTAACTTGTTTTGCTAGCTCATCAAGCTCTTCAAGTTTTATGCCTGACTTACTGTTTTCATCACTGATATTTATTTGGATCAGCACATTTAGCGGTGCTTTGTTGCTTGGACGCTGATCATTTAGACGTTGGGCGATTTTTTGCCGATCCAGCGTATGGAACCAGTCAAAATGCTCGGCGACAAGACGGCTTTTGTTTGATTGTAATGGGCCAATAAAATGCCAAACCAGATCTTGTCTATCCGCGAAAAACTGAATTTTCTCAACGCCTTCCTGAACATAATTTTCACCGAATTGACGCTGTCCAGCCTCGATAGCCTCCAAGATAGCGTCACAAGGTTTGGTTTTACTTACTGCAAGTAGTGTGATGTCCTGTGCAGAGCGATGACATTCTGCTGCCGCTCGTTCAATACGCGCTTTTACATCAGAGATATTACGTTGAATGGTCATTATTCTGTTCAATTACGTTAGGTGGATAATCATAATGCCCATAGTGTAAAGCATATTGCTTGATAACGGCACCTTTGCATGTGTAGATTAAAAAAAATTACATTTCGGAAAACATTGTGCGGCTTAAAGGTGTTGCTCAAACCAACTTTCTAAGATCACGACAGCAGATGCTGAGTCTACTTTGCCTTTACTTAGTGCTCGGTAACCACCACGTTCAAATAATTCTGCTTTTGCGGCAACCGTGGATAGGCGTTCATCGTGTAGCTCGACTTTGACACCAAATCGCCCATGGATACGATTAGCAAAGTTACGCGCTTGGCTGGTGACAAGTTGTTCAGTGCCATCCATATTTAAAGGAAGGCCAACAATGACCAATTGAGGTTGCCACTCTTTTAGCAACTTTTCGATCTGTTGCCAATCAGGGCGGCCATCATTGGCTTTCAGTGAGGCGAGGGAGCGGGCTGTTCCTGTGATTTCTTGGCCAACAGCAACACCAATACTTTTCGTACCAAAATCAAATGCAAGAAGGGTTCTGCTAGACATCACGCGTGCCCTGCCTGCATGGAAATTGTATGGATATTCACGCCTAGAAGGTTAGCAGCAGCTTGCCAGCGATCTTTAATAGGGGTATCAAACACTAACTCTGGTGTGGCTTCTACCGTCAACCAACTATTTTCCATAATTTCATTTTCGAGTTGACCGGGCTCCCAGCTTGCATATCCCAGAGCGACTAATGATTGCATAGGCTGCTGGTCCTTGCCGAGTGTTTCTAAGATATCTTTAGAGGTCGTTACCATCATGTCATCATTGAGATGCAGACTTGAGGCAAAGCCTTTAATCGGCGTATGGAGGATAAAACCATGCTCTTCAGCAACAGGGCCACCAGCAATCACTGGTTTAGCAAGGTTGCTGGTATTGGTTGTTGAAACCGCTATCTCTAATTTCTCAAGCATGGTACTCACAGAAAAAATCATCAATAGGTTTATTGATAACGATCCCCATAGCGCCTTTTTCATTGTGTTCACACACATAAACAACAGACTGCTCAAAATAGGGATCAGTAAGAGATGGCATTGCTATCAAAAAATGATTTTGTAAATTCATAATTTTTAGGCTCAGTGTAGTAAGTAACCTATTTTAATGATAAGAATTGCCTTTAAAGGTTGAGAAAAGGCACTTTAATGAGCCTTTTCTCATTACCAATACGCTATTTTTAGCGCTGAAGGCACTATTTTTTTATATCGCGCTCAATGGCATCCATCAACATACCCGTGATAGAAATATCGTAAGCGGCTTCAATTTCGCGGGCACAAGTTGGGCTAGTGACATTAATTTCAGTCAAACGATCGCCTATAATATCAAGCCCAACAAAGTATAAGCCTTTTGCTTTTAAAGTTGGGGCAACGGCGCGGGCAATTTCCCAATCGCTTTCACTTAATGGGCGAGCTTCTCCGCGACCACCTGCCGCCAAATTACCACGGGTTTCCCCCTGTGCTGGGATACGAGCTAGACAGTAAGGCACAGGCTCACCATCAACGACCAGTACACGTTTGTCACCATCTTTAATTGCTGGCAAATAGTTTTGTGCCATGCAGTAACGGCTAGCATGCTCGGTGAGCGTTTCGATAATAACCCCAACGTTAGGGTCGTCTTGCTTCAAACGGAAAATAGACGCTCCGCCCATTCCATCAAGTGGTTTAAAAATCACATCGCCATGCTTTTGGTGGAACTCACGTAGCTGTTTAGCGCTGCGCGTGACTAATGTGTGTGGCGTTAATTCAGGGAACCACGCTGTAAACAGTTTTTCATTGCAGTCGCGTAAACTTTGTGGCTTGTTGACGATCAGTGCGCCAGCCTGCTCAGCTCTTTCAAGAATATAAGTTGCATAGATAAACTCAGTGTCGAAAGGGGGGTCTTTACGCATTAAAATAGCGTCAAGATCACCGAGCGCGATATCTTGCTCAGATTTGAACTCATACCATTTGTTTGGGTTTTCTTCGACAGTGACGACTTTTGTCGTTGCGCGAGCTTCACCTTGATACAGATAGAGATCATTCATCTCCATATAATGGATTTCATAACCACGACGTTGAGCTTCCAGCATCATAGCAAAACTAGTATCTTTCTTGATTTTAATGGATGAAATAGGATCCATTACTATACCGAGCTTGATCATTTTTTCTCCTTAACCTAGGTCACCTAGGCGCACTTGCAGTGCGGTGATTGCAGTTAGCGCAGTCGTTTCTGTTCTTAATACTCTTGGCCCTAACAGAATATCAGTAAATTGATAATTAGCTGTCATGGCGATTTCTTCTTCACTTAGCCCACCTTCGGGGCCGATTAATAGCCGAACTTTATTTAATTCGGCAGGTAATGTATTGATACTTTGTGTTGCTCGTGGGTGTAAGTTGACCTTAAATGCCCCATCCTCCTCAGCACACCATGCTTCGAGTGACTGTACAGGACGAATTTGTGGGATCCGATTACGACCACACTGCTCACACGCAGCAATGGCAATCTTTTGCCATTGCTGTCGTTTTTTCTCTAACCTTTCAGGATCTAAACGAACACCACAGCGCTCAGAGAGTAAAGGGGTGATTGTATTAACACCTAGTTCCACCGATTTTTGGATAGTAAACTCCATTTTTTCACCACGCGACATGACTTGCCCAAGGTGTAAATCTAATGGCGATTCTCTATCATCAACATGGCTATCGATAATATTGACGGAGACTTTCTTTTTTGTCGCCTCTGATATTTCAGCGCAAAACACCTGATTACTGCCGTCAAATAATTCCAGTTTTTGGCCCGCAGTCATGCGAAGCACTCGCCCCACATGGTTGGCTGCATCATCGCCAAGAGCGATTGTAGTGTTAATTTGTAGTGGCTCAGGGTGATAAATGCGTGGAATGCGCATACAGTTTCCTTAAAAAGAACAAGGTTAAAAAAGAGCAATAGCAGATCAAAAATATGGGGATGCAATCGCCAAAATCAAGAGCTAGCTCAATTTTATAGTGGTTTATGGTTTTTTTGTAGTCTAGCCTGTGTGGTATTTGGTGTGATGAATGATAATATATTATCAAATACGACAAAAAATCATCGCGGTTAAAACGATAAATTGTGTCGGAATTACTGTGTAGGGAAATAAATAGAGGTACGGTATATTTGTATATAACTCCATAATGGAATAAGGAGAATATATGATATTACCGATTGAAAGGATCTATCATAAAATTATCCATCATCTCTCTTTTTTATCTTTTAGTGATCTTAATGATTTTATTACTTCAACTTTTCCAATGCTAACAGTATGCCGAGGCAACTTAAGTTCAGGAAATGTAACTATCGATAATTCATACTGTTTTTTGGGGTATGTATGTGGCTATAGGCTATTAATTATGGCTTTTATCATTGTTATATCAGCGAAAATTTCACAGTTGATGTTACAACATATTCCTAAAAAATATTTAAATAAAGATGGGGTAAGGATAGGTTATAAATGGCTGGTACTTATTTATTTTCCTTTAATAATATTTAATTTCTCATTAAATGATGAATTAATTATTGTTATTTTATTTAGTATTTTCTTCAATTTAATAGTTTGTCTATTTATTATTGATATGAAAATAGGCTATTTACCAGACATACTTGTTTACCCACTATTATGGGTAGGGTTAGTGTATCAAGTGTGCTCTGAGCAAGGTAATGTGGTTTCGGCTATCTATGCGGTGATCACCAGTTACCTTTCCATCATGCTGTTAACGGTAATTATGGAGAAGATCCGCCAATCCCCGCAAATGGGGCGAGGGGATTTTAAACTGATTGCCGCATGTGCAGCTTGGCTCGGGCTTATGAATTTACCTCAGTTTTTTGCGTTAGCGGCGGGCATTGGCGGGCTTCACTATTGGGCCATTTATTTACGTCATCGGCACAAAGCTATCGCCCGTATCCCCTTTGGCCCAGCTATCATTTTGAGTGCAACTTATTGGTTATTTGCGCCATTGGTGTGTTTAGTGATGTTCAATGGCGCGATGTCGTAGCGCATCATTGATTGGCTGCTACTAGTGAATCCAAAAATTGTTGCCATTTTTGAGGATCACCTAAATAGTTTTGTAACGGTACGCGCAGCCACTTATGCTGCTGTTTTATGAGTAAGGTCGGGAAGCCGGAAGATCCGGATTGAGTCAGTAGCTGGCGGCTATAGTGAATATGGTGTTCAAGGTTATTCCCTCCTTGTTCGGCATAATCAAACTGGTATTGCTCGCTATCTAACCCGATTTCTTGTGCGATCGCTAATAAGACATTTGGGTTGCTGATATGACGACCAGAGACGTAATGAGCATGCTGAACTGCTTTTAACATCGCTAATGCTTTTTGTTGCTTTTCAGAAGCAAGAATGGCTTGTAAAGGTGGTGCTGAATCAAGAACAAGATTTGGCTCATCCAGCATTTTTAAATAGTCATTACCAAAAATTTGCCCTGTCATGGCGGCAATGCGTTTATCGGATTGTTTGATGTGCTCACGGAATTGATTATCCATATGAAGGCGTGATGCGCCTGCCAGCATGCCTCCGCCATGTAATTCTAACACAATGTCAGGGTGAGAATTGGCAATTTCAATCAATGGTGAAGCACCGTAACACCAGCCACATAAAGGGTCATAAATGTAATGTAAGGTGATTTTATTCATGATAGCTCCTTAACTATTCAGTGATTCAATTAGCCTATCCATTATAGGGATAGGTTAATTGAGATTATTTTATTGTGGCCACTGCATTTCGCCTTTAATGACTTTGGCACTTAGCTCTAAGCTCGATTTATCATCAAGATGAGGGTAAGCCTTCTCCATTTTGCTCGTAAGCTCTTTGGCATCCTTACTTTGTTCAGCCATGGCCTCAAAGGTATTCAAGTAATTTTGAGTAAAGGTAACAGAGCTAAGATCCATTTTTGATTTACCAGTAAAGTGCCCTGGTACAACGGTTTTAGGTTGTAAAGCTTGAATGCTTTCTAAAGTTTGTTGCCAGTGTTGTCGCGATGATTGAGTTTGAGTATCTGCAATCCAAACATGGATATTATCAGAGACAACGACTCCCCCAACGACAGCTTTCAATGATGGAACCCAAACATAAGTACGCTCTGGAGCTGGACCATCACTTCCTTTAATAAAGAGAGTTTCACCATCGACAGTAAAACTATTGCCTTGTATCACATCGGGTACGATAAGTGTTGTTGGCGCTTCGTTTTTAAGCACTTCACCCCAATATGCCAACTTGCCATCTTTCGATGCTTTGATAGCTTCAACGGTTTCTTTCGTCGCTATCACCTTAGCTTTAGGAAATGCTTTCGTGATCGTATCTAATCCAAAATAATAATCGGGATCAGAATGGCTGATATAAATGGTTGTTAGGGTTTTATTGAGCGCTTTTATCTTTTTCACTAAGGCCTGTGCATCATTTTTTTGAAACTGTGCATCGATCAGCACAACTTCTTTATCACCGCTGATAATTTCAGAGGAAACGGGAAATACACTGTTATTTCCTGGGTTATAGATATCTAATTTAAGCTCTGCTGCATGGGCAAATGTAGCGCTCATTGCAAGTAAAGTGGCGGCGGCGATAGCATGTTGTTTCATCATTAACTCCTAATTGTTAGCCATATTTTAAAAACCTCGTTAAGTTGGGTGTATATTAAATTGCAATAATGATGAGAAAAACGCCATAATTAGCAAATGTTTGTTGCACAAATCGGTCAAATAGATGGATAGATTAACGGCGGTACAGGTTTTTATTAGTATTGTTGAGCATGGCAGTATGAGTGCTGCCGCAGATAAACTCGATATGTCACGAGCGATGGTGACCCGATATCTTGCTGAAATGGAACAGTGGGCTGGGGTACGTTTATTAAACCGTACGACAAGGCGGCTGAGTTTGACATCGGCAGGAGAAGGGGTTTATCAACAAGCGCTAAAGTTAAATGCACTCTCTTTAACTCTGCCTGTACAACAGCAACATGATGCGACTCAATTGACGGGGCTAGTGCGCATTAGTTGTGCTCAGTCGATTGCCAGCCAAGCGCTTTCTGTCGCAATAACCGAGTTTTTACAACACTACCCAAATATGGCGATTGATTTAAGTATTACAAATAAGGTGGTGAATCTGATTGAAGATAGGATTGATTTGGCTATCCGTATTACGAATCAATTAGAGCCGAGTTTGATAGCCAAGCCGCTTTCAACGTGCCACTCTGTGATTTGTGCAGCGCCATCTTTTTTCAAAGATAAAAAAATACCGACTAAGCCGGAGGATTTAGCGCCACTGGAATGTTTGACCTACAATTTTTTTGGGCGCAGTTTATGGCGTTTTGAAAAAGATGGAGAGCCTTTTTCCGTATTAGTAGGAGGGCGACTCAGTGCCGATGAATCTGTATTTTTGGCTCAAGCGGCATTAAATGGTGTAGGTATTGCTATGCAGCCTTATTTATCGGTCAAAAAATACTTAGAATCAGGGGAGCTGCTCCAGCTATTACCCGACTATGTGCCGCAGCCATTGGGAATTTATGCAGTGTATGCCAGTCGCCAAAATATGCCGACAACATTAAGAGCTGTACTGGATTTTTTAGGTAACTGGTTTACAACTTCAGAATATTGGCAGTCACTGATGCAGCAACGCGCTACTTAAATCCTGCTCAGTTTTGGCAAATGAAGCCCGTAAGTATTGGGTAAAAATATCTAATAGTTGTGATGATGGCCGGTGAATCGGCTTAATTAAACTCACTGTAAAAGGAATCGAAAAACTCAATGGGCGAATGATCAGCTTACCTGCTGATTGCTGGTGGAAATCCAAAGCGGTGATAGGGTTGACGATTGAAATACCGATGCCTTTTAACGCCATTGCGCAGATAGACGATGCTGAATGCGTCTCCATCACCATTTTTCGCTCAATTTGATGTTGGGCAAAAATGGTATCGATAATCTGCCGATAGCTGTCTGTTAGTGACAGGCTAATGAAGTTTTGTTGCTGAAAATCAATCGGTGTTAAAACGGGTTTATGCTCAAGGGGATGACCCGCCGGTAAGACACAAACCTCATTCAGCGAGCCTAATGTGAGTTGTTCTGTGCCTGGTGGCGTTTGTAAGTGTTCGGTTAGACCAAAATCATAACGTTGAGCCGATAGCCACTCTTCGAGGATTGGTGATTCTTGAGGGATCACTGTCAGATTGACGTCAGGATAATCAGCCATAAATGTTTGGCACACTTGTGGTAGTAATGATTGGGCGAAGGCGGGTAAGCATATGATGGAGATCTGCGCATTATCAAAACGGCGGATGGTTTGTACTGAGTTTTTTATCCGCTCTAAACCATAATAAGAGCGCTCAACCTCCTCAAAAAAGCGTAATCCCTGTGCTGTCGGGCGCAATCGGCCTTTAACGCGATCAAATAATTTGAACTGTAGCAGATGTTCAAGGCGAGCAAGCTCTCGACTAATGGTCGGCTGTGAGGTATTTAGCAGTAACGCTGCTTCTGTTAGATTCGGCGTCGTCATTACCGCCCGAAAGATTTCAATATGTCGCCAAGAGAGAGTTTGCATGATGTTTTTCTTTCTATATCAAAAATGAATAGACTTTAGCAAAATGGATATTTTTTTTCCCGAACTTTCTCTGAATAATAGGACAATATAAGAAAAATTTACGTGCGAGAAAAACATGACCTCATTTGCCACCACTACTAGCCAATATTTAACGCCCGAATACTTATCGACGTTACCTGAACAGTTTGGCACCCCTGTTTGGGTGTACGACAGCTCAGTGATTATTGAGCGAATAAATCAGCTCAAACCCTTTGATACCGTGCGTTTTGCTCAAAAAGCTTGCTCAAATATTCATATTTTGCGCTTAATGCGTGAGCAGGGAGTCAAGGTTGATTCTGTTTCGCTAGGTGAAATAGAGCGTGCGCTTGTAGCTGGTTTCCAGGCTGGTCGTGAAAACTCAGAAATTGTTTTTACTGCTGATGTACTGGATAGAGCCACTTTGGCACGGGTGACTGAGTTAGATATTCCGGTGAATGCTGGATCTATTGATATGTTAAGCCAGATTGGTGAGCAAAAATCGGGTCATCCTGTTTGGTTGCGTATTAACCCTGGTTTTGGTCATGGCCATTCACAAAAAACCAATACAGGTGGTGAAAACAGTAAACACGGTATTTGGTATCAAGACCTACCAAAAGCACTGGAACAAATTCGCCGTTATAATCTGTCATTGGTTGGGCTACATATGCATATTGGCTCTGGGGTCGATTATCAACACTTAGCAAATGTCTGTGATGCAATGGTTGAACAAGTGATCTCGTCAAATGCGGATATTCAGGCGATTTCAGCCGGTGGTGGGTTATCGACACCTTATCGAGAACAAGATGAAGTTATCGATATTCAGCACTATTACAGCCTTTGGAACACTGCTCGCCAACGAATTGAGCGTCATTTAGGTCATTCTATTGAACTGGAAATTGAACCGGGTCGCTATTTGGTTGCTGAATCGGGGGTATTGCTCGCGGAAGTGAGAGCGGTTAAAACGATGGGAAGCCGCCACTATGTGTTGGTCGATAGTGGATTTAATGATCTGATGCGTCCTGCAATGTATGGGAGTTATCACCATATCTCTGTATTACCTGCTGAGGGGCGCTCATTAGAAAATGTACCTTTAAAAGAGACTATTGTTGCGGGGCCTTTGTGTGAATCGGGGGATGTGTTTACCCAGCAAGAAGGAGGAATGGTCGAGACCCGTTTACTGCCTGATGTGCAAGTAGGGGATTATTTGGTCTTCCATGATACTGGTGCTTATGGGGCGTCGATGTCATCAAACTACAATAGCCGCCCTCTGTTACCTGAAGTGTTATTAATTGAGGGTACGCCAAAACTTATCCGCCGTCGCCAAACGATTGAAGAATTATTGGCATTAGAGCTTTAATCTTTTTTGACGATACTGCTTTTTAAAGCAGTATCGTTACCAACTAATATTAAAATTCATTTATTAAAATACTATTCCTGACCTATTTTCTTTCGGTTTTTAACTCATCCTATCTCAGAAATTAAGCGATAAAAAATAAGTTTATATGTTGAAAAAATAAACATATATTCATTGTAATAACTAAGGTTAATTTATTATTGCTTGAACTTATAACTAAAATTATTTGTTTATATTGAAATAAGGCCACCTATAAATAAAAAACGGCCAGTCTATTGAATAATGATAAATATTACTTTTGTATCGTGAGTTTAACTATTTTTATCGAGAGCAGTAGGTTTCCCTATTTTAGAGTAAACCAATAGATTATTTTTTATCCAAAGTAGACGTATGTCCAATTAACCTGTAGGGATATTGGTATCTATCTTTTGAGTTTCTATTATTAGGGCGCTTTCAGGTAGGCGGATTAAAGTTATTACTTTTACATTCAGACTGCGGTTTATGGGTTGAAAAAATAAGTTGTTATTTTAAAATATTATAAATTCTGGATAGTGTAGATGACTTCACTTAGTGAATTCTAGATTGCCATAAAATTAGCCGTCATTATTGTAAAGAATTGAATATTACCCTTGATCCATTCGTTCAGATGCACTTTAATGCTCACCATTCATTTACTGAATGGACGAATGGTAACCTTCAGTGTTTTAGAGAGTTTTTTGCTGATTTAATGATTAGATAAGTGAATGGCTGTCTAAAGTTGCGGATATTAATTATCATAGATAATGAATTCAACAATGAAGAAAAAAGCGTTTTGTTAAATACCCTTAAACTAGACGATATCTTTGAGGACGAGCATTAATCTGTGGCGCAGCAAATACGTTGGTGTAATTTTAGCGGGAGAGTCTCTGACAAACTGACTCATTTCGTATTTAGCTTATTCATCACCTTCATGACATTGTTAAGTCATGGAAAGGATGTGGTACTAAAATAGGTTAATGGCGCTGAATTTACTCCGGTAGCGTCTGAATATAGGCTAAAAAAACCATAGTTTATGTCTGGTAAATATATCGCCAAATTAAAGGTAAATTTGACAACATAAATATTGCAGTAAGGGATAATATCTCTTAAGCACTTAGTGGATATCTTTTGAACTGAAATAGTAAGAGATAAACACATAAATGTTATGCTGCTTTGATGACCATTTTTATTATGGGCAAAGTGGCTTCTTATATGAATGACTGATGAGAAGGTGTAATGGCATCTTCACTAGAGGTCATTTCTAGATTTTATAAAAAGCAATATCATAAAATAGGGAACTGAATATGAAAAAAGCATTACTAATTTCAGCACTATTAGCCAGCAGCGTAGCGATGGCTGATAATTCTTCAATCGTTCGTACCGCAGTACCTGACTTCCCAATCTCGAGCGTAGTTGAAGTACCTGCGAATATGAAAACCTATTATTTCAGCGGTGTTGTTCCATCAAAACAAGCTGATGGTTCATTCGGTAAAAACACAGAAGAACAAACCGTCAATGTACTTAACTCAATTAAGTCTGCATTGGAAAAACAAGGCCTAGGATTAGGTGACGTTGTTAAAATGCAAGTTTTCCTTGTTGCAACACCAGAAACAGGAAAAATGGACTTTGACGGCTTTATGAAAGGTTATACTCAATTCTTCGGTACTAAAGCTCAGCCTCTGACACCAGCTAGATCAGCAATGGAAGTGAAGGCTCTGGTTCACCCTGAATGGTTGGTTGAAATTGAAGTTACTGCGGTTAAAAAATAAGCCGTTTTAGCAATCAATTTCCAGCCTTAATATAGGCTGACCGCCTTTTGATGATAAAACTCTCGGTAATATTTATCGGGAGTTTTGTATTTTAGCGCTAAATAAAAACGCCGCTGTAATTATCTACTAACCAAACTTCTTAGTATTTCGACCTAAAGGCAATAGTCACATAGCATCTGTTGTTTGAAGGGGAGTGGTGTCGAACAGTGAAATGCCCATACAAACGGGCCTTATAGCAGGAATGGGTAGCGAGCGTGATTGCTCCACTTCCACTAACAAAATGATTATTGTATAAAAAGACACACCATCCTCTACCTTATGACTTTTTAATAAATATTCAGTTTCCTTTTATGAGCCAGTTTCCATGCAAAAAATAAAGCCCCAATATGCTTGGGGCTTTATGGCGCTGACAATGTAGGCAGCTAATTAAGCGGCTTGCTTTTTCTTAGCTTGCTTTTCATTTTCCTCGCGAGGGTTTTTTTCACTGTGTACGCCTAGAGCATCAAACTCAAATTCATCAACATTGATGGTGCGTAGACGGCTTGCCTCTGCTTTACGTAAAATATCAGCTTCTTCTTGTGTGATAATATTTTCAGGCAACATCTGCTCTGCCAATTTATCTAAGCGAGTGAAGCTAAACTTGCGCTCTTTCAGACGGCAGATGCGCTCAAAAATTGGCTCTGCAGCGATGATGTCATACAGCGCCTGATTCACTAAACCATGCGGGTTATGCTCTGTTGGTGTCAGATATTGCCCACGACCGATCCTGTCACGAGTTTCAGATGGCTCCATTAACAGTTGTGCTAGTTTGTGGTCTAGGCGATCAGAAGGGGCAGACATAGCACGACCAGTCGGGAACAAGGTAATGCGCATTAAACCTGCAACCATTCTATTTGGGAAGTTTTTCAATAAATCATCCATCGCCTTCTCAGATTGATACAGACAATCTTCTACAGCCCATTTTACCAGTGGTAAATCCGCTTTTTGACGACCTTCATCTTCATAACGCTTAAGTGTTGCGGTTGCTAAATATAAGTGGCTGAGTATATCGCCTAAGCGTGCAGAGATACGCTCACGACGTTTTAAGCTACCACCTAAAACAGCCATGGAGATATCGGCAAGTAAGGCAAGGTTAGCACTTTGGCGATTTAACATTTGATAGTAACGACGCGTTTCATCTTTTGTTGGCGCGCTACTTCCTCGACCATTGGTTAATCCCAACCAGAAACTACGGACTTGGTTGCTAATAACATGTCCAATATGACCAAATACTGCTTTATCAAATTTGTGCAGATTATTGTCTTGTGCTGCCGCCATCTCTTCGAGCACATAAGGATGGCAACGAATAGCCCCTTGGCCAAAGATGATCATGCTACGGGTTAAGATGTTGGCACCTTCAACGGTAATAGCGATTGGCGCACCTTGGTAAGCTCGACCAACAAAGTTAGATGGGCCAAGACAAATGCCTTTACCACCCGTAATATCCATGGCATCGATGACTGAATGTTGCCCACGATGAGTACAGTGGTATTTAACGATAGCAGATAGCACGGCAGGTTTTTCACCTAACATGATACCAGAGGTAATTAATGTAGCAGCAGCATCCATCAAATAGGCATTACCTGCGATACGAGCGAGCGGCTCTTCAATCCCTTCCATCTTACCAATAGGCAATTTAAATTGGCGACGGATATAAGCGTAGGCTCCTGTCGCCATTGCAATGCTCTTTAAGCTACCTGTCGAGTTAGATGGCAGAGTAATTCCACGACCTACAGATAAACACTCCACAAGCATACGCCAGCCTTGGCCTGCCATTTTAGGGCCACCGATAATGTAGTCGATAGGAACAAAGATGTCTTTTCCGCGCGTTGGTCCATTCATAAATGGAATATTCAGTGGGAAGTGACGATGGCCTATTTCGACGCCTGGGGTATTAGTGGGGATTAACGCACAGGTGATCCCTAACTGTGTTTCACCCCCCAATAAACGATCGGGATCCGATAATTTGAAAGCCAACCCAAGAACTGTCGCGATGGGGGCAAGAGTGATATAGCGTTTGTTCCAATTTAAACGCATACCTAACACTTGCTCTCCTTGCCATTCACCCATACAGACAACGCCAGTATCAGGGATAGCACCGGCGTCAGAGCCAGCTTCTGGGCTAGTAAGCGCAAAACAAGGGATCTCTTCACCTGTCGCTAAGCCAGGGAGGTAACGTTTTTTCTGTTCATCAGTACCATAATGTTGCAGCAACTCACCTGGCCCCAATGAGTTAGGAACACCAACGGTGATAGCTAAGATACCGGAGACACCCGCCAATTTTTGTAAAACTTGGGATTGCGCATAGGCAGAGAACTCAAGGCCACCATACTCTTTTTTGATGATCATGGCGAAGAAGCGGTGCTCACGTAAATATTGCCAAACTTCTGGGGGGAGATCGGACAATTCATGGCTTACTGCAAAATCATTCACCATGCCACAAACCGTTTCTACAGGGCCATCAATGAAGGCTTGTTCTTCAGCCGTCAGCTGTGGTTTTGGGTAATTATGTAATTTATTCCAATCCGGTGCGCCACGGAAAAGGTCACCTTCCCACCATGTTGTTCCTGCATCAATGGCTTCTTTCTCTGTACGAGACATGGGAGGCATGACTTTTTGGAACAGTTTCAGTGCACGTACTGAAACCAGTGATTGACGCACGGGAGTGAAAACAAAAGGGAATAACACAAGAGCCACTGGCAGTAACATCCAGTAACTCCATACATCAAGTACCCCCATAACGGCGGTATAGGCAAGTAACAGAACGGTACTCAATGTTAACGAAGTCTTGTGGTAACAGAGAATACCGATTAATGCGAGAAATAGAATTATGCTGAGTAGGGTCATAGGGAAACTCCTGTCTACTTGTAAGAGGTCTGACCTGTTGTTTCTCTTAATCTATATCCAGTAATAAACAATTAGCAAGACATTTACATCTTAATTACAACTTGGCTCACAAAATCACCAAATAATGTTTGGTGATTGTTTCATAAAAAAATTTGTGAGATAGATGAAGTAGGCGCAAAGGGAGAAAAAGAGGCAAAACGCATTGATTAGCCCTAAATGCATAAATCAAGCGTAATCAGATGTAGAAAGAAAATGTACCCTGTGTAACAATCTGAGTAGTAAAGATTAATTACCTATCTTGATGCCGTTTATCATGGCACAAAACTCGTTAAATTTAAGGGGAAATCTCATGTATCAAGACCTGATCCGTGGTGAATTATCAGAAGCGGCCGATACGTTGGCAAAATTCCTTAGTGATGATGCAAATATTCAGGCTATTGAGCAAGCGGCGGTGTTACTGGCAGATTCCTTTAAAGCCGGAGGAAAAGTGCTTTCGTGTGGTAATGGTGGCTCCCACTGTGATGCCATGCACTTTGCTGAAGAACTGACAGGGCGTTACCGTGAAAATCGCCCAGGCTATCCTGCTATTGCCATTTCTGATGTTAGCCACTTATCTTGTGTCAGTAATGACTTTGGCTATGAATATGTGTTTTCTCGCTTTATTGAGGCTGTAGGTAAAGAAGGGGATGTTCTTCTGGGCATTTCGACTTCTGGCAACTCAGGCAACATTATCAAAGCTATTAGTGCTGCGCGTGAAAAGGGCATGAAAGTGATTACGCTGACTGGGAAAGACGGCGGCAAAATGGCGGGTAGCGCAGATATTGAAATTCGTGTACCTCATTTTGGTTATGCGGATCGTATTCAGGAAATCCATATTAAAGTGATTCATATCCTGATCCAGCTGATTGAAAAAGAAATGGTAAAGTAGTTTCTTAAACTATAGAGGGTCTTGTAATGTGCGAATTACTTGGCATGAGTGCAAATGTGCCAACAGATATTAACTTCAGCCTAAGTGGACTGATATCCCGTGGGGGGCAAACTGGCCCACATAAAGATGGTTGGGGGATCACGTTTTATGAAGGGCTGGGGTGTCGCACTTTTAAAGATCCTCAACCTAGCTTTTTATCCCCAGTGGCACGCTTTGTGCAGGAGTATCCAATCAAATCGGAAACGGTGATAGCACATATTCGCCAAGCGAATCGAGGTGATGTCACACTAGCAAACACGCATCCTTTTACGCGTGAATTGTGGGGACGTAATTGGACCTATGCACATAACGGGCAATTAAAAGGGTATCGCTCACTAAATACAGGGCATTATCGACCGATAGGTGAAACAGACAGCGAAAAAGCATTTTGCTGGATTTTGAGCCAACTTGCAGCGAAATATCCGAAAACCCCCTCGAATTGGCCCGCTGTTTTCCGTTTTATTGCGGTGCTGGCTGAGCAGTTACGTCGTAAAGGCGTATTTAATATGCTGCTATCAGATGGGCGTTACGTAATGGCATTTTGTTCAACCAATCTTTATTGGATCACTCGTAAAGCTCCATTCGGTAAGGCGAAATTACTCGATCAGGATATTGAAATCGATTTTCAAAGTTGCACAACACCAACCGATATTGTTTCAGTGATTGCCACGCAGCCGCTAACAGGTAATGAAAATTGGCACAAAATTGAACCGGGTAGTTTCGTGCTATTTCACCTCGGCCAACGTATATTGTGATCGAAGTCTCAATAAAGTATCCGACCTTTCTGGCAAGCTATTCACAGCATACTTTCCTGATGTTACAGAGATTTGTGCGGGCTTGCCTACATCCTGAAAGTAATCATAAGCCGGTTTTAGTTGCTGCCAGAAAGCGTAATGGCTGGAGTTTCTGTGGATCAACATATTTTCTTTTGTCATTCGAAACGGGTAAATACTGACATCAATCGTGCTTTGTCCACTTTTAAAAGCACTTTCAACAGTTTGGTAGATTTCACTCATGTATTTATCTGTCATCGCATAGCAACCAACAGAAACACAGTCGCCATGTATCATCAAGTAGTTACCTTCATAGCCCTGTGCTCGGTCATATTCATTAGGAAAACCTAAATTAATAGATCGGTAATACCGACTGTTTGGATTCAGTTGGGAGGCGGTTATTTGATAAAAGCCTTCAGGGCTTTTTAGATCACCTTCGCGCTTTTTAGGGCCTAGCCCGCCCGAAAACTTACAAATTGGATAAGTTTTAGATAAGTTATATTTTCCGTTCGGCGCTTTTTGATATAGCTCCAAGACGCCTTCTTGCTTAAATATCTGAATAAAGATCGCGGAATTTTGCTGGTTAGTTGTTTTACTATTAAGCAAAAATGAATGGTTATTCGCTTCAGCAACCGTAATTTGCAGAAAAAACAGGTTGAAAATAAAGCTAATAAGGATATTTTTATTCATACTTAAACCAAATTTAAATGAGTATTTTTGCCTAAAAAAAAGACATTATGGCGCTATTTTAAATGAGCTAAAAGTAATTTGATATAGCCTATTAATAGTTTCGTACGGAATAGATATTGTGTGAAAATCGCACAGCGTTCGATAAATATGATGTAAATGTTCGTTTTTTACGAATAATTATAAAGAAAGTTGAAAATTTATTGTAATTTGCTTGAGCTAAGTCACTTGAATATCCGGACAGAAGTCGGGGGAACTGATAAAATTACGAGCGGCAGAAAGAGAATAGCTTCACGATATCGAGAGAATTATTTGCTTGAGTTATGTGAGTAACTTGAGCTGTTTTTATTTACTGAGTCGCTATGGTCTATGTCAGGATCATTAGCTTAGGGTTAACTTAGAAACTTGTGCAGATCTTATGATTAAAATTAAAAAAGGACTCAACCTTCCTATTGCAGGTGAGCCAGCCCAAGTAATAGAAGACGGCCCGAAAATTCAACACGTAGCATTGCTAGGTGAAGAATATGTCGGAATGCGTCCTTCTATGCTGGTTAAAGAAGGTGAGCACGTTAAAAAAGGGCAGGTTCTTTTTGAAGATAAAAAGAACCCTGGTGTCTTATTCACTAGCCCAGCCTGCGGTAAAATTATTGCTATTCATCGTGGTGAGCGTCGTGTACTCCAATCCGTTGTTATCGAAATTGATGGTGACGAGCAAGAGGCCTTTGCTGCTTATAAGCGTGAAGAGCTTGCAGGATTGACTCGTGAACAAGTCGAAGAAAACTTGGTTAAATCAGGTTTATGGACAGCATTGCGAACGCGTCCATTTAGCCGCTCACCGGCACTGGGTTCCTCACCCGCCGCGATTTTTGTAACGGCGATGGATACCAACCCACTTGCTGCTGACCCACTTGTGATTATTCGTTCACAACAACAAGCTTTTAATGATGGTTTAACCATTATTAGCCATTTAACCGAAGGTAAAGTGCATGTTTGCCATGGCGCGGGGGATTTAGCGAAATCTGATAATCACCCACAAGTGAGCTATAGCGAATTTGCAGGCCCTCATCCCGCAGGCTTAGTCGGTACTCATATTCATTTTCTTGAGCCTGTGAGCCTCAATAAAAAAGTATGGCACCTTAATTATCAAGATGTCATTGCGATTGGTAAGTTATTCACAACAGGCTATCTATATACTGATCGCGTGATTGCCCTTGCGGGGCCTCAAGTTGAGAAACCACGTTTAGTTAAAACTCGTCTTGGTGCGGATCTCTATGAGTTAACAAAAGGTCAGCTCAAAGAGGGAGATAACCGCATTATTTCTGGCTCTGTACTGTGGGGCGTACCTTGTGATGATACACATCACTATTTAGGGCGTTTTCATAATCAGGTTTCAGTATTACGTGAAGGGCGTGAAAGAGAGCTTTTCGGCTGGATTTGGCCGGGCTTTAATAAATTCACCATTACACGTACAACGGTTGGCCATTTCTTGAAAGGCAAACGCTTCAACTTCACCACAACCATGAATGGTGGTGAGCGCTCAATGGTGCCAATTGGTAATTATGAGCGTGTAATGCCTCTCGATATTATGATAACTCACCTGCTACGAGACCTCCTTTCTGGAGATACGGATTCATCTCAGGAGTTGGGGTGTCTAGAGTTGGATGAAGAGGATCTGGGACTGTGTACTTATGTATGCCCGGCTAAATATGAATATGGCCCTGTACTTCGTGATGTACTGACCAAGATTGAGCTAGAAGGGTAATTCCATGGGTTTGAAAAATTTATTTGAAAAGCATGAGCATCATTTTGAGCCTGGTGGAAAGTTAGAAAAACTCTATCCATTGTTTGAAGCTGTTACGACAGTCTTCTATACGCCAGGAACGGTGACTAAAGGTCGTTCTCACGTTCGTGACACAATAGACCTGAAACGCATGATGATCTTGGTTTGGTTATCTGTATTTCCTGCGATGTTCTGGGGGATGTATAACGTTGGTAACCAAGCCATTCCTGCACTTTACCACTTATACAGTGGGGCTGAGCTACAGCAAGTTTTAGCGAGTGATTGGCACTATCGCTTAGCTCAATTCTTGGGGGCATCATTAACACCTGATGCAGGCTGGGGTAGTAAAATGCTGCTTGGTGCAGTCTATTTTCTACCTATCTATGCGGTTGTTTTTGCAGTCGGTGGTTTTTGGGAAATTCTGTTTTCTCTGATCCGCGGTCATGAAATCAACGAAGGTTTCTTTATATCGTCCATCCTATTTGCCCTGATTGTGCCACCAACTATCCCATTATGGCAGGCGGCGCTCGGTATTACATTTGGTGTGGTCATCGCTAAAGAAATTTTTGGTGGAACAGGGCGCAACTTCTTAAACCCTGCACTTGCAGGCCGTGCTTTCTTGTTCTTCGCTTACCCTGCACAAATTTCGGGTGATCTTGTTTGGACAGCGGCGGATGGCTTCTCTGGTGCAACCCCACTTTCTCAATGGGCTGCGGGCGGTGAGCGCGCGTTAATGAATACGGTATCTGGTGAGCCAATCTCTTGGATGCAAGCATTCCTAGGGAATATGCCTGGCTCTATCGGTGAAGTTTCCACATTGATGATTTTCATTGGTGGTGCCTTCATTATCTTCTTCCGTATTGCATCATGGCGCATCGTTGCTGGCGTTATGCTTGGGATGATTGCCATGTCTTACCTGTTTAACTTTATCGGGTCAGAGACGAATCCATTGTTTGCAATGCCATGGTACTGGCACATGGTTTTAGGTGGTTTTGCATTCGGGATGATCTTTATGGCGACGGACCCAGTTTCGGCCTCGTTTACAGATAAAGGCAAATGGGCCTACGGTATTTTGATCGGTGTAATGTGTGTGCTTATTCGTGTTGCAAACCCGGCATATCCGGAAGGCATGATGCTAGCAATCCTGTTCGCCAACTTGTTTGCTCCTCTGTTTGACTATCTGGTCGTTCAAGCAAATATTAAACGGAGAAAAGCCCGTGGCTAATGAAAAAACAACCAATAAAGATAGCGTCGGAAGAACGTTCATAGTCGTTTTTATTCTATGTCTAGTCTGTTCTATCGTCGTAGCCGGTTCTGCTGTAGGATTAAAATCTAAGCAGCAAGAACAAATTTTATTAGATACGCAACGTAATATTTTGAGTGTTGCAGGTCTATTGCAACCTAAAATGACAGCGGAAGAAGTGCAAAAAGTTTACAGTGACCGTATTGAACCTAAGCTGTTGAACTTCCAAACTAATGAGCTTTCTGATAGCAAGAGTCGCTTTGACCTCAATAGTGAATTACGTAGCGATGAAACCAGTATTGCACTTTCACCTGAAGAAGATATCGCCAAAATTCGCCGTCGTGCAAATACGGCTGAAATCTATCTTGTGAAAGATGAACAAGGCAAAATTTCACAAATTATTCTGCCTGTTTATGGGTCAGGACTATGGTCGGTGATGTATGCCTTCGTTGCGGTAGATGTGGATGGCGTGACTTCTCGTGGTATCACATATTATTCGCATGGTGAAACGCCAGGTCTTGGTGGTGAAGTCGATAATCCACAATGGAAGGCGCAATGGCCGGGTAAAAAACTGTTCAATGAGCAGGGGATACCGGCAATAAAAATTGTCCGTAGTGGCTCTACAGATAGTCCTTATGGTATCGATGGCCTTTCAGGTGCAACGCTAACATCAAACGGCATTCAGCATATGTTTGATTTTTTGGTTAGGTGATAACGGTTTTGGTCCGTTCCTGAAAAAAGTTCGTGAAGGAGCGCTGAATAATGGCTGATTCTAAAGAAGTAAAACGCGTCCTACTTGGGCCTTTGTTTTGATAACAACCCAATTGCGTTACAGATCCTCGGGGTGTGTTCTGCACTGGCAGTAACGACTAAGCTGGAAACGGCTGTCGTCATGACCATCGCAGTAACTTTGGTTACCGCGTTCTCTAACTTTTTTATCTCATTAATTCGCAACTACATTCCAAGCAGTGTGCGGATCATTGTTCAGATGGCAATTATTGCTTCTTTGGTTATCGTTGTTGACCAAATTTTGCGTGCCTATGCTTATGAGATATCTAAGCAGCTGTCGGTGTTCGTCGGCCTTATCATTACAAACTGTATTGTTATGGGTCGTGCAGAAGCCTATGCCATGAAAGCGCCACCGGTAGAAAGCTTTATGGACGGTATTGGTAATGGCCTTGGTTATGGTGTCATTCTGATCCTCGTTGGTTTCCTACGCGAGCTGTTCGGCTCTGGCAAATTGTTTGGTATTACCGTTATGGAATCATTGCAAAATGGTGGTTGGTATATGCCTAATGGTTTGTTCCTGTTAGCGCCTAGTGCATTCTTTATCATTGGTATGCTGATTTGGGGGTTACGTACCTTGAAACCAGCTCAGGTAGAGAAGGATTAAGTCAATGGAACATTATATTAGTCTGTTCGTAAAAGCTGTGTTCATTGAAAACATGGCATTGGCATTCTTCCTCGGTATGTGTACATTTTTGGCGGTATCGAAGAATGTTAAGACAGCTTTCGGTTTAGGTATTGCTGT
This sequence comes from Providencia stuartii, assembly GCA_900455155.1. Classification (GTDB taxonomy): domain Bacteria; phylum Pseudomonadota; class Gammaproteobacteria; order Enterobacterales; family Enterobacteriaceae; genus Providencia; species Providencia stuartii. The sequence goes on along the minus strand of UGUC01000003.1, from coordinate 237,022 downwards.
TACCGTGGTGTTAGGTATTTCTGTACCTGCCAACAACCTTGTGTACAACCTAGTACTGCGTGATGGTGCATTAGTTGAGGGGGTCGATTTATCTTTCCTTAACTTTATTACCTTTATCGGGGTTATTGCAGCACTGGTGCAAATTCTGGAAATGATTTTAGATCGTTATTTCCCGTCACTTTATAACGCATTGGGTATCTTCCTGCCGTTGATTACCGTTAACTGTGCAATCTTTGGTGGCGTCTCTTTCATGGCTCAGCGCGATTACAACTTTAGCGAATCTATCGTTTATGGGTTCGGCTCAGGTATCGGCTGGATGTTAGCAATTGTGCTGTTAGCATCGATTCGTGAAAAGATGAAATATTCAGATGTTCCGGCGGGTCTGAAAGGCTTAGGTATTACCTTTGTCACCACCGGTTTTGATGGCACTGGGCTTTATGTCCTTCTCCGGTGTGCAGCTATAAAGGCGAGAAGAATTCATGGATATTATTATTCTAGGCGTAGTGATGTTTACCCTGATTGTCTTGGTGCTAACAGGTCTGATCCTGTTTGCTAAATCCAAGTTAGTCAATACAGGGAACATCAAAGTTGAAGTTAACGGCGACCCTGATAAGAGCTTTGAAGCTCCCGCAGGTGACAAGCTGTTAGGTATGTTATCTAACCAAGGGATTTTCGTTTCATCTGCTTGTGGTGGTGGTGGCTCCTGTGGTCAATGCCGCGTGAAAATCAAAGAAGGTGGTGGGGATATCCTGCCAACAGAGCTTTCTCACATTAATAAACGTGAAGCGAAAGATGGTTGCCGTTTAGCTTGTCAGGTGAACGTTAAACAAGACTTAAAAATTGAGTTACCAGAAGAAATTTTTGGGGTGAAAAAATGGGAATGCGAAGTTATTTCTAATGATAACAAAGCAACTTTCATTAAAGAACTGAAACTGAAAATTCCTGAAGGTGAAGTCGTACCATTCCGTGCAGGTGGTTACATTCAGATAGAATGTCCACCACACGTAGTGAAATATGAAGATTTTGATGTTCCAGAAGAGTACCGTGAGGATTGGGATAAATTTAATTTGTTCCGCTATGTTTCTGAGGTAAAAGAACCCACAGTTCGTGCTTATTCAATGGCTAACTACCCAGAAGAACACGGGATCATCATGTTGAACGTGCGTATTGCTACACCGCCACCACGTAATCCAGATGTTCCACCGGGCATCATGTCATCTTATATTTGGTCGCTAAAACCGGGTGATAAAGTGACAATTTCTGGGCCATTTGGTGAATTCTTCGCTAAAGAAACCGATGCAGAGATGATCTTTATTGGTGGTGGTGCGGGGATGGCACCAATGCGTTCACATATTTTTGATCAGTTAAGACGTCTAAATTCGAAACGTAAGATCAGCTTCTGGTATGGTGCTCGTTCTAAGCGCGAAATGTTCTATACAGAAGACTTTGATCAATTAGCGGCTGAAAACGAAAACTTTACTTGGAATGTTGCACTTTCTGACGCATTGCCGGAAGATAATTGGGATGGTTATACCGGGTTTATTCATAATGTATTGTATGAAAACTACCTGAAAGATCACCCAGCACCAGAAGATTGTGAATTCTACATGTGTGGGGCCACCAGTGATGAACGCTGCGGTTATCAAGATGCTTAAAGATCTTGGTGTAGAAGATGAAAACATCTTGTTGGATGATTTCGGTGGTTAAGTAACCCTAGAGTTGTTTGTATATACTTTAAATAATTCGAGGTACAGCGAGACGGCAGGCCAATGAGTGACTAGGAATTTAAACAGCTTTGTGACTCGTGTGAATGAATGCCATCAATAATGTTGAAACTTGAAGTATGGCGAGTATAGCGCCCACTTGTGTGGGCGCTTATTATTGAAGCAGAGAAAATTATGCTGAACAGAAAAGTGATTACCCCAGTGCTGCTATTTGCAGCGACACTATTGTTGGCTGCCTGCGGTGGGCCTGAACAGGCAAACCTTCAGGGTCAGACCAATGGGAACCTACTATTCCATTAAATATGTTGCTGAATCTTCATCGCCAAGCAGTGAATCTATCCAAGCTGAGATAGATAAGCGCTTAGAAGAAGTGAATGATCAGATGTCAACTTATCGTCCAGACTCGGAATTAAGTCGCTTCAACCAATTTAAAGAGGTTAATGTTCCTTTTCCTGTTTCAGCAGCAACAGCGAAAGTTGTTAAAGAAGCCATACGCATTAATGAATTAACTAATGGTGCATTAGATGTCACGGTAGGGCCGTTAGTCAATTTATGGGGCTTTGGGCCAGAAGGGCGAGTAACCAAAGCACCAACAGATAGTGAATTGGAGAAACGTCGTGCATGGGTTGGTATAGAAAAACTGTCTGTGCAGGGCAATAACTTAATTAAAACTATCCCTGAATTGTACGTCGACCTTTCTTCGATAGCAAAAGGCTATGGCGTTGATGTTGTAGCTGAATACTTGGAGTTAATTAATATCAATAATTATATGGTTGATATTGGTGGTGAAGTACGTACAAAAGGGAAAAATGGTAAAGGTGCACCTTGGCGGATTGCGATTGAAAAACCACAAACCGATGGCGTAAACCAAACGGCTCAGGAAGTGATTGAACCTGGTGATATGTCTATTGCTACCTCTGGTGATTATCGCAACTATTTTGAACAAGACGGTGTGCGCTTCTCTCATACCATCGACCCGAAAACAGGGATGCCAATTAAACATAACCTCGTTTCGATTACGGTACTGGCACCAACTTGCATGAGTGCTGATGGGCTATCGACCGGACTTAATGTATTAGGGCCTGTTGAAGGTTTTGCCTTAGCTGAAAAGCTCGATATTCCTGTGTTTATGATCATTAAGACAGAAAAAGGCTTTGAAGAGCGTTATACTAAGGCATTCGAGCCATTTTTACAGAAAAAGCAGTAATTAGGAGGATGTAAGAATGCTAAATGTTTTTATTGCAGCTTTCGTCCTATTCCTACTGGCATTTCTCGGTATGTCACTAGGGTATATTATTAAGCGCAAAAGTATTCAAGGTAGCTGTGGTGGGTTAAGCAGTATTGGTGTTGAAAAAGTCTGTGATTGCCCTGAACCTTGCGATGCCCGTAAAAAACGTATGGCACGGGAAGAGGCTCGCCAAAAGGCACTTGAAAAACACCGCATTATTTAAATAGTCGATATTAGTATGATGACAGCCTTAACTGCGAACATTCACAGTTAAGGCTTATTTTTTATTTGGCGGTCTAATTAAGACAGATAGCCTTAACGTAAAACCGATTAGATAAAGCCAGCTAAAATTTACTTAATGATTTCGCTTTTAAAAGTTTTAGGGGAATCAACCATCACGGCATCCGCACCAATTTCTTTAGCTAATTGATAATCTGCCGCACTATTGACACCAAATAGAACAATGTAGGCCTGACCATTTTTTCTAAAGCAATCAATGGCTTCTTTATCCCATGACAACGTTGCAGGTGAGCGAGCCTCTCCTAACGTATATTTCTCTACAACCTCGACTTTACGGTGTAATTCAAAGCCATACCAACGCGATTTAGATTGTGCATCACTGCTGACTGAACAATGATGATTCATCGCGCTATTCGCTAAGATAGTGCGTGTTTCATCACGGCTTTCAAAGGTATTAATTTTATCGGAGCGCTTGGTTAGGGCTTTTACAAATGCATCATTGGTTGAATAAAACCGAGTATTTTTAAAAGCATTATTTTTTTCGAGCAGGGAGTACACCGCTTCTGCTTGAGTATCTGGATCGGCGTCAGGTGATTTTAAATCAATATAAAACGCAGTATCTGGATATTTTTTAAGAACGGATCCAAGTGTTGGGATCGTGGTTTGCTGTAAAGGTAATTGAAGATGAGCCTTTTTATTAAATTGATGGGCGGCATTGAACGTTGTGAGTTGTTGAGCGGAGTAATCGGAAATAACCCCTTTTTTATCGGTTAATGCCTCTAACTGGCTTGGCCGATATAGAACAAGTTGATTATCTTTAGAGAGTTGGACGGTTAGCCAAATAATATCGGCGCTATTTTTTTTAGCCAGTTCAATTGCATAAAGCGTATTTTCTGGCGCATCTGCCGTTCCTGCTCTATGGGCAACAATTTGTGGTGATTGAGCGGCTGCACTGTAGCTGGCAAGAAACAATAAACTGATAGCCACCCCTTTTTTAATAGATGGCATTGCTGTTTTTGTCATATTTATTACCTATAATAATAGTTATCTCAATGAGTTAAATACGTTTCAGTGAGCTCTTTTTGTAATACTTTTCTTGCTACTTGTAAGTAGTACTTGATTGAATTAGGACTAACTTTTAACTGAGTTGCAATTTGTTGGTATGTCATCCCTTCAAATTGCGCGAGTAAATAAGCTTGTTCCATATTTTCAGGTAGTTTGGCAAGTTGCTCAGACAGTAATTGCAATTGCTCTTCGACTACTAACTGAGTTTCTAAATTCCACTCTGGCTCAGGCTCCACCAGCAAACGTTGATATTCCGCTTCGATGCGTTGCCGACGATAAAAATTGGCGATGTTGCGTTGTGCCAGTGTGTACATAAAGGCTCTCGGAAATTGCAAAGTTTGGCAGCGATATGTTTCAATCGTATGAACAAAGACATCCTGTAAAATTTCGTTTGCGATATCGCTATCAGGTGTGCGCGCAAGAATATAGCGAAATAGGCTAGGGGCGTGCTGTTGCAAAAGTTGGCTTTCTTCTGCCAAGTCGCTATTTTCTATAGAAGGAGTGTGTGTTGTCATAAATAAAAATAATTATTATTATCATTTTTATTTTATTGTCAATTATGGACTCTCAGAGATGAGAGTCCATCGATTGCTTAGAAGTACTTGGTGATACTTAAGCGAACATCACGACCAACGCCTGAGACAGACTCCCCTAAGTAAGGATAGTAGTCACGGTCAAAGAGGTTAGTCGCGGTCACTCTAATATTGGTATCTGGAATAAATTTAGGCTGCCATTGCGCAAATGCGCCATAGAGTGCATAGCCTTTCGACTTTGGGTATCCCCATGAATCGGCTTTAGGATCTCTATCTGCGGGAGAGCGGACTTGATGACCAACAAAGTCACCGGTGAGACCAAAGTTGGCATTCCATTGAGGGAGTTTATACCCCAACATAACATGTAAGGTATCTGGTGGGATCTCACCAATCCATGTTTTTTGCCCAAACCAAGGGTCTCGAGGGGAAGCATCACGTTCACCCTTGATGGCGGAGTAGGCCATTTTACCGAATACATTCGGGCTATCATAAAATAGCTCAATTTCTAAGCCCTCAATGGTGTAACCGGGTAAGTTACGGTAATTGGATAAGGGGCGACCACAATCGCCAGTACCATTTTTCTTGGCTTCACAGTATTCACCACGGCGGCGGAATATCTCATCTTTTCCTCTGTTACGAAAAAGCGTGGTTCGTATTTGCAGCTGATCATTGGCCTGTATGACTTGATCAAAGTCGAGTATTGCGCCTAAACGTACCCCATCCATGCGCTCCTTACCCAAGTTTCGACTACTTCCGGTTAAACTACTATTGGCAAATTGCACCTCATATTGTTCATCAATAACAGGTGCACGCCATGTGCGGCTAACATCCCCGAATAAAGTGAGATTCGGTGTCGTTTTCCAAAGAATGCCTAAGTGAGGTGAAATACCACTATAAGTGACAGAACGGTAGTCATGACCAATTAGCGGGTCTTGCTCCATATAGGTTGCGGCTAAGTTTCCTTTACCTTTGTTCTGCACATAGTCATAACGTAAGCCCGGTGTGACAGTGAGTGTGTGCCAACTAATCGCATCTTGGAGATATACACTAGTGGTTTCTTGAACACCTGCTGGCATAAATTGTGGCTGATAATAACCATAGTTATATTTAGGGTTTTTCGCTTTTCCCGCATCAAACATCAAAATACCGCGATCATTTTTATGCCAACGAGCACCTATAGTAAGTTGATGTTCTAAACGACCAGTATCAAATAGACTTTCATTATGGATATCAAATAGCTGATCGGTATAGTCAACCCAACTTTTATTCCCTAAGCTGGAGGTTAAGTATTTTGAAGCATTTTCTGGTCGGGTATCATGCTGTTGACTCTTAGACCAAGCATAAGTTGTCGTTAGGTTGATCAAATCACTATTTTCAGGGATATAATTCCATTTCACACTATAGTTTTGATCTTGTTGATCCCGTTGGACCAATTTGCGTTTTATCGCACCGTCAAAACCATATTGCTCAATCTCTTTTTGCGTTGGTGTTGCTAACTCATCTCGTTTGGCTGCCCAAGGAACTAAGTTATCCGATTCGGAGCGCATTGCCGATAGACTGAGCGTGTGTTCATCATTGAGATAAAGATTGGTTTTCAGTAAATAAGAGAGTTGGTCAGCTTGCGAAAAGCCAAATCGAGTGCCATCGGGGCGGCGTAAATCATCCCCTTTTCGTTTACTGACATACAGCAAACCATCTGCAACGCCATTTAATGTTTTACCATATAGTGCTGAACTGTAAATATTTTGGCGATCATTAGTGTGATAGCTATATTTGAACATAGCGCCAAAATGTTGATCGGCAAGTAGTAAGTCTGCGGGATCTTTGGTGGTAATTTTAACGGTTCCGCCGAAACCACCATTACCATCCATAATATTATGTGGTCCTTTATCAACGTCAATGCGTTTAATCAGCTCAGGCTCGATAAACACAGAGCCTTGGCGATATTTTTCAAACCCTTTAGGGGCATCATCAAGGGTCACTTTGACATCTTCCACATCGCCCATACCCCAAATATTTAGGGTTTGTCCACCGGGGCGTGGTGAACCTGATGAGGAGATCCCCGGTAGCTGATCAACTAATTCTGCAAGGTTATTAGCTTGAGTACGCTCAATATCCTTCAGTTTTAATACAGAGCTACCGGCACCGACACTGGAATTTAAATTACCAACAACAGAGAGCGCGGGGAATTGAACGACATCATCTTGTTGTTTTGTTTGTTTAACCTCTTCCGATGCACTTTGCGCAAATGCAGAGGAGGTAACAACAAGTAATCCAGCCAGAGAAAGGTGATTAAATGTTGATAAAAAGAGATGTGTAGAGTTATTGATTTTAAACCATGAAATATAATTTTTATTCATTATTTTCCTACTAATTAACCATTCTATAAACATCTTTAATGAGTCGTTTTGAGGTGGCTTTTCGGGTAATAAAAATAATAATTATTTTCATCTATGTTGCTTGCTTGAGGAATAATTGCACAGTCTATAAATATACTGTATATTTGAACAGTGTTGTTTGTCGATCAGATTGCTATGCGTAAAATAATTCATATCGATATGGACTGCTTCTATGCAGCGATAGAAATGCGTGATGACCCAAGTTTGCGCAATATTCCAATTGCCGTCGGTGGGAGTGCTGACCGCCGTGGTGTCATCAGTACCGCGAATTATGAAGCGAGGCGTTATGGCGTACATAGCGCCATGTCAACGGCGGTTGCATTAAGGTTGTGCCCTCATCTGAAAGTTGTACCGGGTAGGATGGCCCTTTATAAAGAAACCTCTTTACACATTCATAAAATCTTTTCCCAGTATACGGATTTAATAGAGCCTCTTTCTTGGGATGAAGCTTATTTGGATGTCAGTGAGTGTGAGCATTACCACGGCTCAGCGACATTGATTGCCCAAGCCATTCGCCAGCAAATTTTTGATGAACTGCAACTCACTGCTTCGGCAGGGATAGCCCCAATAAAGTTTTTAGCCAAGATAGCGTCTGATCTAAATAAACCGAATGGCCAATACGTGATCACGCCTCAAGCGTTGCCCGACTTTGTTTGGTCATTGCCATTAAAGAAAATTCCTGGGGTAGGGAAGGTAACCGCACAAAAATTACTCGATATGGGGCTAGAAACTTGTGGTGATGTACAAAGTTATGATGTGGTTAACTTAATCAAAGTGATGGGGAAATTTGGTCAAGTCCTGTGGGAGCGTTGCCATGGAATTGATGAACGCTCAGTCAATCCTGATAGGCTACGTAAATCTGTTGGTGTCGAACGCACACTGGCAGAAGATATTCAACATTGGGAAGATTGCTTACCATTACTTAATCAATTATATGAAGAGTTGAAAGTCAGGCTTATGAAAGTGAAACCGGACCGCCGTATTGCTCGGCAAGGGATAAAAATGAAATTTAATGACTTTCAGCAAACAACTCAAGAGCATGCTTATCCCATTTTAGACAAGCAAGACTTAATATCATTAGCTAAGCAAGTGTGGGAGCACCGCCGTAAAGATCGAGGTGTTAGGCTAGTGGGCCTGCATGTAACGTTATTAAGCCCACAGATAGAAAGGCAATTATTACTAGATTTCTAAAAAACACCCGCCATTAATGACGCTGATCCCATAAAGCTAGACCGTTCATTAAGACGGGTATTTGAAGAAACAATTAGTTTTTAACAGGGATCGCTTTTAAGACCGCTGTTAATAATTTCCAGTATTCACCAACACTGGCGATATGTACTCGCTCATCAGGTGAGTGCGCACCACGAATGGTTGGCCCAATAGAGACCATATCCATATCAGGGTAAGGCTTCTTGAATAGACCACATTCCAGACCTGCATGGATCACCATTACATTAGGAATTTTACCAAACAGTTTTTGGTAAGTTTCGCTAACTAAATGCATAACGGGTGAGTCTGCATCGGGTTGCCAACCTGGGTAGCTGCCTTCTGCACGGTATTGTGCTTGTGCGAGCTTGCTCACCGATGTCAGCATATTCACGACATAGTTTTTACCGCTGTCGATTAATGAACGAACGAGGAAAATCACTTCGGCTTTCTCTTCCGTCATCGTGACAACGCCTTCGTTAAGTGAGGTTTCTACCACACCTTTTGCGACATCGCTCATGCGGATCACACCATTTGGCGCCGCATTTAAGAAGAACACAAAGCGTTTTTGGCACTCTTCAGTCAGCGCTTTCAAGTTGCTTTGAGTTTCTTCTAATAAAAGAACTAAGTTTGGCTCAACAACGGCCAGTTCATTTTTTAAGATGTCTTCATAGCGTGCTCTTAGGGCTGTTAGTTCAGCGACTTTATCCGCTGGAACAGCGATAATCACATGCCCTTCACGAGGGATAGCATTACGAACGGTTCCCCCAGTGAATTCTAACAGTTTTAAACCAAGCTCTTCTTGGTGGCCCGCAAGGAAGCGTGCCAACAGCTTGTTAGCATTACCTAAACCTAAATGAACATCACCACCAGAGTGACCGCCTTTTAAGCCTTTTAATGTCATGGTGAAGGTTTTGTAGCCTTGCGGTACGGCTTCACGAGTGAGGTCAAATGTTGTTGTAAAATCAACACCACCCGCGCAACCCATATAGATTTCGCCTTCTTCTTCTGAGTCAGTATTGATCAGAATATCCGCTTGTAGCCAACCTGCTTGTAAGCCAAAAGCACCGTCCATGCCTGTTTCTTCGGTCATGGTTAACAGTACTTCAAGTGGCCCATGTTCAACGCTATCATCTGCTAGCACCGCAAGGGTAGATGCCATTCCGATACCGTTATCTGCACCTAAAGTTGTGCCTTCTGCCGTGACCCACTCTCCATCAACGTAAGGGCGGATAGGATCTTTGGTAAAATCATGTACCGTGTCATTATTTTTCTGCGGAACCATATCTAAGTGTGCTTGCAGCACAACAGGTTTACGATTTTCATAGCCAGGTGTTGCCGCTTTGCGGATCAAGATATTACCGACTTGGTCACGTTCTACATGAAACCCTTTTTGTTTTGACCATTCGATAATGTGTGTTGCTAGCGCTTCTTCATGATGAGAAGGATGGGGAATTGAACAAATTTTGGCAAAAATATCCCATAATGGCTGTGGTGACAATTTGGCTAGTTCAGACACGTTAGATCTCCTTAAGCGACTTTGGTCTTATTTATTTTTAGCTACTTATTCTGCTTAAAAGGTGTGGCACAGATATTCAGGCCACACGATTGATTTTCTCAGCATACACCTAATTGTTATAAATAGTCAGTGTAAATCATATTAATTCATCACAATTGTCCGTTTTTGCTGGTTTTTGCTGTGTCAAATCACTATAATCTCGCGCAACCTTTTTTCCGCAAGACACATTTCAGTATTACTCAGCAGTCGGGACCCGAATTTTATGAGCGAAAAATATGTCGTAACGTGGGATATGTTGCAAATACATGCCCGTAAACTCGCACAACGTTTATTACCAGTCGAACAATGGACCGGCATTATCGCGGTTAGCCGTGGTGGCCTTGTACCAGGTGCACTTCTTGCACGTGAATTGGGTATCCGCCATGTTGATACCGTATGCATCTCCAGCTATGACCATGACAACCAGCGTGAATTGAAAGTCATTAAACGTGCCGAAGGTGATGGGGAAGGTTTCATTGTCATTGACGACCTCGTTGACACTGGTGGTACTGCAAAAGCCATTCGTGATATGTACCCAAAAGCACATTTTGTGACAATTTTTGCAAAACCAGCAGGCCGCCCATTGGTGGATGATTATGTCGTTGATATTCCACAAAACACGTGGATTGAACAGCCATGGGATATGGGCGTGGTGTTTGTAAAGCCTTTGTGTGAGCAAGATAAATAAACCATAACGGTTTTGAGTTAGATCTAAATGACAGGTAAAAATAGCGCTAATATGGGGGGGGCCCTTTATTATGATGCTTAAAACATTATTACCTAATAAAATTAAACACGAAACGTTATGATAAGGGGGATGCAATGGCATTCCCTTTTTATTTTAGCTCAACCGACAGGTTATCAGGATGACTCAACAAAATCTCTCCGAAAAACTGTTCAAGCCAAAAGTTAAGCAAACTGAAACATCAACATTAGTTTCTTACTCCGCTTATAGCGCCCCTATTGTCAATAGCCATTCGGCATTAAGTGGTGCCCAGCACGCGGGCTGGTATCGTATGATCAATCGCTTGTTGTGGATTTGGCGTGGTATTGACGCTTTAGAAATTGAAGAGGTTTTGAGCCGTATTGCGGTAACAGAAGCCGAACGTAGCGATGAACATTTACTTGATACCATCATTGGTAATCGTCGCGGTAACTGGTGCTTTGAGTGGTCTCATCAAGCCATGCAATGGCAACAAAAAGCCTTGCAGTTTGAAGGAGGAGAAAAAGCCAGTCGGGCATGGTTGCGTGCTGCCAATTTGTACAGTATTGCCGCTTACCCTTTTATAAAAGGCGATGAATTAGCGGATCAAGCGATTCTCTTGGCATGCAAAGCCTATGATAGCGCCGCACAATTTTCGCGTTATAAACTGAAAAAAATCGCGTTTAAGGTCGATGGCAATAAAGAGGTATGTGGCTTTTTACATATCCCTTCAACGGGTCAGGGGCCTTATCCGACAGTCATGGTATGTGGAACGCTGGATAGTTTACAAATCGATTATTGCCGTTTTTTCCGTGACTACCTTGAGCCACTTGGTATTGCCATGTTGACATTAGATATGCCGTCAATTGGCTATTCAATTAAATATAAGCTATCCCAAGAAACCAGTGAACTCCATGAGCAAGTGGTTCGCCAGCTAAACACAATCCCATGGATAGACCATACACGCTTTGGCCTTGTTGGATTGCGCTTTGGCGCCAATGTCGCTTTAAGGCTTGCCTATATGTGCCCTGATAAAATCAAAGCTGTCGCTGTCTTAGGGCCAGTTGTACACAGTTTATTGCATGAAGAAAAATATCAGCGCGATATTCCACGTATGGAGCTGGATGTTTTCGCCAGTCGTTTAGGAATTTATCATGTTGATGGTGCGGCATTACGGCATGAATTAAGTTGCTATTCATTAAAAAATCAAGGGCTTTTAGGGCGTCGTTGTCGTGTGCCTATGATGTCGGTTTATTGGAAAGGTGATATTTATAGTCCTAAAGCAGAATCCGATTTGATCAGGCGTTCATCAATGGATAGCCATATATTAACCCTGCCAGAGACACCTGTTTTTGAAAACTTCCAAAAGTCACTGAGTGAAACAACAGATTGGTTAAAAAGTAAAATTGTTTAATTTTATTTAATAACTTGATTATTTTTTAACTTTTGTTAAAAAGGGATCTTCTCAAAAAGGAGATCCTTACATGGCGTTACCTACTGATTACTCTAATGGGAAGTATTTAAAGAAGTTTTCTGCTTTAGGACCTTATCTACGAGAAAAGCAATGTTTAGATGGTTGCTATTTTTTCGATAGCCTGACTGTTTGCGTTAATGTCAATTCAGCACCAGAAAGACGCGAGTTTTGGGGCTGGTGGATGCTATTATCACCAAATGAAGATGGGTTTGAGTATTCATACCATTTGGGTTTGTACAATGTTCATGGTACTTGGCAAGATAAGCCACTGAAAGATAATGCAACCCTTGATATCATTGAGCAGAACCTCATATCCTTCCATCAATCCCTTTCCAAACAACTTTCTGAGCTTGAGCTATCTTTGTTTCCTTCCGCAAAAATGGCAGAATTTAAATTGGAATTAAGCGCATAAAATTGTTTTAAGCCAACTTTTGTTGAATTTAGCGTTATGCCTGTTGGCATAACGCGCTCCAACTGATAAAAATGATACCTAATTTGTATTGATTAATTTTAATGGCAGAAAAATGATGAAAAATAGCCAGACACTTGTTGTTAAATTAGGCACTAGTGTATTGACCGGAGGCTCACGGCAATTGAACCAAGCTCATATTGTTGAGTTAGTCAGGCAGTGTGCGCAACAATATCAAAAAGGGCATCGTATTATTATTGTCACGTCTGGCGCTATCGCTGCTGGTCGTGAACACCTTAATTACCCCGAACTTCCAGCGACAATCGCGTCGAAGCAGCTTCTTGCAGCGGTAGGGCAAAGCCGCCTTATTCAGTTATGGGAACGTCTATTCTCTATTTATGGTATTCATATTGGGCAGATGCTGTTGACACGGGCCGATCTGGAAGACAGAGAGCGCTTTTTGAATGCCCGAGATACATTGCAGGCTCTGCTTGATAATGGCATTGTGCCTGTGATTAATGAGAATGATGCTGTCGCAACCGCTGAAATTAAAGTGGGGGATAATGATAATTTATCAGCCCTTGCCGCTATCCTTGGTGATGCTGACAAATTGCTATTATTGACAGATATTGAAGGGTTATTTGATTCTGACCCTCGTAGTAACCCGAATGCAAAACTGATCCCAGAAGTGTATGGCATCAATGATGAATTGCGTGAAATGGCGGGGGGAAGTGTTACTGGTCTGGGGACGGGGGGGATGGCAACTAAGTTGCAAGCCGCCGATGTTGCAGGAAGAGCAGGAATAGATGTCATTATTGCGGCAGGTAATAAGCCAGATGTGATCAACGCGGTGATTGAAGATATTCCAGTAGGCACGCGGTTTTATGGGCAGAAAAACCCAATGGAAAACCGCAAGCGTTGGATCTTTGGTGCTCCAGCGGCTGGCGATATATATATCGATGATGGCGCTCAACTTGCTATTATGGAAAAAGGAAGCTCCTTACTGCCGAAAGGCATCAAAAAAAATTGAAGGTGATTTTTCCCGTGGTGCCGTTGTACGGATACGGAATATGGCAGGTAAAGATCTTGCTCACGGGGTCACTCATTATAATAGTGACGCTTTAAGAATGATTGCGGGCCATCATTCACAGGAAATAGGCCGCATACTGGGCTATGAACATGGCTCTGTAGCTGTCCACCGCGACGATATGATAGTGGGTTAATTATGTTAGAACAAATGGGAAAATCGGCTCGTGAAGCCTCATGGCAACTCGCCCAATTAAGTACAAAACAAAAAAATGCGGCTTTAGAGCAAATTGCTGATCTACTGGAACAAGAAAGTGCAGCAATTCTTGCCGCTAACGAAAAAGACATAGAACAAGCTCGTGCAAATGGGATGTCGCCTGCACTGCAAGATCGTTTATTACTAACGCCAGAGCGCCTAAAAAATATCGCGGACGATGTTAGAAAAGTGTGCCAATTAGCCGATCCTGTCGGGCAAGTGATTGATGGCAATCTGTTGGATAGCGGTTTAAATTTACAACGTCGCCGTGTGCCACTAGGGGTTGTTGGGGTGATCTATGAAGCTCGCCCAAATGTGACCGTTGACGTGGCTGCTTTATGCTTAAAAACAGGTAACGCGGCTATTTTACGTGGTGGTAAAGAAACGCATAATACCAATTTGGCTATCACAGACGTGATCCAAAAAGCATTAAAAAATAGCGGCATATCGGCGAATGCTATTCAAGCGATTAATAACCCTGATCGTGAATTAGTGGCGCAGCTACTCAAATTAGATCGTTATGTTGATATGCTGATCCCAAGAGGTGGAGCAGGGCTACATAAATTGTGTCGTGAGCAATCGACGATCCCTGTGATCACCGGTGGGATTGGTGTTTTGTCACACATTTGTTGATGAATCAGTTGATTTTGATAAAGCAATCAACGTGCTGATTAATGCAAAAGTCCAACGTCCAAGCGCTTGTAATTCACTTGAAACCGTATTGGTTCATGAAAAAATTGCGGCGGCGTTTTTACCTCTACTAAGCCAAAAAATGGCTGAACAGCAGGTCACTTTACATGCCAGCAAGCAAGCTATGCCGTACTTGCAAAAAGGGCCTGCAAAAGTGGTCGATGTCACGCCTGAAAACTTAGTGGATGAGTGGTTATCACTCGATCTGAATGTTGAAATTGTCTCGGGAATTGATGCCGCAATCGACCATATTCGAACCTATGGCACCGCACACTCCGATGCTATTTTAACGGAATCTATCCGCCAAGCTGACTACTTTGTCCTACGTGTAGATTCTGCGGCAGTGTATGTCAATGCAAGTACTCGGTTTACCGACGGAGGTCAATTTGGACTAGGCGCTGAAGTTGCTGTGAGTACACAAAAACTGCATTCTCGTGGTCCAATGGGATTAGATGCCTTGACGACATACAAATGGATTGGTTATGGAGACTTCCTTAACCGAGCTTAAAAGTTAAATAATAATAATTAGGCCACACTTAGCGTGTGGCTTTGTTTTTATGATTATTGGTTGTTTTGGAGACTAAAAAATCTATAACGCGTAGCGTATGCCTCGTAATGATCATGACAATGGGATGAATCAAAATGTTTTACATAATAGGTCCGAGAGGTTCAGGGAAAACAACAATCGGTAGGCGATTGGCTGATTATAAAGCATGTCAATTCATTGATACCGATAAATTGATTGTTGAACGTGCAGGAACCAGTATTGCGCGGATAGTAGAACAACATGGCTGGGAATACTTTCGTCACTTAGAAAGTGAAGTATTAAAATCGATAGCCGATCCAGATGCCGTGGTATCGACGGGGGGGCGGCATTATCCTATCTGAAGAAAACCAACGTGTGATGCGTGATAATGGCACGGTGATCTATTTGAGCGCGAAACCAGAGGTTTTGGCGGCGAGACTAGCAGCAGAGCCGCAAGCTGATCAACGTCCAAGCTTAACAGGCAAATCAATATTAGAAGAAATTGAAGAGGTCATGTCACAAAGGGAGCCTCTTTATCAAGCAACCGCACATTATGTGATTGATGCGGAGCTGCCCGTCGAGACAATTATCACTCAATTAACAAATTTGGCTTAAAAGCATCGTGCTTCAAGGCACTTTAGGAGTAAACTACTTAGCTTAATTCTGGTTTTCAAGACATAATTATCTGTTGGAATGATAAAAGAAGACAAAACATAGGGATTTATTATGCTGGCAAATATGCTCAGGGCAGTACTTAGATTTTTATTTCGTATCCGCGTACTGGGAGACGAAAAAGAGTTATATCAAGACAAATGTCTAATTACACCTAACCATGTTTCATTCATTGATGGGATATTAATTGCGCTGTTTTTACCTATCAAGCCTGTGTTTGCAGTTTATTCGACTGTTGCAACACCGAGAATGATCAAACTACTAAAACCTTATGCTGATATTGTTCCTCTTGATCCGGCAAACCCTCTGGGGATCCGCAAACTAGTCAAAGAAGTTGAAAAAGGCCGTCCAATCGTTATTTTCCCTGAAGGGCGTATCAGCGTTCACGGCTCGCTGATGAAAATTTATGACGGTGCGGCATTTGTTGCGGCAAAATCAGGGGCAAAAGTGGTACCTATTCGTATTGAAGGCGCTGAAAGGAGTTATTTTTAGCCGCCTAAAAGGTATTATTCCTTTGAAATGGTTTCCTCAAATCACTCTGCATATTTTACCCGCTGAAACTATCCCTATGCCTGAAGCGGCAAAAGCGATTGAACGCCGTCGTTTAGCCGGTATTCATTTATATAGCATCATGAAGTCAGCACGTATGGCTTGCCGTCCTCAAGTCACACTGGTTGAAGAATTTATTCAGAGCGTAAAACGCTTTGGGCGCCGTTCGCCATGTATTGAAGATATTAATTTTAAAGAAGATAACTACCAAACGCTGTTGAAAAAATCGTTAGGCGTTGGGCGAATAATCGAACGTTATACCCATGAAAATGAGCGTATTGGCCTATTATTACCAAATACAACAGTGACGGCGGCCGCTATTTTCGGGGCTTTAATGCGTGGACGAGTTCCTGCCATGCTGAATTATACGGCGGGTAGCCATGGTATTCGTAATGCACTTAAAGCTTCTCAAGCAAAAGTTATCTTTACGTCACGACAATTTCTTGAAAAAGGCAATTTAACCCATATTCCAGAGCAAGTTACTGAAGCAAATTGGATTTACCTTGAAGATTTAAAAGATACCGTAACTTGGCAAGATAAATTATGGATAGTTAAACACCTATTAATGCCAGCTAAGGCCGTGATTCCTCGTAAGGCTGAAGATGAAGCATTAGTACTGTTTACTTCTGGTTCAGAAGGCACGCCAAAAGGGGTTGTGCACAGCCACGCTAGCCTTATGGCAAACGTTGAGCAAATTAAAACCATCGCAGACTTTACGCCTCGTGACCGTTTTATGTCATCGTTGCCACTCTTTCACGCTTTTGGGTTAACGGTTGGGCTATTTATTCCTCTCTTTTCAGGAAGCCGGGTCTTTTTATACCCAAGCCCACTCCATTACCGAGTTATCCCTGAATTAGTGTATGACAAAAATTGCACTGTGTTATTTGGCACATCAACATTTTTGGCTAACTACGCACGTTTTGCTCATCAATATGATTTTGCACGATTACGCTATGTTGTTGCGGGTGCTGAAAAATTATCAGATAGCACCAAGAAGATTTGGTTTGATAAATTCGGCATTCGTATTCTTGAAGGTTATGGTGTGACTGAGTGTGCGCCTATTGTCTCTATCAATGTTCCGATGGCCTCTAAAGAAGGCACGGTAGGGCAAATATTGCCACAAATGGACTCCCGTATTATCCCAATTTCCGGGATTGAAAATGGAGGCAAGTTGCAACTCAAAGGGCCAAATATCATGAAAGGGTATTTGCGTGTTGAAGCGCCCGGCGTTCTTGAAAAACCATCGGCAGAAAACCAGCATGGTGAGCAAGAAGAAGGATGGTATGACACAGGTGATATCGTCGTACTTGATGAACTCAATTACTGCACGATTAAAGGCCGTGTCAAAAGATTTGCGAAGCTTGCTGGTGAAATGGTTTCACTCGAAAGTATTGAACAGATGGTATTCAGTTTGTCGCCAAACGCCCATCATGCTGTGGTTACGAAACCGGATAGCAGTAAAGGCGAGGCATTGGTCCTGTTTACCACAGATAAAGAGCTGGATAGAAGTGCACTTTCATCTGCCGCAAAAAGTAAGGGCTTAACCGAATTAGCTGTGCCGCGGGATATTCGTGTTGTAAAAGAGTTACCAGTGCTCGGAACGGGTAAAACAGATTTCGTTACGCTTAAACAGATGGCGTTAGAGGATTGAAGGTATGCAAGATGTCAATGCGCCACTCATGAGCCGAGGGATGAAAGCGGTTCTGGCTTCGCAGTTTCTTTCCGCTTTTGCTGATAATGCGCTGTTATTTGCCATTTTAGCCCAGTTAAAAGCGGAGTTTTATCCTGAATGGAGCCATCCCGTATTACAGATGGTCTTTGTATTTACCTATATCATCTTAGCGCCATTTGTAGGGCAAGTTGCTGATCGCTTCTCGAAAGGGCGTGTCATGTTAGTTTCAAACTTGTTTAAGTTTATTGGCGCGCTGGGGATCTGCTTGGGTCTTAACCCATTCCTTTGTTATGGGCTTGTTGGGATTGGCGCAGCATCATATTCCCCTGCAAAATACGGTATCTTAGGTGAACTAACCAGTGGCGATAACTTAGTAAAAGCAAACGGCGTTATGGAAGCATCAACAATCGCCGCTATATTAGTTGGCTCAGTTGTTGGCGGTATTTTATCTGATGTTAGCCTAATATTAGCCCTTGCGACCTGTGCTGTGCTTTATGCGTTAGCGGTAATTGCCAATTTTTATATTCCTCGATTAGTTGCCGCTCGCCCTGGTAAAGGCTGGCATTTTAAAAAACTATTTATTGATTTTTGGACAGCCTGCCGCACGCTGTGGGCAAACCAAGAAAGCCGTTTTTCATTGGTCGGAACTAGCATGTTTTGGGGCGCGGGCGTCACTTTACGCTTCTTATTAGTGGCATGGGTTCCTATCGCATTAGGCTTACAAGATAATGCAACGCCAACCTACCTTAATGCCGCGGTTGCCGTCGGTATTGTCGTGGGAGCGGGGCTTGCCGCAAAATTTATTACATTAAAAACCGTATCACGCTGTATTCCCGCAGGGATTGTGATTGGCGTTATGGTGATATTACTTGCTCTGCAAACTAAACTCATGCCTTCTTACGCCATCTTGGCTGTATTAGGGATTTTTGGTGGGCTATTTGTAGTTCCTCTCAATGCGTTACTGCAAGAAAAAGGTAAGGAAACGGTTGGGGCTGGTAACGCGATAGCGGTGCAAAATCTAGGTGAAAATAGCGCCATGCTTATTATGTTAGGGCTATATTCACTGGCAATGAAAGCTGGGTTGTCTGTGATTAGTGTCGGTATTGGC
Source organism: Providencia stuartii (assembly GCA_900455155.1). GTDB lineage: Bacteria > Pseudomonadota > Gammaproteobacteria > Enterobacterales > Enterobacteriaceae > Providencia > Providencia stuartii. The sequence goes on along the minus strand of UGUC01000003.1, from coordinate 217,984 downwards.
TTTGGCTCGGTATTTGCTATCGCAATTGCTGGGTTGTGGATCTGGGATCGCGCACGCAAAAAATAGGCATGTAAAGGTAAACAATCAAATGAAAAATGAAAGTTATCTCGAAACATTAAGCGTTCAGCTTGGTCAGCTCCTCAAAAAAACAAGGTAAAACGATAACCTGTGCGGAGTCATGTACCGGCGGGTGGATTGCAAAAGTATTGACGGATATTGCCGGTAGTTCGGATTACTTTCATAGAGGGTTTGTGACATACAGTAATGAGGCAAAACACCAGATGATCGGTGTGACAGAAGCCTCATTGCAGAAGTATGGCGCAGTGAGTGAGCAAGTCGTTTCGGAGATGGCGCTTGGTGCACTTAAAGAAGCCGCCGCTGATGTGGCGGTTTCCGTCAGCGGTATCGCAGGTCCCGGTGGCGGTAGTGAGGAAAAACCGGTTGGTACTGTTTGGTTTGGATTTGCTCAAAAACACTCTACAGGTACTGTTAATATTACGACTAAGCATTGTGTGTTCCAAGGTGATAGAAATGCAATTCGTTTACAATCAACCACTTATGCACTTGAAACACTTTTACAAATGTTAAGTTAAAAATCTTCTTGATACTGTATGATTATACAGTATACTTATCATCAACAAACCGAATTCAATCGTTCTATTTGCAGTGGGAGAGTCCATTGCACCAAAGGGAGTGAACATGGCTATCGATGAAAACAAACAAAAGGCATTAGCTGCAGCGTTAGGTCAAATTGAAAAGCAATTTGGTAAAGGCTCTATCATGCGTCTTGGTGAAGACCGCTCAATGGACGTAGAAACTATTTCAACAGGCTCTTTATCTCTTGATGTGGCTTTAGGTGCAGGTGGTTTGCCATTAGGGCGTATTGTCGAAATTTATGGTCCTGAATCTTCTGGTAAAACAACACTCACGTTGCAAGTTATTGCAGCAGCACAACGTAGCGGAAAAACCTGTGCATTTATCGACGCTGAACATGCGCTAGATCCAATCTATGCGAAAAAACTGGGTGTTGATATCGATAACCTTCTATGTTCTCAACCTGATACTGGTGAGCAAGCATTAGAGATTTGTGATGCACTGACGCGTTCAGGCGCTGTTGATGTCATTATCGTTGACTCCGTGGCCGCATTAACACCAAAAGCTGAAATTGAAGGTGAAATCGGTGATTCACACATGGGCTTAGCGGCTCGTATGATGAGCCAAGCGATGCGTAAATTAGCGGGTAACTTAAAGAACTCGAATACACTTTTAATCTTCATTAACCAAATCCGTATGAAGATTGGCGTTATGTTTGGTAACCCTGAAACCACTACAGGTGGTAACGCTCTGAAATTCTACGCTTCTGTTCGTTTAGATATTCGCCGTATCGGTGCTGTCAAAAATGGTGAAGAAATTGTAGGTAGCGAAACACGCGTTAAAGTTGTTAAAAACAAAGTTGCTGCGCCATTTAAACAGGCTGAATTCCAAATCCTTTATGGTGAAGGCATTAACACCTATGGTGAATTGATCGACTTAGGTGTTAAACATAAGTTGATTGAAAAAGCCGGTGCTTGGTATAGCTATAACGGTGATAAAATCGGTCAAGGTAAAGCAAACGCGACAACGTATCTGAAAGAGCATCGGGAAATTGCAGAAGAACTCGATAAAAAATTGCGTGAAATGCTTTTAACGCATACTGGTGAGTTTAGCAGTGCAGCGGCTGACTATATCAGTGAAACTGATGAAGATGAGACACCAGAAGAATTTTAATACGAACTTATTAGTTTGATAAATAAAAAGATTATAAACGCCACTCTAAAATGAGTGGCGTTTTTTTGTTTTTCATTTGAGCTATAATGGGATGAACAATGGTTTTTCTGTGGAAAAATAGCCCATTGAAAGGTATAAACATACTTTCAGAAAATATTCAGACGCTTTACAATGAAAGCCACGAATGGATGTATCTATACTACAAAAAATTCAAGGCGCAGCGAGGCGACAAAAAAATAAGTCGCTAAGAACATGTATCATGTCTGTAACTAGGACGAGTGAACATAGTCAACCATGCTACAACTTGAAGTATGAAGAGTATAAATTTTACTTCTACACAAAGAGACTTTATCTTATCAGTCACTTTTTAATCGGAGAGTTGATTAGAGGTGATGTTACATTCCATCTCAACAATTCGTAATTCAGTTTCCAGCTTGAAATCGGGATAATTATGAGTAAAAGCACCGCTGAGATCCGTCAAGCGTTTCTCGACTTTTTTCATACAAAAGGTCATCAGGTGGTCAGTAGCAGTTCGCTAGTGCCAAACAATGACCCAACATTATTGTTCACTAACGCAGGGATGAACCAGTTCAAAGATGTTTTTCTTGGTCTGGATAAAAGAGCATATTCCCGAGCGACAACAGCACAAAGATGTGTGCGAGCAGGTGGTAAACATAACGATTTAGAAAACGTTGGCTACACAGCCCGCCACCATACTTTCTTTGAAATGCTTGGCAACTTTAGCTTCGGTGATTACTTCAAACATGATGCAATCAACTTTGCTTGGGAGCTATTAACTGGGAAAGAATGGTTCAACTTACCAAAAGAAAAATTGTGGGTGACCGTCTACGAGACCGATGATGAGGCCTATGATATTTGGCACAAAGAAGTCGGTATTCCTGTAGATCGTATTATCCGTATTGGTGATAACAAAGGGGCGCCATACGCATCTGACAATTTCTGGCAGATGGGGGATACAGGTCCTTGTGGTCCATGTACCGAAATTTTCTATGATCATGGTGAGCATATCTGGGGTGGTCCTCCAGGAAGCCCTGAAGAAGATGGTGACCGTTATATCGAAATCTGGAACATCGTTTTCATGCAGTTTAACCGTCAATCCGATGGCACGATGGAACCACTACCTAAGCCGTCAGTGGATACAGGGATGGGGCTTGAGCGTATTGCGGCAGTATTGCAGCATGTCAACTCTAACTATGATATCGATATTTTCCAAGAGCTGATCGCAGCAGCCGCTAAAGCGACAGGTTCTAACGACCTTTCAAATAAATCACTTCGTGTCATTGCTGACCATATCCGTTCTTGTGCATTCCTCGTGAGTGATGGTGTTATTCCATCCAACGAAGGTCGTGGTTATGTATTGCGCCGTATTATTCGCCGCGCAGTACGTCATGGTTATATGCTGGGAGCAAAAGACACTTTCTTCTACAAACTAGTGGCGCCACTCATTAACGTTATGGGGTCCGCAGCGGATGAACTGGCTCGTCAGCAATCTACTGTTGAAAAAGTACTTAAAACTGAAGAAGAACAGTTCGCTCGTACCTTAGAGCGCGGCCTACAGCTACTTGATGAAGAACTAGCTGCCCTTAAAGGGGATACCTTAGATGGTGAAACGGTATTCCGTTTATATGATACATACGGCTTCCCGATGGATTTAACCGCTGATGTGTGTCGTGAACGTAATATTAAGGTTGACGAAGAAGGCTTTGAGCGTGCAATGGAAGACCAACGTCGCCGTGCTAGAGAATCAAGTGGCTTTGGTACTGACTATAATTCACTGATTAAGGTCGAAAAGCACAGCGAATTTTCTGGTTATGCCTATAATGAACAATTAGCAACAATAACTGCCATCTATAAAAATGGCCAGCCAGTCGATTCCCTGAACGCAGGTGAAGAAGGTTTGGTGATCCTTGATAAAACGGCGTTTTACGCAGAATCAGGTGGTCAAGTCGGTGATACAGGTTTGTTGCGTAATGATAGCGGTAGCTTTATCGTGACGGATACCCAAAAATATGGTCAAGCGATTGGTCATATTGGTAAGGTAGAATCAGGCTCTTTGGTGATTAATCATCGTATTGATGCCAAAATCGATGTGGAAAGACGTGATGCAATCCGTCTGAATCACTCAGCGACTCACTTGTTACATGCCGCTTTACGTCAAGTGCTAGGTGAGCATGTGTCACAAAAAGGCTCTTTAGTTAATGATAAATACTTGCGCTTTGACTTCTCACATTTTGAGGCTATGACAGCCGCTCAGTTGCGCGAAGTTGAAGATATCGTTAACGCACAAATTCGTAAGAATACACCAATTGAAACGGAACTTATGGATTTAGAGAGTGCAAAAGCGAAAGGTGCGATGGCACTATTCGGTGAGAAATACGAAGAGCGCGTACGTGTTCTGAGTATGGGCGGTGATTTCTCTATCGAACTTTGTGGTGGTACGCATGCAAGCCGTACTGGTGATATTGGTTTGTTCCGTATCCTCAGTGAGTCTGGTACAGCGGCAGGTGTGCGTCGTATTGAAGCGACAACAGGTGAGAGCGCATTGGAAAGTGTTCATAGCCAGTCAGAGCAACTTAATGCGATAGCTCATCTTCTCAAAGGCGATATGAGTAGCTTAGTTGAAAAAGTTAAGTCTGCATTGGAAAAATCTCGTCAGCTAGAAAAAGAGATTTTGCAATTAAAAGATCAACAAGCATCGCAAGAAAGTGCTTCACTAAGTAGCAAAGCAAAAGATATCAAAGGCGTTAAATTACTTGTTAGTCAATTAAATAATACTGAACCTAAGCTTTTGAGAACCATGGTTGATGATCTCAAAAATCAGTTGAAATCAGCGATTATCGTGCTTTCAACAACAAGTGGTGATAAAGTCAGTATAATTGTTGGTGTAACTAATGATTTGACTGCTAAAATAAAGGCGGGTGATTTGATATCCTATGTTGCTCAACAAGTCGGTGGTAAAGGCGGTGGGCGCCCAGACATGGCTCAGGCTGGTGGTACGGATGTGAGTGCGTTACCAACAGCTATGGCAAGTGTAGAAGATTGGGTGTCTTCACGGCTCTAGCTACTGGGGAAGTTACCTCATACACCGTGAGGTAACTTTCGCTGTTGCAACATTGTTAAAGTGTTGTAAGTGGTGTTATATTTTGTATGTATATAATTAAAAATGATTGCCTTGATGGCATCAATGCTTTAGGTGTATATCATTGCTTTACGTTTTCACGGTGTGTGATGGACAATAGCGGGGGAAACCTAGAGACCCGACTCTTTTAATATTTCAAGGAGCAAAGAATGCTTATTCTGACTCGTCGAGTTGGTGAAACACTCATGATAGGCGATGAGGTAACAGTTACGGTACTGGGAGTAAAAGGCAATCAAGTTCGTATTGGTGTCAATGCCCCAAAGGAAGTTTCTGTTCACCGTGAAGAAATTTATCAACGGATCCAGGCTGAAAAGACTCAACCAGACAATCAATAATAATGAATAAGCGTCCATATCTTGACCCACACAGCAAAGATGGACGCTTGTCTTTTATCTATATCCCTTCCTATATTTAATTTTTTCTCGCTTCCCTGTGGCTAATTGGCCTTTTATTCTATGGCCCTTACCACTTCTCTTGCACTGCATATGATGATTAACATGTTTTGCTAGCATATTTTCACGATTGAATTTCACAATGAGTCGTTTTTTTACGACCTTAAAAATTGTGAAATTACCCCGTGATGAATATGATTTTCGATGCTAAACTAATCATCTTGCTTGTGAAATGTGCAAACGATCATTGAAAAGTAAAAAGTTTGGAAAAATTGTTTGACTTCTAAAGCGAGGAAAGTAATATGTGCGCCACACAGAGACGAGATGTCAAAAACAAATCGCCTGTGACTAAAAACGGTGAGGTGGCCGAGAGGCTGAAGGCGCTCCCCTGCTAAGGGAGTATGCGGTCAAAAGCTGCATCGAGGGTTCGAATCCCTCCCTCACCGCCATTTTAGATGCTGCATCCGTAGCTCAGCTGGATAGAGTACTCGGCTACGAACCGAGCGGTCGGAGGTTCGAATCCTCCCGGATGCACCATATTTAACCCTATAAGTAAAGCTGGTGGGGTTGCGTTTTGGTTTTTAAGAACTGAAACAACAGTAGTCATTGAGAAGTGTAGAGTTTGATATTGTAATGCATCCGTAGCTCAGCTGGATAGAGTACTCGGCTACGAACCGAGCGGTCGGAGGTTCGAATCCTCCCGGATGCACCATCTACTAGCTAATCTAGCGTATCAAATATCCCCTCGATAAACAGCATTGTGAATTGTTGAACACACTGTTCAGCAGTAAAAGAATTTGCATCCGTAGCTCAGCTGGATAGAGTACTCGGCTACGAACCGAGCGGTCGGAGGTTCGAATCCTCCCGGATGCACCATCTACTAGCTAATCTAGCGTACCAAATACCCCCTCGATAAACAGTATTGTGAAGTGTTGAACACACCGTTCAGCAGTAAAAGCATTTGTATCCGTCGCTCAGTTGGATAGAGTACTCGGCTACGAACCGAGCGGTCATAGGCTCGAATCCTTTCAGATGTACCATAATCAGAAGCCCCTCAAAAGAGAAATTTTTTTAGCCCTATTATTGGCTTTATTGTTTATTTAATACTGTTTCAATGATTCGCTTTATATAAACCACACATCTAAACAGCGACAATTTCCTCCATTTACGCTAAAGTAAGCACCTTACTAAAATAAAATGACATCACTGGCGGGAGGTCGATTTGATCCCGGACGTATCTAAAGCGCTCTCATGGTTAGAGGCGCACCCAGAAGCACTAAATGGTATTCAACGTGGTATTGAACGTGAAACATTACGTGTTACTCCGGAAGGTTCTATTGCTGAAACTTTGCATCCGGAAGAGTTGGGGAAAGCATTAACACATAAATGGATCACGACAGATTTTGCTGAGCCTTTACTTGAATTCATCACACCTGTTGATAAAAGTATTGGGCATAGTTTGGCTTTTCTTAGGGATTTACATCGCTATACGGCGCGTCAGATGCATAATGAAAGGATGTGGCCGTTAAGCATGCCTTGTTTTATCGAAAACGAGGATAAAATCACGCTGGCACAATATGGCTCATCTAATGTTGGCCGCTTCAAGAATTTATATCGCGAAGGGCTGAAAAACCGTTATGGTGCATTAATGCAGACCATTGCTGGTGTTCATTACAACTTCTCCTTGCCAATTGAGTTTTGGCAAGCGTGGGCGGGTGTTAAAGACGCTGAAAGTGGCAAAGCACAAATCTCGGATGGCTATCTACGTCTGATCAGGAACTATTATCGCTTTGGTTGGGTTATTCCTTATTTATTTGGCGCTTCTCCTGCAATTTGCGGGTCGTTCCTCAAAGATAGGGATACCAAACTCACATTTGAAAAGACCGCTGGTGGTACTTATTACTTGCCATATGCGACGTCACTGAGAATGAGTGATTTGGGCTATACAAATAAATCTCAGAGCGATTTAAACATTACATTTAATGACTTAGATAGTTATGTCGCGGGCTTGAAAAAAGCCATTTACAAACCATCTGAGGAGTTTGCTGCACTAGGTGTTAAAAAAGAGGGCAAATACATTCAATTGAACACTAATGTGTTGCAAATTGAAAACGAATTGTATGCCCCTATACGCCCTAAACGTGTGCCTAAAGGTGATGAATCGCCGTCAGATGCGTTGCTACGCGGTGGCATCGAATATATTGAGGTAAGAGCGTTAGATATTAACCCATTCAGTGCGATTGGTGTTGATGAAACACAAACTCGTTTCCTCGACCTGTTTTTAATTTGGGTGTGTGTTAGCTGATGCACCTGAAATGAACGCTCAGGAATTGGATTGTAGCCGTAAAAACTGGAACCGAGTGATCCTCGAAGGGCGTAAGCCTGGGCAAGTCATCGGTATTGGTTGTGGCAGTGAAATGAAGCCACTCGTCGAAGTCGGGCAGCAGTTATTTAACGATCTGATCCGTGTAGCTGAAGTCCTTGATACTTGCTGTGATGCTAAGTATCGTGATGTTTGTCACCAATTTGTTGCGATGTTTGAAGATCCAACACTGACATATTCTGCTTTAGTGATGGATAAAATGATTGAGCAAGGCATTGGTGGCTATGGCTTAGCATTGGCAGAAAAATATTATCAGCAATTGGTGAGTGAACCTTACGAGGTGATCACTGAGGCACAGTTTGAAGAAGCTCGATTAGCTTCCATTGAAAAACAAGCTATGCTAGAGAAAGAGCAAACCGAAAGCTTTGAAGAGTATCTGCACAAGCATGCAGGGCGTTAAAAAGAAAATGGCCACGTTAAGTGGCCAAATATAAAATCTCTTAGAGAATTAGGGATGATAACAAATTTGCGCGTCTTTCATTTATTAAGACTCGGCGATTCCAAAATAGTTTCATTTATTTTTTGAAAATAAAAATAATTTTTTCAGGAGGTCAAGAAATGCCGTTATTAGACAGTTTTACTGTAGATCATACGCGTATGGCTGCACCTGCCGTCCGTGTGGCGAAAACCATGCAAACTCCAAGTGGAGATACGATTACAGTTTTCGACCTGCGTTTCACGGTTCCTAACAAAGAGGCAATGTCAGAGAAAGGTACTCATACACTAGAACACCTATTTGCAGGTTTTATGCGTGATCACCTCAACGGTGATGGTGTTGAGATCATTGATATCTCGCCAATGGGATGCCGTACAGGCTTTTATATGAGCTTGATTGGAGAGCCTGATGAACAACGCGTAGCGAATGCATGGAAAAGTGCAATGCAGGATGTACTGAAAGTCCAAGATCAAGCGAAGATCCCTGAACTGAATATTTACCAGTGTGGCACTTATAAAATGCATTCACTGGAAGAAGCTCAACAAATTGCACGCAATGTCTTAGCGTCAGAAATCCGTGTTAACAAAAATGATGAGCTAGCCTTACCAGCTGAGAAGTTGACAGAACTACACGTTTAGATAAATAGCTTCTGGATAAACTGCACCTGATATTCGATACAGGTGCAGTTTTTATTTGTGCTTACTAAGAGGAAGATACCGCCGACTTTGTGTTTAAAGGCGTAATTTTTACCTGTTTGATAATATTGTCACTGATTTCTAATACTTCAACTAAGTAGTGTGAAATAACAATTTTCTCTTGTAATTCAGGTATATCCCCAATAGCTTCCAACACCATACCATTCACAGTTCTTGGGCCATCGATAGGCAGGTGCCAATCAAGGGCTTTGTTAAGGTCTCGAATATTCGCTGTACCATCAACGAGTACACTCCCGTCGCTTTGAGGTAGAACTTCTTCAGCCAATGATGGTGACATGGAGGTTGTAAAGTCACCGACGATCTCTTCTAAGATGTCTTCAACAGTAATCAGACCTTGGATCTCACCATACTCATCGACAATGATGCCTATTTTCTCTTTGTTATGCTGAAAATTAATTAGCTGAGTACTTAACAGCGTACTATTTGGAATAAAATAGATATTATCGGCGGCTTTGATCAGATTTTGTTTATTGAACTCGCGTTTTTCCATCATCATGCGATAGGCTTCGCGTACTCGTAAGATCCCAATCGCATCATCCAGTGAATCACGATACAGTACAATACGCCCATGAGGTGAGTGAGTTAATTGGCGTACAATGGATTTCCAATCATCATTAACATCAATGCCTACTATCTCATTTCTTGGCAGCATAATGTCGCCGACAGTCACTTTTTCAAGATCTAAGATAGATAGCAACATGTCTTGATTACGTCGACTGAGCTTTGCTTTCGACTCATTAACGATAGTTCTTAACTCATCTTTACTTACAGCATCGCTACGTATAACAGGGGGTTTTATTCCACAAATGTACATAAACATCAGTGTAATTTTATTGAAGGCCCAAACAACAGGCAGCATAATTTTTTGTAGAGGTTTTAAAATATAGCTACTTGGAAAAGCGACTTTTTCTGGGTATAGCGCCGCGATCGTTTTAGGTAAAACTTCAGCGAAGACTAAGATGATGAAGGTTAAAAATACCTGTTGCAATTGCCACCCCTGCGTTACCGTATAAACGCATCCCCACAATAGTCGCGAGTGACGAAGCTACGATATTAATCAGGTTATTACCAATTAGGATCAAACTAATCAGTTTATCAGGGTGTCTGAGTAATTTTTCAACTCGTTTTGCAGAACGGTTGCCTTGTTTGGCGAGGTGCTTTAAGCGATAACGGTTCAGCGTCATCATACCTGTTTCTGAGGCTGAAAAGTATGCTGACATAATAATTAAAACGATTAATATGATGATGAGCGTACCAGTAGATACGTGATCCAAAAACTAGGTTCCTTATGCAGTATAGATAAGATTATTTTATCCATCTTATGGATAAGATACCATAATTTGTTGCATCAGCCGGTTGCCGAAAAAAGCCATTGTTAGGATAAAGGCGCCTGCTACATGGAAAAATAGGACTCTTTTTCCGCGCCAACCTCCATGAAAATGACCCCATAATAAAATGATATAGACGAACCAAGCGACAACTGATAACACAGACTTATGAATATTCTCTTTATCAAAGATATTATCCATATAAATAAAGCCCGTACATAAAGTTAAGGTTAGCAGAATGACACCAACTTGGGTGATATGAAACATTTTACGCTCAATGACCATCATTGGTGGCATATCAGCTCTGAATTTGAACGTTTTATTTTTAAGTTGATAGTCAATAAGCGCGACTTGGAATGCATACAAGGCGGCAATTAAAAGGGTTGCATAGCTAAGCAAGGCCAAGCCAATGTGAATAAATAGCGGGACGCTGCCTTCTAGATGGGTGATAAATTCACCTGGCATCACGGCTGAGAGGATTAAATTAATAATGGCAAAACTATAGACAATAGGTGTCAAATACCACGCTTTGCCTTTGTAGGCGACCACCGTCATGATGATGCACATTAATAGGCTAACTGCGGAACCTAAATTCAGCAATGTGAGGTTTTGTCCTTCTGCTCCACGAAAAATAAGCAACTTTAGCGTGATTGCATGGGTAATCAGTGCAACAACAGCTAATAAGAGGGCTAACCGGCGATAGACAGGTTGTTTACGAACCTGGCCGGGAACGATCAGCGATATGCTGAACAGATATGTACAAACTGCTATGACTGCAAATACGGGCATAGTATAGTGTCGTTATTCATTTTTAGTGGATAATGTTAGCTAGTATAACGCGTGCAACTGTAGGCTCCAACCATTAGCACTGTTAATAAGCCTCTTCTTAATCGCTAATCGCATTTAAGAGTCCTTTTTACAGGCCATGTTCATTTAAAAATGAGGATAATTTTGGTATCTGGCCTGTAAAAACAACCTCCAACAGGGTGCAGCGAATATACGTCAGGTATGATACACTGTGACGAAAATTTTCGGCGTTGGTTTCAGTTGTGGCTGTCAGTGGTTATTTTGCTTTGAAAAGACCGATAAGCAAATTTGCCGAAATGAGCCACTCAATACTTGTATTTTGCAGTATTCATAACCAAATCTAGCTTTGACAGTAGGCCCATAAACAGAATTGAGCTAAGACATATGTTTGATAATTTAACTGACAGACTATCGCGCACTTTGCGCAACATCAGCGGGCGTGGTCGTCTGACTGACGATAATATTAAAGATACATTGCGTGAAGTTCGCATGGCTTTGCTGGAAGCAGACGTTGCGCTCCCCGTTGTCCGTGAATTTATTCAAAAGGTAAAAGAGAGTGCTGTTGGCCAAGATGTCAATAAAAGCTTAACGCCAGGCCAAGAGTTCATCAAAATTGTTCAAAATGAGCTTACTCGAGCGATGGGGGAAGAGAACCATCAGCTCAACCTTTCTGCACAACCACCTGCTGTGGTGTTGATGGCAGGTTTGCAAGGTGCGGGTAAAACAACCAGCGTTGCAAAACTAGGTAAGCTATTAAAAGAAAAACAAAAGAAAAAAGTTTTAGTGGTCTCTGCTGACGTGTATCGTCCAGCGGCGATCAAGCAGTTAGAAACATTGGCTGAAACAGTTGGAATTGATTTCTTCCCTTCCGATGTTAAAGAGAAGCCTGCGGCGATTGTGCAAAAAGCTTTAAAACATGCTCAATTGCAATTCTATGATGTATTACTTGTGGATACAGCTGGGCGCTTGCACGTTGATGAGGCGATGATGGAGGAAATCCAAGAAGTCCATCGCATTATCAAGCCTGTAGAAACCCTATTTGTTGTCGATGCGATGACGGGGCAGGATGCGGCAAATACAGCAAAAGCGTTTAACGAAGCACTGCCTCTTACTGGGGTTGTTCTGACCAAAGTTGACGGTGATGCTCGTGGCGGTGCGGCTCTCTCTATTCGCGCTATCACCGGTAAGCCAATTAAGTTCTTAGGGGTTGGTGAAAAAACCGATGCGTTGGAGCCTTTCCATCCTGAGCGTGTGGCTTCCCGTATTTTAGGCATGGGTGACGTGTTATCTCTGATCGAAGAGATTGAACATAAAGTTGACCGTGACCAAGCTGAAAAATTAGCTAAGAAACTGAAAACGGGTGACGGTTTTGATTTAAACGACTTTTTAAGTCAATTAAAGCAGATGCGTAATATGGGTGGCATGGCGAGTATGATGAGTAAAATACCCGGTATGTCTCAAGTGCCTGATGCGGTGAAGTCACAAATGGATGATAAAATTACTATCCGTATGGAAGCTATCATCAACTCAATGACACGCAAAGAGCGCGAAAAACCAGAAATTATCAAGGGCTCCCGTAAACGCCGTATTGCAGCGGGGTCGGGTACGACGGTTCAAGATGTCAACCGCCTTTTGAAACAATTTGATGATATGCAACGCATGATGAAGAAGATGAAAAAAGGCGGTCTTGCTAAAATGATGCGTGGTATGAAAGGAATGATGCCACCGGGTTTTCCGGGGCGTTAAGTAATGAAGCTAGAAAGAATATGCACTTTTGATTGATTTTTGCGTCAAAGTGAGTAAAATTTTCGGGCTTTTTATATGACAACCGGACTCTATCCCTCGATGGAGTCTGGTTGTTTTATTAACTAATGAGGATGTTATGGTAACAATTCGTTTATCTCGTGGCGGCGCAAAAAAGCGTCCGTTCTACCAAATCGTTGTAACCGATAGCCGCAATGCGCGTGACGGTCGTTTCATCGAGCGTATCGGTTTCTTCAACCCAATCGCTTCAGGTCAAGCAGAAGAACTGCGTTTAGACTTGGATCGTGTTGAGCACTGGGTTGGTCTGGGCGCAACTATTTCTGACCGTGTTGCACAACTGGTCAAACAAGCTAAAAAAGCAGCTTAATCTGTCACGGTGGTAACTATGAGCAAGCAAGCAAATCTAGCGACTCCTACTAACCCAATTGTGTTGGGTAAATTAGGCGCTGCGTATGGAATTCGTGGTTGGCTCAAAGTTTTTTCGTCCACCGAACATGCTGAAAGTATTTTTGATTATCAGCCTTGGTTTATTCAACGTTCTGGTCAGTGGCAACACATCGAACTGGAAGATTGGAAACACCATAACAAAGATATCATTCTGAAACTCAAAGGGGTTGATGACCGCGATGCAGCAACGCTGTTAACTAATTTTGAGATTGTTGTGGATTCAGCGCAACTTCCTGAGTTAGATAATAACGAATACTACTGGAAAGACCTTATGGGCTGCCAAGTGGTGACGTTGCAAGGGTATAACCTAGGTACCATCACCGATATGATGGAAACCGGGTCTAATGATGTCATTGTGATTAAGGCAAATCTAAAAGATGCGTTTGGCATCAAGGAGCGGCTGGTTCCGTTTCTTGATGGGCAGGTTATCAAGAAAGTCGATCTCAAATCTAAACTGATTGAAGTTGATTGGGATCCTGGTTTTTAAATCTCCGGTTGAACGGTTTTTATGAGTGGGACTAAATAATGTGGATTGGTGTAATTAGCCTGTTTCCCGAAATGTTCCGCGCAATAACCGAGTACGGGGTAACTGGTCGGGCAGTGAAAAATGGCCTGCTGTCTGTGGAGTGTTGGAACCCGCGAGATTTTACTCACGATAAACACAAAACAGTCGATGATCGCCCCCTATGGCGGTGGTCCGGGCATGCTGATGATGGTGCAGCCATTAAGGGATGCTATCAATACAGCAAGAACTGAGGCAGGTGAGGGTGCGAAAGTCATCTATTTATCACCTCAGGGGCGCAAACTTAGTCAAGCTGGGGTTTGCGAATTGGCAACGAATGAGAAACTTATTCTTGTTTGTGGTCGATATGAAGGCATTGATGAACGGATCATACAAACCGAAGTTGATGAAGAATGGTCAATCGGTGATTACGTTCTAAGTGGTGGGGAGCTCCCCGCGATGGTGTTGATAGACTCAGTTTCTCGGTTCATTCCGGGGGTACTTGGTCATGAGGCGTCTGCTCAGGAAGACTCTTTTGCAGATGGCTTGTTGGATTGTCCTCACTATACCCGCCCTGAAGTTTTAGACGGCATGCACGTTCCTGATGTTTTATTGTCAGGGAATCATGCAAAGATAGATAGCTGGCGCATGAAGCAATCACTTGGCCGTACCTGGCTGAGAAGACCTGAGCTTCTGGAAAGCCTAGCTCTGACTGACGAGCAAAGGATGTTGCTGAACGAATTCCAAAATGAATATCGTTCTGAGCAACAAGTGAATCCAGACAATTAAATTAATTGTCTAACATATATCAGTTTACCTAGGGTAAGAGAATTATTATGAGCAACATTATTAAACAACTTGAACAAGAGCAGATGAAGCAGGACGTACCTTCATTCCGTCAGGGTGATACTGTGGAAGTTAAGGTATGGGTCGTAGAAGGCTCTAAGAAACGTCTGCAGGCATTTGAGGGCGTGGTTATTGCTATTCGTAATCGCGGTCTGCACTCTGCATTCACTGTTCGTAAAATTTCTAACGGCGAAGGTGTTGAGCGTGTATTCCAAACTCACTCTCCTGTCGTAGATAGCATCGCTGTTAAACGTCGTGGTGCCGTACGTAGAGCTAAACTGTACTACCTGCGTGAGCGTTCTGGTAAGGCTGCTCGTATCAAAGAGCGTCTGAACGCCAAGTAATACGCTTTCGCTACATCCGAAAGTTACGATAAGGCCCGCTTATGCGGGCCTTTCTATTTGTTACCTTATTGATTTAGATAAGTTCACTGTTAATCATTTTCTGAAGTTAGATCTTTCTCTGTCACTTATTTCCCTTCTTATCGACCTAATCGTTAATATATTATCCTCTTAAGTTAAATTACGTGCTTTACCTGTTTTTGTAAACATAACTTTACTAAAAGAGTGGTTTTGTATAATAAATAAGCGATATTCAATAGTTTGTTTTATTAAAATCTATTATTTATCAATATGTTGTGTTTGTGTAATTTTTTATTTACGTATATGGAAATATTTTACATTAATGGATTGTATTCTTTACGTCACATGGTATGTTAATAACCAAGCACTCAAACACAATATATAAACAATAAGTTAAGCAGGTAATAAAAATGATCATGCAAAAAGATGTACTCAATAATGTGAATATTCGTGATGAACAGGTACTGATTACACCTGAAGCACTGAAACAGAAGTTTCCACTGAGTCACAACAATCTGCATGCCATCGCGGCTTCGCGTCAAACAATTGCTGATATTATCCATCAGCGTGACCCGCGCTTACTCGTGGTATGTGGTCCTTGTTCTATTCATGATGTCGATGCGGCGATTGAATACGGGCAACGTTTACAGAAGCTTGCTGCTGAACTGAGTGATAGTTTATATATTGTGATGCGTGTCTATTTTGAAAAACCTCGTACAACAGTGGGTTGGAAAGGATTAATAAGCGACCCTCTTATGGATGGTTCGTTTGATATGGAAAAAGGGCTACATATTGCGCGTGATCTTTTGACCAACCTTGTCAATATGGGGCTGCCATTAGCCACTGAAGCGTTAGATCCTAATAACCCACAATACTTAGGTGACCTTTTTAGCTGGTCTGCAATTGGTGCAAGAACCACAGAATCGCAAACACACCGTGAAATGGCATCAGGGCTATCGATGCCTGTAGGGTTCAAAAATGGTACGGATGGCAGCTTGTCTACAGCCATCAATGCGATGAAAGCCGCTTCTATGCCACACCGTTTTATGGGGATTAATCAGTCAGGGCAAGTGAGCTTATTGCATACCAACGGTAATGAAAATGGGCACATTATTTTACGCGGTGGTAAAACGCCAAATTACAGCCCTGAAGATATCGCGGCTTGTGAAATTGAAATGAGAAAGGCAGGGCTAGAACCTTCATTGATGGTCGATTGTAGTCACGGTAACTCTAATAAAGATTTCCGTCGTCAGCCACTCGTTGTTGATTCAATTATTGAACAAATTTCTAATGGGAATCAATCAATAACCGGTATTATGTTGGAAAGCCATTTACATGAAGGCAATCAAAGTTCTGAGCAACCGCGTAGTGAGATGAAATATGGTGTATCAGTGACGGATGCCTGCATTAACTGGGAAACAACGGAAACGGTATTGCGTAAGCTACATCAAGCATTGTTACCTGTGCTTGAAGGGCGCGCAGAAAAATTTGAAATTGCGAGCTGATACAAGGTATAGGTATGTCTGTAGAATTATCTCATCTTAGAGAACAAATTGATGAGGTTGATAAATCGTTATTAGATTTGTTGGCTAAGCGCTTACAACTTGTAGCTGAAGTTGGTGAAGTCAAAAGCCAACATGGTTTACCTATTTATGTACCTGAGCGGGAGGCGAGTATGTTGGCCGCCCGCCGTCAGGAAGCCGAACGCATGGGGATCCCCCCAGACCTAATAGAAGATATTCTTCGGCGCATTATGCGGGAATCCTATGCCCGTGAAAATGATAAAGGGTTTAAAACATTAAAGCCTGATGCGGGTCCAATAGTGATTGTTGGTGGTGATGGTAAAATGGGGCGGTTATTTAATCGCTTACTAACGTTATCAGGTTACCAAGTTAAAATTTTAGGTGAACATGATTGGGCACAAGCAGAATCAATTGTTAAAGGGGCTAGCGTCGTTATTATTAGTGTTCCGATACATTTGACGGTGCGCGTGATCAAGCAATTACCGAAATTGAACCAAGAAACCGTATTGATCGATATTGCGTCAATAAAACATCAACCTTTGGAAGCAATGCTGGCTGTTCATGAGGGGCCAGTGCTTGGCTTACACCCTATGTTTGGTCCTGATGTTGGTAGCGTTGCGAAACAAGTGTTTGCTTTTTGTGATGGTAGAGGGGCTGAGTCATATCAATGGTTCCTTGAGCAATTACAAGTTTGGGGAGCTCGCTTGAAAAAGATCACTGCGAGTGAGCATGATCGTAATATGAGTTTTATTCAAGCATTGCGCCACTTTACTACTTTCACCTATGGGCAAAACTTAGCGAAAGAACATGTTGATTTGCAGCAATTGCTCGATCTTTCATCGCCAATATACCGGTTGGAACTTGCAATGGTTGGGCGCTTATTTGCTCAAGACCCACAGTTGTATGCTGATATCATCATGTCGTCAGATGAAAATATTGAATTAATTCGCCGTTACTATCAGTTATTAGGGCAATCGATTGAGACGCTCGAACGTAAAGATAAGGCTGAATTTATACGACAATTTAATGAAGTTAGTGATTGGTTTGGTGAGGATGCACATCACTTTATGAAAGAAAGCCAATCCTTGTTGCAAAGAGCAAACGACAATCGTAAGTAATGCATAAAATAGCTCCTAATTTAATTTTAGGAGCTATTTTTTTATTACCAAAATCAAAATATTCCCTCTTCAAGCTCGTACGCTTTCTGCTTTACTATCTATAATTTGTTTTAGTTATTGCCATTTTTAATGATGTAAAATATTCCATTCTTAGAGTCGCTCAGCGATTTATTCTGATTTTGTCTGTTAATATCTATTTATAAAATGAATATTTATAAATTAAACAATTTAACTAATAAAGTTAGTCGATAATCTACCGATATTAACTGTCATAAAATGACGACCAGTTCGGTGAGGAATCTATGTCTCTGAAAGATATAAAAATTGGTGTAAAACTTTTTATTGCGTTTGCGTTCTTTATTTTTCTTCTGCTCTTAAGCTCGGCGCTGTCCTTAATTAGCTTAAACAAAGCAAATAATGGTATTCAAGACATTATCTATAAAGATTATCCAATGACTGTTAATGCTAATCAGCTAATGGATAATTTTTATTCTTATATAGGGATACAGGAACTCATTTTATTGGATGATAGAGATAGTGAAAGACGCAGAAATGAACTAAAGAAAATCAGCTCGAATGTTGTTCGACTACTCAAAGAGCTTGATGAAAATGCCAAAGATCCACAGTCTATTGCTGTTCTTGCGGAGATCTATGATGTTCGTGAACGATTCCTTCAGTCACAAGCTAGGTTGAGTGAATTTCTCAATAACAATAATCGAAGCGCTGCTATCGATGAAATGATGAACAAAACATCGGCAATACAGCGTGAATACCGCGAGAAAGTACAACAATTTATTGAAGTGCAAAATCACAGAATGCAAGCCTCGGGCGTTATTGTCGATGGTGATTACCATTTTAATAAATATTTATTAATAACCCTCGCGATTATCAGCATTGCTATAGCTTGTATTATGGGATGGTTTATTACCCTGTCGATTACACGGCCTCTGGGAGCCGCCGTTGGCTTTGCTCAAGCGATTGCGGAAGGGGATTTAACACAACATGTTGAAATAAAAAATCAAGATGAAACTGGGGTGCTATTGCGAGCGCTAGTCGAAATGAAAAAGCGTTTATTAGAAATTGTACAAGAAGTACAAAATGGCTCTGAAAGTATTTCAGCCGCTGCGGGGCAAATTGTTGCAGGAAATCAACATCTAGCGGCAAGAACCGAAGAGCAAGCAACCTCTGTGGAAGAGACTGCGAGTTCTATGGAACAAATCACATCGACAGTACAAAATACGGCAGAGCATACTCACCAAGCGACACAATTGGCCGCAGACACTGCGGTTGTTGTAGCCAATAATGGCCGCATGATGAATGAGGTAACCAACAAAATACGTGCTATTCATTCATCTTCTAACCAAATGACAGAAATTATTAATCTAATTGATTCTATTGCATTCCAAACGAATATTCTTGCATTGAATGCATCTGTTGAAGCCGCACGGGCAGGGGAACATGGTCGTGGTTTTGCAGTAGTTGCAGGTGAAGTTAGGTTACTTGCCCAAAAAAGTGCTAACTCGGCAAATGATATTCGTCTGTTAATTGAAAATTCGTTAACACGAACTAAAGAAGGTATGGAATTAGTTGAACATGTAGAGCAGCAAATTGATGGAATGATCAAAAATGTTGAAGAGATGGATCAACGGCTTCAGGAGATAGGTCAAGCTAGCCACGAGCAGAGCGCTGGAATATTACAAATAAACAGTGCAGTTGGACAACTTGATGTGACGACACAACAAAATGCAAGTTTAGTCGAGGAGTCAGTCGCGGCGGCAGCGTCATTGAATGAGCAAGCATTGCATTTAAAACAGCTGGTTAATTATTTTCAGGTAAGTGCGACTCACGAAAATAGGTCAGTGTAATAAGTAAATAGTGTGTGTCAGAAGCCAGTCATGTGAATGACTGGCTTACTATTAACGTATCAGCATAGATAAAATAGATTAAGGCGTAATTTTTTCTGGTTCAACGGGGACAATATTTTCAGAAGGATAGCAGCCTAACACCTTAACAGAACGGGTTATTGCAATCAGCTCTTTTAGTGCCTGCTGCATATTTTCAGAACGTAAATTGGCATGCACATCAACATAGAACATCTCTTCCCAAGGCTTACCATTAATAGGGCGTGATTCCAGTTTACTCATGATGATCTTATTATTTTTTAAGATGATTAGAGCATCAACAAGAGCACCGGCCTGTTGACCAGTTGTAATGAGTAATGTGGTTTTTGCAGGGACTTGCTCAGTGACCTCAATCGCTTGCTGAGCAACGACGATAAAGCGTGTCATGTTAATTTGTTGGTTCGCAAGATTATGTTCTAGCACTTGCAAGCCATATAGCGCGCCGCCTGCTTCACTTCCTAGTGCCGCAACATTTGGCGAGTTTTGTTGAGCAACATTCTGCATTGCGGTTGATGTGCTATCACAATATTCAATTTTCCAATGCGGGGAATTGGGCTAAATATTGGCTACATTGTTGGAATGGTTTGTGGATGGCTGTAAACCGTCTCTATTTTGCTAAGATCAGCCCCTGCGGTTGTGAGCAAGCAATGGTTTATTGGTAGTCGAATTTCACCTACGATTGAAAGGGTGGTGTTCTGTAATAGGTCATAAACATCGTTAATGGCGCCTGAGCTGGTATTTTCAATAGGTAGGATACCATAGTCGGCTTGACCACTTTCAACGAGTGAGAAGATATCTTGGAATTTATGGCAGCTACATTCAACTAATTGGTCAAAATGTCGGGCAGAGTATTGGCGAGCAGCAATATGTGAATAGGAGCCTTTAGGGCCTAGGAAGGCAAAACGCGCGGAGTCATTTGGTGTTAAGTTTAAATGTTGCTGTAAGATGGCTTGTTGAGTAAGAACGGAATCTTCAATGATCATTTGAAACAGTCGTGTGACATAAAAACCATCTAACCCTAATGGCTTGGCTTTATTGATCAAAACATCCAGTAATTGGCGTTCACGCTCTTTGTCTCGAATTGGACGGTTATCTTCTAATTTTGTTTGAGCTACTTCAACGGCATACCCGCGTCTCTTAGCCAGTAGGCCGAGAAGTTCACTGTCTAATTGGCTGATTTTTTCACGTATCTTCAGTAAATTAGTACTGTTGTCCATCCTACCTTCCCCATAAAATATCAGTAAATAAAAAAAGCCCCCTAGCAGGGGGCTTTCAAATCTTGTCATCTTTTCTTTCTCGAACGACAAAAGCCCCTTAGTAGGAGTGGCTAAAGAAAGAAAAGAAAACAAAATTCATGTGCATCATTATTTACCTATTATTGACCATTTCTTAAATAGACCCGATACACGGGCAGATGTCAACAAAAAAGATATTGGGGAAATTAAAAACGCGCCCAAGATAGGCGCGTTGATAAGGTTTCAAGATAAGTTTGTAGACAATATAAAATTATAACGTAACAAGGTTAGCTTCTTTTACACTATTACTGGCTCTTCTTGATTCTCCTTTATGTTGCACTTTGTTCAGTTGTCTTTCGAGTTTATTAATTAATTCATTGATGGCGACATACATATCTTCATGTTTGGCGCTTGCAACGAGTTTTCCTGTAGCAGTTTTGATGTTGGCATCAACCATAAAACCTTGTGGTTCTTTTGATAATACAACGTGAGTATTAATCAAAGCGACTTGCCATTTGTCGAGTTTAGTCAGACGGCTCTCAATGTGATCTCGGATAGCAGGGGTAATATCCATTTGTTTGCTAGTTATGTTTACTATCATATAGTTACCTCTCATTGTTTCCGTCTTTGATGTATTCAGAATACTGACTATTTATCTAAAAAAATTGATATAGATCACGCTTAATGAACAGGATAATCCTTCGCGAACCGAACTGTGATTCAGGATAAAAAAGAGAGGGAAAGAGATTGCCAAGTTGAGTTTCTTGAGCGAAACTGAAAAAGTTGACTATCAATACGGTAAATAGTCGGTACTTTATTTGGGCTAAAATTCAGATAAAGAGTAAACAATAAAATAGTGGCCTAAAAAAGATTATTTATCGTCAATTAAAGTTGCCTTCCGATTTTGTCTTTGATTATTTTATATGCTCAGTTTCACTTTAATGTGATAAACAAAAACAGCAGCCTAAGCTGCCGTTTTCAATGTTGATTTTTCTGTTAATTTGGATTGGCTGCAATAAGGTTAGCAACTTTATTTGCTTCTTCATCTAACCCCATCTGCTTATAAGCTATTTCCATGTATTTTAATGCATTACGGGTAGCTTCAGTATCTGGGTAGTCCCTTAGCATTTGTTGTACTCGATTGACAACCGCGACATAAGCGCCACGTTTGTTGTAGTATTCAACAACAGAGAGGTCAAACCTTGCTAAACGATCTTTTAAATAAACAAGACGCTTACTGGCGTCATTAGCATAGAGGCTGTTAGGATAGTAACGCACTAATTGGCTGAAGTCTTTGAATGCGACTCGTGCATGTTGTGGGTCTCTATCTGAACGGTCTACGCCGAAGAAACCTTGTAACAAGCTGTCATCAAGTGCCATTGCCGTTAGCCCACGCATATAAAGGACATAGTCGATATTTGGATGAGTTGGGTTTAAACGCATAAAACGGTCAATCGCAGCTATCGCCATTGGTAGCTCGGCTGATTTATAATAAGCATAAATCAGGTCTAATTGTACCTGTTGGGCGTAAGGGCCAAATGGATAGCGGTTATCTAACGCTTCTAATTGCTTGATGGCCGCTTTATAGTTGCCGTCCTGCAACTTTTGCTGGCCAATACTGTACATTTCAGCCGGAGTACTATCAGGGCTGACTTCATTATTGCTGGAGCATCCGGTGAGTACCAGGCTCAACGTGGCAGCAGCCACCAGATATTTGATACGTATCATCACGTGTTGGTTATCCTCTGAGTGTTTCGAGGGAGACTATCCGTAAGGCTCCCGGCAAAATTCGAGTTACAATAACATACATTTTAAATAAAACGGCATCGCCGTCAAAATACAAACACTAAAAAAGTAGATTAATTTATGGCTCAACAAGTACAACTTAATGCAACTGTTGCTGAATCACAGCTCGGTCAACGTTTAGATCAGGCTTTAGCGGAATTGTTCCCTGATTATTCACGTTCACGTATAAAAGAGTGGATTTTAGACGATAGAGTGCAGGTTAATGGAAAAGTTATCAATAAGCCAAAGGAAAAAGTTTTAGGTGGCGAACAAATTTTAGTCGATGCACTGATTGAAGAGGACAATCGTTGGGAGCCGCAAGATATTCCTCTTGATGTTGTGTATGAAGATGAGGATATCCTCGTTATTAATAAGCCTCGTGGGCTAGTTGTTCACCCAGGTGCAGGGAACCCAGATGGCACTATATTGAATGCACTATTGCACCGCTATCCTGAAATTGTTGATGTACCACGAG
Source organism: Providencia stuartii (assembly GCA_900455155.1). GTDB lineage: Bacteria > Pseudomonadota > Gammaproteobacteria > Enterobacterales > Enterobacteriaceae > Providencia > Providencia stuartii. The sequence goes on along the minus strand of UGUC01000003.1, from coordinate 195,037 downwards.
CTGGTATTGTCCACCGTCTAGATAAAGACACGACGGGATTAATGGTGGTTGCGAAAACCGTACCCGCTCAAACACGCCTTGTAGAATCATTGCAATTACGCGAAATCACCCGTGAATATGAAGCAGTTGCTGTAGGGCGAATGACTGCGGGTGGTATGGTCGAAGAACCCATTTCAAGGCATCCGACAAAACGTACTCATATGGCTGTTCACCCAATGGGGAAACCTGCGATAACACATTATCGCGTGATGGAGCATTTTAGAGCTCATACTCGCTTGCGTTTACGTTTGGAAACGGGAAGGACACACCAAATTCGTGTGCACATGGCCCACATTAACCACCCTTTGATTGGTGATCCACTGTATGGCGGACGTCCTCGTCCATTAAAAGGGGCAAGTGAAGAATTTTTTGAAGTCATGCGTAAATTTGATCGCCAAGCACTGCATGCAACGATGTTGCGACTGTATCATCCTATTTCAGGGATTCAAATGGAGTGGCATGCACCACTACCGGATGATATGGTTGAACTTATTGAAGCCTTAAAGGCAGACTATCAACTGCATAAAGACGATATGGATTGGTAATGAGCTCATTGATTTTTCCTGACTGGCCTAAGCCTAAGAATGTATCATGCTGTAGCACCACACGTATTGGTGGGGTCAGTTTGTCGCCATTTGATAGCCTCAATTTAGGGGGGCATGTAGGTGATGATCCCTCGGCTGTCAGTGAAAATCGTCATCTCTTACAGACCTTGGCTGGCTTGCCACAACAACCGTTGTGGCTTGAACAAGTCCATGGCACAAAAGTATTGCGCTTAACTGGTGCTGCCATTGACAACAAACAGGCGGATGCTGTCTATACTCAACAGGTAGGGCAGGTGTGCGCTATCATGACCGCTGATTGTTTGCCTGTTCTTTTTTGTAGCAAAGATGGTCGTGAAGTCGCGGCGGCTCATGCGGGTTGGCGCGGGTTGTGTGATGGTGTGCTTGAAAATACGGTAGCACAATTTACTTGTGATAAAAAAGACATAATGGCTTGGTTAGGGCCTGCCATCGGGCCTGAGAAATTCGAGGTCGGTGCCGAGGTGAAAGCAGCATTCGTCAAACAATCGAGTGAACTCGCATCAGGGTTTACGGTTCACGGCGAAAAATATTTAGCAGATATCTATTTATTAGCACGCAAAAAGCTGCAAGCAGCAGGTGTTTCATCAATTTACGGCGGTACATTTTGTACCATGAGCGATAAAAACAGATTTTACTCCTATCGCCGTGAGGGTAAAACGGGGCGCATGGCCTCATTGATATGGGTAAATAACTAGTGTTTAGTGATTTATTCTGAATTAACTGATATCGCTAAAATAATTTAATTATAAACTTGAATAAATAAAAATAGACCTCATTTATTCACCAGAAGCAATTTTAATCCCATTTTTAGTGGAGGTGTTATGCGTCTGGATCGTTTAACTAATAAATTCCAGCAAGCGCTCGCTGACGCCCAGTCATTAGCCCTTGGGCGCGAAAACCAATTTATAGAACCTATTCATTTATTAAGTGCACTGTTTAATCAAGAAGGTGGCTCTGTTCGTCCTTTGTTGACAACAATTGGTGTTAATGCAGGGCAATTGCAACAAAAAATTGAAGATGCACTCGCACGCTTACCGCAAGTGCAAGGGGTTGCCGGTGATGTGCAACCATCAAGTGATTTGATCCGCCATTTAAATTTATGTGATCAACTCGCTCAAAAAAATGGAGATGAATTTATCTCCTCCGAACTGTTTCTTCTCGCTGCTTTAGAAGCTAATACATCACTTGCAGACATGCTCAAAGCGGCCGGTGTGAATAAAGCAAATTTAAATAAGGCAATAGACGAGATGCGTGGTGGAGAAAAAGTGAATGACCAAGGTGCTGAAGACCAGCGCCAAGCGTTAAAGAAATTTACTGTTGACCTGACTGAGCGTGCTGAGCAAGGCAAATTGGACCCAGTCATTGGGCGTGATGAAGAGATTCGCCGTACAATTCAGGTTTTGCAGCGTCGTACTAAAAATAACCCTGTATTGATTGGTGAGCCAGGTGTCGGTAAAACCGCCATCGTCGAAGGGTTAGCGCAACGTATTGTTAATGGGGAAGTGCCAGAAGGGCTAAAAAATAAACGTGTCTTATCCCTTGATATGGGAGCATTAATTGCAGGGGCGAAGTTCCGAGGCGAATTTGAAGAACGTTTAAAAGGCGTACTAAACGACCTCGCAAAACAGGAAGGTAATGTGATCCTGTTTATCGATGAGTTGCATACGATGGTGGGTGCAGGTAAAGCCGACGGCGCAATGGATGCAGGTAACATGTTGAAACCCGCATTAGCGCGTGGTGAATTGCATTGCGTTGGTGCGACAACGTTGGATGAATATCGTCAATATATTGAAAAAGACCCTGCTTTAGAGCGCCGGTTCCAAAAAGTTTATGTGGCAGAGCCAAGCGTCGAAGATACGATCGCGATTTTACGTGGTCTGAAAGAGCGTTATGAGCTGCACCATCATGTGCAAATTACTGACCCTGCTATCGTAGCGGCGGCGACACTATCGCATCGCTACATTACGGATCGTATGTTGCCAGATAAAGCTATCGACTTAATTGACGAGGCTGGTGCAAGTTTACGTATGCAAATGGATTCTAAACCTGAATCCCTTGACCGTTTAGAGCGCCGTATTATTCAACTGAAATTAGAGCAACAAGCTCTGAAAAAAGAGTCTGATGATGCGAGTAAAAAACGTCTTGATATGCTCGAAGAAGAATTGGCGGAAAAAGAACGTGAATATTCTTCATTAGAGGAAGAGTGGAAAGCAGAAAAAGCCTCGTTAACAGGCACTCAGCATATCAAAGCTGAGTTGGAAAATGCACGCTACGAAATGGAAAAAGCACGTCGTAGTGGTGATCTGGCTAAAATGTCAGAGCTGCAATATGGTCGTATTCCTGAGTTGGAAAAACAGCTAGAAGTAGCGACAAAAGCAGAAGGTAAAAATATGAAGCTTCTGCGAAATAAAGTCACTGATGTTGAGATCGCTGAAATTCTTGCTCGTTGGACTGGCATACCTGTTTCTCGTATGTTGGAAAGCGAAAGAGAAAAATTACTGCGTATGGAGCAGCAATTACATCAACGCGTAATTGGTCAAGATGAAGCGGTTGTTGCTGTTTCAAATGCAATCCGCCGTAGCCGCGCGGGTCTATCAGATCCTAATCGCCCAATTGGCTCATTTATGTTCCTAGGGCCAACAGGGGTCGGTAAGACTGAGTTATGTAAAGCACTGGCAAACTTTATGTTTGATAGTGATGATGCGATGGTGCGTATCGACATGTCAGAATTTATGGAGAAACATGCCGTTTCCCGCTTAGTGGGGGCTCCTCCAGGCTATGTTGGCTATGAAGAAGGGGGCTATCTAACAGAAGCTGTCCGTCGTCGCCCTTATTCAGTGATCTTATTGGATGAAGTTGAAAAAGCGCATCCAGATGTCTTTAACATTTTATTGCAAGTGTTGGACGATGGACGTTTAAACAGATGGGCAAGGCCGTACTGTCGATTTCCGTAATACGGTGATTATCATGACGTCGAACCTAGGTTCTGATTTGATCCAAGAGCGTTTTGGTACAATAGGCTATTCAGAAATGAAAGATATGGTCATGGAAGTGGTTTCTCATAGTTTCAGACCTGAGTTTATTAACCGTATCGATGAAGTCGTTGTGTTCCATCCATTAGGTAAAGAGCACATTACTAATATCGCGAACATTCAGCTTGGTCGTCTATATAAACGCCTTGAAGAGCATGGTTATGAAGTGAGTGCAACACCCGCTGCGCTGGAGAAAATTGGAGAAGCAGGGTTTGACCCAATCTTTTGGTGCTCGTCCATTGAAACGAGCAATCCAACAAGAGATTGAAAACCCACTGGCACAAGAAATATTGTCAGGCAAATTAATTCCAGGTAAACCAGTTGTTCTGGATGTTGAAAATGATGAGATAGTGGCTAAACAGTAAAACTCAACATTTCAATTAGTAAATAGAAAGGCGATCATCAGATCGCCTTTTTACTTTTGATAGGCATAAAAAGGCGATTTTGCTGTAAAAGCCGGCGTAAAGTTTAAAAAGTAGTCGGTTGTCATTTTTTTTCAAAAAAACACTTGCCAGAATTTTCTGACTCCCTATAATGCGCCTCCACTGACCGACGATGAGCCGACACTGAATGTAATGGCAAGCCCAATAGGCTAACGAAGGCAGGCGAGAGATTCTGAAAAGAATAGGCGAAAAAAAAGCTTGACTCTCGATGAAGAAAGCGTAATATACGCCACCTCGCGACAACGACCTAACTGGTTAATATCGAAAGATAAAGTCGCAACGCTCTTTAACAATTTATCAGACAATCTGTGTGGGCACTCACAGGACACTATCAAAAAAATATTTGATTTTAAAGTCTTGAAGAGTGACTAACACGTTAATTCATATATGAAAGATATGAAAGAATGTAGTCAGTTTAATTCTTTGAGCATCAAACGCTTTTAATTGAAGAGTTTGATCATGGCTCAGATTGAACGCTGGCGGCAGGCCTAACACATGCAAGTCGAGCGGTAACAGGGGAAGCTTGCTTCTCGCTGACGAGCGGCGGACGGGTGAGTAATGTATGGGGATCTGCCCGATAGAGGGGGATAACTACTGGAAACGGTGGCTAATACCGCATAATCTCTTAGGAGCAAAGCAGGGGACCTTCGGGCCTTGCGCTGTCGGATGAACCCATATGGGATTAGCTAGTAGGTAAGGTAATGGCTTACCTAGGCGACGATCCCTAGCTGGTCTGAGAGGATGATCAGCCACACTGGGACTGAGACACGGCCCAGACTCCTACGGGAGGCAGCAGTGGGGAATATTGCACAATGGGCGCAAGCCTGATGCAGCCATGCCGCGTGTATGAAGAAGGCCCTAGGGTTGTAAAGTACTTTCAGTCGGGAGGAAGGCGTTGATGTTAATACCATCAACGATTGACGTTACCGACAGAAGAAGCACCGGCTAACTCCGTGCCAGCAGCCGCGGTAATACGGAGGGTGCAAGCGTTAATCGGAATTACTGGGCGTAAAGCGCACGCAGGCGGTTAATTAAGTTAGATGTGAAATCCCCGGGCTTAACCTGGGAATGGCATCTAAGACTGGTTAGCTAGAGTCTTGTAGAGGGGGGTAGAATTCCATGTGTAGCGGTGAAATGCGTAGAGATGTGGAGGAATACCGGTGGCGAAGGCGGCCCCCTGGACAAAGACTGACGCTCAGGTGCGAAAGCGTGGGGAGCAAACAGGATTAGATACCCTGGTAGTCCACGCTGTAAACGATGTCGATTTGGAGGTTGTTCCCTAGAGGAGTGGCTTCCGGAGCTAACGCGTTAAATCGACCGCCTGGGGAGTACGGCCGCAAGGTTAAAACTCAAATGAATTGACGGGGGGCCCGCACAAGCGGTGGAGCATGTGGTTTAATTCGATGCAACGCGAAGAACCTTACCTACTCTTGACATCCAGAGAATTTGGCAGAGATGCTTTAGTGCCTTCGGGAACTCTGAGACAGGTGCTGCATGGCTGTCGTCAGCTCGTGTTGTGAAATGTTGGGTTAAGTCCCGCAACGAGCGCAACCCTTATCCTTTGTTGCCAGCGATTCGGTCGGGAACTCAAAGGAGACTGCCGGTGATAAACCGGAGGAAGGTGGGGATGACGTCAAGTCATCATGGCCCTTACGAGTAGGGCTACACACGTGCTACAATGGCGTATACAAAAGAGAAGCGACCTCGCGAGAGCAAGCGGAACTCATAAAGTACGTCGTAGTCCGGATTGGAGTCTGCAACTCGACTCCATGAAGTCGGAATCGCTAGTAATCGTAGATCAGAATGCTACGGTGAATACGTTCCCGGGCCTTGTACACACCGCCCGTCACACCATGGGAGTGGGTTGCAAAAGAAGTAGGTAGCTTAACCTTCGGGAGGGCGCTTACCACTTTGTGATCCATGACTGGGGTGAAGTCGTAACAAGGTAACCGTAGGGGAACCTGCGGTTGGATCACCTCCTTACCGTTGAAGTGTTTTGTGAAGTGTTCACACAGATTGTCTGATGAAAAGTAGAGCAAAGCCAATCGAAGATTGACTGAAGACCTTGTTGTCCCCTTCGTCTAGAGGCCTAGGACACCGCCCTTTCACGGCGGTAACAGGGGTTCGAATCCCCTAGGGGACGCCAATCTTTGGTGTACAATCGAAAGGCTGCGCGTCGACCTTTCTGCGTTGTGCGGTGCTCGCGATGCTCATGTACCTGGTGTACATTCCGCTCGCTGCGCGCCTACGCCTTGAAATGTCTTAGCTCGCACTTTCTCGAAAGTGCTAGTAATAATGATTAAGCTAATTCAGTGAGTTAGCTTAACAATTATGCTCTTTAACAATCTGGAACAAGCTGAAAATTGAAACAACGCACATTGTTTATCGCTTAAACAATGTGAGAGTCTCTCAAAATTTCAAACCTGAAATTTTCGGTCATTCAAACGAGTGGCATGAGCGAGCAGGGTGAAATCCAAGGCGGACAGCGCGCAGCAAGCGCAGCGTACAGGAGTACGTGTGCATTGCGAGCACTGCCCAACGCAGAAGTTCACCACGCGCAGCCATGACAGTCAGGTGATCGTTGAAACAATTTCGGGTTGTGAGGTTAAGCGACTAAGCGTACACGGTGGATGCCTAGGCAATCAGAGGCGATGAAGGACGTGCTAATCTGCGAAAAGCGTCGGTAAGGTGATATGAACCGTTATAGCCGACGATGTCCGAATGGGGAAACCCAGTGCAATTCGTTGCACTATCGTTTGATGAATCCATAGTCAAACGAGGCGAACCGGGGGAACTGAAACATCTCAGTACCCCGAGGAAAAGAAATCAACCGAGATTCCCCTAGTAGCGGCGAGCGAACGGGGAGCAGCCCAGAGTCTTAATCAGCATCAGCATCAGGAGAACGGTCTGGAAAGGCCGGCAATAAAGGGTGATAGCCCCGTATCCGAAGGTGTTGGTGTTGTGAACTCGACGAGTAGGGCGGGACACGTGTTATCCTGTCTGAATATGGGGGGACCATCCTCCAAGGCTAAATACTCCTGATTGACCGATAGTGAACCAGTACCGTGAGGGAAAGGCGAAAAGAACCCCGGCGAGGGGAGTGAAATAGAACCTGAAACCGTGTACGTACAAGCAGTGGGAGCCCCACCACTAAGCCAGTGGTGAGTCATCACAGCGTCATCCTTACTTGATGGCGGTTGGCGGAACGTCCTTTGTGACGCCCAACCCAAAAAAATCAAGCAAAGGGGGCTTAGTGGTGGGGTGACTGCGTACCTTTTGTATAATGGGTCAGCGACTTATATTCTGTAGCAAGGTTAACCGAATAGGGGAGCCGTAGGGAAACCGAGTCTTAACTGGGCGAATGAGTTGCAGGGTATAGACCCGAAACCCGGTGATCTAGCCATGGGCAGGTTGAAGGTTGGGTAACACTAACTGGAGGACCGAACCGACTAATGTTGAAAAATTAGCGGATGACTTGTGGCTGGGGGTGAAAGGCCAATCAAACCGGGAGATAGCTGGTTCTCCCCGAAAGCTATTTAGGTAGCGCCTCGTGAACTCATCTTCGGGGGTAGAGCACTGTTTCGGCTAGGGGGTCATCCCGACTTACCAACCCGATGCAAACTACGAATACCGAAGAATGTTATCACGGGAGACACACGGCGGGTGCTAACGTTCGTCGTGAAGAGGGAAACAACCCAGACCGCCAGCTAAGGTCCCAAAGTCATGGTTAAGTGGGAAACGAAGTGGGAAGGCTCAGACAGCCAGGATGTTGGCTTAGAAGCAGCCATCATTTAAAGAAAGCGTAATAGCTCACTGGTCGAGTCGGCCTGCGCGGAAGATGTAACGGGGCTAAACCATGCACCGAAGCTGCGGCAGCGACATGTTAAATGTTGTTGGGTAGGGGAGCGTTCTGTAAGCCTGTGAAGGTGTGCTGCGAGGCATGCTGGAGGTATCAGAAGTGCGAATGCTGACATAAGTAACGATAATGCGGGTGAAAAACCCGCACGCCGGAAGACCAAGGGTTCCTGTCCAACGTTAATCGGGGCAGGGTGAGTCGACCCCTAAGGCGAGGCAGAAATGCGTAGTCGATGGGAAACAGGTTAATATTCCTGTACTGGTGATAATTGCGATGGGGGGACGGAGAAGGCTAGGCTGGCCGGGCGACGGTTGTCCCGGTTTAAGGATGTAGGTGGGCGAATTAGGCAAATCCGGTTCGCTATACACTGAGGTCTGATGACGAGTCACTACGGTGGCGAAGTAGCTCATGCCCCGCTTCCAGGAAAAGCCTCTAAGCTCTAGATTATCATTAATCGTACCCCAAACCGACACAGGTGGTCAGGTAGAGAATACTCAGGCGCTTGAGAGAACTCGGGTGAAGGAACTAGGCAAAATGGTGCCGTAACTTCGGGAGAAGGCACGCTGGCATTAGGTGAAGTGGTTTACCCATGGAGCTGAAGCCAGTCGCAGATACCAGCTGGCTGCAACTGTTTATTAAAAACACAGCACTGTGCAAACACGAAAGTGGACGTATACGGTGTGACGCCTGCCCGGTGCTGGAAGGTTAATTGATGGGGTTATCCGTAAGGAGAAGCTCTTGATCGAAGCCCCAGTAAACGGCGGCCGTAACTATAACGGTCCTAAGGTAGCGAAATTCCTTGTCGGGTAAGTTCCGACCTGCACGAATGGCGTAATGATGGCCAGGCTGTCTCCACCCGAGACTCAGTGAAATTGAACTCGCTGTGAAGATGCAGTGTACCCGCGGCAAGACGGAAAGACCCCGTGAACCTTTACTATAGCTTGACACTGAACATTGAGCCTTGATGTGTAGGATAGGTGGGAGGCTTTGAAGTGTGGACGCCAGTCTGCATGGAGCCAACCTTGAAATACCACCCTTTAATGTTTGATGTTCTAACGTCGCCCCATAATCTGGGGTGCGGACAGTGTCTGGTGGGTAGTTTGACTGGGGCGGTCTCCTCCCAAAGCGTAACGGAGGAGCACGAAGGTTGGCTAAGCATGGTCGGACATCATGCGGTTAGTGCAAAGGCATAAGCCAGCTTGACTGCGAGAGTGACGGCTCGAGCAGGTACGAAAGTAGGTCTTAGTGATCCGGTGGTTCTGAATGGAAGGGCCATCGCTCAACGGATAAAAGGTACTCCGGGGATAACAGGCTGATACCGCCCAAGAGTTCATATCGACGGCGGTGTTTGGCACCTCGATGTCGGCTCATCACATCCTGGGGCTGAAGTAGGTCCCAAGGGTATGGCTGTTCGCCATTTAAAGTGGTACGCGAGCTGGGTTTAGAACGTCGTGAGACAGTTCGGTCCCTATCTGCCGTGGGCGTTGGAAGATTGAAAGGGGCTGCTCCTAGTACGAGAGGACCGGAGTGGACGCACCGCTGGTGTTCGGGTTGTCATGCCAATGGCACTGCCCGGTAGCTAAGTGCGGAAGAGATAACCGCTGAAAGCATCTAAGCGGGAAACTTGCCTTGAGATGAGTCTTCCCTGACTCTTTAAGGGTCCTAAAGGAACGTTTAAGACGAAGACGTTGATAGGCTGGGTGTGTAAGCGTAGCGATACGTTGAGCTAACCAGTACTAATGAACCGTGAGGCTTAACCTGACAACACCGAAGGTGTTTTAGAGAGACGATTGTTGAAGCGCACGAGAGAGTGGTGCGAGAAAATCAGCTTGTTCAAGATTGCAGTTCTGGTTTGCGGTGTAGACGCGAACGGGAACGAAACCGAATTTGTCTGGCGGCAATAGCGCGGTGGTCCCACCTGACCCCATGCCGAACTCAGCAGTGAAACGCCGTAGCGCCGATGGTAGTGTGGGGTCTCCCCATGTGAGAGTAGGGAACTGCCAGACATCAAATCAGTGAGAAAGCCACCCATCGGGTGGCTTTTTTGCGTTTGGAGAAGATAAAGTTTAATCCCTTATTTAAGGCGGCTTATTTTTTCAAATATGGGTTATTCCAATAGATAGATTAAAGAATTCTTAGTAAGAAATTTATCAAAGCCCTCATCTATTTCATACCTTACCTTCCATCACTTCCCTTCTTTTCCCATTTTCTCTATTTTTGGCGGATTCCAGCCAGCATTACTAGTACTTAGTATCTTTGTCTCTGTATAGGATATAAATAAAAATTCTAATAAATATTGATGTTTATAATTGAATAGTTTTTATCATAATATAAATAGAATCATACAGTTATAACCATGCTATATATAGCAATCAAATTGTACCAAATCTAATCACTTGAAATAATTTCAATTAGTGTTGAAAGACTCGACAATGATGGCAACTTTGGTTAGATTATTTAGCATTCTAGAAGTCTAAACGTATAAATGTATAAATGTATAAAAGGGGAAGATGATGCCAATTCGTTTACCTGATGAGTTGCCAGCGGTAAATTTCTTACGAGAGGAGAATGTTTTTGTCATGACAACGACAAGAGCAAGCCTTCAGGAGATCCGTCCCTTGAAAGTGTTACTACTCAATTTGATGCCTAAGAAAATTGAAACTGAAAATCAATTTTTACGTTTACTGTCGAACACACCGCTACAAGTTGATATTCAGTTACTGCGAATTGATCAGCGTGAATCTAAAAATACGCCTGCGGAACATCTGAATACCTTTTATTGTGACTTTGAGGATATCCAAGACCAGAATTTTGATGGATTGATTGTGACTGGTGCTCCTTTAGGTTTAGTGGAGTTTTGTGATGTTGCTTATTGGCAGCAAATAGAAAAAGTGATTCATTGGGCGAAAGATCATGTGACCTCGACTCTATTTGTTTGCTGGGCGGTGCAGGCTGCATTGAAAGTGCTTTATGATTTACCTAAATGGACACGGGAAGAAAAGCTATCTGGTATTTATCAGCATGATACGCTTGAGCCTTTTGCCCTATTAACCCGAGGATTTGATGGATCTTTTTATGCGCCTCATTCACGCTATGCTGACTTCCCTGAATCATTGATCCGCAAACATACGGATTTGGATATATTAGCTAGTTCACAAGAAGCGGGGGCTTATCTATTTGCATCTAAAGATAAGCGATTAGTTTTTGTTACAGGTCATCCAGAATACGATGCGGATACCCTCGCTCAAGAATATTGGCGCGATGTTGATGCTGGAATTTCACCAAATATCCCCTGTAATTATTTTAGGGAAAATAATCCGGAAAAGGATCCCATTATTACTTGGCGTAGTCATGGGCACCTACTTTTCTCAAATTGGTTAAATTATTATGTGTATCAGATCACACCTTTCGATCTTAGTCATATGCAGCCGACGTTAGATTAAAAAACCACCTATCTACTGCCAGATACGCTTATAACAACGTATTCGCCTAGTGTAATGATAAATTACAGCGATTTCATTTAAGTTGAATCCTAATTAAAGAATTTAAGCAGCCCTGATGAGGCTGCTTTTTTTGTTTTTTAGTAAATGATTGTTATTTTTACAACACATTGATTTAACTTAACTTTAACATCTTTTGTTGTGAAAAGGGAACCTGTAATCATAATTAGAATCTTGTTAATTTTATTATATATCAATATGTTGTGTTTAAATTAAAATAAAATGGAAACTGTTTTTGATTTATTTTTATTTTGAGTTAGTCTTAATTTATCGGCAGATATGAGAGAGGATCGACCAATGGATCAGCAATTATCAGCATCAACATTAACATTTACTAAGAGTTTTAATCAGCAAGATAGCAAGGTGCTAACGACTGAAGCTATCGCGTTTCTTTCTGATCTGGCAGAAAAGTTTTCCGCTAAAAGAGATGTGCTATTGAAAGAAAGGCAAGTTAGACAACAGAAAATAGATTCTGGCATGTTGCCTGATTTCATTTCAGAAAGTGATTCCATTAAAAAGGCTGATTGGAAAATTCAAAATATCCCTGAAGATTTACGTGATCGCCGAGTTGAGATCACTGGCCCTGTAGAGCGTAAGATGGTGATCAATGCGCTTAATGCCAACGTTAAAGTTTTTATGGCTGATTTTGAAGATTCACTCTCCCCTTCATGGGATAAATTGATCGATGGGCAAATTAATTTAAGAGATGCGGTTCGAGGCGATATTTCGTATACCAACGAAAATGGAAAGGTTTACCAATTAAAATCTAACCCTGCTGTATTAATCGCGCGTGTTCGTGGTCTGCATTTAGATGAAAAGCATGTTTTGCTCGATGGTAAGCCAATCCCCGGAGGGTTATTCGATTTTGCGCTCTACTTTTTTCATAACTATGAAGCGCTACTAGCAAAAGGAAGTGGCCCTTACTTCTATATACCCAAACTTGAGTCTTGGCAGGAAGCTCAATGGTGGAGTGATGTATTTAGTATGGCCGAAGACTCTGTTGGTTTACCTCGAGGAACGATTAAGGCCACCGTACTTATCGAAACACTGCCAGCTGTTTTTCAGATGGATGAAATCTTGTATCACATGCGCCAGCATATCGTTGGTCTAAATTGTGGCCGTTGGGATTATATTTTCAGTTATATCAAAACATTAAAAGAGCACGCAGATAGGGTATTACCTGATCGCCAAGTCGTGACCATGACACAACCTTTTTTAAGTGCTTATTCTCGGTTGCTGATTAAAACTTGCCACCGTCGAGGGGCTTTTGCAATGGGGGGGATGTCTGCCTTTATCCCAAGTAAAGATGCACAAGAGAATAAAGCTATTTTAGAGAAGGTTAAAGCTGATAAGGAATTAGAAGCCCGTAATGGTCATGATGGCTCATGGGTTGCACACCCTGGGTTAGCAGACACCGTCATGGCGGTTTTTAACCAAGCACTGGGCGAACACCAAAACCAATTACACGTATCGCGCGATTCAGACGAAGAAATTACCGCTCAGCAGCTATTGCAGCCTTGTGATGGCGAAAGGACGGAAGCGGGTATGCGAGCGAATATCCGAGTTGCAGTTCAATATATTGAAGCATGGATATCTGGAAATGGTTGTGTACCGATATATGGCTTAATGGAGGATGCTGCAACGGCAGAAATTTCTCGTACCTCTATTTGGCAATGGATCCGCCATGGTAAGTCGCTTTCAAATGGTGAAAAAGTCACTAAAGCCCTCTTTGAAGAAATGTTAGATGAAGAATTACAAGTCATTCAAAAAGAGCTTGGTGATCAGAAGTTCCAAAGTGGTCGTTTCCGTGAGGCCGCTGACTTGATGCGAAGAATAACAACGCAAGATGAACTCATTGAGTTTTTAACAATACCTGGTTACCAATTTATTAATTAAACACGATTAAAGCCGTTCCGATAGGCCCTACTTAAATTATAAGGAATACGAACATGACGATATCACGCGCAGAGCAGATTGCCCAATTAGAGAATGAGTGGAAAAAAGCACGTTGGGAAGGGATCACTCGCCCTTATAGTGCTGAAGAAGTGGTGAAGCTGCGTGGTTCAGTTAACCCAGAACATACTCTAGCGACCAGAGGGGCACAAAGGTTATGGGATCAACTCCATGGCCATTCTAAAAAAGGTTATGTGAATGCCTTAGGTGCCTTAACGGGGGGGACAAGCATTACAGCAAGCCAAAGCGGGAATTGAAGCTATTTATCTTTCTGGCTGGCAAGTGGCAGCGGATGCGAACACGGCATCAAGTATGTACCCTGACCAATCGTTATACCCGGTCGATTCGGTTCCTTCGGTCGTGAAAAAGATAAACAACACGTTCCGTCGGGCGGATCAAATTCAATGGGCTAATGGGATTGGGCCAGAAAATAAGGAATACATTGATTTCTTCCTCCCTATCGTTGCTGATGCTGAAGCGGGATTTGGTGGGGTGCTAAATGCCTTTGAACTAATGAAAGGTATGATTGAAGCGGGAGCTGCTGCGGTACATTTTGAAGATCAGCTCGCGGCGGTTAAAAAATGTGGTCATATGGGTGGAAAGGTACTAGTACCAACCCAAGAGGCGATACAAAAGTTAGTTGCGGCTCGTTTAGCAGCGGATGTGTCGGGAGTACCAACGATTTTAATCGCGAGAACGGATGCAGACGCCGCCGATCTTTTAACGTCGGATTGCGACCCGTATGATGCCGAATTTATTACAGGGGAAAGAACCAACGAAGGCTTTTTCCGTACTAAAGCGGGCATTGAGCAAGCCATTAGCCGTGGGCTCGCTTACGCGCCATATGCTGATTTGGTCTGGTGTGAAACATCAAAACCTGATTTAGAGGCGGCTCGCCAATTTGCCGAGGCGATCCACGCGAAATACCCGGGTAAATTACTGGCTTATAATTGCTCACCTTCCTTTAACTGGAAGAGAAACTTGGACGATGCGACGATTGCTCGCTTCCAAGATGAGCTTTCAGCGATGGGTTACCGCTTCCAGTTTATCACATTGGCGGGTATTCATAGCATGTGGTTTAACATGTTTGATTTAGCTCATGCGTATGCACAAGGTGAAGGTATGAAGCACTACGTAGAGAAAGTTCAGGAGCGTGAGTTTGCTGCGATTGATAAGGGTTATACCTTCTCTTCGCATCAGCAGGAGGTGGGAACGGGTTATTTTGATAAGGTAACGACTGTGATCCAAGGTGGAACATCGTCAGTCACTGCGCTGACAGGTTCGACGGAAGAAGAGCAGTTTTAACCAGAAATTTCTTTCATTAAGCCGCGCATATTTTTCTTTTGTTCATATGTATCTGTTTTTTGTTTTACCGGCACTTTCGAGTGCCGTTTTTTGTCAGGAGCTACTATGACACTATCGACTGAACAGATAATTTCTCAAACCATTTTACAAGGTTTTGATGCTCAGTATGGTCGTTTTTTAGAGATTACATCAGGTGCACAGGAACGATTTGAACGGGCAGATTGGCATGCTATTCAAGATGCGATGAAACAAAGAATACAGTTGTATGACCACCATGTAGGGTTAGTCGTGGCTCAGTTACAATTTATGGGTTTGGTTCAGTCATTAACGCCAGAAATGCTTTCGAATATTAAACGGGTATACACGGCATTGTTACCGCATTACCCGCGTTTTGAGATTGCAGAAAGTTTTTTTAATTCGGTGTATTGTCGTTTGTTCCAGCATCGGGAACTGACGCAAGACAACTTATTTATTTTTACCTCTCAGCCAGCTCGGCGTTTTAGTGACCTGCCTAGGCCATTAGCTCGAGAATATCCGGTTAAAGACAGTTTGTTTAATGTACTGGAAGAAGTGCTAAGTGCATTGCCGCTACGTTTGCAGTGGCGCTCTTTAAGTTGGGATGTGCAATGCATTGTTGAGAGCCTAATAGAACGATTCCCTAATATTCGCAATGAAACGGTTACTTTCCAGATTGCGAATGAATTGTTTTATAGAAATAAGGCAGCGTGGCTGGTGGGAAAATTAGTCATTAATAATGAAGTTCACCCCTTTTTATTACCTATTCATCACGACGCTGACCACAAAATTTATGTTGATACCTGTTTAACGGGGTTTGATGAAGCCAGCATCGTCTTTGGTTTTGCTCGCTCTTATTTTATGGTTTATGCCCCATTTCCAGCCGCATTGGTTTTTTGGTTACGGGAAATTTTACCGAGTAAATCTATTGCTGAACTGTATATGGCAATTGGCTGCCAAAAACATGGAAAGACGGAGTACTATCGTGAATATCTGGCTTTTATTAATTTTTCTCGAGAACAGTTCACGATAGCGCCTGGTGTGAAGGGAATGGTAATGTTGGTATTCACTTCGCCTTCTTTTGATCGCGTATTTAAATTGATTAAAGATGAGTTTGCTCCACAAAAAGAGGTCACGAGGGAACGTGTACAGGAGTGCTATCGGCTTGTTAAAGAACACGATAGGGTTGGGCGAATGGCGGATACCCAAGAATTTGAAAACTTTATTATTGAAAAGCGTTATATCAGTGATGAACTGATGGCGGAATTACTTAAGGAAGCCCCTTCCCTGATAGAAGATTTAGGCGACAAAATATTGATCCGTCATTTGTATATGGAACGGAAGATGACGCCATTAAATATTTATATGGATGAGGCTGACGAAGCGCAATTACATCATGTGATTGATGAGTATGGTCAGGCGATAAAACAGCTAGCGGCAGCAAATATTTTTCCAGGCGATATGTTATTTAAAAATTTTGGTGTGACACGTCATGGCCGCGTTGTTTTTTATGACTATGATGAAATTTGCTATATGACCGAAGTAAATTTTAGGAAGATCCCTGAACCTATGTACCCAGAGCAAGAACTTTCGGGGGAGCCTTGGTACAGCGTGGGAGAGGCAGGATGTTTTTCCAGAGGAGTTTGCGTTATTTTTATGCCAAGACCCTAAAATACGCGGTTATTTACAGAAGCGGCATGCCAACTTATTTACGGCAGAATATTGGCAAGGCTTACAAAATAGGATCCGCAGCGGCTATATCGAGGACGTCTATGCTTATCGAGAAGATTTGCGCTTTAGTTTACGTTTTGGACAGGAGCCAATGCAGCGACTTAGTGGCTGAGTTAAGCAAATAGAGCCACAGTATTGGGATACTCTGGCTCATATTGATATATCAAATTTAATTATTGCTGAGCGCCTTTAATCGCTTCTTCTGCCAATTGAGTGATTCGTTGATAATCACCGGCTTCAAGGGCATCTTCTGGCACTAACCATGAACCACCGATACATAATACACTTTTCAAGGCGAGGTAATCGCGGTAGTTAGCTGGCGATATTCCACCCGTTGGACAAAATTTAACTTGTGAGAAGGGGCCGGCAATTGCCTTTAATGCTTTTACACCGCCATTGGCTTCGGCAGGGAAGAATTTAAACTCTTTTAAGCCATAATTCATACCGAGCATTAATTCTGAAACGGTTGATATACCTGGAATTAGAGGGATACAACCTTTTGTTGCTGCACTGAGTAATTCTTCGGTAAGACCTGGGCTAATAGCGAATTGGGCGCCAGCCTCAGTGACGGCAGTGAGTTGTTGAGCATTAATCACAGTGCCTGCTCCGATCATCGCCTCGGGCACTTCATTGGCAATAAGACGAATTGCATCAATGGCACACTCAGTACGCAGTGTCACTTCAAGTACTCTAATTCCCCCTTTTACCAGTGCTTTTGCGAGAGGAACCGCCTGTTCAAGTTTATTGATCACAATGACGGGAACGACAGGGCCTGCATTGAGTACATCTGCAGCAGCTAACTTCCAATTATGCATAATCTTTTCCTATTCACTGAAGGAGTTAAAAATCGAGACTACAAGCCCCTTCTTCGGCACCCGAGAAGTGGTTTCTTAATGCACTAAAGAGCTCTCGACCACAGCCTGAACGTTGGGCACTTAAATCTGGTTGATAAGCCTGACGAGCGGCGAGTGTTGGTTCATCGACTCGCAGAGTCAATTCACCCGTTACACCATTCACACGAATGATATCGCCATTTTCCACCTTAGCCAGTAAACCGCCATTATGTGCTTCCGGGGTGACATGGATGGCCGAAGGAACCTTACCTGATGCGCCGGATAATCGACCGTCTGTTACTAGTGCAACTTTATAACCTCTATCCATAAGAACCCCTAATGGAGGCATGAGTTTATGGAGTTCAGGCATACCATTTGCAGATGGGCCTTGGAAACGGACAACAATGACGCAATCACGATCTAATTCCCCAGACTCAAACAGCGGCAAAATATCGTGTTGGTTATTGAAGACGACAGCAGGAGCTTCAATGATTTGATTCGCTTCCGGTATTGCGGAGGTTTTCATGACGGCGCGTCCTAAATTCCCTGATAAAACTTTTGTACCACCATGATGGGAAAATGGCTGATTAATATCTGCGATGACGTTCAAGTCAAAGGAGGTATCGGGGCCGTCACGCCACGCTAAATGACCGTTGTCTAGCCAAGGCTCCATGGTGTAGCGCGAGAGGCCATCACCAGCAACAGTATGAACGTCGTGATGGAGTAATCCTTTGGATAAGAGCTGGCGGATAAGGAGAGGTACTCCGCCTGCGGCTTGAAATTGATTTATATCTGCTTGACCATTGGGGTAAATGCGGCAGATTAATGGGATCACTGCTGATAGCTCAGAGAAATCATCCCAATTAATGATGATCCCTGCTGCTCGTGCAATAGCCACTAGGTGCATAGTTAAATTAGTTGAACCGCCAGTTGCAAGTAAGGCGATAATACCATTCACAATGACCTTTTCGTCAATTAATTGGCCTATTGGCAGGTAATTACCTGATTGTTCGGTTAAACGAGTAATTTGGCGTGCTGCTGCCTCGGTTAAGGCGTCGCGTAAGGGGGTATCCGGCTGAACAAAAGAGGCCCCCGGTAAATGTAGACCCATAACCTCCATGACCATTTGGTTAGAGTTTGCGGTACCGTAAAAGGTACAGGTGCCAATACCATGATAAGAGGCAGCTTCAGCTTCTAATAGCGCGTTTCTATCTACTTTGCCTTCAACATATAGCTGGCGGATGCGGACTTTTTCTTTATTTGGTAACCCTGTTGCCATTGGGCCGGCAGGAACAAAAATAGCGGGAAGGTGACCAAAGGACAAGGCACCAATCATGAGGCCGGGCACAATTTTATCGCAGATCCCAAGGTATAACGCGCCGTCAAACATATTATGTGAAAGGCCAATTGCGGTAGACATTGCAATCACATCACGGCTTAGCAGAGACAATTCCATGCCATCTTGCCCTTGAGTTACACCATCACACATTGCAGGCACGCCGGCGGCAACTTGCCCAATAGCACCCGATTCGAGTAACGCTTTTTTCAGACGCTCAGGGTAATTGTCATAGGGGCGGTGAGCTGACAGCATATCATTATAAGAGTTAATGATCGCAATATCAGAGCGTGTCATGCTTTTGAGGATCTTCTTATCTTCAGGTTGGCAGGCTGCAAATCCATGAGCGAGGTTACCACAAGCAAGTTCTGCACGATGAACGGTTGTACTACGTGCTTGCTCAATTTTGTGTAGGTAATGCTCTCTTGTTTTTTTTGAGCGAGCGATAATACGTTTGGTGATCCGCATTATTTCAGGATGAACGGAGGAATAACCGCTCTCTATCTTATTGGAATTGCTCATAATTACTAACCTCATCACAGAGACTTTTTATCTACCAACACGCATTTATCAAATAAGGGCGCTGAAGAGACTTTATTTGTTTAGCGGTATGTTACCGGTAACATTGTTAATTGAAACGCATAGAGTTGCAATGGATCGTGGACAGATTTCGAAGTATCTGTGATCTGAATCAAGATTGCTTGACTTGTTGATTGAGGGAAAATTGTGCTGTTTTCGATTAATAGGCTGAATTTTGTGAATGATTTGTGGTCTAGTAATAGGCTTACACATTGATTGAGAAAGAAGGTCTATAGTCGGGGATTCATGCTAAAACGGTTTATTGCAGTGGCATTACTGTTCACATCGTCTTTAACATATGCAGAGACGGTATTGGAATCAGGCTCGCTATCAATACTCAATGATATTCAGCAACGTACAAAAGGACTGAATGAAGAGCAGCGGGTTAAAGTGATAACGGAAACATTGCTAGGCACGCCTTATAACAGTCACACGTTGAACGCTTCTTTTTCGGCGAAAGAAACGTTGGTTATAAATTTAAAATCAATGGATTGCATGACTTTTATTGAATATACAGAAGCATTTAAAAGATCAGAGAATTATGATGATTTTATTCATAATCTAAAAAATATCCGTTATACGCAAGATAATATCTCCTATGTGAATCGACGGCATTTTTTCACCGATTGGTTGTATCAAAACGATGGTATGGTGTTTGATATCACCCAAACCATCAGCCCTAACGCAGTTCAGGTGTATAAAAATCTTAATTTAAAAAGTCATGGGCAGCGCTTTATTCAAGGTCTACCGGTAACGAAACGCGTAGTCAGCTATATACCGACAGAGTATATCGATGAGGCTGTGTTGGATGCGCTACAGACAGGGGATTATATTGGGATTTATGCTAATCGGGCTGGGCTAGATGTAAGTCACGTTGGGATTGCTATTCGTCAGGGCGGTAAAATTTATTTTAGAAATGCTTCCTCATTAAAACTTAATTTGCAAGTTATGGATATAGAGTTAATGCGCTATTTGCGTGGTAAGGCTGGGATCATTGTCGTCAGATCCACTGTAGACTCATCGACTGGATATTAGGGGATTACTTCAAGTTCTGATATCGCCATTAGTTAAATTTACAGCTTTAAATATATCTTTATGGAGCTGACTGTATTCAATTTGAATTGGATTTAATTTAATATTTAATTCATAAATTATGATCTACCTCATATTATGGATTGTTGTTACTCATTTTTCAGGAATTCTAAATATTGTTTAAAGTGTCTAACTATTTCTAGAGTTATTTAAAGTGTAAATAGTTATTAAAATATTAAGTATAAATAATTAACTATAAAACTAATTGTAGGCGTGATAAAAATAAAAAAATGATTAAAAAGCAATGAATTGCTTTTTTAAAAAAGGAATAAATTTGTTTAATAAAATGAATGATAACTATTAACTATCAATATGTTAAATTTTGATTGCTGATAACTATTTTTAAAGAGGGGGGGGAAATTCTATAATAGTTGGGCTAATAAAATAATATTATTTCCTTTTCTAGGAGAGGGATATGGCGATAAAAAAAAGAGAAGATGTGTATGCTTTATTAGGTCACCATTTGCGTCAAGCAAGAATGAAAAGAGGATTATCTGGTCACGAATTAGCAAATATTATTAATTTAAGTCAGCAACAAATCTCGCGTTATGAGCGTGGCGTAAATAAATTGAGTTTAGATAAACTTATTGAAATTATTGTGTTTTTAGATATTGATGTTAAAGATATTGTGAGGATTATTACGACAGAAGTTGAACATGAGAAGCGAACTTTCTATACATCAATAGAATAGGAAATTTATTTGAGATTAGGAGGTCTGACGAGATTCTCTAATTTATTAGAGGAATTTTTAGGCTGTTCTGATAAAGACTAAAACTTTGTTAATAATTTTAATCTAATATAGTCAATGTGACTAGTTATCAACGCGTAATATGTGTTCGAGCACCTCTATGGGTAACTGGTATTAAATTATCGGTTACCCACTCAAACTGTAAAATATACTAATATAATTGGTGAATATATCACTCAAGGTATGCTTATTTACCTTAGTCATCCATGACTCTTTCGTTATACATCGGATAAATAATCGCGATTGAAGGTCAACTTATATCTGAACTATCAAGACTAGATAAATAAACATGTGGTTTATACTTAATAAAGTATTCCGATTGATTATTTTTTATCAGATTAATTATAAATTATTCTAAAATTAATCATCTATCATATCAATTTTTGATAATTTTATTTTAAAGAAACCAGACCGTTTTCGTATTTTTACCCTTTTATTAGGTTTTGGTTTTAACTATTAACCAAATAAAGGCTATATTTGATTAAAGTAAAATAGTAACTAGATTGATAATGGTAACCTAAACCAATGAATTAAACTTATGCTAAATTCTTTTGAAACAAATTAGAGATAAAATAATCAACCCATTTAAGGTAAGGATGCCGTGCAGGCTATAAAGCATTTTCCGTGTATATGATAGCCTGAATCGAACGGTTAAAATGCTCAAAATAACGGTTACGCATTTTGGCTTAAGCATGGGTAAAAAAGGTATTTCAATCGTTTTTTTAATATGGATAATGCCCTATTTTTCTTGGCGATTTAGCTTAGATAATCGTCTATATTTATTTTGTGTATTCTTTGTAAACAAATAAATAGGTAGAATGCCTGTCAATTTAACATAGGGGCTATAAGGACAGATTGAATGATCCGTTATTTATTAATTCTAATGGTTTTTATTATTTCAGGTTGTTCAACCGCTGTCACCACGGCAGGGATACTATGTTGATAATCGCTATCCGTCACGCAATACGAGTGAAAGGGTCCAATATGTGGTTTTGCACTATACAGTGTCTGATGACAATCAATCTATCTATCTGCTCACTAAAGGTAATGTGAGTTCCCATTATCTGATCCCAAGTACTCCCTCACAGGAAAATAATAAGCCCGTGGTATTACAGCTAGTGCCGGAATCGCTAAAGGCATGGCATGCTGGTGATAGCCATTGGCTAAATAGCAGTAATTTGAATGATACTTCAATTGGTATTGAAATTGTGAATTCAGGTTTTTCCACGGATCAGAATGGCCGTAAAATATGGGCTCCTTTTAATCAGTCGCAAATTTTAGCTTTAATCCCGTTAGTGAAAGATATTATGCAGCGCTATAATATCCCTGCGCAAAATATCATCGGGCATAGTGATATTGCGCCATTACGCAAAGAGGACCCCGGTAGAGCCTTTCCATGGGAAGAATTGGCGAAACAAGGCATTGGCGCATGGCCTGATGCTGCGACAGTAAAAGGTTATTTGTCGAATAGAGGGAAAGACGAGCCGAGTAATGTGCTATTGTTACAGAAGGCGCTAAGGTTTTATGGCTATGCGGAAATTCCGCTATCAGGGGAGCTGGATGGGCAGACGCAACGGATCATTAGCGCATTCCAAATGCATTTCCGCCCACGGAACATTGATGGAAAAGCCGATGCTGAAACTGAGGCAATTGCGTTAGCGCTTATTGAAAAGTACCGTGATATACCACGTTTCTTATCTACAAATTCATTTACGCATCCACAGGTTCAGCATATAACTAATTAATAACCTTATTTTTATAGGTTAGCGGATCGCGCCATATTCACGACTGATCTCTTTGGCGGCTTTGATCACCATAGCACCGAGTTCAGTCACCCGATCGTCGGTGATCCGTGAAAGTGGCCCTGAAATAGAGATGGCAGCAAATGCCTCTTTGTGTTCATCATAAATACATGCGCCAATGCACCTGAGTCCTAAAGCGTGCTCCTCATCATCATAAGAGAACCCTTGCTTTTTCGCTTGTTGCAGGTTTTCTTTAAGGGCAGATGGCGTCGTTAAAGTATAAGGTGTATAGGCGTGAAGCCCTTTTTTACTCAATAGTGGAATGAGTTGTTCTTCCGGTAAGTTGGCGATAAATGCTTTACCTGCACCGGAAGCATGCAGAGGAAGTTTCCCACCGATAGGGGCAGACATGCGCATTAAAGCATTACATTGCACTTGGTCGACAATGACTGCGTCGAATTCACTATGGTCAAGAATAGCAAGGTTGACGGTCTCACCGGACTCTTCCATTAAACGACGTAAAATAGGGTGAACTAAGGCCAGTAGGTTACGACTTTCAAGGAAGCTGCTCCCAATAATAAACGCATTAGAAGCAATCACCCATAAGCCGAGATCGCCAGTCTGACGGACAAAACCGTGTTGTTCGAGTGTCATGAGCAAACGGTGGGTTGTGGAGTTAGGTAGACCCGCTTGTAGAGCAAGGTCGGTCAACGCAATCCCTCCCGTTGATTCAGAAATATATTCCAAAAGGGTTAGCCCACGACTTAATGACTGGACTTGACCTGCCGCAGGTGCTCCACTTGCCGGCCCCTTTGCCTTTTTTATTTTTTTACTGATTGATGCAGTCGCCATTAAGTCTCTCCTGACTGGAATGAATTTTTGTTTCTATTATGGATGATTTCACCTCAAAATACTCATCGGATCAGTGAAAAATTAGATCTTATGCAACCTGAGAAACTCTCATCATGAGGTGGAATTCTCAACGTAAAAATTATGATAGGATGAATGTGGCACTAATTTAACTTATGACTTTGGTTGTTGTTTTTTAGGAGGCAGGGAAAGTGGTTTATAAAATCAGTATGTTAGAACAAGAATTACAAAAAAGGATCTTAGTACTGGATGGCGCAATGGGGACGATGATCCAGCGCCATAAGCTAACCGAAGAACAATTCCGTGGTGAACGCTTTGCGGATTGGCCTTGTGACCTCAAAGGAAACAACGACCTCCTTGTTTTGACTCAGCCTGAAATTATCCGCGATATTCATGATCAATACTTTGCGGCTGGGGCAGATATTGTTGAGACAAACACATTTAACTCAACAACGATTGCGATGGCAGACTACAAAATGGAATCGTTGTCTGCCGAAATAAATGAAGCCGCTGCACGTATCGCCCGTGAATGTGCCGATGAGTGGACACGTAAAACACCGGAACAGCCACGCTATGTTGCTGGTGTGTTGGGACCGACTAACCGCACAGCCTCGATCTCCCCTGATGTTAACGACCCCGCATTTCGGAATATCAATTTTGATCAATTAGTTGAAGCCTATCGTGAATCAACGCGCGCCTTGATCAAAGGGGGTGTCGATCTGATCATGATCGAAACAATTTTTGATACGTTAAATGCAAAAGCGGCGATCTTTGCGGTTGAAACAGAATTTGAAGCCTTGGGAGTGACTCTGCCGGTTATGATTTCGGGGACGATCACCGATGCGTCAGGGCGTACCCTATCGGGGCAAACTACCGAAGCTTTCTATAACTCATTGCGTCATGCTAGACCTTTATCCTTTGGTCTCAACTGTGCTTTAGGGCCAAATGAATTGCGCCAATATGTGTCTGAACTATCGCGTATTGCGGAGTGCTATGTCAGTGCACACCCTAACGCAGGCTTACCCAATGCTTTTGGCGAATATGATCTCGATGCACAAAATATGGCGGAACAAATTCGTGAATGGGCACAAGCAGGCTTTTTGAATATTGTCGGGGGATGTTGCGGTACGACACCGTTGCACATCAAAAAAATTGTTGAAGCCGTTAAAGGAATTGCGCCGCGCGCCTTACCAAAGTTACCTGTAGAGTGCCGTTTATCAGGGCTAGAACCACTTAATATTGGCAAAGACTCGTTATTTGTTAACGTCGGCGAACGTACGAATGTGACGGGATCGGCGAAGTTTAAACGTCTCATTAAGGAAGGAAACTACCAAGAGGCATTAGATATTGCTCGCCAGCAAGTGGAAAACGGCGCACAGATTATCGATATCAACATGGATGAAGGGATGTTGGATTCGGAAGCGGCGATGGTGCGTTTTCTTAATTTAATTGCTGGCGAACCTGATATTGCCCGTGTTCCCATTATGATCGACTCTTCAAAATGGGATGTTATCGAAAAAGGGCTGAAATGCATTCAAGGCAAAGGCATCGTGAACTCAATTTCGATGAAGGAGGGGGAAAGTGCCTTTATCGAACATGCCAAATTGGTGCGTAAATATGGTGCCGCAGTCATTGTGATGGCATTTGATGAGGTAGGCCAAGCCGACACCCGTGAACGAAAAATCGAAATTTGTCGTCGTGCCTATCACGTATTGACTGACACGGTCGGTTTCCCTCCAGAAGATATTATTTTTGATCCAAATATTTTTGCCGTCGCGACAGGTATTGAAGAACATAATAACTATGCTGTCGATTTTATTGAAGTTTGTCAGGATATTAAGCAGCAGCTTCCACATGCGATGATCTCTGGTGGTGTCTCTAACGTGTCGTTTTCATTCAGAGGCAATGATCCCGTTCGTGAAGCGATCCATGCTGTGTTCCTCTATTATGCTATCCGTAATGGCATGGATATGGGGATCGTCAATGCGGGGCAGTTAGCTATCTATGATGATCTGCCTAAAGAGTTAAAAGATGCGGTCGAAGATGTGATCTTAAACCGCCGTGAGGATAGCACTGAACGCCTGTTGGAATTAGCGGAAAAATATCGTGCATCAGGCAGTGAGGAGCAGCAAGTTCAACAGGCTGAATGGCGCTCTTGGGCTGTCGAAAAGCGTTTAGAATATGCGTTAGTTAAAGGGATCACCGAATTTATCATCCCAGATACGGAGGAGGCGCGCCAACTCGCAGCAAGCCCTATTGAAGTGATTGAAGGGCCATTGATGAATGGGATGAATGTCGTGGGTGACTTGTTTGGTGAAGGGAAAATGTTTTTACCACAGGTTGTTAAATCCGCTCGAGTGATGAAACAAGCAGTTGCCTACTTAGAACCTTATATTCAGGCACTTAAACAATCAGGTAGCAGCGCGGGTAAAATTTTATTAGCGACCGTTAAAGGTGATGTTCACGATATAGGTAAAAATATTGTCGGCGTCGTTTTACAGTGTAATAACTATGAGATTGTTGACTTGGGCGTGATGGTACCTTGTGAAACCATCTTAAAAACAGCCCGTGAGCAGAATGTTGATGTTATTGGCCTTTCTGGGTTAATTACGCCTTCGTTGGATGAGATGGTCCATGTGGCTAAAGAGATGGAGCGCCAAGGCTTTACAATCCCTTTGATGATTGGGGGAGCGACAACATCAAAAGCTCACACGGCAGTAAAAATAGAACCCAATTACAGCCACTCAGTGACATATGTACAAAATGCATCGCGCACTGTAGGCGTGGTTTCCGCGCTACTTTCCGCAACACAAAAAGCGGAGTTCGTTGCTCGAACTCGCCGTGAATATGAAATCGTTCGTGAGCAACATGGACGTAAAAAACCCAAAACCCCACCAGTCTCCCTTGAAGTTGCTCGCGCTAACTCAGTGAAAATTGATTGGCAAAATTACCAGCCTCCAGTGCCACGTTTCCTTGGTGTGAAAGAGGTCAAAGCATCGATTGAGACATTACGTCATTATATTGATTGGACGCCTTTCTTTATGACATGGTCGCTCGCGGGGAAATATCCACGCATCCTAGAAGATGAGGTGGTCGGTGAAGAGGCGCGTAAATTACTAAAAGACGCGAACAACATGCTAGATCAACTCGCGAAGGATAATGCCCTGACGCCAAGAGGCATATTTGGTCTATTTCCTGCAAACAGTGTAGGGGATGATATTGAAATATATCGTTCCTCGGCTCGTGATAGTGCAGATGTTATCGCTCTCAACCTACGTCAACAAACAGAGAAGAAAGAGTTTCCTAACTACTGTTTATCTGACTTTGTCGCCCCTAAAGCCAGTGGAAAAGCGGATTATATTGGTGCTTTTGCGGTTACGGGGGGGTTAGAAGAAGATGCCCTTGCAGATGGATATGAACAGCAACATGATGACTATAATAAAATTATGTTGAAGGCGTTAGCTGATAGGCTTGCGGAGGCATTTGCGGAATACTTGCACCAGCAGGTGAGAAAAGAGTATTGGGGTTATGCCCCTGACGAGGATTTGCCGAATGATGAGCTGATCCGTGAAAAATATCAGGGGATCCGACCGGCGCCGGGGTATCCAGCTTGCCCTGAACATACCGAAAAAGCCAAAATTTGGCAGTTATTAGATGTGGAAAATCAAATCGGTATGCAATTAACCAGTTCTTATGCAATGTGGCCTGGAGCGTCGGTTTCAGGTTGGTATTTCAGCCACCCTGAAAGTAAATATTTTGCCGTCGCTCAGGTGCAGCGGGATCAGGTCGAGGACTATGCAAAACGTAAGGGAATGTCAGTCAGTGAACTTGAAAGATGGCTCGCACCAAATTTAGGCTATGATCCAGAGGATTGAATTTCCGGAGGATCGGCACCATCTTATCAGTAAGACACTTAAAGAGGCTGAATGATGAGCTACGAATTTATTATTGAAGATAGGCTGCCGAACACGGCAGTTTATCCTTATAAAATCCAAAACAGTGCGGCACCTGAGACATTTTTCATGAGTGAAGATCTGGTGAGCGCCATGATGAGTATTTTGCAAATCATGGATAAGCTTGATACCGATGAGATGTTAGATGACCACTGTTTCAATCAAATTTGGCTAAAAAGTGAATTGACACCGGCTCGTGCGGAGGAAATTTATCTTTATTTAGAAGATGCACAAATGGTTGAGCCTGTTCCTTCACAAGAAGAAATTGACGCATTCCACCAAGCACAACGCGATGAAGATAAATTATTATCGAAAGAAAGCCCGAAAGAGGGAATGATCCCTGTGCATAAGTTTGCCACCAATGACGGTTGGTTGGTCACCATGAAAGAGTGTGGTTGGATAGCTGAAGTTTTCTCCCCTGAATTAATCGGGGAAAACCAATTTGTTGTGTCACAAATAGCGAACCTATGTAAGGTCAGCCATGAAATGCTGGAATCCATGCTAGTGGAATGGGGGAAATTTAATTTATTCGCAAGCAAACATGGCGGTTATCGAGTCAACTAATCCCCTTTAGGTGGTGAACGGTTTTTCACCACCTAAAATATGCCTAAATATTCTATTATTCGTTGCTGATTTTAGGAGCTGAACGCTTATGCTTTTCCATGAGGAGTGTTATGTTATAAGCATAATGCTGGCGAATGGATTGATTGAATGAATTTACGACCCTTAATATTTTTGCTTTGTTTAGGCAGTGCTGCTTTTGTGCAGGCTAATTCCAAGGAAACATTATCGGTACAAGGAAAACAGCAACCGCCAGCTTCTCTTGCCACACCCCCTGAAAACCTTCCTGTCGAGTTTACTCATAAATTAAAAGAAGCTGAGTCTGGTGATATTGATGCCATGCTCGGTATTGGCCTTGTTTATATGGATGGTACTGATTATTTATCTCCTGATGCAGATAAGGCTTTCATTTGGTTTAAAAAAGTCTCTGATCGCGGCAGTGCCGATGGTGACTATTATTTAGGGCTTTTAGCACAACAGCAGCAAAAATATGCAGAGGCAGTGCGCTGGTATCGGAAAGGTGCAGAAAAGGGTGACCCTGATTGCCAATATAGTTTAGGTTTTTTGTATGAGCGTGGCTTAGGCTTGGAGCAAGATTATAAACAAGCTAAAGCATGGTATACGAAGTCCGCCGAACAAGGGGGCGCGTATAGCCAATTGGCGTTAGGCATGTTTTATTACGATGGCTTAGACGGTGAGGTTGATTATCAAAAAGCCAAAATGTGGTATGAAAAGAGTGCACAGCAGGGAGTGGCTGCGGCAGTCAATAACTTAGCTGTCTTATATGAAAAGGGTGAAGGCGTTCAGCAGGACGAGGAAAAAGCCATTGATTTGTATCGACAAGCAGCAAATATGGGTTCAGCAATTGCCCAAATGAATATGGGGGATCTCTATTATGAAGGCCACCGTTTGATTGAAAAGAACCCGTATCAAGCGATGTATTGGTATAAGCGTGCTGCATCACAGGGGTATACAGATGCACTGTTTGTGATGGGGCGGGGTTATGAAGAGGGTGATGGTGTAGGCAAAGATCTTGGCAGTGCCTTTGAGTGGTATTTGCTAGGCGCCAATAATGGTTCTGTTCCTGCTGCAATGAAAGTCGCGGAGTTTTACGAAAAAGGGTTAGGCGGTGTCAAAGCCAATCATGGAAAAGCCATTGAATGGTATATGAGCATGGCCGAGGATGATATTGTCGAAGCACAAACAAAACTCGCTGAATTGTATATTGCAGGGCAACTCCCTGAGATAGATATTCAAAAAGTGGTGAGTTGGCTACAAGCCTCAGAGCAGGATGATATCCAATCAAAAAATCAATTGGCCATTTTTTACTTAACGGGAAATGGGGTAAAACAAGATGCGCGAAGAGCGCGGGAATTATGGCAACAATCCGCGTTTCAAGGCCTCAGCGATGCACAAAATAACCTTGCCGTCATGTATGCCAAGGGGCTTGGTGGCGATAAAAAATATCTTTCGAGCCATCATGTGGTTTGAGCGGGCGAGTCAGCAGGATGATACAACAGCACAAAAAAATTTAAGGTTGTTAAAAGAGAATGCAGCGGTGACAGCAGCGATGTTGGAGTACACGGCAAATGTACAAAAGGCGATGGCTAAGATAAAGGGGGGTGATGAATGATAGCTGAATTGATGGTCGCATATGTACTCGCGGCAACATTGCTAACAATAACACCGGGTATTGATACCGCACTAATTTTAAGAACATCAACGGTTCAGGGAACACGAACGGCCTTTGCCGCCGCGGCAGGAATTGGGTTAGGGTGTTTGGCGTGGGGGGCTATGGTAGCCTTTGGTTTAGGCGCACTGATTGCCGCCTCTGAACTCGCTTACTCTATTTTAAAATGGTGTGGTGCTGCCTATTTGTGTTGGCTTGGTGTTCAAATGCTATTGAAACCGAGAAACCATTTTTCAGGTAATAACGCGACATCCACCAAGCAACAAAATTGGTTTATGCGAGGCTTTTTGGGCAATTTACTTAACCCAAAAGTAGGTATTTTCTATGTCTCATTTTTACCGCAATTTATCCCTGCCGGAAAAGATGTGGTGATGTGGACATTTTTGCTGGTGGGGATCCATGTCATTTTAGGGATTATTTGGAGTGGCTTGTTGATTGGTGCTACCCGCCCCCTATCAAAATTATTTAAAAAACCGGCGGTAATTCGCTGGATGGACAGAACAACAGGGCTAATTTTTATTATGTTCGCGGCTAAATTAGCTTTCTCTCGCCGATAAAGTCAAAGGCGCCCTTTATCTAAGAGCGCCTGTCTTCTCAGTAAAGTGAGCCGTTATTCAAATAGATTTGAATGCAGAGTGCGCACTATCTCTTCCGCGTCATTACCTGGTACCAGTAGGCAGATATTATGGCTGCTGGCACCGTAGCTGATCATTCGGATATTGAAGGATTCTAGCGCCCCAAAAATTTGTTTGCCGAGGCCATTTACTTGCGACAGTTCGTTACCAATGATGGCCACTAGCGCTAAGTTTTCTTCTACTTCTACGCGGCATAGCGCTGATAGCTCTGTCATCAGTGCGTTGGTGAGTAAGCTACCATTTGTACCCGTAGAGCCAGTGGTGTCTAATGTGAGGGCTACGCTCACCTCGGATGTGGTGATCAAGTCAACGGAAATATTGTGACGTAATAAAATCGTGAATATTTCAGCTAAGAAGCCTCGAGCATGCAGCATTTTTAGGCTATGTAACGTGAGCAGTGTTTGTTTACGGCGCAGTGCTAACGCTCTAAATTGAGGGGCATTCGCGGTTTTATCACACACTAAGGTTCCGCCAGCTTGTGGCTCTTTACTGGAGCCAACAAAAACAGGGATCCCAGCACGTACCGCAGGTAATAGCGTTGCTGGATGCAATATTTTAGCGCCAAACGTTGCCATTTCCGCGGCTTCGTCAAAAGCAATTTCATCGATACGCTGTGCTGCGGGTACGACGCGTGGATCTGTCGTGTAAATACCAGGAACGTCTGTCCAGATATCAACACGTGCTAAATTGAGAACTTCAGCCAATAATGCCGCGGTATAATCGCTACCGCCACGGCCAAGTGTTGTTGTGCGTCCTTTGCTATCTTGCCCAATAAAACCTTGTGTAATGACTAAAGAACCCTGTAGGCGAGGGAGCAAGTGTTGTTGGGCCGACTCTTTTAATTGCAAAAGGTCGGGTTCAGCGCGACCAAAGTTTGCATTTGTTTTCATTACTTTGCGCACATCAAACCATTGTGAGTTAGCCCCACGCTGGCGGAGGACTTCAACAAACAGCAAAGTCGACATAAGTTCACCGTGACTCACCATTTCATCGGTGAGCGCATCGGAAGTTGCCAGAGAAGCGGAATCTGCCAAATGAGCGATATTATCTAATAAACGATTAATCTCTTCGCGAATTACTTCCGCATGTTGTAAATGATCAATAATCGCATATTGGATCTCTTTAACTTTTTGCAGTAGCTGATTACGTTTGTCGGCATCGCAACCTTCGGCAAGCTCTATCAACAAATTAGTGATACCCGCAGAAGCAGAAAGTACCACTACGCGGACATTATTGTTCGAAAGAACAACGTCTGCACTTTTGTTCATGGCTTCAAAATTAGCGACACTTGTCCCCCCAAATTTGGCGATAACGTACGGATTATTTTCTGGCAAAGAGGCTACTGCATTCATGGTATCAATCCCTTTTGGCAATCTATTTTTTATATAGAAATATCGGGTTAGGCCGATGCCGTCAATGAAGAATCGATGCAAATCAGTAATTCTAATGATGACTAATTTATTATCGCTTTTCCCGATGGCTGTAATAAGCTCTGGAAAAATTGCAAAAAATTGCCCAATATCATAAGGATTGCAAGAACGCAGGAAAGTGATAGGTCAAGATGACTCGGCGAGTTACAATTATTTTTATTTCAAATATTTTGGAGAGTGTTATCCATGAATAGTATTAATCCAAGCCAAACGGCAGCATGGCGGGCGCTAGAGCAACATTTTGCGCAAATGAAAGATACCCATATGCGCGACCTGTTCAAACAAGACAATGATCGCTTTACCAAATTTTCCGCGACATTTGACGACCAAATTTTGGTGGACTACTCCAAAAACCGAATTACTCAAGAAACATTGGATAAATTATTCGCATTGGCTGAAGAGACTCAGCTAAAAAGCGCAATGAATAGTATGTTCAGTGGTGAAAAAATTAACCGTACCGAAGATCGTGCTGTATTGCATATCGCACTACGTAACCGTGACAATACACCGATTTATGTTGATGGCAAAGATGTGATGCCAGATGTCAACGCGGTCTTAGAAAAGATGCATCAATTTAGTGAGCGCATTATTAATGGCGAGTGGAAAGGGTATACTGGCAAGGCTATCACGGATGTGGTGAATATCGGTATCGGTGGCTCAGATCTTGGTCCATTTATGGTCACCGAAGCGCTACGCCCTTATAAAAATCACTTAAATATGCACTTTGTTTCTAACGTTGATGGCACGCAGATAGCGGAAACGTTGAAAGTTTTAAATCCAGAAACAACTCTGTTTTTAATCGCATCAAAAACCTTCACGACGCAAGAAACCATGACGAATGCGCATTCAGCGCGTGATTGGTTGCTCGCACAAGCGAAAGATGAACAGCATATTGCAAAACATTTCGTGGCACTGTCAACCAATAGTGAGCAAGTCGCGAAGTTCGGTATTGATACGGCAAATATGTTTGAGTTTTGGGATTGGGTTGGTGGCCGTTATTCATTATGGTCAGCGATTGGCCTATCCATTATCTTGTCTGTGGGTTATGACAATTTTGTTCAGCTCCTCGAAGGGGCTCATGCAATGGATAAGCACTTTACCCAAACGGCTTTTGAAAAGAATATTCCTGTTCTCCTTGGCTTAATTGGCATTTGGTATAACAACTTTTTTGAGTCGGAAACTGAAGCGATTCTGCCATATGATCAATATATGCACCGTTTTGCCGCTTATTTCCAACAAGGAAATATGGAGTCAAATGGTAAGTATATTGACCGTAATGGCAACAAAGTTTCTTATCAAACGGGGCCAATTATTTGGGGTGAACCGGGCACGAACGGCCAACATGCCTTTTATCAATTGATCCATCAAGGAACTAAAATGATCCCTTGTGATTTTATTGCGCCAGCAGTAACGCATAATCCACTCGGTGATCATCACGATAAATTACTGTCGAATTTCTTTGCTCAAACGGAAGCGTTGGCATTTGGTAAGACGCGTGAAGTTGTTGATGCGGAATTTGCGGCTCAAGGTAAAAACCCTGCGGATATGGAGTATGTTGCTCCTTATAAAGTGTTTGAAGGTAACCGCCCAACAAACTCAATTTTGCTTAAAGAGATCACACCTTATTCATTAGGTGCACTCATTGCGATGTATGAACATAAGATCTTCACGCAAGGGGCAATTCTGAATATTTTCACCTTTGACCAATGGGGTGTAGAGCTTGGGAAGCAATTGGCGAGCCGAATTTTGCCTGAGTTAGAAAGTAAAGACGAAATC
Source organism: Providencia stuartii (assembly GCA_900455155.1). Classification (GTDB taxonomy): domain Bacteria; phylum Pseudomonadota; class Gammaproteobacteria; order Enterobacterales; family Enterobacteriaceae; genus Providencia; species Providencia stuartii. The sequence continues at coordinate 161,334 of UGUC01000003.1, read as the reverse complement.
AGCAGCCATGATAGCTCAACTAATGGGCTAATTAATCGTTATAAAGCTTGGCGTTGATAAGCGTCATAGCTACCTTTCACAGCCTGCCATAATGGCAGGCTGTCGCTATTTAATCATTTCTACTTGATCATTTTGTGTGTATGACTCATTAGCGTTAAAAATTATTTTAAGAAAATTTTACAATTCATGTGGGATTTGTGATTTTTTAACTAATTTGTTAGCTAACTTTAACCTTATCGCAAGGCAACGTGATATCCTTCATGCTAAGAACCAATATGATACAAAACCACACAGTATAGTGGTGGAATGATGAGTAATGGATGAAACGCTTTTTATCTCTCACCCGATAACATGGCTATCAGAAGATGATGACCTTGTTCCTGAAAATGTTTTAGATTGGCTACATGAACTAGGGTCGATGACAAAACGCTTAGAGCAGCATTGCCAACGTGTCACGGTTGTTCCTTATACGCAACGTTATGTGACTCAAGAGGCATTGAGCGAAGAAGAAGCGGCGTGTTTACCTGTCAGTGAATATTATTGGTTACGTGAAGTCATTATGTATGGTGATAATATTCCATGGTTACTTGGACGAACGTTAATTCCACAGGAGACATTGACTGGTGAAGACCGGAAACTTATTGATATCGGTGCTGTACCGTTAGGGCGTTATCTCTTTAGCCATGATAATCTTTCCCGTGATTATATTCATATAGGGCAGCAAAATTTGCGATGGATCCGCCGCTCTCTATTAAGATTATCTGAAAAACCTTTATTATTAACCGAACTGTTTTTACCTGAATCACCTGCATATAAAAGATAAAAAATAAAAGGAGCACAACAAATGGAGGGAAGTATGGCGCTAAGTAAATGGCATGCCTACAGCCGTTTGATGCGTATTGATAGGCCGATAGGGTCGCTATTATTGTTATGGCCAACCTATTGGGCGTTGTGGATTGCCGCTCAAAGTATACCGAGTTTACATATTCTTATTGTCTTTACGGCGGGCGTTTTCTTGATGCGTGCAGCCGGATGCGTGATTAACGATTTCGCAGACCGTCACTTTGATGGCCATGTTGAGCGAACGAAACACCGCCCATTACCCAGTGGTGATGTGACAGAAAAAGAAGCAAAAATTTTATTCGCTAGCCTCGTTGGTCTCTCATTTTTATTGGTACTGACGCTAAATTCAATGACTATCTGGCTATCTGTTGCCGGATTAGCTTTGGCGTGGATTTATCCTTTTGTTAAGCGAGTCAGCCATTTACCTCAAGTTGTTTTAGGCGCCGCATTTGGTTGGTCTATCCCAATGGGCTTCTCTGCTGTCAGTGAATCGTTACCATTGGTGTGCTGGGTACTGTTTTTGGTCAATATCTTGTGGTCCGTGATTTATGATACCCAGTATGCGATGGTTGACCGCAATGATGATTTAAAAATCGGCGTTAAATCAACAGCGATACTGTTTGGCCAATATGACAAGCTGATTATTGGTATTTTACAGATCGTGATGATTGTTTTATTGGTGTTAGTGGGTTCATTGGCTGATTTAGGAGCGGTGTACTATATCGCACTATCACTATCGGCATTGCTGTTTATTTACCAACAAAAATTAATGGTAGATAGGGAACGAGCACCGTGTTTTAAAGCCTTTTTAAATAATAACTATGTTGGATTGATCTTATTTATTGGGATTTTCTTAAGTTACTTGTAAACCATTTGTGGAATAGTAAAGGGGTAATGTGAAGCACATTACCCCTTTTACGTACTGACGACCCTACGTTTTTAACGTGGGATTTTGTTTATAAGGGGGAACATGAATTGCATTCCCCCTTTTGGTTTCTTTAGACTTAAAAGTTAGTCTTCTTTTGATTTTTCTGTCTCAGTAGCGCGCTCCTCTGGTTGACTCACGCTCTCGATAGTCAAACGAATTTCTGGCGACATTAAACGCGAAATAACCGCATAGAGTTTTTTCGCATTGGCCGTGAAAATGTCGTTTTCATCATTATCAATGTAGTCTTCTTCCCGTAGCGTTTCGACTAAGATTGAAAAGACCGCTTTATCGAAGAATTCAGGAGCGTTAATACCGTGCAGCACAGAAAGACGTTGAGCTAGCATGCGGCTCTCTTTTTCTAATGTATTACGGCTAATTTCTGGACTCGCATTGAGTAAAGAAAGCGTAATCGCATAGCGCTGTAAGGTTTCGCGAACACCTGCTGCGAGCAACTGTAATGGGCGTATACGACGTGGATTAAGAATGACAATATCGTCTTCTTTTAAGCACACTAATTTCTGGTTATTTAGCTCATCAATTAAGGTATCAACGACGTCAACCAAAGAGCCACTATCAAAACGCATAAACAGTTCAGCTTTGAGGAAGGGGTAAATTTGCCCTACTTGATAGTGGATATCTTGGCGGCTAATACTTTCATGATGGAGCACAATGCTCGAGATCAGTGATGGCAACACCAATAAGTGATGAATGTTATTACGATAATAGGTCATGAGGACGGCATTCTCACGAGGAAGAATGATAATGTCTCCCATACTATCTTTTTCGACTTCAAACTTATCCATCTGCAAAGCATGTTCTAACAATTGCTCCGCTGTTTTATTTGGTGTTGTTGCATCAGCCGTATAAGGAACATTACGCAATAACTGTAAGTAACAATCGACTTGCTCAATAAGCTGCTCACGCGTCAATGAACGTTGGCGCGACGCAAGTAATGCTGTTGAGCACAGGTTGATAGCGTTAGCTGCCGCAGCATTATTAATATTGACCATAATGTGATCTGCTAGCCCACTGACGATTGGGTTTAACCAACTCGGGCGCTGAGGTTCGATAGGGTCAATCGAGTCGCGCCAATCAGGTACACGTTTTGTGAGATATTGAGAGAGTGAAATAGGCTGACCAAAATTCACATAGCCTTGGCCTAAGTTACGTAATTTACGTAGGCCGCGAACCATCGAAAAGAAGCCTTCTTTCTCTTTTTCAGCACCACGTAGCTCTTTGGCATAGGTTCCCACTTCCAGAACATTTTCATAGCCAATATAAACGGGCACGATCGTAATAGGACGAGAGTCGCCACGTAGCATCGCTTGTAGCGTCATCGACAAGGTACCTGTTTTTGGCTGAAGTAAACGGCCTGTACGGGAGCGGCCACCTTCAACAAAATATTCAATAGAGTAACCCCGCGCAAATAATTCACTGAGGTACTCACGGAATACGGTTGAATAGAGTTTATTACCTTTAAAGGTTCGACGAATAAAGAAAGCGCCGAGGTGACGGAAAATAGGCCCCGCTGGCCAGAAATTCAAGTTGATACCTGCCGCGATATGAGGAGGAACTAAGCCTTGATGATATAAAACGTATGACAGCAGCAAGTAATCCATGTGGCTGCGATGAGAAGGCACATAAACGATTTCATGACCATCTTGCGCCAATTGGCGAACCCGCTCGGCATGCTGAACGTTGATCCCTTGATATAAGCGGTTCCAAGTCCAACTTAACACTCGGTCAGTAAGACGTATCGCTTCATAAGAGAAGTTAGCGGCAATTTCTTCCATCATATTGACGGCATTTTGCTGAGCTTTCTTCAGTGGAATTTTTTTGCTACGGGCTTCGTCTTCAACCGCCTTTTCAATGGCTTTTGAGGTTAGCAGCTTATTGAATAGCTCTTGGCGAACAGGCAATTTAGGGCCAACAGCAGCAAGGCGTTGGCGTGAATAGTGAATACGCGCGACCCGTGCAAGTTTATTCGCAATAATAGTATCTGTGCCATGTTCTTGAGCCATCAAGCCCATCGACACTGGAGGGGAAAAGCGAACAAAGCTATCTCGCCCAAGCCAGATTATGGCAAAGAACTTTTGAATACCGTTAAGTAAACGCAATGGCGGCGCCGGTGTATGCCCTTCACGCCCAGGAGAGCGACCGAACATGACAGAAGCCGGTAGCATTTGGATATCAAGATTCGGATTACTACGATGCAAATCTAAGTAGGCATGGAATACCTTCACCGATTCTTTACGTGGATTAGGAGAATAATAACGAAATACTCTAGGGCCATCATCAATAAAGACGTAAGCCGGTAATTTAGTGCCATTAATGTCATTATCGACCAAAGGATCAGGTAGGCCGATAGATAAGCATTGGTGACGTAATGTTAAAAGGTCAGATTTAGAATGATATGGCAGCACATATAATGTGGGCCGACTGGTGTCCAATTCAAGTTCTGAAATAGGGTCCGTTGGAACGAGTTTGCTCTTTACCAGTAATTTAAGTGGTAAATTCAACGTGTTGTAATATATTTTACGCCATAGTGACATAAATGATTATAGCCTCTTGTTAACAATGCTTCGCAAGCATACCAGAAATCAACTGGCAAATCTGTTACTGACAATTAACTTTGACCGCAAAAAATGATTATTGTTTTGTAATTTTGAGGAATAAATATGGCAAACCAAACTAAGGGATTTACGCGTGTAATTAAGGCTGCGGGTTACTCCCTTAAAGGGTTGAAAGCAGCTTGGGTCAATGAGGCTGCATTTCGGCAAGAATCCGTTGCGGCAATACTTGCTGTCATTATCGCGTTATGGCTGGATGTTAGCTATATCGACCGATTATTATTGATTAGCTCTGTTGTACTGGTCGCTATCGTAGAATTAATTAACAGTGCAATAGAGGCGGTCGTGGATCGTGTAGGAAGTGAATATCATGAGTTGTCTGGACGAGCGAAAGATATTGGCTCAGCGGCTGTGTTTATCACGATTGGGTTAGCTTTAGTTATTTGGGCGACGATATTGTGGCAGCATTATTTCGTTGGCTAGTCAGAAATTATCGAAAACAGAGCGATTATCGGTGAGATTACTGGCAAATATGGCATTCGAGTGATTTAAGTGTTTCAAATCTTCATTTACCTGTATATACTCACAGTCTGACTGTATAAACAAACAGGGGAACGAAATGAAAGCACTGACCGCTAGACAACAGCAAGTTTATGATCTGGTGCGCGATCACATTTCTCAGACGGGTATGCCACCTACACGTGCTGAAATAGCAGCAAGCCTTGGTTTTCGTTCGCCTAATGCGGCAGAAGAGCATCTTAAGGCCTTAGCTCGTAAAGGGGTGATAGAGATTGTTTCAGGGGCTTCTCGTGGTATCCGTTTACTGCTTGAAGAAGAAAATGATCCTGAAATTCAGGGGCTACCTTTAATTGGGCGTGTCGCTGCCGGCGAACCTTTATTAGCGCAAGAGCATATTGAAAGTCATTATCAGGTTGATCCTGAGCTATTCAAACCACATGCTGACTTTTTATTGCGTGTTAATGGGATGTCGATGAAAGATATCGGGATTATGGATGGTGACCTGTTAGCCGTTCATAAAACACAAGATGTCCGTAATGGGCAAGTGGTTGTGGCGCGTATTGAAGATGAGGTTACGGTAAAACGCTTTAAGCAACAAGGTAACCGCGTTGAGTTAATCGCCGAAAACCCAGAGTTTGCACCTATTATTGTCGATTTACGTCAACAAAATTTCACTATTGAAGGATTAGCGGTAGGTGTGATTCGCAATGGTGATTGGTGTTAATATTGGTCTTATAACCACCCTTCAAAATATTGCTGGCAGATTTTACTGTTTTCTAATATCAACCTAGGTTTGTCACTAGGTTATTAAATTAGATAAAAAGTCTGCCACTCTATTTAAGTGCTCCCTCAGCAAGTACCTACTATCAGCAGTAATTCTACGCCACTTCTTATTTCTTCTTTGTGATAACGGGTTGCTCATGGTTGTGTTCACAATGTTCATGATCCTGGCAAGTGCTGAGTTCGTAACATTCATGACATAATCCATGATTTTCTACCACTGTGTGTCTCAGGTGAAATTGGTGGCTGTTTGCAAGAGACATAATTGCTGTTTCAATTGTTGTGCAATCACTCTCTGTGACACTTCCGCAATGATCACAAATCAACATTACTGAGATATGACTCGGGTTATCGAAATGGTGACAGATGACATAACTATTTGTTGATTCTATTTTATGAATAAACCCTTGCTCTATTAAGAACTCTAAGCCTCTATAAATCGTTGGTGGTTTTGCTTGAGGCTCTACCTCTCTTAATAAATCTAATAAGTCATAAGCACTGATTGCGCCATGTTGCTGTGCAATCAGGCGTAAAACAGTTTCTCTTTGCGGTGTGAGCCGAACGCCTCTTGATTGGCAAATTTTTTCGGCCATCACTAGCAGTTTATCTTCACTCATTTTTTTCATGGTAATTGACCTTACATCAAAACTGAAAATTGCTGTTGTAAACAAGTTTACCATAACTTCATTGCAGATAGAGATGGAAATAAGAAGAGAGCAAAAGGGCTAACATAGAGAAAAATAGTTATTTATCAAAAACAAGAATGAAAATTTTAATCCGCAATATCGGACAAAAATAGAGTCATATTACATTTTAAATGTATCGCTTGAGGTTAATTGTCATAACACAGTTTGGGCGCTTTTCTTAACCGTCAGTAATTGTAAGGCTTTAGGCTAGGCTTTTCTGTTAGACCGATGTTTATCGGTAAACGGCACAAAACTGCCGATTTTGGGATGCTATAATCGTCTACGGTCATTAACCTTATAAAATTAAGGTGTAAAATTTAAAATTATGCATTTTGTTTTTTGTATCTCAATAGTGGTTAAATATTCTATTTAAGATGTCTTATTTAATTAAAATAAAGCGATAATTTGTGACTTAAGGTACTTTGTAAGTATTTTTTCGTCAATAGAAGCAACAATCACTAGGCTATTATGGGGAGTGTCTTTTTATGAATAGTTAAAAGATCGTCTGCAATATCAATAAACTTCATTAGTGGATAATTAATTTGTAATAAAAAATTAGTAGAGGCATAAATAGAGTAGTATTTACTTAGTTATATATTCTAATGTATTTATTTAGCGAATATTGTTTCACTGCCCGTGACCCACATAATCAAAAATAAATCTTGAGTTTCATATCACTTTATTTTTCTAGTTATAAACTCATACCGCGAGAAGTCTTTGAAATACTTCTATCTCTTCTTTATAGATGAATATCTTTATATTCTCTCACTTCACCCTTAGATAAAGGAATATCATCGTTCACTGCTAAGCGACTGCATATGAGGCATGTTTCCCCTATCTATATAGGAGAACAGCGTTGATATGTTTAGGATTATCATGGTTTTTTTAAAGGTAACGATTAGAGATAGAACATTGCTATTGAAAAATTATTCTCTTGAGTGGAGATACATCTTTGTATCTAAGTAAAGTAATGCCGTAAGTTTAATTAAAAAATAGCCACTTGGTGAAATTCTAAATAAAACCAAAGGGGAATCATTACACTCAAAGCGGATGACATGAAAAGTAAAGAACTGTTACATTTGGGGTGAATGTCAATTAAGACTTATCTTACAACAATTCAACCACATAGATTTAATTATTTTCTTTTGTGTGTAAATTGGCGTTAAGTGTTGTGAGGTTGCAAAATATAGAATTTTATTCCATTGAATTCCTTATTTATAGTTTTATATGTAATGAAACTATTTCAAACAAATGGATACAAATGTAAATTTTTATAAATTATTTACCTTTTATAAATATAAATTAATCCAATTTTGATGGCTAAAAATATGATTTTTTAGCTTTTGTGGTTGTTTGCGCTTTTATGTTGGTGTTTTTAAATATTATATTTTGTTTGCAGTGCTTTTTTGTTGTGTTTTTGACAAAAGATATTGTTGCGGTAATATTGGAACCAGTTGATGAGGATGTTTGGAAATATTCTTCATATTGAAAAAGATAATTATGCTACTACGTTTTGCTTTTAGAGAAAACGCGATTAGATAAAGATTTTGATATCTTCCAAATATAAGAAAACTCCTAACATTAAATATCTTCCTGATGTTGGCTATTATCTTTGTCTAGTTAATAGTTAATGAAATGACTAATTAACTAGGTTGAAAATTTTATCCATATAGTTATTTCTATATTGGCCGTCACTTTCCTTTATAGGAATAGTATTTTTATTTTTTACTATAGGCGGTGCTCAGGAGTCTATTACTGGATAGCTGAAAGCTAACAATAAGTTAAATTCAAGAGTCACTAGAGCCGTAAAAATACGACTACTTAATATGTGTTTTTGAGTATGTAAGTAGAAAGGGTAGTGCCTTTTTTAGAGTCAATTTTTTTGACTTGCCTTTAAAAAGGGGATTAAAAGGATTTTTTTTAACCCTAATGGTGTTAGCTAAATAGGCTAATGCTGATTATTCAAGTTTATATTCAAAATTTTAGGACTGGATTTACAAGGATGTAACGAATTTAAATTTGAACATTAAATAACAATGTCTTTCACTACTACATGTTATAAATACAGAGGTATTTAAAATGTTATTCAACAAGAAACTAGTAACAATCGCAGTATTAGCAAGTTCAATGGTAGCTGGTTCAGCATTAGCTGCTGATGGTAAAAAAGGCGCGGAAGTAACTTTTAAAGCACAAATCCGTGCTGCTTCTTGTGATGTTACTTCTACAACTAAAGGTTCAGTAATTGATTGGGGTGTATTCACAGTTGACCAAGCTGCTGGTAAAGGTGTTAAAGATACTTTAGGTGAACCTAAACTATTTGATCTGGTTCTGACTAACTGTTCAAAAGATGGTTCTGATACTACTATGAACGTTTATGCTCAAGGTCAAGAAGCAACTGGTTTCCCTGAGTTATTCGCTGATAAAGATGCTAAATCTTTAGCTGTTAAACTGGAATCAGGCACTGCTCCAATTCTGCCAAATATTGATTCACCTGTAACTTTAACAGATAGCGTAAAAGCTGGTAATGGTGCAACAATCCCAATGAAAGCTTCTCTACTGTTAACTAAAGCAGATGGCGTTGCTCCAGACATCTTACGTGTACCAGTTACTTTCACTGTATCTTATAACTAATCAATTTAGTTAATCGTTGAAGAGGCTTATTTTAAGCCTCTTATTTAGACTTTTATACATGAGATAAGATAATGCAAACAATAGAAAATACAAAAAACATACTGAGAAAAGTGAATGGTTTTAAACAACATTTTTTAATTCTACTGTTTTCATTAACTTCTATTTCAGCCTACTCGGCAAGTAATGGCGTGGGGTTAAATGCTACACGTATTATTTATAATCAAGGGGAAAGCAGTACTTCTATTGGAGCCAGAAATAATACGGATATTAACTATCTCGCTAGGTTCCTAGTGACTAAAAATGTAGATGGCACTAAGTCTGACACCCCCCTTTATGGTAACTCCTCCACTAATTAAAGTGGATAGCGGTAAAAGCCAGGAAGTTAAGATTCATATAAAGCCTAACAACTTACCAACGGATAGAGAATCAGTATTTTATTTTAGTGCGACTATGATCCCTGCAACGAATGGACCGATTAATGGCACAATGCTAAATATTGGTTATAACAATGTCATTAAATTATTCTATCGACCTAAAAATTTGTCTATTTCACAGAAGGAAGCTAGTGAAAAGTTAAGTATTGAATCTACTAGCACAGGGATAAAGGTTATTAATAATTCACCTTATTTTATTTCTTTTAGTAAATTGAGTGTCAATGGGGTGAAGATAGACCTAAGTATGAAAAAACGCAACACAATGATTGCACCATTTGATTCATTTAATTATATCGCTCCATCTAATGGTCGTTCAGGAATAGCTAAATGGACAGTTATTAATGATTTGGGCGGTGAGGACTCATATAGTGGACAAGTCAAATAATCGACTTTTAAAATACTGTACATTTATAATCTCTAGCATAATTTTATTTGTTAGTTATGTAGGTAATATAAAAGCAGTAGAGTTAAGTATTTTAGGGAATGTATCTAAAGGTACCTGTTCTGCGTCATTAAATGATATGAAAATAGTATTTGAAAAACCTTTGTTTATTCCCAATATTAAGGAAAATGTCGAAGATAAAACTTATGTGAAACCATTTTCATTAAAATACAAATGCTCTGATTTCGATTTTTCATCTAGTACTGGTAATTATTTAATGAAGATTGTACCAGGAAATGGAACTTTAGTTGATGAGAACAATAAGATTTATCCAACATCGAATGTTACAAATGCTGCATTTGTTTTAAGAAGTTGTGATAGCAATAAAAGTAACTGCAAAATTGTTAATCTGCGTAATGGTGGAGAGTTACCTTTTGACGTTATCGCAAATGGTGATTTAGAGCATCATTTTGAAGTAAGTGTCGTTCAATTAGGAGCAACTTCATTAAAATCAGGTGAATTGGTGGTTGCAGTTGATGTTAACTTTCTTCAACCATAATAAAAGGCTCATACTATGAAAGTAAAATCATTATTTATTGTTGGAGTTTTATTTTCCCTGAATACGACGCTTAATATGGCTCAGGCAAGGACTGATGGTCTACATGATTTTGTTTTTAATGTGCATGTGCCTAAAAATACCTGTGATATTATCATTGAAGGAACATCAAATAATACTATTGACTTCGGAAATATACCTATTAGTAAATTTAAGTCAGATGTTCCTGAAGGGAAAGTTAAATTGCCATTTAATGTTAAATTGCAGAATTGCAAAACCACAAATTTCCAAGGAGCTTATATCAAATTATCAGGCTCCTACAGCGAAGAAAATAATGGATTCTTAGATGATAATGGTAAAAGTTTTGCGGTAAGAATTTCAAATAAAGATAACGCGACACCAAGTGATACAGATTTTTTTACTGAGCAAAATAATAAAATGTGGACCGGCATTAATAGTACCAATATGAATCGTACTTATTACGCATATGTTATGTGTAAGACTGGCGCGAGTGAATGTGCAGGTAATGAAAACGTTGGTAAATTTAAAGCAACCTTAACATTAACATTTATTGCGGACTAAGAGAGCGCTATGTTATCACGTGTACTCACTATCATTGTTATTTTTTGTACGATCACTTTTGCTAATGCGGATGGTATTTCATTGAATCAAAGCCGTATTATCTATAGTGAGAATGATAAGAGTCAGATGGTGCAGGTACATAATGGCACAAATCAACCTATACTCGTTCAAGCCTCTATTCTTAAAGAGGTCGATGGCAATGCAGTTGACGCTTTCATCATATCGCCTCCACTTTTTCGTGTGGATAGTGAGTCTGAATTTGCGATGAGAGTTATGCCTAATAACATTGGTAATTTACCTAAAGATAGAGAATCAATTTTCTACTTAAAAACACGAGCTATTCCAGCTACAAAAAAAGCTGAAGGTGAAAAAGAGAAAACAAGTATTGTTTTTGTTACGGCATTCGTCATTAAATTAATTTATCGTCCATCTGATATTAATGAGCCGAAAAAAAGTGATTATGCAAAAGTTAATGTTGTTAAAAATGGTACACAATGGCAGTTTGATAACCCAAACGCCTTACTATATGACAGTAGTCGGGCTAAATATTGATGGTAAGACAAACTCTGAGTCATTTTTAATAAAACCGTTTGATAAATATCTTATAAATTCCAGCATTAATAATCCTTCTAGTGTGAGTTGGTACTTTGTGAATGATTATGGTGTAAATACAGAAAAACAGACTATTAAATTAGAGTTAGATGATAGTCAAAGTGACAAAAAAACGATGTTATAACTAATGTTTAAAGTTACAACGTCTTACTAAATTTTATTAAGTCCCAATTTTATTTTAGTTATTGGCTCGGAATTAATATAAAGATAAATAAAGGCTAAAGGAATGAACAATAAATTTTTTAAAATAAGCTTATTATCTTCATTGATTTGTTTATCTCTATATTCATATGGCGATGACTATTTTGACCCTAGTATGCTAGAAAGCAGTTAGGGATTGATCCAACTCAAATCGATCTATCTCAATTTAGTGCATCAAACAGTATGCCTGCTGGTACCTACCGTATTCAGGTTGAAGTGAATAGAAATAATCTCGGTGATGAAGATATTACTTATGAACCTAATAAGCAAGGAACGGTAGTGCCTGTACTTACCCCCGCTCAATTAGAAAAGTGGGGCGTTAACGTAAAAGCTATTCCTAAGTTAAATTCCCTAGAACCAAATGCAAAAATATTCAAGCTTACTGAATATATAGATGATGCGACTATTACTTCTGACATGGGACAGTTAACGCTTAAGATTACGATTCCTCAGATTGCTATGGCAGAAAAGGCTCAAGGATATATTAACCCTGAATTATTGGATGATGGTATTCCAGCGTTATTCTTTAATTATTTTCTTAGTGGTAGTAAAAACCGTTATGATTCTGACTATTCCGGATCAAGCAACTCCGACAACTTATTCGGTACAGTTATTGGTGGGCTAAACTTGGGGCCATGGCGTTTACGTTCAAACATGTCGTATAGTCGTAGTAGTGGAGATTATGGCTCAGAATCTACTACTGATTTCAATAATACCTATGTCATGCGCGCACTACATTCAATTCGTTCTCTTGTAATGATTGGTGAAGTGAATACTAATAATGAAGTTTTTGATTCAATTCCTTTTAAGGGCATTAAACTATCATCCGATGACGATATGTTACCTAGTAGCCAGCGCGGGTATGCACCCGAAGTTAATGGGATTGCTCAGTCAAATGCACGAGTTACTATTCGTCAAAATGGTGCGATTGTATACCAAACATATGTTGCTCCAGGTGCTTTTAGCCTTAAAGATGTTTATGCAACGGGTAACGCCGGTGACCTTGATGTAACGATTACAGAAGAAAATGGAACAGAAAAAACATTCACTATTGCTTATTCTTCACTCCCTGTAATGTTACGCCCTGGTGGGTATAGATACGAAACCAGTGCGGGTCGTTATAATGGTGGTTATACTGTAAGTTCTAAAGCAATCAGATTTCTTCTTAGGATCTCTTATTTATGGGCTGCCAACTGACAGTACACTGTATGGTGGACTGTTGATGGCTAAAGATTATTTTTCAGTAGCAGCTGGGGTTGGTATTTCACTTGGTTATTTCGGTGCGTTATCTGCGGATATTACCCACGCCACGGCCGATATGGGAGATTATTTAGGAGATAAATCGGGGCAATCTTATCGTATCCGTTACTCTAAGAGTATGTTAACAACTGGAACATCAATTGACTTAACCGCTTTACGCTATTCAAGTCGTTCTTATTTCAGTTTTGCTGATTTTAATAACTATGACCATCGTTTGAAAGATAATGTAGCGCCTTGGTTAAATCAGCGTCAACGTGCAAGTTTTACTACATCGATAACTCAATCATTGGGTAAATACGGTAGTATTTTCTTATCGGGTAGTCTTTCTGACTATTGGGAAATTGATCGCGAAGTTCGTCAGTTATCGGTTGGTTATAATGGTAATTACGACCAGATCAATTATTCAATTCGTTATAGTATTGACCGAGTGAAGGATAAAACGTCTTGGCCTGAAAACCGTCAAATTTCTATTAACGTAAGTATCCCATTCAGCATTTTCTCGAACCATGAAATGGCTCGTAATATGCATAGCAGTTACATGTTTACCCAAGATAATAATAATGTTGTTAGCCAGCAGTTGGCGGTGAATGGTACTTTCTTGGATAATAAACTCTCTTATGGTATTTCTCAGGGATATGAGAATAAAGGAACTGGAAGTAATGGTGCTGTGAATGCAAGTTACTCAGGGTCAAAAGGTAATGTTTCTGCAGGCTATAACTACAGTAAAAATACGAAAAGCTTCAATGCGAGTTTAAGTGGTGGGTTATTAGTTCACTCTGATGGAATACTATTAGGTAGATCTATGGGTAATAGTATGGCTATTATTGAAGCCCCTGGAGCTACTGGTGCAGAGGTTGGAAGTAAAGAGACAGTGATTAATAATCAAGGATATGCGTTATACCCTTATACCTCAGTTTATAACGCAAATATTATTAATATGGATGTTAATACATTACCTCCGGATGTAATGTTAAAAGAAACGAGTAAAACTGTTTATCCATCAGCAGGCTCTATTGTTAAAGTTAAATTTGATACTAAATTAGGTTTCCAAACGATCATTAATTTGAATACGCCTTCCGGAAAACCAGTGCCGTTTGGTGCAGTTGCAACGTTAGTTGAAAATAATGTTTCAGAAGAAAATACAGGCATCGTTGGAGATAATAACCAACTATTTATGGGCGGATTACCACCATCAGGTAAGCTAAATATAAGTTGGGGTAGTAATGATAGCCAACGTTGTACAGCAACATTTTCTGGTTTAGATAATATGAAGGTGAGCGAATCACAACCTATACGTACTATTTCAGCACTGTGTCAATAATAGTTAATAGAACATTAGACATTCAAAGTTTGCTAATAGATTTAATTTTAATAAGGTTATGGAAGAGACATTATGAGTAAAAAACATCATAAAAAATCCTATAAATTGAGTGCATTGATGCTCTTACTTGGTTTGGTCTCAAATCAAGCTAGTGCGGTAATGTATGTACATCTGCAAGGATTAATAGATTTAGACTCACCTAAAGCCCCTTCGGAACCTTATTTAATTGATGCACGTCTAACTGGTAATAATAGACTTTATGCAGGTAAGGTTTATGGGTATCTAGGAAAGTGGAGTTCTGAATGGGCGCTTGTTGGTTTAGGTTCTGACGGTAGTTCTTATTGCGAAGATCGCAGCTCCAGATTCGTAGAGGCGATCCCTAGTGCTCCAGGCAAGTATGGCTTCAAACTTGATTTTTATCGACCTGATGGCTCTAGTTCAAGTGATTTACAGGCTTGGTTAGTACTTGCACTTGATTATCATGTAAAAATTCTTGGCCCTGATGATGCTGTTGCGCAGCATGGGCTTGAACGTAGCTATACGGGAACATTTTTCAAGAAAAACCCAAAATTAAGGGATTCTATGACACCAGATTGGAACATATGCATGTACCCAGATGTTTATATATCCGGTGGTACCTGGGATGTGCAAAAAGAGATTACTTTCTCGACTGGAAGTAAAATGGAACTTTATACAAATAAGGAATTAGTTCCTGGTCGTTTTAAACTACAAAAGAACGTTTCTGTTATGACGTTGGGGCCATCAATATCTCCAGTAAATGCAAATAAATATGAGCGTGTTGAGCTTCTCACGGATGTTAAAATTGTTAGGATTTGTAAGATTAAAAATGTGACTCAATCTAATTTTGATATAGTATTAGGACGTAACAATGAAGAAATTCGAGAGTCAAGTTTTCAATACACCTGTACTGCCGATAATAAACCTATTTATATTTCGAGTATTGCTCGAGAAGGCCGAGTAGATTCATCTAATAAAAAGAAACTCTGGTTTGACAATGCCAACGGTAGTGAAGCAAGCAACCCACCTTGGTTATTAGGGTTGCCATACAAAGATGGTGATAACTCAGCATTGTCTTGCAAAGATGAAAGGAAAAGTAATTTACTTAATTTCAATAACGAAGACCAAGAAATAGGAAAAAATTCAGTATCGAATAAAGCAGAAACCTTAAATATTAAATGGGCTATTTGTGGAGATGATAAAGTTACTCCAGGTAAATATCGAGCTCGTGTTGAAGTTGCGGTCTATACTAAAGTTTAATTGAGAAATATTCTGCAACGTCAATATATTATAAGTAGGTTTATGTATGATAAATAGATTGAGTTTCGTAGCTATTTTTAGCTTTCTATTAGTACTATTCAGTGTAACATTATCGTATGGTGCTGATTTTGAAAGTAATAGTTCAGATACTTTAGTTTTTCCCTATGAAAGAAAAACGTTTATTGAAGGCGAAAAAAGTGTTTCATATCGCTTAAGAAATGCAACACAAGATACGCCTTATTTGATTCAAGGGAGTATGGAAAATCTTGATCAAACAACTGGGGTAAATACATTAGAAAAAAATAATGATGTTCCTTTTATGATTACCCCACCACTACATAAACTAGAACCAGGCCAACGTTACCATTGGCGAGTTATGTTTATTGGTGATACGACTAAAATAGCAAAAGATAGAGAGACAGTTTATATTGCTAAATTTAGAGCAATTCCTCCATCTACACCAATGTCTAGTGATAAGAAAAATGATACTCAATTTACTGCAATTCAGGCGCTACATTTTAAAGTTTATTACCGCCCTAAAAGTTTAGAAAACTTGCAACTGATCGATGAGCAGAAAAAAGTTTCTTTTAAACTAGTAGGCAATGAAGTTGTAGTAACAAATCATTCACCAATTTATATGACTTTTGACAGCTTAACGGTTGGTGGAGTAGAAGTTGATAGTAATGAATTATTTAAGCCATTAACTCCTTTAAGTGAACAGCGCTTTACTTTAAAAGGTAATGTTAAGGGTAATCAAGTGACTTGGTCTATTTTAGATGAGCTTGTATTACCGTTACCGAAACAAACAGCATCGTTACAATAATAGTCATTAGAAGCCAAAATAAATGAATAACCTATTGAACATGCGGTTATGGCTAAAGAATATTTTTGTTAATTCTATTTTTATCTATTTGTTTTTATTCTCAGGGGCATGGGCCAAAGATGCCTCTTTTCGGCTGGTAATTCATGGCGGAGCAGGGGATATAAATGAACAGAACATTTCCGCTGAATTTAAAAAAGAGCATGAAATAAAATTAACTGAGGCTCTACAAGCTGGGTACGATATTTTATCAAAAGGTGGTGACAGTATTGATGCCGTTCAAGCTGCTGTTATTGTAATGGAGGACTCTCCATTATATAACGCGGGTAAAGGCGCATCTTTAACCACGGATAATAAAGTAGAACTGGATGCTTCCATTATGGATGGGCGAACCCGTAAAGCGGGTGCGGTAGCGGGCGTTTCTAATGTGAAAAACCCAATTATGGCGGCTTATAAAGTCATGACCAAAACCCCTTATGTGATGATGGGGGGAGTTGGTGCTGAGCAGTTCGCTAAATCAGAAGGGCTTGATATTGTAGATCCTTCTTATTTTATGACTGAACAACGGATTGAACAGTTAAATAAGGTCAAAGAAATTAGTCGTAAAATCGATCATGAAAAAGGGGCGAATGCCTCGTTATTTGTTGATCCGCTAATGTACGATTATAAATATGGCACAGTAGGTGCTGTTGCTATTGATATTAGAGGGAACTTAGCCTCTGCTACATCTACTGGTGGTAGTACAAATAAGCATTATGGTCGTATTGGTGACTCCCCCATTATTGGTGCTGGCACTTATGCGGACAATAATACCATTGCGATTTCCACAACGGGCTTAGGTGAGGTTTTTATGCGTTCTGTCGCTGCTTATGATGTAGCAGCACAGATTCAATATAAAGGCGTATCATTATCTGACGCAACCACGAATACATTAAATACGGTGAGTGCACTAGGCGGAACGGGGGGGATTATCGCAATAGATAAAAATGGTCACTTTATTATGCAATTTAATACCAAAGGGATGTTCAGGGGAACAATTGCAGAAGATGGTATCCCTCAAGTATCTATTCTACGTTCTAATAGCCATTGATGATACCATGTGCCTAGCCTAGCCTAAGTGTTCTATAAAATTTTCCATGAATATTTAGCCTACTAAAACAGAAATATAAGTAGGCTTTTTCTATTTATCAGCATGGCAAGTAAATGATGAGTAGGCTTCATCTTTGATAATGTAAATATTATCATCCATTTTAGTTAAATTAATATAATAGTGTATTTTTTCTTCTTCAAGCTGAATAAAGTTTGCAAACAGCTTTTGAGGAACGTTATCTGAACTTGTGATCGATAACGATTTAAACCGTATCGAATAATGGTTATTTTTATCAATCGCGTGGTAGCTAAAATAGAGCGCTCTATCAAGGCGATAAAAAATATTATTCTCCTTGATATAACCATACATATTCATTCTTCCGGTGTTATCATCTGCGACGAGTACACTGGTTTTTGACTTCAGCATAATCCCATCATCGGTACCGTTATCTTTTATCCATAAAATATCAGAGTTACAAATATTCACATCATTATCTTTATTATAGATAAATGTTGTTGTTGCCACAGCCGAAATAAAAGCAAATAAAAACAATAAAATATATTTTTTCATTTAAATTCTCTGATCATTGATTGATACACAGTCATATTGAGCCTTTTTTTCCTTACAAATACTAAGGGATATATTTTTATCAACAGACTGAATACTATTCGGCTCTGAAAGTAAGATAACACGCTTAGGCTCTTGACAATTTACATTATATTTATCAAGTTTTTTATTCACAAAATCGATGCTATCTTTTGTTGAGCTTTCAATGAGATTAATAGGTATTTGTATCAAACATTTGTCTCGCTCACTGACTGTCATGTAGCTATTTACTTCCATGCTTGCATTAGAATTAGTGGTGTAATAGAAAACAAAAATGAACAAAAATAATGACATTGCAATCAAAGCGAACAAAATAGGGTTATTTTTAAACTTACCCTTATTCTGTATTTTGAGCAGTTGTGGCTCTTCTTGTACGGTTGATGATAATTCTGATATCGAATTATCTTGTCGTGGTTGATGAAGATGCTCTTCTATAATTGATTTCTGATCAACAAAAATGAGTTGTTGCTTCCTCAGCATTTTTTTCACTATATTGTGAAGAATACGTAACGGAATGTTCATAGTCATCTAAACCTAAAGTAACATCACTGCTATTTAGTACGACTATCTCTTCTTCTGGCAAATATGGCGTATCGTTTTCATCAGTGATGGTTTCTAAGGCGTCACAATCAAAACGAAACCCTTTTTTAGGAACGGTAACAATAGATTTTGGGTCGATACCGATCAACTCAAATTTCTTTCTTATTTCACTAATATAAGTATTTAAGTTATTGTTTGAACCTACTAAGCCATACTCTTCCCAAACTTTTATTAGTAGCTCTTCTCTTGTAGCAATTTTGGATTTTTGGTTAAGTATGATGATTTCATTCAATAGTCGTGATGCAGGCTTTGATAACTCAACGAACTTATCAACTTCATTCTTTATAAAAATGAAGTTCTTACCTGTCTCAAAAATAAATTTATTATTTATGAGATAGTCTTTGCTATTTTTCATGAACACGGTTGCTCTCTCTAATTTCTAATCCTAAGACGGCGAAATCATGATAAAAACTGAATAATTTTCTAAAATCTAAAAGTATTAGTAAAAGTATATTTTTATGAATATTTATAATTCCTATAGTCTAAATACGGAATCAATTAACTTCAAGTATTGCGCTATGAGACTTTGATGAGTTTAGACTTAAATATATAGATATAGCTGATAAAACAGAGTTGTGTAATGTATAATTATGTAAGGTTAGAATTATATATCTGTATATAGCATTAAATATGTGTAAAAAACCATATATCACTAAAATATAGGTTTGGCTATGATAATGGGCTTAAGAGATTAAATATTATTAAGACGAATCCTAAGTACAAGCACCTATATTATTAAATTTTATTTGAAAATAGTGATTTAATATAAGTCTTATTATCTATTTAATTATTAGGTAAGAGATGAACCTCTTACCTAAATTAATTGATGGTTAATAGCTATATTCAAATCCCAACCAGTAATTACGACCCTCTTCAATATATCCAGAGGTATATTGATATGACTTATCAAATAAATTATTCACTGACGAATTTATAGAAATTCCATGACCTAGATCATAATTAAAGCGAATGTCCGTTTTTGCAAAACCCCTAACTTTCTCATTACTATCAATATAATTAAATGCCCAACTTCTTGCTTCTTCTGTGACTGTAATGCTAAATGGTTCATTAGGCATAAACTTAATCCAAACGAACGCTTTATGTGTTGGTAATTCTGCAACATGTTTTACGCTATCGTGTTTTGGGTCAGCATGAATATAACTATAACTTAAACCCGCAGCCATCCAGTCAGTAATTTGGCCATGACTGCCTAAATCAATCCCAGCATAATTAACCTTACCGCTATTACGGTTTTGATAAACGTCGCTGCCCGCGGCGGGGTCATAATGTATGTAGTGTGCCATGATGGCATCAGAGACATGATTATAATAAGCGCTAGCATTGTAGGACCAATCGGCGGTGAGGTAGCCTTTATAAGTGAGATCAAATGTTAAAGCACGCTCTGCATCAAGATGCGGGTTGATGATAAAACTATCATTGTTTTTCATCTTATTTTTAGTGTAGCGCTCTTTTTGGGTTGGGAAACGGCTTCTATCTGACACTGAAAATTGTACCGTATCATTGTTTGCTCGATGATAACGGGCCATAAGTTCCCAATTGAAGGCACGTTGGCGGTTATCTTCATAGCTTTCAATCCCAGTAACGACATTTTGTTTATTGTATAAATAACGTTTCCCATCATCACTATTGCGCCAGTCATAGCCAAGCCCACCAATGATATCAAGCTGATCGGTTGCAACCCATTGGTATTCAGTGGCGATTGACCAAGTTTGATCTTTATAACGATCATAAGGAACGATTTTATTACTACGTGCGCGGTGGATATCTTCTTTCCAGTGGGCAGCGAACGACAGCATGTCTATTTCACGAAGGGTAAAATCGATACGCATATCGGCACCATTACTGTAATCGTCATAGTGGCTGTAATTGTATTTGCCTGCTCGATAATCCTGAACTGATTTGTATTGATGGAGCGTATTTTTGAATTTGTCGTGATAGAGCCGACTTTGCAGCGCAATATCATTGGTAACTTGGGTCGTACCATTAAAGTAAATACTCTCTTTGTTATACTCTGGCCACTGCCAAATTTGCTGTTTTTTATTATCAGCACTGGGGGCGCTATTTTTATCGCCATCTTGTTTTAAATAAGTGACCACATACTCATCAGCGTCGCGTGGCGTCCAGCCCATCTTTAACATTAAACGCTTATCGTCTGTGGCTGAATTAGTTCGACGACCGTGACTACCGGCTAATGGGTTATTATCAGCCGAATCAGGCAACCCCATAAAACGCTGTTTGTATTGGCTACCACTGAGCTGAATAAAGCCAAGATCGTTACGACCGCCTAAACGAGCGCTGATATTGCGCGCATTATCAGCGCCGCGAGCAAAGCCTTGATTTAGATTGATATTGGCCTCTAAAGGTTTTTTAGGTGTGGCGGTCGTTAAGTTTATGGCGCCGCCCATCAAGTTGGGGCCTTGTAACAATGACGTATAGCCTGTCGACAACTCAACACTAGCGAGTTCGCTGGTCATAAAACGCCCAAGATCTAATGTTCCATCATAAGGAACATAAGTTGGGATACCATCAAAAAACACAGGTACTTGGCGACTATCAAAACCACGGACATTCACTTGAGTTTCATTACGATTACCTGATTTTTGGATCACTACACCAGGCATTGTACTAAGCGCTTGAGCAACATTTGTTTTATTCAGCTGCTTCATTTGCGCTTGAGTCATGATGTTTTCATCGGCTGCGAGTGGTGTACTCCAAACACTCATCACATCACGATTAGCTAATTTTTCAGAGGTGGCTGCAAAGCTGTGTGTAGTAAATAGTGCCATCCCAACTAAATAAGTGATCTGTTTTATTTTCATCATAAAATTCCAATTTGCCTAAATCGATATGTTGTTTTTTATATAACGATGTGCGTCGTTTATTGAGAAAACGAACCCTTTGCAACATAGGGTTCGTTTAAATTAGGTCTATCCTGTGAAAATGTTTACTTTGATATCTCTGGGGGGAGCGTAATAAGGAGCCGATGTGACAAACAATGTAATGCCTGTTTGCGCATACGCCTCTATTGTTTGTAAGTTGATCCCTCCAGCCGCAGATAGCCGACATAAACGATTTTGTGTTTGTATTTGTTGATGCAATTGGCGGATTTGTGCTGGGCTGAATTTATCTAATTGAACAATATCGGCGCCAGCCTCAATGGCGAGTGTCGCTTGTTGTCTATTATCTGCCTCAACAATAATCTGTTTTTCAGGGGCGGCTTCCCTAAGTGTATGAATATGCGAGTACCAATCATCGGGGTCGGCAAGACAACGACGATGGTTGGTGAACAATAGAATGCTTTCCGCACTCCCTGCTCGGTGAATAATAGCGCCGCCAGCAATAATAGCGGTCAATGCAAGTAACTTTGTTCCCGGCACCGTTTTTCTTGTACAGGCAAGTTGGGCATCAGGTTGATAACGCTTTAAGAGACTGACCATTTGGTGGGTGTAGTGACTAACACCGCAGCACCATTCAAGGACGTTTTGTACGGCTTTCCATGCTTGATGAAGGGCTTCTACTGTTCCAGAGGCTTTTATTAAGCAGCTATTTTCTGGAACCACGTCGCCATCACGATAATTAGCTTGAAAATCAATACCGAGTTTATTTAGCATGCGTGAGGCAACATCAATACCACTGATACACCCACCCTGTTTCGAAACCAATGTCATTGTACCTGCTTGAGTATGCAGGCCTAAAGAGCGTGTTGTTAAATCGCCATATTGAATATCATCAAGAAGTAGCTGGTCGATAAAACTATCGGGTAAATAAATCATAATGTTAGACTCATTTCATCAACAACATCCCATGACACCATGGCCCAGTTGCGCGCAGGATAGGGAATGCGCTTTCCTGACGCGAGTTGCAGGTCGTAATATTGGTGTAATTTTGCAATCTCTTCATCAGAGAGATTTTTGAGTGACCAATTGACGCTTTCGACAAAATCTTCAACCTGTTCAAATCCGCCTTTATCTGGGCTGTTAATAAAATCGACTCGCGCATTTATTCCCATTTGATGCAAAATATTCACCGCATAGATGTAAGTCGGTAAGCGAACGACTTCCCGACCAATAAATTGGATGATATTTTCATCAATAAAGGTTGGGTTTACAGTATGCGTGGTGTAAACACGTAAGTTTGCTTGGCGATTGAGCTTCAATAAGGCTGTTTTAAGGTCATCGACTAAAGTGGACCGTGAAGCGACGGCGATATCGACTTTAGGTAATTGCGCCCAGTTATCTTCCCATGCTAATTGTTCAAATTGAACATTATTGATATCCATTGCTTTCGCACGCTCTTGGGCAGCATCAAGCATACCTTGGCTGTAATCAATACCAATGACGGTGGTGAAATGCTTTGCCAGTGCCAAACAGACAGAGCCCGGCCCACATCCGACATCCAATAAGGTTTTTGCACCAGTAAAATCCATGAGTTCACGAAAACGAATTAAGTAGGGATCTTGTGGGTTTGCACAGGTTTGTGCCATTTTTTGCGCTTTTTTATCCCAATGCTCAGGCTCTTTGCGTGAACGCTGGGCTTGTTGCATATGTTGTTGGTACATCTGAGCAAAATCTAATTGGTCAATAAGCATAACTTTCACCTTAGCGAGTAAAATGAGCTGGAAGCTGAAAATGAGCGGCAATACTCTCTTCATCAATAGAATAGAGTCTTGCTAGGTTGGTAAGTGTTAACATACTTTCGGCAGAGCCTTGTCTTACGCCAGCATGTTTATCCAGTAAGATAACATTATCTGCAATGGCGGCAGCATGCTGTGGGTGATGAGTCGACATGAGAACAGTGATCCCATCTGCTTTTAATTGTTCAATTTGCTTCAATAAACGGATCTGGTTACCAAAGTCTAAACTCGCGGCGGGCTCATCCATAATTAACATGATTGGTTTTTGGATTAAGGCTCGGGCTATCAATACTAACTGTTTTTCTCCCCCACTGAGGGTGCTGTATAAACGCGAGGCAAGATGCTCAATCCCCAGCTTTTTTAGTTGTTCTAGCCCGAGTACGCGTTCTTTGGCGCCGGGAACAGAAAAGAGTGGGAGGTGAGGCGTCAGCCCCATCATGACCATATCTATGGCAGTAAAGGTGAACGGGGTATCATGAGCTTGAGGTACGTAAGCAATTACTTTCGCTATATCAGCCGGTTTATAAGAGGTGAGTGACTTTTCTTTTAATAAAATGTGACCTTCAAGAGCAGGAAGAAGCCCTAATAAAGTTTTCATTAGCGTTGTTTTGCCGCACCCATTCGCACCGAGAAGGCAGGTCATCGCGCCAGCTTGTAACGCGAAATTAATTTTTGTCATAATGGCTTGATGATGATAGCCAATCGCCACATTTTCCAGTCTGATTAGGTTCATTTGGCACTCCGTGTTTGTAAAAGGATTGCCAAAAAGAAAGGGGCACCGACCGCTGAAGTTAATATGCCGAGTGGAAGCTCAATGGAAGCAATAGTGCGAGCGAGTGTATCGGTAATGAGTAACATAATGGCTCCAATAGCCATTGAGGCAGGGAGTTGATAGCGGAAGTTAGCGCCCACTATCATTCGGGTGATATGCGGAACGATTAAGCCAATCCAACCGATGATCCCTGCAATGGATACCGCACTGGCGGTAATCAATGTTGCTGAAATAATAAATATTGTTCGCATTAAGCTGACATTGATCCCCAAACTTTTCGCTTCTTCATCAGATAGACTCAGTAAATTCATGCGCCAGCGCAACAGTAACAGTGGCATAATGCCAACCAACATAATGGGCAACACAGACAGTAGGTCGCTTTGGGTGATGGATGAAAGCCCGCCTAATAGCCAGAAGGTGATAGAAGGCAATTGGGTATAAGGGTCTGCAAGAATTTTTATTAAAGAGATGGCTGCACCACATAAGGCGCTGATCGCAACACCAACTAAGACGAGAGATAAAATGGGGTCATGCTGGCGCGCCATTCGGGCAATTAGGCACACTAAAGATACTGCCAATAGCCCACCAACAAAGGCGGCTAGTTGAATGTAGAGCAGCGATTGACCTAAAAATATACCAATAACAGCACCTACCCCAGCCCCCGCTGAAACCCCAAGTATATCGGGTGATACTAATGGATTTCGAAACATTCCCTGATAAGCCGCTCCTGCAATCGCCAGTCCTCCTCCAATCACCATCGCGGCGAGTGTGCGAGGAAAACGTATTTGCCAAAAAACAGTGGCATTGCGTGGGTCATCGGCGAGAGTTTGTGAGGTAAATTCAGAGACAACTAAATCAATGAGCTGATTAAGCGTAAGTGAATACTTACCACTAATTAATGCAATGATCAGGGCGCCGATAAAAACGATAACAAGAAGTAACGGTTTGATTGTGCGACTCATGATAATTCCATCAATCTATCAATTTGCGTATTAGTCACCGATGAGTGATAAAACAGATGGAAAAATTGTTTGATATCATTGCGTATGGTGGATTCGATTTGTTGATCAAAATGGCTTTGTAACCGGCGCATGCCTAAGAGGCGGTTAATTCCTGGGGGGCCATCAAGCCAACCAAAATGGCATTCCTCCAAAGGTCAGTAATTGGTTAGTGGCAACCGCCGTTAACCCTTTCCATAACGCGGATTGGCGAATAAATTCCTCGGCTTCTTGATATTGAGTAATAATAATATCGGGGTTCCAATCATACAGTTGTTCCATTGAAACCTCTGTTAACCCCCTAAAATTAGGAATATCGGCGACATTACGGAAACCTAATATTTCTATGGCTTCAGTATGAATAGAGCCTCGGGTGCTGTTTGTAAACCTTTGGCGCCTCTAGCTAGGTAGAAACTGGGGGCATTCGCATGGTGTTGTATGGCGAATTGTTTCGCGTCTTGCAAATAGTGTTTGGCAAGTGTGCTGAGCGTTTGAGCTTGCTGCGGTACATTTAAGGTCTCACCGAGTTGAAGTAATTGCTGTGCTGAATCTTGTAGCCCTCCGGCTATCAGTAAATAAGCAATGCCTGTTTGTTTGGGCAAGTTTCGCCGCCTGAGAGCGATAAGTGTCATCAATATTTCCAGTATCAATTATTAACTGTGGGTTATAATCGAGCAGCTTTTCCAAAGATAGCGTACTTCCTCGACCTGCTAGGCGACCATAAATAGGCAAATCTCGCCATTGTTGAGCAAATAGTTCGTCATGCTCTTTTTGCAAATGAATGGATGAGAATCCAACCATTTTTTCAGGGGCTAAAGCAAATAGCAGTAAATCTGCAGGTGGACCAGAACTCATTACACGCTGGATTTTGTTTGGTTGTGGTAATACACCAAACAACGCTTGTTCAATGCGCCCATAAGCAGGCAAATAAGCGAGTGCCGCTAACGCCGCGCAGGATTGAATAAAGAGTCTACGATTGATTCCCATAGTGCTAAAAAGAAATTTCGTTATATTTATTGATATATAGCGCGGAAGTTAACGGAGTCATACTAAGGAGTCAATAACAAAAGAGACATTAGTCGGAAAACTCCGCTATTCTGTGATGTAAATCAGTAACAAACATTGCTATCCATACAAAGATCGCTGAACATAGTCACTCGCACTTGCGTAAGTTAGAAACACGGAATATATGAAGAAAAAAAGACCCTCACTACAGGATGTTGCCGACAGAGTCGGTGTCACGAAAATGACAGTTAGTCGCTTTTTGCGAAACCCAGAGCAGGTTTCTGAAGTGTTACGCGGTAAAATTGCTCAAGCGGTGGAAGCGTTAGGGTATATTCCCAATAAGGCCCTGATTTGCTGTCTAATGCAACCAGCCATGCGATTGGTGTTCTGTTACCGTCGCTGACCAACCAAGTTTTTGCTGAAGTGATCCGCGGTATTGAAACAGTGACTGACCATTATGGTTATCAAACCATGCTAGCACACTATGGTTACCTTCCTGAAAAAGAAGAGGAGCGTTTAACTTTTCTACTTTCTTACAATATTGACGGTGTGATCTTAGCAGAGCGTACCCATACTGATCGCACGCTTAGAATGTTGAAGACCGCGGGGATCCCTGTGGTTGAGATCATGGATAGCGTCTCTCCGTGTTTAGATGTTGCTGTCGGTATTGATAACTTTGAAGCCTCACGGCAGATGACAGCAGCTATGTTAGCGCGTGGCTGCCAACATGTGGTGTATCTTGGCGCTCGATATGATGAACGGACCTTTATTCGGCTACAAGGCTATGAGCAAGCGATGCGTGATGCGGGGTTGGAGCCTCGTAATGTGATGACGCAAGCAAGCTCTTCTTATTCATTAGGCGCTCAGTTACTTCATGAGTGCAAAGAAAAATACCCCGAGGCAGATGGTTTATTTTGTACCAACGACGACCTTGCCATCGGTGCTATTTTTGAGTGCCAGCGTCTTGGCATTAAAGTTCCTGAAGATTTGGCAATATCAGGGTTTCACGGTCATGATGTTGGGCAAGTCATGACGCCGAAATTAGCCAGTGTTTTAACCCCTCGGGATAGCATGGGGCGTAAGGCCGCCGAAGTACTGCTTGCGCGCATTAATGGTAAAAAGTTACCACAAACGTTATTTGATGTTGGTTTTGAGTTACTGCCCGGTGAAAGTATTTGAAATTAAAAGTGATGCAGCATATTAGTGAGAGAGGCATCACAGATCTCTTTATTTCCCTATCAAGATAATTGCTAAAAATAGCCGCACTGCTGATAATGTTACTGGTAACTGTTACCGGTAACAATTCGGTTTCTATCATCGGTAAACAAAAAAATAAGCGTACCTTTTTTATTTAACACCTGAGGAGTTTCCCATGAGTGATACCCAAGCACAAAATTATACATTTGTTTTTATGGGGGTATCGGGTAGCGGTAAATCGGCTGTCGCAAGCGGTGTCGCTCAAAAAACAAATGCGGCTTTTTTAGATGGTGATTTTCTGCATCCGAGAGCAAATATTCAAAAAAATGGCTTTGGGCCACGCACTGAATGATGAAGATCGCCAACCTTGGCTTGCAGCATTAAATGATGCCATTTTTGCAATGCAGCGAACCAACCCTATTTCTTTGGTTGTATGCTCTGCATTGAAAAAAAGTTATCGCGATAAGTTAAGAGAAGGTAATAAGAATCTCTATTTTATCTACCTGAAAGGGGATGCTGAGCTCATTGAAAATCGCCTCAAAGCACGTAAAGGGCACTTCTTTAAGCCTGAAATGTTGGTATCACAATTTCAGGCACTGCAAGAGCCTACATCAGAAGAACAGGATGTTCATGTTGTCGATATTCGTCCATCACTTGATGAAGTGATTGAAAATACACGTACGGCTATTCATCAAATTGTTTCTGGAGGCAATTCATGAACACCCCCAGTTGAAGCATTAAGCACACTGACACTCGTTCTGACTGCGGTCGGCTCTGTGGTTTTATTACTGTTTCTTGTCATGTACGCCGTTTACATGCTTTTGTTGCATTGATGATTGTCTCTATCGGCGCTGGATTATTTTCAGGTATGCCAGTGCAAGACATCACAGAAACGATGCAAAAAGGGATGGCAGGAACACTCGGTTTCTTGGCTATCGTTGTCGCACTTGGCGCCATGTTTGGGAAAATTTTACACGAAACAGGCGCGCTCGATCAGGTTGCGACAAAACTACTCCAATTATTTGGGGAGAAAAGAGCGCATTATGCTGTAGGGATCGCCGGTTTAATCTGTGCATTACCACTATTTTTTGATGTTGCGATCGTGCTGTTGATTGGGGTGGTATTCGCTGTAGCAAACCGCACAGGCCATAATGTTGTTCGCATGGCTATTCCGTTGTTTGCAGGGGTAGCAGCTGCGGCTGCGTTCTTACTCCCAGGGCCTACACCAATGTTGGTCGCTTCACAAATGGGCGCCGACTATGGCTGGATGATCTTAATTGGTCTGTGTGCGGCAATACCCGGTATGTTATTGGCAGGTCCACTCTTTGGCAGTTTTATTAGTAAACATGTCAGTATTGATATCCCAGCGGATTACCAAGCACCAACGATGGATCACGGCAAAATGCCAAGTTTCGGGTTTAGCCTATCTTTAGTCTTGTTCCCATTGGTATTAGTAGGCCTGAAAACTATCGGAACACACTTGGTTGAAAAAGGCTCTACGCTTGAGCATTGGCTTGAGTTTATTGGTCATCCATTTACGGCTTTATTATTAGCGTGTCTGCTAGCTGTTTACGGTTTAGGTTTCCGCTATGGCATGAATAAAGAAAAAGTCATGGAGGTTTGCTCTGCGGCAATCCAACCTGCGGGGATCATTTTATTGGTAACGGGTGCTGGTGGTGTCTTTAAGCAAGTACTTGTTGACTCCGGTGTTGGCCCCGCATTAGGTGATTCATTAATCGGTGCAGGCTTGCCTATTGCCGTTGCGTGTTTTGTCCTTGCTGGCGCTGTCCGTGTGATCCAAGGCTCGGCAACGGTAGCCTGTTTAACAACGGTTGGGTTAGTCTTGCCTGTAGTTGGTGAGTTAGGTTATTCAGGGGCACAATTGGCGGCATTAGCGACTTGTATTTCTGGTGGCTCACTCATTTTAAGCCATGTGAATGACTCCGGTTTCTGGTTGTTTGGTAAGTTTACGGGGGCAACGGAAGCTCAGACATTGAAAACGTGGACCATTATGGAAACTATCCTCGGTACTACAGGGGCAATAGTCGGTATGATCTTCTTCGCTTTCTTGTAATTTAACGACTCCCCGAAAGCCAATCGCGTTCGGGGAAGAGCAAAATAGGGCAATTCCAAAGAGATTCAATAAGCGAATTTTGTATGACCACTCGATAGGATGCGTACCATACGAATATTGTTGTTTATAGGTGGCGATGGTAATAAGAGTGGCAGATAATGCGATGAATGTCTTTGCTGCTAAAAAGAATGGCGAGAGCGTATCTCGCCATTTGCTTTTTAGATTAGTTTAATAACTGGCTAAGCTGTTGATAAAAGCCTTGCGCACTTCTTTTATAGCCTTCGGCAGATAAGTGAACATTATCAGGTCGTGCGAGATCCTGTGCGGCCCATGAACGAATCGAGCAAGGCCCACCCATAAAATCCTGCCAATCCCAGAATAGGGTATTTTCTTGTGCTGCTATCGCTTTTTGGATCTTGATAACATTCTTTAAATGCACAGGCATTTTGGCATCGCAGCTTGTGGCATCGTTAAATTTAATCGAGTCATTAGGGCTGACTAAAACGATGACACTTTTTGGCATATATTGGCGGATTTGACGAATTTTCTCACGCAAGCTTTGCTGGTACGCAATTAAATCTAACTTGTCGTTGAATGCTTCGTTAGTGCCATAAGCTAAGATCACCATATCGGGTGACATCTGTGCCAATGTTTCAACCCATTGTGGCTGCCATTTATCAATCATATTGATTGTCGCGCCATTAATGCCGATCGCCGATAACATAACGCCCGGACGATTTGAGCGCAACAGCCACCCTCCTAGCTTGAGGTTATTGTCATTACTTACAGTAACTTCAGCCGGTAACTGAGTATTCACAGGAGAAGAGAAGCGCCAATAATTGCCTGTTGCGGGTAATGCAACGGGTGATGAAGCCGCAGGGGAGACACTCATCTGACTGCCCGCTGTGTTTTGGTAAAGAGCTTGCAGTTGATAAACCCCATTTGCCGCTTGCAATGGCATCAGTTGTACAGTGCTCGCCGATGTCATTGGTAACGCGATAAGCCCACCAAGAGGGTAATCGAAACGCTCATCCTTACGGCTACTAAACAGTTCCCATTGCTGTTTATCGCTTCTACGGTTAATTGTCGCAGTACGCTGCCCCGGAATGGAAATCGCAGGTACAAAACCTGGCCCCGCATCACCATAGCGTTGTTGGAACAATGTTCTTAAATTACCGCTAAAGAAATCGGCAGCAGTATGAGAATCCCCAATTTGAACAATATGGACCTGTTGATGACCTTGCTTTAGTTTGCTCGCAAAGTGGCTGAGGTTTGGCTCAGCGTTATTGATGAGCTGCCCACGTACATTCACATTTGTGAGTGTACCACCTCGTGTTGAACCTTGACTCGTCCGCTCGGCATCTTGTTGACAGGACAACAAGCTTAGCGACAGCAAAGCGATGACGCTAGCTGCCGCTAACTTGGATTTGGCTTGACGCAGTTTGTTCTGCTTCATGAGGTATCTCTTTTTCCTCTTCAAAATGAATTAATGAAAATACTTTTTCAGCTATCGCTTGTTGCCCTTTGGGGCTGAAATGGATCCCATCACCACTTCTGAGCTTAATTTTGCTGCTATCGTCGCCGAAATAATCGGAGTAAGTGAGGTCTTTGTATTTAAAGACATCATTCACGGAAAAATAAATTTCACCACTGTTTTCGACTTCGGATTGATAGAGACTCCTTAGGAACCTCATACCTTCTGATAGAGTAGATTTGCGCATATTGGGAGGGCCAACCCAGATAACATCGACATTATGTTGGCGCGCAGTCGTTAATATATCATTAATGCGAGAACGATACACCTGCTCCCATATTTCGCTTTTAAACTTCACATATTTATAGCCCGTATCTGGTGGCATATCCCATGGGTCATTAGGGCCAAGGAAAACCACCAGCACTTTAATTTTAGGGTTATCATTCAACGCTTTAGAAATGGTTTGCGGCCAATTAAAAAAGCGTGGATAAGCAAGCCCCGTGCTTTGCTTACTCAGGTTAATGCTATCGATATTATAGTGTTTCAATAGCATATTCTTCACATGTGGTGCGACACCTTGCATCATCGAATCACCCGCAAACAGAACCTGATCACCTTTCTCTAATTTCGCCACCGTTTTAGGCTCAATAGGCCCGGTATGAGCGACTTTTACTGGACCGAGTTTGTTGCCCTTTAATGTCGCCCGCGCTTGTTGGCGTTTGAGTAATTCAGGGAAGGTGACAGAGAGAGATTCTGCCGGATAGAGATAGCCATTAATAAAATGTAGCCCAACTTGATAGCCTTCAGGAAAGGTGCGTTTGCTATTTTCATTTGCGATGGCAAGTGCTTCTGCGTCTTTAGTATCTTGAGCATGTTGCCCTGACACATGATAGAGGAAAGTACTACCCGCAGCGAGTGAACCCTCATTTAAATAAGCACCATAATCCCAAACAGGGTTTCCAGACAGAGACGCCCAAGGGGGATCGCGGTGATATTTTTGCTGCCAAAAACGCTCTAATGAACCTTGATTGAGCCAAATTAATAATAGCCCTACGACCAAAACAATAAAAAAGACTTGTCCGGTTTTTATTAGATTTCTTTTAAACTCAGAAGTTAGCATAAATAAATCCCGGCATTCCTGAAGGTGAAAGCATAAACATAACAGTCAAAATAAGCGCGAGTGGAATAGGGTAATAGTACCAAGCTATATTTTGGTACTTTTTCGCAATATAGTGATATGACTGTACAAAATAAGGGTACAACAGCAATAATGCCCAAAATGCGATTAATAGGCCGAGGTTAGAGCCTATCGATGCAATAAATCCAGGCGCCCCAAACTGTGAGATCATCATGAGTGCGTCATCAAAGGTTTGGCTGCGGAAGAATATCCAAGCAAAGCAGACAAAATGGAATGTCACAATGCGCGATATAAGTGTGGTCGCGGTGTGATTAAATCGATTATTGGCCCAACCTAATTTTTCCATCCATAGATTCTTAAGGTTGAGTAAGACAATCCCTAGGCCATGAATGGCTCCCCAAATAACAAAGGTCATTGCCGCACCGTGCCATAATCCAGAAATCACCATTGCCAAAAAGACATTCGTATTCATCCGACTAAAGCCTTTTCGGTTGCCTCCTAGTGGGATATAGATATAGTCACGGATAAATGTCGAGAGGCTAATGTGCCAACGCGCCCAAAATTCCTTTAAGTTGGCCGCCATATAAGGCGCATTAAAGTTAACAGGAACTCGAAAACCTAAGAGTAAGGCAATACCAGTTACTAAGTTGGTATAACCTGAGAAGTTAAAATAAATATTCCATGCATAGGCATAGGTTGCGACGAGTATTTCTCCTGCACTGAAGCCTGCTGGCGCATCAAAGACAGGGTTCACAAAGTTTTCCGATAAATAGGCACTAAATAGAAACAGTTTAACCAGCGCTAATGAAATAAGTAGGATTGCTTTTCGCGCATCCAGTATTTCGCGGCTTTCTGCTTGAATTTGTGGAATAAAATTCTTTGCTCGGTTAATTGGACCAGCGACAATACTCGGAAAAAAGCTAAGGTATAGCACGACATCGAAGAAATCGGCTTTGGGGATCTCTTTGCGGCAAACTGAAAGTGTATAGCTGACGGAATGGAAAGCATAAAAAGAGAGTCCAAGCGGCGCTAATAATTCAATAATAGGTAAACCTACATTAAGCCCCAATTTATCGAAGGTTTGCTGGAGTGTTTCTTGAAAAAATGAGTAGTATTTAAATGCAGTAAAGCAACTGATTATTCCTATCGCGAGTAATGTAAATACCCATTTATTGGAAAGCCAATTTGAAACCCAATTAGTAAGAAAATAAATAAATAGGGTATAGCCGAATAAGATATAAGCAAAATCGGGATTAAAGGAATAAACAAAAAAATAACTTGCGGTTATTAGTAGCCCATTTTGAAGCTTCGCACTAGGCTGGCAGCTCCAGTAAATAAGGAAAAATACCAAAAAAGAGCCAAGAAACTCGAATGAGAAAAAATTCATATAAGACTCAGATTGTTAATTATTGTTGCATACTCGTCATACATCAAGTTAGCTGCGCTACCGACTACATTTATTCACACGTGCCACAAAATAGGGGATCTACTTAGTGTGTGTTTCTGTATCGCTTAACGGCATCTCGAATTATTTGAAGTATAAATGTGTATTCACATCATATTAATAATCGGCCTGGTTGCAATAAGAAAAAATCCACTTTATAAAAAAGTGGATTTTAGATGAGTACTTGTACCTGGTGATACAAATTAAATTCGAGTCGATGCCGTTTTTTTGAGCTTGTGTAATCAGTTCTTCATTGCTCACGTACATCTCTTGCAAATAACGGTTATAAGAGGAACCTAGTTGTGAATACCCTTTCATATCATTGATAAGCTTGGTTGTATCTAGCTCATCTTTTGATAAACGTTGTTTTGCTCTAGACGATCGTAGTGACTCGTAGGCATTGTGAGTATTCATATTCTTCATATAGGCAGACACGGTCTCTTCAACAGAGTTATAGGCGGAATAGCCTTTAATTTTCCCCTGATTGACTTGGCAACCTCTGCCGCATCTCATACCAAATAAATTACCGTTTTGCTGTGCTAGCTGTGACGTTCCCCAACCTGACTCAGTGGCTGCTTGGGTCGCAACCAAATGGGTTGGCATGATATCAACACGGCTTAACAGCTTATCCCAATTGACTCTATTTGGGCTGGTACAGGTCATACCATAGCTATTACATATTTGAGCTAGACGGCGAAGTTCTTGTGCGCTCCACTTTTTGTTTTTGCGTACAGAAAGTAACCATTTACGCTCAGCCATGATTTCTTGATTGACTTTTTCAATCACAGGGACAATCGTTTTTAAAAACGCTTTCTTACGTGGTGTACCGGATGGGTATTTTCGCAAATCAGGCAGAGGTGTATGAGCCTGATTTGAGCTCTGCACGGCCTTGTGAGAATACTCTTTCTTGAGTGTGGTACTGGTACTTGTTGAGCCAAAACTCAACCCCGAAAATAAAAATAACAGTAAGAAAGCGAAGACGGCGTTTGTCCTCATCGTTCGAGAGGGCATTTGCTTCTCCTAATTTCTCTGAACAAAAATCGAGCGAATAGTAACAGAATAATTTTTTGGGTAGCTACTTTTATCCGGCTGACTTTAGCTAAATTACTGCATTTTCACATTGTGATTTATTTTTTGTTTAACTTATCCTTGTTTAATAATGTTTTTGTATTTCTTTGTGTTAATATTACACTTAAAACTAATAAATATTAATGATGTATTGACACAAAAAACAAGTTAACCTAACTCAAATATGGGTAAATAACATACAGTTCACCTCGTTATTATAAGGTTATTTTGCTTATTTATTAAGCGATCGATAGCCTATTTTTTATACAAAATTGGTAATTTGCGTTTTTATCAAAGGGTGATGATATTAATGTGAGCAGTTTTCGGGTGAAAAAATGAGCTAGAAAATGCGGAGGAGGGGGGTGAAAAATCGGTGGAAATTTAGCCTAAGTGAGCAATCTCCACCTATTTTCGTTTAGGTTGTTTTAAAACGACAATCGCTGCTGCTGTTGATCCTGTTTTTGCGCTTTGGTGGATAAAGCTGGAAAATCAGCGACGGTCCAATAGGTTTGCGGAATAGGCAATTGGGCCATCTTTTTTGTCGGTAATAACCTAAGTTGCGCAAGCTGGTGTAAAACATAGCCTCGATACTCGTTAGGCAAACTTAAACGTAAGTGCTCAGTGGGTATCATTTGCAAAGGTATTAAAGGATAACGATTATCTGAGGTATCGTAGTCACGGGTTAACACAAGGAATTTTTCAGGAACTCGTTGGTAGCTATTCCACCATAAGCCATCGACACGGTCGAACATCTTCCGAGTTTGTGATTTACTATTCGCACCTAGCTGCTCCAATGCGATAGGCAGGGTGTTTTCCAGAGATTGAGAGAACATCGGCAATGATTGCGCTCTCCCCTGTAAAATTAATGTCATGGCTAAACGGGCACCAAGTAGGTTGGAATAGAGGTCTTCTGGTGAAAAAGCTGAGATCCCCTCGGAAAAGCCGGGAACAGATTGGTAACCATACCATTGGGCAATTTCATGCCAAGCTGCTAGCTGGAATGCCAATTTTGCTGCTAAATAAGCGCTAAGTGTATAACGCTCCTGAGCGGAAGTCGGGGGTGCAAATGAGTGGAAGACGATTTGTCGGCTAGCCAGTTCATCACTTAATTTGAGCGTCCAGCCTTCCCCCAGTTTTGGGTAAATTTGACTAAACAAAAAGAGGGTATAGTCAGCCGTGTCCCTGACATGGGAAATATCGATAAACCCGCCTTTCTCGCTATATAACAGGCCAACTTTTTCCTTACTCACGCCCATTAAAGCGGCGGTGGCCCCGAAAAAGCTATCATTGTAATGATGTTCACCTAACTTATCGGCTTCGACGATATTATCGATCGTATAGAAAGGAACTGGGATACCCCAAAGTTGTGCGTGCAGATCATAGCCAAAAGCGCAACAGGCTCTTAGGCCTTGAGGCGGTGCTAGAGGGGATAATACTGGCCATGTCTGAGTCGCTGATTCGTGAGTATCACTACTCAGCTCAGGAAGGACGCTGGGTAGCTTGTAGGGGGTAGTGCTTTGGCATGCTGCTAATAATAAAGTGAATATAAGCATGATTAATCGCTGTAACATTAAAAAGCTTCCCCTACTTGAAAATAAAAACCAGTGCTATTGCGACCAACCCCAAAATCGAGCCGTACATTCATACGTGGTTTGAATTCAAAACGATAACCGATACCCGTGGTAGGCAACCAATGACCTTCACCTAATTCAGCCGTTTTATTGCTCATCGTGCCTGTACCTACCCAGCCGACGATACCATGACGCCAATCGAGTTTATGCCGTAACTCTAATTGTGTCGTAAAAATATTATTATCGCGATAGCGACCTTCATAGTAGCCTCGCATACGATTGGCGTTACCTAATAATGACAGCTGATCCCATGGTACTTCACCCGTGGTAAATCGTGCATAGTTATCGAGTGCTATGACTGTGTTTTCAGTGAGCTCGTGGTAATAGGCGTATTGTAATTGGGTACTTTGAAAACGTGTATCGCTGCCAAAACTCGGCGAAAAATAAGTGTAGACCGCTTCGAAAGCCTGCCCGTGATGCGCATTTGGCAAAAAGTCGCGTGTATCATAACTAAAGTAGGCACTCATGCCTGAATTAATAACAGACTGCCCGCCAATTGATTGTTGAAAATAACGTTTAGCACCATCATCAGGGTCGTTAGCATTAATAGAAGAAAAGTTCCAGCCGAGCCCAATATAAGTAGCGTCGGTGAGACGATAGAGTGCACGAGGCGTAATTTCAAATTCTTGAGAGTGATATTTTTCTTTATTATGGTCATTCTTACCGGCGGCGTAACCTTTCCCCCAATAGTAGGTTGGAATATTGTTTAACGTACCAGAAACAAATAACCGCCATTGGTCATGGTCAATAAAGTTATAGTTGGTAAAGTTAACGCCAAATGCGCCTGTAGAAGAGGCAAAGCCACTTAAACCTATTGAAGACGGTTGAGTCTCTTTATCATTTTTATCAATGCGGTATAACCCCACTAATGCAGTACCTATACCAATCCCCATTTCGGGGGTGTAGAAAGGGCCGGGCAATAACCCCCAATCAATGGTTTTACTCTCATCGAAATGGTTTGTACCACCAAGATCATTTAACCAGCCATCAATTTTTTGCCGATCAGGTAGCAGTTCCGCTTGCGTGGGGAGGGCAATAAAAAGGCTGAGCAGTGTCAGCCTTAATAAAGAAGAGTGTTGTTGCTGCAGCATTAAAAACGAAACTCACCTGAGATATAAAAACTATTGCGGTTATTAAAGCCAACTTCGGTCAGAACATTAAAATTGCGAGTCAGTTCAACGCGTGCGCCGACAATGTTATTCCATTTATGGGCAAGATGTTGTTTAACATCGAATTTTGTGTCACCGGGTGCAAATATCATCCATTTGCTTAAGTCAGGAGGTAGATCAAGCTTACTGATATCCCCTTTAAAACGTTGGGTAATATCTTGGTACATAGCACCAGTCCAAACTTGAATTTTTGTATTTCCTTGACCGCTAATCAGAGGATCAAAAATAAACTCATAACCCACACGTGGGGTAATAACTAAGGCTGAGATATCGCCGTCTAAAATATCTAGATTTGTTCTAGTATAGTTAGCATCTAAGGTTGTAAAGAATTGGTTGTACCCGCCAGCAAAAGTGACACCACCGCCGTATGTTTTCCCTTCATACTCTAATTCGAAAGGTAAATTCTTCCCGATAGGGATAATCCAATCTGTGCCCCAAGGTAATTTCATTCGGGCTTCTACGTTATTTAGATTTGTTTTTGATGTTCCTTTTGTTTTTTCCATAGAGCCCATACACATTCATAAAAGGGAACACCCAAGCATCAAACTTTAAGACATGTGACTCATTTTTACTACGTGTATGCCCAGTTTCGATATGGAGTAATTTCTCTAAGTCCATATTTGAATTAGAAATAAAACCGATTTTATCCACGACAACATCTTGACGCAGGTTCATATAGCCGTAGCTCACACCAAAAGGCTCTGGGATATCGTAACCGCGGGCGCGTGCTTCATCGCCCCAAAATTGGTAATACACGAGATTCGCTTGAGGATGAGCGCGTAATACCACCTTCGCTGTTATTTTGTGGAACGCCAGACTCACTCATGGTGATTGAAAAAAGTGGGCGATCACTATCAGCAAAGCTGACAGGAATAGAAAAACAACAAGAGAGTAGCAACGCTTTGCTAAGTTGAATGCGTGTCATAAATAGGCTCAACATTGAAATAAACAAGGGAAAACAAGTCTATAAAAGACGAGTGATAAGTTTAGCATAATAGGGGAATTAATAGATGGCGTTAAATGCTGTGTTTGAAGAAAACTTGAGCTTGGTCAATTACTTTTTATAGTCTATTAGATTGAGAAGGAAGTGTTCACAAACAATAAAAGAAGCGGGGAGCTTCTTTTATTGACGATCGTCTGATTATTTCTGTTTGTTTTGATGAAAATGCACACGCTCATGGAAGTAGGCTTTTAAATGATCTTCCATTTGGTGTACTTTTTGCTCTAATGCATTGATCAAAACATCATCATTGTTCATATCAAAAACACGCTCCATCGCGAGCTGATCAACGTACTGTTTTTGCTCTTTGGTGAGTTCTGCCATATCTAAAGCCCATATTTAAATGTCATAAAAGAGAGTATCCAAGAGGATAGTTGAATTAAGGTTATTGTGCCTGAGTGACTTCGGATTGAAAAGTAGAATAAGTTGTTGTCGAATAATGACTATTTCCAAATATACAGATAATCATTTTAATATGAATTCGTTAAGATTATTCACAATATAAAACGATAGACTAAGCTGCTATCCTTTGCCGAGTAAATAAATTATAGGCTTATATAATGAATAATAAACAACAATACCTCGATATTGCCGCCGGTAAAGGTGAAAAAGAAGCATCTATGATGGTGGCAATCCCTGCCTCTGAATTAACGTTATCTCTCTTAGAGCTACGTTTAGAAGAGCAAGACTATTTTACTGAAGGTGAAATTGATTATTTACCTGAAAGTGAAAGTGATTTTTTCTTTTCATGTAAACGCGGAGAAGAAGAACTGCGTTTTTATGTCTCATTAGTGGATAGTGATCCTGAGTACGTCATTAATCCCTATTTTTCAACCGATCCAATCAGCCCGGAATTGTATGCAGAGGCAAGCGCTGCACCGCAAGCGGTGATTGTTGAGTGTCTATTTCGAGACCAGCCATTGGTTAGCTATCTACAGCAACTAAAACTTATTCAAATATTAGTCCCTGATTTATTGTTGGGGCTTGATTTATCGGCGGCAGGGAAAGTCTTTACTCGTGAATGGTTAAATTTCCAACTTATCGATGACTTAATGCCAAGTATCGATTCTTTATATGTTGTTCACGCTATTTATGATCATGACGAAAGTGAAGAGCAAGAGAACGAGGAGCGTGGCCCAACCATGTATTGGTTCCACACGCATGGCCTTGCACGTTGTGGCTTATCCGAAGCGGAAATCATTATTCCACATCCGATTGCTTCTTATTACGGTATTCCAGAGCTATTTTGGAGCTTTGTTAATAACAGCATTACACATGGCAAAATTGAGTTTAATGAACCAATTTTTATCGGACAAACAGAAAGTGGTTATGAGTATT
Source organism: Providencia stuartii (assembly GCA_900455155.1). GTDB lineage: Bacteria > Pseudomonadota > Gammaproteobacteria > Enterobacterales > Enterobacteriaceae > Providencia > Providencia stuartii. The sequence continues at coordinate 121,673 of UGUC01000003.1, read as the reverse complement.
TAGTGGCGCTACCGTTTGAAGAAGGCTTAAAACATGTTGGGCAATCAACGCCAATTGATAATTTGAAACCACTCGAAGAGATGAATTATGAATTTGGCGATGCTGATTCCAACCGTTTTATGGGGGATTGGCAGGATCGTGATGAGTCTCATCAACATCCGTCTGTGATGCTCTTTAGAGTGACACAAGAAGAACCAGTTTTAGAAAGCTTTTTTAAAGGTTTTGAAGATCAAAACGCCATGATGTTTATGCGTACCGACGAAGAAACGGCGGATATGTCTCGTAAGGCTAAATTGCGTTGGGAATACTTTACCCATATGCTGGATAACTATGGTCCGAAACCTGTAGTACAGAAAAAAGGCTTCTTTTCTAAGCTACTTGGAAAATCAGACACCGAAGAAGAGAGCGAATGGCGTTTCTTGGTGAAATGTGGCATCGGTTATCGTGACGAGGAAGATGACTACGATGGCCATGAGCATATGTGGTTTGAACCCGTTTCATGGAACGGTGATCAGTTTGAGGGGCGCTTGATCAATCATCCTTTCTATGTGAAGACGATGCAGGAAGGGGAAGTATATCCTTTGACTCGTGATGATATCACCGACTGGACCATCTATTACCAAGACGGTAATTATACTCCGGATACCATTTATAAATTACTGTCTGGGTCTCAAGTGCATTAAATCTCTGCTTAGCTGCACTCGGATAATTTAGCGTATAGAATGGGTACTTTGAGTACCCATTTTTATTACAGAGTGTCGTATATGAATGAAACTGAATTATATCAATATGCGTTATTTATGCTGTCTCGCCGTGATTACGGAACGGCGGAATTATCAGCACGCATGAAACGGCGTATGTATGAAAAAAATGACGGTATTATTGACGAGCCGTTGATTGAGCGGGTAATTGAACGTTTAGGTGAACAGCATTTCCTGAATGATACTCGCGTCATAGAGCTACAGTTACGTAGTTATATTCGTAAAGGTTATGGACCATTACGGATCAAGCAGGAATTACGCCAAAAAGGTTTTACTGCGACTTTAATTGAACAGCAGTTTGAGCAGCTTGATGTGGATTGGTTTGAGCTTGCGACGGATGTGCGTTGTAAAAAATTCGGCGATGAAATTCCTCGCGACTTTAAAGAAAAAAGCAAGCAAGTCCGTTATTTACAGTATCGAGGTTTTTCAGGTGATATGATTTTTGAACAGTTTCGATAACCCATCATTTAATTTTTTAATCACATGCCTACGCGTACACGACCCCTCAAAACAACTAGATTGGTGCGGCTAATCGGTTTTCTCCAATTCCAGATAAGTGCTATTTGCAATACGACGTGAATAGTTTTTACCCTAGGAGGCATTATTACGGCCTTGATAGTGCCTGTTTTTTTACACGCCGGACAAAAGACTTTCATACCCTCTGTAGCGATATCGATATCTTTCTGACTAGCAACATCGCTTCTTTCTAATACAGTAACGCCCGTTGATGTGGTATCTCCTTTTTGAATTACTTTACGGTTATCAATGGTGCAGCGCATTTTCTTCTTTGTGCCTAATCACTTCGTTTTCCTTGACGTACTAAATGCCAAATGGTTGTGCCTAGATCATTTTTACCCACATCAAAAGCAAAATCCCCTTGCTCAAAATAGGCCTCTAATGGAGATCCTGTTTCATTGTGGTAATACCTGTCCACTCCCCATTAATTAAGACACCCTTAACTAGCGTTTTCTAACTGTTGACTGATTTCCCTGTATTGCATGGCTAACTGACTGTCCTGTGTCGCGAATTCCCCGACACGCTGAGATAACGTGCTGATAACGCGCTCTTACGCTTGTCGTCCATGGTGCAGTTGGTCAATTCGATATTGTGGCTCTGCGTCTGATATCTTTTGGCTGACCGTTTTCACTCGGTCAGGTTCTGATACTCGCTCACGCTCCAATACGTGAGAAACAGACTGATCCCTGCCAATATCAACACCAGTACGTCCCTTTTAAACGCAAATTTTTCCCCTCGGTTTATCCATCGCGATCAGGAAATAGCTGTCCACGGTGAAGCAAATTCTGTGCTGTTTGATGAGGTACAAACGGCGCTGCGAGTGGCGTGTCGAGATAATGGTTTTTCCGCTCGGCAGTGGGCTAGTCTTTCTTTTTCCATCCTTATAAAATTATTTACCATTTAATGTATTGCTAATGTGTTTATTTGTCATAATTATCTGATATTGACATGATCCGCGTCAGTAAATCCCGTTCATATCTTGGGCAAAGTACCATCAAATAAAAAATGAAACAGGCAGGGGAAGTATATGATTGAGTTGTTAATTGGCGTCATCGTCGCGATAGGCGTTGGGCGCTATATTATCAAAGGCTATTCAGCAACGGGTGTGTTGATGACAGGCGGTATTTTACTCCTGATCATTACCGTGCTTATGGGGAAAAGTATTTTACCAGAAGCAGTAAAACCTACGGGATGGCGTGCGACCGACATTATTGAGTATATAAAATACTTATTGATGGATCGTGGTGGCAACTTAGGGATGATGATCATGGTGTTGTGTGGGTTTGCCTCTTATATGACCCACATTGGCGCAAATGATGTTGTTGTCAAAATTGCGTCAAAACCATTAAAGATGATCAACTCACCTTATATGTTGATGGTTGCCGCTTATATTGTCGCTTGTTTAATGTCATTGGCCGTTTCTTCGGCGACGGGGCTAGGGGTATTATTAATGGCGACCTTGTTCCCTGTCATGGTAAATGTGGGGATTAGTCGTGGCGCCGCAGCCGCTATCTGTGCTTCACCAGCGGCCATTATTTTAGCGCCAACTTCTGGCGATGTGATTTTAGCGGCAGAAGCTGCCGAAATGCCGCTCATTGATTTTGCTTTTAAAACGACGTTACCCATTTCAATTATTGCGATCGTAGCCATGTCTATCGCTCACTTCTTCTGGCAGCGTTTCCTCGATAAAAAAGAGCAGGTCAACACAGAAATGTTGGATGTGAGTGAAATTAAAACTCATGCTCCGACTTTTTATGCCATCTTACCGTTCACCCCGATTATTGGCGTGCTGATCTTTGATGGTAAGTGGGCGCCTGAATTACACATCATCACAATTATTGTTGCTTGTATTATTTTGGCGGCAGTTATTGAATTTTTACGTAGTTTCAATGCCAAACAGGTCTATTCGGGGTTAGATGCCTGTTATAAAGGTATGGCTGATGCATTTGCCAGTGTGGTGATGCTGTTGGTGGCCGCTGGGGTCTTTGCACAAGGCTTAAGTAGTGTTGGCTTTATCAAGGGGCTAATTGGTTTAGCGCAATCCTTCGGCTCTGGTGCAATAGTGATGATGATTGTACTGGTCATTATCACCATGTTAGCGGCGATGACAACAGGCTCAGGGAACGCGCCTTTCTATGCCTTTGTTGAACTTATTCCTCATTTAGCAAAACAGATGGGAGTGAATCCAGCCTATTTAGTGATCCCTATGTTGCAGGCTTCTAACCTAGGACGAACATTATCACCCGTTTCTGGCGTTGTCGTCGCGGTATCCGGTATGGCAAAAATATCACCATTTGAAGTGGTCAAAAGAACCTCCGTTCCTGTATTAGTGGGCCTTTTGGTGGTGATTATTGCAACGGAAATTTTGGTTCCAGTATATCGCTGATCACTTTTTAGTGTTGTGATTGGAAAAGCGGCTGAAGCGATCTTTTTTCAGCCGCTTTTTTATTTGAAGGCGGATAGTTAATCACGCTAGTAATCGAAAATTTGTTAATTTTTAGTGTGTTTCTTTAAATAAAATAAGGTTTTTTATTTTTTATTCTCCCCTATTTTTCCCTATTAAGCGCCTTTTTTGAGATCTGCACCAAAAAGACAAACAAAAGCCGGAAAATAAGCTAGGTACTCAATAGTAATTGATGCAAAATCCGCACATCTTTTTTTATATGAACAATTAATGATAATGCTATGAAGACGACAGACAAACCAGTTAACAAATGGACTTATAAAGATTTTACATGGGTCTTATCTTTATTCGGCACCGCGGTTGGTGCGGGGGTGTTATTTCTACCGATTAAAGCAGGCAGTGGCGGTTTTTGGCCGCTGGTAATACTTGCATTGATTGCGACGCCAATGATTTGGTTAGCACATAAAGGATTGGCTCGTTTTGTTTTATCCGCGAAAAATCCCAATTCAGATATTACGGATACGGTAGAAGAGCATTTTGGTAAAACGGGGGCGAACATTATCACGTTTGCCTACCTTTTTCGCAATTTACCCAATCGTTCTGATTTACGGTGTGGGTATCACTAACACGGTTGACTCCTTTTTAGTTCACCAGTTACACCATGGAGCAGATGCCACGTTGGCTACTGTCTGGGAATATTAATTGGTGCGATGACGGCGGGTGTGTTGTTTGGGCGTGACTTGATGTTACGCCTGACTTCCGTGATGGTTTATCCTTTAGTTTTTCATTTTGTTAGCTTTGTCCATCTACTTTATCCTAGATGGAATACCTCTATGCTAGAAGTGAGCCCCGATTGGGCCGCAATGCCAGTCGTTATCTGGATGGCCGATCCCGCTTATCGTGTTCTCATTCAACCATAGCCCGATTATCAGCCAGTTTACAAAAGATCAGCGTCAGCAATTCGGTGATAATGCGGTCATTAAAACGGATATGATCACAGGCGGCGCAGCATTGATGCTCACTGGATTTGTGATGTTTTTTGTTTTTTCGGTGGTCTTGTCATTAAGTCCTGCTGAGCTTAAAACCGCAAATGACAAAAACATTAGTGTGTTATCTCATATGGCGAATATTGACTCATCGTCGATTATCTCTTACCTCGGGCCGATTGTTTCTTTTACCGCTATCGTATCAAGTTACTTTGGACACTTCTTAGGGGCACATGAAGGCTTAGTTGGGTTAATTAAATCTCGTACTTCTTTCTCAGTGAGAAAAATTCAAACGGTATCCATGCTGTTTATTGTTCTCACAACATGGATTGTCGCTATTAAAAACCCAAAATATTATCTATATGATTGAGACGCTGGGTGCGCCAATGATAGCTGCTATTTTGTTTATTCTGCCAGTCGTTGCGATGCGTATTGTGCCGGCGATTGAAAAAATTCAGCACATCAATTGTTGCCGCAGATCTTCACCATTATTTGTGGTTTAGCGGCTATCACTTCCGTCCTTTATGGTCTATTGCAACAATTACTCTAACAACTCCCCTCCTGTATGAGGGGGCTCACCCTAATAGGTACATAACGCTCTGATATTTAGGCCCGTAAACGGGCCTTCAGATAGAGGAGCGATCACTACGCCAAAGATGCGTCTCGTATTCTTACTCACCATATCGACAGCGTTCCCTCTACATCAAAATGCGCTATAGCGATATTTAAATTGCCAAAGTGTTCACTTTTCTTTCAGATATTCAGTCGAATGTGTGCCTTCCTGCATTTCGGTGAAAAATAATAGGATATTCACACTTCCATCTAGTAAACGCTAAGCTTTTCGCGTTCTCCATTAGGGGCCTTTTTGATTTCTTTTTTAATCTTTGTGATTGCTAGGTCGCGGCTGTTTTAACAAATTAAAAGAGGCTTTTTATATTTTAAAGTTATGATTAAGCACTTAATAAATCACGAATGACACGGCGTTACTCCTTCGCCCTTGTTAATCAATAGGATATTCAGCTATGTGAAATAATTTCACATTGAGATGGGTTGTCTGCTTAATACAATTAGATAATATCTATTGATATAACAGATACGTAGTAAATACAGATATGCTATATCAGGTCATATTGTTTACTGCGGCATAATAAGGATAACAAATGAAATTAGAAACATTATCGATTCATGCCGGCTACTCACCCGATCCAACCACCAAAGCGGTTGCTGTCCCTATCTATCAAACAACGTCTTACGCTTTTGATGATACACAACATGGCGCAGATCTGTTTGACTTGAAAGTCGCAGGAAATATTTATACCCGTATTATGAACCCTACCAATGATGTTTTAGAGCAACGCGTTGCCGCCTTAGAAGGCGGGATTGCTGGGCTGGCTGTAGCATCTGGGATGGCGGCAATTACGTATGCTATCCAAACTATCGCACAAGCGGGCGATAATATTGTTTCGGTTGCCAAATTGTACGGTGGTACTTATAACTTAATGGCGCATGCACTACCTCGTTTTGGTATCGAAACGCGTTTTGCAGAACATGATGATTTAGCCGCTTTGGAAGCTCTGATTGATGATAAAACCAAAGCCGTATTTTGCGAATCTATCACTAACCCTGCTGGGTTTATTGTCGATATTGCGGCATTAGCGGAAGTGGCTCATCGCCATGGTGTGCCTCTAATTGTGGATAACACGGTGGCAACACCTTATTTATGCCGTCCATTTGAACATGGTGCTGATATTGTCGTGCATTCCTTGACTAAATATATTGGCGGTCATGGCACTTCTATTGGCGGAATGGTCGTAGACTCAGGTAAGTTCCCTTGGACTGAGCATGCAGATCGTTTTTCGTTATTGATTGAGCCAGATATTGCATACCATGGAGTTAGCTATACTGAGCATTTTGGTGCGGCAGCTTTTATTGCTCGCTGCCGCGTAGCACCATTACGCGGAACGGGTGCCGCGCTTTCTCCATTTAATGCCTTTTTGATTTTACAAGGGCTAGAAACGTTGGCTTTGCGTATGGAGCGCCATACAGAGAATGCGTTGAAAGTCGCACAGTTTTTTGGAAAAACACCCTCAAGTGGCTTGGGTGAAATACGCGGGACTGCCTAGCCACCCTGAGCATGCGTTGGCGCAAAAATATATGAATGGCAAGCCTGCCAGTATTATGTCGTTCGGTATTAAAGGTGGGCAGGACGCTGGGGCGCGTTTTATTGATGCTTTAAAATTAATCGTCAGGCTGGTCAATATTGGTGATGCTAAATCATTGGCGTGCCATCCGGCTTCAACGACCCACCGCCAGCTTAACGATGCTGAATTAGCGAAAGCGGGTGTTTCACGTGACATGATCCGCCTTTCTATTGGTATTGAACATATTGATGATATTTTGGCGGATCTTGAACAAGCGCTGCATGCTGCGCAATAAAGCCATCTACTGAATCAAGCTACTTAATATGTGCGATTATTGATAATACAATATTTATCGATAATCGCTTTTTTGTATCGCTTTATTTTATTTAAGTCTATTACTCCATTGATGGGTATTTGTCATCGTTAATTGATGTTATCGAATTAAGAGAGTAATTAAACGAATGATTATGTCTTAAATATTTTATGGAATAATGTTTTAACGTTGAACTATTTTAAACCACTCCAGTCTTACATTACCGAAAAGCTTGAAATGTGCGTTAACACTTTATTTTATATTCATTTATTGATTGTTTAAGAACGGCAAATTAATTTTTTATTTGTTTATATGAGGTTTACTCACACTGATGATAATAGTGTGATTAACCTGATTAAAGCTAAATAATAGCCCGATGTTATGTCACTTTAAGGTGAACAATAATATTCAGGTTTATATCTAATTATTATTAAACATTTATCGAAAGAATGGTTGAGAAACATGATTATGGCAAATAATAAGGTTGCCTACCTTAAGTGGTGCCTGCTATTTGGGTTTGTATTACTCACTTATTTTATTCCTCTTCCGGGGCGGCTTCTTTGGCAACCTGATGAGTTACGTTATGCTGAAATAAGTCGAGAATTGATTCTAAGTTATAACTGGAGCGTACCTGAACTTCTCAATATTCGTTATTTTGAAAAGCCCATTTTTGGGTATTGGGTAAACGCATTTTTTCAAATGCTGTTTGGTGAGAACAACGTTTCCGTTAGGCTTGGTGTTGTTTTTAGTACCTTAATCAGTGCATTGTTTGTTTATCTCAGTGCAAAAAGGGCATGGCAAAAAGCCGATCTTGCGTTTAATGCCACACTGATTTACCTCTCAATGCTCATGATACTCGCGATGGGAACATACAATATCCTTGACCCGATATTGACCGCGTTTATCACAATGGCGATTTTCTTTTATCAGTGGGGGCTAACAACACAGGTTTTTTCACAAAAGCTAACCGCCTTTATCTTATTAGGTATCGCAGGTGGATTAGGGCTGATGACAAAAGGTTTTTTGGTTTTAGTCATCCCAGGCTTAGTGATTTTTTTAACGTCAATTTACTATAAACAGTTTAAGGAAGTTTTCTGCTTTGCCTTTGTGGCTTTGTGCAGCATGTTTATTGTCTGCTTGCCTTGGGCCATCATGATTGCTAGTCGCGAGCCAGATTATTGGCGTTATTTCTTTTGGGTGGAACATGTGCAGCGCTTTATGTCAGAGAACGCCCAAAACCGTTCACCTTTCTGGTTTTATATTCCAATAATGCTTGCAGCAGTATTACCTTGGCTGGGCTATTTTTTTGCTTCACTGATAAACAGTGTTCGCCAAAAAGGGCTACATCTCTATTTCTTGCTGTGGTTCTTAGTTCCTTTCATCTTTTTTAGTATTACGAAAGGGAAGCTACTGACCTATATTTTTGCCTTGTATTGCCCCCGTTGCGATCTTAATGGCCGCGTATATTGATAAGATACAGCAACAACAACAGACTGGCGCTATCCGCCTGAATGCCATTATCAATATTTGTATTGGCTTATTTACGGCAGCGGCAATCTTCTTTTTACCTTACTTTGGGCAACTCGATATTTATGCGGCAGATGAAGATAATAAGCGGTTACTTGCAGCAAGCGCATTTTTATTTTGGGGCGTGATTGGCATCATTTCATATCGCAGACGTTTTTGGGCGTGGGCAGCGGCATGTACTTTGGTATTAAGCCTCAGTGTGGGGTATGTGATCCCAAATCATATCGCCAGCAATAATACGCCACAAAAGCTCATCGAAAAATATCGCCCTCAGCTATCGAATAAAACCTATTTATTGACGAATAATGTGGGGTTAGGTACGGCACTCGCATGGGTCTTAAAGCGTAGTGATATTACGATGCTCCATCAAAGTGGTGAATTGAGTTATGGGTTGAAATACCCAGATGCAGCAAACCGCTTCTATCGGTTAGATCAGTTACCTACCTTGTTAGAGCAACATAATTATCAGGATGTTGCGGTCGTTGTTGAAGGCACGCAAGATAGGATATTAAATTCGTTACCGGGGAAACCGATTATTATTCGAGAGGGGAATTTAGTTTTAGTCCTCTATGAGGGCCGAAAATAATCGCATGCTCAACAAAAAAGCCGCATAGTGACTATGCGGCTGATTATGTATTTAGGCTATCTCGTGGCCTTATAGAAGGTTGGTACCTCTTTTTCATGCGAGGATTTAGCTTCGCTACTTGTTAGCCCATGATAAATCATTAGCATAGCAAAGCTATTGTTCATCGTACTCATTTCGTTGCCACTGATACCTCGACTATTTTTCGAATGACGATTCGTTATGCTGTGGTTCATGACGCTTTCTCCTCATCTTCTTTTAGCAGGCGGTTTCGCTTCGGCAAGCTCATAACGCCTTGGTGTTAATGCGGTTGCACTGTGATTACGTGCAAGCAATGAGTAAATGGTTGGTAAAACGAACAGTGTGAATAGGGTTCCAACTAACATACCTGTGACAATCACTAAGCCCAGACCGAAACGGCTGTTTGCGCCCGCACCTGTCGCAAATAACAGGGGAACTAAGCCAATCACCATCGCGGCAGTTGTCATCAAAATGGGGCGTAAACGAATTTGAGCGGCTTTCAAAATAGCTTGGCGCTTGTCGAGGCCCTCATGAGCTTGTAATTCGTTAGCAAACTCCACCATCAAAATACCGTGTTTACTGATGAGGCCAATGAGCGTCACCAAGCCAATCTGGGTATAAATATTGAGGGTGGCATATCCCAAGGCGAGAGGAATTAATGCCCCACAAATTGACAACGGTACGGTGATTAAAATAATCAGTGGGTCGACTAAGCTTTCATACTGTGCAGCAAGAACCAGATAAATGATGATGAGCGCCGCCATAAACGCAAAGGCGAGGGTATTGCCTTCTTGCTTATATTGGCGCGAATCAGATTGCCAGTCATGGCTGAAACCTGCGGGTAGTGCACTAGCAATACTCTCTAAGTAAGAAACGGCTTGTCCTAATGTGACGCCCGGTGCAGGGATAGCTTGGAAAATCGCCGCATTTTGCTGATTGAACTGAGTTAACTTGTTCGGTTCAATTTGCGTATTGATCTCAACAACTGTTGATAGCGGGATCATTGTGCCATCTTGTGCTTTGACATAGTGACGAGCAAGCGCATCGGGTGTTAATCGTTGGCTGCGTACACTTTGAGGGATCACATCATATGAACGTCCGTCCATACCAAAAGCGGTTAATATAGTTTTCACCAACCAAATAATGTGAGTGATTCACCGATATCTTGCATGCTGATACCAAGACTATTGGCTTTGGAGCGGTTAATTTTGACTTCAACCACAGGGTTGTTGTAGTCAAGATCACTGTCTACGACCATAAACAATCCACTTTCGCGAGCTTGTTGCTTGATCTCTTCCATGGTTTTATACAAAACGGGGTAACCTTGTGGGCTACGCAGCACCATTTGTACTGGCAAACCGCCTGTAGAGCCAGGTAGAGCCGGTAACTGGAAGACAAAGATACTGTTACCTTCAACGTCACCTACTTTAGCTTGTAAGTCTGATTGAATGGCAGAAGCAGGGCGATCTCGTTTCTCCCATGAGGTGAGGTTAGTTCCCCCAAAGCTTGATGAGATACCGTCTGTGCCATTGATGATCCAAGTACTTTCCGTCTCAGGCAATTCCATCATCACATCATGCAGTTTATGAGAAAAACGCTCTACATACTCTAAGTTAGCGTGTTGTGGTGACTTAATTGCCGTCAATACGGCAGACTGGTCCTCAACCGGCGCGAGTTCACGGGGGGCTGATTGGTACAGGAGAGGTAAGCTGATGAAGACAAATACCGCGATAATGCCGGTGATCCAACGATGCCTCAGTGAGAAATTCAGCCCTTTGGTATAGTAATGAGCGAGGAAAGCGAAGAACTTTTCCGCCATATGTGCCATGCGGCCTTCATTCTGTTTTGAGTTCAACATAAACGAACTCATCACAGGTGATAAAGTTAAGGCCACAATACCTGAAACAATCACGGAGCCTGCGAGCGTCAAGGCAAACTCTTTAAACAACGCCCCTGTTAGACCAGACATCAAGCCAATCGGTGCATACACCGCTGCTAATGTGATGGTCATGGCAATCACAGGCCCTGCCACTTCACGAGCGCCTATCAGTGCAGCGAGAACTGGCGATTTACCTTCCTCAATATGACGATGGACGTTTTCCACGACAACAATGGCATCATCCACCACCAATCCGATGGCAAGCACCATGGCAAGTAACGTTAATAGGTTGATACTAAAGCCAAACGCCATCATTAGTGCGGCGGCCCCTAACATTGACAATGGGATCGCCAATATAGGAATAATAACGCTGCGAATAGAGCCTAAGCATAAATAAATAACAGCAATAACAATCAATAATGCTTCCACCAACGTATGGAATACCTGATCGATTGAGGCTTTGATAAAGCGAGAAGTTTCAAATGCCATCTCTACTTTAACGTTCGGTGGTAACGTTTTAATGATATCAGGCATCAATTTATTCATACCATCGACAATCACCAACGGGTTCCCGGTTGGGGTTGCAAATAGGCCTAAATAAATTGCAGGCTCTCCATTCATCAAACCACTGGTTTCAGTGGCTGCGGCACCTAGCTCTATAGTACCAACATCACGTAAACGAACTAACCCATTACCATCGTTGCGTATGACTAAGTCTTGGAATTCAGAGACGTTAGTCAGATCTGTATTCACATAGACGTTAGAAATCACATACTCGCCTTTCACTTTACCGGGCGCCGCTTGGTAGTTATTTTGGCGAACCGCTTGCGCAACATCAGCGGCAGATAATCCTCGACCCGCAAGTTTATCGGCATCTAACCATAAACGCATGGCTAACTGTTGACCACCAAACACTTGTACTTTTGCTACACCTTCGATGGAGGAGTACATCGGCTCAACAACCCGAGATAAATAGTCCGTCAGTGCCGGAATAGAAAGGGTTGTACTGGAAAAACCGATATATGCAACAGCGGTAGATTCACCGGAAGACAGCTCTATAACCGGGTCATAAGCTTCTTTTGGAAGCTTGTAGCGAACCTGATTAACTTTCGCCATGACTTGTGCAAGTGCTTGCGTTGAATCACGGTTAAGCTCCATTCGTACGGTCACTAAGCTACTGCCCTGTACAGAGGAAGAGGACAAGTAATCGACCCCCTTCGACAGAAGAGACAGCTTGCGCAATAGGCTGAGTCACAAAGCCCTGCATCAACTTAGCGGATGCGCCGGGGTATTGTGTAGTGATAGTAATGGTAGAACTTTCCAATTGTGGATACTGGCGAATAGGCAATTTACTTAATGCAAACAACCCTATCAATACAATCAATGAACTCACAACCAGCGCCAAAACGGGTCGGCGCACAAAAACATCAGTAAATTTCATTGCGCCTTCCTTATGAATCCTGAGCGGTCTTAACCGGTGATTCTGCTAATGTATCTTGTGCGACAGGGGTGATGGCGGAGCCATTGTTAAGACGTAATTGCCCTGAGGTGATCACTTTGTCACCCAATTTTAGCCCTTGCTCAATTTCGATTTTGCCATCCCAGCGTTGGCCTGTTTTTCACAGAGACTTGTTTTGCCGTCATTTTTTCGCCGCTGCCTTCAGCGATGAAAACTGTGTCACCATAGGCCGTATAAGTCACTGCCGTTTCAGGTATTGTTAGTACCTCACTGTTTGCTTGGCGTACGACATTCACATTGGCATACATACCCGCCTTTAACTCACCGTCACTATTTTCAAGCGTGGCTTGTAATTGGATGGTACGCGATTTACCCACTAATGGGTCGATGGCACTGATACGTGCAGGGAAGGTTTTACCTGGATAAGCATCGACATGAATATCAACAATTTGGCCAACATGTAACTCTGGCGCAGCTTGCTCATCAAGGGAAAAATTAAGTTTTAATGTTTTGGTATCGACGAGGCTTGCAATGGCTTCGCCGGGGCTGAGGTATTGACCCTCGTGAACCTGACGAATACCGATAGTGCCGTCAAATGGAGCACGGATCGCCTTTTGTGCAATCAACGCTTGTGTTTGCCGGATCAAACCTTGCGCGATATCACGTTCCGCACGAGTGCTATCGACCTGTGCTTCTGCAACGAGATGTTTAGCAGCCAAGGTACGGGTTCTGTCGTACAAACGTGCCGCATTGCGCAACTGAGCCTGATAGCGAGCTAAGTCAGCTTGTTCAACTGCATCGTTGAGTTGAACCAGAAGCTGGCCTTTTTTCACTTGTTGACCCGATTCAAAATTGATTTTGGTAATGCGGCCACTGGTTTCCGCCGCAACAAAGACTTGGCTGCCAGCCTCTAATTCACCGACACCATAAAAAGTGCGTGGTGCATTGTCTTGAGTCACTGGTGCTAATGCGACTTTCACTGGTGGATATTGGTAAGCCGCCTGTTCGTCTTTTCCGTCTTGGGCGTAGGAGGTGTAAATCGCTGCGCCACCACCAGCAACAATCAGCAGTGAGCACAGCGTGACAATTGTTTTTTTATTCATTATAAATACCTACTATTTCTGTGCCTTAACAGCGAAATAAAGATCACGGAAATGACCTGCGATGGCGACAGCCATTAATCCCCCAATGACAGAGGTGTGCTCAATAGCCCAAAACATCGCGAGTTTGGCTTCTTCACCGGTATAGCTCCAAAAAGTATGAACAATCACGATGGTCAGGAATAAAAATACGGCGAGTGCGCCAGTTCCAAGCCAAAGTAGGCGGTTAAAGAGTACTAATAGCGAGCCTACTAGCAGCACAAATGCAGAGGCGATGTTGAAGAACCAGTCTGGATGTAAACCTGCTGCGCGCATTTCTGCTAGGCTATTTTCATAGTCAAAAACCTTTGCTAAGCCAGATGAAATAAACAGAATTAATATCAGCAAGCGAGCGATAATCCATAATGTGTTACTTTCTAAAATTTTGGCAATTACCGATGGCATAGCCTATCCCCTTTAAAATCAAGTTAGCCTGCATGTCACAAAATAAGCGCTGTCACCACCTCATGCAGAAAATAGAATGGAATAATCTGAATTGACAAATTCAGTGGCTAGAACTATAAAACCTTAAGTTAAGTTGAGGTCAAGAGCAGGTAGTCAAAAATGGCTGAGAAAAACACGAAAACGACAAAAAGGCGTGGAGACGGTGAGCATAAGATTGATTTTACAAGGGCATTGACTGTCGGAGAGGTTGCTAAACGCTCTGGCGTTCCCGTTTCTACCGTGCATTTTTACGAGTCAAAAGGATTGATCCAAAGTACGAGAACACAAGGCAACCAACGACGTTTTCCGTCGGTGGTATTACGTTATATTGCGATTATCAAAGTGGCACAGAGCACAGGGATACCTTTAAAAGAGATCCAAGATGCGTTAGGTAAGTTTCCGGCTAACAGTAAACTGACTTCAGAGCAGTGGAAAGAGATGTCGACGGAGTGGAAAACCTCGTTGGATAGGCGGATCCGGCAACTGACTCGCTTACGTAATGAGTTAGACCATTGTATTGGTTGTGGCTGTTTATCTCTGAGTGAATGTCCACTGCGTAATCCTGATGATATTTTAGGGCGTAAAGGGCCGGGGGCTCGAATTTTAGAACGCCCATAACAAGTGGCGTGATGACTGGTGAAGTGAAATGTTATCGACTTGACCAGTCAACCCGCTTTGCGGGTCAGGGAAAGAGTCACTGAAAAATAGCACATTGAAAGATGAAAGCAGTAATAGGCAATTTAAATGATTTTAACGTTTTATGTGTTTGTTGATTTTTGAACAATAAAGTAATAGTGAGTATGGCAATGATGATTGTGACAACTTTTATTGTCAGTACCCTTTTATATGACTTAAATATAGCCTTAGGTGATTACGACAGATGTAAGTGAACACAAGATGGTATAAGAAAAATAGCAAAACAGATAAAACCAACGAGTTATTGATAATTTATCACGAATAATCGTTATAACTATTTAATTATCATCATAATAGGATTTTATTAAGCTCGGCTCGATAAAGTTTGTAATATTCTGTAACAGAATGATTGTACTGATAGTTTTCTGAAAATTCTGTTTTTTTATTTTCTAGTAAATAGATACTTTACATTGATTCAATTTATCTATTTACTTCACTACTGATAACTTCTGCTTAGCTTAATACTGGAGCAAATCCATGTCAGTTGTGACCCTTGTGTTAGTTTTTTTATTGGCCGTTATTGTGAGCGTATTTGTCTCTCGGCTACTTAAGGATATTATTCCTTTACCTATTATTCAGATAGCGCTAGGTGCAGCGTTGTCAGCTTTTGGTTTTGTGGTTGAATTTGAACCGCATCTCTTCTTGTTTTTGTTTATTCCTCCATTACTGTTCTTGGATGGCTGGCGTATTCCTAAGGAAGCGTTATTCCAAGAGATTAAGCCAATTATGTCATTGGCGATAGGTCTTGTGGTGGTGACAGTGGTTGGGATGGGCTTCTTTATTCATTGGTTGATCCCTGCAATTTCATTAGCCGTTGCTTTTGCGCTGGCGGCAATTTTGTCACCAACCGACCCCGTGTCTGTTTCTGCAATGACAGTCAATTCACCACTCCCTTCACGTATGGCACATATTCTTGAAGGTGAATCTCTGCTCAATGATGCGACAGGCTTGGTGTGTTTTAAATTCGCTGTAGCGGCAGCATTAACAGGTACCTTCTCTTTAACATCCGCAACAGGAGAATTTGCCCTTGTCGCGTTTGGCGGGATCTTAATTGGTTTATTAGTGGCTTGGGTTATTGGCTGGTTAAACCAATTTTTGGTGAAACGTACCGGTGAAGAGCCGGCAATCCAAATCATGATCAGCCTATTGATGCCATTTAGTGCTTACTTATTGGCTGAACATCTTCATGTCTCTGGGATCCTAGCCGCAGTGGTTGCGGGTATCGCTATGCACTATGAAAAAATTGCAGGGCGCATGCAGGCGGCAACTCGTATGCAAAGTAAAGCGGTATGGGATACGGTGCAAACGGCACTTAATGGGATGATCTTTATCTTATTAGGGGAACAATTACCAGGTATGTGGAATAACATGCCGCAAGTCGCTGAAGCGGCGGGAGCAAGCCACCCTTGGATGCTATTTGTGTATGTGATTGTTATCACCGTCGCATTAGCGATTTTACGCTTTGCTTGGGTTTGGATCTCAATGACCTTAACCGTATTTAACAACCGTCGTCGTGGTAAAGAAGCGGATGTTTTACACATTCGCATGATGGCGGTAATGGCAACGGCGGGGGTTCGTGGTGCGATTACTTTGGCGGGTATCCTAACATTACCACTGCTAATGCCGGATAATAGCCTATTCCCAAATCGTGATGTGGCTATCTTCTTGGCAATGGGGGTGATTTTGTGTTCATTGTTAATCGCTAGCGTTGCATTGCCTATTTTGACGAAAGGGTTGGTACAGGATTTACCGTATGATAATGATGAGATCCGTGCTCGTATGGCTCTCAATGAGGCTGCAATGGCACATTTACGTGAATTGATGAACCATCCTTCAGAAGATGTTGATGAAATTGCAATGCGCACCGAAGTAGGCTCTCAATTATTGGAAATCTATGGCAGACGCTTAGATAATACTGATGAAACTGAGTCTGATGTCTATGACCTACACAAAATGATTGATATGGAACGGGAAATGTCTCGCTCAGCTTTACAAGCAAAACGAGATGCCTTGTATCTCATGCGTAAAGGTAAGAATATCAGTGAGCGCGTATATCATCGCTTACGTGATGAATTAGATCTTAAAGAAGAAACGCTCAATCATCATAAAAGCAAAAAACACTAATTAAAATAGCGGCTAGAGTTTCGATTCTAGCCGTTTTTTTAATGTCCAATAGGAGGAAATAAGGCATGGAAAATAAGCAATTTTCAGATCAAGAATTAGATGAACTATGGAAAAAAGCGTTATTTATTTCCCGTGATAATGAAGGAAAAGGCTTCCGCAAGGATAAACAGGGAAACTGGATCTGTCGTCATGAATATGGCAATCGGAAAAGTGAATATGGTTGGTTTCCAATAAAAATAGAGCACAACCAAGGGTACCAATCAGCTTAATGATTATACCCCCGTGCATTGGAAGGTCGTTGACAAGTTAGGTCAGCCTTCTGAGCCGAAATATCGTTTAAAAATGCTACCCAATAGAAAGTATCAGTGCTGAGCGGATTAACCAATTATGGCAAATGGCAGTAAAACACTCCGCGGATAATGAGCAAAAAGGGTTTCGAGTAGATATTTTTGGTCAGTGGGTTGGTCATAAGAACTATGGTGAGCAAAATAGCCCATATGGTTGGGCCGCGGTGTTAGTTGATGACATTTCCAATAAAGGCGCAGATAAAAAACTCGGCGTACTCCCCATTAACTTACAACTTCTGTTGACGTTGCAAAATGAGATGAATAAAGATGAAGAAGGGTGGACAGTGTGGGATACAGCTTGCTTAAGCGTTAATGCCTTACAGTTTGGTTTTGATTTTATTGGCGCTTCTTTTAGTGCCGCTTTCTCGGCTCCATTTTCTTTTTTTGACATATAGCACTCGTCGTTTCATAGACTCTATTTAAGCGGTTAGTTGGTATCGGCTAGATATGCTAAACGTTGCAGCTTGTACTATCTCTGAGTGGTAGGAATAAGTTGCACTCATCGCCCGCCAGATAAAGCGGGGTTTTTTTGTTGTATTAAAGAGGGAAGCCCATGAATGGTCATACGGAGTGAAGTGAACATGGTGGAATAACATTATGGAATTTCTTCGATAAATGGGGCGTGCTTAAATTGAAATTCATGTTATATGCTTAAAATAGAAAAGCGCAACAGTTAATTTCAGTCAGATTATGATTGGTTTTGGTTTTCAGTAGTAAAATAAAAGTTTAAATAGGGCATAGTCATACTATGGTTCTTTATTAAAAATTATTTGATATAAAATGGATAATGCCATGGTTAAAATATAATTAAATAATTAGTTTCTATATAAAAAATATATCATTAATAATAATGGTGTATTTTAAATTAACGATAGTTTTATTTTAATTATTCTATTTTTATTTAATGTTTTTCTACCCTGGCTTTACTCTATAATGGTGTAATTTCAATTTCTTATGTTGTAAGTGTTTTTTATTTAGTTTTCTTGAGTGGGATTATTACTTTTCTTAGCTTTAATATACTGTTTTATATCCTATAGTTTTTGATTTAAATAATTACTTTAGATAAGTGTATTTTTATCTGTTTATTTTCACTATTTTTATTGAAATAGCAAGAAAATTAATTGCAAAAAAACATTATTCAATATTGAAGTATATTTTTTAACTATTTGATAATAATGATTTTATATTATTATCCCATCGTGATAAACGATCGATTTGCTTATTTTTGATAGGATTTAACTATTAATAATTAGGTGTTTGATCGATATAAACGTATTTACACATTTAATTGATAAATCTATATTTTAATAAAATTATATTTTTATTTATTATCAGTGAATCCATTTGCTAATTTAATTATTAGTAATAAGAGAAGGCTATTTGAAAATAGTGACTTTATTATGAAACTTAAATATCTGACGATTGGTTTTTTAATATGAGCAAAAATAGAATTTTATTAAGACAAGATATTGGTGATTTTTTAAGAGCAGCGAGAAGAGGTAAATCTTTAACTGGTCTTCAACTTGGAAAAATGTTGCATATTAGCCAACAACAAATTTCCCGTTACGAACGAGGAGAAACAAGTATCAGCATTGAAACATTAGATGTTTTATTAAAAGGATTAGATATGGATTGGTCAGACTTTTTTTTCAAAGTGATGGCAAATTATTCGGCTGAAATAGCGGAATTAAAACTCTACAGATAGCCTCCAGTAGCAGAATTTAACGACGGTAATTTATACGCGAAGCGCCATTGCGTATGCAAGGAGACGAAAGCGGTTTGATCAGGGATGATTTTTTTATTGTTACCTATTAAGAATCAATTAGTAAATTCCATCATATCAATGCCTTATGATGAATTTATAGCAATTTAAGTCTTATTTTATATTGAAAGGAAAAACACATGAAACTAGTAAAATTCACGCAAGTGGTTGTTGTTGCTACATCTGTTGCCTCTTTCAACACGACTGCGGATAACTTAGGTACAGTGGATTTTATCGGTACAGTCGTCAGTACCCCCTGTAATATCGCCCAATCATCATTAAAACAAACTATTGATTTCGGACAGCTTTCTCGTCGTGCACTTGAGAATGGTAGGGTTGCCGAGGTGGATTTTAATATTGAATTCACGGGGTGTGATTTTACAGACTTCGATAAAGATGCAGAAGGAAAGCCAATGGCAGTGAAAACCATGGAATTGGTGTTTACAGGTAAAAGCTATGCTGACGCTGCAAGCACATTACTCTCAACATCGGTGGGCAACACGAATAATGTCGGTGTTGGCATTGAGGGTTTTGAGTTCGGTAAAGCGAAGGATGTTTTATCGCGGATAGCGAACAAAAAAGGAGATAATACATTAAAATTCAAAGCATTTGCGAAAGCCGTAGACACAACAAAAGATGTTGTTGAAGGGCAGTTCAATGCAACCTCCAACTTCCGAATTACTTACCAGTAAACAGGATAGCCGTCCGCCAGCCTTTTGCTGGCGGAACCATCAAGGCATGCGGAGGGTGCTGTGAGTGCTTACAAACATTTTAGTCGCCACATTATACAATTCATGATGCTGTGGGTACTTGGTCACGCTACCGTGTATGCTGCGATTGATACACAGCGCCATTCTTTCAATGGAATGACCCGAATAGTAGGAACAGTGATTGCCACTCCCTGTTCAATAGCCATGACTGATCGTTACCAAACAATCAATTTTTCCCCGTTGACCTTAACGCTATTATCCACAGCCAGCGGTCGTGAGCGCTATAGCCAACCCTTTATCATTGAGCTACATGGTTGCGGCAGCATGCACTCGACAATCGACAGTAAAACATGGTCAATACGTTTTTCCGGACATACAACTCAAAATATAAATGCCTTTGTATTACAGGGGCCTTCACACGGTTTAGGCATTTCCGTATTGGATGAACAACGAAAAAGATTGGTTCCTGAGCAGCGCTATTTTTTGTCTAACCACGTGTTACGACAAGACAAATCTGGGGAGACTCTTTTTTTACGTTACTTCTTACAACTAGAGCTGACAGGGCAACCGATTCAAGCAGGTAGCTATCAAGGTTTGGTTCGTTTTTTCATCGACTATCAATAAGAAACAGAAATAAGGGCCTCATCACTTTATTTTTGAGGTGCTTCTTTGTCGTATTAGGGATGGAACAGAGCATGGTGTTTAAACATAGCAAACTATGGTGGGTTATTTTATTGGCGTTTGGCCTGACGACATGGGGCGCGAGTGCTGCTGAATTCAATACTGATGTGCTGGATGCAGAAGATCTGCAAAATATCGATATAAGCCGATTCTCTGTCGCCGGATATGTACCGCCGGGAGATTATGTTTTAACTGTGTGGGTTAATGGGCTGCGCTTAGGCGCCCCACGTGATATTTCCGTATATGAGAAAAGCCCTTCTGCCGAGCAACGCTCTCCATTTGTTTGTATACCAACAGATATGCTGCAATTAATAGGATTGACGCATTCTGCAAAGCGCAAATTAACCACGTTAAACGAAGGGCGATGCCTAGATTTATCATTGTTATCCGGGGCACAAACTCAAGTTGAGCTATCAACATTATCATTAAAAATAACTATCCCTCAAATGTGGATGGAGTACAGAGATCCCTACTGGATACCGCCAGCATTATGGGAGGAAGGTGTAAACGGGGGATTTATTGATTTCAATGCGAACGCGTCAGCAACAAAAGAAAAAGGCGGCACTAAACGAGTTTATTTATCAACCAATGGAACGATGGGGATAAATACCGGCGCTTGGCGCTTTCGCGGGGATTATAATGGAAGCTACCAAAAACAGCGTGGAGGATACTCGCCACAAGAAACACATCAGTTTGATTTCAGCCGGTTATATGCATTCACTTCATTAACAGAGTCAGCCGCTATTTTGACGTTAGGCGAGAATTATTTTTATTCTGATATTTTTGACGCTTGGCAATATAGCGGGGTGTCATTAGAAAGTGACGATAGAATGCTCCCTCCCAAGCTGGTTGGTTATGCGCCTGAAATTATCGGCGTAGCCAATACCAATGCGACGGTGATCGTCCGTAGCCAAGATAGGGTTATCTCTGAAACGCTTGTTCCACCAGGGCCTTTTCGTATTCAAACATTAGAGAGTGGGATACGAGGTATATTGGATGTCACCGTGAGAGAAGAAAATGGTGAAGAGAAGACATTTACGGTTAGCACAGCGTCACTGCCTTATTTAACGCGACCGGGACGCCTTATTTATAAGTTAGTCGGTGGAAAAACGCGTTATGATAGCCATCATCTTACAGGTAAGCCCGTTATTGGTGGCGAGTTTTCCTATGGCGTCTCTAATGCTTGGTCATTGTACGGAGGCTCTCAGTTAAATGGTTATTATCAGGCGTTAGCGGTAGGTTTTAGGGCGTGATCTTTTTTCCATTGGCGCTATTTCCGTTGATATCACTCAGTCCTTTGCTGATCTTGAAGATAAGAAGCGTCGAGGGCGTTCTTATCGAGTCAACTATGCTAAATCCTTTGATGATTTGCGTACGGATATTACATTTGCAGGCTACCGTTTTGCCGATAAAGACTACCGGACGTTGACACAATTTTCTGATGAGGCGCGTACAGGTATTACCCCCTATGCGCCGAAAACGAATTATCAAATTTACCTGAATAAGTACTTTGAAAACTTTAATCTTTCCTTAAATTATCAATACAGTACTTATTGGCAAAACGATCCTCAAACACAATATGGGATGTATGCAAGTACCCATCTCAACTTGCCAGCCTTATCTCAACATGGGGCGAGTTTATCGCTGTCTGCTACGCGAACAGAGCGGGATAATGGTTTTGAAGATGATGCAATTAATCTATACCTAACGGTTCCTCTTTATACAGGGCATAGCTTAACGTTTTCAGAGCTTTACTCTCGCTCATCCGGTCATAATCAATTCAATCACAACGTGGGTTATAGCGGCTACAACACGACCGATAATTACAGCTTAAATATGGGTTATCACCATGGCCAAAACATGGATAACCAAACCAGCCTTAGTGGTTTCTATTCTCGAGACTTATCGCAAGCGAATATCTCAGCAAATGCCAGCTATGTACCGCATGAATATCGTAGTGTGGGAGCCTCCATAAACAGTGGAATAACCGCGACCGCTAAAGGTGTTGCATTACATCGTTCAGCAAATGGTGACACGCGATTAATGATAGATACGTCGGGGATCAGCGGCGTGCCTTTAGATAATGGCGTGATCAAAACCAACGCTTTTGGGGTAGCGGTGATCCCAAATGTGAATAGCTATCGTAAGTCTACTGCATCCATTAATACCAGCAAATTACCCGATAATTTAGAGACGTTAACGTCGACAACCGATATTACGCTCACTAAAGGAGCGATTGGTTATCGCCATTTAACGGTGATGAAGGGAGAAAAACTCTTTGCCATTTTGTTATTAGAGAACGGCAAGAAACCGCCTTTTGGTGCCAGTGTACGCAATGCTGATAATCGTGAATTAGGTATTGTCGGGGAAGATGGAGTGACTTGGTTAGTGGGCGTTTCGGCACAAGAGTCGTTATTTGTTTATTGGGATAACCAAAAGCAATGCGGGATCAAATTGCCAGAGACGTTTGTTGTGTCGTCGGACATGTTGTTACTGCCATGCCTACGGGGGAAGTTGTAGTTTCATTCATCATCTAGGTAAAAAATAATTAAATTAGGTTTATGAGGTTAGGTATGTTGAATTTATATTTACGTCATGGGCTGTTTGTCGGTTGTT
Organism: Providencia stuartii; assembly: GCA_900455155.1. Classification (GTDB taxonomy): domain Bacteria; phylum Pseudomonadota; class Gammaproteobacteria; order Enterobacterales; family Enterobacteriaceae; genus Providencia; species Providencia stuartii. Next base: position 98,564 of record UGUC01000003.1, on the reverse strand, counting down.
GTTTATTTCTGTTGCTAACCACGCTATATGCGCATAGTGCCGTCACATTAGATAGAACTCGGATCGTTTTTCCCGGAGATGAACGCGCGATCAATATCAGGATCACGAATGATAATCCTGAAGAAGCTTATTTGGCACAAAGCTGGATAGAAGATTTACAAGGAAATAAATTAACCAAAGGGGCGATTTTAGCGACACCACCTTTGCAGCGAATTGAACCCAATAGCGATAGTTTAGTGCGATTAAGTGTGACACCGCTGCTGGAACAATTACCGCAAGATAGAGAATCGGTATTTTATTTTAATTTACGGGAAGTACCTCCTAAATCGACAGAAGGAAATACATTACAAATTGCGTTGCAGTCTCGCGTTAAGTTGTTTTATCGCCCTAAGAATATTTTGTCAGAGTCGCAGACGCAATGGGCACATAAGATCACACTGGCGAGAACGGCAAAAGGTTATCAACTGAATAATCATACGCCTTTTCATTTAACTGTTATTGGCTTAGGTAACAGCAAATCTCAATCTGAACAAAGTCGCTTTGATGTTGTTATGGTTCCACCTAAATCAACGCACGACATTATATCACCTTCATTATCAACTCCTTATCTTACTTACATTAACGATTACGGTGGCAAGCCAACTCTGGCATTTCGTTGTATTGATGCGATTTGCACCGTGAGAGAGGAGCTGTGATAGCCATCTTGGCAGCAAACAATAAAAAGGAAGGAAATAATGAATTCAAAAATTGTATTGCTATGTCTACTTGCTCTGATTGGCGCTATAGGTAATTGGGCAAAAGCCGTGCCATTGATATCCAATACATTGATAACGGGAGACAATGATGGGCAGCTATTACAAGGATGGGTAAGGGTTAATGCTGTTTTATTTCATGCTCCTTGTAATTTAATCAGCCACACTGAGGCTATTTTGGCAGGATGTGGAAGTGGTGGGCTATTTCGTGACAGTGCCCTTTTGAAAGGGGCTGCGAAAACGCCTGTCAAAGTACAATTTATTGATATGCGGCAAGGCGTTGTATTGGAATATTTTGAGATGAGCTTAGGTAATGGCAATAACCCAATACCGCTTCCTGAACTCAATAAAAATCAAAATAGAGTGGGGCTAGAGGTGAGTTATGAATAAAGCATTTATCTTAATTGCCATATGCTCTTTCAGCCCATTACATGCGTTGGGTAAAAATCATTTAAATGTTGAATTTAAAGGTGAACTTATTCATCACGATTGCCAAATTGCAGCGGGATCTATTAATAAACAAATTCAATTAGGTTATTTGCGTAAACAATATCTTAATGAACATAGCGTCAGCGACGTGTTTCCCTTTTTTATTGAAATTAATAAATGTAGCCCATCTGATCTGAATAAAATAATCCGTCTAACATGGCAAAGCCATCAATTAATCGACATTGATGGTAACCATTATCTAACGACGCAAGGCGCAAGCGGGGCGTTACTTGGATTGATAGAAATGGATAAAGACAAGCAGCCTGTTATTTGGAATCAACCCATTAAGGTTGGTGTCGTGTCAGTCGTAGATAATCGCCAACAATTAAACTTTGGGGTATTTGTTCGTAAACCTGCAAGCGGTGAAATCAAAACGGGGGATTTTAAAGGCACGGCGACATTTGTGGTGGAGTACGAATAATGAAACAACACAAGACACTGATCACCGTGTTGATGCTATTTGGCTCGTTAGTTCACGCAGATGTTTTAGTGGAGGTCAGTGCAACTATGGTGGCGCCTAGCTGCAATATTCACAGTGAACATCATGGCTCTACGTTAAAAATAGATTTCGGTACGGTAAAGTTTGATGAATTAAATAGCGCTTCGCACCATAGAGCGTTTGCGATTCAACTTTCAGGGGTGTGACTTTAATAAAGATTTAGCGATTATGTTGGCGCCGAAAGGGAACAATACATTCATTCATAATGGGCAAACAGTATTAGCGACCTCAATTTCTGGATTAGGGATCTCTTTCAATGAAGTCATCGACGGGGGCATCCGTCCTTTGGCGATGAACAAGCTGCAACGAATTAACCCACAACGGCTTAGCGCTACCGAATACCAAACTGATTTACAGGCGCGCCTTGTTAATCGCATTCCTGCTGAACAATTAGCGGCGGGCAAGTTCACTTCTGCTATGACAATTTTAGTCGCGTATGACTAATAAGGGCTAAAGCGATGTGTGATTTTAAAGATGATGGTCGTAGGTATATGACAGCTAAAAATTATGCGTGGATGATAGGTTTATTTTTAATGATAAATAGCTTAGATGCAACGGCTGATTACGCAGCTCAAATTGTCGACCCCAACACAGGGTATGTGATCAAATTAGAGCGTAACAGTGAAATAGTGGCGACGCCACTTGTTGGCTCTAATGGAAAAAATTATTACCGCATTGGCAATACGATGCTAATTGATAGTGCCAGTAAAGATGTGAGTGTATCCGGTTATGTTAAATGCTTAGGTCGGCAATGGGGAGAGAGCAGTGTAGGCATCCCATCGGAAAACGCATTTCATCGCTTATTTATGTATGCGCCAATGGCTGGTGTCTATATTGAAGGGAGACCTGCCTATCAAATCAACAGTAATTTAGTCATGACGGTTGAAACAAACTTGATGAGTTGGGTCAATATTGACGCTGCGGTTTGTTCTAATGGTTTTGATGGAGACATTTTTCCTTCGGGGCAGTTCTATAGCCAATTTCCAATCAAATTAACCTTCTATATTAATGAGCGAATTATTGATGGGCAATTAGTGATAAATGCTATGGATTTAGGCGGCTATGTTCGCGCTTATACCGCCAAGAAAACGGTACCGCCTTACGACAGTTGGCCTATCAATGAGACAACGGTTCCATTACGGCTGGCTGCTTCACAAATTCATATTGGCTCTCTGTGCACGACCATGACTAGCACAGGGCAAGCAGAAACCGTCAGCCTACGTCATGGCAAACTCAGTAGTGTGAATTACGATAGTACAGTGGTAGAAAAAGTCACTTACAGCTGTAAGTTTAAATCATCGACTAACATCCGATTACGTTTGGATTACACCAAAGATGATGACCCTCAAAAGCGCTTGCCATTAAAAAGTCAGTTAAACCATCACGATGTCATTTATAGTGAATTAACAATGACCGATGAAGCGACAGGGCAAACGGGGCAAAGTTTAAACCTTGAGATCCATCAACTCGATACCATCAGCATTACCAGTCGCATTCAAGGGCAAAATGCAGCTGCGGGGGATTATCGAGGATCCGCGTGGTTGATTGCGACTTATGATTAACTTGTCTTGCTGACAATAAGCTATTCGGTTGAGCCGCAAGAGCCAGTTATCTTGAAACAGGTTTGGGAAGCGTGCCTTGATCTGTTTTTGTTAGATAATCATCTCGCTGGCTTCATTTATTGCATTAGGAGGAAAATGGCGGCTCAACCCACCCTCTGTTATTGATGAATACGCTGAATAAAGTTTGAAGGTGTTTTGCTCAACCATTTTTTAAACATGGTCGAGAATGCACCCACACATCGCGTTTTATGCTATCGACGCGATTTAGAGGGATATTTCGCATAATGGCTCGCATTAACTCAGATGGAAATATCATTTCTATTTTTGGCAGCTTGGCTAGCCTTGTTTGTTTGCTATTGCCATTTTTAGCGATAATGGATAGGGGCTATCCGTAGTTATGAGTGAAATACCGGTCATAATTATGACCGGCATAAATGAAAAGATAACGATCATTTGCTATTAAAAAACCTAAGCATCCAAGAAAAATAAATTTAATAAATTATTGTGTTAATTAAAAAATCGTAAATGGGGCAGTCACAATAAATTTGATATCTTTTTCATCTTGGAAAATGTTATTAAATCCTCCACCCCAGCTTGGGATATCGCTGTGGTTATCAAAACGAGTGTAATGTAATTTAAAGGTAGTATCCTTAGCTTTACCAGTTTGAATGGTGTAGAGAATATCAAAATTCCATGCACTTTCTCTGACGCGTTGGCTTTGGTCATAAATTGGATTATTACTCGGTTTTGCATCCCAAGCATAAACATAAGAGGTGCCGATTTTCCAACCTGCGAGATCCCAACTGGATAAATCATAGGTCACACCAGCAAATAGCGCTTTTTCATTGTCGGAGTTGAAATCTGAACGGGCATCCCACCAAACATCTATACGACCATTTGAAGTGCCGTAAGCCGAGGTCATGCGCTGTAAGAAGTAACCTTGTTGACCAGGAGAGTGCACCATCGTTCCTTCAACTTGGAAGTCTAAAGCATCGTAGGTATAGCCTAAAGTGAACGCCTGTAACCAAGCTAATCCATCATAGACATCATTAACACCACCACTATTATCTTTATCTTGTGCGCCGTAGAATTGATACGATACTCTTAAATCACGTCCAGCAAGCGGGAATGCGTAAGAGATCTTGGCAAGATATTGATCCATATAACCTTCAGCTTGACCAACTGCACCCTCTAGCACCAGCTTGTTTTTGGCATCATATTTCACACCCAGTGAGTGTAAATAATCAATCGTGGTTGTTGAGTCGGCTTCGCGGAATTCATACATTTCACGATACCATGGCGCTTTATATTGATCCGTCCACATATAGGAAATATTAAATTTCCCACTGTCCTCGGTATCAAATTCAGCCCCCACTTCGGCACCACGGTAAGTACCGGGTAAAAAGCTCCAGTTGGTGGCTAACAAAGTTTGGCCACTTGGTTGTATATAGCCTGCTTTACCCCAAAATGGCCCTAATTTTAATTTTGTTGCAGCGGTCGTGAAGGTAAACCCATTACGGTCGCCTGTACCTTTCTCATCCCAAACATTTTTGGCATCACTAAAGCCAATTTCATTCGGTGCGGCAGGGCCGCCGTTTGATAATTCGACAGCAGTATACCCGGCAAAATCAAAGCCAATAAAATCTTGAATATAACCAGAAGAAAAGTCGAGAGCTATATTTAATGATGAGTGTTTAAGATTATCTGTATATTGACCATATTTATCACTGCCGGGTGTTAATTCTTTTCTTGATCTATCCCTTTGCCAATAATAGATACCACCTTTTAATGTTGCATCATCAAAAAATGGTTGAGCATTGATTTTAGGAATATAACAACTTGCGGTTAATATAGAAAATATCTCTAATGCTAATAGTTTTTTAGTATGCTTAATCATGGAATTAGCCATTCTTTATTCCTCAATATTGATTGAATTAATTAATTGATTTTTATTTTTTATAAATAATGAAGGGCAAAGTGATAAATAAAACACTAAGCCAATAACATTTATATTTTGTGATTAATATTAAGCAATCTGAAAAGTAGGGTTTTATGAATTTAAGAGAATGTCATTTGCCAATAGGGAGCATGGTAGCTGTTGATTTCGAGATATTATATAAGGTTGGGTTTTTATACTGAGTGTTCCTGTTTTTTTTGGATTAAATTGCGGCGCTGGATTTCTAAATGCTGTTTTTAAAAGTGAAAACCTTTAATGCATTATCCAGTATTTTATTATGTGACGTATAAAAACAAAAAAATGTCACCTTTAGCTATTAAAAGTTTTTTAAATTTATATTTATATTATGAAAAATGGAAAATAAGAGGGTTTGATATGAGTGAATCAGTCGGATCTATGAAGTCTCAAAAAATGCAGTTATCAACATGGCGAGTTTATCTTTCACCTATTATAGGTGGAATATTTATTCCGATGATGTTCTTGTGGGCACCATTAATTACTATTCAAATGGATAAGGAACTTGGTTTTTCGCCAGAAAAAGTAGGTTTTATCTATATGATAGAAATTTTAACCGGGATGTTAGCAAACGTTATTGCCTTCTTTTGGTTAAAAACAAAGATAAACTGGTATCATATTTATGTGGCTATGATCCTACTTACCGCGGTATTAAACATTATCTCAGGTTTTTTAATTAAAGATCATTTTAATCTTTATATTGCTATCAGAATCCTCTCTGCAATATCAGGATCGACTATTTTTATCATAACCAATTCGTGTATGGCGTTATTGCCAAACTCGTATCGAGCGTTCAGTATCTCCCTATTTAGCCAAATTATATTAGGGAGTTTAGGGCTGTTTATTTTACCGTTATTCCTTGAAAGTTATGGCATATTTTCAGTTTATGTTTTCGTGTCCATACTGTTAGTTTGTGTTTTACCGCTAACTAAAGGTATAGATGCTATTTGGCGAATGAAAGAGGAAAATATTTTTAAAGAACAAGCCCAAGGAGCGGTAAAAAATCGTACGGTAAAAAAATGAGATGTATCTATGCTTAGCAGGTATCTTCTTATTTAATGTCGTGGTTGCTGGTGTTTGGACATTTATTGGAGGTTATCTTAGCGCGTTACAAGTCGATCTTTCAGTCGTGTATAACATTTTAGGTTCGGCAAGTATGGTCGGTATATTGGGCGCGGGAACTTCAATTCTATTTAGTAAAAAAGTAAATTTAGTTTTTGTTACTTGCTTTATATTTTTAATCGCATCTGTGCTAGCAATGTACTTAAATACTAGCATCATGCTTGTGATTATCAGTTGTTACGCTTTTAAATATATATGGACACTAATATTACCATTTACGATGAGTATTGCTGCTGAATATGAAGTCGATGGAAATGTTATGAACCTTACATCACTTACATTGGGGCTGGGTATCGCGTTAGGGCCGATGTTTAGCGGAATGTTAATTGAGCGTGTTAGTTTTTTCTGCAATGTTTTTATTCAATTTATTATTACTTGTTGCCTCCATGGTAATCATTATGAAAATAATTTTTAAAAATAATAAAGATAAGGCTTAATAATGACAAAAAATTTAAATAATTATCATGTGCATACTACGTGGAATGAAGTACTAGACGGAATATCGTTGAAGAATAAAAAGTATCTAATCACAGGCGCTAATATTGGATTAGGCAAAGAGTCTGCTAAGGCAATATTAAGCCATGAAGGATATGTTGTTCTTACCGTCAGAACAGAGGAAAAAAAAACAACAACTTTATACGGAGCTTTCTTCACAATTTGATGATGCTTTATTTGAAATTAAATTGCTTGATTTGTCATCGTTAAATGATATTCGGCGTTTCGTAAAGCAAATTATTCTAGAAGATGTGAAACTTGATGGGATATTGGCTAATGCCGGGGTAATGGCCACTGATTTTAAATTAACCGTCGATGGATTTGAACAGCAGTTTGGCATTAATCATTTAGGGCATTTTCTATTAATTAACAAACTGACACCTTGCTTATTAAAAGGTGCAAGGGTTGTTATGATGACATCGGGGGCGCATCGCTTAAGTAATGTCGATTTAGATGATCCAAATTTCAATCATCGACCATACAGCCGTTGGACTGCATACGGGCAATCTAAATCAGCAAATGTATTATTTGCATTTGAGTTTGATAGGCGCTGGAAAGATTATAATATTCGAGCTTTTGCGGTAGCCCCCGGCATTGTTCTTGATACAAACCTACATCTGCATTTGCAGCACGATGATTTTAAAGAGTTAGCAGAGAAACAGGACACCAATAAAGTACCTGTAAAATCATTATCAGCCGGTGTTGCAACACAGATTATGGCATTGTGTCACCCTGAATTTGCGGATAAAGGGGGGATTTTTTTAGAACATTGCAGTTATTCTCAAATTAATGAGGATACGCGGCAGGGAACGGGGGTTATTCCATGGGTACTGGATGTCGCTTTCGGTCAAAAATTATGGCACCTCTCGGAAGAAATGGTGAATGAAACATTCACAGAATACGCCAAACTGAAATCTGAAGTGAGTTATGGGGAGTTGGCCCATAATCGTTTACCTCAAAGCAAAAAAATTAGCCTGACAGGGATAGAATTTAAAACAGAAAACGCAGTGATTGAGATCTTTTTCGAACAAAAGAGCTGCACGATAGAAGGTTATCACCAACAAGGTATTTTTATCCCGAAAGAGGCAAATTATGAAGCGGTTGAGGTGAGAAATAATCTGTTTTTTGTGGATCTTTTATTTCCAGAGCATACGGAAATTACGCTATCTATTGCACTCGATTTTACCACAAATAAAGCGCTATTTATTCTTACACAATATCAGCCTAAAAGTTTGCCTGATCACAGCAAGCCAATACCATTAAAGTTAGCGTCTAATTATCAGCAATATTTTACACCAGCAATAATACTGACTGGAAACCATAAAGTTAATGAATGCCGGTATCCTTTTATTACGAGTGATTTGATTGGCAGTCGGGCGTTATATTGTTATTCGAATTTACCACCGACAGTGTATGAGCATATTTATATCAATTCACATTGGTATTGCTATAACGTCATTAATGGTATCAGAAAAGGTGATGGGGGATGCGATCAAGTGAGTTATTATAAGTTTGACGATTCTACTTATGTGGTGACTTGGCGAGAGCTATTAATCGACCTATCCTTTGTTTTTGTTTATGACTTGGAGAATAAGACGACAACAGGGAAAGGCTGGGGAAATCTGTCTGAAGTGAATAAAATGATTAATATTCCAGCCGGTGCAAATATTATTTCTCTTAACTCATTAAATTACCCATTAAATTATATTCCAACATAAGGTGTTTATAATGAGTCAAGATGCTGATTTAGTCATTATTAATGCCAAGGTTGCAACGGTAGATAAAAACTTCTCTTTCTATGAGGCGATAGCGATTGCAAAAGAGAGAATTATTGCTGTTGGTGATAATGATGATATTTTTAAAAAAATAGGTTTTCATACTCAGATAATTGATGCAAAAAATAAGCTTGTGTTACCTGCTGCACATGATGCGCATATCCATGCGACACACACGGGCATGCTGATTTCTGGTGATTTCCTAAATTTGTTTGAGAGTAAATTAAAAAATGAGTTTGAAAGTCAGTTGGAGACTCATTTAACCGCTAAAAAAAACAGGGACTGGATCTACGGCATTGGATGCCCCTTTGAACTCCTTGATGATAACGACGAAAAAATCGCGGTCAACCAAGCTTACTTATCCCAAAAAACGAATGGGAAATTAGCAAGCTTTAGTGATTTTAGTTTACATAACCTAATTGTTAATCAGGAGGTTATAGAATTATCAGGGTTAAATTCTAAATCCATAGAGCTACCGAAAGAGGTCGGACGAATAGGTATTGATCAGCAAGGTGAGCCTAACGGTATTATTTCTGAATGGGGAGCCATGAACCTTGTTGGGAAATATTTACCTCAGCTATCTGATGAAGAACTTAAAAACTATATTTTACTTATCCAATATCATTTACTGCAAAATGGCATCACAAGTTACACCGATATTTTAGGGCCAGGAGGCGATAATCTATTTCATGGTGCTTGGAGTAGCAGAGTCATAAAGCTCTATAAGGCGCTTTATGATGAAAATAAGTTATTAACTCGGGTTAGTGTTAATTTATTTGCGGCAAAAGAAGGTGTGCACAGTTTTAAAAATATTATTTCTGGTGCCGAAGCGTTTTCATATCCACTTCATACCGATAAATCATGGTTAAAAGTCGATACGATAAAGTTATTTGGTGATAGTTCACCTTGTATTCGAAGATCATGCAATGGTTATCAAGGAGAGCTAACCTTTGCTGGTCATAGTGTTGAAGAACAAATTGCCGAACTTAATAAAACCATTGTTGAATTACACCGCTTAGGTTGGCAGGTTGGTATTCATGCAATTGGTGGAAAAACGATTGATGCAGCAATAGATGCCTTTTCTTATGCAGAAAAGATCATGCCAAATAAAGACTTACGCCATTTTATTATTCATGGTGATGATCTCACGATTGAGAATGCGAAAACAATGGCAAAAAATAATATTTTGCTATCCTGCCAACCAATCGCAGGCTATAGCATGATCAATGATATTAAGCAGATTATACCCGATGAGTACAACGCTAAGTTATTTGACTGGCAGTCTTATATTAATGAAGGCGTTGTGGTTGCTGCTGGCTCTGATGCCTGTTGCTTCCCATTTAATTGGTTAAAAGGACTTGAATTTACGCTGACTAGAAAAGCTAAAAACAATCAAATTTATCAATCTGACCTAGGTTGTAAGATTGAGGATGCCATTCGCATGTACACCATTAATGGTGCCATTCAGGAACATCTTGAACATGAAAGAGGTTCGATAGAAGTAGGGAAATTGGCTGACTTACAAATATTAAGTCATGACCTATTTACTATTCCGGCTGAGCAAATAGGGAAAACCAATGTCATTATGACCATTTGTAATGGAAAAGTTGTGTATCAACGGTAATGGAATACCAGATGTGCTCGCGATTATTGAAGCTACACCAGATTATCTACTTAGGGGAATAATATGTTTTGCAGCATGAAAGACTCCACGATTAAAACTGGTCTTTTTTATCATGAATATTGTTTATGGGGGCGGAGTTATAAATCATCACCGCTAGCTTATAATCAAATGAATTGGATGCAACCTTTCGCGAATAATGAATTTGGGGCTAGCTCTGCAAGTTGCGTACGTCGTTTTAAATCCTTAATTGATGTGAGTGGCATGAATGAATTTTTATTTTCATACAGTGCACCCCCCATTACTTATAATGATGCGGCGCGTGTTCATACCCAAGAGTATTTGAATGATTTTATTGAACTGAGTAAAAATGAAGGGGGGGAATTAGGTTTACAGGCACCATTTGGACCGGGGGGGTATCAAATAGCGCTATTATCCGCAGGCCAAGCAAAAGCCGCTGTTCATCAAGTGATGGACGGTTCTTTAAATAGGGCTTATGCCGTATGTGTGCCAGCAGGCCATCATGCTTTGCCAGATAAAGCGATGGGGGCGACCTATTTAGCGAACAGCAGTATTGCCGCTAAATATGCCCTTGAGAATTTAGGGACAAAAAAAGTCGCTATATTGGATTGGGATGTTCATCATGGAAATGGAACTCAAGCTATTTTTTATAACGATAATAAAGTGCTTACCATTTCTATGCATCAAGATAACTGCTTCCCAATTAACTCAGGAGGTATCGAAGAACAAGGTAACCGAGAAGGTTTAGGATTCAATATTAATATTCCGTTATTACCGGGATGTGGCCATGATGAATATTTATATGCATTAAGAACAATAGCAATCCCTGCTCTTAGGACCTACAAACCGGATCTCATTATTATTGGCAGTGGTTATGATGCAAGTACCTTTGACCCTCTAGGACATATGCAACTCCATAGCCAGAGTTATCGAGAAATGATAGAAAGTATTGTCGCGGTCGCTCAGGATGTTTGCCATGGAAAAGTGGTTGTCATACATGAAGGAGGCTATTCTGAGCATTATGTTCCCTTTTGTGCATTAGCACTACTAGAAGGGTTAAGTGGCATAAATACTCAGGTTGTCGACCCTTTTATTTCTTTTATCCAACAACAAACGATTCCTCAAGCACTCAAAGAGTTACAAGAAAATTTAATAAATCACCAAGCGATTAAATTGGGTTTGTAACAATATTCTATTAGAGCAAGCGTTACACATTAAATTGATCTATTAATTGGGTGAGACATAATGAATATATTAAAAACCAATGATAATGTCATTGTTGGGTGGCACTCTTCTTTTTCGGGAGGCGATTTTGATACTCAATTAGCAATAATTATCTCTGAAGTAAATAATGCATTAATAAAAATGGGTATTAGTTATGCGGATATGCTAAAACATACAATAGCGATTAAAAGTGATAAAGTTGATCCCATCTATGCGATTAATCAATTTCATAAAGTTAGCCACGAAATAGCACAAGGCTACGGTAATAAAAAGCCTGTTGGAACAATTATTCGGCTTCCGAATTTTAGCAATGATAATGCTCTGGTAGCCATTGAGTTTATTTTTCCTCGTCATAACAAGGCGGTTCAATGCTTACCTTTCTATAATATGGAAATGGACGTTAGCCGCTCTTTAATTTATGAGGAGCTACTTTATATTACAGGCACGGAAGCTTTGATTGTTTCCGATGATAATAGCCATGCTTATTACATCAATGATACCCTTGAAGAGCAAGTTGCGGTGATTTTTGATAAAATTAATCGTTCAATAATTGAGTTAGATTACTCAATGGATGATCTTATTTTATTAAATGTTTATCTTCGTAGTGATGTCGCATATCAGCCAGTAATAGATCTGATAAAAGACGAGATTGCTAAATATACTGGAAATATTCAAGCTATTAATTGTGAACTCAATGTCACCTATTGTGATGGGATGGCCGTTGATGAATTTTTAATAGAAATAGACGGTTTTGTAAAAAGCCCATTATCACAGTTGGCTGCACCTATTCACTATGCTTGCTTTCAACTTAACCTAGATTTATATGATAGCTTTATACATGCAAAAAAACATATAGATAATATATTGGAAAATAATTTTTCATCCAGTATTAGAGTCACAATAAAATATGTTAAGAGTAAAAATAGTAGTGAGGCTTATATTGATATTATACATGATGAGCTAATGACGAAGTTAACAAGCGCCCATGTGGAAAATTATATTGTAGAGACATTGCCAGTTAAAAAACTCATGAATAACAAGTCATTTTTAGAAATAAGCATTCATTCATTTTAATTTATATTACAGGTGATAACATGACAGAGCAAATAATTTCTGATACATCATTTGATATGTTTACGAATGAGTTAAAAAAGAATCGAATAAAGAGAAGTTATGACATTATTAATATTGAATTCAATCTTTATTTAAACAATGAAAGTTTTTATTTTCGTATTGATGAACATGACCATATTATAACGAATAGTGTTTTTTTAAGCTCTTATTTTGATAAGAAAAAAAGAAAAATCAGCGATATGACCGAAGTTGCGGATAAAGTATTTTTAATTGAACTATCAAAAGGGAGCATTGATTTTGCTCACTCAATTTTAGTACTAGACCTTAATAATAGTCATGTTGTCCTGTTTAGCTCTCAATACCAGCCAAGTAAGAAAACGACGCCGAGATTCGAACAGCATTATCATGTTGGAAAGATTATTGGCGATAACGATAATACGCTTCTCCCCGCAGAAACACGAGATCTTATTGGCTTACATATTCTGAATGAATACAGTGAAAGTACCGCCGTTGAACATATTTATATTAATAGCCAATGGTATGCGTATCATATTTATGGAGGGGTAAGGCATGGTGAATGTGATTGTGACCAAGCAACTTACCTAAAAATTAAAGATGATGTGTATTTACTTGGTTTTAGAGAGTTAGCGGTCGATGTCGCGATTATTTTGCTCTTAGACTTAAAGTCAATGCGCAACACCGGGTTTGCCGTTGGCTATACGGATGAGCAATGGTTTAGCATCCCTATTGGAGCCTATATGAAGCGGATTAATAAACGGCTTGAAGAGCACAATTTTCACGCTTTATGATAGCCCTGTTTTTTGATGTATTGAAGTGGCGGTGAGCCAGTCCAGCGTTTAAATGCTTTTGAAAAAGCGGCGCTGTCCGTATAGCCTAGTAGTTCAGCTAGGCTATCTATTCTAATCTTCTCTTCAACGAGTTTATCGATAGAAATATCACAGCGAATTTTATCCAGAATATCTGAATAATTAATATTTTCTTTTGCTAATTTACGTTGTAATGTCCTTGGTGAGATATACAGCTTTGCCGCTACCCAAGATAATGAAATGTCTTTTTGTGATAAAATATGTTGGTACATAATATCTTGCACTTTCATACTCATGGATTCGGGCATACAACTTGAGTGTTTAAGTTTATTTAGATGATTTTTTAAGAAAAAAATGAACGTTTCATCATGCTCTTTTTTATTAATACCAGCATTTAGCCACTCTTCATCAAATGAAATACCATTGAATTTAGCATTGTCTTCATAGTGAGTTGGAATGATTTTTTTCAAATTATCTTTATCTTTTCGACTTAACGCATATTGGAAATAAAATGAATCAGGTATCCAATCTTTACCAAGTCGCTCTCTTATTTGACTCACTAACCTAAATAAACTGTACTCAATGTCAAACTTATAGTATTCAGGCTTAAATATACTCACTTCATAATTGATTAAAACCTTTTTGTTTTCTATGACAATATTAGTGTGTGTTTTGCCTTGAAATAGATCGGTATATTGGTTGAGTTCGATTAAAGCGGCATGTAATGTTTTTGCCGACATAAAAATTTCACTGATCGGTGAGTAACTATGATAGGGGGCTGCGATACCCGCTTTCGCACACCAATGCTGATCTTTTGTTTCATGAGCAATTAAACGTAGAAACTCGTTATAAGCTTGTATGGGGGCAACTTCTGTTAATTTTAGTAATTTAAATTTATTATATAAAATTTTTGATCTATATGAAAAAGGAATATCCAGTGACTGTAAATAACTCATGATCTCGGATATTTTTAGCTGATGTATATAAGAGTTATATGAATGATGGGCGTTAGTTTCAGGTTTCATTTTTATGCCTCGTATTAATGAGATGCTATTTTGCTTGAATTCATTAACCGCACATTCTTTGATATGACAAAATTACATGTTAGTAACAAAATAGCAATGAATTTATATCATTATTATTTTATATTGATGATATAAATATATCGTTATATTCTTTATTTTTGATTGAAATCTTAAATAAATAACAATTATTTTGAACATCAATTATCTTAATTCATTAACGCTCTTTTTAGAATGCTCTTATTTAGTATTTTTTGTTTTTTTTAAATTTGACTTAATTGTTGTTGATTGACCTTTTATTTTTTAGTTCATACCTTAGTTTTATGAATAAATGCTATTGGTGTCACCAAAGTAAGAGTAAAAGCTATTAAATAACTACAATGCTGCTATAACAATAATAAATAAAAGTCACTCTTATTGTATTGGTCGTAAACGCGTCATAGGTTGCAGTATATTTTTCTTGGAGAAGCACACAATGATAGGCACAGTAAATCGGTTATTGGCACATGACGATGCTGGAAAATTGTTATTACGTATTACTATTGGCGGATTAATGTTATTCCATGGCATGAGTAAATTGTTAACAGGCGCTAGTGGCATTAAAGCTATGCTTGCTGCATATGGTTTACCCGAATTTATTGCTTATGGAACTATTTTGGGGGAAGTTGTCGCACCGATTTTCATTATATTAGGGATACTCACTCGGCCAGCCGCGCTGCTTGTCGCTTTTACCATGTTTATTGCTTGGTTAATGGTAGGGCTTGATAAAACGTTTTTATTGGATAAAACGGGGGCATGGGCAATTGAAAGTATTGTTTATTTCTTTGTGGGATCAATTGCACTTGCGTTAATGGGAGCAGGGCGCTTTTCTGTTATGAAGAGTGCAACGTGGCGTTAAGGCTCAATACGATGAATATCAGGCCATCATAAATGGTGGCCTGTATCCTTAAAAGCTTATGATGCAATGCTTTTGGCGAACTTTGGATGAGATTTTAATGTGTCGAGATAATGATTAATGACCGCGGAGTTTTCGATAAAATTTATCTTTTCCATAAATAGAAGAAAAGCCCCGACATACACATCGATTGCGGTTAGTTGTTGGCCGCAAATATAAGGTGCAGCGTTACTAAGTCCTGTTTCTAGGCAATCCATAACGCGTTTAAATGAGCCAAAACCTGACATTTTTTGCTGTGCTTCATCTAACTGGTAAGCCCATTGCATGCGTTGTAAATGCCGCTTCAATAGGGCCTGCGGTAAAAAAGAACCAGCGATAATAGGCTGCTCGTTGTGGGGAATTAAACGCCGGCGCTAACCCTTTTTCTATAAATTTATCGGCTAAATAGACACAGATAGCCGCAGTTTCAGTGATAATATGTTCACCATCGACTAAAGCGGGAACTTTTCCCATCGGATTAATAGCAAGATATTCGGCAGTATGCATTTGCTCGCCATATTCAAGCTCAATTCGCTGATAGGGTACATCTAACAGTTTAAATAGCAGGTCGACCGTATTTGCCGCGTGACATCGAATTTGTATATAGGGTAAGTGAGCTCATCGCCTTTTCCTTATGATTAAGTTGAGTCGCTATCATAAGGTAGCGGTGTGTCAGATTCTGTCAGTAGTCACACATAAAGTCTCTTTTCGCCATTGCTCAAATAAATAATGTTTGGGATAGGGTAATTTATCCTCCAGAGCAATATAGGATTGGATCCGATCTAAGCGAAAATGGCGATAACTTTCTCTGAGTTCGCACCAAGCGCTAAGACTTGGGTATCTTTCCATATAGCCAATTGCGATTGGCCAGATAACTCTACTGCTAAATTTCCCACTTTCATCTTGATAGTCAATTTTAGCTTTTATTTCTTTTCGTAAACTCAGTCTTAGGTTTTTCGCAATCACATTATTAATCGGTGCAATTTGTGTGCTAGGTGCAAATAATGTTGTTTGGTTGATAAGGTTTTGTGACCCCTGTTTGACAACCGCATTGATTTTATTGATTGCGCGCATGGCGGATAATTTCAGCTCTTCATCGGCATTACTTTGTACCCAGCGTAAACCTAAGATCAGCGCTTCGAGTTCGTTGTCATCGAACATTAAAGGGGGAAGTAACAAACCGGATTTTAGCTGATAGCCGATACCTGCTTCACCTGTAATTTCGGCACCTTGGCAGCGTAGTTCATCAATATCACGGTAAACAGACCGAATACTGATGTGCAATTGTGACGCGAGAGACTCTGCCGTAATGGGATAGCGACTTTCTTTTAATATCTGTAATAAAGTCAATAAACGTTGAGTGCGGGTCATTGGTTACTCTGTGCGTTGGCTGGAAATCGTATTATAACATTGGTGCTTAAGGCGAGAATAAAAAATAGCGGCGAGAATGGCCTCACCGCTAATTAAAAATGACTGGATTGATGGTGGCTATCTATCGTTTGCTAAGATAGCTTTTTGCAAAAACTTATCTAATAAAGCGCTATCACGGCAATAAGGCTCTGGAAGATTGAGTTTTTCTGATTTTTCAATCGTCTCAATAATCAACCTGTCGATAGCAGGGCGCCGTGAACCATATTCGCTTTCATCTACATTTTGTTTGATCACTAACAGTTCATTGATTTCCGCCAAAACGGCGTGATCGGTGACTGTTGCACTGACCAATTGTGAAAAAGCCATTGGTGGCATGATTTTTGAGTGTTCAATCCAACGCAACGCCAGTATTGCCCTTAAGATATAAAAATATTTTTTTAGGCGTACTGTTTCCCCTTTAAAATCTTCCCGCAAGTTACGTTTTGCTATGGATAAATAGTGATAACGTGCCTTTAGCGGTGAATAGAATTTTGACGCTAATAATTCAAATTGTTGAATAAATGACGCATCCTTGTGGTAAACAATTGGCGAATGCAGCCATTCAATTAACGCAGGGTTAGAATTACGCATCAATTTTAAAGCTTTTGATAATTCCCAACCGGAAACATCCAGTTCATTATCAATGGGTTTTTCAATCACATCGCGTTTTCTATCGAGTGTTAAATACCAATCTAATTGATGAACATAAATAAACCTCACATCATAATCGCTATCACAAGAAGCAAAACCCCAACCGCGGCTTCCAGACTCGCACGCAAACAGGATTTTTACCCGATGGGTTGTTTCTATTTCAGCTAATGTTTTTTTGTATGCGCTCTCGCATTAATGGCGTTATGCTTTCACTCTCCATGCCATTCTCCTATCCTTTCACACACACGACCTGACGCAGTGTATGTACGATTTCTACTAATGACGATTGTGCGGCCATCACGGCATCAATATCTTTGTATGCCATTGGGATCTCATCAATGACGTCACTATCTTTTCGACACTCTACATGGGCTGTTGCTAGTTTTTGATCTGCCACAGAATAGCGCTTTTTCGCTTCTGTTCGACTCATCACACGGCCTGCACCATGGCTGCAAGAGCAGAAACTTTCTTCATTCCCTAAACCGCGTACGATAAAGCTTTTAGCCCCCATAGAGCCGGGAATGATCCCCATTTGCCCTTTTCTCGCAGATACGGCACCTTTACGGGTTACCAGTATCTCTTCACCAAAATGGTGCTCTTTTTGTACATAGTTATGGTGGCAATTCACCGCTTCTTGTTGTGTGGTGAATGGCTTCGTGATCGTTTTTGATAGTGCTTCTAGTACTCGGTGCATCATGACTTCACGGTTATGGCGAGCGAAATCTTGTGCCCAACCTACGGCTTCCATGTAATCATTAAAGTGTTGGCTCCCTTCTTCAAAGTACGCCAAATCGCGATCAGGCAGATTGGCAATATGCTGTTGCATATCTTTATGTGCTAATGAAATAAATAAGTTACCAATCGCGTTACCGACACCGCGAGAACCACTATGTAGCATCACCCATACACGATCTTGTTCATCTAAACACAGCTCAATAAAGTGGTTACCTGTTCCTAATGTTCCTAAATGGTTGTAGTGGTTTGTTCCACGTAGTTTTGGGTATTTATCACAAATACGTTTAAATTCTTCATCTAAATGCGCCCAATGCTGATCAACAATTTCGGGTGCTCGATGCCAGGCTCCTTTATCACGACCATGGCGTTGAGTTGTACGTCCATGTGGAACAGCCGCTTCAATTGCAAAACGGATATTTTGCAGGCTATCCGGTAAATCAGAGGCGGTTAGTGAAGTTCGCACTGCTATCATCCCACAACCGATATCAACGCCAACGGCAGCCGGAATAATGGCGCCTTTGGTTGGGATCACACTACCAATAGTGGAACCTTTACCGACATGAACATCAGGCATTACTGCTAAATGTTTAAAAATAAAAGGCATTTTAGCGGTGTTTTGCAGTTGTACTACGGCTTTAGGATCAACCGGTACACCGTTAGTCCACATTTTTACAGGTGCGCTATTTTCCAAAATAAGTTCGTTAACAGCGTTATTGTTCATTCTTTATTCCTTAATTTTTACCAGTCCGTTTAATACTTGATCCAATCCACCATAAACGGATATTTGGTCGATTCGATGCGCAATGCTTTCTAGTGTTTCCAGCTCTTTTAAACGTAAAGCAATGGGGTTGTTTTCCATGACTTTTGCCGTGTTTAATAATGAGCGTGTTGCTGCAGTTTCTTCTCGACGGCGGATCACGTTTGCTTGGGCGGCCTTTTCCGCTTCTACCACTTGCGATAAAATAGTTCGCATATCACCCGGCAAAATAATGTCTTTTACGCCAATGCTATCGACATCCAAGCCAAATTCAGCGACACATTGGGTAATTTGTTCTAGCATCAATTCATCAATGAGTTGCTTGTTTTCCAGTAACTCATCTAATGAGCGTGTGCCGATAATTTCTCGTAAGGCAAACTGTAGCTCACGGTAGAGATAATCGACGGGTTGGCTCAACTTTGAGAAGGCCAACAAAATATCACGGTAGCGCCAGTTGGCTGACAAATTGATACGCAATGTCACTTTGTCTTTGGTTAGGATCTCTTGACCACTGACCTCAATCGCCAGTAAACGGGTATCAATAACGTCTACCTGAGGCTGGTGTTCAATACACCAGTAACCATAATTTCCGGGTTGCAATAATGTTTTGACTTCACCATCAACCTTTAATACCCCAACATGCCACGCTGGAACTTGGACCACTAAGCTGATATCTCGACCCTTAATCCATTTTTTGCTATTTAGGCGGTTGACTAATGTTTGTGGGATAGCAATATCACCAGTTTGTTGAATATCTACACGTAATGTTTCTGCAATTTTCCAATACAGGCGTCGCGTTGCCGGCGCTAAAATTTCAGTCAAATTATTATGAAGATATAAAAAAGCGATCTCGTTATCCGATAAATTAATATCTATACAATGCGCTTCCACCCAATCAGGGTGATATTGGCGCAAATGATCAGCCAACTTTGCATCAATAGGTTCATGATTAAGTGTGAACAGGCTAACGGTGAGTTTATTAAACCAATCATTGATACGGTGTTCACCTGCTAGCAAAAGATGCTGAAAATTACCGTTTTTCTCGGTCAGCGCAATTTGTCCTTGTGCCACAATTATTTTTTTCATTATTTATTCCTTTATTATTATGAGCCACCATCGAAGAAAAGTATGGAGTGATGGGGGGAAAGTTAGAGTGCCGTCAAACTGGCTGTCTAAGGTTCTGCCCATGACCCGATAAAGATCTCGGAGGGTGGTGTGTTGCCTAATTTTTATAACCCGTTGTTATGTCAAGTTTTTTTGTTCTGGAAGGAACAGATTAACTATCATTAAGTTATTATCTTACTGACGGCGGAATACAGACCATGTAGTGACATCATTTCGCCACCATGTCTGCACCGGTAGAACCGAAGTTCTGACAATATCCGGCAGTGGATGATTTTAATATTGCGATAAGCGTGCCAACTTTGTTTAAAATAACAAAAAAATATTTATCTTATTGATATGTAATAACTTAATTTTTTTGGAATTATTCTGGTATGATTCAGATAAAAAATAACCTATGCTATTTTTTATCTTTAATTATCGTGATTTATAAATTTATATAAAATGAATAAGAAGCGTAAGGTTGTTATTGGCGTATTAGGTACGGCACTGGATCGACGTGGAAAAAGAACGAATCGGTGGACGAAATGGCGCCCTTCAGTTGGGCTATGTCAGCAACCTGATCTGGATATTCATCGCTTTGAATTAATCCATCAGGTAAATAATTATAATATGGCTCATCATGTGAAAGAGGATATTGAGCAAGTCTCACCACAGACGGAGGTCATATTACGCGAGGTGGATATTGCTGATCCGTGGGATTTTGAAGAGGTTTATACCTCGTTACTGGATTTTTCTTCAAATTACCCTTTTGACACTGAGAATGAAGAGTATTTGGTTCATATCACGACGGGTACTCACGTGGTGCAAATCTGCTGGTTCTTGTTAACAGAAGCACACTATTTACCCGCTAAATTATTGCAAACCTCACCGACAGAAGCGGGAAGAGAAAAAGATCCCGCGGGTATCTATACGGTGATTGATCTCGACCTCAGTCGCTATACGCACATCACGAGCCGTTTTCAAAAAGAGCAACAGGCTCAAGTGTCTTTTTTGAAATCAGGTATCGCAACTCGTAACGCGAATTTTAACGCGATGATTGAGCGGATCGAACGAGTCGCTTTACGTTCAAAAAGCGCCTATCTTATTAAATGGCCCTACAGGGGCGGGTAAATCCTTTTTTGGCGCGCAGAATTTATCAATTGCGAGAAAGTCGCCATCATATTAAAGGGCGCTTTGTTGAGGTTAACTGTGCCACGTTACGCGGTGATAACGCGATGTCAACGCTATTTGGGCATATTAAAGGCGCGTTTACAGGCGCGATTAACCCACGTCGTGGCCTGCTTAAAGAGGCTGACGGTGGTATCTTATTTTTAGATGAAATTGCTGAATTAGGGCTGGACGAACAAGCCATGCTACTAAAAGCCATTGAAGAAAAAAGTTTTTTTCCGTACGGTTCCGATGAGGAAGTGCAAAGTGACTTTCAATTGATAGCGGGTACACATCGTAATTTGGCGCAATGGGTTGAAGAGGGTAAATTTCGCGAAGATTTATTTGCACGTATCAATATGTGGACTTTCACCTTACCTGGGCTGGCGGAAAGACGTGAGGATATTGAGCCTAATATCGATTATGAGTTGGCTAAATTTAGTCAGGATGCACAAAGCCAAATCCGCTTTGATAGTGAAGCTCGCCAAGCTTACTTAACGTTTGCCTGTTCAGCGCAAGCGTTGTGGCGGGGTAACTTCCGTGAACTCGGAGCATCAATCAGCCGCATGGCAACCTTTGCTGAACGTGGTCGTGTGACAAAAGCGGTCGTTGATGAAGAGATCATGAGATTGCAATCACAGTGGGTCACAAAAGCAAAAGATACCTTGCCGCCAGAAGTTGGCGAAATTGACCTATTTGAACAGCAACAATTAGCCACAGTATTAGATGTATGCCGTCGCTCATCAAGTCTCTCAGAAGCGGGTAGAGTACTGTTTGCTGTTTCAAGACAGCAGAAAAAGCAGCCGAATGATGCAGATAGGTTACGTAAGTATTTGGCGCGTTTTGGATTAGATTGGGATAAGGTAAAAAAGGCTTAGTGCTTGGCGAGATTGATAAGATACTCAGTAATCTATTAGAAACATTAAGTTTATTTATTATAAAAATAATAAAAACAGTTAAGTATGGAGTGTGAAAAGATGGAGTTAACCTTTTTAGGAACGAGTGCCGGTGTGCCGACCAAAGAGCGTAACGTCACCAGTATGCTATTAAACCTAACAGGCATACGTAAAACATACTGGATGTTTTGATTGTGGTGAAGGAACTCAACATCGCATTTTAAATAGCGTATTTAAGGCGCCAAGAATTGAAAAAATTTTTATTACCCATCTACATGGAGATCATATTTTTGGATTACCGGGGCTGTTATGTAGCCGCTCAATGGGGGGAGCAACTGATCCATTAACGTTATATGGTCCAAAAGGTTTAAAACAGTATGTCGAAACAGTACTGACCCTGAGCAGCTCTTATATGACTTATCCTCTTGAAATGATCGAAATAGAGCCAGGGCAGTTGTTTGATGATGGTGAGTTAATCGTGACAGCCTACCCGCTTGACCATCGCGTTGAATGCTATGGTTACCGTATTGAAGAACATCCTAAACGAGGTTCATTAGATGTTGATAAATTAGCGCAAGATAACATTCCACGCGGCCCGTGGATGCAAGCGTTAAAGGCCGGTGAAACTATTATGTTAGCCGACGGTCGCCGTGTTAATGGTGCTGATTATTTAGGTAAGCCAAAGCCTGGCAAAGTCATTGCGATTTTTGGGGATACCAAACCAACGGAACAGGCTCTTTTCTTGGCAAAGAATGCCGATGTTATGGTGCATGAAACGACGCTGGAAAATGCGTATCATGAAAAAGCCAATGATCGGGGGCACAGTACCACAGGGCAAGCGGCGCAGTTAGCGCGAGACGCGGGTGTGAAACGTTTTATTGCGACGCATATCAGTGGTCGTTATAGCGCTGAAGATATGCCAATGCTGCTGGCGGAGTGCCAAGCCATTTTCCCTAATACCGAGATAGCGAGCGACTATTTAACCATTAAAATCTAGAGCGATGGCATGGCCTCTTGTTCGCTAATAGATGAACTCGGCACGTTATCATGCGTGTCGAAAAAATAGGCAGTAAATTGGATATCACTGCTGTCAGTAAATGACTTTCACAAACCCATTGCGGCAATAGGTTTCATATTCATCAGCGAGTTGCCGATTGGTAATAATGACATCAAATTGCGAAAGTTCCCCCATATTGGCCGTGGCGACTTCATCAAACAGGTTGTATTTGGCGAGCAAAATTTTGCGGATTGATTTTTCCATCGCTTTTTTCTTCATTGCTAAATCGTCTAAGTTATAGCATGTGACGCCATAGTGACTATGAATACCGGCAGCCGAGATAAAGGCTTTTTTCGGGTTAATCGAATCAAGGAGAGAAGGTTGGGTCGGGTTATAAAATGAGTCGCTTTTAGGGCGATATTCCCCCCCACAGAGTAATGCGGTGGCATTTTTTTTCTGGCTTAGAGCCAAAAAAACGTTATGTGAATAACAAATCCCTGTAAAGCTTATCTCTTCTGGGATCAAGGCGATTAAGGTGGCCATTTCGATCCCATTATCGAAAAAGATCACATCGTCTTCTGACACCATACTCGCCGCTAAATTGGGGATATGTAGCTCTTCGGTTTGATCGGGGGTAAAAATGTCGGCTTGAGGATCATTTTGTGCCAGTGAGGAAGGTTGGGTGACAGAAACGATATAACCACCAAGCAGAGACATTGGAATAGGCCCTTCGGTCTCGGCATTCAGATCACGGCGGATCGTCATTTCAGAGACTTCAAGTATTCTTGCGGCATCTTTAAGGTGAATTCTTCCTGAGCGTTTAATACATTCACTCAAACGACGAAGGCGTTCTTTTTGTTTTCGTTTCTATCACCGAGCAATCCTTTCTTTATTGGCGCGGGCTAACCGCGCCCCAACATTTAGTAGCCATTAGAGGTTACACTGTTTCCCGAAACAATCGCTACACTGGCACTTGCCCCAACGCGATTAGCTCCGGCTTTGATCATTTTTTCTGCGGTTTCGCGATCACGCACACCACCTGATGCTTTAACGCCGATTTTATCACCAACGACTTTACGCATTAACGCGACATGGTGCTCTGTAGCGCCCATTGTACTGAAACCTGTTGAAGTTTTCACAAAACCAACGTTTAATGTGCGGCAAATTTCACAAACTTGGGTGATTTCATCATCGGTTAATAGGCAAGTTTCCAAAATAACTTTTAAAGTTGCCTCACCACAAGCCGCTAAAACGGCGGCAATATCTTGGCGAACGAACTCAAGGTCACCACTTTTTAGCATACCAACGTTAATCACCATATCAACTTCATTAGCACCACGGCGTACGGCTTCTGCGGCTTCAAATGCTTTGGCCTCAGTTAAGCATGCACCGAGCGGAAAGCCTACCACACAACAGACCATAACATCGCTGTTTTTCAGACATTCGCTGGCTAAAGGAACATAACCTGTGTTCACGCAGACAGAAGCAAAGTGGTGCTCTGCGGCTTCGGCACAAAGCTGTTTGATGTCATTGACGGTTGCATTGGCGGCCAACAGAGTATGATCGATATATTGTGCTATATTTTTCATGTAAATTTTTCCTATTGAGAATAGAGAGAGTCAATAATAAGGAATGAAAAAATGTGGCGGATATGACACTTGCTCATTCGTTATTCGCGATCTTAATCACGAATGATATTTATGCAACATGATAATGTTAATATAGTATCATAATGTGATTTATTTAACATGAGAGGCGTTATGGATATAGCAGTTATAGGTTCAAATATGGTCGATCTGATCACTTATACGGATCAGATGCCAAAAGAGGGTGAGACCTTGGAGGCGCCTGCATTTAAAATCGGCTGTGGTGGTAAAGGTGCCAATCAAGCGGTTGCTGCGGCAAAACTTAATTCAAAAGTGATTATGTTAACAAAAGTCGGTGATGATATTTTTGCTGATAACACCATTCGTAATCTTGAGTCTTATGGTATTAATACCCGTTATGTGGAAAAAGTGCCATGTACTTCTAGCGGTGTAGCACCGATTTTTGTTAATCCGAATTCTGCTAATCGCATTCTCATTGTGAAAGGAGCAAATAAATTTTTATCCCCTGAAGATATTGAGCGTGCGGCTGACGATTTGAAAAAATGCAAATTGATCGTATTGCAGCTTGAGGTTCAATTAGAAACGGTTTATCACGCGATTGCTTTTGGTAACAAACATAACATTCCTGTATTGCTGAATCCTGCACCAGCACAGCGTACGTTAGATCTTGATTTTGCTTGTCGTTGTGATTTCTTTGTGCCGAATGAAACTGAGCTTGAGATCCTCACTAATATGCCTGTTGATTCGATGGAAAACATCCGCCGTGCAGCCAAGTCTTTGCTCGATAAAGGGTTGAAAAATCTTATCGTCACGTTGGGTGATAAAGGTGCACTCTGGATGACTCGCGATAACGAGTTGTTGATCCCTGCCATTAAAGTGAATGCGGTGGATACCAGTGGTGCAGGAGATGCTTTTATTGGCTGTTTCTCTCATTATTATGTGCATACAGGCAATATCGCGGAAGCTTTGAAAAAGGCTGTCATGTTTTCTGCATTTAGTGTGACAGGTAAAGGAACGCAATCCTCTTATCCAAGTATTGAAGAGTTTGCTGAATTCGTGCAGCTTAAATCGTGAATCGCTAAGAGCGAGAGTGGCAATTAGGCTGATAAGCTCATAAGGCTGACTCATGTGAGAAAGTTTTATTCCTTATGGCTAATTATCAGCCTAAATCGATGAGCTGCGGTGCTTACACGCTTCAATTAAATCTTGTAATAGCGACTTCGCTTCGGCAATCACATAAGTTTGGCATTGACTGTCTACCATCATGGCAACTGTCATATTTGCGCCATCCATATCTGGCAATATCTCTGTCATAAAGTGGGTCAGTGTTAGCTTGGTTGCCGTACACTTGGCCCATTGACCATTAAGATTACGCTGTGCATAGGCTTGAGCAGGCCAAACAGGTAATAATAAGCGTCTATTATTATCTCGCATGGTAACAAGCTCCTCTTGGCAGAAAATCACCCAAACTTCCTCCCAATCGGCAACTTTACTGACAAAATAGCGGTATTTTTGTTGTAGATTTAATCGAAGTACAGTATCAATTTCTTTGGGATCAGGGGTAAACATTATGCGTTATATCCATATTAGATAGTCTAAAAAAACAGTTGATAATTGTTGAGAAAATCACGTTTAAAGTTGCTATCTTAGTGAGGTTTTTTTATTGCTGCGTTTGATCCATCAAGAGTTTATCGAAAATAGCGTAGTAGACATATAAGTTTTATTAAAAAGTAAAATGGGCAGCTTGGAGCGGTGAGATATGATTGATTCATTACTCGAAAAATATGCCATTGGCGTTACTATCGTTGCGGTGTGTTTAGCCGTGGCTATTATTTTCGAGATGATAAGTAAAAAACGTAGGCATAAGCATAAGAATAAAAGTATTTTTATTCATGTTATTCAGACCGCTGTGCTGTGTAGTATGGTGATGGTTGCCGCTCAATATTTGGATATGGCGGCAACGGATTTTAATTTAACCTTTATTTCAACTCCGCTGATTAATTTCATCACAGTTGCCATCATTGCGATCATTCTCGTGCGTAAGCTGTTTCAGCTCGTCAATAGACTTGAAAAAACGCAAATAAAAAGAGGAAGTGATCCAACCTCTGCACGTATTATCGCTCGAGTCTTTAAAACCACCATTTTTGTCGTAATGGTTTTACTATTTGGCGAACATTTCGGCATGAGCCTATCGGGGTTGATGGCCTTCGGCGGGATTGGCGGCATTGCTATCGGTATGGCCGGTAAAGATATTCTGAGTAACTTCTTCTCAGGGATCATGCTTTACTTTGATAGGCCTTTTAATATCGGCGATTGGGTTAGCTCACCCGACAGAAACATTGAAGGTACGGTGGTTGAGATTGGTTGGCGAATTACTAAAATTATCACCTTTGACCATCGACCCTTGTATATCCCTAACTCACTCTTTTCGTCGATAAGCGTTGAAAACCCTGGGCGTATGACTAACCGCCGAATCAAAACGTCATTAGGTCTGCGCTATGAAGATGCTGATAAAATCGGCGCTATTGTGAGTGATATTCGGACTATGTTGCAACAAGAGCCAAGTATTGATACTGGGCAAACATTATTAGTTTATTTTGATGAGTTTGCGGATTCGTCACTGAATATTATGGTGTATTGTTTTACGAAAAACTACCGTGTGGGCCGAATGGTTAGCCGCACAACAAGAAGTCTATTTAAAAATAATTGCCATCGTCAAACAGCATGGTGCGGACTTCGCTTATCCTACACAGACACTGTATATGGAAAAAAACAACTAAGCTCCCAGTTTAGAGAAATTGGCCGACTAATATTCTGCTAATAGGCTTAATGTTAGTCGGTTAATGAGTTTCGCACCCATTTTTCCTTGTTTAATGCTGATAACTTAAAAATGGCATAGAAATTTTTTTATGCTATTAAACAGTAGGTTATCAAATATTATCTCCCCCCGAAAAATTAGAATTATTCCCGCACTTTATGGCAATTCCAATCTGATTTCCTATCAAGTATATTGTCGGGCCTCTTTTCCTCAGCTAACTAAGAGCCAGACTGTTATGAAAAAAATCAATGTGGCATGTAGCCAGGGGGTCGCTATCTACTTTACGGGAGAATTCCAATGGGTAGATATTCGCGATGCACAGTTAAACACATATTGCTGCTGTTGTGCTATCCGAGTTGGATGCCAATCAAGGGCTGTGGAAAAGGGTTGCAGAGAGTAAACTCAGTATTCCGCTGTTTATCATTAGTGATAAACAGCTTCCAGATGATATCCCTCATCCTCCTTATTTAACGGGAATTTTGCCGCCTGCACCGGCTGAGCGTAGTGAAAATAGTCGTCAATTATTTGCGGCGGCAAATCACTATCTTGAACAGCTATTACCGCCATTTTTTGCGCGAATGATGGATTATGCTGCGGGGCATAATGTCACTTTTGCTTGTCCGGGCCATCAAGGTGGACAATTTTTTCGCCGCCATCCAACTGGCGAACAGTTTTTACCAATTTTATGGCGAAAACCTGTTTTCGTACCGACTTGTGTAATGCTGATGTCGCGATGGGAGACCTGCTGATCCATGAAGGGGCTGCGAAAGAAGCACAGAAATTTGCGGCTCGCGTATTTAATGCAGATAAAACCTATTTTGTACTAAACGGCACCTCTTCTTCCAATAAAGTCGTGTTAAATGCCTTGCTAACACCGGGAGACTTGGTTTTATTCGATCGCAATAATCATAAATCAAACCACCATGGCGCCCTGATCCAAGCGGGCGCAACACCGGTTTACCTTGAAACGGCACGTAACCCATTTGGTTTTATCGGGGGAATCGATGCGCATTGTTTTGAAGAGGACTACTTGCGTTCATTGATTAATGACGTCATGCCTGAAAAAAATACGCGTGAACGTCCATTCCGCTTAGCGGTGATCCAGCTCGGTACTTATGACGGCACGGTTTACAATGCAAGGCAGGTTGTCGATAAAATTGGTCATTTATGTGAGTATATTTTGTTCGATTCTGCGTGGGTTGGCTACGAACAATTTATCCCTATGATGCGCCAATGTTCGCCACTATTACTTGAATTAAATGAAAATGATCCTGGTATTATGGTGACTCAATCGGTGCATAAACAATTGGCAGGGTTCTCGCAAGCGTCGCAAATCCATAAAAAAGATAATCATATTAAAGGGCAAGAGCGCTTTGTCTCGCATAAAAAAGCTGAATAACGCTTTTATGATGCACGCGTCTACCAGTCCATTTTATCCGCTGTTTGCCTCGTTAGATGTCAATGCGCGTATGCATCAAGGGGATGCAGGGGAAATGATGTGGATGGAGTGCGTAAGACTTGGCATTGAGGTTAGAAAAGCCATTATCAACCACTGCCATTATTTTAGACCCTTTGTGCCTGAATTTGTCGACGGAAAACCATGGCAAGAGTACCCAACGGCGCAAATTGCTTCTGAACAGCGCTTCTTTAATTTTATTCCTAATGAACGTTGGCATGCGTTTGAAGGGTATGCGGAAAATCAATATTTTGTTGACCCTTGTAAGTTGATGCTAACAACGCCGGGTATCGATGCTCAAAGTGGTGAATACGAATCCTTTGGCGTTCCGGCGACTATATTGGCGCATTTCTTACGTGAACATGGTGTGATCCCCGAGAAATGTGACTTAAATTCCATCTTATTTTTACTCACTCCCGCAGAGAGTAAAGAGAAGTTAGAGCTACTAGTTACCCATTTGGTTCGTTTTGAACAATTACTGGATGAAGATGCTTCACTGGAAGAAGTGTTACCGTCCGTTTATCAACGCTACCAAGAGCATTATCAAGGCTACACATTACGTCGTTTGTGCCAAGAAATGCACCAGTTGAGTGTTCAGTACAATATTAAGCAATTGCAAAAAGAGATGTTCCGTAAGCAGCATTTTCCGACAGTGAAAATGAACCCACAACAAGCGCACCTTGAGTTTATTCGCGGCAACGTGGAACTGCTTCCTCTATGTGAGCTAGAAGGGCGTATTGCCGCTGAGGGGGCGCTGCCTTATCCTCCGGGCGTACTGTGTGTGGTGCCCGGTGAAGTTTGGGAAGGGCCTGTCTTGCGTTACTTCCAAGCTTTGGAGGCGGGGATCAACTTGCTTCCGGGATTTGCGCCTGAGCTACAAGGGGTATATATCCCGAAAACAGAAGATGGACAAAAACGTGTCTATGCGCATGTTTTGAAGTAAACATTTTTTAAATCGGCGAAAGCTCATAGATTTTACTTTGTTAGCTGGTTACATTGGGAGCTTTAATAAAAGGCTCCCTTTTAATTCAATAAGGTAAGGTGTATGGCAAAGAAAATCATCCTTGATTGCGACCCCGGACATGACGATGCAATTGCGATGCTATTAGCTTATGGCAACCCTGAAATTGACTTACTGGCAGTGACGACCGTTGCTGGTAACCAAACGCTTGAAAAAGTGACTCGCAATGCCTTAGCCGTTGCTGAAATGGCAAAAATTCGTGGTATTCCTTTTGCAGCCGGCTCCTCACGACCACTGGTACGTGAAGTTGAAATTGCCCCCGATATTCATGGTGACTCTGGGTTAGATGGTCCTCAACTACCTGAGCCATCGTTGACTTTGGAAAACTGCCATGCGGTAGAATTGATCATTAAATTGATCATGTCGCACCCACCCAAAACAATCACTTTAGTGCCTACTGGGGCGCTAACCAATATCGCATTAGCCGCAAGGTTGGAGCCACGTATCGTCGAACGCGTCAAAGAAGTCGTGCTGATGGGCGGAGGCTACCATGTAGGAAATTGGAGTCCTGTGGCTGAGTTTAATATCAAAATTGATCCAGAAGCGGCACATATTGTTTTTAATGAAAAATGGCCACTAACGATGGTTGGTTTAGATCTCACCCATCAAGCGCTTGCCACCACAGATATCGTTGCTAACATTGCTGACGTGGGAACACCCTGCGCGAAATTTGTCGTCGAATTACTCGATTTCTTTGGCAAAATGTATAAACAAGCACAAGGATTTGATGCTCCACCAGTGCATGATCCCTGTGCCGTTGCCTATGTTATCGACCCTTCCGTCATGACGACACAGCGCGTACCTGTAGATATTGAACTGACAGGAACTCTCACCCTTGGAATGACTGTGGCCGATTTCCGCCATCCGGCTCCTGAAGATTGCCATACTCAGGTTGCCGTCAAACTCGATCATGCTAAGTTTTGGCAATTGGTCGTCGATGCATTAAAAAATATTGGTTAGTGAATAAGACAGTTTATAGGATAAATAAGATAAAAAACTGACGTTCGATAATCACGCTGTAGTTTAAGGAATATATGAATGAATCAAGAACTTGAAGATTTACCTTACGATACGTTAATCGAGCGAAGTATGAATGCTCTACAGCATAAAAGCCAATTCCACTGTGATACTTGGCATCTTGATCAGGCAAGTTGGTCAGTCGATCAAGAAGAGGGCACAATTGTTTTTCATGCTCCAGACGGTCTCGTTGCTGTTGCTCCCGTGCAAATCATTGGTACTTATGATCAAAACCAAGGGAGTTGGATGTGGGGATGGGCAAATAGCTCGATTGAGGAGCCATTGTTACAAGACGCATTGGCTGTACAAGAATTTGCTGAACGCAAAGGTTATGAGCAGCTTACCGATGCGATGTGTGACATCTCGGAAAATGAAGCATGGCTATTTACGGCACTCGCTTGCGAATTGAATCAGCAGCAAGGGGCTTATCGTGGGGTCGCAGGGAGCACATTGATTTTTATGACCTTTGGTGAGGTCAAACTGCATAAAACCCAAGCATAATCATGGGTTATGATTGCCATAATGTTATATTTTAAATAGGAGCCCACAGTATGCTGGCGATTGCGCTTGAAGCGGCAAAATCAGTCAGAGCGATGACCGTAGAAGCATTTCAAGGTGCGGGCAGTTTTGACTATAAGCCCGACCGTTCAGTGGTCACGGAAACAGATTTACGTGTTGAGTCGGCATTGCGTGAGCACTTTGCCCAACACACACCGGATGTGCCGATCCTTGGTGAAGAATTTGGCCTTGAAGGCGATACTGTTTTCGAATCTGGATGGGTGATTGACCCGATTGATGGCACGCGCGCCTTTATTTATGGCATTCCACTCTTTAGCACTTTGATTGCTTATGTTGAAAAGGGGGAGCCTATCGTTGGGGTGCTCAGCTTCCCTGCCATTTCAACGGTAGTTTACGCAGCAAAAGGGCAAGGTTGCTACTTGGAAACACATAACGGTTTATCTCGGCGGCTAACATTAGGTACTGATGCGCCTAAAGAGGTCGCTAATGCCGTCATTTCCGCATCGGGGATCCACAGTAGCACTTACAATCAACGAGAAGGTACAACGATTTACCATCTTGACCGTGTTGTCAGTTGCGCTCGAGACTTTATTTTTGCCAACGATGCTTACCAGCATGCCATGGTGGCAACAGGGCGTCTACATGGGGCCATTGATACGATTATGAAACCGTGGGATAGCGCAGCATTGATACCATGTATTCGTGAAGCGGGGGGGTGATGTATGTTCGTTAAGTGGTGAGCGCGATAACGTCATGTTTAGTGGCAGCCTATTGAGTGCTTCAACGCCTGAACTTGCCGAACAACTGGTTAAGTTAATGAATCCGTAAATAGAGTAAACTCGACCGTAGGTAATGAAAGTTTCTACTCTAAAAAAATCGGCGTGCTTTATGGCAGCAAATCAGTTTTACGGCGGGGAGCCGTCATTTGTTGAGGACACCAAAGCCATGGTGTCCTTAGTCGTGTTTCCAATACAGCAAAAACAGATTAAATAGGTTAAGATACACCGAAACACGTCAAATATAAAAATGACTGAAAACAAGGTTTTTCAAGGTATGACAGGCTATAAAAACATAAATCGATTTTCCGTTGCGCCGATGCTCGACTGGACTGACCGCCATTGCCGATATTTTCATCGCTTATTGAGCAAAAATACGTTGCTCTATACTGAAATGGTTACAACAGGTGCCATTATTCATGGTAAGGGCGATTATCTGGCATTTAGTGAAGAAGAGCAGCCAGTAGCATTACAGCTGGGGGGGGAGCGACCCTGAAGCATTAGCGCAATGTGCAAAGTTGGCGCAAGAGCGTGGTTATGATGAAATCAACCTCAATGTTGGTTGCCCTTCAGACCGCGTACAAAATGGACGTTTTGGCGCTTGCCTAATGGCGGATGCTCAGCTTGTGGCTGATTGCGTGAAAGCGATGCAGGATGTTGTGTCGATACCTGTCACAGTGAAAACACGCATTGGCATTGATGAGCAAGATAGCTACGAATTCCTGTGTGATTTTATTGATACCGTCTCAACTAAAGGCGGTTGTGAAATGTTTATCATCCATGCGCGTAAGGCGTGGTTATCCGGCCTAAGTCCGAAAGAAAACCGTGAAATTCCTCCATTGGACTATCCGCGCGTTTATCAGCTAAAACGGGATTTTCCCCACTTAACCATGGCGATTAACGGGGGAATAAAAACACTGGAAGAGGCAAAAGAGCATTTACGTCACCTTGATGGCGTGATGGTAGGGCGTGAAGCCTATCAAAATCCTTCTATTTTGACCGCGGTAGATAACCAATTATTCGATAGCCAATTACCCGTGGTGAATGCGGTGGATGCTGTTCGCCAAATGTTCCCGTATATCGAAAAAGAGTTATCACAAGGCACTTATCTTGGTCATATCACTCGTCATATGTTAGGGATATTTCAAGGAATACCCGGTGCTCGCCAATGGCGGCGCTATCTGAGTGAAAATGCCCATAAGAAAGGGGCTGACCTGGCGGTGGTCGAGCAGGCTCTTGCATTCGTCACCCGCGACCAATAATGTAGTGTGAGGTGCCAACCGTCGTTGGCATCTCACTCAAAATTATGGGATTAGCAGGCTAGAGCCTTGGGTTTTTCTCGACTCTAATGTGCGGTGGGCCGTTTGCACATCTTTCAAGGCAAAGATCTGTTTTTCAGGGACATCCACATTCAATTTGCCACTTAAGATCATATCAAACAGCGCATGGCTTGCCTGATCTAACTCCGCCCGATTAGTGACATAGACCCCTAATGATGGGCGAGTGACGTATAAGCCGCCTTTTTGGTTTAAAATCCCTAAGTTCACGCCGGTCACAGGGCCGGATGCGTTACCAAAGCTCACCATTAAACCTCGGCGTTTTAGTGAATCTAATGAGGCAATCCAAGTTGATTGGCCCACTGAGTCGTACACGACATTCACCTTTTCACCTTGAGTGATCTCTTTGACTCGTGCCGCGATATCTTCTGTTTGATAATTGATGACTTCCCATGCCCCCGCCGCTTTAGCGCGCTCTGCTTTTTCAGCGCTGCCAACGGTACCAATCATTTTAGCGCCAAGCGCTTTTGCCCATTGGCAAGCAATCAGGCCTACACCACCCGCAGCCGCATGGAATAAAAAGATTTCATCTCGTTTGATTTGATAGGTTTGATTCAGCAGATAATAGACAGTCATACCTTTCAGGCCACAGGCGGCAGCCTGTTGAAATGAAATTCCATCAGGAAGATGGGCAACGGCATGTTCAGGAACATTATGAACTTCACTATAAGCACCTAGCGGGCCTTGAGCATACATCACTCGGTCACCTGGGCGAAAACCTGTCACTTGGGAGCCGGTTTTTACCACAATGCCCGCAGCTTCAGTACCAAGCCCCGATGGTAAACTCGCGACGGGGTATAACCCACTACGGACATAAGTATCAATATAGTTGATGCCGATTGCATGATTTTCTATCTGAATTTCGTTATCGGCAGGCTCTTTTAGGTCGAAATCGGAATAGCTGAGAACTTCTGGGCCACCATGTTGTGCAAATTCAATACGTTTTACCATGATCATCTCCGATAGGAACAGTCTGCTTGTACTTGTCGTATAATCAAATTACCGGCTGGATGATGGGCAGACAACGCCCATTTTCTCATCGCTGGCTCAATAGGGATAATTTCTTGCCTTCAACAAACAACACAAATGATTTCGCGTTTGATTTGCCTACCATATCAATCACGCAATAATAACGCTATGGTTTGATGATAGAATTATTGGTTAGTGCCACAACGACGAAAGGCACAATACCCGTTAGAAAAACACAAAGAAAGCCAACGTCAGTAACAAGTTTGGCGTATACTAATGTGCTAGTTAATTATGGATGTGGATAAGAAAGTATGGCTAAGAAATACCCTTCAGAAAACAAGTACAGTGCGCCGCGCGATCAGCAAATGGAAGGCTTAAAACTTCCACCACACTCTATCGAAGCCGAGCAGTCTGTATTGGGAGGGTTGATGCTGGATAATGACCGTTGGGATACTGTTTCCGAGCGTGTCACCCATGCAGACTTTTACAGTCATCCGCATCGTACCATTTTTGCTCAAATGCAAACTCTGCTCGAGCAGGGTAAACCCATCGATTTGATCACATTATCCGAATCCCTTGAACAGGAAGGTAAATTGGATGATGTCGGGGGGTTTGCTTACCTTGCCGAGTTATCAAAAAATACCCCAAGTGCCGCGAATATCAATGCTTACGCCGACATCGTCCGCGAACGTGCTGTTGTGCGTGACATGATCAAAGTCGCGAATGATATCGCCGATGCGGGTTACGACCCACAGGGGCGTAGCAGTGAAGATTTACTCGATTTTGCCGAAACGAAGGTGTTCCAAATTGCAGAGTCGAGAGCGAATAAGGACGAAGGGCCAAAAGATATTGAAGCAATTTTGGCTGAAACCATTGAAAAAATAGAAAAACTGTATCAGCAACCTCACGATGGTGTGACAGGGGTGTCGACAGGTTACCAAGATCTCGATAAGAAAACGGCGGGTCTACAAGGCTCTGACCTTATTATTGTTGCAGCTCGTCCATCAATGGGGAAAACCACTTTTGCGATGAACTTGTGTGAAAATGCAGCGATGACGGAAGAAAAACCCGTGTTGATCTTCAGTTTGGAGATGCCCGGTAGCCAGATCATGATGCGTATGTTGGCCTCCTTATCGCGTGTTGATCAAACACGTATTCGTACAGGCCAGCTTGACGACGAGGACTGGGCGCGTATTTCTAGCACCATGGGGATTCTGTCAGAAAAGCGCAACATGTACATCGATGACTCCTCTGGCTTAACACCAACAGAAGTACGTTCCCGTGCGCGTCGTATCTATCGAGAGCATGGTGGTTTAAGTCTGATTATGATTGACTATTTACAGTTAATGAGAGTCCCTGCATTATCGGATAACCGTACACTTGAAATTGCTGAAATTTCTCGGTCACTGAAGGCATTAGCTAAAGAACTTAATGTGCCTGTTGTGGCGCTATCACAGCTTAACCGGAGCTTGGAACAACGCGCGGATAAACGTCCAGTCAACTCAGACTTACGTGAATCAGGCTCTATTGAGCAGGATGCTGACCTTATTATGTTTATCTATCGTGATGAGGTTTATCACGATAACAGTGACTTGAAAGGGGTGGCGGAAATCATTATCGGTAAACAGCGTAACGGTCCGATTGGTACGGTTCGATTAACGTTCAATGGTCAATGGTCTCGCTTTGATAACTATGCGGGGCCTGCCTATGACGATGAGTGATCTGTCATACTAAAAGCGGCAGTGTTGTTGACTAGGCTCATGTGGGCTAGTCAGATGCGTATGTATGCAGCAAGCGGCTTATCTATCTTTGGCGCTGAGCTGCATCTTGGATGATTTATAAGAAAGTAAAAAGAGGACATAATGAAAGCGGCAACCGCTTTAATTAACCGCCGCGCTCTGCGACATAATCTGCAACGAGTTAGAGAACTCGCACCACACAGCCGTTTAATTGCCATTGTTAAAGCAAATGCTTATGGCCATGGATTAACCGAAGTCAGCACCACCCTTGAAGATCTCGTTGATGGTTTTGGTGTCGCCCGACTTAAAGAAGCTCTGGCACTGAGGGAACGAGGGATAACGGCTCCTATTGTATTACTTGAAGGTTTTTTCGAACATTCTGATCTCCCCTTGTTAGTGGAACATCAAATCGATACGGTTATCCACTGTGTTGAACAGCTTGCAATGCTGGAAGCAACCGAATTGGCGAACCCGATTAAAGTTTGGATGAAACTCGACACAGGCATGCACCGCTTAGGCGTGTTGCCTCAAGATGCGGAAGCATTCTATCAGCGCTTGCAAGCGTGTAAAAACGTCAAACACCCCATCAATATTATCAGCCATTTCTGTCAGGCTGATGAGCCTGAATTACCGACAACAGCAAATCAAATTCACTGCTTTAAACAGTTTGTTGCCAATAAGGCCGGAGAAAAATCGATTGCGGCATCGGCAGGGATCTTATTATGGCCAGATGCCCATTATGACTGGGTTAGGCCGGGGATCATCATGTATGGTGCCTCCCCTCAAGAAGGCACATCCGCCGAGCATTTTGGCTTACAAAGTGTGATGACACTAAAATCAACATTGATTGCTGTTAGGGAGCATGCTGCTGGGCAATGTGTGGGTTATGGTGCAACATGGTGTAGCCAGCGTGACACTCGGTTGGGCGTTGTTGCGATAGGTTATGGTGATGGTTATCCCCGAAGCGCGCCTTCAGGTACGCCAGTTTTGGTAAATGGGCGAAAAGTGCCTATTGTAGGACGAGTTTCAATGGATATGATCACCGTTGATCTTGGGCCAAATGCCAATGATAAAGTGGGTGATGAGGTGATTTT
Source organism: Providencia stuartii (assembly GCA_900455155.1). Classification (GTDB taxonomy): domain Bacteria; phylum Pseudomonadota; class Gammaproteobacteria; order Enterobacterales; family Enterobacteriaceae; genus Providencia; species Providencia stuartii. Next base: position 61,105 of record UGUC01000003.1, on the reverse strand, counting down.
ATGGGGGAAATCTCTGCCAGTTGAAGAAATCGCCGCACAAACAGGCATTATCAATTATGAGTTACTGACTAAATTAACCTCAAGAGTTGTCATGGAATATGTAGACGAATAGCAAACAAAGGGTTATTTTCAAAAGACGAAACAAAAAAATATTATTTTTATCTGATTATGGAGATGTACTGTGTACCAACATGTTGATTCTTACCCGGGCGATCCGATCTTATCGCTGATGGATGAATTTAATAAAGATACTCGTGAAAACAAGATCAACCTGAGTATCGGCTTATACTATGATGGGGAAGGTAAAACACCTGAGCTGAAAACTGTTGGTCATGCGAAAGCGGAATTAAACAAGTTACCAGCAAGCGCGTCACTGTATTTACCGATGGAAGGTCTCAAAGATTATCGCCTAGAGATCCAAAAATTACTCTTCGGTGCTGATTGTCCTCTTATTGCGCAAGAACGTATCGCGACAGTACAAACTATCGGTGGTTCAGGGGCACTAAAATTGGGTGCGGATTTCCTCAACCATTACTTCCCTAAATCAGAGGTGTGGTGCAGTGACCCTACATGGGAAAACCATGCATCAATTTTCTCTGGAGCAGGTACTAAAGTTCACTATTACCCTTACTTTGATGAAAAGAGCAAAGGGGTAAAATTTGCTGAAATGCTGGCAACATTTAAGACATTGCCAGAAAATAGCATCATTTTAATGCACCCTTGCTGCCATAACCCAACCGGTTCAGATCTCACGCCAGAGCAGTGGGATGAAGTGACTAAAGTGGCTAAGGCACAAAAACTGATCCCATTCTTGGATATTGCATATCAAGGATTTGCGGAAGGTATTGAAGAAGATGCTTATGCTATCCGTGCGATGGTAAAAGCAGGCTTGCCTGTGTTTGTGAGTAATTCATTCTCTAAAATTTTTGGTATCTATGGTGAACGTGCTGGTGGTTTGTCAGTTATTTGTGAAAGCCAAGAAGAACGTGACCGCGTATTAGGCCAATTAAAAGCAGGGGTACGTCGCCTATACTCAAGCCCACCGTCAAATGGGGCTAAAATTGTGGCGCAAGTTCTCACAAACAGTGAACAGAAAGCACAATGGTTGAAGGAAGTTGAAGAGATGCGCGTACGTATTTTAGAAATGCGTACTGTTCTGGTGGATGAACTGAAAAAAGCACTACCAGAAAAAAACTTTGACCATCTGTTAAAACAACGCGGTATGTTTAGTTACACAGGCTTCTCGAAAGAGCAGGTTGCGCGTTTGAAAGATGAGTTTGCTGTCTACTTAGTGGGTACGGGGCGTGTTTGTATGGCTGGTGTAAACCGTCATAATGTTCAACGTATTGTTGAAGCGTTCGCTGCTGTAAGCAAATAATTCGTGAATTATTGATTAAAAAACGCGGGTTTTGCCCTAATGCTTGCCAGTTAAGTCATTAATATCGCCGTAACGGATACCGTTGCGGCTTTTTCTTTACTGCTCGGGGTAATGCCTTTGTCGCCTACTAGGTAGTACAAAACTTCCAACCATAGTCAATATCTCATTGATGAATTTCGGTATTTTCCCCGGAGCTACTGCGGAAAGTAGGCTTAGTTGAGTACTCAGGTATAGTGCAGTTTGTTTAAATCCCATCTGATACGGTTCTGTATCTTTCAGGCTGTATGCCATCTGTGCCATCATAAATCGCAGTAAGTTATACGCGAGTACTATTCCCCCATAGTTCTTGATTTACCAATGCTGGCTTTTTGCTCCCTCAATGTGAGTTCATTATTCAACATATGCTGCTTCATTTCCCTGAAGCCATGCTCTATTTCCCAACGATGCCTATAAAGGTCTGCAATATCGGCTTTGGGGTATCGAAGTGGCTCACTCATTGATGTTAATATCTGAACACCCTTTCCATTGATATTTTTTGTTATCAATCGGGCTCTCAATGTTATTGGGGAGTTAGCCCACTTTTTGCGTGCTTGGGGTGTAAAAGGGTTAAAGCAATCTGGCACAGGGATATTTGAAGAGAGTTATACACCAATGAGAACGCAGTATCCGATCGAACGAGAAGAGGCGTTCACGGTGCCTGTTTCATTCCTGAATTATTTGGATGGTAAGAAGGATAATTTTAATAAGTTTGATGTCATTGAAGTCACAAGTGATTTCCATAAACAGTATCCAAATATCGACAATCTCACGCCATCAGATAAAGGGACTATGATTCTATTTTTTGAATTTGCCACATCGTCAGCGAAAATAGGCGGAGAGGCAACAAGTTTTGATGGTGGTGAAATGGGTGGCGATGTCTTGGGTAGCACTTATGATAAATAGAACGTTTTTAAGATGGTTTTTGACTATTTTGTTGGTTTTATTATTTTATTTAGGCTTGGGCATTTTTGAATTCGGGTTTAGTTCAAGCTTTACATACAACTACACAGTGATAGGTAATGATGATCCAGTTACCGTTTGGCGCGCTTTCGTAGAGAGTTTGCGAATGAATCATGACACTGCAATGGCTTATGTTATTTTTGGCACTCCTATTTTGCTAATATTGTTATTTTTCATTCATAAAAAGATAAGATAGCAACTGTCATGACAGCTTTGGTGAGGGGTCACCCTCATCGGTATCGTTCGACCGCATTGAACCGTTTGATCAGGTCCGGTAACGATTCAGTAAGCCCATGATAGGCAATGGCCTTTTCACTTGCAGTCTTCCCCATTATCCCATTTTCCACAACGAGAAAAGCCACTGTTCCGCGTATATCGTTAACTGAAATGCGCAGGAATATCTCTGGAGCCGTGGAGTATGCGCTCTATGCGTACTTCAGCTTCCAGTACGCGGAAAAATAACAGGTATCGGCCATAAGCACAGCTTCTCAAGCCTGGCAAAATTTCTGGGCGTTCAGCATAGAGGGTCGGAGAGTCTCATTTTTGATACAGCTCTTCAATAAAACTCAGGGCCCTAATGGGATTATCCTTTGCTATCCAGTCACCGATCGATTCTAAATCCTGTACTGCCAGCGGTGATATACCCAATTTCATTTGCTACCGTTATCCTCAGCCAATGTGGCATACTTACTTGATAAACGGCTAAATACCGCGCTCGCATCTTTACTTTCACCGCTATTAATACCGTCAACTATTGCCGTTTGAAGTGCGGCAAGTTTTAATTGATTTTCCTGCTCTTCTAAAGCGCGAAGTCCTGCACGGATCACTTCACTTGTATTATTATATCGCCCGCTCTTAATCTGACTTTGGATAAATTCCTCAAAGTAAGGGCTTAAAGCTACACTCGTTGACATGGTTAAAATCCCTACTAGTTACCAACTATTATTAACTATTAGTATAAACCCGTTCTTATTTTTATCAATATCGAACAATCAACAATACCGTTCACCTGCATTATAACGGTGGATAAGATCTGGCAAGGACGTTTCCAAACCATAATAGGCGACCGTATGCGCACTGGCGGTCTGGCGCATAAAACCGTTCTCAACAGCAACGAATGCACTGATACGTGCAAAAATGGCGTTTTCGTCATGGTTAACTTCGACGAGAATGCCAGGTTCGATCAGCACATGTCGTTTCTTTCCCGTTTTACGACTCGTTGAACAGTGCTCGCCTTTAACGGTACTGGCACTCCTCGGCATAAATTGACCACCTTTGTAATACTCGCCATTGACGCCTAATTCCTCTCCTTTCTTTGCTTGGCCTTTCATTGGAACCCCCTTATTAAAGAAAGCCGGGGTTAGCCCGTAATGCTTGTCAGTTAAGTCATTAATATCGCCGTAACGGATACCGTTGCGGCTTTTTCTTTACTGCTCGAGGGTAATGCTTTTGTCGCCTACTAGGTAGTACAAAACTTCCAACCATAACCAATATCATCATTGATGAATTTCGGTATTTTCCCCGGAGCTACTGCGGGAAGTAGGCTTAGACTTGAGCCATGGAAAGAGAACGAAAAAGAGAGATTCCCATTACAGCCCATACCATCATTCCCATCGGAAGACGGTGTTTTCTTATTGTAACAACTCCAGTATCCACGAGACATTCGTCAATGAGTTCAGCGGAAAGGAGCTCAGAAAGGGCTGTAAATTATTTTGGCGAGAAAGCCTGAACAGTCTTGAGAACTTGACTAAGTAACATAAAAAAATCCGTAATCTTGGGATGATTACGGATTTTTACAGCACTGTAGGATCGTTCAACCTATTATTGAGTTCTTAACTGACTGATCGGCATTAGGGTTTTGCCCGCGTTTTTCGATTTCAAAATAAGGCGCTGTCACGCTTGTGGTTAGTAGCCCCGTGCTAAGATGGGTTTTAAGAAACGAGCAGTATGCGATTTTTCACATTCAGCCACTTCTTCGGGTGTACCAGAAATCAAGATTTCACCGCCACCACTTCCCCCTTCAGGGCCTAAATCAACAATCCAATCAGCGGTTTTGATCACATCTAAGTTATGTTCAATGACGACAATCGTATTGCCTTGGTCACGTAATTGATGTAGTACCGTCAAGAGCTGCTGAATATCGGCAAAATGCAGCCCAGTGGTTGGCTCATCAAGGATATAGATGGTTTGCCCAGTACCGCGTTTCGATAGCTCACGAGCCAGTTTCACACGTTGTGCTTCACCACCGGATAAGGTCGTCGCTGATTGGCCTAAGCGGATATAGGATAACCCCACATCCATCAAGGTTTGCAGCTTACGAGCCAGTGCTGGCACAGCGTCAAAGAAATCACGAGCCTCTTCGATAGTCATATCAAGCACTTCGTGGATACTTTTGCCTTTATATTTTATCTCTAATGTTTCGCGGTTATAGCGCTTACCTTTACATTGATCACAGGGCACATAAACGTCAGGTAAGAAGTGCATTTCAACTTTGATAACACCATCACCTTGGCAGGCTTCACAGCGCCCCCCTTTAACGTTAAAGCTAAAACGACCTGGATTGTAGCCACGAGTACGAGATTCCGGTACACCAGCAAATAACTCACGAATCGGTGTAAACACCCCCGTATAAGTCGCCGGGTTTGAGCGAGGCGTTCGCCCGATAGGGCTTTGGTCGATATCGATGACTTTGTCAAAGTGTTCAAGCCCTTCAACATCAAGATAAGGTGCTGGTGTAATTGTGGTGGCACCATTCAATTGACGTTGTGCGATAGGGAATAAGGTATCGTTGATCAATGTGGATTTCCCTGAACCCGACACCCCAGTGATACAGGTAAATAGGCCAACAGGGAGTTTTAAGGTCACATTTTTCAGGTTATTCCCTTTAGCGCCAAACAGTTTGAGCATCTTGTCTTTATTGACGGGAACCCGTTTTTTAGGGATATCAATGCGCCGCTCGCCACTTAGGAACTTGCCTGTTAAAGAGTCTGTATTGGCGACGATATCTTCTAAGGTACCTTGTGCAACGATTTGACCACCATGGACGCCAGCCCCCGGACCAATATCAATGATATGATCTGCGGCGCGAATAGCATCTTCATCGTGCTCTACCACAATAACGGTATTACCTAGATTGCGTAGATGAATGAGGGTTTCCAACAAGCGATCATTATCGCGTTGATGGAGACCGATCGACGGTTCATCCAGAACATACATGACCCCGACAAGGCCTGCACCAATTTGGCTAGCGAGACGGATACGTTGCGCCTCACCGCCCGATAAAGTATCTGCCGAACGAGAAAGCGTTAAGTAATTAAGACCAACATTTACCAAAAATTTTAATCGGTCACTAATTTCTTTAAGGACTTTTTCTGCAATTTTTGCCCGTTGCCCGCTGAGTTTAAGATTTTGGAAAAACGCCATCGCATGACCAATACTGTAGTCAGCAATTTCAGGCAACGTGGTATTTTCGACAAAAACAAAACGTGCCTCTTTACGTAAACGTGTTCCGTGACATGTCACGCAAGGGCGATTGCTAATGTATTTGGCGAGTTCTTCCCGTACCGCCGTTGATTCCGTTTCTTTATAGCGGCGTTCCATGTTATTGAGCACCCCTTCAAAAGGGTGGTGACGAACCGTAATATCGCCGCGATCATTACGATATTTGAACTCAATCGTCTCTTTACCTGAGCCGTACAGAATAATTTTCTGAATGGAAGGACTCAGAGAATCATAAGGGGCTTCAACATCAAATTTATAATGTTCAGCAAGGGATTGCAGCATTTGGAAGTAGTAGAAGTTCCGGCGATCCCAGCCGCGAATAGCCCCACCTGCGAGTGATATCTCGGTATTTTGGATCACCCTTTCAGGATCAAAAAATTGTTGAACACCAAGGCCATCACAGCTCGGACATGCCCCGGCGGGGTTATTAAAGGAGAATAAGCGAGGCTCTAATTCCACCATGCTATAGCCGCATACCGAGCAGGCAAAATTGGCTGAAAACACTAGCTCTTCTGCGTTGGGATCATCCATATCGGCAACAATCGCGGTACCGCCGGATAGCTCAAGAGCGGTTTCGAAAGATTCAGCGAGGCGCTGTGCGATATCATCACGGATCTTAAAGCGGTCAACCACAACTTCAATGGTATGCTTCTTTTGTAACTCCAACGTTGGAGGATCGGACAGATCACACACTTCACCGTCGATACGTGCACGAATATAGCCCTGAGAGGCCAAGTTATCTAACAATTTGACATGTTCACCTTTACGGTCTTTCACGACAGGGGCTAATAACATCATGCGACGATCAACAGGCTGTGCTAGCACGTTATCGACCATTTGACTCACGGTTTGAGCCGCTAGCGGAATATCGTGATCTGGGCAGCGTGGTTCACCTACACGGGCAAATAATAAACGTAAGTAGTCATGGATTTCGGTGATTGTGCCCACCGTTGACCTTGGGTTATGAGAGGTGGATTTTTGTTCAATCGAAATAGCGGGTGATAACCCTTCTATATGATCAACATCCGGTTTCTCCATCAATGAGAGAAATTGCCTTGCATAGGCGGATAAGGACTCTACATAGCGCCGTTGACCTTCTGCATAGAGTGTGTCAAAAGCTAATGATGATTTCCCTGAACCTGACAACCCCGTAATAACTATCAGTTTGTCTCGGGGGATGATGAGATTGATGTTTTTCAGATTATGAGTGCGGGCACCGCGTACTTCGATATTATCCATTTACCACTTCCCGGATGATTTGATAGTGAACAATCATAAGTGAATCATTATCGCACAATTCAGACTGAATGAATATACAGTGTTTTATTAAAAAACAGATTATAATCATGTGATCTTGAGTTGTCGCGTTGTTGATTATATTCATTCGCACTGAACAAGGCTGGTGTTTGTATTGTCGAATTATTAATGTATCGCGTAGCTGCACAGTAAATTATTCAGGTTGTCAGTTTGTGAACCTTCAAGAACGATACAATTTAAATTTTCAAAGCTGCTCGCAACTTGAGCAAGCTACATCTATTTTAGTATGCAATTCGTATGCATTATGGGTTGGTCGTGCTAAACTTCACGACTAATACAGAGATTAAATTTAATGGATCAGGAGTGTTTAAATGGCCAGCAGAGGCGTAAATAAAGTAATTCTTATCGGTAACTTAGGGCAAGATCCTGAAATCCGTTACATGCCTAACGGTGGTGCTGTTGCAAACCTGACTCTGGCAACTTCTGAAAGCTGGCGCGATAAGCAAACTGGTGAAATGCGTGAGAAAACAGAATGGCATCGTGTCGTGATTTTCGGCAAATTAGCTGAAGTTGCTGGTGAATATCTGAAAAAAGGTTCTCAAGTCTATATTGAAGGTTCTTTGCAGACTCGCAAATGGCAAGACCAAAGTGGTCAAGACCGTTACACCACTGAAGTTGTGGTTAACATCGGTGGCTCAATGCAAATGTTAGGCGGTCGTGGCGGCGAATCATCAGGCCAAAAGCCAAGGTGGTCAAAGCGGTTGGGGTCAGCCTCAGCAACCAGCGGCTCAGCAATTCAGTGGCGGCGGCGCCCCAGCGCGTTCACCAGCACCTGCGCCACAAAGCAGCGAACCACCAATGGACTTCGATGACGATATTCCGTTCTGAGTGCGCCGTTTTGCTTTATAAATCAATCGCTTACGGCTATATTTTATGTCGCAAGTATAGGCTGTTGGAAAGCCTATTGCAAGCCTAACTTATCCTTGTCTAGTAATAGACTTGAATCTCGAAAGAGGGAGGGGAGTGCAGCATGTTAGGTCAAAAGGCTGGTGGCGGGGAAACTATCTACTTTGCGCCAGTCATTGCAAGTCCCATATGGTTAAACCTGATTGGTTGAATCATAGTCCATAGTGGGTTTCGGGATATCTTTGATTCACGATAGTTCAGGAGTCATACCAAGATTTACGATAATTATTGTTAGAAGGCTGTCGTATCCAACAATCTTGGCACCTGCTCGGTGAGAGTGGTAATTGGACGTAAGTGGAACCTAAGTGGGACGTATCTTATTTATAAAGAAATGCGGGATCACCTAAGTTGGTTTGATATAAACAACCAATATGGTGACGGAGGCTCCATAGTACCCAATGTAGCCTTGTAATGAGGTAGCAGTCGGTTTAAATCCGACCTGAAATTTGAGTATAAGTATCGAGGTAACTCATTCGAAAACTTAAATGTAGGGGGGAAGGGAGACAGTTAGACACGATACTATAAGAAGCGAGGTTCAATAGTCAGTGCTATTAGAAAGAACACTCAATGCTCTAATTGGTATTAATAAAGCAAGTAAGCAAGGCTATAAGATTAAGAAGTTACACAAAATAATGTGTAATCATCAAGATCTTTGGATGCAGGCGTATGCCAACATCTACTCTAATCGTGGGGCCATGACGAAAGGGGTGGATTCAAACACACTTGATGGTATGAGTGCTGATAGAGTTCAAAATATTATCAACCAAATTAAATCAGGTGATTATCGTCCAAAACCTTGCAGACGCACACACATCCCTAAGGACGCTAGAAATCCGAATGGTAAGAAACGATCTCTAGGAATTCCTAGTGGCGATGACAAGTTGATTCAGGAGGTCATGCGAATGATCCTTGAGGAAGTCTATGAACCAGTTTTTAGTGACTGGAGCTATGGATTTCGCCCCAACAAGTCATGCTATACAGCACTTACTGAAATACGTAACGGCTGGAAAAGCACCAAATGGGTTTGTGATGTCGATATTAAGGGATACTTCGACAACATCAACCACGATCTGCTGCTGAAATTTCTTAGCAAAAAGATTGATGATCGAGCTTTCCTTGGACTTCTCAAGAAGTTCTTGAAAGCTGGTTATATGGAAGAATGGCGTTACTTTGGCACCCACAGTGGGACACCACAAGGGGGAATAATATCTCCTATATTAGCTAATGTTTTTCTCCACGAACTTGATGAGTTTATGAAAACTAAAATCAAAGAGTTTAGTATTGGAGGACGAAGGAAACCCAACCCTGAATACAAACGGGCGTTACAAAATCGAGCTAACCGTATAAAGTGGATAAGACAAGGTTATGGAGCATCTGGCTACCCTGCTGATGAGCAGAAAATAGCCAAATGGGAAATGGAAATCAAAAACCTTGAAGAGCAACTAGCGAATACATCTAGTGTTCTAATGGACGATCCGAACTTTAAACGTATGCGGTATGTTAGATATGCTGATGATTTCCTAATTGGGATAATTGGTTCTAAGCGGGAAGCAATGCAAGTAATGTCTGACATTACTGAATTTGTTGAGTCAGCATTAAAGCTTGAAGTATCGAAAGAGAAATCAAGCGTAGTTGACCCGAAACAAGGTTTTACCTTTCTCGGATATGAAGTTCTATGTCGTAGGGAAAATAAACGAGTTAAATGTGTTGTGGGGCACAACTCGGATGGCAGTAAAACTCACGCTGTAAAGCGCAGTATTACTGAGCATATTCACCTTGGTGTTCCGAGAGCGAAAATACAGAAATTCTGTGCGCTCCGTGGCTATGGGAATTACGAAACTGGCATGGATGGTTGTAGAGGAAAGCCTGCAATGATGTACTTGTCTGACTATGAAATTATTAGTCAATACAATGCTGAAATGCGTGGCTATGCCAATTACTATAACCTAGCACCAGTTCTATATCTAAATAAGCTACATTGGATATGGATGAACAGTCTTTTTAAGACGCTGGCTGGAAAACATCGCACATCTAGAACTAAGATCGCACGTCGATTGAAGCAGGCAGATGGTCGATATATCCACAGAGAAATGCGTAATGGAAAACTTTATGAACTCGAAGTTTTTCAACTTAAGAATCGAAGTGTGTCGCTAGCAGGTTTTGCCGATCCGTTTCCGAATGTTTATAAATATTCGAGCAGAACTGAATTGCTAGACAGAATGGCAGGTAACAAATGTGAATACTGCGGCACCGTTACTGGATATCTCGAAGTTCACCATGTGCGTAAACTGAAAGATATTAAGGATGGTACAGAACCTTGGAAAAGACTGATGATTGCCCGTTATCGGAAGACGTTAGTTTTATGTAAGGACTGTCATGTCGAACTTCACAGAGGGACGCTGCCAGACTATAGAAACTTTGCTAAGTCTAGCGGAGAGCCGTATGCATAGAAATGTGCACGTACGGTTCGGTGGGGGGACAACGGCTAACCCTTCCTAGGGCGCACGTGTCCTACCCAACTTGGAATAAAAATTCGAATTAAAGTAGATCTGAGGTTTTTTTAGCCGTCTGATTTACAAAGTGCAGAAAATAAACTTCAGCCTTCTAAGTGTGAGAACATTTAGAAGGTTTTTTGTTTTAGACAAATGTTGGGTGTTGAATAAATACTAGAAATATTATTTTTATTTAGGTAAATAGTGGGCGTTCCCTCTCTTTTCACCAATCAGAATCATTCCATTAGACTGAAAGATAATTCCCTAAAAGAAGCTATATGTAATGGCTAACAATACGGAAAGAGTGTTTGTGCTTTTACCAAATGAATTTATTGTTTCAGAAGCATTTTAATATCAATAAATTGAACAGAAATTTGAGAACGTTCGCAGTTTTTTACCTCCGGCTGGAAAAGGTAAAATGTGGCTTTATTATGCAGTTCATGAAGCGAGAAAATAATAATGGAAGTCGTGCTATTGCCTTTAAATATAAATAATATTAATGCAGTTGATATTTTTTGTTTCCTATTAGCTTGAATGAATACACGTGATATTCAGGTTGAAAATCGATGCTCTAAATTATCAGGCTGTTTGAATATAGCGAACATTATGCAATTTCACGACTTGTTGCTACCCAAACTTATCAACGGTGAACTTACCGAATAAATTAAGGAGTAATAATGAACCGTGCCGAAGCCCTACAACTACTAAGAACCGCTCTAGCTAGCCCTACTGCCGAATTTCGAGATGGTCAGTGGGAAGCGATTGATACACTAGTAAATCATCGACAGAAGTTACTCGTTGTACAGCGAACAGGTTGGGGGAAGAGTTCGGTTTATTTTATCAGTACGAAGATTTTCCGCGATCGAGGTATGGGGCCAACGATTATTGTATCGCCATTGTTGGCCTTGATGCGCAACCAAATTGAATCAGCGGAACGTTTGGGGATTGTGGCTGAGACGATGAACTCAACTAACCAAGATGATTGGCAAAGTGTTACGCAGCGTATTCACAATAATCAAATTGATTGTTTGTTGATTTCACCTGAACGATTAGCTAATGATAGTTTTATTGAAACAGTACTTCAGCCTATTGCAGATCGTATCGCTTTGATGGTGATTGATGAAACTCATTGTATTTCCGATTGGGGGCATGATTTCCGCCCTGACTACCGTCGCATTGTGAATATTTTGCGTCAGTTACCTGCAAACACCCCAGTATTAGGCACCACTGCGACGGCTAATAATCGTGTTGTCGATGATATTCAGGCCTTACTTGGTCATATCCGGATCCAGCGTGGTTCATTGATCCGAGAGAGCCTTGCATTGCAAACCATGGTTCTGCCCGATCAAAGTTCTCGTCTAGCATGGCTAGCTCAGGTAATTCCCAATTTGCCGGGTACAGGCATCGTTTACACATTAACAGTACGTGATGCTGAACAAGTTGCTGAATGGCTAAATCGTAACGGTATCGATGCGAAGGCTTATCATAGCAGCGTTGAAAGTGATGATTTTGAAAATAGTAATGTTTACCGTCAACATTTAGAGGAATTACTATTTAATAATCAATTAAAGGTGTTGGTGGCGACGACCGCGTTAGGCATGGGTTATGATAAACCCGACCTAAGTTTCGTCATTCACTATCAAGCTCCGGGGTCTATTGTCGCTTATTATCAGCAAGTAGGGCGTGCTGGCCGTGGTATTGACCATGCAGTAGGCGTATTAATGTCTGGTGTAGAGGATCGGGACATTCATGAATTTTTCTGGGGCTCAGCGTTTCCATCTGAAATGCAAGTCAATGAGGTTTTACAGGCGCTAGAACAGGGTGATGGTTTATCAATACGTAATATCGAGGAGAAAACTAACCTGCGCTACGGGCAGATTGAGAAGGTACTTAAATTATTGAGCGTGGAAAACCCGGCGCCCGTCATTAAAAATGGCAGCCGCTGGGTAAGGACGCCTGTACATTACCAAATGGATCATGCGCGTATTGAACATTTAACAGGACAGCGTGTTCAAGAGTGGCAAGAAGTACAGGCCTATTTGAAAGACAGTGGATGCAAGATGACCTTTCTGCGCAAAGCTCTAGACGATCATGACCCGACTCCTTGCGGTAAGTGTGCATCCTGTATAGCACGCCCAGTTGTCAACCAAGCCATCGACCCCGCTTTGGTTCATCGGGCGGGAACTTTTCTTAAGCACGCCGAGATGGCGATTAAACCTAAAGCACAGGTTGCCGCTAATGCTTTCTTGGAGTATGGCTTTAAAGGTAGTCTGCCACAAAATCTCCGTGCTCAAGAAGGACGGGTTTTATCACGTTGGGGGGATGCTGGTTGGGGGCGTTTAGTTGCAAACAACAAATATGCTGGGTATTTTAGTGATGAATTAGTCGAAGCGATGGCAGAAATGATCCAAAACCGCTGGAAACCAACCCCTGCACCACAATGGGTCTGTTGTGTACCATCGCGAAACCATCCAGAATTAGTACCAAGTTTTGCTCGCCGTTTAGCCTCGCGACTAGGCTTGCCATTTGTGAATTCTGTGAGCAAAATTAAAGATAACCAGCCACAAAAAAGTCAGCAAAATCGTTTCCACCAGTGCCAGAATTTGGATGGCGCATTTGCTATTACAGAATTATTATGTGGGCAGCCCGTACTTTTGGTCGATGACATTGTGGACTCCGGCTGGACGCTAACAGTCATCGCGGCATTATTACAGCAGGCAGGCAGTGGTATGGTATATCCAGTTGCACTTGCCTCTTCTTCGGTAAAAGACTCATGAATGTATCTAGCTCATTGTCACCAACAGCGCAAGCGACTTTATTACTAACTAGCTATTTTTCCAAGGCGAGTAGTGAAGCCGTCAAGCCGCTCACTAATACGGAGTGGGGGCGGTTTGCGTTATGGTTGAAAGAAAAATCAACGACACCAGCAGACCTTTTAGTCTCTGATCCGAAGGCACTACTCAGTGGGTGGCACGATGCTCGTATTAGTACAGAACGGATTGTGGAGCTATTGAACCGTGGGCATAGCCTTGCTCTTGCCATAGAGAAATGGCAACGGGCGGGGTTGTGGGTGGTTACGCGTTCTGATCCTGAATACCCAAAACGTTTAAAACAGCGGTTAAAAACAGATTCTCCCCCCGTGTTATTTGGTTGTGGGAATAAAGCGTTATTGAATATGGGGGGATTAGCCGTTATTGGTTCACGTAATGCAAGTGTGTCTGATCTCACTTATACAGACCAAATTGGTGCTAAAGCAGCATCCGATAATGTCGCGATTATTTCAGGGGCAGCACGAGGTGTCGATGAAACGGCAATGTTAGGCGCTATGCGGCAAGGTGGCGTAATTATTGGTGTGGTGGCGGATAATTTACTAAAAGCCGCAACGAGTAGTAAATGGCGTAAAGGGCTAATGGAGGGGCATGCGGTATTAGTATCACCTTTTTATCCAGAAGCGGGTTTTAGCACCGGTAATGCGATGGCTCGCAATAAGTATATTTACTGTTTAGCAGATAGCGCTCTTGTGATCCATTCAGGTAAAAAAGGGGGCACGTTAAGTGGTGCTGAAGAAAATCTAAAAAAAATGTGGGTGCCTCTATGGGTCAAGCCGACAATTGACAAAAGTGCTGCTAATGCTGATTTGGTCGCTAAAGGCGCGCGCTGGTTAACGGATGATGTGCAACACTCTAATATTGCAGAACTCATTAGAAATGACGTCAATAGTGTTGAGCAGGTAAAAGAAGAACAGCCTGATCTTTTTTCATCTGCCGTTCCTGAACAACCAGAATTATTTGCAGAGCCTAATCCAATATTAGAAGCCAACCTGCCAGAGATAGAGAGCAATGTATCAAGTGGTGTGGAGCAAACAGACAGTTTGGCCGTTTCAAAGCAGTCTATAGAGATTGAGGAGCTGCGTTCAACCCCTGTGGATTTTTATCAATTATTCACAATGGAACTTCAAGGGTTGGCTAAAGAACCAATTTCACTTGATGAACTTATTGCAAAGACAGAATTACACAAATCACAATTAAATGAGTGGTTGAAGCGCGCAGAAAAAGATGGCTTAGTAAAAAAACTCAAACGGCCAGTCCGTTATCAAGCGGTAATTGAGAAAGAGCAGGGCTAAATACCACGTAGTGGAACAAGGATGTTTTACTTAATTGGTAACAATTGAACGAGTGATGGCAGAGTAAGGGGGATTTATAGCATTGATAAACAATATCGCCTAATATGCCGATGATCCAATGGGGGAAGCTATTACAATATAGGAGATTAATACTGAGTATCATATTATTGTGATTTGAATGTAGAAAATGACACTAATATTATCACCGTATGCAATAGGTTTAGAAAAACATCTAAATATAAAAAGTTTCTAGTTAATATGGTTTTTTATTTAACCTAATAATGAAAGTTTGTCTTTTTATATCAATTATAAAATATTTATCGAGGATGAACATTAAGGGTTTCTTAATATTCAATCAAAAGGAAAAAGGATAACAAATGGATTTAAATAAAAATAAAGCTCCAGCAAGTATTATTACTAGGAGCTTATTAGTCAGTAATACAGTAATGCGTCAAATTTCGATGTCTTTTCATATTCAATGGTTAAGCGACCTTAGGCTCTAGCAACAAGAGGTCATTATAACCAGTGTCGGAAAGACGATATAAAGAAGGTGAAATACCTAAATAAGCCTTAAACCTTTTGGCAAAGGATTGCTGGGAGTCAAATTGGTATTTCAAAGCAATATCAATTACTTGAAGGTTTGTGGTTTGTAGCTCTTTCGCCGCTTCACAGATCCGTCGACGGCGTATATATTCCCCTAAAGGCATACCGACAATTTTACGAAATACCCGTTGCAAGTGCCATTTGGTATATCCAGAATGTTGTGCAATATCATCTAATGATAATCGATTAGTAAGGTTTCCTTCTATCCAAACTAGGATTTCAGAGATAATAGAGGACTGAAATTGAGTATGTTTTCTGCTATATGAAATGGGTAATTTATTATACATAATACATTTCCTATTTGTTAGATTATAAGCATATTACTCATCGGATAGCTTTTGAATAAATAAAACTTAAACAGGTTATAATACAGTGTATTCCACTATGGCAGACGACGATTACACCTGTATATATAAAATTAAATACCTATCTTATTGTTTAATTCATTGCGTAATATGTTTTTTTAAAACAATACAAAAAACAAGAATGAAAATTGAAATGACCATTGACAGGACATTCATCAATTGCCAACCGAGCGAGAAAAATAACACACCGGCTGCAAGGCTACCTAAAGCACCAAAAGAATAAATAAGAAAATCTGTCATACCTTGCACTTTTGCTCTTTCGTGATCTTCATAGCCGAGAGGCAATAGTTGGGTGGTACTGATTAAAATAAAATTCCACGCGACACCAACGAATATGCCTGATAGTAGATAGTGATAAAATTGGCTTCCCAGCAGGTTTATTGTGGCAGAGAGAAACAGCAACAAAATACCGATAACGATGATCTTTTTTGTTCCAATACGATGAATAAGGTGCCCTGTAAAAAAAGAGGGTGCGAACATACCGAGTACATGGCACTGGAATACAAGAGCTATTAAAGAGAAGGGGAAATTGTGTTGTTTCATAGAGAGTGGAATGGAAGCGAAAGTCAATACCACTAACGCATAGCCAACCGCACTTACGATAGTAATTAATTTTAATATCGGTTGTGAATACAGTTGTTTATAACTACGTTTCGCTTTGCTATGGTTTTGCCTTTGTTGTTCGACTTTTTTCAAAGGCACTCTTAATAATAAAATAAAAGCGATAACATAGATGAGCGTTAATGCACTAAAGGGGCCAGCAAAAGGGTATTCAGTGAAAAAGCGCTGTGTCATAACGGCCAACGTTGGGCCGATTAAGGCGGCTGCAATTCCTCCACTCATCACTAACCCAACCGCTTTAGCATGTAAAGCTTTAGGAGCTTCTTCGAGCGCTGCAAAACGAAATTGTTGTGCTGTACCAATGGCAATTCCTGTAAAGAATAGGCCAATTGAGAAATAGGTTAAGTTGTAATAAATAATACCAACAATGGATAGAATGGCTCCGATCATCCCAGAAAAACTCCCCAGTATAAAGCCGAGTTTTCTTGAGTATTTCTGCATTAAATATGCAATAGGAATGGTTGCCATAATTAAACCAATATATTGGCTCAGGAGTGGAACCGTAGAGTAAGTCGGATCTACGGAAAGTTTCTCGCCGATCACGACTGCCACTGAAAGTACAATAGCATTCCCCGTTGTAAACAGTGCTAATGCGATAGCTAACCACCAAACATTTTTAGGCATAATACCCTCTAAAAATCAAATAAACTAATAGAAATAATCAGTTAAGCTGAGTTTGCTTTGCCAGTTTATTGTTGTGAAATACAGGAAATGTGCAGCTTACAACTTCAAGTCAACTTGAAGTCAAGAGGGAATATCAGTCAATTTAAGAGCCTGGTTGTTATCTCGGTTTAACGAGTGGATAAAACCAAAAAATAACTAATTGCCAGTTAAATGCTCTGGTAAGTTAGTAGTGTGATATTGATCGCGTTTTAAATGTGAGATGAATAAAAATGGAAAAAATGATTGTCATTGTGAACAAGATGTGTTTTCTTAAATGCACTTACACAAAATAATGATTAATAATTTAAACCAAATTAATATCGACAGACAGGAATAACCCGTGAACATGACTCTTCATCATTCAAACCTACTACTAACCGCGCCATGTGCCGCGGTGGTCGTGCGTGTGGTGGTGGTCGTGGGCTTAGCGCCGTAACGGGAACAATCAACGCAGATTAAAAACCCCGCCGGCGCAAACCGAGCGGGGTTTTTTTATGAATCGCCGCTCGAATCTCACCGGCTAGTGTGAAGGATAAGATTATGAGCGAATCGGGTACAACATCATCAGATAAAACCTGCTACACAGGTGCAGAACTGATAGTCCATTTGTTAGAAAAACATGGCATTACCATTGTTTCAGGGATCCCTGGCGGTGCAGCCCTCCCTTTTTATGATGCTTTAGGTAAAAGTAAGCAAATCCGCCATATTTTGGCGCGTCATGAGCAAGGTGCTGGCTTTATTGCACAAGGTATTGCGCGTACAACCGGAAAAGCGGCAGTGTGTATTTCATCGAGTGGCCCAGGGGCAACGAATTTAGTCACGGCCATTGCGGACGCTAAGCTTGACTCTATTCCACTGGTTTGTATTACAGGCCAAGTTCCTTCTTCAATGATTGGCACCGATGCTTTTCAGGAAGTTGATACTTATGGGATTTCTATTCCTGTCACAAAACACAACTATTTAGTTCGTAACATCAATGAATTACCGCAAGTAATTTGTGACGCCTTCCGAATCGCAGAGTCCGGTCGTCCCGGCCCAGTATGGATTGATATTCCTAAAGATGTGCAGACGGCAACGATCGAATTAGACGCATTGCCAGATATTCAGCCAAAAGATAAGGCGCCGAACTTTGAGATGGAAAAAGTGATCCAAGCGGCGGAAATGATTAATCAGTCGAAACGTCCTGTACTTTATTTTGGGGGCGGCGTGATTAGTTCAGGCTCCACAGAAACGGCGATTGCGTTTGCAGAGAAAGCGACATTACCAACGACGATGACACTGATGGCATTAGGGACTATTCCTATGCGCCACCCGCTCTACTTGGGAATGTTAGGAATGCATGCGGCGCGTAGCACGAATATGGTGATGGAAGAAGCTGATTTGCTAATTGTTATCGGTGCTCGCTTTGATGACCGAGCGATAGGTCGTGCAGAAAAATTCTGTCCTAATGCCAAAATTATTCATGTAGATATTGATAAAGCAGAGATCAGTAAAATTAAACGACCTGATATTGCTATCAATGCAGATGCAGGGCAAAATTCTCGAGTTATTACTGCCGTTAGTTGAAAAAAATCAACGTGAAGAGTGGATGACAAGAGTTAATCAATTAAAAGCAGGACTACCCATTAAATTTAAGCGAAGCCGATAATCCATTAAGCCATTACGGCTTAGTGCTTGCTGCTGCAAGAGCCGCGGGCGAAGAAGCGATAGTGACCACTGACGTTGGGCAGCATCAAATGTGGGCGGCACAGGTTTATCCGCTATCACGTCCTCGCCAGTGGTTAACATCTGGCGGTTTAGGCACGATGGGCTTTGGCCTTCCTGCCGCGATTGGTGCGGCATTGGCGAACCCAGAGCAAACCATCGTATGTTTCTCTGGTGACGGCAGCTTGATGATGAATATTCAAGAGCTTGCCACCGCAGTTGAGCACCAATTAAATATCAAAATTGTTCTGATGAATAACCAAGCATTGGGGATGGTGTATCAGCAACAAGAGCTGTTTTTTGATAACCGCATATATGCCGCAGCTTATCCATATCAAACAGATTTTATTAAAATTGCGGCGGGGTTTGGTTTGAAAACCTGTGATTTAAATACGGAAGCGGATCCTGAAATGGCATTAGAAGCGATTATGAACACGAAAGGTCCTTGCTTAATTCATGCCCTGATCGATGTGAATCAAAAGGTTTATCCAATGGTTCCACCGGGTGCAGCAAATATTGATATGATCGGAGCGTAATTATGGTTTTTGAACATCACCCAATTGCATTAGAACTTATTGTCCGCAACCATCCTGGTGTTATGTCGCATATTTGTGGCCTGTTTGCGCGTCGTGCTTTTAATGTGGACGGCATTTTATGTATGCCAATAAAAGATAAAGATGAAAGCCGAATTTGGCTATTAGTACAAAAAGATGAGCGCTTGTCACAAATGGTGAATCAAGTTGAAAAACTAGAAGATGTTAGGGAAGTCCGTTTTAGTGATGACCTAAGACTATTTGAGACAATGCAAAACTATTTGCAATAACATTGCATCGCCACTGGCTCTCTATATTCAACCTACATTTATCCTGTAGGTTGAATTTTTTATTTGGTTTGAACGCACAATTTAAGCACATTTGTTTGTTTTAATGTTCTATTGTTTCTTAAAGTGAACAATGGTGGTATAACAAACTCAGCATTACGCTGTAAAGCATCAACAAATAAGTGGGGCATTTTATGCAGAATAATATTTATCTGACTGATACTTATCGCTATGAAATTCAAACAACTGTACTTGAAAAAAGGCCAAGATGATGAGGGGCAATGGGTTGCGCTAAGGGATAATATTTTTCATCCACAAGGCGGAGGTCAACCAGCCGATGCCGGGTGGATCAATGATCAGCCTGTTCGTATTAAGAAACACCCAAATGGCTGGATAATTGCTTATTTAGCGCCGGATCAGAATTTGAATGTTGGTGATGCTGTCAGTGCGAAAATTGATAAGGCACAGCGCCAATATCATGCGGCTTTGCATACGACGGGGCACTTATTAAGTTGGGAAATGGCTTGTTTTGGATGGAAGGGGCAAAAAGGGCACCATTTTCCGAATGAGTCACGAGTAGAGTTTAGTGCAATTAGTGATAACCCCACCCCCATTGAACAACTAGATGAAAGGGAAATAGAAGCTTTAGTCAATCAACGCTTGCACGGTGACTATCCTGTATCTGTTGAACAACGAGGAGAGTTACGCCTTTGTCGCGTTTCTGAAGGTGATGAGGTGCCTTGTGGCGGCACTCATGTTGATTCACTCGGTAAAATTTGCCAGTTTGTGATTAAGTCGATGAAATATAAAAAAGGGATCTTGCGGATCAGTTATGATGCGAAGCATGTCGAAGTTTAGATATTGTCACTAAGATGCGAGTACGTCATCACGACTGTTGCATTTAATTCCCCCTCCATGCAGAGATAGGAGTGGGGAAAATCACAACTAAAGGCATAAAAATCCCCTTCTTCTAATAACACGGTTTGTTCATCTTTTAAGCGTAACATCAATGAACCAGTATGCAGCATGATATGTTCATGAGTTCCGCTCATATGTGCGGGGCTATTAATAATGGCGCCTCGTTTCATATTCAACTGCCATATTTCAGAAATATTGCCCATATTGATACGAAATTTAAATTGTTGTGAATAATCCCCTTGCTGAGGAGCTGACTTCACAAAGTAGGGGTAGGCTTCATGCTGTAATGTAAATAGATCACTCAATGGGAAGCGTAATGCGATGGCGATGGCTTCTAAGGTATCAACTCTTGGGTTTGAATCGCCAGACTCCAGTTTAGAAAGAGCCGCTTTTGAGATCCCTGATAAACGTGCTAGTTCATTCAAGGAGAGGTTCCTTGCTTGCCGGAGTAAGCGTACTTTTTGACCAATTTTAATGTTGATTTTTTTATCCACCCTGTGTCTTCCTTGAAAGTTAAATTATGCTGCTAATTCTACCATCATAACAACGTTATGTCAGAAACGTACTGATAAAGGCATAATATTTTGACAATGGAAGAAAATGAAGATGGCAACCCGATTTAATAATCAATCCGTTCACTTAGGTAATAAAAACAGGGCTTTTTTATTTATTCAGAAAAAATTATAGTGAACAAAAATACTCCCTGTAAGGGCTAATTATGCCGTTTGATTTTTTCTCGCTAGAAATGGCGATCTGTTTTTTTACACTACTGTGCGCTTATTTAGTTTTTGGGATGGCTGGGTTTGGATCCGCTTTGATAGCCACGCCTGTATTAGCAATGTATCTTCCTTTAAATATGATCGTGCCTATATTAGCACTGATTGATTTAACGGCGGCGCTGATCAATCTAGTAAAAGATGGTAAAAACGCGGATTATCAAGAAATAAAATGGATTATTCCACTCATGGTTGTGGGGAGTTTAATTGGTGCGGCTATCTTACTAAAAACACGCCCAGATATTCTGATTTTATTACTTGGTATATTTGTGATTTTTTATGTCATGAACGCCTTTTTTTCAAAGAAAGGCCAATCGCATTTTTCTAAGATATTAGTTGTTCCTTTCAGCTTGATCGGCGGTATTTTTAGTGCGTTATTTGGTAGCGGTGGCTTTATTTATGCTATGTACTTATCAAGCCGCATAGCCGATAAACAGCGCTTTCGCATCACCCAAATGACATTAATAGGCTTTAGCACGTTAACGCGTG
The DNA here is from genome assembly GCA_900455155.1 of Providencia stuartii. GTDB lineage: Bacteria > Pseudomonadota > Gammaproteobacteria > Enterobacterales > Enterobacteriaceae > Providencia > Providencia stuartii. The sequence goes on along the minus strand of UGUC01000003.1, from coordinate 39,430 downwards.
TCACAATCTTTTTAGTGATGGGTGTCTATGTGAATGTCGATATTCTGCTGATGGCATTAGCGTTCTCACCCGCAATGTTGATTGGTATTTGGGCTGGGCGCCATATTACCTTGAAAATATCGCGAGAATCTTTCCTGAAAATTATCAATATTATTATTTTAATTTCAGGTATTGCCTTGCTATATCGTTATTTTTTTATTTTGTAACTCACGTTACTGTTAAAGATTTATCAGTATAAAATATAAAGCATGATACAATTACCTTTCGTCATCTCCGGTAATTCCAGATGATGAAGGGTTTTTATATTGTGTTTAACGTTAATAAATAGAATTTAAAATGGAAGCTTTCATTAATGAAAGCAGATTAATATCAAAATGAGCTCTGATAATCAGCGTTTACAGCATTTTCGTCGTACCCCTTCGTTCGCTATTTTTACCATTACAACCAGTATTGCTGTCATTGGTATCGTTATTGGTTTAAGTATCCCAATGGTCGCTTTGCGATTAAATAACTATGGTGTTAGCGAACTCTATATTGGCATTATTTCAGCTGCACCTGCTTTAGGGATGTTTTTAATTGCCCCTATGGTGCAACGGATTGTTCGTTGGTGTGGGAAACGACAAGCAATGCTTATCGCAACCATTATTTCTGCAATAAGTTTGCTACCGTTACTGAGTTCGTTACCATTGTGGCTGCTCTTTCCATTACGTTTGATTACAGGGTTAGCCAGCGGTGTACTGATTTGTTTAGGGGAAACATGGATTAATGAACTTAGCCCTGAAAGCAAGCGAGGCCGTATCCTCGCCATCTACACCACCGTTTTTACCGTGAGCCAACTACTCGGCCCCTCTTTTATTGCTTACTATGGCGTAGAAGATAAATCTCCATTATTGATTTGCACTTTACTTCACCTGATATCTATAGCACTCTTTTTAATTATGGAACAAAAGGTGGGTGACCGTATTTCCGCGACAGCCAGTGAATCACGTTTTTCAATTATTCAGTTTGTTAAAGTCGCTCCGGGCATTTGTGCTGGTATTCTATTTTTCGCCTTTTTTGATGGCACGATTTTATCGATGTTCCCTATTTATGGTATGGGAATGGGGCATACTGAGGCGATTGCCGCGATGATGATCAGTGCAATTTTAGCGGGGGATGCGGTGATGCAAATGCCATTTGGATGGTTAGCGGACCATATGAACCGTGAAAAACTGTATCGGATTTGCGGCGTTGTCACATTAGGAGCGAGTTGTTTATTACCTTTCTTGATAACTCACCATTATTTAATTTGGGTCTTGTTATTTGTTTTGGGGGCAACAGCCGGTGCTATTTACACCATTGCGCTTGTGCAAATTGGTCAATATTTTAAAGGCAATGACCTAATTATTGCGAATGCCGCTGCGGCTATGTTATGGGGAATTGGTAATTTGTCCGGGCCGTTATTAGCTGGCGTCGCGACATCTCTTTCGCTGGCGGGGTTACCCGTATTACTCATTTTTATTGCTACAGCGTTTTTGTGGTTTACGCGTGAAAAATATAGCGCCCAAAGCACGCAACAAGCTTAACTAAAAAATAGTGTGCCAGTGGTGATAAACTGGCACAGATTTTTCATTTCTCTACTCAATGCTTTTATAAACAACTAAGTTTTCGGTGAATTCATCGGGGCGGTGGTTGCTCCAAAATAGCGTCATACCCGCGGGAGCTGGCTTGATCTGTTTTGATAACACAATTAACCAGCGGCACTGCTCTGGTTTTTCAAAGCGATCTTGCCGTTGATGTAAGATCTTTGTGTAGTAGTACAGCATAGGGGCTTCGGATTCACCGATATTATCGGATGCCATACAGTCATTAGCATGATAATGGCCTTTTAGATGTTGTTCTAAATCGACAAAGACATCTTTAAACCCTTTGGTATAGTCTATCCAGCCCAAAAATAAGCTGAATGTGATCCCCCATACGATACACATGCCTAGCGTCCAGTTTTGCATGGCACGTAAGGTAATCTGTCGGCTCAATAACGCTCTGCGTAAAAACCAGATGGCGGTGAGGATTGTCGCGACTAGCAAAGCAACTATCGAAAATGGCATTTGGTAACTCATCGGTAGCCATTTACTAAAAGGTGTAAGCCACACCTGCGTCTGACCCGAAAGGGCGATAAAATAGCAAACCCACAGGAAAATAATAAGTAGTGACCATAGCGTAGCCGCAAAGCATGAGAAACCGCGTAGCACTTTTTCAGGAAGCGCAAGCACGGTTTGGGTCCCTAAGATTGCAAGTGGGGCGATGAAAGGGAGCAAATAGAGCGCTCTACCTGTTGCTGAAATTTGTAAAAATACAATCCCAAGTAGCGGGAAAATGGTGACTAAGTACTCGTTACGGCTACGTAATCGTTTTAACGGATTTCTAATAAAATAGAGGGTAGCCAGTATGCCTGCTGGCAGTGCAAATAGCAGTACGGATGCTGGAACACGTGTTAAGTTCGCTTTGGCACCTAATTTTTCAACAGAGAAGCCTAGAAAACGACCGATATTATTTTCCCAAAACCAAGTCATAAACAGATCGGGATGTTGGCGATAGAGTAAAATAGGCCAAGGTAAAATCAAGATAAGAGCAGCGAGACCGGCGATGATTGCAGGTAGCCAAAAAAGCTTTTGGCGGCAGTGTGGTAGAAAAATCGGGGCTAGCAGTAAGCTTAACCATAACACACCCGGAATAAACACCCCTTTTGATAGCATGGTGATCACTGTGCCAAACATTAGCCATAATGCGGACATCGCAACCTTTTCCTGGCGTATTAGCCCAAGAATGCCGTACAAACCGATAGTAGCACCTGTAATGAGTGCAACATCCGTAAACATATCATGGCTATGCCTTAAAATGCCGGGGGCGCAAAGGTAGAGTGCGAATGCAATCCAAATGCGTTTATCACTAATATGGTCTGTATTGAAGGCACGGCGAGCAAGTAGAATAAAAAATGAAAAGTTAATCACTGAAAATAACAATGTCGCACTGCGCGCCGCATCATAAAGCGGCATAAAGCCAGATAGCAAATGGGCACTGATGGTGGCGACCCAATAGTACAGTGGTGGCTTCTCCATAAACGGTTCGCCAGCATTCGTTGGTACGAGCCAATTACCTGTTTCGAACATAGTTTGGATAATACCAAAGCTATAGTTTTCATCTTGCTTCCACGGAGTGTGCCCGTAAATACCAGGTAAAAGATAGATGGCGAGAAAGCCAATAAATAAAATTAATGACTTTTGATTAGGTGTTAATTTTTTTTGCATTGTTCTTGCAGTGAATATATGTCAGTAATTAATAATTTTATGTGATATTTAATTTTAACGAGATCAAATATAATTAATGTTTACACATAAAAATTGTTAACATGATGAAATTAAAGTTGATTTTTATTTAAATTCTCGTTGTCAGATTATATTTTTGCAGCATTATATTCTATGTAATAAATGCGATTTAAAAAATAAGTTATTTGTCATCCTCTCGCTAATACCCCTCACTATTATTTAGCGAAGCAACACTTAACTCTAACAAAATATTTATTAACTGTAGCTAAACGAAAAGAAAATCCATTCACAATAGAGAGGGCTAATAAGTCGGATAGTAAGGATGCCAAATTCGGTAAAAACTCCTCACTGCGCTAGGGATAAAATCTAAAAATTTATGTTAAGTTTGCTTTGTTGTGTGCGATTGCCCCATGTAACTTGAAAACACTTGATCAATACGTCGATTTCGATTGATAATTGCCCGCTTCATAGTCTGCCATCTCTATTGTTAAAGCCAAACGATTGCGTGAGAGTGGGGAGTGAGTAAATCACTCGCTCAATCAGTTTTTTCTAAAAACGTAATCGTTTTCGTCAGTGAGATTAGGCGCTTTTTGTCATATTTAGCAGGGGTATTTCCATGTCTGGCCAACAGGCTTCAACCAATTGCAAATTGGATAAATATTTTAAAATTTCTGCGCGTGGCTCTTCGGTTCGCCGTGAAATTATTGCAGGGTTAACGACATTTTTGGCGATGGTGTATTCCGTCATTGTCGTTCCGGGAATGTTAGGGCAGGCAGGGTTCCCTCCTACAGCTGTCTTTATTGCGACCTGTTTAGTGGCGGGTTTTGGCTCACTATTGATGGGGCTGTGGGCTAACCTGCCAATGGCGATTGGTTGTGCGATTTCACTTACCGCATTTACGGCTTTTAGCTTGGTGTTAGGCCAGAAAATCAGTATCCCTGTTGCTTTAGGGGCCGTGTTTCTTATGGGGTGCCTGTTTACTATTATTTCGGTGACAGGAATTCGTAGCTGGATCCTGCGTAATATGCCTATGGGGATTGCGCACGGTACTGGGATTGGTATTGGGTTATTTTTATTACTGATAGCCGCAAATGGTGTCGGGCTGGTCGTTAAAAACCCAAATGAAGGGCTACCTGTTGCACTTGGCGATTTTACCTCTTTCCCTGTATTAATGGCATTAGCGGGTTTAGCGGTTATTTTTGGCTTAGAGAAGCGTCGCGTGCCCGGTGGTGTTCTGTTGGTGATTATTGCTATTTCAATCATAGGGTTAATTTTTGACCCTGCCGTTAAGTACCAAGGTTTCTTTAAGCTTCCTTCATTAGGTGAAGATGGTTTATCACTGATCATGAGCATGGACATTATGGGAGCCTTGCAACCTATCGTGTTACCAAGCTTATTAGCATTGGTCATGACCGCAGTCTTTGATGCGACAGGAACCATCCGTGCGGTTGCTGGTCAAGCTAACTTGCTGGATAAAGATGGGCAAATTATTAATGGTGGTAAAGCATTAACTGCGGACTCGGTAAGCAGTATCTTTGCTGGAGCGATTGGGGCTTCTCCTGCTGCGGTTTATATCGAATCTGCTGCTGGTACTGCTGCTGGTGGTCGTACGGGGCTTACTGCGGTGGTCGTTGGCCTGTTGTTCTTATTGATTCTATTTTTATCACCTCTGTCTTATTTAGTACCTGCGTATGCGACGGCGCCAGCTTTGATGTATGTCGGTCTGTTGATGTTGAGTAATGTTTCTAAACTGAACTTTGATGACTTTGTCGATTCGATGTCCGGTTTATTATGTGCTGTGTTTATTGTTCTGACCTGTAACATTGTTACTGGCATTATGTTAGGTTTCGCCGCATTGGTGATTGGACGTATCTTTGCAGGTGAGTGGCGTAAGCTGAATATTGGAACCGTGGTTATTGCTGTTCTATTAGTGGCATTTTATGCTGCTGATTTAGCGATTTAAGATTCGTTGTTCTGTGGGGGCTGGCGCATCGGCTGCCCCCTAATGTATTATCGCGATTAATCTTAAAGTTTGAATTATTTTCCCGCCTAGTAGTTAGTTAAGGATAGAATAGACAAAAGGCGGTGAAACATGTGAAATCCGCGGGTTTTCACGAGTTGCTGGCTTTACTGAAAAATTTCATGGCCTGACGAGCTACCTAATATTCTGCTGCGACGGGTCATATTTGGGTTTGGTTCATTTCGTTAATCAGTAAGGGCAACATGGAAATTTTCTTTACTATTCTCATCTTAATTTTGGCAGTTTCTGTTTCAGGTGTGGTGACAAAAGTCATCCCTGTTCGCGTTCCATTACCCTTAATTCAAATCGCGATTGGTGCATTGCTTGCATGGCCTCAGTTTGGATTACATGTCACGTTTGACCCTGAACTCTTTATGGTTCTATTGATCCCGCCATTGCTATTCGTTGATGGCTGGAAAACGCCAACACGTGAATTTTTCCAAAATGGTCGTGAGATTTTCATCCTAGTATTAGTACTGGTATTGGTAACCGTTGTGGGTATCGGTTATCTCATTTACTGGTTAATGCCGGGTATTCCTTTGATTGCTGCATTTGCACTTGCTGCTGTCCTTTCGCCAACGGATGCGGTAGCGCTCTCTTCGATTGTCGGCAAAGGTCGTATACCTAAGCGTATGATGAGCGTGTTGGAAGGCGAAGCATTGATGAATGACGCTTCAGGTCTGGTTGCATTAAAATTTGCGGTTGCGATTGCAATGGAAACCATGATGTTCTCAGTGTCTGGTGTCACGATTGAATTTTTTAAAGTGGCGATAGGTGGTTTGCTATCCGGTATCATTGTGACTTGGGTTTACAGCAAGTCATTGCGCTTAATGAGTCGCTGGAGTGGCGATGATCCTGCAACCCAAATTGTCTTTATGTTATTGCTGCCTTTTGCCTCTTATATGATTGCGGAGCATATCGGTTTCTCAGGCATTTTGGCTGCGGTGGCTGCGGGGATGACAATCACCAAATCTGGGGTGATCCGTAATGCGCCATTAGCGATGAGACTGCGTGCTGACAGCGTATGGTCAATGTTAGAATTCGTATTTAACGGTTTGGTGTTTATCATGCTTGGCTTACAATTGCCGGGGATTTGGGAAACATCAGTACTGCAAGCGGAACTGGATCCTAGCGTAGAAACGTGGATGTTGTTTGCGGCAGTCGCCATTATCTACTTTGCCTTGCTAATTTTGCGTTTTTGTTGGTTATGGCTCATGAAAAGGTTTAGCCGCCTGTTCCTGAAAAAAAGGCCACTGCAATTTGCTAACTATACGGTACGTGAGCTGTGGCTAGCTTCTTTTGCGGGAGTTCGTGGGGCGATTACCTTAGCCGGTGTGCTTTCAGTACCCCTCTTTTTAAGTGATGGTTCACCTTTCCCAGCGCGTTATCAATTAGTCTTTATTGCGGCAGGGGTGATTTTATTCTCAATATTCGCGGGCGTCATCGCGTTACCGCTGTTGCTGCGCAACTTTAAAGTCGGTGATAAAGAAGCGGATATTAACGAAATTCGTATGGCGAAAGCCGCAATGGCTGAAGTCGCCATTGTGAGTTTAAACAAGATGGAAGAGCGTTTATCGGCGGATGTTGATGAAAAATTAGACCCTGAGGATATTAGTGAAGTGGCCTCAAGGGTTACGGGGCATTTGCGCCGACGTACCGCTAGCCAAGATGAAATCGAACATAACTTACAGATTGAAGATTTAGAGCGGCGCTTTAGGCTAACCGCATTACGTGCTGAACGTGGTGAGTTATATCACCTGCGTGCAACGCGTAAAATTAGCAATGAAACGCTGCAATCCTTACTGACGGATCTCGATTTGTTGGAAGCTGTATTGATTGAAAAAGAGCATTAATTGAGAACAATACAATAATGTGGTTACTTGTGATTACGACGCTGCTTTGGGCAGCGTCTTTTAGTCTTATTGGTGAATATCTCGCTGGGCAAGTGGATAGCTGGCTATCCGTCCTAATACGTGTTTCTTTAGCGGCATTGGTCTTCTTGCCATTTTTACGTTGGCGAGGGCTGGGATTCAAAGTGATTGTGCTGTACATGATTGTTGGTGCATGCCAACTCGGTATTATGTATTTCTTTGTGTTCCAAGCGTATCGCCATCTCACCGTCGCGGAATTTTTGTTATTTACGGTACTCACCCCTCTGTATGTGACGCTCATTTATGATCTATTGGAGCGCCAACGTTTACGGATGGGCTATTTGTTTAGCTCGCTACTTGCCGTTATTGGTGCAGCCATCATTCGTTATGACCATCTTAGTGAATCTTTCTGGGTAGGTCTGATATTTGTGCAATTAGCTAATATCTTCTTTGCTGTCGGTCAGGTGGGATATAAGCGTTTGATGGAAATATATCCTATCCCTCAGCATCAAGCTTTTTCATGGTTTTATATCGGTGCAACGCTAGTCGCACTGTTCGGATGGGGGCTATTTGGGGATAAATCGCTAGTGCCAACCACACATGTTCAATGGTGGGTTTTACTGTGGTTAGGTGTTGTGGCTTCTGGCATCGGTTACTTTATGTGGAATTATGGCGCCACAAAAGTAGACGCCGGAACCCTTGCTATCATGAATAATATGATGGTTCCAGCGGGGCTACTGGTTAATTTTGCCATCTGGCAACAGCATCCAGATTGGTTGAGTTTTACCATTGGAGCGAGCCTGATTGTCGCGTCTCTGTGGGTACATAGGCGTTGGATACTTTCACCGGTTTCACGTAAGACAGATTCTCAACGGCATGATTAGTGGCCGTTTTGGTAAAAGCTTCAATAGCGGGTTGGCGTTGCTCTCCTTCACGGCATGCAGCGTACAACCGGCTCCACAAACCACTCCCTAATGTTTTTATACTAATTAACCCTTGTTTTTCAAACGAATCCACCGCCCAATGTGGTAATGCGGCGATCCCCATTTTAGCTGCCACCATCTGTATTAAAATCAATGTATTATCAACGGCTTTCACCTTTGGTGAAACCCCGGCTGGCTGTAAGAAATGGCGCCAAACATCAAAGCGATGACGTTGTACTGGGTAAATTAGTAAGGTCTCATCGGCGAGATCATGAGGCTCGATAATCGGTTTTTTTGCTAAAGGGTGATCATTAGCCACAATTAATTTTACTTCATAATCAAACAGCGGCGTGTAGTGGATCTCTTTATCAGCCAAGATATCTGAAGTCAGTACAATATCCAGCTCTCGTGAAAGTAATTCGGGCTGCGGGTCAAAAGTCACTCCCGATTTAAAATCCACTGAAACTTGCGGCCATGTTTGCCTAAATTGCTGTAATGCAGGTGTTAGCCATTGAATGCAGCTATGGCATTCGATAGCGATACGTAGCGTCGACACGCCCGGTTCATTACAAATACGAATAGCATCTTTCACCATTGGTAATACTTGGTGTGCCAGTTGCAATAGCACTTCCCCTTGCGGTGTAAATCGTAATGGCTGGCTTTTACGAATAAATAGCTTAAAGCCCAAACGATGTTCTAAGTCACTAAATTGATGTGACAATGCTGACTGAGTCTGGTGCAGGTAAGTTGCAGCCGCTGCCAATGAGCCATGTTGGCTGAGCGCATGCAATGTTTTTAGATGTTTTAATTCGATCATGAGAAACCTTCAAGATGACAATGAATAATTTGCGCTTGTGCTTTATACAGTACCTGTTGATTATAGATGTGTAAACATCTAGACGGCTAAAAATTTTAAGGGGTCAATATGTCTGTTATAAATCATACACTTGGTTTTCCTCGTGTCGGTCTGAAAAGGGAGCTAAAACGCGCACAAGAAGATTATTGGGCTGGAAAAATTGACCAAGCAGCGCTTTTAGCAACGGGTCGTGAATTACGTGCTCGTCACTGGCAACAACAAAAAGATGCCGGTGTGCAACTATTACCAGTCGGTGATTTTGCTTGGTATGACCAAGTATTAACGACGAGCTTATTGCTGGGGAATGTACCTCCACGTCATCAAAACGAAGATGGCTCAATTGATTTAGATACACTATTTAGAGTGGCTCGTGGCCGCGCGCCAACAGGAAAGCCAGCAGCGGCAGGCGAGATGACTAAGTGGTTTAATACCAATTACCACTACATCGTACCTGAGTTCCAAAAAGGGCAGAAATTCAGCTTATCATGGACACAACTGTTTGAGGAAGTCGATGAAGCGTTAGCACTAGGCCATACTATCAAACCTGTTGTAATTGGTCCGTTGACTTACCTATGGTTAGGCAAAGTAAAAGGTGAATCATTCGATCGTTTATCATTATTGAATGATCTGCTACCGGTCTATCAAGAAATTCTTGCACGTTTGGCGCAAAAAGGAATTGAGTGGGTACAAATTGATGAGCCAGCACTGGTGTTAGATTTACCAACAGAGTGGCAGCAGGCGTATCAAACGGCTTATCAAGCGTTAGCTGGGAAAACCAAACTGTTGCTGACAACCTATTTTGATGGCATCAGTCACCATCTGGATCTGATTAAACAGCTACCAGTACAGGGATTGCATGTTGATGTTGTCGCTGGGCAAGATGACATCGAAAAATTACACCAAGCTCTACCACAAGATTGGGTGCTCTCATTAGGCATTATCAATGGTCGTAACGTATGGAAAGCTGACTTAGGTGAAAAGTTTGCACGTATTAAGCCGTTGTTAGGCCAACGTAATTTGTGGGTCGGCTCATCGTGTTCACTACTCCATAGCCCTATCGATCTCAACGATGAGACTCGCTTAGATGAAGAAGTGAAAAGTTGGTTTGCTTTTGCGCTACAAAAATGTGCGGAATTAGCATTACTAAGCCAAGCGTTAGATGAGCCAACGGCTGAGCATCTTGCTGGATTAGAACAATACAGCGCTCCGGTTCGTGCTCGTAAGACATCAACTCGTGTCAATAATGCGGCGGTCAATCAGCGTTTGCAAGGGATCCGTAAAGGGGATGCTGAACGTAATAGCCCATATGAAATACGCGCTCAACGTCAACATGAACGCTTTAATTTGCCATTATGGCCAACCACAACAATTGGTTCGTTTCCACAAACGAGTGAAATTAGAACACTGCGCCTTGATTTCAAAAAAGGTAACTTAGATAAAACGCACTATCGTACCAGTATCAGTGAACACATTAAGCAGGCGATTAAAGAGCAAGAACTGCTTGATATTGATGTGTTAGTGCATGGTGAAGCCGAACGTAACGACATGGTTGAATACTTTGGTGAGCATTTTGACGGTTATGTCTTTACACAAAATGGCTGGGTACAAAGCTATGGTTCGCGCTGTGTGAAACCTCCCGTCATTATTGGAGATATTAGCCGACCAGAAGCTATCACGGTAGAGTGGGCGAAATACGCACAATCGCTGACAGAAAAGCCAGTCAAAGGGATGTTAACGGGGCCTGTGACTATCCTATGTTGGTCATTCCCGCGTGAAGACATTAGTCGTGAAACAATTGCCAAACAAATTGCTTTGGCGCTACGCGATGAAGTGGATGATCTACAAAAAGCGGGGATTGGCATTATTCAAATCGATGAGCCTGCACTTCGCGAAGGCTTGCCATTACGTAAGGATGAGTGGGCTGCATATTTAAATTGGGCAGTAGAAGCATTTAAACTCAGTGCGGCAATTGCCGATGATGACACTCAGATCCACACCCATATGTGTTATTGCGAGTTCAATGACATCATGGATTCGATTGCTGCGCTGGATGCTGATGTGATCACGATTGAGACTTCGCGCTCTGACATGGAATTGTTGGATGCTTTCGAAGATTTCCATTATCCCAATGAAATTGGCCCGGGTGTATATGATATTCACTCACCAAACGTGCCAAATGTTGAGTGGATTGTGGCGCTACTGAGAAAAGCTGCTAAACGTGTTCCGGTTGAACGTCTGTGGGTGAACCCTGACTGTGGCTTGAAAACCCGTGGTTGGACAGAGACACGTCAGTCATTGGCTAACATGGTGGAAGCTGCTAAAAGGTTAAGAAGCGAATACTAAGCTAAATATTGGTGAGTGGTAGGTTAGCATGTTGGTTAACCTACCACTTTTGCTTTGATGAGGCAGTATTAACCAAACAACTTTTCTTTCAGCATATTCATGCCAACTGCAGACAAATCAACGTGTTCTGGCAGAACACCTTCTGGTGTAGCTTGATTAACGAGTTTTGGGAGATATTTGGCGATCAATTCTGTCGTTTCTTGCGGGTCAATACCCACTTTTTGAGCTAATTGTTGGATATCTAAGTTACCAAAAACTTGAATTAATTGGTTAACGCTCACAGGTAGGTTCTCAGAGTTACTGATCCATGATTGAATAATGTCACCTAAGCCTTGTTGGTTAAATTTATCAACAACCCCTGCTAACCCACCTTGTTTATCAATCCATTCAATTACGGATTGAAACTGGCTCATTTTATCACCGGCAACCATGGTGATCAGTTGATCGAACAAACCCATTTAATACTCCTCATTATTTCTCAAATTGTGGGCTTCAACAGCGTGTTCAGTGCGTTAAAGGATCCCTAAAAATTAAGTAATCGGCTATTTTGGTCAATTTCAGCGAGGCGTCAATCAAAAATGATGCTATTGCGATTTAACTGAACGGAAAAGCGGAAAAGTTTTATTTTTTACACTTGATAGGTATAAACCACGCTCTCATCACATTTTTTATCACATTGCGATGTGAATTGTTTTGTGAATTACCAAAAATTAAAAACTCATTAAAAACAATAAATTAAAATAATATTGGTGATTTTTTATATTATTCATAATGTGATATCCATCATGTGTTTGTGAATTTTGTTATGTGAGAATTCACATCAATAACAAAGATTAACAACATCAGGGGTTGTTATGGGAAATTTCGTTAAGAACGTCGGTGTTATTGGCTTAGGCTCAATGGGTATGGGGATCGCTAAATCCCTAATAAAAAATAATATTCCTACCTATGGCTTTGACCTAAACCAAGATGCCTGCCAAACCTTAAAGCAAGCCGGTGCTGTCGCAGTAGGCCAAAATGCGGCGGAGTACGCTCAACATCTGCAAGCTTTACTGTTAGTTGTCGTCAATGGTCGCCAAGTCGAGGCAATCCTATTTGGTGGCGATAAGCCTCTGGTAGAGCAGTTGCAGCCAGGCACTATTATTATGTTGCATAGTACGCTATCTGCTGAGCAAACAAAGCAGATTGCTCAGCGTTTGGCGCAATATCAGTTACCACTGATGGATGCACCTATTTCAGGCGGCGCGCTGAAAGCGGCAGAAGGCAAACTAACGGTGATGGCATCTGGCGCTCCGATCTTGTTTGAACAGCTTAACGAAGTTTTTGAGGCGATAGCTGAGCGTTTATATCGTGTCGGTGATGAGGTGGGGTTGGGGTCGACAGTAAAAACCATCCATCAACTACTTGCTGGGGTTCATATTGCGGTTGCTGCCGAAAGCATGGCATTAGCCGCCAAAGCGGGTATCGACCTGAATATGATGTATGACATCGTGACACATGCAGCGGGTAACTCGTGGATGTTTGAGAACCGTATGCAGCATGTTCTTGATGGTGATTATACGCCCAAATCGTCCGTTGATATTTTTGTGAAAGACTTAGGGTTGGTCATGGAAACAGGGAAAGCCTTGAACTTCCCATTACCTATCGCGGCCACTGCTCATCAAATGTTTATCTCTGCAAGTAACGAAGGTTTTGGCCTTCAAGATGACAGTGCAGTGATCAAAACTTTCAAAGGCATTGCTTTACCGGAGAAAAAAGTATGACTGTGAAATTAGGTGTGATTGCCGATGATTTTACTGGTGCAACCGACATCGCAGGATTTATGGTCCAGAACGGCTGGCGAGTCGTTCAATTACTGAATGAACCAGATGACAATACAGTCGTACCACACGATGTTGATGCGATTGTTATCAGCCTAAAAAGCCGTTCTTGTCCTGTTGATGAAGCAATTAACGCATCGTTAAACGCATGTCGTTGGTTAAAGCAACAAGCACACTGCCAACAAATTTTCTTTAAATATTGCTCCACATTTGATTCTACTGACAAAGGCAATATTGGCCCAGTGACTGACGCGTTGATGAAGCAGCTTGATACTCAAGTTGCACTGATTTGTCCTGCACTGCCCATTAATGGCAGAACGGTGGTTCACGGACATTTATTTGTCAATGGTCAGCTGCTCAATGAAAGTGGTATGCAGCATCACCCCGTGACGCCAATGACGGATGCTAACTTGATGAGGGTGATGGAAAAGCAATCTGAAGGTAAAGCTGGACTGATCCCATTATCTGATATTCAGCAAGGCAGCACGCTAATTAAACAGCGTTTAGCAACCTTAGCCGAGCAAGGTGCGAGTTACATCGTTGTTGATTCATTAACAATGAATGATTTGTTACCGATCGCCAAAGCGGTAAAAGAGATGCCTTTACTGACAGGTGGCTCTGGACTTGGGGCGGCATTAGCCAATGTGGATACCGGATGTGAATGGGGGGCAGGTGGTAGCCGTGGTGAAACGCCTAGCCGCCAAGGCCGTCAGACCGTGATTTTATCTGGCAGTTGCTCAGCAATGACCAACAAACAAGTGCAAAACTACCAACAAATTGCACCAGCTAAAGTCGTGGATGTCGGGGAGTGTATTGATAACCCTCTCTATGCCCAACAATTAGCAACGTGGGTTCAAGAGCAAAAATTAACAGGACTCGCACCACTATTATATGCGACCCAACCACCTGAAATTCTGAGAAAAATTCAAGAGACGTATGGGGCAGATATAGCGAGTAGCGCAGTGGAAAATGTGTTTGGGGAAGTGGTAAAACTTTTACAAGCACAAGGTTATAACACCTTTATTATTGCGGGGTGGCGAAACATCCGGCAAAGTCGTTCAAAGCCTAGGAACCGAGCAATTAAGCATTGGTGCGCCAATCGCACCGGGCGTTCCATGGGTTCAAGATTTAACAAGCGGTCACTGGTTGGCACTCAAATCGGGTAATTTCGGCCAAGAGAATTTCTTCCAGTACGCACAGGAGATGTTTAATGAGTGAAGAAAAGGCACTACGCCAAGAGCTGGCTGATTGGGCTAAATCGATGTTTAACCGTGGCTATAGTAGTGGCGGAGCTGGAAACATCAGTGCCAAACTTCCGGATGGGAACATTATCGTCACACCAACTAACTCCAGCTTTGGGGATTTAGATCCTGAAAGACTAAGTAAGTTGGATGCAGAAGGGCACTGGATCGATGGCGATAAGCCCACTAAAGAAGTCTCTATGCATATGGCGATGTATCGACAGCGTCCTGATTGCCGAGCGGTGGTTCACTTACACTCCCCTTGGCTAACCGCACTGTCGTGTTTATCAGGGCTTGATAGCAGCAATTGCTTGCCGCCAATCACGCCTTATTACGTGATGCGAGTCGGCAAATTGCCATTAATTCAATACTTGCCACCGGGGGATGACCGTATTGGTGAAGAAATTGAAAAATTGGCTCCTAACCATAACGCAGTACTGCTATCGAATCATGGACCCGTTGTTGGCGGTAAAACCTTAAGGCAAGCTTTCTTCAATGCTGAAGAGTTGGAAGATACGGCGCGTTTATATATCACATTACGCCAGCAAGGTTTTACAACACTCACTGAAGAGCAAGTTAACGAGCTAGAAAGCCGTTATCCAAAGAAATGAGGCACCTGATATGGCTAAATTTGCAGCAAACCTCAGTATGATGTTTAACGAAGTTCCTTTTATTCAGCGCTTTGAACGCGCTGCACAAGCGGGTTTTACTGGCGTTGAATATCTTTTCCCCTATGAAGAACAACCTGAAGCGATAGCTGAACAGTTGGAAAAATATGGTTTAACTCAAGCGCTGTTCAACATGCCAGCGGGCGATTGGGCGGCGGGTGAACGCGGCATGGCATCTATTCCGGGTCGTGAAGATGAGTTCGCACAAGGCGTACAGACGGCACTGAAATATGCCAAAGCGTTGGGTTGTAAGCAGGTGCATGCGATGGCAGGTAAATTGGATGCCCGATTTACCCCTGAACAGCAGCAAGCGTGTTTTATTAAAAATATTCAATATGCCGCAGATATTATGGCTGAGCATGGCATTCGTGTATTAATTGAGCCTATCAATACGCGTGATATGCCGGGTTACTTTTTGACTACGCAAAAGCAAGCTGAGGCATTGCTACCAAAGATCGCACGTGAAAATGTGTTTATTCAATTGGATCTCTATCACTGCCAAATCATGGAAGGTGATTTATTGAAAACAATTGAGCGTTTATGGGGTAAATTTAGTCATATTCAGATAGCTTCAGTTCCTTATCGTCATGAGCCTGATAGTGGTGAAGTCAATTACCCATGGATTTTCAAACAATTAGATGAAATGGGATATCAAGGTTGGCTTGGATGTGAATATCACCCCGCAGGTCGTACCGAAGACGGTTTAGGTTGGCTGAAACAAGCACAGTCTTAAACAGGAGAGCCTATGATCCCTTCAGAGCGTCGTGATTTTATTTACCGTTACGTCCATGAGTACCAAACCGTGTCGATTAACGACTTGGTGGAGCTAATGAATGTGTCGCATATGACGGTAAGACGTGATATCCGCATGCTAGAAGAGGAAGGGAAAGTCGTTGCAATAAGCGGTGGTGTTCGGTTAAACGATGCGTTACGCCAAGAGCTTCCTTGGAGTGAGAAAGCGCGTTTACATCACCGAAGCAAACGTGAAATAGGTAAATTTGCCTCATCGCTCGTTGAAGATGGGCAAGTGGTTTATCTTGATGCGGGAACAACGACATTTGAGATAGCCCGTGTGCTGGGTGAACGGTTTAATTTGACGATTGTGACTAATGATTTTTCTATCATGCAGTATTTGATGAACAAATCACAACTCAATCTGTATCACACGGGGGGGCAAGTGGATAAACGTAACCATTCGTGTGTTGGCAATACCGCCGCAATGATGCTGAAAACCCTAAATGTTGATGTGGCATTTATTAGCACTAGCTCTTGGGATTTACTGCATGGGGTTTCCACGCCTCATGAAGAAAAAGTACAAATAAAACAAACATTACTGGATGTTGCTCGGCGCTGTGTGCTGGTTTCTGACAGTAGCAAATTTGGTAAATATGGCATGTTCCGTGTTTGCCCACTAAATCAATTGCACGACATTATTTGTGATGATCAGCTACCAAACGATGCTGTGCAGCGGATAACAGAACAAAATATAAAACTTCATTTAATAAAGACATAAATAATCTTACCTAATGATGAATAGCTCAAATTAGGGCTATTCAAGGAGAATAACAATGAAAGTTATCATTACAGGCGGCGCTGGCTTTTTGGGTCAGCAGCTAGCCGCTGCTTTACTTAAAAACAGCCAGGGTTTTAAATTTGACCAACTCGTTTTAGCGGATATTCAGTGCCCTACATCGCCAATTGAAGACGCTAGAGTGAGTTGTGTTGCAACAGATTTAACTCAGCCGGGTGCCGCTGATAAGCTGATTGATGCGCAAACCGACATCGTTTATCACCTCGCTGCTATTGTGAGTAGTCATGCTGAAAGCGATTTTGATTTAGGCATGAAAGTAAATTTCGAAGCGACTCGCCAATTATTGGAAGTGGCTCGTGCTAAAAACCCTGCAATGAAGTTTATCTTTACCAGTTCATTAGCAGTATTTGGCGGTGAACTACCTGACGTTATCACCGACCTTTGTGTGGTTAACCCGCAATCATCATATGGTGCACAAAAAGCGATGTGCGAATTGATGGTTAATGACTATTCACGTAAAGGCTATGTTGATGGACGTGTGTTACGCCTACCAACAATCAGTGTGCGCCCTGGCGTTCCGAACAAAGCCGCTTCTTCATTTGCCAGTGGCATCATTCGTGAGCCATTAAATGGGGTTGAGAGTGTTTGCCCTGTTTCACCTGAACTTGCGTTGTGGCTCTCGAGTCCAGAAACGGTTGTCAGTAATTTCATTCATGCTGCAACCATTTCAGCAGAGCAATTTGGCTTGTCTCGTACGGTTAACTTACCGGGGATCACTGTGACAGTTCAAGGGATGATTGATGCTCTACGTGATGTCGCAGGCCAAAAAGCGGTTGATCTGATCCGTTTTGAACCGGATGAAGCCATTAACCGTATTGTCGCAAGTTGGCCGGGTAAATTCGATATTAGCCGTGCTTTAGGCCTTGGTTTCCGTGCAGATGGTTCGTTTGCTGATGCAATTCGTTCATTCATCACTCACCACGGCTCACAGCAATAGGGGATAAGCTATGTCCTATATTCCTATTATTGGCCTCGCGGTGGCCATATTTGTCCTGATCTTCTTGGTATTGCGAACGCGTATTCATGCGTTACTTGCCATGTTGATTGCAGCAGCTATTGCAGGTATCTCAGGTGGGTTAACCGCCGCAGAAACCGTCTCTGTAATTACAAAAGGTTTTGGTAGCACACTCGGTGGTATCGGTATTGTTATCGGTCTCGGGGTAATGATGGGAAGGGTACTAGAAGTTTCTGGTGCCGCTGAACAAATAGCGTATAGCTTTATTCGTTGGTTAGGGAAAAAACGCGAAGAATGGGCGCTGGCTATCACAGGTTATATCGTCAGTATTCCAATTTTCGTTGACTCCGCATTCGTGATCCTCTACCCATTAGCGAAGGCATTAGCGAAAAATGGTAAGCGTAGTCTGCTGACACTTGGTGTCGCATTAGCTGGTGGCTTAGTGGTTACTCACCACACTGTGCCGCCGACTCCGGGTCCTTTAGGGGTTGCTGGGATCTTCGGTGTGGATATTGGTGCCATGATCTTAACGGGGATGACCCTTGCTATCCCTTGCGTTATTGGGATCGTATTTTACGCGAAGTGGTTAGCTGTTAAATACCCTGAGTTTATGCCCGATGAAAGCAACAACGCAGATCTGAAAGAAATTCACGACCGCTATATGGAAGAAAAGGCGAACAAGCCGTTACCAAGCCTCTTCTTATCTGTATTACCTATCGTAACACCGATCTTGTTGATCTTTATCAATGCGGTCAACGGGTTATTGCTAAAAACCGACGCCTTTCAAGGGATGGAGAATAATTGGTATTTCCAGACCTTTGAATTCCTTGGTGCGCCAATAATCGCTCTGTCTATCAGTGTGTTGATTGCCGTTTATACGCTGATGCCAAAAGCGACGAAAGAAGAAGTCATCGACCGCATGGAAGAAGGCTTACAGTCAGCCGGGATCATCTTACTGGTAACAGGTGCGGGTGGTGCGTTAGGTGCGGTTTTACGTGACAGTGGTACGGGGAATATTTTAGCGGAGCATGTGGCGAGTTTACCAATCACTCCAGTGTTGATCCCATTTATTATCGCCACATTGGTACGTTTAATTCAGGGTTCGGGCACCGTCGCGATGATCACAGCGGCATCGATTTCTGCTCCCATTATTAGCCAGATCCCTGATATCAATCTGCTTGTTGCGGCTCAAGCTGCGACAATGGGGTCACTGTTCTTTGGTTATTTCAACGACAGCCTCTACTGGGTTGTTAACCGAATGATGGGTATTAAGGACGTTAGACAACAGATGATGGTTTGGTCTATCCCAACAACGATAGCTTGGGCCATTGGTCTAGTAGGCGTTCTGATCCTTGATGTAGTTCTCTGATAGATAAACTATCTTTTATTTCTGCCAATAATTCAAAGCGCCTTCGGGCGCTTTTTCGTGACTTTCTTTCATATCGTCTATACTGATTGCATATTTGTATTTAAAACAATTAATTTGTGATCTAAATCACTATTTAATGAAATCTAGATAAAATCATTTCCATTAAAAGTGACTATGGTCACTAAATTGACATGGGTTTACCGCTATATTAATCACAACGTATAAATTCAATGATGCCATTGTGTAAAGGAGTTTGATATGTCTGACGTATTCCACTTAGGGCTAAAAAAGAGTGACTTACAGGGTGCAACCGTTGCAATTGTTCCCGGTGATCCAAATCGTGTCGAGAAAATCGCACGCCTGATGGATAATCCGGTACATCTCGCTTCTTTACGTGAGTTCACCTCTTGGCGTGGTGAGCTTGATGGTAAAGCAGTCATTATTTGTTCAACGGGAATTGGTGGTCCTTCAACCTCTATTGCTGTAGAAGAACTTGCGCAGCTAGGTATTCGTACTTTCTTGCGTATTGGTACTACAGGGGCTATTCAAGAAAATATTAATGTTGGTGATGTGTTAGTGACAACCGCAGCTGTAAGATTAGACGGTGCGAGCCAACATTTTGCGCCATTGGAATACCCAGCCGTTGCTAACTTTACTTGTACGAATGCACTCTATGATGCAGCGAAAGAAGCGGGTGCAACAGTCCATGTGGGTGTGACTGCTTCATCGGATACCTTCTATCCAGGCCAAGAGCGTTATGACACCTATACTGGTCGTGTGATGCGCCATTTCAGAGGTTCAATGAAAGAATGGCAAGATATGGGCGTGATGAACTATGAGATGGAATCAGCGACGTTGCTGACCATGTGCTCAAGCCAAGGCCTACGTGCGGGTATGGTTGCAGGTGTGATTGTTAACCGTACTCAACAAGAAATTCCAGACGAAGCACTGTTGAAGAAAACAGAAAGCAATGTATTAAGCATTGTTGTTGAAGCTGCGCGTCGTCTACTTTAATTTCTCCTATTACTGGCTCGTTTACTTTGATGTTCGCTCGGTTGTGAATAAACCGTAGACGAGCCCAGTTTTCTTTCTCTTTTTCGATATTGATTACATTTCAATGCACTCTTTTATGAATACCTGCTTAACGGCGGGTATTTTTTCTGATTTTTTTCCGGTCATAATCTGTTATGGTTTTAGTCATAATCAATATCATAGGTAGCGATAATTATGACAAAAACACCTTATTTACACCCTTCAGTATTACCGTTAAAAGGTGGAATTAACTTCCGTGACCTCGGCGGAAAAAAATTAGCCAATGGCAACAAAATAAAATCAGGCGTGCTATTTCGTTCAGGAGCTTTGAACCATTTAACGACAGAGGATTTGGCCGTTTTACAATCACAAAACCTTTATCAAATCTTGGATTACCGTGATGTGGCGGAAACAAAAGCAAAACCAGATATGATTTGGGATGGTGCTCATTATGTTAATGCCCCAGCGAATCCTATGGCAAAGGAGGTCAGTGCCGACTTAGGTCAACTGACACCAGAGTCACTTGAACAGTTTGACCCTAAAATATTTATGGGGCGCCTTTACGAGCTATTGCCTTTAAATAATCCTGCTTACCATCAACTTGTGAGTATGTTAAAGCAGCCTGAAAAAGGGGGATCGTTCAGCATTGTGCGGTCGGTAAAGATCGTACTGGTGTTGGCGCCGCTTTGGTACTATTTGCGCTGGGTGCAGACTTAGATACCGTCATGGAAGATTACCTACTGACAAATGAAACCCTCGCGCCATTCCGTAAGCATTTATTGGAAGAGCATGCACAAAGGATGAGTGACAGTGTGGTGAAAAAGTTTGAGTATGTCTATTCTGTGCGTGAAGAATTTCTTATGACAGCCATAAATAGCATAAAAACACATTATGGTAGTATTGATAAATGGCTGGAGAGTGATTTTGGACTGGATAATGCTGGCAGAAGCTTACTTCAAAGTTATTTCCTCGAATAATTAGTTTAAGATTGGTTTATTACATATTAGTTAATGTATTAAACCAATCCATTATAAAGGGAGAAAGGCTGTGACGTTGAATGAAATCGTCCATACAGTGACCGAATTTACCCGTGAACATGAAATATGGGCGCTGCCAATCATCTTCTTTCTAGCATTTGGTGAATCTTTAGCCTTTTTATCTTTGCTGTTGCCTGCAACTGTCATCCTGTTAGGTTTAGGTGCCCTCATCGGCGAAAGTGGTATTACATTCTGGCCTGTATGGCTTGCGGCAACGTTAGGGGCATTTTTTGGTGATTGGCTCTCCTATTGGTTTTGGTTTTCACTATAAAGATAACGTCCGTAAAATGTGGCCGATTTCTCGCAAACCTCAAATGATTGATAGAGGACAGCACTTTTTCAATCGTTGGGGCATATGGAGTGTCTTTTTAGGGCGTTTCTTCGGGCCATTCAGAGCCGTCGTACCTTTAGTGGCTGGGATTTGTAAAATGCCTAAACGCTATTTTCAGGCGGCAAACTTAGTGTCTGCGATGATTTGGGCATTTGGTATATTAGCGCCAGGTGCATTTGGATTACGTTGGCTAGCTCAGTGGATGGGCTAAGCTGCGAATCGTCTCGCAATTTAGGGCTTGTTTTAAATTACTTCTGGACTGATATACAGTATCCGATTACCTTACCCTAGATCTCGTCATGTAAGGATTTAACAGTGGATACCTCTCTTTTATATGGGGTTATTGGCGCCCTTGGCGGTATATTAATTGGCGGCTTAGCCGTTTGGCTGTTTATTGCGCAAAAACTTAACCAAAAAGAGCAAGAACTCCAACACATTAATCGTCAACTTGCGGCCAGTGATGAAAAAAAACATCCATCTTTCTGAGTGGAAAATGGAATATGAACGTCTCGAACAAGAGTTGCGAACACTCAGAGATATTAATCGTGAGCAAGAAGCTGAATTACGAGAAATCACAACACGTTTTGAGCAAAGCCAGCTAGCCAATGAAGAGAAACAGCGCCTGCTGCAAAACAGTGAGCAGCGGTTAACGATTCAATTTGAAAATTTAGCCAACCGAATTTTTGAGCAGAATGAGCGTAGGGCATCAGAGCAGCAGCAAAAAAGCTTGATTGCCATGCTATCCCCATTTCGTGAACAGCTTGAGGGGTTCCGCCAACAGGTACAGCAAAGCTTTGGTGAAGAAGCCAAAGAGCGGCATACACTGGCGTATGAAATCCGTCAGTTACAGCAGCTAAATACTCAAATGACCAAAGAAGCGGTTAACCTGACTCGAGCCCTTAAAGGGGATAACAAGATCCAAGGAAACTGGGGAGAAACCATTCTGACGCGGATCTTGGAAGCTTCTGGTTTACGCAAAGGGAGTGAGTTTGAAAACACAAGTCAGTATTAATACCAGCTATAACAGCCGTTATCAGCCTGATGTGATTATCCGCTTGCCTGAAGGTAAAGACGTGATTGTTGATGCAAAAATGTCACTGGTCGCTTATGAAAGATATTTCAATAGTGAAGACCCTGACGAACAAACTCAGGCTATCAAAAACCATGTAGCTTCAATTCGTAATCACATGCGTATGCTAAGTCATAAGGACTATCATCAACTACCGGGGATACGCTCTTTAGATTATGTATTGATGTTTATTCCAATTGAACCGGCTTACTTATTGGCTTTAAAAGAATCGCCTGAGCTACTTGATGAAGGTATAAAACAGAATATCATGTTAGTTTGCCCTTCCACATTATTAGTGGCGGTGCGAACAATTAACAATTTGTGGCGCTATGAACGCCAAGGGCAAAATGCGCAAGAAATTGCCGCAAAAGCCGCAAAAATGTACGACAAATTACGCCTTTTTGTTGATGACATGCAACTTTTAGGGGCAAGCCTTGATAAAGCGGATAATGCTTACCAATCCGCAATGAAAAGGTTGGCTGAGGGGCGTGGTAATTTAATTAGTCAGGCAGAAAGCTTTAAAGAAATGGGGGTTGAGGTAAAACAGCCTATTTCACCACAGCTCGTTGAAAAGTCAGATAAGCCATATTGTGCGGAATCTTAGACTTCTTGATAGGGTTTTACCTCAAAGACTGTTACACTTCCTACAAAAGTTTGAATTATAAACAGGCATAATAGAAATGACAGAACCATCAAAAGAAACTATTGATTTTGGTTTCCGTACCGTAGGCAAAGAAGATAAAGTTGGCCTTGTGGCTAATGTTTTTCACTCTGTAGCATCAAAATATGACTTGATGAATGATTTAATGTCTTTCGGCATTCATCGTGTCTGGAAACGTTTTACGATAGAAGCCAGTGGTGTACGTCGTAACCAACGTGTTTTAGATCTTGCTGGTGGTACTGGTGATTTAACCGCGAAGTTTTCTCGTCTTGTCGGTGAAAAAGGTGAGGTGATCCTCGCTGATATTAACGACTCTATGTTAAAAATGGGACGTGAAAAATTACGTGATCTTGGTATTGTTGGTAATGTTAGCTATGTTCAAGCCAACGCAGAAGAACTGCCATTCCCTGATAACTATTTTGATTGTATCACCATCTCTTTTGGGCTACGTAATGTGACCGATAAAGACAAAGCTTTGCGCTCAATGTTCAGAGTGTTAAAGCCAGGTGGTCGTCTGCTAGTACTTGAATTCTCTAAGCCTGTAATTGAGCCGCTTAATAAGGCTTATGACGCGTATTCATTCCATGTTCTACCTCGTATTGGTCAAGCTGTGGTTGGGGATCCTGATAGCTATCGTTATCTTGCAGAATCTATCCGTATGCACCCAGACCAAGAAACACTGAAATCAATGATGGAAAATGCAGGCTTTGAACAAGTCTCCTATACCAATATGACAGGTGGTATTGTCGCATTGCATAAAGGGTTTAAATTCTAAGATGGAAGCCACATCAGCACAGGCTGAAAGCCAAAATACAGTGTTATATTCTTTAATGACGGCATTCATGGAAACATGTTTGAATCATATGTTATTTAAAGAATCGGTCTTAAAACCCGCTAGAGCACGCTTAGCGGGTAAAGTCATGTCTATCGATTTGAAAGAGCTGAATAAAACATTGACGTTGATTTTCAGTGATAACCATGTCGATGTTTTAAGCCAATGGCATGAGCCTGCTGATTGTACAATCAAAACATCCCTCTTTACGCTAATTAAGCTAAAAGACAAACAACAGTTATCACAGCTAATCAATAGTGGTGAAATTGTTATTGAAGGTGATATGCAGGTTGTACAGCATTGGTCGTCATTATTAGATATGGCAATTTGGGATCCTGCACACTATCTATCCCCTTACTTAGGCGATGTCGCGGCACAAGGTATTAGCCAAGTACTACGCAAGGGCGCGAGTTTAGCTTCACATTTAGCATGCAGGCAAAAAAACTATATCAAAGACACACTGCTTGAAGAGTGGAAAATGGCTCCAAACCCACTCGAACTGGCTTATTTTAGTGATGAAGTAGAACAAGTTTCTGATTCACTAAGTGAGCTAGAAAAACGATTGAGCCAGTTGGAGGAGTATAATGACGCCCGGTGAAATAAAACGTCTCTACTTTATTATTCGGGTATTCCTTTCGTATGGTTTGGATGAGCTCATCCCAAAAGTAAAGCTGACGCTACCGCTGCGTATTGGTCGTTTTGGTTTCTTTTGGATTAAAAACCAGCATAAGGGCAAAGAGCTTGGTGAGCGTTTACGTTTAGCTTTACAAGAATTGGGGCCTGTCTGGATCAAGTTTGGGCAGATGCTATCTACCCGACGCGATCTGTTTCCACCCGCTATCGCTGACCAACTCTCTTTGCTGCAAGATAAGGTCGCTAGCTTTGACGGCAAACTGGCTCGTCGTTACATTGAAGAATCATTAGGCGGCCCACTCGAACAGTGGTTTGATGATTTCGATGAAAAGGCACTAGCGTCAGCTTCGATTGCTCAAGTACATACCGCAAAACTCAAAGAGAATGGTAAGGAAGTCGTTTTAAAAGTTATCCGTCCTGATATCCTGCCGGTTATCAAAGCGGATGTAAAACTCATGTATCGTATCGCTAATTGGGTGCCTTTACTGCCTGATGGTCGCCGTCTACGCCCTAAAGAAGTGGTTCGTGAATATGAAAAAACCTTGATCGATGAGCTAAATCTCTTACGTGAATCGGCTAATGCTATTCAGCTTCGTCGTAATTTTGAGAATAGCTCAATGCTATATGTACCAGAGGTTTATGCCGATTATTGTCGCGAAAACGTTATGGTCATGGAGCGTATCTATGGTATTCCTGTTTCCGATATTGCGGCTTTAAAAGCGCAAGGGACAAACATGAAAATCTTGGCGGAAAGGGGCGTGAAAGTCTTCTTTACTCAAGTTTTTCGTGACAGCTTTTTCCATGCAGATATGCACCCCGGCAATATTTTTGTCAGCTATGAGCACCCTGAAGATCCGCTGTATATCGGCATCGGATTGTGGTATTGTTGGTTCACTGAATAAAGAAGATAAGCGCTATCTTGCAGAGAACTTTATTGCTTTCTTTAATCGTGATTACCGTAAGGGTCGCTGAACTGCATGTCGACTCAGGTTGGGTGCCAGCAGATACTAACGTTGAAGATTTTGAGTTTGCTATCAGAACCGTTTGTGAACCTATTTTCGAAAAACCGTTAGCTGAAATTTCATTTTGGGCATGTGCTATTAAACTTATTTAATACTGCGCGCCGTTTCAATATGGAAGTGCAGCCCCAACTTGTACTGCTACAGAAAACCTTACTCTATATTGGAAGGCTTAGGCCGTCAGCTTTATCCTCAATTGGATCTATGGAAAACGGCGAAACCATTTTTAGAAGATTGGGGTACACAGTCAAGTCGGTATTCCTGCAATTACCCAAGCGTTAAAAGAGAAAGCCCCTTACTGGGCCGAGAAAATGCCTGAAATTCCAGACTTAATTTATGGTGCTTTGCGTCAACATAAGTTCTTTACAGTCCAATATCGAACAATTGTCAGAACAATTAAAAACAGCAACGTAATAAACAGCGTAAGTCTCAATACCTATTAGGAATTGGTGCAACACTGATTCTTTGCGGAGTTTTATTCTTTATTTCCGCTTCAAATAGAATGGCTATAGCATTTATGTCTGCTGGCGCGTTATCATGGATTATAGGCTGGTATAAATCGGGGAAAAGTTAAGTAAACCTTGTTTTGCGACAAGTTTATAAGCCTGTGAATATTTCCGTATTGTGAGCAGGTTGTATATAATGGGATAAATAACTATTGATCCCACTTTTACAGAGGTATAAACAATGGAATCAACTATTGCAACGGCCGCTTTTGGTAGCCCTTGGCAACTTATTATTATTGCTCTACTTATTATTTTAATTTTCGGCACCAAAAAATTACGTTCTCTGGGGTCGGATTTAGGTGAATCATTGAAAGGCTTTAAAAAAGCGATGAACGATGATGAAGCTGCTAAGGCTGCAAAAGAAGAGCAAGAAAAACAAGATGCTGACTTTGCACCTAAAAATATTACAGAACAGCAACAGGCTGCTGACAAGAAAGACAGCCCAGTTGAGAGCAAAAATAAAGAGCAGGGTTAAACCGTGTTTGACATAGGTTTCAGTGAACTGCTGCTTGTTGCAGTTATTGGTCTTGTCGTCTTAGGCCCTGAGCGCCTACCAGTAGCAGTGAGAACTGTTGCTGGTTGGATCCGTGCGATGCGTTCATTAGCCTCCAATGTGCAAAATGAATTGTCACAAGAA
Source organism: Providencia stuartii (assembly GCA_900455155.1). GTDB lineage: Bacteria > Pseudomonadota > Gammaproteobacteria > Enterobacterales > Enterobacteriaceae > Providencia > Providencia stuartii. Next base: position 12,711 of record UGUC01000003.1, on the reverse strand, counting down.
CTCAAATTGCAAGAGTTACAAGACACGTTGAAAAAAGTTCAGGAAAAAGCGGGTATGGAAACGCTTTCCCCTGAACTGAAACAATCTATGGATGAGCTTCGCCAAGCTGCACAATCATTAAAAACAGGATATCACTCGACAACAGAGAGCGTTGCAAGTGAGCTACAAAAAGCAAAAGAGTTAACTGATAACTACGACAATGCAGTTAAAGATGCTCAAAATAAAGCTTCGCAACCACCAGAGTCTGAATCGGATCCTGATCCTGAATATGCAGCAAAAATGGCAGCTGTCGTCGATGAGCCGACAAAGCCATCGCTAAACAATGACAGCGACCAGCAAAATGGCGTTACAGAGAAAAAAAATCCTAATCAGACAGAAAGCGAAAAATAGAACATGGCTGTAAATGATACACAACCACTTATTAGCCACCTCATTGAACTCAGGAAGCGGCTGTTAAACTGTTTGATTACGGTTTTGATTGTGTTCGCTGCCTTAGCTTACTTTTCAAATGATATATATCGGCTAGTCGCCGCACCTTTGATTGATAAGCTTCCTGTTGGTTCTCAAATGAGTGCGACAGATGTGGCATCAACCTTTTTCACTCCAATTAAACTGACCATGATGGTATCGGTATTTATTTCGATACCGGTGATCCTATACCAAATTTGGGCCTTTATTGCGCCAGCGTTATATAAGCACGAACGTCGGCTGATGCTGCCTTTATTGGTCTCCAGTAGCTTCCTTTTCTATTTAGGGATGGCTTTTGCTTACTTTGTTGTCTTCCCATTAGCCTTTGGTTTCTTTGTCAAAACAACACCGGATAGCGTCAATTTCATTCCTGATATTAGTAAATATCTCAGTTTTGTAATGACCTTATTTATGGCATTTGGTGCGGCCTTTGAAGTACCGATTGCTATTATTCTGTTGTGTTGGACCGGCGTCACAACCCCTGAATCACTAAAACGCAAACGGCCTTATATTTTAGTCGGTGCATTTATTGTGGGGATGTTTTTAACACCACCAGATGTACTTTCTCAAACGTTACTTGCCGTGCCAATGTATCTGTTGTTTGAGCTTGGTGTGCTTTTATCTAACTTTTATGTGGGTAAAGGTCGGCGAGATCGGGAAAATAATGAAGAAGACGATGAAGAGAAAGAAGAGCCTTAATTTATCGTTATTCAGTCTATAAAAACTCGATTTATAACTGCACTCAACAGGTTGGTAGCCAACCCAATTAAGGTGCAGTTTTTTTATGTGGGTTAAGATAGCTTTTTAAACTGAGTATTATCGAGTACTTTAGACACATTTTTATTTAAAATATTCAGTAATAAGATTGAGCGTGATTCACCATTAGGCTCATCATAAATTGCCTGAATACCTGCAAAAATGCCTTCGGTAATCAAGACATTATCACCATGAGTTGGCGTTTCGGGATCGACGAGATGCCCAAGGGGCGCTTGTTGCAAAAGTTCGATAATTTCGTCTGGTACAATGGCGGGGTGTAGGCCAAAACGGACAAAATGGCTGACACCGCGAGTGGATTGTATTGTAGTGGTATGGATTTCGTTATGATCGAACTTCACGAACAGATAATTAGGGAATAGCGGCTCTTGTACTTTTGTTCGCTTTCCTCTAACCACTTTTTCTATTTCTGTCATGGGAGTCATGCAGATCACATTTTGCCTATTTAGGTGCTCTATGGCCCTATCAATTTGGCCACGTTTACAATATAGCAGATGCCATTTTTCCATTTCTTAAACCCAATACAACAAAATTATGCTCATCATAACAAATTAAAGTATAAAAATGTGACTAATCGACAAAGTAAGAATAGCATTTAGAATCAGAAATATATACTAACTAAAAATCAATAAATTATAGTTAGTGATAATGTAATAACAGGTTATCTAGGAGACAGCATGGAAATTTTTTTATTGAGTAACGGTAAGCTTCCAAACAATCCAGTATGGCTAAGTTATGCCTTACCTCGTATCCATGAAATGATCGCACGTAGGAACATTACATCAGCGGTATTGGTGCCTTATGCGATATTACGGGATCCTCATGATGAGCGAGCAGAGCAATTAAGCGAAGCTTTAGGTATTAAAGTTACGTCAATTGAACATTTTTCCAGCCCTGTCGAAGCGATTGAACAAGCAGAATGTATCCTTGTAAGTGGGGGCAATACATGGTGGTTAAATAAGTGCCTGCATGAAAATGGGTTGATTGTTGCTATCCAGCGCGCGGTTAAAGAGCGTGATGTTCCCTATATTGGTTGGAGTGCGGGTTGTAATGTGGCTACACCAAGTATTCGTACGACCAATGATATGCCTGTGAGTAATGCGGTGATTATGCCGTCTTTGGGGTTGTTTCCCGTACAGATAAATCCCCACTATATCGATTCTCATATCTCAGGTCATATGGGGGAAACGCGAGATGAGCGATTACAAGAGTTTTGTGTCATCAACCCTCATGAAGTCGTGGTTGCACTGAGAGAAGGTAGTGGATTACAGATTAAAGGCAACACATTGACTTATTTCAGTGGTAAAAATGAAGGTTTTAAACTCTTTCAGCACAACCAATCATTCCCTGAACAGTTTGATACTTTATCATTAAAAGCATTGGTTCCATTCGATTGCCAGTAAAATAAGATGTTTTTGACTATAACCATATTGATTATGAATAGTTTTTATGGGTAACTTGTAACCTTGGCCGGACGTCTTATAATGAGACTCCCTCTGTAATAGTAAAAGATGACAATGAAATACCGTGACCTAAGAGACTTCATTGCCCAGCTTGAAAAGCAAGGCGAACTAAAACGTATTACGATGGAAGTCGACCCTTACCTCGAAATGACGGAAATAGCTGATCGCACGCTTAGAGCAGGGGGCCCTGCCTTATTATTTGAAAACCCTAAAGGCTATGATATGCCCGTTTTGTGCAACCTATTTGGCACAACCAAACGTGTTGCGATGGGAATGGGGCAGGAAGATATCAAGGCACTACACGATGTTGGTAAGCTGCTTGCTTTTCTAAAAGAGCCGGATCCACCGAAAGGTTTTCGTGACCTGTTTGATAAATTACCTAAGTTCAAACAGGTACTCAACATGCCAGCAAAACGGCTAAGCTCAGCCCCTTGCCAAGAGCAAATTTGGGCGGGGGATGACGTCGATTTAACCAAAATCCCTGTTATGCACTGCTGGCCTGAAGATGCTGCGCCGCTGATTACATGGGGATTAACGGTAACAAGAGGCCCTAATAAAGAGCGTCAAAACTTGGGTATTTACCGCCAACAGGTGTTGGGGAAAAATAAAGTGATCATGCGTTGGCTCTCTCACCGCGGTGGTGCGCTGGATTTTCAAGAGTGGTGCCAACAGCATCCGGGTGAAAAATTCCCTGTTGCAGTAGCGCTTGGTGCGGATCCTGCAACTATCCTAGGTGCGGTGACTCCAGTTCCTGATACGCTGTCTGAATATGCGTTCGCCGGTTTATTACGTGGTAATAAAACGGAAGTCGTTAAATGTATCTCGAATGATCTTGAAGTACCTGCGGGCGCTGAGATTATCTTAGAAGGCTACATTGAACCTGGTGAGCTCGCGCCGGAAGGGCCTTATGGTGATCATACTGGTTATTATAATGAGATAGATAGTTTCCCTGTCTTTACGGTAACCCATGTTACTCAACGCCGTGATGCGATTTACCATTCTACCTATACAGGCCGGCCACCCGATGAGCCTGCCGTACTGGGTGAAGCCCTAAATGAAGTCCTAGTACCTATTTTACAAAAGCAGTTTCCAGAAATCGTCGATTTTTACCTTCCTCCAGAAGGGTGCTCATATCGTCTTGCTGTTGTTACGATGAAAAAACAATACGCAGGCCATGCAAAACGCGTCATGATGGGTGTTTGGTCTTACCTCCGTCAATTTATGTACACAAAATTTGTTATTGTGTGTGACGATGATATCAATGCGCGTGACTGGAAAGATGTGATCTGGGCGATAACCACTCGTATGGATCCTGCTCGCGATACTGTTATGATGGAAAATACACCTATCGATTATCTTGATTTTGCATCACCAGTCTCTGGTCTAGGGTCAAAAATGGGGCTAGATGCAACAAATAAATGGCCCGGTGAGACAAACAGGGAATGGGGTAGGCCAATTGTTATGGATGAACAAGTGAAGTCGCGAATTGATGATATTTGGGATCAATTGAATATTTTTGAAAAATAAGAGGGGAGCCATGGCAACTTTGAGCTGTAAAGTCACATCTGTTGAGTCCATAACTGACACAGTATATCGGGTTATTTTGTTGCCGGATGGTCCTTTTCATTTTAAAGCAGGTCAGTACCTTATGGTGATCATGGATGAGCGTGATAAGCGCCCATTCTCAATGGCATCTACACCTGCTAATAATGAAACAATTGAATTACATATTGGCGCTTCAGAAATCAATCTTTATGCCATGGCGGTGATGGATCGAATTTTAGATCAACGCCGCATCGATATTGATATCCCACATGGCAAGGCATGGTTTAGAGAAAATAGCCAAAACCCAATGATCTTAGTTGCAGGGGGCACGGGGTTTTCTTACACGCATTCGATCCTACTCGCGGCTCTCATGGAAAACCCTTCTAGAGATATTACCTTCTACTGGGGGGGGCGTCAGCTAGAGCACCTTTACGACTTAGGAGAGCTGCAAGCGCTTAGTGAACGTTATCCTAATCTAAAAGTGATACCTATCGTTGAACAACCGGATGAACAATGGAGAGGGCGCTCAGGAACGGTTTTAAGTGGGGTATTGGAAGATTTTGGTGATTTGTCCTCCTATGATATTTACATAGCAGGGCGTTTTGAAATGGCAAAAATCGCCAGAGAACGTTTTTGTGCAGAGCGTAATGCAAAGCCTGAACAATTATTTGGTGATGCCTACGAGTTTATTTAAATGATAATTTACTGAATATTTGAATCGATGGCCTGTGGCATGATTGAGCGTATATGTGCCACTTTCCTTGTTGGTGATGACATTGATTGGTTGTTTTAGACAGTAACTTGTCAGTTAAACTTTGCCCAAATGGATAAACCAAGTGGCAAAAAAGAAAAAGCCCGCCCCTGACTAGGCGGGAATGTTGACAACATACAACAACACTACGGCAACTCGCGGCTATACCCTTTATATTTCAATTGGCGCAGGTTTAGCTGTTTGGCATTGCTCAGATAATACCGTTTTTGAGCTTATCCTTTTGGCAAACATGCGCTTGAACGACTTAGGGTATAGACACACTATACACGCTCAATGATCGTGGCAATGCCTTGCCCAAATCCGATACACATTGTTGCTAGGCCAAATTGTTTATCCTTCAGCTCTAACTGATTGAGCAATGCCGTTGTAATCCTTGCCCCAGAACAACCCAGAGGGTGGCCCAATGCAATAGCACCGCCATTAAGGTTGACTTTTTCATCAATAAGGCTTTCTGGCAGTTTCAGCCCTTTTAAGCAGGCAATGGATTGAGCGGCAAATGCTTCATTTAATTCAATAATATCGATATCCGCTAATGATAACCCCGCGCGTTTTAGCGCTAGCTCTGTAGCAGGAACTGGCCCAAAGCCCATGATTGAAGGATCACAGCCAACAACGGCCATTGAGCGAACTTTGGCACGTGGCTTGAGCCCTCGTTCTTTAGCGTAGCTTTCGCCTGTGATGAGCATTGCTGACGCCCCATCTGAAAGGGCAGAAGAGTTACCTGCCGTGACGGTACCACTTACGGGGTCAAAGGCGGGGCGCAATGATGCTAGGCTTTCGAGGCTTGCATCAAAACGGATAACTTCATCATAATCCACGGCAAAGAGATTGCCTTGGCTGTCATGCCCAGCTACGGGCGCTATTTCATGTTTAAATTGACCATTTTTAGTGGCTTGGGCAGCACGTTGGTGCGATCTAAGGGCAAACGCATCTTGCTCCTCACGGCTAATTTTGTACATTTTAGCCAGCATTTCTGCGGTTAGGCCCATTGCACCAGCCGCTTTTGCGACACGTAACGTTAATTTAGGGTTGAAATCAATACCATGTGTCATGGGAACATGACCCATGTGCTCCACACCACCAATTAAGACTGAGTTTGCATCGCCTGTCATAATAAGTCGGCTAGCATCATGCAGAGCTTGCATTGAAGAGCCACACAAACGGTTAACTGTGACCGCAGGAACTGTATGTGGGATATCAGTCAGTAACGCAGCGTTTTTAGCGATATTGAACCCTTGTTCAAGGGTCTGTTGCACACAGCCCCAAAATAATATCATTGAGTTCTTTTTTGCTTGCGTTAGGGTTGCGTTCAAAAATCACATTCATCAGGTGTGCTGAGAGGTCTTCCGCTCGGACATGGCGAAATACACCGCCCTTTGAACGCCCCATTGGTGTACGTATTCCATCGATAATAACGACATTTTCCATACTATTAGCCTCTCGCAACTTTTTTAATATCAATTGCCACTACAGGTGGCTTCGCATAATAACTGGAATTGGCCTGAGATTTTTCTTTGAGACCCGCAGGAATTTGATACAGAGGGCTTAACTGAGCATAGGCCTCCGCTGTCTTAGCATAAGATTGTGTGCCAACGGTATCTAAGTAGCGGAAGACGCCTCCTCGGAAAGGAGGGAACCCAAGGCCGTAAACTAAAGCGATGTCTGCATCGGCAGGGCTTTGAATGATGCCCTCTTCTAAACAACGAACGACCTCATTGATCATCGGGATCATCATACGTGCAATGATCTCTTCTTTTGTAAATGAGCGCTTGCCTTGACTGATTGAGGCGAGTAATGCATCTGTGGCGGGGTCATCAACTTTCTTTGGCTTTCCTTTTTTATCTTTTTCATATTGATAAAAGCCTTTGCCATTTTTTTGCCCAAACCGTTTTTCTTCAAACATAACATCAATAGCATTTTTGCCTGTTTTACTCATGCGCTCAGGGAACCCTAGTGCCATTACATGCTCTGCATGGGATGCGGTATCAATACCAACTACATCAAGAAGATATGCAGGTCCCATCGGCCAGCCAAATTCTTTTTCCATGACTTTATCGATTTCTCTGAAATCTGCACCATCTTGTAGCAGTAAGTTAAAACCTGCAAAGTAAGGGAAAAGAACCCTATTGACGAAGAAACCAGGGCAGTCATTAACGACAATGGGGGTTTTACCCATTTTGTTGGCGTAAGCGACGACTCTGGCGATGGTATCCTCTGAGGTTTTTTTGACCACGAATAACCTCAACAAGCGGCATGCGATGCACAGGGTTGAAGAAGTGCATACCACAAAAATTTTCGGGACGTTTTAACGACTTCGCTAGCTCAGTAATCGGTATGGTCGACGTATTAGACGCTAAAATTGTTTCTGGGCTAACTAATGCTTCAACTTCCGTCAGCACAGCGGCTTTAATTTTGGGGTTTTCAACGACCGCTTCCACGATCACTTGTGAATTTTCGATACCCGCGTAAGAAAGCGAAGGATGAATCGATGCGAGTGTTTTCGCCATTTTTGAGGCATTGATTTTCCCGCGCTCAAATTGACCATTTAATAGTTTATGAGCCTCTTCGATGCCTAAATCTAAAGATTTTTCATTAATATCCTTCATGAGCACAGGAACGCCTTTACTTGCGGACTGGTAGGCTATTCCACCTCCCATAATTCCTGCTCCTAGTACTGCGGCATGTTGAGGGGCTTCAACGTGACGAGAAAGCTGTTTGCTTGTTGATTTAACTTGCTGATCATTTAAGAAAATACTAACTAATGAGCGAGCAACATCGCTATGAGCAAGTGGAACAAAAGCTGCTGTTTCATGTTTTAGGGCTTCAGTACGAGCACAGTTGGCTGCTTTTTCAATGGTATTGACTGCCGTCATAGGGGCGGGATAGTGTTTTCCTGCAACCTTATACACCATACCTTTTGCAACATTAAAGCTCATGCTCTGTTCAATAGGGCTAAGTTGTAATGGTTGTAACTTAGGTTGACGTCTTTGCTGCCAATTAATCGCTCCTGCGATTGCTGATTCAATGAGGGCAAGGGCTGATTCTACAAGTTTGTCCGTCTCAACAACGGCATCAACCAAGCCGAATTTGAGTGATTCTGCGGCACTAATGTCTTTGCCTGCGGTAATAATTTCTAGGGCGCTATCTAAAACCGATTAATCGAGGTAAACGAACAGAGCCGCCAAAAGCCCGGCATAATACCGAGTTTCGTTTCAGGTAACCCAATACGCGCATCTGGAGTCGCCAATACGTAAGTCAGTAGAAAGAATACATTCACAGCCTCCACCTAGCGCATACCCATTAATGGCGCTAAGAGTAGGAACAGGTAAAGTCTTCGATACGATTAAAAATACCATTTGCGTAGCCTAACCACTCGCTTAGGGTCTCTGCTGGTGCTTCAAAAAGTGAAAGAAACTCTTTGATATCTGCCCCAACAATAAATGCAGGCTTGTCAGATCTTAGAATAACGCCTAATAGGCCTGATTGCTGTTCAAGTACAGCAACTGCTTCATCAAGTGAAGCAACGGTATGAGTATCCAATTTATTTATTGGCCCAGGCGAGGTTTAAAAACGAGTTCTGCAATACCTGTTTTCAACCATTGAACATAGATTGTTTTCACTTTGATAAAGCATGCCGTTCTCCTTATGATGATTTTATCATCTGGTACGACCAGATAGAGTTGAGTGTGACTAGAATGTTAAGGGAATGCAAATAATTGATAACAAAACTGGAACGTTGATCACAGCAAATAAGTGAAATATAGGAGAGGGAAAATAGTATTCTATTTAATAATCAGTTGATTAAGTGGATTTCCCCTCAGATTGCATACCAGTCAATTCAAGAACGTGCTAAGCTTGGATTTTCTAATAAAACTGAAAGGTTGAATGAAATGGAAAAACTGACTGCACTCTACGCTGAACATATTAAAACTTTGCAAACAACAACTCAGCAGGTCTTACAACGCAGCAAGCTAGACGCCATACTGATTCATTCGGGTGAACCTCAACGTATTTTTCTTGATGACAGCGACTATCCTTTCAAAGTGAATCCTCACTTTAAAGCATGGGTGCCTGTCACCGATGTTCCACATTCTTGGTTATTAGTGGATGGTGTGAATAAACCTAAACTTTGGTTCTATTCTCCCGTTGATTATTGGCACAGCGTTGAGCCATTACCAAATAGCTTTTGGACCAAAGAAGTTGAGCTTATTCATTTAAAAAATGCAGATGATATTAGTGAGTTTTTAGCGAATATACCTAAAGAAAATATTGCCTATATTGGTTCTGCTAAAGCTAGAGCGGAATCACTGGGTATTCGCCTACAAAATATTAACCCAAAACCTGTCGTTGATTTCTATCATTTCCATCGTTCTTATAAAACAGATTATGAAATGTATTGCATGCGTGAAGCGCAAAAAATGGCGGTAAATGGTCATTTATCGGCATTCGAGGCTTTCCAAGCAGGCATGAGTGAGTTTGATATCAACATCAGTTACTTACAAGCGACAGGGCATCGCGATACAGATGTACCTTATGGGAATATTATTGCACTCAATGAAAATGCAGCCGTATTGCATTACACTAAATTACAGCAACAAGCACCGAATGAAATAAGAAGCTTTCTGATTGATGCAGGGGCTGAGTATAACGGCTATGCTGCTGATATAACTCGTACTTATGCCGCAAAAGGCAAAAGTGAGTTTGCTGCTCTTGTTGCCGATATGAATAAAGAACAGTTGGCCTTGATTGATACCATCAAAGCAGGTGTACGTTATACCGATTACCACGTCGATATGCACCATCGAATTGCTAAGCTATTGAAAAAACACTCAATCATTAAGGGAATTAGCGAAGAAACTATGGTGGAGCAAGGGCTAACCACGCCATTCCTACCCCATGGGTTAGGCCATCCTCTAGGTTTACAAGTTCATGATGCTGCTGGTTTTATGCAGGATGAAGATGGCACACTGGCTTGCTGCACCGAAAATGTATCCTTTCCTTCGCTGCACTCGCGTACTGGAACCAAGAATGGTGCTGACTATTGAACCCGGCCTTTATTTTATCGAATCGTTACTGTCATCTTGGCGCGCAGGCGAATTTGCTCAACACTTTAATTGGGAAAAAATTGAGCAGTTCAAACCTTATGGGGGTATTCGTATTGAAGATAACATCATCATTCATCATAATCGGATTGAAAATATGACGCGAGATTTGCAACTACCGTAATGAAACCTTATTTAATACCGGCTGAATCTATCTGTTATACAGAAGAAATTAAAAAAAGCCGTTTTATTACCTATCTTGCACATACAGAAGGTATTGATGCCGCAAAGGAGTATATTCAATCCATTAAAGCTCAATACCCAGATGCTCGGCACCATTGCTGGGCATTTGTTGCAGGGCGCCCAGATGATTCTCAGCAGTTAGGTTTTTTCCGACGATGGTGAGCCAACAGGAACGGCCGGAAAGCCAATAATGGCACAATTGCTCGGCAGCAATCTTGGGGAGATCACCTGTGTTGTTGTACGTTATTTTGGTGGTATCAAACTAGGGACAGGCGGTTTAGTTAAAGCTTATGGTAATGGTGCTCAGCAAGCACTTAAGTTATTACCAACACAAACAAAAGTACCGCAAAAATTTTTCCAGCTAGTTTGTGATTATGCATTTATTAATACGGTTGAGCAGCTAGTTACGCAGGTCAACGGGATGATTTTACACAGTGAATATAACGAATCTGTTTCCCTACGAATTGCAATTCTGCTACCTTAGAAGCAAGAAGTCAATGATAAATTACGCGATATGAGTCGCGGGGCTTTAGAACTCATACCTGAAATCTGGAATAGTCAATTGGTTAGCAAGGAACCTGCCGAATGCATTTTCGTGCAATAACCCGTATTGTCGGGCTACTCGTTATTATCTTCTCTTTTACCATGGTTGTGCCGGGTATTGTTGCGCTTATTTATCGTGATGGAGCAGGGTCGAGCATTTAGTCAAACGTTTGTTACGGCTTTAGTGCTCGGATTACTGTTATGGATCCCAACGCGCAACAGCAAGCATGAGCTTAAAGCAAAAGAAGGGTTTTCTTATTGTCGTCTTGTTTTGGACCGTGTTAGGAAGTGTGGGGGGCATTACCTTTTATCTTTTCTGAAAAGCCAAACCTTTCCATAACCGATGGCTTTTTTTGAATCCTTTTCTGGGTTAACCACAACAGGAGCGACAACGTTAACTGGGCTCGATACGCTTCCGAAAGCCATATTATTTTATAGGCAAATGCTACAGTGGTTAGGTGGATGGGGATCATCGTACTTGCTGTGGCGATCCTGCCATTACTCGGTGTTGGGGGAATGCAGCTTTATCGTGCTGAAATGCCTGGGCCGCTTAAAGATAATAAAATGCGACCGCGTATTGCAGAAACGGCAAAAACCCTTTGGCCTCATCTATGTATTGCTGACGATTGTATGTGCGATTGCGCTGTGGATAGCAGGTATGGATGTGTTTGATGCCATCTCTCATAGTTTTTCTACAATAGCGATTGGTGGTTTTTCAACGCATGACGCGAGTGTGGGGTATTTCAATAGCCCAGCGATAAATACCATTATTGCGGTTTTCTTAATTATCTCAGGTTGTAATTTTGGTCTGCCACTTTGCCGTGCTTACTGGGCGTAGCTTAGGTATCTATTTGGCGCCGATCCTGAATTTAAAACATTCATTAGCTTCCAGTTAGCCCTCGTCATTATCTGTACACTGGTTTTACTTTTATCAACTCAGTGTATGGCTCTTTTGGGCAAACATTAGATCAGGCATTTTTCCAAGTTGTCTCAATGGCAACAACTGCAGGTTTTACAACAGATAGTTTTGCCGGATGGCCTTTGTTCCTGCCGATGCTTCTTCTATGTGCCGCATTTGTTGGCGGTTGTGCTGGTTCAACAGGAGGCGGATTAAAAGTTATCCGTATCTTGCTATTGTTTTTGCAAGGGTCTCGGGAATTGAAAAGGCTTGTTCACCCAAATGCCGTTTACACCATAAAGTTAGGGCAAAGAGCTTTACCTGAAAGGATCATCGAAGCGGTATGGGGCTTCTTTTCAGCATATGCGCTCGTTTTTATCGTCAGTTTACTTCTATTAATTGCAACGGGTGTCGATGAATTTTCTGCTTTTTCAGCTATCGCAACAACGTTAAATAACCTAGGGCCAGGCCTTGGCACTGTCGCTGATAACTTTACATCGATGAACCCAGCAGGGAAATGGATACTGGTAGTGACTATGCTGTTCGGTCGTCTTGAAGTCTTTACATTATTAGTGTTATTCACGCCAACCTTCTGGCGCGATTAATAAGATAGGATCAAGAATGAGTTACTTACTTTTGCATTCGAGCACAGATGGACAAACTAAAAAAATTGTTTTGAAAATGGCGGAGCAACTACGAAGTGTAGGGCGCCAATGTGATATTCGAGATTTAAATAGCGAAAAAAATATCAATATTACATCGTATGAAAAGGTGTTAGTTGGAGCGTCTATTCGTTATGGTCACTTCAATAAAGCACTGATGCGGTTCGCAACGATTCATCAAAGCCAATTAAATACAATGAAAACCGCTTTCTTTGGTGTGAACTTAACTGCGCGCAAAGAAGGCAAAGATACTCCTGAAACGAATGCCTATACGCGCAAGTTTCTGGAGAAAAGCCCTTGG